>JALHLK010000004.1 GCA_022844565.1 Saprospiraceae bacterium
GAGTTGACAGAGGAAGATGTATTGAATAATACGGTGAGGGCTAGAATAAACGATTTCAGAGAATTTGGTCAAGAAGGATGTTTTATAAAGGGACAGTTTCCAGTAAATTGTACAGTAGATACATCAATAATAGGTTTGTGTGAAGGTGAAAATGGAGAAGATCCAAAACTACCTTATACAATGCTTGAAACTTCAGATAATTGTGGAAACTATTTCAATGGTAGACCTGGTCCGGTAAGTACCAATGGGTTTACTCCAAATGGATTACCGAGGTTTAATCCTAATTTCAAGGATCCAGGATGTAACGTATTAGGTAGAAAAATCACGATAGAAGAATATAGTGTGGGCGAAGGTTGCAAAAAGTGGATTGTAAAATTTGACTACATCAACTGGTGCTGCAATGAAAAAGCAGCCTGCAGAGAGACCATCTACAAATACGAAGACACCGTAGCACCTGAGATGGTAGTCTGTCCAAGCGTAGATACAGACATATTGGATGCGAATTGTAGAGCCCAATTCACCTTGAGCCCAGAAGCAACAGACGAAGGATTATGCGATGCAGGTTTATCATGGAGAATTAGAATATATCCAAACATAGCCAATCCAACAGCAATGCAAATCAACAACGCTAGCCTGTACACAGAGTTTAGAACAGTCAATGGACTAAGTACCGGTTTAGAATTAAGAGGAACAAATCCGACATTCACGCACCCAACAGGATTATCAGCAGGGGTGCATGGAGTACTATATATCGTAAGAGATGGATGTGGCAATGTGACAGAATGTAGAAACACGATAGGTATCTGGCCAAAAGCAGCGACACCATATTGCGTAAGCTTAAGTAGCGCAGTTATGAAGAATGGATTAGTAGAGTTGTGGGCAAAAGACTTCGACAGAGGAAGTTTCACAAATTGTGGATCAGGAGGTATGTTATTCACATTCAATAGAGGAGGAAATTTCGAACACCCAGCAGGAGCAGGTACAGATTCAATCACTTATAGACACTACTTTACGGGTGCGGGTAAATTTTTATCATATGATAATAGTGAAGTAGACGGAAGAAGAAGTTCAGATGCTGCTTATGCATTAGCATTGGAAGCGTACAATAAAGGAACTGCACAGTTGTGGATACCAGATGTATCAATAAGAAAGAGACCAACTTTACCAAATGGTACTGCTCAGCCAGACGAAAGAGTTCTTACAGGGGGTACATCAGGCATGCAATTTGGCTGTAAGGTAGATTCATCACAAGTAGGAGCCCCAGTGATAGTAGAGATGCGAGTGTGGGATCTGAGAAGGTTCAAAGCAGGTACAATACAAGGCAGTGACTTCTGTAGCACAAGATTGACCTTAATAGACAATCAAAGTGGCTGTGGAGCAAAAACGTTAGTGACATTAGGTGGTACAGTACAGACAGAATCAGTAGAGATGATGAACGCAGTAGAAGTAAGCTTGAAAGCTGAATTACCAGATTATCCAATAGCGACGAAGACAGATAAAGATGGTAAGTATGAATTCAATTCATTGCCAATCGGGGTAAACTATACGATCGAAGCCAAGAAGGTTGGAGACTACATGAATGGAGTGAATACGCTAGACTTAGTACAGATACAAAGACACATCTTAGGTATTAAGAAGTTGGAAAATCCATATCAGATGATAGCAGCGGATGCAGATGGAGATGAGGCGGTCCGAGTGAACGATATCGTGACATTAAGAAAAATGATCTTGGGTATCACCGACAAAATCGAAGATATGCCAAGTTGGAGATTTATCGATGCAAGCGATAGGATGGAGAACGGTCCATGGCCATTCCGAGAAGTGATAAGCCACGGAGTATTGACGGAGACCACTTTTAATAACAACTTCATAGGCGTAAAACTTGGTGATGTAGACGGTACAGCGAGTGCCAATGCGGTAAGCAAATCTACACAACCTAGAAGCACAGGTGTGAGATTGAGCGTAGAAGATAGGGCAATGAAAGCAGGTGAAGAGGTAGAAATATCCCTAACAGCAGAACAATTCAACGAAGTACACGGTATGCAGCTGACGCTAAGCCACGATGGAATGGAGGTAATAAGCATAGACGGTAGAGCGATAGAAATGACAGCAGACCACGTAGGAAAAGTAAGCAAAGACAAAACTACGATGAGCTGGGCATCTGCAAATGGCACCACAGTATCCCAAGGCAGTGAAGTGATGCGACTGACATTCAGAGCTACGAAAGCACTGCAATTATCAAATGTACTCCAGATCACAAGTGAAGTGACAGGAGCAGAAGCATATGTAGGTGCAGACATGGAGCGAAGCGGCATTGAACTAGAAGTGAGAGGCAAGGAAGGCCGATCATTCGCAGTAGGCCAAAACGAGCCAAACCCATGGAAGACAAGTACCGTGATCAACTACACATTGCCTGAGGCAGGTACAGTAAAACTGACCGTCCTAGACATAACCGGTAAAGTCATACGGACATATGACGCTAAAGGCGAAGCTGGGCAAAATCAAGCGACGATCACGCGTGAGCAATTGAACGAAGCATCAGGTATCTTGATCTATAAGGTTGAATCAGGAGCCTTTAGCGCACACAGAAAGATGTTAGTTATAGAATAAGCTGTGAGCTTTGAGCAATTAGCTGTTAGCTAGAGCAACGTAAATAAAAGAGTTTCGGTTTCAGTAAAATGAAATCGGGGCTTTTTTTATGGCCCAGATTGAGTGACGGCCGGCTCATTATGGCTTGCCAAATTTATTTGACAAAATATAAAACCAAATAAATTTGGTTTGCCATTAGGAAAACAATAAAAATCAGGGCAATAGGGTAAATTGAATAATTTGTTAAGGTTCAAATGGTATAATGCTCAAATGATACAATAATGGGAATGACCTAATGTTCAAATAGTTCTATGTTCAAATAAATGATCCAATTTTCTAATATACACAATGTCGATTTTCGCTAAAAGCTAATAGCCAGCTGCTAAATAACCCTTGTAATAACGTCAAGTTGGTTACGGGTTTTGTTCACCCTTAAACTTATCTCTTTAAAATGCTGGTACAAACTTACATAATCCCTATCCGCCATCATTTTACCATCAAATAATGATCCACCCATGCCCACACCATAGGCACCCGCTTTAATGTAAGCTTCGACATTTTCTAAAGAAACCCCACCAGTTGGCAGTAATTTTAATGAACTTAATGGGGCTAGGATATCTTTTACAAATGTTGGCCCTAAAGCCGTAGCCGGGAAAATTTTAACGGCAGTGGCCCCTAATTGTGCCGCTTTATATATTTCTGAAGGCGTAAATGCTCCGGGGAATATTGGGATGCTTTGTTTGAGGCAATAGCTTATGACTTGCTCATCGAGTATAGGACTTACTATGAAGGAAGCTCCAGAATCTACCGCAATTTTAAGTTCTTCTAGGTTACACACAGTACCTGCACCAATATTGAGGTCGGGATGATTCTTGGTCAAAGTGGCAATTGTTTTGGATAAATCAGGTGAATTCATTGTCACTTCCAATGTGGTAAATCCAGCTTCTTTATAATAAGGAATGATTTCCTCTATGGTTGATAAAGTAAATCCTCGCAAAATTCCGACGACAGGCATTTTTTCAAACAATTCGATACTATACTTCATTTATTTTGTTTTTAATATAGGTAATGTTGAAGTAACACATATTGCCCTTTAACCACAGCTAAGTCTACAATATCTTTATTAACCACTTCCGTTTTAGAAGTTAAACCTACAATGTCAATTGCTCTGCTATACAATTCACTCAATTTTTTCCCAGCACATAAGATTATTTTATCAGAGGAATTTGTCATCAACGTTTTGATCTCCTCACCAATTAATAACCCACTCAAGTAATTATAGTTTTCAAAATCATTTTTCTCGTTGAATAGTGAGTTTGTCCTAATTTTGAACAGGGAATTTAATATCGTATCATTACTTTGGGCTTTCCTAACTCCCTCTTCAAATGCTTGCCAATTAGGTTTAACATTTGTATTTTTTTGTATGGAGTTTTTTAAAATGGAATGATTCATGATTATATCAAATAATTCTCCCGTCATAAAAGTTTTACAATCAGTAATAACTCCTTTAGTGCAAAAAATGTGTTTACTGTGTGTACCTGGTAACACAAAAACTACATTTTGATCTTCATACTCTTTCTCATAAAGACCGATCAATTGTGTTTCCTCACCACGTACGACATCTGTTTCAGACCTCAAACCAGATATCAAATATATTGGATGGGTCAAATTTGAATCAATACGCACCATGTTGAGGTTAATCTCCTTTAAAGTAAGCGGTAAAGTGCTGTAGGGTAGTTCTCGCAGCCCAATATTGGATGATGCCATCCCAGATAATACAATCGCTGTCGAAGATTCAATTTGATTTGTAAATTGATGTATCTCCCGACCCAACAAATCTAAATAAAAAGACACTCGGTTACCACCATCATTCAGCCATTCTTGATACACTGCCTTTATGCCTTTTTCTGATATGACTTCTTCTACAATTTCAAGTGTAGGAGTTTTGACCAATCGAATCCTCAGATTTGTAGTTCCCCAATCGACACTTATGAAATAGTTGTTTTGCATGAATATTAAATTACGCTCTTGTAATTGATTCTAAATAGTTGTCAGGTGTCATAACAGATAAGTTGCTCTTTTTGTAGTCTTTTAAGTTTCTAGTTATGATAATTTTTATATCTTCAGTTGTTTCTGCTGAAAAATTTTGTAGTCCATCCTCAAAATCCTTAAAGCCTGAATTTAATGCTTTTATGACTGAAGTTTTATCTATTATTGAAATTTCCAATATATTAACTAATATTTTTAAGCTGCTGATTACTTTTTCATGTTTCGAATTTCTACAAAGAATGTAATAAATATTGCTCAAAATCACAGGTGTAATAAACCCCTTAATTTCTCCAGATTCACACCGAGCTAAAATGATTGAGGCATTATCACTAAATGGTTTTCTATCTAAAAGTATATCAAGAATTACATCACTATCAATCAAAATGTTATCCATTACAAATATTTTTCTTCAAGACTCAACATTAATTCTTTTTTATAGTCAAAATGTTTTGGTGCTTTGAATGATCCTTTTAGGGCTTTAACCATAGGTGTTAATTCATCTTTGGTACTTGATTTGTTTTCAACTAGCGCCTTGAAATAGTTTTCTACCAAATCAGAAAGACTTTGTTCCTTTTTTCGAGCATATTCTTTTGCTTTCTCAATGACATCTTGTTCCATTGTTAAAGTTAGTTTTGTATTCATTTTAATATTTTATGTAAAGATAAGACAATTTTTATACGTGTAATATATTTTATTATTTAACGTGTAATTTTTTATTGGTTATAAATTTTAACATTGACAAAACTCAACTTTGTGATTATAAATCTCAAAATGTAGTTTTATTTTAAACCTATCAATATGTTTAATTCACCTTACTGAATTAAATAAAATAATGCCCTAAATTCAAAGTTTATTTAAAAATATAATTAAAGATTTGCTTTTTTAATCTTTTATAATAAAACCTAAAATCGATTTCCTATTATTTTAGGTTTTAAATACCACCTTTTTCCAACTTTCTTATTATTATTGACCTTGATTCAAAACTTAAATCTTGTCATTATGAAACAATGTTGTTTTTTTATGTTCATTTTTATCCAATCTGCATTACTTATTGGACAAGTGAATTCACAAAAACCATTTGATAACCTAAAATTTCGCTATATCGGTGTAGATGGCAATAGGACCATAGCCGTAGTGGGAGAGGCTGGCAACCCCATGGTATCCTACGTCGGTGCGGCTTCTGGAGGTATCTTTAAGACGGAAGATGGCGGAATCAATTGGAAACCCATTTTTGATGATCAGGATGTTGCAGCAATTGGGTCATTAGCAATAGCGCCTTCTAATCAGAATCAAATATGGTGTGGAACAGGGGAATCATTTGTAATTCGTCCTGCCCATCAATATGGCAATGGTATCTACAAATCATCTGATGCTGGCAAAACGTGGAAACATATGGGATTAGAGACTTCCGCTCGTATTGGTCGTGTCGTAGTGCATCCTCAAGATACCAATATCGTCTATGCAGCAGTATTGGGTAATACCCACGCACCTCAAAAAGATAAAGGTGTCTACAAAACGATAGACGGTGGTAAGACTTGGCAACAAATATTCTTTGTTAATGAATATACAGGCTGTAATGAGATAGAAGTAGATCAAAACAACCCAAACATACTTTTTGCGGCCATGTGGCAAGCTGATATTAAGACTTGGGGCTTAAAATCGGGTGGAGAGGGTAGTGGGATCTATCGATCTACCAATGCTGGAAAAACGTGGGAACCGATGAATACCAAAGGCATAGAATTCGGTGCAAATCATCCTGTAGGTAAAACCTCCGTTTGTATTGCTCCATCTAACTCTAATGTCATATATGCCCTTGTCGAAGATAAAGAACCAAGACTTTACAAATCTGAAAATGGAGGAAATGCTTGGACGCTTGTCAAAAAAGATCATTCTATGGCTCAACGAGCAGGTTATTACACCAGAGTCCGCGTCTCTACAGGAAATGCAGATGAAGTATATACGATATGTGTCAATATAAGCAAATCTTTGGATGGCGGTAAAACTTGGGCAAAACCACTTGGCAGTCCTTGGGCAATGGGAGGTGACTGTCACGATATGTGGTTTGATCCAAAAAACCCAAACAGACAAATGGTCGCTCATGATGGTTGTATGAATATGTCTTCTAATGGCGGTATGACATGGCAAAATATCAATCTTCCTATTGCACAAATGTACCATGTTGCAGTGGATAATCAGATACCTTATAATGTGTACGGCAATCGTCAAGACGGCTATTCCTATCGAGGTCCATCCAATAGCAGAACGGGGAGTATCACCTTGAGTCATTGGCAAAATGTAGGTGGTTGTGAGTCAGGTTTTGCTCAGGCTGATCCTTTTCAACAAAATCTCATTTGGTCAGGATGTTATGATGGCGGATTAGATGTCACAGATCTTAATACGGGCATCGCGCGAGATGTGCGCGTATGGCCTGAAACACAATATGGTTGGAAGCCCGCTGATGTGAAATACCGTTGGCATTGGAATTTTCCTATGGTTCTTTCTAAACATACTAAAGGTACGGTATGGGTTGGTAGTCAATTCATACACCGAACCACCAATGGAGGACAATCTTGGGAGGTAATTAGCCCAGATCTTACAACTGCAGACCCAACCAAGATGGATAACTCAGGTGGGATAGCATACGACAACCTCAATACTTGGGATGGTTGCACAACGCTCAACATGGCAGAGTCTCCAGTCAAAGAAGGAACCTTGTGGGTGGGTACTAACGATGGTCTACTTCATTTGACTACCGATGGTGGCAAAAACTGGACAAATGTTACTAACAACATCTCAGGTCTCCCCAAAGATGGAACGGTTTCTTGTATCGAGGCCTCCCATTTTGATGCTAAAACATGTTATGTCTCTTATCGATTAAATTACATTGGAGATACCAAATCTTACATCTTCAAAACCACAGATAATGGTAAAACTTGGACAAAAATCACAGGCGATATACCTCAAAATCAGCAATCTACAATTTTTCAAATCAAAGAAGATCCAGCTGTAAAAGGATTACTTTATGCAGGTTGTGACAACGGTCTTTATTTTTCTCACAACGATGGTCAGAATTGGACTAGGCTCAAAAATAACCTTCCTCCAGCTCCAGTTTATGGCATTGCGGTTCAAAATCATTTTGGTGATTTGGCCATTGGTACGTATGGTCGAGGCTTTTATATCCTTGACGACTTGACACCTATCCGAGAATGGACGCTCCAAAATAAAGAAAAGCCCATTCATTTATTTAGCATAAGACCCGCTTACAGATTTCAAAAGCTGCAAGGCACACACGCAGAAAGTGGCTCGTTCCCGGGGCAGAATCCTTCATATGGAGCATCCATCAATTACTACCAAAAAGACACTTTGTCAAAAGCCGCTTCTATTCTTGTTTTGGACATGAAAGGAGATACGATTAGAAAGTATACAGGTATTAATAAGACCGGTATTTTTCGCACCAATTGGGATCTTCGAGGAGAAGCAGCCAAACTCCCACGACTCAGGACCAAACCTCGTGGTATAGATTGGGTTGAGCTCGATAAAGAAGGCACAAGAGCAATATATCCTTGGGATTTGGATATGCAACCAGGCTTAAACTCACCCTTGGTTCCTGATGGTAAATACCGCATCCAATATGTAGCGGATAAAAAAGTGCAAGAACAAATTGTAGAGGTAAAAAAGGACCCAAATATGCCCAATACCTCGGAAGATATCAAAAAGCAGTATGAATTTGGTGTAAAACTCAATCGAGATATTAAATCTACCGTTCGACTCATTGAAGACATGGAAAAACAACGAAAAACACTCATGGATGCCATTGCCACGGAAAAGTCAGATCAGAAGAAAAAAGATTTAGTCAGCCTTGAAGATCAAGTATATCAGCTTGAAAGCGGGCTTTTTGATATCATGCAGACAGGTGCAAGGCAAGATAATTTTCGTAATCCAGTCGGAGTTTTAGAGCGTTTTCTAGCAATCGGCAAAGAATTGTTAATGGCAAGTGGTGATCATCCACCTACTGCCCAACAAATAGAAGTATATAACCTTACAACACAAAAGCTCGCCTCGACGATTGCAGCCCACAAAAAGTTGATGGGAACAAAAGAATGGAAAGCAATAGATGGTAATCCATAATCAAAATTAGATTTGAAGTAAAAGAAAATGAAATAATAAAATTATAAAAATGAAAAATAAATCTATCCACAATCGTCGTACATTTTTAACACAAGCAGCCACCGTCATTGGAGGTTTTATGATCGTGCCTCGCCATGTCTTGGGTGGTAAAAATGCATTTGGAGAGCTATACAAAGCCCCAAGTGACAAGATCAATCTTGGTTTTATCGGTACGGGTAAACAGGGTAGGGGTTTATCAAATTCATTTTTGAACACGAATGAAATCCATATCACGGCCATAAGCGAAGTGTATAAAGCCAAGGCAGAATTGATGATAGAGCGGGTTAAAGATCAATATGCTAAGAATCCTAACCTTGGGTCTTGCCCAGAAATAGGTGTATATAAAGACTATCGAGAATTATTGTCTAGAAAAGATATAGATGGAGTGGTCATTGCCACCCCTGATCATCAGCACGCAGTAATGTCAGTAAGAGCCGCAGAAGCTGGCAAGGATATCTTTTGCGAAAAGCCACTTGCCCTCACAGTAAAAGAGGGTAGAGCTATGGTCAATGCCGCAAGGAAGCACAAAAGAGTGTTCCAAACAGGAAGTATGCAGCGCTCTTGGCCAGAATTCCGTCAAGCAGCAGAAATTGTGCGAAATGGGTACTTAGGCGATATAAAACACATCAAAGTCAACATCGGAAAACCACCCGTGAAATACAATTTACCAGAGGAATCTATACCCGAAGGTCTTGACTGGAAACTGTGGTTAGGACCTAATGAGTACGCTCCTTTTAATGCTGAATTAGCTCCTCCAACATCCAAAGACGTTTTTCCAAATTGGCGATTATACAGCGAATTTGGAGGTGGTATGGTGACAGATTGGGGTGCACACATGTTTGATATCGTGCAGTGGGCTTTAGATATGGATGATAGTGGACCCGAATCTTTCACCCCTCCAAATGGCAAAGATATTCAACACCTTACCATCAAATACAAAAATGGCATCACCATGACCCACGAACCTTGGGATTGGAATAATGCTATTCATTTCATTGGCTCAGAAGGCGAGCTTAAAGTAGGTCGTAGAAAGATCGAAACCACTCCCGTATCTTTAGCTACCAAAGTGATAGGTCAAAATGAAAAACACGTCTACAAAAGCGAAAATCACTATACTGACTTCCTTCAAGCCATACGAAATCGAACTAAACCCATTTGCGATGTAGAAATTGGTCACAGAACATCCTCTTTATGCAACATTGCCAATATAGCGTACCAACTGAATCGACCTTTAGTTTGGAACCCTAAAAAAGAGATATTCAAAGGAGATAAAGAAGCTGATGGGCTATTGGGTAGGAAGTTAAATGGGGAGTGGGGTGTGAAGATTTAGGCTGATTGGCCGATTGATAAACAAATGGCATTTTGTGAAAGATATATGATATTATTTATTCAAATTTGTGTTTTTAATGAACTATCAAATTGTGGCTGTAAGTCTAGATGATTTTACAACCACACCATTTTGCTACTCCTTAATCTCAATCTTATAGCTATAGCTGTATTTCTTTTTGAGTAATCTATATTCGTCATGCGGTAAAGCCCCCCAACTATTGTCACCACCTAATCCACGTTGTAAGTGATCTATATGAAGTACCGTGAGGTTACGATGCGTTATGTCGCTTAAATGTTGTTGCTTTTTAGTGACACCCGGGTCAAAATCTTCGGTGTGGTTGTGGAGCGCACTTACAGATAAAGGTTGCGCTATGGCTTCTACTTTAAAAGTTATACCAGCATTATTCTTTAACTCAATCCAACGTACATCTGTTTTATACCCGTTTTCTTGAGGGCGTATGTATTTTGTATATTGTTGAGGTACCGTAGATTCATATTGACCAATAAACGATGCAGTATTACGATCACTATAATTTTCAAATGGCCCACGGCCAAAATAATTGATTTTTGAATAATCTTTAGCAAATTCCATCCGCATGCCAAAACGAGGTAATTCGGGTAACGTTGTGTTGGAGAAATCTATAGCGGAATGTAAAATTACGGATGCATCACCCAATACAGTATATCGCAATTGATATTTGGCACCAATATCCGTGAGAAGGTATTTGACTTCTATCACCAAACTATCTGTTGACTCGTGTAAAACTTCAACCTGTTCTTTTCTTAAATTATGGTGTGCTGTCCTCCAAACACCAAGACTATTAGGCATTTGACTGCCAAAATCATTATCTATCGGGGCTCGCCAGAAATATGGTTGAGGAAACTTTTGGATCACAGATTTATTATTCAAAGTGTAACTATTCCAATTTCCGTTGGCAGTGTTAAAACTACCTTTAATTTTACCACTTTCAAAAGTAAGGAAATTGCCATTTTTTGTAATCTTTAACTGTGACGCACTTTTTAGTTTATTAGTAAACCATTTACTGTTGATGATAAATTGCTCTCTTGCGATCTCGTGATTTGCTGGTATGGAATTAGAAGCTTGCTTCGTGTAGCCAAAAAGTTGTATCGAATACTCTTCTCCATCAGTTGTATTAATCATACCATATGGCACTGTGAAATTTTGAGTTTGACCAGGTTTTGTATTTAATGATACTGGAAAAGTATTCGTCACTATTCCATTTTTGCTAACCTGTGCTGTAAAAACAAACTCGTCTAATGAAGTAAAGTTAAATTCATTAAAAACTGAAAATTGGCCTTTATCAAGGTCAACTGCTTTGAAAATAACGTTTTGATATACTTTTTTTACTTCGTAAATACCAGGATGAGGTGTTCTATCTGCCGCCACCAAGCCATTTGCACAAAAGTTTTCATCGTTGGTAAAATGCTGACTACCAAAGTCGCCACCATATCCCCAATATGGTCTTCCAATTTCATCTTTGGTGGCAATGCCTTGGTCTACCCAATCCCATATGCACCCACCTTGCATATTATTGCTACCTCGTATGATATCCCAGTAGGTTTTAAAATTTCCATTGCTATTACCCATCGCGTGTGAATATTCGCACATAATGTAAGGACGTGTTTTAGTAGGATTATTTGCATATGCTTTCATTCTGTTGATCCATGGATACATTGGGGCCACAATATCCGTATTAAACTCCTCACCAGCTTGTTCAAACATGACGGGCCTTGACGGATCTGTTTTTTTAAGCCATGTATACCCATCTCTAAAAGCTTTGCCGTTGCCGCATTCATTGCCCATACTCCAAAGGATCACCGAAGTAAAGTTCTTACCTCGTTCATACATTCGTTTGATTCTATCCATGTGGGCGGCTTCCCATTGTGGTAGATACGCTATATGAACGGTAGTATCAATGATATCTTGAAGTGCTGCACCCATTCCATGACTTTCTATATTGGCCTCGTCTACTACGTATAATCCATATTCATCACACAGTTGATACCATAGTGGGTCATTTGGGTAATGTGACGCTCTGACCGTGTTGATATTATATTGTTTCATAAGTTGTATATCCTTGATCATCAATTCTTTATTTGGAACATGGCCTTTTACCTCGTCGTGTTCATGTCGATTTACTCCTTTCACTAGGATACGTTGCCCATTGACCAATAGATTACCTTTAATAATTTCAACCTTTCTAAAGCCAATTTTTTGTTTGATGGTCTCTCCATCTAATCCATTTCTATCCGCTATGGTGACTGTAAGGTCGTACAAATTAGGTTTTTCTGCACTCCACTGTTTTACGTTCTTAATAGTCGTATTGAATTTAAACTCATTGTTATTAATCACAGATTGACTACTGCTGATCACTTTACCATCAGAATCTTGTAAAACACTATTTGCGAAGGAAGGTGTAGATATTTTTTGTTTTACAATGCCTTGAATATTTAGAATACCATCTAAGTAATTGTTAGTCAAGGTGCTTTCAATTTTTATATCCTTTAGGTGGAGGGCAGGCCTAGAGATAAGCATCACATCCCGCTCGATGCCACTTATCCTCCAAAAGTCCTGATCTTCTAAATAACTTCCATCATGCCATCGAAAAACCTGAACAGCAATTAAGTTTTTTCCATCTTGGAGATACTTAGTGATATCAAATTCGGCTGCAGTTTTACTGACCTTACTCATCCCAACCTGCTTGCCATTCACCCATAAATACATACATCCAGTCACAGACCCAAAATGCAGAATAACATCATTGCCTTTAAAATTTTCGGGTAGCGTAAATTCCCTGCGATAGGTACCCACTGGATTGTAGTTATGATCTATGAATGGTGGATTTTTTGGGAAAGGGTATACAATGTTGGTGTAAATGGGGATACCAAATCCTTGCAACTCCCAATTGGACGGTACGGCAATATTTTTCCAACTATTGTCGCTAAAATCATTTTTGTAAAAATCTTGAGGTCGTTCAGAAGGCTTATCTACGTAATTAAACTTCCAAGTACCATTTAAGGAGAATACTCTTGTCGAGTTTTCGTTTGTTTCTTTAGTATTGCTCAAAGGAATGAAAAAGGCTTGCTGTGGTTCTTTCCCAATGTCAAGAATTTGGGGTTGTTCCCACTCATTTTGCTTAAACAATTGGGCTTGAATTGTGGTACTTACAAGGATGCCTGCAAGAATGATCGTTAATTTTGCTTTATTCATTTGAATTATTGTAATCGATTAATCGATCAGTAAAGGTAATGTTTGAACGATATATATTCTAATGTACAATAAAAAAAACTTTCTTCTCATTACTATTTTCCAATGATGGTGTTTGTGTTTTGAATTTGTCAATGATTCATTTCTATTTATTCAAATCTCTAAATGGTTTAGCTAAAAACATGTAAAATATATTGTTAAACAATAAGAATTGAATATATTTGTAATACACAATTCGAAATTCTTCAACATGCAAAAGAAATCTGATACTTTACTCAATTTTTTGGAAGTAATGGCTTGGTTAGGTCTTGTAGGTTTTGCAATACAAACATTTAAAATTGCATTTAATTTTGTTTATGGATTTTTCAATAGGGACGGGTGGCATTCTGAATATTATCGCTAAAACTTTTGACAAGGGAATTGAAATAAAGGGTGAAAATGAATTGACAGTTTGATGTGTGTGTATAACAAATTGCACAAAAATGTTTTTGATTTTACCCACTAACTCCCTTGAAAGGGAAAACCAAATCAAAAACATTTTAAAATTTGGCTTATGGCTCTCTTTAGAGCTGCGGGGTAAAACATAGACCAATTTTTCAGAAGTGCAATTTGTTATTCACAATTTTGATGTTTTAGGTCAAAAGATTGATAAATGGAGCTAGAAAGACAAAATAAAAGTCATTTTATAGATTTGTCAGAGATGGTTTTGGATCTTTGGCCAGATTGCGATATGAATGAAGAAATAGAATATTGGCAATTTTGTATAGAAAACGATGACCACTATTTTGCATTGGCTAAAATTCGGAAAACCTATGCAGGATTTATCAATATAGGTATCAGGACAGATTATGTGTAAGGTTCAGACTCCAGTGGGACAGCCTATCTAGAAGCAATATTTATAAACGATTATTTCATTATTTATTTTCTAAAGCTATAAGGTTACTTCGGATACTTTTCCTTTTTGCACTTGAGTTACTTTGATGTAAATGTTTCCATACTCAATAATACCCACCACATAGTTCATGGGCAATAATCCATCGATGGTCACTTGACTAGAAGTGATTTTTTGGGTTTTAATAGCCGTGCGCGGATCGAAAATGTTATTTTTTAAACTTGCCATGTCAAAAACACCTATTGTTCCCTCTCTAAAATCTAAGGATAATCTTACAGTGACACTACCTGTTTCCACTTCCTCCTTTTCACATGACACCAATACAATAGAAAGCAAGACAAATAGAATTAGTTTTTTCATAATTTAAAATTTTATCTTTACAACAAGTATTTTGGACCGATAGGTTTTATTGCTCTTGAGATTTTTTACAAATGAGCAGGATATGACAAATTTTAAGAGGTATGCTCACGTTTGTAATGGTAAATATTAATTTTTTCTATGTTGAAGTATAAGATAAAAATGGTACTTGGAATGTGCTTCTTGATTTCGTTTTGTTGCGCTCAGGAAAGTAAGTATATACCTATAAAAGACGGCATCATCCACTATCGTACATTTGGAAAAGGAAAGCCCATCGTCATTATAAATGGTGGTCCGGGGATGAATTGCGAAGGTTTTGCAACATTAGCAGAACAAATCTCAAAACAAGGATTTTTGTGCATCATTTATGACCAAAGAGGTACTGGAAAATCAAAGATTAATGAAATAAATCAAACCACCATAAATATGCAAAATATGGTTGACGATCTTGAAATCTTGAGAAATCATTTAAATATAAAGAATTGGACAGTGTTGGGGCAATCTTTTGGAGGTTTATTAGCAGCACAATATGCCTATACTTTTCCAAAATCGATTAACAAAATCATCTTCTCCAATTCTGGAGGATTAAACCTCGATTTTTTAAATTATGTTGGTAATCGAATTCAAAATAATCTAAGCCAAGAGGAAAGAGATAGTATGACTTTTTATGAAAGTATCCTTGCTCAAGCTCCAGAAAATAAAGATGCCCAATACGGAAGAGCTAGACAATTGGCTTCAGCATATGTCTATAATAAGCAATATAAAGCAATTATGGCTGAACGAATGCTGCAAGTGAATTTGAACATCAATCAACTGGTCTACCGAGATTTACAAAGTAATAAATATGATTTTGTAGATAAGTTTGCTCAAAACAAAATCCCAGTCTTAATTTTTCAAGGTTTGAACGATATTATATCTCTTGAAACTGCCCAAGTCATACAAAAAACCTTTTCTGGAAGTAAATTAGTCAAACTCGAGCATTGTGCCCATTATCCTTGGTTGGACAGAGCTGATATCTTTTGGACAGAATTTAAAGACTTTATGGGAAATGATTAAACCCAATTATTCAATATTAATTTGATGATGTTTACGCGTACACCCATGTCCAAATACGGACAATAATTTCTTTGTAAATAGCTGTAATTAGTTGTATGTCAGTGTTATATGTATTTGGCACGAAGGTGGTTTAATAATAGTGGTTTGGGTGAAATTTGAAAGGAGAATAAGTTAAAGAAGTTAAACATATTTTTCGATCTAATTTTCAAAATTCCTTCACTAATTAAATAATAATCGATGATCATCAACAGCATTAAAACAAGCATTCGAAACCTAAAGGCGAATAAAAGCATCTCAGCGATCAATATCTTAGGACTCAGTCTTGGGTTGAGTGCCTTCCTCATCATTTTATTATGGGTCGAAAACGAATACAGTTACAACAGTGATGTAAAAGATAGAGATCAGATCGCATCCATCATGGTCAACCAATCATTCGAAAACGGAGAAATTCAAACGTATGCTGCTACACCACCACCTTTGGCAAAAAAAATGGTAGAATCCATTGATGGAGTAATTTCAGCGGCTACGGCTTCTTGGGGTGATCAAATTCAGTTTACAGTAGGAGATAACAAATTTACAGAATCTGGTCTTTATGTAAGCCCGGAGTTCATGGACGTTTTCAGTGTAGAATTGATCTCAGGTATCAAGAAAAACGTGTTGGGAAAGCCCAATACCGTCCTCATTTCGGAACAACTCGCGACTAAATATTTTGGCAATGCCGATCCCATAGGCAAAACCATTCAAACTGGTAATCAACTAAATTATGAAGTTGTCGGAGTGCTAAAAGCTCAAGAAGGAAAATCTACCATGAGGTACAATTTTCTGATGCCTATCAACGATTATTTTAGTTTTAACCCTTTTATGGTCAATGACTGGGGCTCAAATAATGTACGAACCTATGCAAAATTCGAACCAAACACAGATTTTAATAAAATCAATGAAAGTATTAAAACAATGCTTCATCAGCAAAGTGACAATCAAAAGAAATGTGATTTGTTCTTATTTTCGATGAAGGATTGGTATCTAAAAGGTGAATTTAAAGATGGTCACATGGTGGGAGGTCGAATCAAATATATACGCCTTTTTTCCATTGTTGCGTTAGCTATTTTATTACTTTCTATTATCAATTTTGTCAACATGAGTACCGCGAGTGCTACTCAAAGACTGAAGGAAATAGGAGTGCGCAAAAGCTTGGGGGCTCATCGTTGGGCTCTGATAAGACACTTTTTGATGGAGTCGATTACACTCGCAGTGATATCAGGAGTCATCGCTTTAGGTATTGTTTATGCTATATTACCCATGTTTAATGACAAGTTTGATTTAAATTTAATAGTCGATATTACAGTACCAAAACGCTTATTTTTCTTTTTGGTAATTGTGGTAGTATCTGGTGTTTTTGCGGGTATTTACCCTGCTTTGGTTTTGTCAGGAATGGATGCAATTGCAGCAATTAAAAAGAATTTAATTACTGGAGTCGGAAATACTTCACTGATTAGAAAGGCGTTGGTAACTGGTCAATTTGCTATCACGATTTTATTGATCACGAGTGCTGTTATTGTATCTAAGCAACTGGACTATTTTCAGTCTAAAGATTTGGGTATAGATGGAAATAATTTGGTCTGGTTTCCCAATCAAATTCCATATGAGAAAATAGAAACAGCCATGAGAGAAATTTCTGACATTAAAGGTGTCAAAAACATTGCTTTGTCCACTTCGACATTTGATCGTAGTAATAGTCGAGGTCATGACGTGAGCTGGCCAGATAAAAAACAAGGCGATGATGTCTTCTTTAATTTTATTGTGGGTAGCCATGATTTGCCTCCATCTTTGGGATTAAAAGTCATTGAGGGTCGGTCATTTTCGAAAGAAATCGGTACAGATACCAGTGCAGTATTGATCAATGAAACAGCTGTAAAACAAATGAATCTGAAAGATCCTATCGGTCAATCCATTGATATTCGTGGGATGAAAAGCACAATTGTAGGTGTGCTCAAAGACTTTCATTTTGAATCATTACACAATACTATTGGCCCTGTCATTATGCAATGTAGACCTACCTGGACGTGGCTTGCATATGTAAAATTGGACGGGAGTAATAATGAAATAGCACTTAAATCGATAGAAAAAACCTATCAGAAATTTGCACCCAATCAAATTTTCGAATACAACTATCAGAAAGATCATGCCCATTGGTTTTATAGATCAGAAGGCCAAACGGGCATTTTGATTAAGTGGTTTTCTGGTTTTGCTGTGTTTTTATCCTGTTTGGGTCTGCTGGGCTTGACTTTATTTACCATCGAAAGAAAGAAAAAGGAAATTGGTATCAGGAAGGTATTGGGAGCTAACATCTCCCACTTAATGATGCTTGTTTCTGGTCAATTTATTTTTCTCGTAGGCATAGCAATCATTTTATCGATTATACCATCTTATTATTTAACGAGTGAATGGCTGGCAAATTTTGCTTACAGTATTTCTGTGGAATGGTATTATTACATTTTTGGACCGTTGCTGGCGTTATTACTTTCGTTTATGACAATGGGTGCATTGATATTCAAAGCTTCGTTGGTCAATCCTGTGAAGTCGCTGAGATCGGAGTAAATAAACAGAAAAATAAATGCAATTTTATGTTATAATTTTAAATAAACTAAGGAATTGTCAAGAACGTATCAAAATGTATTTGTTATTTCTTTACAACTCTTAAACACTAAAATCAAAAAAAATGATAAAGAATTATTTAAAAATTGCCATTCGGAGCTTAGCCCAAAATAAAGTTTATTCCTTCATAAATGTCATTGGGCTCACCACAGCCTTAAGCGTTGTCTTGCTTATTGCACTGTATGTAAAAGACGATTTATCATTTGATCGATTTAATAAAAATGGTGATCAAATATTTAGGTTGGTTTCAGATATAAAGGATTCTAAAGGTGAAGTTCGAAAATCTGGAAATACGGGCTTTATACAAGGCCCAATTTTTAAAGAAGAAATTCCTGAGATCAATACATTCTGTAGATTTAGAAATGGTTGGAATACTTTGGTGAAGAAAGGAAGTGATACTTTTAAAGAGGAGCTAATATATAGCGACCATACTGTTTTTAAAATGTTTTCTTTTGATTTAATAGCAGGAGATAAAAATTCTGCACTCTCCAAAATGAATAGTGTCGTCATCACTGAAAAGATGGCAGAAAAATATTTTAAGACAAAAGATGTTATCGGGGAGACAATGTATATAGGTGATTTAGGAGAAGAGCTAGTACCTTTTGAGGTGACTGGTGTAGTCAAATCTCTGCCTTCAAATTCTTCAATTC
Organism: Saprospiraceae bacterium; assembly: GCA_022844565.1. GTDB lineage: Bacteria > Bacteroidota > Bacteroidia > Chitinophagales > Saprospiraceae > JADKBO01. Next base: position 18,974 of record JALHLK010000004.1, read on the forward strand.
AATTTGATTTATTGTGCAATATTGAGTACAGAATAAAAAAAGATCAAATTGATCTGACAAGCCAATCCTGGTACAATACAAGCATCAATACTTTTGTAATGCTAGATCCAGGAACTAAAAATGAACATATTACTAAGAATATTAACTCAGTAGCAAGCTCACATATTGGCAAAGAAATTTTGGCTTCAAAAATAGAAAATCCTAAAAGTGAATTCCAATTTGATATTCAATACAAATTGCAGCCTTTTTTTAATATGCACCTTGACCCACAATATTTTGCTTCTAATGGCATGAAGCATTGGTCTGATGTGAAATACCCCAAAATTCTGAGCGGCATTGCTTTATTGATTATTCTTTTGGCGACGATTAATTTTGTCAATCTATCATTAGCTAGATCCATACAAAGATCAAAAGAAATTGGTGTAAGAAAGACAACTGGAGGAACACAGATGCAATTGTTTGCACAGTTTTTGTCAGAGTCGATGCTTACTACCTTTATTGCTGCAATTCCAGCTTTTTTTATAAGTTACTTTTTATTACCTTCCTTTTCAGATTTGACGGGTAAATTTCTTGATGTTGAGATTTTATTTTCGGCCCAATCGATATTGCTATATATTGGTTTGACTTTGACTATTGCATTGTTGGCGGGAGCATACCCTGCATTTGTTATGTCAGGATTTAAACCCATGGAAAGTTTAAAAGGACAGTCACTTTTTGGTTCGAAAAATAGATTGAGACAAGCTTTGGTTGTTGTGCAATTTACCTTAGCAGGCGTATTGATGATTGGTACTGTATTTATTGGTCAACAATTCTCTTACATCAATTCCAAACCACTTGGATATGAAACTGCTAATCGATATAGATTTTGGTTGCCTTGGGAAAAGATAGGTGAAATAGGAGATGCACTGAAAGAAGAGCTCAAAGAACAAAGTGACATTGAAATGGTGTCAGGAAAATCTGGGGACTTTAATATGACTAAATTTAGAATAGATGGAAATGAAACAGACTATATTTATTACGAACATATTGATGACCAACATTTACAATTGATGAATATTCCTTTAGTGACAGGCAGATATTTTTCAAAATCGTTTTCGCAAGATACGGTTTCAAATTTGGTGGTGAATGAGTCTTTTGTTAAAAACATTTTACCCAAGAATGTGGATCCTTTACAACACGCTTTAAAAGGAACAGAAATTACCTATAATATCGTTGGAGTGGTTAAGGATTTTCACTATGATAATTTTAAAGAAAACATCCAACCCATGGTATTTTTCATGGATAAAGGTACGGAGGCTGGAATGGTCCATGTCAAAATTAAAGAAGGAAGAAGTATACAAGCCTTGAGTGCTATTCAATCCATCTACAAACAATTTGAGCCCCATTTACCTTTGGAATACCAAACCCTTGAAGAAGTAAGAATGGACAGATATACTGAAGAACTCAGAGAAAAGAATATCATAACCTATACATCTGTATTGGCCATTTTAATTGCTTGCTTAGGATTGTTTGGCTTAGCAACTTTTATGACAGAGCAGCGAATAAAAGAAATCGGAATTCGGAAAGTATTGGGTGCAAAAGTTTCTGAAATTACCATTTTACTTTCTAAAGATTTCATACAATTGGTCATTTTGTCGTTCGTTTTGGCAGTACCTTTTGGGTATTATTTCGTAGATCGATGGTTACAAAATTTCACTTACCGAATCGATATAGAATGGTGGGTTTTTGGCTTAATAGGGTCAGTCGCTGTCGTAATAGCATTGATCACAGTCTCTTATCAGTCACTAAAAACTGCGTTGAGTGATCCTATAAAGGCACTTCGGAATGATTGATTTTTTAAAAAAATGGACTCCTCACCTGTGAACATTTATTTAACTCTAAGAAATTTAAGTTTTCTTTAAAATCAAATTCTATTAAATAGAAAGTGGAAGTACTGTAATATTCCAAAATTAGGTTCTATTCTGAGTAGTGTGGGTAAATATGGATCGTACCGATGGCACTCAATAATTATTTCTAGGTTTGTAACTACGGTTTAAAAACCGCAGTTACAAAATTTATCAACCCTACGGGTCTTGATTCTCTTACTAATTACTTTCAAGTAAGTAGGAACTTTTTTCAACAGATGTTCCTTTATGAAAGACCTAGAAGGTCGAAAGATATTGAAACAATGGTTTTCAAACCATTGTTAGTGGTAAAAAGCAACATTGAGTACCGTAGGTACGCCACATATAAGAGACCTTTTTACATAGAGATCATCAGAAAACCAAAACTTATTCTATTGCAGTGATTTACTTTATAGAAAGAAGTCTAAAATTCAATTACGCACATTATTCGACATAGAGTCCAAAATTAACATTAAGAAAACATAGATAAACGTATCTTTGAGCGATTTTCTTAACAATTAGAATTAATAATGTCTCCACCTATGACAATATCCGTGATCATGTCGGTCTTTAATACCGATTACTACTTGATAGAAAGAGCAATGAATTCTGTGTTAAACCAAGATTTTCAAAGTTTTGAATTTATCATTGTTGATGACGGTAGCAACAATGGCACTCAAGATTTAATTCTCAATTATGCAAAAAGGTACGAAGACAAAATAACGTATATCCGTCATAAAAACCGAGGACAAGCCGAATCTATAAATCAAGGTGTCTTATTGAGTAAAGGAGAATTCATTACCATTATCGACGCGGATGATGAATACAAGCCACATCACCTAAGGTTTTGCTTAAAAGAAATGCAAAATGTTGACCTCATTGCTTCAACGACAGAAACCATTACAGATCGTATCGAAGATTATTATGTCATCGACCACAATGATTATTCACAAATTATTCATGTTGATTATTGTATTCTTTTTGCAACTTTATTTGGACGAAGGTCAGTATTTTTAGACATTAAATTTCAAAAGCAATACGCGTCTGATGCAAATTTCTACGAAAAGGCTTCGCACATATATCGTGTAAAAAAGGTCAATCTCAGGTCATATATTTATTATCGCAATAATCCAAATAGTATCTGTTCTGCGTTAAAAACAAAGTTCCCCGTGTCACTTTCTTAATCTTTTTCAGCGGGAAGTTGATAGCCTTACATTCAAAATAAATTGAAAAATGATTGTTGAATTGCCAAATGAATCTGAACTTATCATGGCTTGCCATATTACAGGTGTTTATGATGTAAATCGAAATAATACACTACAGGATAATGACTATAGCCTTGTCAAAGATTGGGTGGAATCTATCGCAGAATTAAAATTGAGGGGCATACTTTTTCACAATAACTTCACAGACGAATTATGTGAAGAGCTAAAAAACGATTTTGTACATTTTCAAAGGATATCATACCATTCAAAGTTTAACCCCAACGTATTTCGATATTTTGTGTACCAAGATTTTTTAAATACCAATGCACATAAAATAAAGAGTCTATTCATTACAGATGTTTCCGACGTCGTTGTGATAAATAATCCTTTCATTCATCCGCTTTTTACCAATAACCCAAACGCACTTTTCTGCGGAGACGAACCATCAAAGCTGGAGAATGAATGGATGAGAAATCATAGTACGCATCTTAGGAATCGAATAAAGGATTATGTAGATTTTGAAAATCATTTTAAAGAAAGTGCTTTGTTAAACTGCGGTATCATCGGTGGGAATATCAAAATCATGAAAATTTTTATTGACAAGCTTTGCGCTACTCACGCTAATTATAATGAGGATAACACGACCGCTTATACAGGTGATATGGGTGCCTTCATTTATTTAATTCGTACCCAATTCAATAATCAAGTTTTACACGGTGCTCCAATAAATACCATTTTCAAGGGTTATGAGTCCTCACGGAGGGATTGTTGGTTTAGACATAAATGATATTTCGTTCTAAAGCTAATCAAGGCTAATAGCTTTAAAACAAAGGCATTATTCTTTAAAATCGAAATAGAAACATTTTTAGAAAAAAAACTTAAAAATATTTGCGCAATCATATAGTAGCACATATATTTGCAACCAAATAATAGCAAATACGATTTTTAATGGAAGTAAGAAGAGATATTTTTCAAGCTATTGCTGACCCTACAAGACGTGCAATCATTGTTCTGCTTACCATGGGGGCAATGACACCCAATGCTTTAGCAGAACATTTTGACAGTAGTAGACAGGCCGTTTCTAAGCATCTAAAAGTATTGACGGAATGTCAAATTATCAATCAACAGCAACAAGGAAGAGAAATTTATTACCACTTAGATATAGAAAAAATGAAAGAAATTGATCAATGGATTGCACAATTCAGGAAAATTTGGGAATCAAGATTCGAACAGTTAGATCATTTATTATCAAATTTAAAATCAAACAAAACTAAATGAAACCAGAAATTGAAATCGTAAGAGTATTTGATGCTCCAATAAGCTTTGTTTGGAGAGCGATAACTGAGAAGGAATTAATGAAACTTTGGTATTTTGATTTAGATGAATTTATACCTGAAGTAGGATTTAAATTCGAATTTAAGGGCGGACATGAAGATGGTATTCAGTACAATCATTTATGCGAAGTAACCGAAGTGGAATTTGAAAGAAAATTGACATATAGCTGGAAATACGAAGGGTATGAGGGTATTTCTTATGTTACTTTCTTACTTTCTGAAGAAAACGAAAAGACTAAATTATTTTTTACCCACAGTGGGTTGTCATCTTTCCCTTATGATAATCTCGACTTTGCACAGCATAATTTTGAAGAAGGTTGGGATCACTTTATCAATCAAGCATTAACAATATTTTTATCTAAACATATTCTATAACAAAATCTTAAACTAAACAAAATGAACAACAAAATCACAGTGTCAGCCATCATAAACGCTGATAAAAGTACCGTATGGGATTATTACACCGATCCAAAGCACATCGTTAATTGGAATTTTGCAGACCCTTCATGGTGTTGCCCAAGTGCAGAAAATGACATGGTCATTGGTGGAAAGTACAATGCAAGAATGGAGGCAAGAGATGGAAGTTTTGGCTTTGATTTTTTAGCAGTTTACACCAAAATCGATATGGGTAATTCGTATACGTATGGCTTTGGAGATCGATTTTGCGATGTCAGCTTCAATGAATCTGATGGCAAAACTGAAATAGTGGTGTCATTTGACCCAGAAACCGAAAACCCTCTAGATATGCAACAGTTTGGTTGGCAATCTATTTTAAACAATTTCAAGGCTTATGTTGAATCACTCTAATCGCTTGAAATAATGAAAAGTATCTTACAATTTGACTTTATCGTCAATAAAGAAAATAAAACAATCTCCATCAACAGAGAATTTGCGGCTGATCTTGATCTTGTGTGGAAGGCATGGACTGATGCAGAAATTCTGGACCAATGGTGGGCACCAAAGCCATACAAAAATAAAACCAAATCTATGGATTGTAGATCGGGTGGGGTATGGCATTATAATATGACCAGTCCTGAAAACGAAGTACATTGGTGCCGTTTTGATTACAAGGAAGTTGTTCCATTGCAACATTATGATGGCATAGATGCATTTTGTGATGAAGAGGGTAACATCAATCCAAATATGCCACGCAACAAATGGTACAATAGATTTAATGCACATAGTGAGCACACCATCGTCGAAATGTTACTGACTTTTGAAGCATTAGAAGATTTAGAAAAAATCATTGCAATGGGCTTTAAAGAAGGGCTTACAGCAGGAATGGAAAATCTTGATCAGTATATTGAGGCAAAGTTTTATCTGCGAAAAGAGCATAAAGTAGATCATACTGCGCGTGTCACAAGCTATCTTAACTTCCCAGGAAATACAGAAGAAGCTTTTCTATTCTACAAAAAAGTTTTTAAGTCTGATTTTTTGAATGGAATACAACGCTTCGGTGATTTGCCAGCTGATGACAATAATCCCCCAATACCAGAAAGTATTAAAAACATGGTTTTGCACGTGGAATTACCGATCTTAGGTGGACATATCTTAATGGGTACTGACGCACCAAAGGAAATGGGATTCACCTTAAAGCAAGGTAATAATTTGCATATTTGTCTTGAGCCACATTCACGTGAAGAAGCTAAAAGAATCTTTGATGAGCTTTCTGATGGCGGAAACGTCACAATGCCGATGGCAGACATGTTTTTTGGGGCTTATTTTGGCGAATTTTCAGATAAATTTGGCATAAATTGGATGATAAATTTTCAACAAAAGAAATAGGATATGATGGCAACAATTGTAATTTTATGTAGCGTCTTGGCCCTCTTATGTTTATTAGTTTTGCATTTTGTAAGTCCCGAGTTCAAACCCAGTTGGAGAATGATCAGCGAGTATGCCTTAGGGAAGTATAAGTGGCTTATCACTGCTTTTTTCATACTTTGGGGAGTCGCATCGATGCTTTTGGCTGTGGCTTTATGGGGAGAAGTAAGCGGTATTTGGGCTAAATTAGGGGTTGTATTGGTCTTCATTTCGGGTATTGGAGCATTGATGGGAGGACTATTTGATGTAAAACATAAATACCATGGCATTTCATTTGGCATAGGTGTCCCTACTTTACCAATTGGGTCATTACTCATATGTTATCATGTGATTGATTTACCAATTTGGCAAAGTGATAAGACCTCGATTTTGTATGCCACCCACAGTGTATGGATTAGTCTACTTTTGATGGCAGCAAGTATGATGGTCCTCATGTCAGGTTATAAAAAGACAGGATTACCTATGGGCCCAGGGGTAGAACCGCCTAAAGTTTTGCCACAAGGTGTCATTGGTGTCAATGGATATTTTAATAGAATCTTGGTGATGTGTTATATTGTTTGGTTAATTGTTATAGCAAATGCAATGATATAATGTTCAAATCTTCAAATCTTCAAATGATCTAATTTTAAGTACGCTTTAAAAATTCGTTTTCGAGTATTTTTATAATTTTAATTAATTGAATATCAGACATATAAAGTTATTAAAATTTGTGAATTTGTGGCTATTTGGACTTTAAAGGAAACTCCATGATTAAGTATTCAAAAGTTTTAAAAATATTTCAATTATAAAAAAATTGTAACTATTCAGGACCCCGCGTTCAAATCATAAAAATAAGGAAATTTTAAGTCAGACGAGGCTCTTTTTTGAGTTATTAGCATCACTATTGATGATATGAGGCTCGTGAAAAATTGATACCAATGTATCAATTTAGAGCCGAACTGCGAGTCTTCGAGCAGTACACAAAAGCTACTTAAAATGGACATTTTTTGGTTGAATAGTCGGGGTTCTGAATAGATACCAAAATTAAAATAATGAAAAATAAAATTTACAACGGTATTTCAATCCTTTTCGGATTGTTACTGATAAATGGTGGACTAGACAAACATTTACACTATATGCCTATTCCTGAAGGGCTACCTGAAGCACTTTTAAAAGACAATGCCGCTTTTATGGAGATAAATTGGTTGATGCCTTTGGTGGGCATAGCCGAATTATTGGGCGGTATACTCATTTTATTTCCTAAAACAAGGGCAATAGGAGCTTTGGTGGTAGTACCCGCCATGTTAGGTGTATTACTTACCCATATTTTTGTTGCTCCCAGTGGATTGTCCATTGCCATCATTATTTGGTTGATTTTAGGATGGATCATATATGAGAATAGAGAAAAGTATATGGGCTTGCTTGTATAAAACGTAACATTGAAATTGTTTAAAATGAGGAAAATAATTGTTGGTGCTTTCATTTCTTTAGATGGCGTCATGCAAGGAGCAGGTGGTCCAGAGGAAGATTTTGATTTTGGTGGATGGAGTGCTCCTTATTATGATGAGGTTTTGGATAATATAGCCGAGAAGCAGAAAGCGCAAGGAAATGACATACTCCTAGGTAGGAAGACATTTGAAATTTTTGCTTCTTTTTTTCCAAATCGAGAAGACATTTGGCCAGGTGTGAATAAGATAAATAAGTATGTCTTAAGTGAAACATTAGAAAAATCTGAATGGCAAAATACTTTTATCATTAAGAATGTGGAAGGTGTTAGAGCCCTAAAAAATGCAGAAGGATCAAACATTCACATACACGGCAGTGGTACCATGGTTCAGACATTATTTCATCATGATCTTGTTGATGAAATTTGGTTATTGATTCACCCTGTTACCATTGGTATGGGGAAAAAATTGTTTGGTGATGGTACAATACCAGCTGCTTTTAAATTAATGGAGTGCGTTACAACTCCAAAAGGTGTGATTGCAGCACATTATACTAGATCAGGAACACTACAAAGAGGTTCTATGGGTGCCTAAGAAAAGGAGGTTTCTGTATGTTTGTGTTCATTTGCTAAATATACATATTAATTAGGTCTTGCTGAAAAAGTCATCAAGACCATTGCAAGCATTTATTTATGTTCTTTTGTCTTGATACAAAAGAACCAAAAAATCAAGGCTGTTAGAAATTTAACTAAAATCTTTCCTTCAATCCTAAATTCTAAAAACTCGCTTTAACCAATGTGCATCTATGTTCACTTGAGGTTATATTTACTTCATTTCAACTTTATTGAGCAGAAGTGCTCAAACAGTTTAGAATTTTTAACGGATTGACTACAAGATTTCTTAACGCTAAATTCCTAAAGGCCGACCAAGAAAAAGAAAATCCAGTAAACACATGCACGGAAAATAAATAGACGAAGCTAAATACCTTGCAATTAAATATTTAAATTTAAAAATATTTTACTGATATCCAATTGATTAAATATTTTTCAGCAGGCCCTAATTATTTTATTACTTTTTCATTCCGTTCATCCAAAATTGCCCTGCTACAGTCGGTACAAATGTCCAATCTTTGATCAACATCGGTGACCAATTTGGATCAAAAACCCATACACAATAAGAAATATTTTTCTTCTTACAATAATCAAATATTTCATCTACGTAAGATTCGTCACTGATGACAGGTATATGAGCCCCTCGGTCCTGTTCAAAGCAAAAACCAATTTCTGTCAGCACAATAGGATAATTATCAGCTACAAAGCCAAAGTCCTCATCCCATTTTTGAGCCCAAGGTTTAGGCCTTTTTTGAGGGTAAGGATGAGAGACATACCTAGCATTTGTATACCAAAAATGCTTCCTAAACGCAGCAAATGTGGGAAGCGTATCAAACCAATGACAACAACCAAACCAACAATTTAAACAAAGATAACAATCAAATTTTAACAGTTAAGACAACAAAATGAACGAGAAAATAAGACCAGTATCAAAATCCGATATTGAAGGACTTAAAGAAGTAGTTGATTCAAGTGGATTATTTCCATCTGAATATTTAGACGAAATGATTTCCGACTATTTCGATAATTCCGAATCGCAAGATATTTGGTTTGCCAGCTTTGACGGCAATAGACCAACAGCAATCGGATATTGTGTTCCTGAGAAATTGACTAATGAAACATATAATTTATTAGCAATAGGTGTAACTCGAGACACTCAAAGAAATGGTGTAGCTACAGAAATGATGAACTACATTGAACAACAACTCAAACAAAAAGGTGGTAGATTACTTATTGTAGAAACATCGACTGACGATGCGCAAGTTGGTGCAAGAAAATTCTACAATAAAATTGGGTACACTCAAATGGCTGTCATAAAAGACTTTTGGAATGACGGAGAAGATAAAATCGTTTTTTGGAAAAAGTTGTAATTCGGAAAGGAGTAAAGAGAATATAGGTAGCAGCAAACCGCAACTGCCACTCCGAAATTTATTATATAACTTACGGGGTAAAAACAGAAAAGGCTTTTTACTAAACGGTCCGGCAGCCTGCTAACGGGATAAATGTTCAGTGACAAACTAAGAGGATTAGTATCAAAGTGAAGCTCCTCAAAAATTGGCCCCAAATCCTGTTTGACACAATTAGCAGCAATTCAAAAAAGAAGATTAAAATAGATATTTTCAAAATAATATTTAAATTTGACCAATAAAATGAGTGATAAAAATGTGTGTGAGACTCAAAATTAAAAAGTAAAATATGCATAACCTTCAAAAAATTTCTTTCGTCAAAATGATCGGCACCCTATTGGTTATCATGGTATGGATCAGTTCATGTTTGTTCGGACTTTACATTATTGCCTATTATGCAGGTGGCTATGCGTCTGGAAATTTATCTTACTTTTGGCCATTATTTTTATCGCAGCAGCCACGTCTAAAGTAACAAGATATATGTGGGGTCCTGCGATTTTGGAAATGATTGGGATGGGATGATGGGTAAATGATTTTCTGATTAAAAATAAAATTGATCAAAAGAAATTTGTATTTTTAAAACGTTAAAAAATAAAAGAAAATAAAAATAGAAAAGTGTTTACTCTTTGGAGAGTTGAAGGAGCTACGATCCGGTCACATTGTTTCACTACATAATAAATTGGTCGCAGTTCATACTTAAAATGACATTAAGTATTTCATTTCTTTACAGCATTCAAGTTTACTACGTAGTTAGATATCCAAGGACGTAAACTTAAAAAGTTGATGCTTTGCGGGCAACTTTCCTTCGTGTTATGTTTCTTGATAGGATGAATAAAGTAATTGAGTATTTGATTGATAGGTACTGAAAATAATGGTAAAGATATCTAAAAAATATCGTTAAGTCTTATTATCTTTAGCTTTCATAATGGAAAAAAGGTTAAGTTTTAAATGAGTAAATGGAGTTAGAAAGATATCAGATATTAACAAGTAAGAATCAAAGGGTTTACGAGTTTACAAGCGTTGGAAAAAAAGGAAAAATTCTCAAACGTATAACCTTTTCAAAAATGACAACTGCAAATCTATTCAATTTGGCATTAGGAGATGTGGATAAAAAAACTGACAAAGTCAATTATGATATCATTACAAACAACGGAGATAGAGACAAAATATTGGCAACGGTAGCAGCATCAGTTCATACTTTTTTCTCAAAATACCCTGATGATGCAACCCATCTGACAGGCAATACTCCAAGTAGAACCAGACTTTATCAAATGGCAATTGCCACCCATTTCGATGAACTTTCACTTGATTTTCATATTTTTGGGAAACTTAATGAAAAAGATTTACGTTTTCAAAAGGGATTGAATTATTAAGCCTTTTTCATCATTTTAAAAAACAATTAATGAAAGTTAAAGATTTAATGGAATTAGATTTAAGGAGAAACCCTTTAATAACAATTGATGAATCATTGGATAAATATTCAAATGATCCAATACCTCAGATCAAAATAGATAGCTGCAATGACGCAATTCTAAATACCAACTTACTTCGGGTATTGGTAGAAATCAAAAAGGAGAAAATCACTAAGTCGTAACACAGGCTTTGATGAACATCTCGTCTTATCGGGACGAGCCTTCGGGTAGTGTTAAAGGTATGGCATAGTTTCTGTTTGTTATGCGCGACTCGATTAGGCAAAATTTTCATGCGGACAACAAAATATAAGAATGACACATTTTCCAGTAACAAATTCCAATCTTTCAGCGACACATATCGCTTTGTTTTTACAGGAAAAATATTCTTTGAGCAAAAACACCAAATGTCAATTGATAAAAGCTGGGATTAATGACACCTATTTGATAACCGACAACTTTGATAAATTTGTATTCAGAGTGTATAGTTTAAATTGGCGATCTAAAACGGAGATTGATGAAGAAATTAAGTTACTCAATCAACTAAAAGAGCATGACATTTACATTTCCTATGCTTTATTAGATAAGGAAAATAACTACATTCAAACGCTTAAAGCTCCAGAAGGAGACAGATTTGCTGTGCTTTTTACATTTGCATCTGGTGAAAAATTACACATAATTTCAGAAGAAACTCATTTTCAAATTGGACAACTTATGGCCCGAATTCATAAGATCACCCATAATCAGAATTTAAATCGCATAGATTACTCAGCCGAAGTAATTCTGATTGACTCATTAAAAAAGGTATCATCCTTTTTGGCAAATGAAACTGAAGAAATGCAATTTATGAAATCAGCTCAATCATATTTGTTAAAAGAATTTGAAAATGCAGACACTTCTCAAATTCGACAAGGAGTTGTTCATCTCGACATTTGGTATGATAATCTGAACATAACAACCGACAACAAAGTCACCATCTTCGACTTTGATTTCTGTGGCAATGGTTGGCTTTGTCTAGACATTGCTTATTACATTATGCAGCTTCACAACATTGAGAAATATGAAGCACAAGACTATCAGCCTAAAGTTGACAGTTTTCTTAAAGGGTATGAATCCATTACACCAATAAGTACAGAAGAGAAACGACTTATTCCAATTCTAGGCGTTAGCTTATACTTTTTCTACTTAGGTATTCAATGTCAGCGTTACGATAATTGGTCAAACTCTTTTTTGAGTGAAAACTATTTAAAAAGGTTTATCAACGGACTAGTGAAAAGATACTATGACATTTATAGGCTTGGAAAATAAGTCTACCTTCAACTATCCAAAATCAGCTAACTTTCAAAAATTAACAGCTTAATGCTGGTAAATCTCTATTCCAACTTATAAAAATTGCACGAGTTGTTCTCACCCATAAAATAAATTTTAAAATTTGAATTCGATGTAATAATTTTGTGAGAAGTTGTACCAAGACTTATGATAAAATAGTCCAAACTATTTTATCATTTTAGTTTGGTTTATACCGAGATAGATTGAAAATAGTGCAATTTGAGCGAGCGAAAATTGCACTATATTGAAGTCATCATCGGTATTAATTACAAGCTATCCAAAATTGTACAATTAGGAAATTCAAAAGGGCTTCAATTTACTAAAACTGCGATATAGTAGGTTCTTTAGTAGTAAGTTTAACGAACTATATAGAACATATGAGATGAAACAAAAATTAAAACAAAAATTAAAAAGTAATGTGGGCATTATCAATTATCGTTGGATATTTATTAGTAGGATTAATAATACATTATTGGGTTTTACCAACAAAAACTCCTGATTATATCGACTATTTTAAAGTTGGGAAATCTTTTCATTCTAAATTAGAAGGCCTTACCCAGACAGTCGTTAAATTAGAGAATGGAAATCTAATGACAAATATTGAGATTCAACCTAAGTCAGCCGGACCAGTGACACACATCCACGAAAGATTTGACGAAACCTTCACTGTGAAAAGCGGGACGCTTTCAATGCAATATGGCTCTGAAATTAAAAAACTCACAACTGGACAGTCAATTGTAATACCAAAGAACACACCACACAAACCATTTAACGAAACTGATTCAATAGTTGAAGTGACGAGTGAAATGCCATTAGAATTTGCGTATTGTCTTTCTCAAATATATCCATTTTGGGACGAAGCTAGTGTTAATTCGAAACCACCTAAAATTCTTTTACAACTTGCTGTATTTGGTGATAAATTCGATTCTTACCCAACTGTTGATGCCCCACCAAAACCAGTTTTAAAAACGTTAAAATTTTTACTAGCACCGACCGCAAGGCTTATGGGCTATAAATACTATAATGAAGATTATCAGCCCAAGTGAAAGTAAGCTTATTGATAATAACTATGCTTTCGTATAGTATTAAATACTTGCAAGGGCGTTTTCACAATAAATAGAGCCAAAATTTTAAATATTTTTTAGAATTTTAATTCCCAAAAAAATATGAAATGAAAAATATCTGAATTTTAAATATTTAAAGTTGGTGTGAAAATAATGTATCAAATTAAGCGTTTCCTTATTGAATTGTGATTGGTAGATACAACTTAAGAAAGTACGGTGTCGACTTGTTTTGGAGTTTCCCTTTATATAAAAAATGACAAATGAAATTTAAAACTATAATTCTGCAGTTTATTCTTTTGATAATCTTTGGATGTAAACAAGGAGAACATAAAAAAGAGAATATATCAAACACTCAACCTGAAGTAATTCAATCAGAACACATTTCTGACAATCTCAAAAATTGGGCAGATGACATAAATAATGGAGATAGTAATATTATCAAAAATTACTATGATACAAATGCTATTAAAATTATATCTGCGGATAGTATATTGGAGACCTCGACCCAAATAGCTAACTTTTATGGCAATCAGGAAGGTAAAATCACTTCGATTGAATCGATATTCAGCATAGAAGCTAATAAGGAGAGGAGAATTAATTATGAATTAGTAAGATATGAAATCGATAATATAAAAGGATTCATCGGGATTGTTATTTGGAGAATTGAAAATGAACAGATAATTAGAGAATTTGAATTTACCGAAAAAAGTACGCTAGAATCCAAAAAAGTTGATACAACCGATATTGCCGAGAAAAGAAAGTTATGGATTGAAATCTGTAATACTCATAACGCTGAAAACCTCGTCAAACAACTCTACAGCAACAATACCATGTACTTCAATCATAAACCAATAGTAAAAGGTACAGAAGAATTGATTAAGGAATATAGCTATATGAATGACGAAAACTACACATTAAACTTACAACCACTGAATATGCAAATAGTAAATGCCAACTTTGCTTTTGAAGTTGGTCAATGTAGTGGGAGTTATAACGGTAAATATATTATTGTGTGGAAAAAACACTCCGACGGCAATTGGAAAGTATATATTGACTCTAATATTTAAAAAAATAGATTTTGTAAGGAGAATATGAACTTTAGATAATTTAAATCCAGGAATCCTCCGTTACACCGATCCCAATAAGCTGCCAAAATTCTACGAAAGTGTCATGAAGTTTAACGCCAAAATTGTTTTATCAAAAAGGGCACTCATGCACAATCAAGAAATAAAAGTTAACATTAGGTATTGCATAAAAAAGTAAAGTATCACTTAGATCAGCAATTATGAATCATTAAAAGAGAAGCTTCAAACTCTAAAATGTGTGTATAACAAATTGCACTTCTGAAAATTTGGCCTATGTTTTGCCCCGAAGCCCTACAGGGAGCCACAGGTCAAATTTTAAAATGTTTTTGATTTGGTTTTCTCCCGACATGTTATCGGGAGAGTTAGTGGGTAAAATCAAAAACATTTTTGTGCAATTTGTTATACACATCTCTAAAAATCCTTAAGCAATTCCTTCAGAAATCCTTATCTTTGTAGTCGGAAAAGCAGAGACATAAGTCTTGAATCAGTAATTCGCTATTTGATTATTCAAATTACTTGAATGAAAAGTATAAATGAAAAACCGAATATTTTTAGATACGAAAATTATGCTCGGTCTTTTAGGAGAAAGGCAACCTTTTTATGAATAAATAGCTCAACCGGCTCTTTAGCTGATATGAAAGAAATTGTCATGGTAGTATCTCCAATTTCTTTTGCAACAGTAAATTATTTCTTAGCAAAATTTGGTACACCAAGCATTGCAGTAGAAAAACTTAGAAAATTTAAAATTATAAGTGAGATTGGTAAAAATTGATGAAAACATTGTGGAGAAGGGACTTAATTCAAATTTTGACGATTTTGAAGATGCCTTACAATTTTTTGTGCTATTGATTCCAAATGTGATATTATAATAACACGAAGTTCAAAAGATTTTAAAAGCTCATTTCTTCCTATTTTGACAGCCGAAGAATATTTAAGAAGTGTATTATTGTGAAAAACATCGAATAACAATATCACTGTAAGTATTATCTTTGTGCGATTTACAAGCATGAATGGCAATGTTAAGGGTGTGTTCCGATAAAAAATGTTCTCAAATCAATTTAGTTCGAAATTTATCCCGTGATGTCAATCCAAAAAGAACATTTAGGAATTAATATTTAATATGAAATTATTATTACCAATAAACGTAACTGCTTCTTTACTTTTAGTCATTGTCACCAATTGTATAGCACAAATTGACAAGTCATCAATTAAAATGGAAGCAGGAAAAGGGATTCAATTTACATCTGCAGATTCGTCCTTTACGATAGCAATTGGTGGGAGAATTCAAAGCGTATTTGAGGCCAAAAAAGATGTCACAAATGAAACTACAGGTGCAGACTTTATACTTCGAAGGAGTCGTTTAAATATACAAGGAAACGCATTTAATCCTAAGTTGTCATACCGTATTCAATTGGGTTTTGCTCATGGGGACATCACCTCTGCAAATAGTTCAGTGCAAAACAATTTAATCTTGAGAGACGCAATGTTATTTTATGATGCGAATAAATGGGTTCGTATCGGTTTTGGACAAACTAAATTACCAGGCAATAGGCAAAGACTAGTTTCTTCGGCCAATCTTCAATTGGTGGAACGTTCGATCTCAAACAACAATTTCACATTGGATAGAGATAAAGGTATATGGGTATACACCAATTTTCAGATTAATAAAGCAGTGTTTAAATCAACAATTGCCATATCAAGTGGCGAAGGTCGAATTGTATCTGACAAAAACGGTAAGCTTTGTTATTCTGCTAGAGCTGAATTTCTTCCTTTTGGAGATTTTTCAAAAAAAGGAGATTATATTCAATCCGATATTGAAAAAGAAAAAAAACCTAAGCTTTCTATTGCAGGTGTTTATAGCTTTAATGAATCCTCACCTAGAGTAATGGGTCAGTTAGGCGATTATTTATATAATTCAGAAATTGCAAATATTCAATATTATGGAGCTGATTTAATTTTTAAATACAAAGGTTTTTCTATTGAATCAGAATTCTACACCAGAAATTCTAATACGGGTATAATTACAAATATTAAAGAATCAACACAGCGTAATTATATAATAGCAGGAAATACATTTTTTATTCAATCTGGGATTTTTATTACCAAGAAAAATGAAATTGCAGCCAGATATGCACAAATTACTCCCGATAATTCAGTTGCTTCAGTTATGAATAGGCAAAAAGAGTATGTAATCGGCTTGTCCCATTATTTTAATAAACATAGTTTAAAATTACAATCTGATGTAACCTATTTAATAAATGGAGATGATAAAAATTTAATTTACAGACTTTCTAGCGTCGTTGCATTCTAAAAGAAAAACCCATATGGGTAGTGACTATAGAAAAAGACGATGTCAAAGAAAAAGGCCTTTGTGAAGTATTAAATACCTAGTATGTACGTGCGGTTGAATGGTACCTTCCGATAGGTCATATGCAAAATAGCACCCAGCTAGGTTTGATGTAGTAAATTTAATACTTCTTCTTTACTTTAGTACAAGAGAAGCTTCAAACTCTAAAAATCCTTTAGCAATTCCTTCAGAAATCCTTATCTTTGTAGTCGGAAAAGCAGAGGCATAAGTCTTGAACCAGTATTCCGCTCTTTTCTAAATAAAATATGGTTAAAGTAACAAAAAGTTGATATTGTGAGCCATATAATTTTTATTTCATATATATCAAGAGACAATAACAAAACGACATCTAACAACAATGCAAAACATACTATTTGACTTCATAGCAAAATACATTACGCTGACAGAAGAGGAGAAGAACGCAATACTTTCGTTAGACCTTTTTCGCACGGTAAAGAAAGGAACAATTGTACTCAAAGAGGGACAAAAATCAAACAATGGTTACTTTGTATTAAAAGGTTGTATCAGGACATATTACGTAATAGACGGTGAAGAGAAAACTACAGCTTTTTATACAGAGATGGAAGGTTTGACACCCTCGTGTGCAATAAGTAATGGTCCATCTGAATATTATATAAGCTGTTTGGAAGACACCATCCTCGCAGTTTCAAATCCAGATATGGAAGTAGAAGTAAACAGAAAATTTCCAAAGTTTGATATCATGTGCAGAGTATTGTCAGAAGAGTTGTTAGTCAAAAAACAACTAGACTTTGATGAATTTAAAACCTCTTCCCCCGAGCAACGATACATCAACCTCCTAGAAAAAAGACCTGACTTGGTCCAACGTGTGCCTCAACATCAGATAGCTAGTTATTTAGGTATCAAACCTCAATCTTTGAGTAGATTGAGAGCAAGAATTTATGAGAAAAAGTAGTTAATTCTACTTTGCTAACTTCAATAATTTTTTAGTTACTGCGACCTTCAGGTCGTGGAAAACAAAAAACCACATTTCTTTTGGCGACATTTTTGCAACAAAAATGGTGACAAAAACTAATAAAGACATTGCCATTTTTAACTTTAATTAAATTTAGAAGCATTTTGATTTCAACTTAAAAAAGTAGAATTAAACGTATTTCTTCACTTAAGTGAACGACTCTCCGCAATAGACCAATCTACCTTTGCAGTATATAAATAAATACATACATGCAAAAGAAAATTTTATTCATTGGTTTTGTCTTATTCATGACAACCACCCTCCAACTCAAAGCTCAAAATGACCCATCAGACAACACCAATAAAAAATGGTTTGTAGGGAGTTCACTCTTGATGTTAGGAAATTTTATTCCTGATGACCCAAATCCTCCCAAGTATTTACAATTGAATGTAGGGTATAGAGTTACTCCTAAAGATGTGGTGCAATTTAGATTTAAAAAGTCTCAGTATACTTGGCCACTTGGTATCCCTTTTGGACCGGATTTTGATGCACCTGGTCTAAACTACCCTGGACATGCCCGTATCCTTGCTCCTCAAATTGGGTATCAGCGATTTTGGTGGAAAGGACTCTATTCATCTGTTTATGTCTTGAATGCTTTTGAAAAATATGTTGATGAAAATAAAAAAAAGCTGGGAAATGGTTTCACATTGTATACAGACTTCTATTTAGGTTACCAGTTTAGGTTTTTTAAAGGCCGCTTTTTTTTCGAACCAGCAATTGGATGTAGCTATTGGCCAGTAAGATCTAATGTACCCGAATCTTTTAAAAGGGTAGAACAAAAATGGCCTAATTACTTTATTCAGCCTGGGCTTGATTTTGGGTTTAATTTCTAAGCATTAAGAACAACACACTTTTTTGTACATAAAGACCAATTGATTTTATAAACTTAAGTCAATAGCAAGAGCTATACTGCCATTAATAAGTTTCAAAATTTAACTTATGTTAATTTGTATCAATATCAATGTTATTACCTTTGAGCAAATTTTATGATTTCGAGTCCTTCATTAAAGTACTAAAATGCAAAAGATCTTACTTGTTACAATTTTTTTAGTCAGTTATTTTAACACATTCTCTCAATCAGAAAGTGAGAAATATCTTTTAAAAAAAGACATCATGAATAAGTTGACTACAGATTCTGTATCTTGGAAATTCCAAACTGCAGCTGTAGAATACTCCTTTATTGGCGATTATAAAGCAGCTCTTAGCACATGGGATCAAGGTCTTAGTACAAAATCATACATTCCTACTCAACAGGATAGTACTATATTGTCAATAGCTAATATTGTAAACGCTAAAGACTATATCATCAATAGGGCAAAAGACGAGCAAATCATCATCATCAATGAGGCCCATCACAATTCGAGACATAGGGTATTTACAGCATCACTTTTAGAAGGGTTGTACCAGCAAGGATATCGCTATTTGGGTCTAGAAGCTATATGGGATACCACTATTAATAATCGAGCATATGCAATCCAATCAAGTGGTTATTATACTGCAGAACCCGAATTTGGCAACATGATTCATACAGCGCGAAGTCTTGGTTTTATAGTATTTGGATATGAAGCCAAGGGTGGCGAAAATGGAAAAGAAAGAGAAATAGCCCAAGCTAATAACATCAAAGCATTTTTGGACCGAAATTCGGATGGAAAGTGTCTAATTCATTGCGGTTATGACCATGTAATGGAAGGCGAAGTACGAAGTTGGGAAAAAGCAATGGCGGGTCGAATCAAAGAATACACAGGCATCAATCCTTTCACAATAGATCAGGTTAAATTTTCTGAAAAAAGCAAAGCCGATTATTCGCACTACTTCGTATATAGTACTCAAGAAGAAAAACCTTTCGTTTTAAAGATAAGGGATAGTCTCCTATTCAATGGTTTAACGGACCCTAAACAGACAGATGTTACGGTCATCCACCCGATATCCCATTACGATAAAGGGAGACCTAAATGGATGGCTGAGCAAAGGCAAGAATATCTATTGTCCCGAGTTCATTTAGATAAAATGAACTTCCCTCTACAGATACTTGCCTACAGAAAAGGCGAATACCAAAACAATGGAATACCGGCTGATATCATCGAGATCGAGACTTCTGATGAAAATAAGGCATTGTATTTAGAAAAAGGTAAATATGAGATCATCTTACGGAATGGTCGATATGAAATATTAAAACAGTTTGATATCAACATCAATTAATACCTGCAAAATAAAGATATATGTCACTAAGCATCGGTTATTATATAGTACTTTTTGTCTTAAAAATTAAAAGAGTCAAAAAAGTGTTTAGCAATGACCCAATTGAGTACCTGAAAATCAGAAAAGACGATGTTTTGAATCCATCAAATAGATACCTTAGAAAAAATATAAATCGAAAATTTAAAGTATCGGACACAGAAATAACTGAAATTGCAAAAAGCGTAAAATCAGATACATTAGTGATATATATTCATGGAGGAGCTTTTGTATGCGGCCCCGCACAACACCACTGGGATACAGTGGCTGAAATATCTAAAAAGACCAAAAATGTTATTTGGATGTGTGTATATCCTAAAGCACCTGAGACTAATATCACAGACATAAATACAAATATTGATCAAGTTTATGCACAGGCTTTGACAGAATATAAAGCTCAAAATATTGTGTTATTGGGAGACTCAGCCGGTGGTACCCTGATTTTAACCTTAACACAAAGACTCATTAGCAATCAATTTACTATTCCAAAAAAAATAATTTTAATCTCACCAGTCATAGACGCATCATTACAAAATCCTGATATCGAAAAAGTTGAACCACTGGATCCTATGCTTGGTATCAATGGAGTACGCAGTGCTAAGAAATTGGCAGCGGGTCAATTGTCTTTGATAGATTCTGCAATATCCCCAATTTA
Organism: Saprospiraceae bacterium; assembly: GCA_022844565.1. Classification (GTDB taxonomy): domain Bacteria; phylum Bacteroidota; class Bacteroidia; order Chitinophagales; family Saprospiraceae; genus JADKBO01. The sequence goes on from JALHLK010000004.1 coordinate 39,779, forward strand.
TGGCACATTTAATGGATTCCCTCCTACCATTTTATTTGCGGCTGAGTACGACATCACCTATCCTGATCAAATCAGACTAGCCAAATTATTAAATGAAAATAATATTGAAAATCAGCTGATCATAGGTGAAAAGATGCCTCATATTTGGCCTTTGTTGCCTGTCATGAGAGAAGGTAGAGCAGCCCTAGATGAAATTATTGAAGCGTTGATTGCTTAGTTTTTAAAAATTCATAAAAAAATAGTCCTATCTTAGTGATTTATAATTTTTACCTAAAAATCGAATAACAGTTTAATGTTTAATAACACCTTTTGCAACCAAAGTTGAATTTGCTGGTCTAATATGCAATATGAGCAATATAGTGGATCATCTTTCTGACAAAGTGATTGTTACAAATATCTTGAATGGAAACATTCAGGGCTTTGCTGCCGTGGTGGCAAATACAGAAAGATTGGTAACTCAAATTGTCCGAAAAATGATACCTGATGAAGATGATCAAAAAGACCTTGTACAAGATATATATTTAAAGGCTTACAAAAACTTGTCAAGCTTTCAATTCAAATCTAAGTTATCAACGTGGATTGGTAATATTGCTTACAATACGACTATTAATTATCTTCAAAAGAAGCGAGTGTCAATAGTTGGTATTGAAAGTCAAATTGAAAATTCTATTGTTGAATTTGATAATTCAGAGATGTCAACCATCAAAACTGAAGAACTAGACATTCTTGTTAAAGAAATAGCCAAACTTCCACCTTTATACAAAACATTGATTACGCTATATCATTTAGAAGAATTGCCTAACAAGGAAATTGCAGAAATCACTAATTTACCTGAAGGTACTATCAAAAGTTACCTATATCGAGCGAGAAAAATGCTTAAAGACGGTATCAATTATCATTATAAAAATTAAGAATTATGAAAAATAACCATTTGACTGACGAAATCTTACAAACATTACTCTTAAATGAAGTACAAGATGAAATCGTAGATAAACACATTTCTGAGTGTCAAGTATGTCAAGAAAAAATGAAAAACTATCAATTTTTATTTACAAGTATCAAGAAAGTTGAGCCAGAAACCTTTTCTTTTGACGTTACTTCCCTCGTGATGGAAAAAATTTACGAAGTGGAAATAAAAAAAGAGAAAAACGCAAACATTGCGCTGTATATGTGTTTGTCTATCATTTTAATAATTGTATTCATTTTGCTATATCCTTATGTAAAAACAATTTTTTCTCAATTCAAATCTTCTTCAATAATGGCAAATGCTTTTATGATGGTTTCTTCCTTGGGGGTTACGATTTTCTTATTAAAAGATATATACAGACAATACAAACGAAAAGAAATGTTGATTTTGCAATAAAATTTTGCAACCAAAATCTGTATTAGAAGTCTAATAAAGTATAAAAAAAGATAAAAAAATGAAAAAATTATTCGTAATTATCATAAGCATAGCTTCATCAATCCTTGTTTTTGGTCAAGATTCTACTCCAACCATTCCATCATCCACACAACAATCATTGGAGGGCAATAATAATTATGCTTTAATAAGTTTCGCTCCTATTTTTGCTATTGCACTAGTTGTGATATTGGTCATTCAAGTCACAAGATATATTTTGGCTCATAAACTTAAAAATAAAATAATAGACAGAGGTATTTCCGAACAATTAGCTAATTCTATTTTAGAAAAAAGTGAAACCGATAAAAAAGAGGATAGTATTAAATGGGCTATTTTGCTTTTAGGTGTAAGCGGTGGGCTTACTGCTGCTTACTATACTAAGCCGTTAGATATACATTCTATTGCTATTATTACATTCAGTATCGGGTTGAGTTACTTGGCTTATTACTTCTATCTCCGCAGATAAAAACCACTCCTTCAAACAATCTATTTTACTGTACTATTTTAACCTTCACCTTGTGATATAGGTACCTTATTGCACAAAAATCAATTTATTTTTATTTAAATCATTTTTAAAATAATTAAACAATGAAATATTCTTTCATCTTAACTTCTCTTTTTGTTGTTCAAATAGTTTTCGGACAAAACCGAATTCAAAAAATTGATAGCCTATTAAATACATTATACCTTGGTGGACAAATTAATGGAAATTTTTTGATAGCCGAACAAGGTCAAGTACTTTATAATAAAAGTTTTGGAATTGCAAATGAGCAAACAAGACAACCGCTCAACGAACATTCGATATTTGAAATAGCTTCTGTTACAAAACAATTTACGGCTATGGCAACTATGATACTCCATGAAAAAGGCAAACTAAACTTAGATGATAATTTATCCAAATTTATACCTGAGTTATCTTTTTATGAAGGCGTAACAATTAGACATTTACTTAACCATACGAGTGGCTTACCTGATTACATGGAATTATTTGAAAGCCATTGGGATAAATCAAAAATCGCAAGAAATAAAGATGTTATAACATTCCTTGCTCAGAAAAAACCTAAAGCACTTTTTGCTCCAAATACAAAGCATGAATATAGTAATACAGGCTATGCATTATTGGCATCAATTGTTGAGAAAGTATCTGGAGTCACCTACGATAGCTATTTACAAAAAGCTATATTTAAACCTTTAAAAATGAATAATACTTTTGTTTACAAACGAAGATTAGCTCCCAAAAATATCAATAACTATGCTTTTGGCTATGTCTTTTCCGATAGTTTGAAAAAATATGTTTTACCCGATGATTTAAATCAGACAAAGGAGGTTATTTGGTTAGATGGAGTTGTAGGAGATGGTGGGGTAAATTCTACTGTAAATGACTTATTGAAATGGGATAGGGCATTATATACCAACAAACTCTTGTCAAAGAAAGGAATGAAGGAAATATTTAATCTTACAACGTTAAGTGATAATTCTCAAATTAAATATGGTTACGGTTGGCAAATCGATAATCACGCTGAATTTGGAAAAATAGTTTATCACGGTGGAGGTTGGCCTGGGTATGCTACTTTTTTTGCTAGACATATTGATGATGATAAAACAATCATCATGCTTCAAAATCATGATAACATTACTTTGCCTTTAAATCAGATTAGAAATATTTTATATGATAAAAATGAAATATTGAAAGTAGCCATAAGTAATGAGCAATTACAAAAATTTGTTGGAGCTTATGAAATTCAGCCAGGATTTACAATTGAAATAGAAAGGCAAAACGACCAACTTTATGGCAAAGCAGCAGGCCAACCAACCCTAGAACTTACTCCTGAAACAGAAACCAGTTTTCTATTAGCAGAGATTGGAGCTCAAATTGTATTTAATTTTAATACTGAAGGAGTCATAAAAAGCCTAACATTTTCTCAAGGAGGTATGAAAATCGAAGGAAAAAAGGTAAAGTAACAAGTTGAAATTTGGGTTAAGAAACTTAGGTATTAGCAATTTATTATTCAATTTATGCTATGCAAGATATACTATTTGACTTTATATCTAAATACATTAATCTGTCTGATGGAGAAAAGGCTTCAATCGCTTCTATTGACATTTTTTACTTTATGAAGAAGGGTACTATTATTGAATAGCTACATTTTTCAACCAGGGCTAGATTTTGGTTTTAATTTTTAGTTCTATTCTCGAAAAAAAAGATTATATTAAGATTATTTGGGTGAGAAATCTGGACACACATTTCTTAACTTAAGTGAATGTTTTACCTAAACTTACCTATTTACCTTTGCACCATTAATTAACATAAATAAAAATTAAATGATTAAAAAATTCTTATTTGTTAGTCTTGTCTTATTCATGACAAGTACGCTCCAACTCAAAGCACAATATTCTAAATCAGACACCGACTATAAACGATGGTTTGTTGGTAGTACAATGTTTATATTCGGCAATTTGTCTACCGTAAATCCCCCCAACTTTGCCCAACTCAATGTTGGCTATCGTATCACAGGAAGAGATGTAATTACTTTAGAACCAAAAACTTGGAAATATGCTTGGCCGAATGGTATTCACCCATTTTTTAACAAAGCATACGGAAAGGATGAAGAAAAATTTCCAGGGTATGTTCGAGAGATAGGATTATCATTGTCTTATCAACGATTTTTTTGGAAAGGTATATATGCCGAACTTAATGTAATGCCTTCTTTACAGCATATTATGAACGAAGAAGGTGAAAAAATTGAAAATGGTTTTCAGATTTTTAATACTTATCGTGTTGGTTATCATATCAAACTTTTTAAGGACAGATTTTTTATTCAACCATCGCTTGCCATTACCCACCGTGCTCATCACACAACAATGCCTAATGGATTTAAACAGTTGGATGATAAGTGGTCTAAATTCATCTACGGAGAACCAGGTTTTCATATTGGTTTTAATTTTTAACTGAAATCATATGGATACACAATATACACCTCAAAGTGCTCTGGAAGACATCAAAATCAATGTAAAACTGAAGCTTGCCTCGTTGTGGGCAAGCTTGATGTTTCTCTATATCTACATTGATTATTTCCACTTTTACATGCCTAATAAGATTGCAGATATACAAAAGGGTAGGGTATTCGTATTTGATATTACACAAGGATTTCTTTTGGCTGCATTTTGTTCAATGACAATTCCCGCACTCATGATTTTCTTTTCTGTTTCCTTATCGGCTAAGGTAAATCGATGGACAAATATCATTGTTGCCACGATATTTATTCCCTTTACATTGTTCAATTTGGCAGGAGAGGCATGGATGCATATGGTGTTAGCCGCTATTGTAGAAGTTGCACTTTTGTGTCTAATTGTCCACTATGCCTGGAAATGGCCTCGAATTGAAATATCAAACAAAAAGTCATAACAACGATTAATGGCAAGTAGAAGTTTAATATTGAATATCTTAGCGTAGTGCACTTTTGTTGGTTTTGTCTATAGTAATTGCTCGACATTTTCTATATTATCAAATAAAATTTGTTGATTCTGCAAAGAAATACTAGTTTGTGCTCAAATTTAATTGCTAGAGATTTAAATAGCTTCTTCCACCATTATAATGCACATCAATATTCAAAATATTATTCAAACTACGATTCACTATGGTTTTCACTTTATAATTCCCATTTTTATTGCCATCTTATTTTATAAATCAGAATGGAAAAAAGTTTACTTCATTTTTCTTGCCACTATGCTCGTAGATCTTGATCACTTATTGGCCAATCCCATTTTTGATCCTAATCGTTGTAGTATAGGTTTTCATTTTTTGCACAGTTATTATGCTATTGTATTTTATGTGCTACTTTTATTTCATAAAAACAGATATATAAAAGTGGTAGCAATTGGCCTATTGATGCATATGGTCACGGATTACCAAGATTGTCTTTGGAATAGGTAGGCGATTTTTTTTACTTTGTTAAATTTGACCAAAAGTTGGGCCAGAAAGTAAGAATATAGTTCGAAAAAGTACATTTAAACCAGATTTGGATTCATGCGCATAATGAATACAAATTTGGATTTAATTACATTTAATGGTAGAAGGATCTTTTTACGTTTTACCTAAGGAATCAAATTTTTTATGGAAAAACGAATCGCATTCAAGATGTACCTTAATAAAGGCAAGAAGTCTGAATATATCAAAAGGCATGATGAATTATGGCCCGAGCTTAATTCGTTACTTAAAGCATCAGGAATATCTGAGTATTATATTTTTATTGATGGTAATACAAATGAGTTATTTGGTACCTTGGTAGTTGCTGATCAAATAAAGTTTGAAGAATTGCCTGACCAACCCATTATGAAAAAATGGTGGGAATATATGAAAGACATCATGAAAACAAATCCAGATAATTCCCCATTTTCTACTTCCTTGGAACAAGTTTTTTACTTATCATAATTTTATACGACTATGAGATTAATATTTATTTGTATTACGTATGTCAGCATCGCTTTTAATGTGTCTTCCCAAAAGAATATTGTAAAGGCAAATGACTCCAATACACCCCTTCATTTGGTCAAAGCTGATTATCCTGTACCATATGGTATACCAGATAAAGCGGATGTAAAGGCTGCTATCGACAGAGTGAAAAATTATTTGGAGAAATCGACACCTTTCGAAATGATCGATCAAAATGGAGGCACTATTGTAGATTTAAATAAAATTGATGCACAATCAACTTTAAAAAAAGGAGATTATCGAATAGTAAGTTACGAATGGGGCGTTACCTATGCTGCAATGCTAAAAGTAGCCCAAATCACGGGCGATCAATCCTACAAAAAATACACCAATGATCGACTTGACTTCATTGCCAAGGTACTGCCTAATTTTACAAAACATATGGGCAAAGGAGAAGATTGGGCAGACAAAGGTCCTTTTAGAAACCTGCTTAACCCTCAAGCTTTGGATGATTGTGGAGCGATGTGCACAGCTATGATCAAGGCGACGATCGATGGGAGTAATGCCCCGTTAGGTACGCTGATCGACAAACATATAGATTATATTCTCACCAAAGAATACAGGCTACATGACGGCACTTTGGCTAGAAATAGACCCCATCCCAATACTTTATGGCTTGATGATCTATTTATGGGGGTGCCTGCGATAGCTTACAAAGGTAAATTGACTGGTGATGTACGTTTTTTTAATGAAGCTAGCCGTCAAGTCTTACTTTTTGAAGAAAAAATGTTTGACACTTCAAAAGGTATATTTTTTCATGGTTGGGTTCAAAGTATGGCAGATCATCCACAGTTTCATTGGGGAAGAGCCAATGGATGGGCATTATTAGCTATCACAGAGGTATTAGACGTTTTACCCACCAATCATCCTGACAGAAATCGGATTTTACAATTGTTTCGCAATCATGTGAAAGGTTTGCAACAATATCAATCAGGTTCTGGCTTTTGGCATCAATTATTGAATAAACATGACTCTTATTTAGAAACCTCTGCGACCGCCATATACACCTTTTGTATCGCACATGGTATTAATGAAGGATGGATTGATAGATTGGCCTATGCACCTACAGCATTGCTTGGTTGGAATGCATTGAGTACAAAAATTAATAATCAAGGTCATGTAGAAGGCACTTGTGTTGGCACAGGAATGGCATTTGACCCTGCTTTTTATTACCATCGACCTGTGAGTTCGTTTGCAGCTCATGGATATGGCCCCACCTTGCTCGCGGGGGCGGAAATATTCAAATTGCTCAATACCAATAAATTTGAAATAAACGACAGCTCTGTTCAAATTCTAAAAAATTAGGATGCCCTTAGGTAAAATAAAAATATTAATTTTACTGTCTATTCCTCTGGTAGTAGCTTTTACTAAATCTAAACCTACTTTGCATATCATTGGTGATTCCACCGTCAAAACAGGAAGTGGTACTGGTGAAAATGATATGTGGGGGTGGGGCAGTCTATTATACAATTATATAGATACCAATAAGATAACCATCGATAATCATGCTATAGGTGGCAGAAGTAGCAGAACTTTTATTACAGAAGGCAGATGGGATAAAGTAGTATCAAAGTTAAAAATAGGAGACTACTTGATCATCCAATTTGGTCATAATGATGAGTCTCCAATCAATGATACCTTGCGCGCTAGAGGTACCATAAAAGGTATAGGCCACGACTATGAAGTGATAGAAAACCTTATTACCAAGAAAACAGAAACTGTTTACACCTATGGCCATTACATGCGAAGGTATGCCAACGAAGCTAAAGCTAAAGGAGTAAAAGTAATAATTTGTTCTCCTGTGCCAAGAAACAATTTTGATACAAATGGACAAATTAGGCGCCCTTATCCTTTCTATCAGCAATGGGCTCAGCAGATTACCACAGAGACGAAATCAGACTTTATTAACCTTCATGAATTATCAGCGAAAATATATGAATCATTAGGAACAGATCAAGTTAAAAAGCAATACTTTACCTCTGCCGATAATACACACACCAACAAATTAGGAGCACTCTTAAATGCCCAAAATGTAGCCGAAGGAATAAAAAATTTAAGAAAAAACAAATTAAAAAAATATCTAATATGATGACTTTTTTAAAAACAACAATTTATACGCTTTTATTATTAGTCTCCACACCTACCTTACTGTCAAGTCAGGCTATTCCAAAAAAGCAAAAAGTATTAAACCAAATGCTACTTGCTAATACTTACTTTATGCAAAAATGGCCCGACCCTGCTAAACCTACCGTCACCGATAAAGTAAGAACGAGTAATCTTTGGACGAGGGGAGTGTATTACGAAGGTTTTATGGAGTTGTATAAAATCACAAACGATCCCACACTCCTTCAATATGCAATCGATTGGGGTAATGGCAACAATTGGTCGCTTTGGTTTGGATCGGAATCAAGGCATGCTGATCCGATGTGCGCTGGTGAAACTTACTTAGACCTTTTTGCGATGGACCCACAACCCAAACGAATAGAAGCAATAGAAAAGGCAGTAAACGCTATGGTCAATTCTGAAAAATCTAACGATTGGACTTGGATAGATGCACTCCAAATGGCAATGCCTGTATTTGCCAAGTTCGCTGTATTGAAAAATGATATGAAATATGCAGAAAGAATGCATGACCTCTATTTACACACTAAGAACATAGAAGGGGGTGGTTTATACAATCCAAAAGAGGGTTTATGGTGGCGAGACAAGGATTTTGTACCACCTTACAAAACTCCAGGAGGAAAAAACTGTTATTGGTCTCGAGGTAATGGTTGGGTAGTGGCCGCTCTGGTAAGAGTGATGGATATCCTCCCTAAAGACGCTCCACAACAGGAGGAGTACAAAAAGACCTATCTTGAAATGATGAAAGCACTTATACCTCTTCAAAGAAAAGATGGATTTTGGAATGTATCTTTAACAGATGAAACTGATTTTGGAGGGAAGGAATTGACGGGAACAGCCTTGTTTGTTTACGGAATGGCTTGGGGTATAAATAAAGGTTGGCTATCCAAAAAAGAATACCTTCCACCTACTGTAAAAGCATGGAACGCTATGACAAAACACAGCCTTCATCCTTCTGGCAAATTGGGCTTTGTGCAAGGTACAGGTAAAGAGCCAAAAGATGGTCAGCCTGTAACCTATGATTCTACCCCCAACTTCGAAGATTTTGGATTGGGGTGCTTTTTACTAGCCGGTAGTGAGGTGTATCGATTAAAAAAGTAGATTTTAGGATACATTTAAATCTGTAGAATTAATAACAATACTAAAATGAGATTAAAACAAAACAACAATGCCTTTAACATGGTAAAGCTAACTACCATTATATCAATGCTATTTTTGTTTTGTTTTCAACTCAAAGCTTTCCAATTTAATGCCCCACATCATCTCAAATCTTTTGACAAAACCAACCCCATTGGTACGAATGATCAACCTTATTTTGGCTGGCGAAGTGCTGATATTCGGCCAAATGAAATACAGACAGCTTATCAAATTTTAGTTGCTTCAAGCCAAGTAAAGCTTCAGGCAAATGTGGGAGATGTATGGGATAGTGGTAAAGTTGCGTCTAGACAACAAAATTATGTTTACGCTAAAGGTCAAAAACTTTCAGCGGCCACTCAATACTATTGGAAAGTTAGGACTTGGGATAAAGCTGATAAGGCAAGTCTTTATTCTAGCTTTGCAACTTTCTCCACTGGATTACTTCAAAATGAAGATTGGTCTGATGCAAGATGGATAAAGAGGCCAACTGAAGATAAAGACGATTACACATATTATCGCAAGACATTACATTTACCCAATAAATCTATCAAAAGAGCAGTAGTTTACATTTCAGCTTCGCACAACTATGAATTGTTTATTAATGGCAACGTGGTCGGAAAAGGTTTTAATCACCATTACCCTCAATACACGTATAATCAGGCGTGGGATGTCACTCAATATCTCAAGACAGATAGTGAAAACTTATTTTCTTGTTTTACGCACTGGTATGGAGGTGGGCAGGGTAGGGCAGCGGGAGCACCAGGTTTGCTTTTTAAAACAATCATTGAATATACAGATTCTACTGTTTCTACCATGGTTTCTGATAAAACTTGGAAATCAACACAAGCTACGCAATGGGCTACCAATCAAGCACAGCGCAATGGTGAAGGAATAGGCCGTGTAGAAAAAATAGACAGCAGAAAGAGCATCCAAAGCTGGAATCAAGTATCTTTTAATGATAGAGAATGGTCTTCTGCTACCGAAATTGGTCCTCATCCCATCCAGCCATGGACAGGAATCCTTAGATCAGATCTTACCCGAGTAATAGAACAAGAGATCAAACCTCAATCCATCACCCGCTCTAAAAATGGCAAATACATTATAGATCTAGGTAAAATCTATGCTGGAAATTTCAAAATTGCCTTTGATGGTGGAAATGCAGGTGATACCGTCAAAATGAAAGGTGGTTTTGTATTAAACGGTGATGGCACCGTCTCCGAGAAAGTAGATCAGCAAACAAATCTAGATTTTTCCTTCGTACTTAATGGTAAAAATGCCATATTCAATCCTATCGTTTACCTTGGTATTCGGTTCTTACAGATAGACAATTCACCTAATGTTTTGACCAAAAATAATGTGAGTTTTGTCACCAGACACTACGAACTTAATAAAAAGAATGCCTATTTTGAATCGTCTAACTCGATGCTCAATAAAGTATGGGAATTGATGGTACATTCATTGATGGTGGGCGTGCAGGAGGGTTTTGTAGATACACCTACAAGAGAAAAAGGTGCTTTCCTCGGAGATAGTTGGTTGCAAGCAGTACCAAGTTTGAGCGTGTTTTATGATAGATCAATGACGCTAAGAGCCCTGAATGAGTTTTTAGATTCTCAAGATCAATATTGGCCTGATGGAAGGCTCAATGCGGTCTACCCCAACAATGATGGTGGTAGAGATATCCCTGACTACACACTTTCCTACCTTATTTGGGTTTGGGATTATTACTTGCAAACTGGCCATGAAGATTTTCTTAGATCCAACTATGCTCGGTTGAAAAAGATTGCAGATTATGCAGATGTACATACCAATAAAAATACTGGTCTTATCCAAAAATTGACAGGTGGTAAAGGGCCATACGAATTTGGAATAGTTGATTGGCCTGCAGATATGCGGTATGGATATGATATGGCTGTTGAGTCAAGGACGGTCATTCAAGCCTATACTTATGCGGACTTTATGATCATGGCAAAAATTGCTGATTTATTAGATATCGAAGCAGATAAATCATATTATGCCAACAAGGCAAAGCTCATCAAGCAATCCATCAACCAAAATCTAATCAATGATAAAGGCATATACATCGATGGTTTGCACGGGGATAATTCAAAAAGTGAGCATGCATCTCAGCATGCCAATATCATGCCTTTTGCGCTAGATATCGCGCCCGACCACCTAAAAGACAACATAATCAACCAGATCAAGGCCCAGAAAATGGCCGTAGGCATGATTTGTTTGATTTGGCTACCCGAAGCACTTGGTAAGGCAAATGAAGGTCATCATCTATTCGATTTGTACACCAATACTTCTTGGAATGGCTGGGCCAAAACCATCAAGCTAGGAGGGACGGTTACTTGGGAATCATGGAATGCAAATGAAAATAACCAGAGCCTTTCCCATCCTTGGGGAGCAGTTGGCTTATTGGGTATCCAAAATCATATACTCGGTATAAAAGCTGTAACTTCTCAACATGACCAAATTGAGATCAAACCGCTAGATTTTGGTGATAAACTTACCTATGCAAAAGGCATTTACAAAACTGACAAGGGTGATGTATTTGTACATTGGCAAAAGCATAAAAACAAGTATATCTTAAAAATCAAGGTTCCGCACAATATCACTGCCAAGGTCTACATACCCAAATTCGAAAAATCTACCAAAGTGATCACCTTAAATGGCAAAAAAGTTGACGGATCAGATGTTGATACACATATTTTGATTGACAATGTTGGGTCGGGCGATCATGTATTTATAAGATAAGTCATTTTATTTATGACTTACTTATTGTAAATATAAAAACACCTACTTTACAGGTACCAGTTTATAAATTGCCCCCGGGTTTTCTACTGCAATGTATAAGAAACCTTGTTTGTCAATCTGTACATCACGCATACGGCCCACACCTTTGAAAAGGAGTTCTTCATCTACCACTTTATTGTCTTTGATGATACATCTGCTAAGATAATTAAAACGTAAAGACCCAACCATTAGGTCGTTTTTCCACTTAGGATATTTATCACCTCGTACGAATGCTGTACCACTTGGAGCTATAGAAGGTATCCATACTTTTTCAGGATTGAGCATACCTTCAATCTCTGTTTTATCAGTAAATGTTGTACCATTATAATTTATTCCGTATGAAGCCAAAGGCCACCCAAAGTTTTTTCCAGGTAAGCAAATATTTACTTCATCTCCACCTCTTGGACCGTGCTCCGAGTCCCAAATTTGGCCAGTTTCTGGGTGAATAGAAATACCTTGAGGATTGCGGTGACCATAACTATAGATACTTTTGACAGCAGTAGGATTATTGACAAAAGGATTGTCAGCAGGGATTGAACCGTCATCATTCATCCTGTGTATTTTACCAGGATATTTTGTTAAGTCTTGAGGATTTTCTTTTTCTTTACCCCGATCGCCTATTGAAATGAATAAAAGTCCATTCTTATCAAATTCTAATCGATGACCAAAATGATGCCTTGAGGTCGAATACTCTGCTGCTTCAAAAATTTCTTTTAAGTCAGTTAGTTTATTGCCAACCAACGTACCATATACCACAGCTGTCGTGTAATTTTCTGTACCATTAATGTCTTTCGGTTTTGTAAAACCTAGGTAAATCCTTTTGTTTACCTCAAAATTTGGATGTAATTCTACCTCCATTAGTCCACCTTGACCTACACTCTTAAGATTAGGTAATCCTGTGATAGAGACAATTGATCCATCTGTTTTTCTAATAGAAAATGTACCTTTCTTCTCTACAAAGTACATATTTCCTGCTTTATCAAAATCCATACCCCATGGAATTTCAAGACCATAAACCATCGTGTCTAATCTGATGGTGTAATCGTTTGTTTTTACAGTGCTTGATGTTAATTTTTGAGCACCTTCAAACAAGCTTTGGTTTTCGAGCCCTTTTTGTATAAATTGTACTAAATCTGTTATCTCTTCTTTAGAAAAAGCTGCTTCATATGCCGGCATTCCTGCATCTGTAATACCAACAGCTATAGATTTATAAATTTCTTCAGTAGACTTACCGTATTTCCATTTCCTATCTACAAATGCCTGCATTTTTTCTCCGTGGCAACCTGCGCAAAACTTTTTGTAGTTTTCTGCAGCTTTCCCAAAATCATTAGAAGCTAGATCGTTGGTTGTTGATTTATCTTTGGACAGCGTAGCAGATTTGGTGCTACAAGTGATGATCATTGGGATGATAAGTGATAAAAGAATTAGATTTCTTAACATGACGTTTGATTTATGCGACAAATGTAACCAGAATTTAAAGATTTTGTCTGATTATGTGAGGCAAAAATTTAATATTTAGGGACATGGCATGTAATTTTATACAAATGAAACACATAATATTAACGTATAACACCCCAAATAATTGGTCTACAACATTTTAAAACAAGTGATATTTCTTTTTTTAAGTTATAATTCTCAACATTTGAAAATTTACAACATTTGAACATTTGAACATTGAAAATATGTATGAAACTTCAGTAAATTATTAATAGACTTAAAGTTGCATATTTGTGTCTTTATTCACCCCGTAGCCCACTATCCTGATTTCTGGCCCATTCCAATACAAATTTCATGGTATTAATAATGGCAAGAAAAATAATATAGCCGGCTCCTAATACGATAAATAACCATCTAAAGCTTCCTGATTCATCCATTGTTTTTTCGCTTAAATACTGAGATAATACAATACCTAAGAATGATAAAATTAAAAAAGTAAATAAGGAGTCCCTCACATATTTTGCGTTGGTTTCAGATCGAAGACTTAGTAGACAGTTAGCCACAATATAGAATAAAACCATTGCAATACAGTTTGTCCAAATCGAAGTTGCAAAAGTAGGACTGCTTTTAGAAGTAGAGATTAAAACCACATCAAATATGAGAATTAACACCAACGCCACAATTCCTTGGTAATAAGGAGAAATGCTTTTTGGCTTTGGGAGCGTGTTTACTTCGGTCATATTTTACTGTTTAAATATAATTTTACGCTATGATAACATAAATTGCTGAACACAGTTTAATATTAATGCTATTTTTTCATTTTCCTTTATTCTTACAAGTATACTTACTTTGGTGCTACTGCTTATTTAATGGGAAGATCATTTTGAATAATTTAAAGGGTAGAACCATTTTTTAAAGCTAATAGCTAACTGCCCAAGGACCTCAAGGCTATTAGCTTAAATCCATTATCCTTTTATTGCACTAGAATCTTAATTTTGATAATCATACCAACATTTATTTGATTTGATATAAAATATTTAATTATTTTAGATTATTTTTGATTTTTATTAAAAATATCGACGATTCTTGCTTAAAATTCAAATTGAGATCAATGAAAAAAAGTGTTTTTGATCAGTTAGATGATCTTGATCAAAAGATTCTAACTATTCTATTACAAGATGGTCGAACACCATATGCTGAAATAGGTAAGTTGCTACACGTATCACCTGGTACTGTGCACGTACGAATAAAAAAACTTACAGAATTAGGTGTGATTATTGGCAATCACATTGAGGTTGACTACAAATTATTGGGTTACGATATTTGTTCCTTTTTAGGAATCTACCTAGAAAAGTCATCATATTACGACAAAGTTGCAAACGAACTTAAAAAATTGCCCGAGGTAGTAAGTGCTCATTATACCACTGGAAATTATTCTATTTTTGCTAAACTAATTTGTAAAGATACACAGCACTTACGAGATATACTTTCTAATAAAATTCAGTCAATAGAAGGCATCCAACGCACAGAAACATTTATATCTCTAGAAGAAACCATTGAGCGCCCTCTAATGCTTGTAGAAATATAGAGAATAAATTTAGATACTAAACGATATCTCTAATCAGAGGACAAGTCATACAATGTGATCCTCCTCTTGCACGAGACAATTCGCTACTTGGGATGGTAATGATAGTGTTTTCAATCGTATCCACATCAATCGCTCCATCTTCTACTTTATCTAGGAGTTCGTATGCTGTTATCACATCATATCCAGCTTCTTTAAATGCCACTTCTGTTCGCGGATTTCTGTCGTATGCAATAGCTACTCCAGGCTTCAGGGCAACAAGATTACAACCATCTGTCCATTGTTCTCGCTCTTGATAAGGGCTTACCCCATTACCTGCAAAAATGAATTCAGCCTTTGGGTTGATTTCGGATAGTATAAAACTTTTTACGCTATCATAAATATCTTTTTTGCCATCTGCATGAAAAACCTCAACATTTGAGCTTTTACCATCGTAAATAATAGGTTTAAAACATACAAAATCTTGAACGGATACTCTTGTGAAAAGTGTATCTATATGCATAAATGATCTATCAGGTGGTATGTTGATTTTGACTACGTTTTTGACTACTCCTTTTTCAAAAACTACTTTTTTAATGGCTTCGATTGCGTGGTCACTTGTTCGTTCTGATGATCCAATCAGAAGATAATCTCCATTGAGTATCATCATGTCACCACCTTCGATACTCACTTTTTCTCCATATCTTGAAGGTGGAAATTGGTTAACATCATTCATATTGATAACCTTGTCCTCCTCTATAGTTAATTCTGGGTGAGCTTTAAAGATAAACCTGGTCAAAAGATTCTCTCTAAAACGCGCTTGTTTGGCCGCTTTTGTGATGATAATGTGGTCATTGACACTTACAGCAATATCTCTGGTGAATATAAAATTTGGAATTGGATCAAAAAATATAAAATCATCCTCCTTGAGGTATCCAGTAACTAAAACCTTAGTCAATGTTGCATTGTCCATCGACATGAGGGTATTGATGTAGTTTTTTGGTAGCTCCTCATAATCGACTGCCATACTAACTAATTCCTCTCGAAAGTCAGAGTGAGCATTGAGACTGGCAAGAAGGAGGTCTTCTACTTCTAATACTTGATTTTTTCCAACAAAAGCGCGCAAAACCTCAGTGAAGGTTTTATGCTCGTCTACCATCAAGGGATAATAAACTATGTCATCAAACAACAACTCTTCGGCTCTTTTAGGGCTTATTCTTGCTATGCCTTTATCAGGTCTATGTACTAAAACTTTTCGTAATCTTCCTATTTCTGAACTTACTGAAATCATAAAATTCAATTTTGGCACAAAGCTATGGGTTTTAATCAAATTAAACAATTTAGATGCAGAATATCTGCTATAACAAATATAATTGTGGATAATTGATATTTATAGATAAAAATATTTTTGGGACCAATAATTTGATTTTAAGCTTTTTAACATGAAGACAAACTGGATGAGAAGATTAAGGCTTTAAGTTAAGGAAAGTTAATTTTGTTTATTTTAGCTTGAAAGAAGTTTTGAGGTTATTTTCTAATGCTTTTGTTATTTCTTGACTGTTTTTGAAATCTATATTTTTGAATAATTCCTGATAATTCAATGTGATAGGTATTTCTATCTGTTTTCCTCTATTTAAATGAAGCACATTGACTAAGTTGATGGGTACAACCTGATTAATTTTTAAATAAATACCATAATTAGTGACAGTTGTACCAACAGAGGTAATATTCAAAAAAATACTTTTATATTCTTTTTCTCTGTACATCCCTTCAGACCAAGAAAGGCTGTTATCCTTGCTTATTGAGATACTGTCAGCTCTGTTAAATGCTTGGGGTAAAGAGAAATTAAATGATAACTGAGAAATTTTACCAAGAAAATTGAAGGACCCAGATCCACATTCCTGAAGTGTTCCATTTATCAAACAATAATTTTGCGTAAGATTTGTTTCTTCTCCGTCTATTGTGAAGGAATTGAGTTTTTGATTTTCAATTTCTGCATTTTTGTCATTAAATATTTTAATATCTGTAAGATAAAATTTATGACTATTTAAAACAAAAACGCTACCAACATTATTGGCGTATTGCTTTCCGTTTTGAAATATTTCTGTTCCCCATCTATGGTCTATCGTGACTAAAAGTTTGGGATAAGTGCAACACTTCGAACATTTTTCGTCGGCTTCAAAACTATAATTTTCTGCTAAAGGGTCGGTACAGCCCTCTATTGCTTCATAACAGCTATTGAAATGTAAAAGAAATAGGCAAGCAAAAAAAACAATAATTTTGTTCAAATCTTAAGGCTTTTTAATTTTGTCACCATACTCATTTAACAGCTTAGTAGTCAGTTTTTTAACTTGGATAGAAAACTCTTTATCCTGTATCCAATGGTAGTATTGTCTATCTTCATACATTACTTGACCGACGGGTCTACCAATATATTTTCCAAAATTAAATACAACTTCTCCATTTGGACTCGATCTAAGTTTTTGAGTTACATCGAGATTACTACCGTCATTCAAGAAATCTGCAATGGCATGGATATCATTTTTAATAGGAGTTTTGGTAATAAAGCCATCACCATCAATATAGTCGGTATCTTCATACATTTTTATCTGGCCTTCTAGCACATCAATGGTAGCCCTCACATCTGATAGAGCATCATGTGCATCTACTAATTCTTTATTACAATAGTGCTTAAGTGCTGCCTTAAGGGTACGAGGCTCCATTCTATAAAAAATCTTTTGTACATCGATCAGTTTTCTATTTTCTATATTGAGTTCAAACCCGCATCTATACAATTCTTGCATAAGCATAGGTACATCAAATCTATCACTATTGTAGCCAGCTAAATCAGCATCGCCTATAAAGTCAAAAATGGTCTTAGCTACTTGTTCAAAAGTTGGTTTATTTTTGAGCATATCAGGTGTGATACCGTGTACAGCCATTGCTTCTTCTGCTATTGGAATACCAGGGTTTACTAACATTTCCATTTCCTTTGGCTCCGCTTTACCTGGGTAATATTTTATAAGAGCAATTTGTACAATCCTATCTCTTATTACATTAAGTCCTGTGGATTCTATGTCAAAAAAAACAATTTCTCTTTTTAGATTGAAAAGCATACTTCTAAGTTTTGTGCAAATATATTCTTTTATCTTAATATGAAGATAGTAAAGTAGGTATTAACGTGTCAACATTTGATCTTGACCTAATGCTCTGACACAAAGGAGCTACTAACATACTGTCGCAGTTTTTGAGTACTTTCTCATTTAGTAGCTTTGCTTAACTACCTAGTTTTCCTATATATATTTTGAATCAAACTATCCAAAAACATCTTACAAAAAAACTTAGAGTTTAGTTCTCAAAAAGTACTTTTTTAAAAGAATATTAATGATGTTAAAGTCAGTATTATTTTTTTGTCAATAGGAAAGGCATCTTCTCCTATTTCACTACCTTAAATACACTAGTAGTTTCACAGCTTTCAAAAATTGGATCAACTTTCACAGAAATATTTTCTCTAATCTTATTGAGCCAATTGTTAAAATAGGTTACCTTTTTATTTTCTTTAGCAAAATTTACAATTTTATCATAGTCAGACTCTAAGGTCATTCGATGAGGCTTTGTTTTTGAGTTGACTTGTAATATTCTATACAATTTTTCATCTCTTGGTCCTTTAAATTCAAGTACTTCAGATATTTCACCAACTTTTAATGATTCTATAGCAAAATAAGAGTCGTAATCGAGGTCCTTAATTTCAAAAAAGGAGTTGCCATTGGCAGGATTTCTCATCTTACCACCATTGTTATAACTTGGAACCGATTTATCACCGTATCTTTTAAGAACGGCCAAAAAAGAAATACTATCTGTCATAATCAATTTTCTGAGAGAATCTAATTTTTGCTTGGCAAGGTTATTGTCTGCATCAGTTATCTCCGGAGATATCAAGATATGCTTTACTCTTACGAGGTTACCACGTCTATCTTCAAGTTTGAGAAAATGAAAACCAAATTCGGTTTCAATCACCTCACTCATTTCTCCTTTTTTAAGACTAAATGCAGTGGATTCGAACTCAGGTACATAGCTTCCCCTTCTTGCAAAACCTAAATCACCACCTGCTTTGGCTGACTCTACGTCTACACTGTATTGCTTAGCTAATTCTTCAAAACTTTCGCCACCATTGACAATTCTTCTGTGGAGTTCCTCTATTAAATTTAATGATTTTTGCCTATTTTCTTGATTGACACTCGGCTTAAGTATAATTTCTGAAAGCTCAACTTCTGAGTTTAAAAAGGGTAAGCTATCTTTTGGTATTCCATTATAAAAACTTAATACTTCATTAGGTGTGATTTTGACTTTTTGCATCAAAGTTTGTTGCATTTGTCGAGCCAACATCTGTTGCTTTTGATCCTCTTTGTATTTTTCTTTCATCTCCGCTACAGAAGACCCATAATACTCTTTAAAAAACTCTTCGTCACCATTCATTTGTGCCAATATTCTTTCAAATCTTATAGTCAATTCATTGTCTATTTGAGTTTCAGAAACTTCAATACTATCCAATTTAGCTTGATGTATGATTAACTTTTGATCAATAAGACCTGCCAATACATTACATCTATCAAGAGAAGTTGATTTTGGATTGCTCTTTTTTTCATAGGCTATTTGATCTTCAATATCAGATAGTAAAATATTTTCTGCTCCTACTCTGGCCACTATTTTATCTACAAGCATTCTTTCTTGGCTAGAAAGTGATATACTTAAGAGAAAAGCGAAAGATAGTAAGGTAATCTTTTTGTACATGTTTTGTAATTTATTCATCTAAATATGTTTTGACGTTGCTGTCACTTTGATATAGCTCAAATAAGCTTTCTTTTTTCTTTTTTATGAGGTCTGTTTTTCTATCATTGCGAATTACTTTAGTAATTTTTGATGATATGTATTCTAACGGAGGAACCTCACCTTTGCGAAATACATTTTCTACTTTAACATAATATTTGTATTTATTATCTTCTTTATCAATTTTTAGGTTTTCTTTTAGTCCCGACTCATTGATACTATTTTTTGGAAGGAGTATTAAAAGGCTATTTAATAATTCCCAATCACTGGTGTTGTGATAAAAGATTGCATTTGTTTTGGCAAATTCTGTTGCCGAATCAAACTTGTTTTGAGTCCAAAGCTTATTCAAGTCATTTACTTTTGATTTATATGACTTGTTCATTTTTATAAAAGCATACTTGATGATCGTTTCGCCTAGAATATATTGTTGCTTATAGTTCTCATAGTATTCAGCTAATTCTTGAGTAGTAATTAATGTATCAAGTTCTTTATTTACAAGGCGTTCGACGTAATTTGATTGCAACAAAGAAGCTCTATAGTCTTTAACAAGTTTTTCAATGTCAATATCTGGTGTCATATTTGCTTCTGCTTCTTTTATTAGGAGCTGGTCTTTTATCCAATTGTTGATATATCCCCGTAGTATAAGGATACTATCTTCTGGTGTAGTGGCAGAAGCTGTGAGACTAACTACATCTTCTAGATGAAGTTTTTTATCAAATACTTTGGCAATCACCTCACCTTTATTAGAAGGTTCAAATTTTATTTTATCGCACTTGATAAAAAGTAAGGTGGAAAGACAAAGGACTATAATTCTTAAGTTTTTCACTATTTGTATATGTTATTGAGAATATTTTCATTGATTTTTACGGGGTATTTTTTTCGTAGACTTTCTATCCAGCTTTTTTCTAAAGAATCTTGAAAATCTGCGACTACGTATCCACGTGTATCTTTTAAATCTTTCGGGGCTGCTGCAATAAATCCCTCAATTTTTGAAAATATATATGCATTAATTCCTAGATTTTTTTCCATTGCATTGACAGCTCCCTTTTTCCAATCTAGTCCTAGTTTTTGAGCTTCTTCTTTAGTCACATTACTTTCTGTAGACTCAATAACCTTTATTTTTTTGTTATATTTTTTTGACAAACTTGCAATACTACTTTTTGATGCTTCTTTTAATATATTGAAAGCAGTCTTTTCATCTGTGTTTTTAATCACAATTTGATGTATAAGTGCCTTTTCTTCACTCATATATTTTTGCTTATTTACTTCGTAAAATTGTTTTAGACCTACAGTATCCTGATTTGCTTTATCCCACACTTCATTTTTAGTGATTTCGAAAAGAAGGATACCTTCTTCATACTCTCTCATCAATGCTTTGAAATCAGGATATTTTTGTTCCATATTATTTTGTTCAAATTCAACTGTTTTTTCCTCAATATAAGCATCGAGCACTGCAGTCACAGCATCGACAGGCTTATGGTTGATATTGTCAAACCTGAGTCGAATTCTAGAATTGTTTTGTGCAAAGGTTTTAAAGTCTCCTAACGTAGATTGGAATTGATTGCCAAAAGAGATTAAGGTCATGTTATCCTCATTTTCATTTGTTTTTGACCATTTGTATGTGAAAAATTCGTCGTTTAGACCTCGTGTGAATTTTTCTATTAAGGCACTATTTTTTGAAAAACTGGCAGCTTGTCTTATGGATTCTAGGTAGTCTATCCTTGCTGTTTGCCACCTTTCATTATTTTTAATTTTTGGTTCATTTACTTTTGCAAAGTTTTCATCAATAATAATTGGGAATTTTTGAACCAACCTTACAATGTGCCATCCTGCTGATGTTTCAAACGGGGCACTGTAATCGTTTGTGTTTTTTAAGTTGAAGGCATTATCTTCAAAAGTTTTTTCGTAGTTATTAATACCAAAAGCTGGTAATACTCCTTGGTTTTGTGCTGTTTCGGTATCTTGTGAATATCGCGACACCATTTCATCCCAACGCGAACCAGATTTTATTCCGTTATAGATCTCATATATTGAATTTTTTGCTGTTGGATTGCCTTTTGATCTAACCAATAAGTGAGCTACTTGTATCATACCTCTAGCCTCCCGCTTATCCAAAACTTTAATTATGTGCCAACCCATTTTGGATTTTAAAGGCTTTGAATACTTATTGATTGCCGTATTATACATAGCATTTTCAAATAAGTAAAAGCCATTTGGCATCATGGCTGTGTAATAACCTATTTCTCCACCTGTATTTTTAGAGTTGTTGTCTTCAGAATATTTTAAAGCAACATTTTCAAAACTTTCTCCCTTTTCAAGTGCTGTGTGTGCCATATTTATCCTTTGCTCTGCAGATTTGCTTACACTATCCGTGGCAAAATTGGGTATGGGAATGTATATGTGAGCAATTTTTACATCATATACTATTTTTCGTTTTAAATCCTCCAAAAGATAGTCTTTCACACCTTTATCCATCAAGTAGGAATTGGCTAATTGACGTTTATAGCCATTCAATTCTTCTTTTAAACTTGGAATAGTATCTATTTTTTGAGCTTTTGCTTCGTTGACTTTTAGTTTAAATCTGGTGTAAAGATCAAGGTACTCGGCTATTGAGGCCTTGGAATAATTAGCATCTTTACCATTATTTTTTTCATAAATATATTTGAACTCACCCACACTTACTGGTAAATTTCCAACTGTAAGTAAGGTTTCTTTATCTTCTTGAGCCAGTAGTGAGGCGCTCAATACACAAATGCTGAGTATTGTAGTTTTGATTTTTCTTAGATTCATGCTTTTTGTTACGATAATATTTTGCAAAATTATAATTTTAAATCAGTTGTTAATAGAAATAATTATTTTTTAATGTTTTTGTTACTTTTATTAGTCCATTCAAAAGAATTAATGATCGCATCTATATCTTTTTTAATAAAGTCGTAAATGATTTTGGTAGAATCTTGATTTACTCTGTCATTAAAATATAAAGAAGCTCTAATAAAATGTTGAGTAGAGTCGGTTAGAAAAAATTGTAATGGTGAAGCTACGTTGCCATCAATTTCAAATAACAAACCATACACCTTAGCATCTTTATTTTCGATAATACTTTCCTTGCGAGCTAATGCCTTGATGTTATGTTCGTTTACCATTTTAAAAGCATCATTTATATTGATATCTATGTCCTTATGGGAATTGACTTTCAAGTAACTAAAGTGTAAAGTGGTGTTGAGCGATTTTGAATTTAAATCAAACCAACATGGATATTTATAGTTTTCTTCAAATCTAATGCTGTCTTTACCGTATGCAAGATAATCAGGGTGTTCGAAAGAAAAATCACACTCTTTATTGTCAAAAGAAATAAAATTCCTGTCAGGAAATTCTACTTTTGGAAACATCCGAGGTTTGGCAATAGGTCCTTCTGTCGAATTACACGCTATCACAAAAAAGCTTATAGCGTAGGTAAATATAAAGACAAACTGTTTATTAACTTTCATTATTGTTGATGCGAAGATTGACTTTTTCCACTCTTCTTTCCGTCGATGATACTACCTTAAACGTAAGTTCTTTAATGTTTATTACTCTTTCTGCTTTTGGAATTACACCAAATTGTTCAACCAATAGACCTCCAATTGAGTCAGCATTTTGAGTTACATCGTCAAAATAATAGTTTTTATAACTTATAACTTTGCAGATATCGTTAAGTAACGTTTTTCCCTCAAATATATAGTTATGTTCGTCGAGTTTGATATAGTCGATTTCTTGTTCTGTATCAAATTCATCTTTGATTTCTCCTATTATTTCTTCCATAATATCTTCTAAAGTTACTATGCCAACAGTACCGCCAAACTCATTGACAACAATGGCCATGTGCAATCTATTGGTTTGAAACTCTGTAAGAAGTTGATCAATCTTTTTTGTTTCAGGAATGTAAAGTAGCTCTTTTCTGACTAATGATTGCCACTCAAATTCTTTTGATTCTTGGGTATACCCTAAAAGATCTTTTACATATAAAATACCACTCAATTGATCTAAATCTTCTTCATATACGGGTAGTCTACTATATCCAGCATCTTTTACAATCTTAAACATTTCGGTAAAGTCCAATGTGCGCTCCAATGCGATCACATCCACTCGGGGTTTCATAACCTGTTTTGCAGCTGTTTCACCGAAATTTACGATGCTTTTTAGGATATCAGCTTCTCTTGATTCACCTTGTACATCAGGTACTGTCAGGTCTATTGCTTTGTCAATATCCTCTCGACTCGTAGTGAAATAATTTTCCTTATGTTTATGCAACCTAAGTTCTATCAATGAAGACCAATTTGTAAGAATTTTAGTAAAGGGATGGAATAACTTCATCAAGAAGTTTAATGGATTTACCATTAACTTTGCGATAAACATCTTATTCATTCCACTATAGATCTTTGGTATTATCTCCCCAAAAAGTAATAAAACGATCGTGACAAGGACTGTTGTAATCAAGAATTGAATAGTAACCGCTAGGCCGGAATATGAAAATAATCCACCGAAGACAAAATCATTCAGGTATTTAGCAAAATTCTCAATATTACTTGCTGGAAGTAAAGTAGTCAGCATAATTTGTGATACTACGATTATAGCAACATTCACAAAGTTGTTACTTATTAAAATGGTGGCCAAAAGTTTTTCTGACTTGCTTAAGAGATGGAGAATCTTTTTTGAAACAGCGTCATCTTTATCCTCCAATTGTGCAGTTTCATTTGGATTGAGTCCAAAATAGGCTACTTCGGACGCAGATATTAGACCTGAGCAAGTTATAAGAATCAAAAGGATTGGTCCATAAATACCAACCACAGTAATTGAATCAGCTAAAGCTAGCCAAACGAAATATAAATTGTAATAAGATAAGAGGTAGGGATCTGGATCCAAAGCACTTTATTTAATTAAACCATAGTTTTAATCTGATTAAAACTTATTCTATTCTTTCTTTTAAAAAGGTAAGTCATCTTCATTATCGCCAAGAAAATCGGGCTTTTCTTCCTTAATGACTTGATCTGTTTTTTGTGTATAACTTGGCCCACCACTCACGGGTGCTCTATAGTCATCTTCAGTAGGCAAAGGAGGTGCGTCATAACCTCTTTCTCTTTTTTCAAAAGACTTCAAAGTCAGTGCCTCTATTTCGGTCACATATTTATCTACGCCATTAGGGTCTTTGTAGCTTCTGGTCTTAAGTTTGCCTTCTACAAATATTGTATTGCCCTTTTTCATGTTTTTTTCAGCGTTTTCAGCTAATGATCTCCATGCTACAATGTTATGCCATTCCGTTAAATTTTGCCAATTTCCATCTTTATCTTTATAACTTTCATTAGTGGCTAATGTCAACCTTGCAACAGAGCTCCCATTTTCTAAGTGCCTTACTTCAGGGTCTTTTCCTAAATTACCTATTAAAATTACTCTATTATACATTTTCTCTTTATGCTTAATTATGCTATCAAAAAATGCAAATATATTAATTTTTGTTCAATCATAATTCTTTAAGAGTATTTTTAACCAAGATTTTGAAATCCGAGTTAATGTTTTCAGTAAGGAAACTTTCTAAAAACCACTTAAATTATGAAATTTAAGCTTCTTAAATTATTAAATAGTATTTGATTTAAGTAAGATGTTAATTGATTTTAGGTATATTATTTTGTTTTACTCAAGATTTTGATCAATTAATTTGTGAAGATAAATATAATTAAATTTTGACGAAGATTTAAATTGAATTCTTTGGATAATATCTAACTTCATTTTATGTTTGTCGCCTTACTTTAAATCAAAACGATATGGCATCATTAGTAATTCTTATTTTTGTAATTGGATATCTATCTATTGTTTTCGAACATCCACTAAGACTTGACAAGTCAGTTCCTGCGCTACTCATGGGGTCTTTGTCATGGGCAGTATTGGCAATAGGATATCACAATGGTAGTTTAGACATTGTAGATTCGCACAATCATGCATTTAGTATGGTAGGGGGCCACTCCGAAGCAGCAGAAGAGGGATTTTCGGGAGCCTTGATGCACCATTTGGGCAAGATTGCTGAGATCTTAATATTTTTAATTGGAGCAATGACCATTGTAGAATTGATGGATTTGCATAGAGCATTTTCCATTATAAAAGATTGGATCAAGACAACAAACAAAGTAAAATTGCTTTGGATTGTTGGGTTTTTGGGATTTTTTCTGTCTTCGATCATAGATAATTTGACTGCCACTATTGTACTTATATCGATTTTGAGAAAACTTGTACCAGACAAGAATGATAGAATTTGGTTTGTATCATTGATAATAATTGCAGCAAACGCGGGTGGGGCATGGTCTCCAATAGGTGATGTTACCACCACCATGCTTTGGATTAGTAAAAAGGTAACCGGTGAAGGATTGGTATCTTGGCTTTTTCTTCCATCTTTGGTTAGTTTTTTAGTGCCATTAATCATCGCTTCCTTTATGAAACCTTTTCAAGGAAATCTAAAGGTAGAAAATGAAGAAGAATCTCTTGATGAAGAACGAAAATTGTTGTCGAGCAGAACTATGTTATTTTTGGGATTAGGAATGATTGTATTTGTGCCTATTTTTAAAGCATTAACTCATTTACCCCCTTACATCGGTATGATGTTGAGTCTAGGTATTGTATGGTTGGTATCCGAATATATTCACCCTGAAGAAGATTTTGATAAAGAGAGAAAGCATCTATATACAGCACATAAAGCTTTGTCAAGGATAGAGATGACAAGTATACTTTTCTTTTTGGGTATTTTACTTACCGTGTCTTGCCTAGAAACATTAAAAATGGGTGACGTAGGAACGTTGAGGTATGCAGCAGAAGGCTTAGAAAAAGCAATTCCTAATATGGATATTGTCATTTTCTTAATAGGAATGTTTAGTGCTGTAATAGATAACGTTCCATTAGTTGCTGCAACCATGGGTATGTTCACAGAGCCGATAGATGCTAAAATTTGGCATTATATTGCTTATGCAGCAGGCACAGGGGGAAGTATGTTGATTATTGGTTCAGCTGCAGGAGTTGCCGCGATGGGAATGGAGAAGATCAATTTTATATGGTACTTCAAAAAAATAGCTTTACTGGTATTTGTTGGCTATGTAGCTGGTACGATTGTTTTCTTGGTCGAACAGAGTATTTTCTCATAATATCGTCTTTAAGATTTTATTTTTGTGGTTATAATCCAAAAGTCTGCTGCTTTATTCGAAGAAAAGATTGCTAATTACCTAAAGGAACAAAGTAGTCCTCAATCATTATATATTCCCATGGAGTATATGATACAAATTGGTGGAAAAAGATTGAGGCCAGCCGTTTTGATGGCTACATCTTATTATTATAATACTCATCTATTAGAATCTTCTGTTGATGCTGCATTGGCTGTAGAGGTCTTTCATAATTTCACATTGATTCATGATGATATCATGGACGCTGCCTCTTTGCGTAGAGGAAACCCTACAGCACATATGAAGTATGGTATCGATTCTGCGATTTTGACGGGTGATGTCATGCTCATAAAATGTTATGATTTATTGATGAGGTACCCTCCAGATGTCGCCTTACCTTTAGTTAAAGTCTTTAATAAAATGGCGATAGAGTTGTGTGAAGGACAAAGACTTGACATGGACTTTGAGAAGAGATTTGATGTGTCTATCTACGAGTATATAGAGATGATTACTTTTAAGACATCCGTATTATTAGGTGCCTCCATGCAGATGGGTGCTATTATTGCATCTGCAAGCGAAGAGGAAGAGCGGGCCATTTATGAGTTTGGTAAAAATATTGGTATTGCATTCCAAATTCAAGATGATATACTTGATATTTATGGAGAAGAAGCCGAGGTAGGTAAAAGGAAAGCTGGCGATATCATCCAAAATAAAAAGACCTATTTATACTTAAAAGCACTTGAATTAGCAGAAGGTGTGCAAAAAGAGTATTTAACAGATGTATACATGACTTCCTCATTATCATTAGAAGAAGAAGTTATTAAGATAGATAAAGTAACCAAAATTTTTGACTCATTGGTAGTCAGAGAATACGCAAATCAACTCAAAGATGCATATAGAGATTTGGCATTGTCACATTTGGTTAATGCAGGATTTGGTAATGAAGGTATAGAGGAGTTTAAACTTTTTGCAGATTATTTATTAAACCGTACCGTCTAGCGATTCTACAAGTACTTTTTTTGCAATGTGCGAAGGAATAAGTACAGGTTTACCATCTTTTTTTAAGATTTGAGCACTACCTTTATTTCTCATTACAAGTTTTATGGTTTCTAAAGGGCTTAAGCCTGACTCCCAGAGGAATGCTTCGACTTTGTCATTTAGCTGTTCTTTTAAAATGACATAAGCACTATTGAGCGGCACTTGGAATAAGTTTGTACCCACTGTGTGCTTTGGAATCGGAGACCCATGAGGATCTTTTTGTGGAAATCCAAGATTTTCATCTAGCTCACTTATAAAGTCATCTGTCATATGGTGCTCCAACCGTTCTGCATCATCATGTACTTGTTGCTTCTCCAATCCCATGTTTTTCACTTGATAAGACTCCCACAACCGGTGAGCTCTTACAAGATCATCTGATTTTAATTCGCCATTTGGTGTTAATTTTATTTGGTTTTTCAAGATCACTCCTTTTTTCTGCATTTGTGCCAAACTGTTTTTGATCGTTTGTATAGGTCGATCCATTTCGGTTGATATGGACGATATGGTATGGGCTTTATTTTTATTTCTTATCAGATACTTGATGATATCTTCTTCCAAAATTCGACTTTGTTCACGAAAACTAAGCCACCACTTAAAAAATATTCCTTTTGAAGGTGAGAAAAACATCGCAGATAGGTAAATAAAGGTAGCCACAAGTACAATGGCTGGTCCAGGGGTAGTATCGAAATAAATAGCTACGACAAATCCAAGAATACTGGATAGCAGACCTATTAATCCTGATAATATTATTACACTTTTAAGTCTATCTGACAGTAACAGAGCAGAAGCTGCTGGAGTCACCAACATGGCTACCACTAAGATTACACCTACGGCCCTTAATGCTACTACAACGGTAAAAGATAACACTAGCATCATTAAATAATGTACCTTATTGGCAGGTATACCCATTGTTACCGCAATGGTTGGCTGGAAAGTTGTTATAAAAAAGTAACGATAAAATAATATAATTGTTCCTACCACATACAGCATCACGATTAGACTGAGTACAAGATCTTCATTTGAAATACCCAACACATTACCAAATAAAAAGTCTTTTAGATCGATGTGCGTGCCTTGTTTGTGATTTAATGAGGATATGCCTATCACTCCTACAGAAAACATTGCAGTAAAAACAATGCCAATTGCTGCATCATTTTTTGTATTAACCTTTTGCTGAATCCAAGTAATCAAAATTGCTGTAAAAAGACCAGCCACCACAGATCCAATAAAAAACCCAATCGTACTGAAACCGATTAAGATATATGCAATAAAAATACCAGGAAGAATAGCATGCGACAATGCATCGCCAATGAGAGACATATTTCTTAATACTATAAATGTGCCTAGAATACCACATGTCACTCCGATTATTCCTGCAGTGGCTAATGACCGCAGTGCCCAGGTTGATTGGAATATTTCAAATAAATAAGTCAAATATATCCGATTTTGATTTTCAGTTTGTAAGAATACCGACTTCCTTTAAATTTTATTCAAAAACACAGGAAGTCGATATTCGAAGCACTTTATATTATCATTTTTGTTACCCCTGGTATTGCCACAGGATAATAACCATCAGCCTTAGGCATAATAGGAGGATTTGCATCCCAGGTATATGACGATGGTGTAAGATCTAAATTAGAATTTAAGGCTTTATCCCACTCTAACATTTTACCACTGTAGGTTGCCATTCTACCTAAGATTGCAGTCATTGTACTCTTAGCACCATTTTCTGTATCATCAAATTTGTATTCTCCTTTTGAGATAGCATCAAATAACTCGTCATGTTCTGTCTGATAAGGATTGTTTTCTGTTTTTTTATCAAATTGGAACAATACTTTTCCGGTATTATCTTTAATATTAGCCTCTCCACAGAAAATTTTACCCTTGGTGCCAATAAGAAGTTCATCTACTTTACTCATCGTATTAGGAATATGTCTACATTGACTATTCATAATACTGCCATCTGCATAATGAAATTCTACATAGTGGTGATCAAAAATCTCGCCATGATCTTTTCCATTTCGTACTTCTCTACCTCCCATACCTTGGGCCTTAATAGGATACATACCTTTAAACCAGTTTACCACGTCTATATTATGAATGTGTTGTTCATTGATATGATCTCCACAAAGCCAATTAAAGTAATACCAATTTCTCATTTGGTATTCCATTTCAGTTTGACCTTCCTTACGTTTTCTTACCCACACACCGTCATTATTCCACCAAACTTGTGATGCAACGATATCTCCTATCAGATCTTTACGCTCATACAATGCTCTGTAGGAGTTTTGATAGTGTCTTTGTAATCCTACAACTACATTGAGCTTTTTAGCCTTTGCAATTTTTGCTGCTTCTAGCACTTTTCTAATGCCTACAGGATCAACCGCTAATGGTTTTTCCATGAAAATATGTTTGCCTTGATTTACTGCTTCTTGGAAATGGAGTGGCCTAAATCCTGGAGGCGCTGTGAGTATCACAACATCCGCAAGTTCAATAGCTTTTTTGTAACCTTCAAAACCAACAAATTTTCTATCTTCCGTTACATCAATTTTATCTTTAATGTTTCCTTTGCCTCCACTCCAGTCCGAAATGTCGTCAGATGTTAAGCTTTTATAACACTTATCGATGTTGTCACGAAAAGCGTCTACCATTGCGACCAACTTCACATTTTGTTTGGTAGAAAGTGCTTGCATCGCTGCTCCTGTGCCTCTTCCTCCACAACCTATGACGGCTACTTTTATAGCATCATCAACACTATTAAAATACCCTGCTTGCCCAATGATTGGAGCGGTAAGCATAGCCCCTGTCAATAACGATGAAGTTTTTATGAACTCTCGTCTTGCTGTACTTTTCTTATTCATGACTTAACGATTTTACGATTTAAAATATTCATTAAAAAAATTAATAACCTCTTCTTTATTTGGTTGATTTTTTGGTTTAACTAGTCTAAACCCTACAAAAGGGGCATCTGTGTTCCACCATGTGCTTTTTGGTATTTGTGGATCTCGTCTATTCCAGATTCTATCTGTACTTCGCCTATTGCTGCAAGATAGCTTATCTACTGAGTCTTTGTATGAACCACCTTTTAATGTATGTGGATGTTTTTTCGTAGTTTTGACCAAAGGATTGGTGGAATTTTGATTAACAAATTCTGGGTAGTTTTCTACATATTGATCCATCGTCCACTCTGTGACATTACCCAATAGATCGTAAATGCCTAGTTTATTTGGTTTTAATTCGCCTGATTTATGGTATTTGCCTTCACTGTTGCTTTCATACCATGCTATATCGGTTATCATGTTTTTTTCAGTTTCTCCGATGTAACATGCATATTCCCATTCTGCCTCCGTTGGAAGACGATAAAACTCACCTGTTTTTTCATAAAGCCACCGACAAAACATCATAGCGCCATAATGTTGGACACTATTGGCAGGGTGGCCTTTGTCTTTGCCCATTCCTAAAGTAAAATCTAGATAGGGTGAGCTAGGTCTGGTGATAGCATCATATTGATCATTTTGTGAATAAAATTCGTCTTGAAAAAATTGATTAAAAGTAGGGTAGTCTACTTCATGTGTACCCATGTAGAATGGGTCTAGCTTAATAATAGTCTTCGAATCTTTAATCTGAAAATTGGTAGGATTGATCAATACCAATTTATAATTAATATCTTTTTCTGATACAATTAAGGAGGTCTCTTGACCCTGAAGTATGTTTATCAAGAATATCGTTGTGATCGAAATTATAATTTGTAGCCTTGTTTTATACACTTTTATCTTAATCTTTTTAAATTTGAGCTAAATTACAAATTAAATTCAAATTAAGTCATGAATAGAAGAAGTTTTATTAATAAATCAGTGATTAGTTCTGTAGGTGTGGCAGGATTTGCTCATACACAAGGTCATATATTTAAGGGTCATGAAGCCGAAAGTAAAACTTTTAATCTTGACTTTGCTTTCCATGACGGAATGTTTAAAAATCATGGAGGTGAAAAATTTGTTGATCAAATTAAGTGGGCCCATGATCAAGGATTTAGGAGTATTGAAGACAACGGTATGATGTCTAGGTCCGTAGCACAACAAGAAGAAATCGGCAATCTCCTCGTAAAATTGAATATGAAGATGGGGGTTTTTGTGTTGACAAGTGATAGCTGGCATTGGAAAATGTCATTAACTACTGGAAAAAAGGAATTTATAGATAGGATGAAGAATGATTGCTTTACTGCCATTGAAGTAGCGAAAAGAGTAAATGCAAAGCATATCACAGTAGTACCAGGTAATTATGATCGCTCCTTATCAGTAGATATGCAAACAGCAAATGTTGTGGAAGCACTTAAAATAGCCTCCGATATTTTGGAACCTCAAGGCTTAGTAATGGTTTTAGAGCCTCTGAGTGATAACCCAGATTTATTTTTAAGATTTTCACATCAAACCTATATGATTTGTAAAGCTGTATCAAGTCCTGCTTGTAAAATCTTGTACGATATCTACCATATGCAAAAGAATGAAGGAAATTTGATTAGGAATATAGATTTGACATGGGAGGAAATCGCCTATATTCAAATTGGTGATAATCCTGGTAGAAAAGAACCAACAACAGGTGAGATTAACTATTCAAATGTGTTTAAGCACATCCACAGTAAGGGTTATAAAGGTGTTTATGGTATGGAGCATGGCAAATCTAAAGAAGGAAAAGAAGGAGAAATAGCTTTAATAAATGCCTACAGGTCTGTTGATGTAGTGAAGTAGATCATGAGGGGAGTTCTAAAAACCCTATTTCTATTACAAAAAACTGCAATGACAAATTACAGCGTTGAAGGATAATAAAAAGTGTCCTCAATGTCGTGTACCTGCAATATAATATTCTTTGTGTTAGGTCACGGAGGCTCTAGTTCAGAGCCAAAATCGTTTGCGACGATTTTGTTGCGCTCTTCATGTCTTGTTCTTTGTCAGTTCGTACTTTTTTCATGATGAAAACGAGTTTTTTGAACTCACCATGAGATTATGTTTTTTATCTAATTAAAGTGAAGTTGCCTTTAAAATCTTTAACCTCATCCCTTGTGTTTATATATTGTATATAGTAGACATAGACGTCTGCTGGAGCATTTCTTTCTTTTGATAATCC
The DNA here is from genome assembly GCA_022844565.1 of Saprospiraceae bacterium. GTDB lineage: Bacteria > Bacteroidota > Bacteroidia > Chitinophagales > Saprospiraceae > JADKBO01. The sequence continues at coordinate 72,889 of JALHLK010000004.1, forward strand.
GTCCCAACCTTGGGTGTAATCGTCATTTTCGTATAGTAATTCTCCGTAGCGGTTGTATATTTTCATATTAAAAGATTTGACCCCTTCAAAAAATCCAGTTATTTTAAATTCATCATTTAGATCATCATTGTTTGGAGTGAATGCATTTGGAATATGCACAATGGTAATAGGGATGATATCCAAAATCGCAGAAGAACTATCCGTACAGCCATTCTCTTTTACGACATATTGCACCACTTTGTAAGTACCGGTATCAGGGAAACTATATTGAGGGCTTTTTTGTGTAGACGTACCTACATTTCCAAACTCCCATTGATAATAATCAGCACCAACCGACAAATCAGTAAAAGAAACATCTTTTATAAAGCTGTTTAGTTCTTTTGGGTCATAATCAAAACCTGCTCTAGGAGAATCTTTTATTTCGATTAATCCAGCAAAGCTTCTGTCTATAAAGCAATTTATTGGTGATTTAATGGCAACTTTTATGTCATAAATACCAGGTTTGGTGTATATATGCTTTGGGCTAATTCCTTTTTTAATGGTACCATCACCAAAATCCCACGTTATGTCGTATGTTTCATCAATTGGTCTTGAGTTGTTTTTAAATAAGATTTCTACGGGTTCACATCCAATAAATCTGTCAGGAGCGATATCTATTCGTGTTGGTACGGGTTGGTAAATTATATTTTTTGATATTGTGTCCTGACATTCATTTTTGTCCCTAACGGTAAGACTAACTTTTTTTATACCTGGGGTCTCAAAAGTGTAAGATGGATTTTTAACCACCGTCTGACTTTCGCCATTAAAATTCCATCTAATAATATCAGGTCTATTTGACGAAATAATACTTTTATCTAGAAAATCCACAGGCCCAAAAACGCAAGAATCATAATCAAAAGCAAAATCTGCATCTATTCTTGGTACAATATTTACAATAATATTTGCTGTATCTGAGCAGTCCTCTTGACCAGGATTTATAATAAGTTTTCCCTCATATCGACCTAAAGCTGGAAATTCAATTAAAAGATTAGTTCTATTAAATGTATCAAGCTTTCCAAATTTTGTGAATTGCCATTGGTAGGTTGCAGGTATTTGAGATTTCACGATACTCTTGTTGTCAAAAAGCATCAATGTGGCACCACAAGATTTTACAAATATAGTGTCTCCTTCTGTGATATTATCTACAGGTCTAGCCTTTGGATCACCGTCCTTTGCTTTAGCCAGTGCTTCAAATGCATTTTCACAATTTTCTACATTAAATTGAAAATCTCTTTGTATGTCACCAATCAATTGGCCTTTTCTGTACTCTTTTACACATATGCCGATCACAAATTGACCTACACTTTTTGGTGTACCAGATATCAATCCATTGTTTCTATTTATGGAGACTACAGGATCACCTTGCATGGGAGCATCAACAGAGTAGGGTGGGATAAACGATACCCTGCCATATGGTGGAGGACAGTTTTGTGGGTTAGGCGTAACTCCATTACATGCTAGCGCATTTTCATTTTGTCGTACCCCAAAAGTACCACCTGCTACGGTTGGAGCACAAAATTCATATACAAGACTATCCCCATCAGCATCAATGGCTTGATGATTAAAAGCTAATCGCTTATTATTACAAATCACTACAGGAGGAAAGTTTGCAAATTCTGGACTATTGTTGCAATTTTCTATTGAAAATTTTGAAATTGTCACATTGAATCCAGCTCCTTGATCTCCTGGATCTCTAATGTTATTTATAGTATTATTTCTGCAACATCGTTGATAAACTATCTGATAATCAAAACCCCAAGGCAAAGTTACAGAAAAGGCATATAAACCTTTATCAACACCAACATTCGGGGGAACAATAAGGCAAGGGTTGGCATTACCAATTTCAATTTCACTATTTTCACCTAAACTTACATCGATTGCTTGATGAAATAACCAAATTCCATTTTCAAGTTTGTAGATTCCTATTCTTGGTCTTGAATCAAAAGGAGCACCGCCACCTCTAGAGTCTCTATATATCCACATTTTTATATCAAAAGTGGTTCGTCTCAATTGAGCATCGGCATTGGTACATTTATAAGTGATATCTCCTCCTACGATGTGTCTAGCTTGTATTATTTTATACATGCAAGTTAATAAAACAACTAAAAGCGATATTCTAAATTTATAAACCATCTATCTATTCAATATTAAAATACAATTTTACAATTATATAACGAAAAACCTCTCTAAAAAGATATCATTATTCATGGGAAATTCTAAAAACGCTATTTCTATTACAAAAAACTGTAAAATCCAATTACCGCGTTTAAGGTTAAAAGTGTTCTAACAGTATTGTATCCGCAATCTAATATTCTCTGCGCTAGGGCACATAGACCCTAGTTCAGAGCTTAAATCGTTTGCGACGATTTCTTTACGCTCTTCATACCTTGTTCTTGGCTTTTTCGTATTTTTTTGACTACGAATAGGCGTTTTTACATCTTCCCTTATGTATTTAATCCTTTTATTCAAAAATGTTATCGCAACAAAGTGAAATATCCATTTTGTCTTTTTTTAATTTTCCGAAAGGTTTCATATTTTATATCATAGGTATATACATCACTCATGGCAATTAAACCATTCTTTAGCAGACCATTCCATCCAATGAGTGGGTTGTCAGAAGAAAAGATAAGACCTCCATATCTATCGTAAATTTTCATTTCGAATATTTTAATGCCTGGACTATAGCTAACTACCTTAAAATCATCATTTAATATATCACTATTTGGTGTAAAAGCAGAAGGAACAAAAACTGTATCAACAGGGGCAATATCTATTATTTCTGACAAAGTATCTGTACATCCATTAGATCTTCCTACGATTTGAATAATTTTATATTGGCCCGTATCGGGAAATACAAAAGTAGGAGACTGCTCGGTAGAACCAGCAATATTTCCAAAGTACCAAGCCCAAAACTCTGTTGATTCAGACTTGTCGTTGAAGATTGCCTTTCTATTAAACACATTAATTTCTGATCTATTGAAGTCAAAGCCGGCTTTCGGGCTTTGAAGGACATTCACTAAATTATTAAAATCCACCTCTTTATAACATTTATTAGGAGAGGTAATTTGTATTTTTAATGAATAGAGACCATCATTGTTGATTTTAAGAGTAGGTGTAATACCTTTTAGTTCTTGACCATCTGAAATTTTCCAAATGATCGAATATGTTGTATCCAATAGATTTGAAATAGGTTTGAAATTGATTTGCAAGGGCGCACATGTTTCTATTGGTTTGATGAATAAATCAGAATTATTGGGAATTGGGTTGTATGAAATTACTTGTTCGGCTACATCTATGCACTGATTTTCATCGGTAAGAATCATTTTGATTGTTTTCTTCCCAGTAAACCTCCAATTTATAATCGGATTATCTAGTCTAGAAAAGTCTTCTCCGTTTAAATCCCATAGTACAGTTAATTGTTTTGAGCCTAATAAACTTTGATTAAAAAATTGCATAGGCCCATATGCACATGAATCATAAACACCGATAAAATTGGCCTTTGTTGCATTGGTAATGGTAATTTTTAATTTGGCAGTATCAGAGCATGCCCCTCCTCCTGGATTCACCACTAATGCTGCATAGAAAACGCCTAGTCCAGGAAAAACATAATTTGTGTTTATGGTGCTAAAAGTATCCTGCTTATTGTTTTCCTTATAAAATATCCATTTGTAGTTAGGTATTCTATTACTTTTGTTGACACTAATATTTTCAAAGAAGATTTTAGTTGCTCCACATGATTTTACAAAAATGGTATCTCCAGCATCAGCCGACTCAACAGGAAACTTTGTCTCCTCTACATCAGAAGCCTTCGATTTGGCTGTAAATACTTTTTCGCATTTACTCACATTAAATTGAAAGTCGCGCTGAATAATGCTTAAAATTACACCATTTCTGTATTGTGTCACACAAATACCGATAACGTATTGCCCTTGAATATCGGGCTTCCCAGATATTAAACCTGTTTTTTCATTAATTTTCACCAGAGGATTTCCTCCCATTGGGTGCACCACGGTATATGGGGCAATATATCTGACCACTGCAAAAGGTGGTGGACAATCCTGTACATCTGGAGTAAATCCTCCGCATCCTCCACCTGCACCACCACCACCAGCTGTAGCCGGTGCACAAAAACTATAGGATACGCTATCCCCAGGATTTGTAATAACGGAATGATCAAATACCAAATCATCACCAGCACAAATTAAGACAGGGGGGAAATTTTTAAAAACGGGACTACTGTTACATGTTTTTACGGATTCTTCTGAAATATATACATAAAATGCTGCACCTGTCCGTTGCGGATCTAAAATATTATTAATGGTTGCGTTTCTACAACATCTTTGGTAAACAACTTGATAGTCAAAACCGAATGGTAATATTACCTGAAATCTATATAAACCTTTGTATACACCTAGTTTAGGTGGTATAAAAAGGCATGGATTTACACTTTCTAGTGGAATTGAATCTTCTTTTACAAGATTGATTTCTAATGATTGATCATAAAACCATGCTCCTCCTATTCTTCTGTAAACCCCAATTTCAAAACCATTGTCAAATGCAACTTCAGTACTTGTAGGATCTCGATATACCCACATTGTAATATCAAAAGTGGTTGTACGCGTCGCGAGATTTTGACTTATGCATTCATAGGTGATATCACCTCCTATGATGTGAGTAGCATTTACAGAAGTACTCAATTGAAAAATAATCTCGATCAGTAGCAAAAAATTCAAGACTTTTTTCATAAGTCACTATGGTTTAGTTCAGTGGAAACAAAAATAGTCAATAATTGATTAATTCATTGTCGGAATTATACTAATTTTTATTCTTTTATGCCTTTTTGTATGTATTAGGTAAATTATATGCCTAATATTTTAACAGTTTAATTCTGATAAACAACTTTTTTAATCTTTGTATCTTTTAGATGAACCAAAGTTGTTTTATAAATTTGGAGTATTTTTAGATAATTGTTATTCCTAATTTACCCAAACTGCATATCTCATTTTCCTTAGTTTACCTGCTAAATCTTTTTCTGCTTGAAGAGCTTCGTCCATATTTTTGCAATTTGGTATTTCTTGATAAAGACTTGGTCTGAGATAGATGCCATATTTTCTGACAATATTTGCAGATATATTTATTCCTTTTTTACTCAATGCACCTTCTAAATGTTGTGAAAATCGTATTTGGGGTGTTTTACTAGTCATGCCAACGTATAAGCACTCTAATACTCCATTAAACTGTGGATTGGCTTCTCTGAATTTTCTATTTTCTGAGTATACTTTTTTACTTAACTCTATTACATAAATTTGATACATCGACTGTTTAACTATTTACATAAATAGCATCAAATTGTATACCAACATTTTAAATATACATTATTTTTATACTACATATTTAAAAAAAGACAAAAAGAGAAGTATATTACGTAGAGTATAAAGGTGGATTTGATTATAGTGATAATAAAAAAGCACTTTCCTGATTGAAAAGTGCTTTTCCATAAATTTTTTGTATCTGTTTTCTCGATTAAGGTCGAGATGTTTTATTTAAAGCTTTTTGCATTGGATTGGGTTGCGGGATACTTTTATTTGCTTTATATACTTGGAACTTAGAAGGGAGTTCCTTCACAGGCCAATTATTATTCACTAAATCCGTATCTGCTGTCTCTCTATAAGGATCAATAACTATTCCCTTAACATTTTTTTGTTTGACAAATACTTTTTTAAATTTTTTCTCATTTAATCGCCATATTTCTACGGGTACTTTTTCAATTTCTTTAGAGCCATCTTCAAAAGTCCATTCTATAATTATCGGCATGACTAACCCACCTTTATTAGAAAAATGGAGCTCATAATAATTATCCTTACCAAATTTCTTTTCCTTTTCTTCTTCTGAAAATACTTCCGAAAATGATTCATTGACAAACATAGTCATAGAATCTTCCGTTTCCCATGGTTTGTAATTCGTGTAAATATCGGTCAAGGAAGAGTCTTTATCTACTTTAAATTCCATTCCAGCTTCTTTATTTTTCAATTTAGAAATATGGTCAAAAGACGGTCTTCTTTTCATCTTAAATGTATCAACCTTTGATTGAGGGTTGGTTTCTAAATCTACCTTGTACCACTTTATACTGTCTAAAGCAATATCGACATTATCAACACTGAAGAACCAACCTTTCCAAAACCAATCCAAATCTATACCACTTGCATCCTCCATTGTACGGAAGAAATCGTCAGGTGTAGGGTGTTTAAAAGCCCATCGTTGGCAATATGTTTTGAAAGCGTGATCAAATGCTTCACGGCCCATAATGGTTTCTCTTAATACGTTGAGAGCGGTAGCTGCTTTACTGTATGCATTATTGCCATAATCTATGATGTTTTCGCTATTGGTCATAATGGGTTCTAGTTGATCTTTTGGCCTTTTCATATACCCTGTGATAAGATGTGCTGGGCCACTTCTACTCGGATAATTATTGTCAAATTCTTGCTCTGCTAAAAATTGAACGAAACTATTAATTCCTTCATCCAGCCAAGCCCATTGTCTTTCATCGCTATTGATGATCATTGGGAAGTAGTTATGGCCAACTTCATGTATGATCACAAGTATTGCTGATTCTTTTGCTCTTTCAGAGTATGTCCCATCTTCTTCTGCTCTTCCTGGATTGAAGCATATCATAGGATATTCCATTCCATTTGCTGCTTCAACAGATATCGCAACTGGATAAGGATAAGGTAAGCCTGCATATTTTGAATATGTCTTGATCGTATGGTCTACAACTTTGGTGGAATATTTTCTATAAATTGGGTAAGCTTCTTTACCATAGTAAGACATACACATTACCTTTTGGCCATTGGCATTGTAGTGAGGCATAGCATCCCAAACAAACTTTTTACTTGCTGTCCAAGCGAAATCTCTTACATTTTTTGCTTTGTATTTCCAAGTCACCATCTTTTGTGATTCAGAATTTTTTTCATTAGCAAGGGCTTCCTCTTTTGTCACGACTTCTATGGGTTCTTTACTTGTCTGCGCTTGCGTCCATCTATTAAATTGCGCAGGACTCAATACTTGTTTGTAATTTTGACATTCTCCAGTTGCTCCAATGACATAGTCAGAAGGCATGGTTATTTCTACATCATAATCTCCAAAATTTAGAGCAAATTCACCTCTTCCAACAAATTGCTTGTTTTGCCACCCTTCAAAGTCACTATACACACATAATCTAGGAAACCATTGAACTACTGTGTATAAGTAGTTTTTATTATCAGCAAAAAATTCGTAACCACCTCTACCATTACTTGGATTGTTGATTCTATCAATAAGTTTATAAGACCAAGCACAATTAAATACAAATGACTTTCCTGGTAAAATTGGAGTGGCTAGATCAATACGAAGCATCGTACCTTGAATCTTGTATGACAATGCCATTCCTTTAGCATCCGTTAGACTTTTAATTTTAACACCATATTCATCTAAATCTTTCCATGGCTCCAACCGATTTATTGCTCCTTCTGACATGATTTTACCTATGCTTGTGGGATTAAATTTATGTTTTTCGCTCGATGAATTATGCTCATTTTCATCCAACTGTAGCCAAATATATGGAAGAGCACTTTTTGAATTATTAGAATAAGTTACCGTTTCAGTACCCGTCAAAATTTGAGACTTAGTATCGATAGTACATTTTATTTTATGATCAGCTTTTTGCTGAAAATAATCAGGCCCTGGTGCTCCATCTGCAGTTCTGTAAGAGTTGGGTGACCTTAAGGTAGTGCCTAATTGTTCAAATTTTACTCTAGCATCATTATTATTTTGTGCATAGATGTTGGTTAGGACTAATTGGATGAGAAGTATGAATGATAAGTGCTTTTTAAATAAGTTTGACATGTTTGATTTTATTTAGAAAGCAAATCTAACATTATTTTTCGTTTTGTATATTTTTTTTAAAAATGCTTTTATGGTTAATTATACGAGTGATCTAAAAACTCGTACGAGTAGTCAATTTTGTTGAAAGTTTCTAAAATAAAAAAGGGGTATCACCATGATGATACCCCCCTTAAATGAAAACCCTATGAAAAATTTAATATGCTAAACTTACTACTAAGTCAAAATCGTCATTAATCATTTTATCACCAAGATCTTGGAAAAAATTACCTGATCTGTATTTTATATCAAACTTTGTTCTATCTACTTTTATGGTAGCTGTTGCCGTGTTACCAGCTATTTTGGCTTCAAATTTAACAGGTTGTTTGATTCCTTTTATTGTTAAGTCACCATCAACCATATAATCACCTGCCATAGCTTTTGCAGTTACTTTAGTGATTGTTAGACTTGCTTCAGCAAATTTGGCAGTAGAGAAGAAATCATCACTTTTTAGGTGACCTTCTAACTTATCTTTACCTCCACCTTGTAAGTCTAAAACAGTTAAACTCGTCATATCTACCACAAAGCTTCCGCCAACTAATTTGTTGCCATCTACTTCAATAGTGCCACTTTTAACTTTTACCTCTCCGTTGTGTTTTCCAGTTACTTTAGCTGCTACCCACTCAATTTTTGAGGTTGCTGCATCAACTTTTTTCTTAATAGGTTTGATAGGTGCTGCAATCAAAAAAGATGCAATTAACATTAATAAAGAAGAACTTAATAATTTCATGTTTTGAATTTTTGTTTTAAAATAATTAATACTCAAAGATGACGAAATTTGTTGCAACAAGTATTAAATAGTAAAGCTGTTTAATAAAAAATTAACAAGGATTGTTCAAATATAAGATTAATTTTAACAAATTACCTTTAAATTAGATATTTTGGAAATTGTTTATGAGTACTTTTGTGCTTAATTTAAAAGAAATTTGATATGAAGATAATATTTATGGGAACTCCTGATTTTGCAGTTGCTTCGCTTAAAAAATTGATAGAAGCAGGTGAGCAAGTTGTAGCAGTTGTAACCGCTTCAGATAAATTTGGAGGTAGGGGAGGAAGACAGTTGCTCGAGTCACCAGTTAAAAAGTATGCTTTGTCACAAAATATTCCTGTTCTGCAACCCGAAAAGATGAAAAGTAAGGTTTTTTTAAATGAATTGGCATCATTTAAAGCAGATGTTCAGATCGTTGTTGCTTTTAGAATGTTACCAGAAGTGGTGTGGAATATGCCATCTCTTGGAACATTCAATTTGCACGGCTCATTGCTACCTAAATATCGTGGGGCAGCCCCTATCAACTGGGCAATCATAAGAGGTGAAAAAGAAACAGGTGTTACATCGTTCAAATTAAAACATGAAATTGATACGGGTGACATCGTTATGCAGGAGTCACTGACAATAGAACCTGATGACACAGCAGGCACTTTGCATGATAAAATGATGGAACTTGGAGCAAGTGTTGTGTTAAAAACTATTCAAAAATTAAAAGCTCGTCATATAAATTTTATTCAACAAAGTGATGAAGAGGCTACATCAGCACCCAAAATATTTCATGAGAATCTATTAATTGATTTTTCTCAAGAAGTAAAGACAGTTTATAACTTTATAAGAGGCATGAGTCCATATCCGGGAGCATATTTTACGTTTGAAGGGTTAGAAACGAAGATTATTTCTTGTAAACCTCACTTAGGTCTTTATGTTTCAAAACCTGGAGATGTGTTGATAAATAAGAAGCAATTTCATGTCTTTTGTTTAGATGGTTATATTGAAATTGAGGAATTAAAAATGGAAGGTAAAAGGCAGATGAAAGTACAAGATTTTTTGAATGGGTGGAAGCATTAACGTTAGACTATTAAAACCAGATTGTTTTTAGTGTTTGACAAAGAAATTTTTGGCAGCATCGCTACGCTGAGAATTTTTAATGCAGAGATTTGGAAAAAGAACTACTTTTACTTAAGTTTTTTATCATGACAGAGCAGTAGATTACTTCCTTTGCAAAACCTTTAGACTCGGTTGATAGGTTTGTCCCTGTAATAGAGCGATTTCATTTATTTTTGCAATCATCTTCAAAGAATTTTCCTTATAACCAGTCATATAATAGCATGCAGCTTGTATATCCATTAGCATAAAGTTGTTTGGTGATGTTTTAAGTTTTTCTTCAACTACTTTAAAGAGTTTAGTGTAAAAACCTTCACTTTTAGTACTCAGCAAAACTGATGACATTATATTGGATACCAATGTCTTATCAGGACAATGAGGGTAAATTAATAAAAAGTTCTTTAAGTCCTTCACTAAAATATCTTCTATTCCAAAATTAACCCCATTTTCATCTTTTTGAGCTAGAATTTCTTTCATTTCAATGTACAAAACAACTTCTTTTAAATTTTCAAATCCAAAATAGGTAAATCGATCCTCTAAATCCTTTACTTTTTTTTGATAAGACTCTATCTTACTTTGTTTAAAATAAGCATAAGCGTAGAGATCTCTTAAATTATCACTTTTTATGAAAGCAGTATTATCTTCCAAAAAAATAGAATTTAAGTTCTTATAATTAAGTAACTCAGGACTATCTTTAAATAGTAAGTTTTTAAGGAATGGTCGATATTGAGTGACTTCATTAATTATATTTATTACATTATCGTCTGGATTAAAGCTTTTAAAGTCTTTTGTAAGTGTTAATAGAGATCTTGGATTTGTCACTGTGTCTAAATCCATTTTGTATTCAATATAGCCTTTATGCAAATCAATTGCTTTTTCTGCCGTTTGAATGATGTCTTCGCTTGAATAAAAATTGGTATATTTTTTAAAAACTGTTTCATCATGTCTGATAAACACGATCGAAGGAAAACCCATTACTTCAAATTTATCAAGATAAGGCAGCGATGCCTTTGATTCATTTATTAATACATTGATGAAATTTTGATTCAATAAAGTAAATAAGGTGGTATCTGATCTAAATAAAGTATCTACGTATCTACAAAGGTCACACTTTTTGGTTGTAAAGTAGAGCAGCATTGGCTTATCCGTACTTCTTGCTATTGCGCGCGCTTGACTATACTCCTGAACAAAGTAAATTTGTGCTGTAACCAATTGATTACCAAAAAATAAAAAGCAGAAAATTGTAATAAAATTTTGGAATTGCTTTACCATGATAGAGCATTAAATATAGAATTATCAATAAAATAAAAGTCTAGTGCTCCGTCTAATTAATCTTTTAAATTAAGTTGTGAGTTATTTTTGGATAGATCAAGGCGAAAAACGTAGTTGAACTGGCTAGTTCAGCGAGGCTTTTTAACGAAGAGATATTCAAAAAGAGCCACAAATTATTTAATTTTTTATTTAGACGGAGCACTAGAATGAAAAGCATTTTGCATTCTAACGACAAATTACATTTTAGATATAAAAGTACAAAAAAAAAGTAAAGCCCAACAGCATCTAATTTTCATTAGAATCACTCTTGAACTTTACTTTTAATATTTCTTAGCAAGCAACCAAGAAACATATATATCTTCAGGATACTTTCTAGTTAGACTCCTTTTTTGCAGTGCAACAAGCTTTTGTAGCTCCTTTATCGCAGCCTGCTTCTTTTTTAACTTCTTTAGCTCCTTCTGCTGTTTTTTCCATCATAACAGAAGCAACCTGAGTAAAAGTTTTTGAAGTTTCGTCAAAGCTTACTTTGTTCCAAGAGATTTTTCCTGATTCAGTACAAACTGCTTTTTGGAAAAATGTTAGTTCGCCTGTTTCTGGATTTTGTCTTTTTTGAATATTTTGGTCAGCTGCAGCAGCTATTTCAGCAGCATTTGAAACGATATCAACAGCTTTAACGTCTACACTAGTGGTAGATTTTGCTTTACTCGCACAACATCCAGCTGTAGCAGATTTAGCACATTGAGCATTTACCATTACTAAAGTAACCATACAAAGAGAACAACTTAACAAGAATTTTTTCATTTTATTACTTTTAAATATTTTAAACTTATACATTATACAAGTACAAATATAATGCTAATTTTTTAAAAACTATGATTTTGATATATATTGACTTAATTTTAACAAAAAAAGAAAAATTATATTACCTTTCTGCCTTTTAATTTTGTTTAAATGAAATTGATTTTACCTCTTTTTATTGTGTCATTATTTTCATGTAGTGTAAAATCGGTGAAAAATGATATGCGAGAAAAAGAAAGTCTAATTTTTGGAAGTGGTGGTGGTTTTACAGGGGTAGCTTCCTATTATAAATTACTAAAAAATGGAGACATATACCGTACAGGAAATTCTGATACGTCTTTTATGTTTGTAGGTAAATTAGAGGGCAATCAAACTAAACAATTGTTTGAAAATTATAATTTCTTAAAAATAGACTCTTTACAATTAAACGAGCCAGGAAATAGGTATTATTTTATTGAAAAAGTTAATAATTTTGATCAAAAACACAAAGTGACTTGGGGATATAAAGCGTTAAATGACAAATCATTGGCTGTCTTTCACGAAGTATTGATGCAAAATGTAAAAAATCTGAACGAAAAAAATAAGAATTAAATGAAAAAAATTATTGTGATATTCGCTGCTTTTTTATTTATAACTTCCATTGGTAATAGCCAATTTAAGAATTTGTCAGGCTCTAAAAAAGAAGGTAAAGAGCCAACCACTTTCTATGATATTATAGATGTAAATGTAGGAGAAGGACTTCAACGGTCTCAAGACCTTGAGTTAAAAATCAATCAAATCAAGTACTTATTTCTTGATAAAAACATTAAACCCATTGCATTTAATGAAAGTGGTCAGCCCATTGCTTTTGAAGGTCTACTTCCAGAAGGAAAAAGATCTTCTAAAGATATCTTAACCCAAAGCAAAGATTATCTTGAAGCCATCAAATCTGCAATAGGTATAAAAAATCCTCATCAAGAAGTGGAATTAATTAAAGAAGTAACAGATGAAGATCAAACTAGACACATAAAATTGAACCAAACTTACCAAGGAATACCTATCTATGGCAAAGAAATTTGGATGCATGCTACTCGAAATGGTGATGTTGGTTTGGTAAACGGTAATTGGACACCTACGCCAGAGATACAAAATGTAACTCCAAGATTAGATGAATCGGAAGCTTATGCACTTTTAAAAGAAAAAGAGAATTTTACAAATAAGGTATATCTCCCTTCATTTTTAAGAGGTGAGACAAAAAAAAGTTTAGTAATTTATATAGTAAATGACGAAACACCAAGACTCGCATACCACATTAGCGATTATCCTGATGGCGTACATAGATGGGACTATTTTGTCGATGCAAATACAGGAGAAGTTTTTAAGATAATAGAAAATACGTGCCAGATCTTTCATCCTGCTCTCAAAAATATTCATTGTGCAAGTAGTCAGAATAAGACCTATGAAGTAAATCCTACTTATACAATTGACTTGACAGATAATTTGCCACATTTAGAAATGGACCCACTAAATACGCATGTGGTTATGTCAGGCCAAGACTTATTGGGAGTCACTAGACAAGTGAATAGCCTACAATCTGGGACCAATAGAATCATGATGGATATCAATAGAGCTATGTTTAAGGCTACGTCAGTTTTACCAAATAAACCGGATGGTGTACTTTGGACCATTGATGCATTCAACGGGTCTCCCGAGAATGATGATTTCGAATATGACCATGTTACAACTACAACTACAACTTGGTCAAACCCAACTGCAGTGTCTTCACAACATAATATGGCTTTGTCCTACAATTATTTTAAAAACAACCACAGTAGAAATGCTGTAAATGGTCAAGGTGGCAATATCATAAGTTTGATAAATGTAGCAGAGAGCGATGGTAAAACGATGGGGAATGCCTTTTGGAACGGTGCTGCTATGTTTTATGGTAATGGTGACGAGGGTTTCTTTCCATTAGCTAGGGGTTTGGATGTTGCAGGTCATGAAATGTCGCATGGAGTGGTACAATCTACAGCCAATTTAGAATATGAAGGAGAAAGCGGTGCTCTTAATGAAAGTTTTGCCGATATATTTGGAGCAATGATTGATAGAGACGACTGGTTAATTGGAGAAGATGTGGTAAAAAGAGCTGTCTTTCCTTCAGGTGCTTTGCGGAGTCTGCAAGACCCACACAATGGTGCTCAAAAAGACGATTATGGTGCTGGTTTCCAACCAAAATTATACAGTGAAAGATATAGAGGTACGCAAGATAACGGTGGTGTTCATATCAATTCAGGTATACCTAATTATGCTTTCTTTTTATTTGCATCTAACCCTAATGTAGGAAAAGATAGAGCGGAGAAGATATTTTACAGAGCATTGAACCTCTATCTGACCAAATCATCGCAATTTATTGATGCACGATTTGCAACTGTTAAGGCGGCTCAAGATTTGTTTGGAGAGACTATTGCAAAAATAATGTCGGACACTTGGACGTCCGTAGGCGTTGGTACCACAAATCAAGCACCTGTTGACCCTAAAGATAAATATCAAGAAAATATACCCATAAATCCTGGTCAAGATTTAATTCTATTTACTTCAGGTATTCAAGCTAATTTGTTCATAATGAACACTCAACAGGAAGTAATTTTTAATCCTTTAAGCAACATTAGCCCAATAAGTAAACCAAGTATTTCTGATGATGGCAAGTTCATCGTAGTGGTTGATAAAGACAAAAAAGCGAAACTTATCACAGTTGATTACAATAAAAGAACTAAAACAGAACAAACAATTCTTACCAATAATAATTTTAGAAATGCTATCATATCTAAAAATGGAACCTTAATGGCATTCCTTCTTGATGAGTTAGAGCCTTATATTTATTTAATTGATTTCTCAAAAACACCTGCCCAACAAAAATTCATCAAACTCAAAAGCCCGACAACAGCACAAGGTAAAAGCACAGGAAATGTAGAATATGCAGACGCGATGGAATTTGATCACAGTGGTGAGTTTATCATGTACGATGCTTTAAATAAAATCAAAAGCCCTACAGCAGGAGAAATTAGCTTTTGGGACATAAGTTTTGTAAAAGCTTTTGACAATAAATCAAAAACTTTATTAGACACTACTAAACAAGTATTCTCAAAGTTATTTAGCTTATTACCTGAAGGTATCTCGATTGGAAATGCTACATTTTCAAAAAATAGTCCACACATTATTGCTTTTGACTATCTGGATGACAATAAAAAAGAGAATAAAATCCTTGGAGCTAATATCGAAACTGGCGATGTTGATATTATAGCTGACTTAACTGCGTTAGGAATTCCAACATTTAGTAAAACTGACAATTTAGTGCTCTTCCAGACTCCAAGTTTTTTTTCTGGAAAGAATATTAGTTCCGTTCAAATAGACGCTACCAAAATCAAATCAGCAAATCCAGCTCCAGTACAGGTCCGAACCAATGCATCGTTGCCTGTATGGTTTGCTACTGGGGTAAGAGTGCTTACGGATTTGAATAATGTAGATATTACCAATGATAACATCACGGTTTATCCCAATCCATTTACAAACAAGATAACAGTAGACTTATCAAAACTAGAAAACATTTCTTCCAGTCTTTTGCAAATAGAAGTTTTTGATCACTTAGGTAAAAAGGTTTACACAAATATTATTGACATCATCAAAGAAGGAAAATTGTATAGTCTTGATGCTAACAATTTGATATCTGGTATGTACAATATTAAAATAACCAATGGTAGTAAAGTCTACACGAATAGAATTTTAAAACTGTAAATAGACCCCAACTTACTTAATGAAAATATTGGTGATCAGGCTTAGTTCTATGGGAGATATCGTAGTGACATCCCCTGTAGTCAGGTGGCTAAAAACACAACTTCAGGCTGAGATACACTTTCTGACAAAGCCAAATTTTATAGAAATTGTACAATTTAATCCGAATATCGATCAAATTTGGGCGTATGACAAATCAAAAGTCTTCCAAAAGAAACTTAAAGAACAAGACTTTGATCTCATAGTAGATTTACATAAAAGTAAAGCTTCAACTTTGATAAGCCTACAGCTTGGTAAAAAGACCTTGTGGTACAACAAATTAAATTTTCAAAAATTCTTACTTACACATCTAAAGATCAATACTTTACCAAAAATACATCTGGTAGACAGATATGCAAAAGCACTATCCGAAATTGGTGTACACAATGATGGCAAAGGATTAGACTTTTATATAGACCATCATGCTATACTGCCCGATAACATACCAAATCGATATGAAGTGTTAGTCCTTGGAGCTGCACATGCCACTAAAAGAATCCCCCTAGAATTAGCAAAAAAGATCATATTGAATTCGTCTGAAGCCATCGTATTGTTAGGTGGAAATGACGTAGTAGAAATTGGTAATAAATTATCTGGTGAATTTCCTCAAATAATCAACTTGATAGATAAAACAAATTTACACAAAAGTGCGAGGATACTAGATAACGCTATCAAAGTCTATACCGGAGATACAGGATTGATGCATATATCAGCTGCACTTGAAAAAGATATAACAATGTACTGGGGAAGTACTGCACCCATTATCGGGATGTTTCCATACTTACCTCAAGGTTCTAAAGCTCAAATTATCAATAAGGAAGTTGAACTTTGGTGTAGACCTTGTACAAAAATTGGATATAGTAGATGCCCTTTAGGTCATTTTAACTGCATGAACCTACAGAAAATTTAAACAACTATTTGTATTTAAGAATTTGCACTCCACTTGCCATAAACTTAAGTTCTTCTTTAGGCTGAGTGATTTTTGCTATTTCTTCTTTAGATTTACCTTCGTCCTCTGCATAGTGCTTTAACTCATCAACGGAAGTGACTTCTTTAAATGCAGAACCTTTCATCACTACTTTTCCACCAGCTAAATCAAGAGGCATAAAAAAAGCATAATCCTTAAATTTGACGAAAATAGGCGGTGTATCTGTATTCGTAGAAGAAATTAAAGTCATCCAACATCCCTTACTTTGACAAACACCTGTTACTTTGCCTTCTACGACAATATCGTCTACTTTTCCATCTTTATTAAGTTTTGTTAAAAGTTGATCATAACTTTGAACATTCTTAGCAACAAAATTTTCACCTTCCACTTTTACAACTTCTCCAAGTGAGGCATTATTTGTTTTACACGCTACGAAAGTGATGGCTAATAAAGCACCAAAAATTACTTTTCTCATATTAATTTATATTTATAGTGCAAAGGTAAGGGTATTCATTAATACATTTCATTATTAATTATTAAATAATTTGTTAAAGTGTATTTTGATTTATGGGCAAATCTTAGTCACCACTTTGGTGCCAAATTGAAACTTGAGATTTGCGATTGATTTTGAAGTAATTGATGGTCGTAATAGATTATCATTTTAGCTTTTTAGGGTTAAGATTAATTTGTTTATCAACAAAATGTTAATCGGTTAGAAACCACAAGTAGTTAGGCTTTTTTAAGTTGATAATCAAATATTAATGCAGCTAATATACATTTTAAAATTCATTAATTTTTTAAATCTTTATTAGGTTTTTTGCATACTTGTAAGTAGATTTACAATTGAATACTTCACAAACATATTTTTAATAATAGAATGCACAATGGAATATGAATTAGGCAATTTTTTTGATGAGATGTATGAAAGTAGTGGTGAGATTCGCCCGCAATATTTACAACTTTCCGGAGCAATCGGATCAGTGAAGCCTGAAAGAATATCTCAATTGCAGTTTTCTGCTAACAAGACTCAAGTTAACATGGGGATGACATTCAATGTGTATCATGATAATCAAGGACTTGAAAAAATATTACATCTAGATATTATTCCTAGAATATTGGCAAACGAAGAGTGGAAAATACTTGAAAAAGGATTGAAGCAAAGAATAGAAGCTTTAAATCTCTTCATCAATGATGTGTATAATGACCAAAAATCTCTAAAAGATAAAATAGTGCCCGAAGATTTAATATTGGGCAGTAGAGACTTTTTAAAACCTTGTATAGGACTAAAACCACCAAAAGGAGTATGGTGCCATATTACCGGCACAGATTTAGTGAAAAACAATGATGGCAATTATTATATCCTTGAAGATAATCTTAGATGTCCTTCGGGTGTATCGTATATGCTTGGTAGTAGGGATATTATCAAGAGGATTTACCCCAATTTATTTAATAGTATGGGGGTAATGCCTGTGTCAGATTATCCTCTACGATTGTTGGAAATGTTACAATATATTTCAAATAAGGAGCATCCAGTTGTAGGCGTATTGACTCCAGGAATTTACAATTCTGCCTATTACGAACATTCTTACCTAGCCCTTCAAATGGGCGTTGAATTAGTTTCTGGCGTCGACTTGATCACAAGAGATGATAAAGTATATATGCAAACCACGAAGGGTCTTCAACAAATAGATGTGCTATATAGACGAATAGATGATACATTTTTAGACCCCACAGCGTTCAATCCTACTTCCATGCTAGGTGTACCTGGTATATTTAATGCGTATAAGAAAGGTAATATTGCTTTGGCAAATGCACCAGGCACAGGCGTAGCCGATGATAAAGCTGTATACGCTTACGTACCCAAACTTATAAAATATTTTTTGGGTGAAGATGCCATTTTGAATAATGTGCCAACATATTTGGCTAGAGATCAAGAAGATAGGAAATTTATATTAGATAATATTGAAGATCTAGTTGTAAAAGAAACAAATTCAGCAGGAGGATATGGCATGATGATCGGTCCCAAAGCTACCAAAGAAGATCATGCAAAATTTCGAACTTTGGTTAAAGAAAATCCGACCAATTATATCGCACAACCTACCTTGTCACTTTCTACAGTACCAACATGGATTGAAGATCATTTAGAGCCCAGACATGTTGATTTAAGACCTTATATATTGTATGGAAAAGAAATTGAAGTAATACCTGGTGCTCTGACAAGAGTAGCTTTGACCAAAGGTTCTTTGGTCGTGAATAGTTCTCAAGGTGGTGGCAGTAAGGATACTTGGGTTTTGTATTAAAAATAATAAAATGGATAAAAAATGTTAAGTAGGGTTGCTAATTCCATTTATTGGCTTGGTAGATATCTTGAAAGAGCAGAGAACTACGCTCGATTCATGGATGTAAATTTTAATTTGATGCTTGATCTACCGAAGGATCAAAAAGAGCAATGGCTACCTTTAGTACAGGCCACAGGTGATAATAATGAATTTCAAAAACTTTATGAGGGGGTAAATAAAAATGACATCATAAACTATATGGCCTTTGACTTGCGAAATCCAAACTCTATAATTTCTTGTGTTTCAAAAGCACGAGAAAATGCTCGTGAAGTAAGAGAAAATGTAATTAAAGAAACATGGGAAAAGCTTAATGAACTTTATCATTATGTCAATAGCATGGCCAATAGTATGGATTGGATTGAAGGTGATCCCATACCTTTTTTTACGGGTGTCAAAGAACATATCATGTTGATCAATGGTATAGGTTATGCTACCGTAGCAAGGTCAGAAGGATGGTATTTTAGGCTTTTGGGTACCTTTTTAGAAAGAGCCGACAAGACAAGTAGAATAGTGGATGTAAAATATCACATCATACTCCCAACACCTACATTAGTTGGCACTCCGATAGATTATCTACATTGGTCAGCATTGCTTAAATCTGTATCAGGCTTTAATACTTATAGGAGAATGTATGGAACTTTAGAAGCAAGCAAAGTGGTAGATTTTTTAATATTAAACAGAAAATTTCCAAGATCTGTTTTTTATTCCATTCTAGAAGCTGAAGATTGTCTTAGGAATATCTCGGGAAACAATAGTAGGGGATTTACGAACGAAGCTGAAAAGTCAATTGGCGAATTAAGATCACGTCTTGAATTTACTTCTGTAGAGGAAATAATAGAATTTGGTCTTCACCAATACATGGATGACCTACAAATTAAAATTATCGATATTTCTAATAAGGTAAATGATGCTTTTTTCCAAGTTAAAAATAACTTTGCGTATCAAATTAATATTGAAGAATGACGTATTGCCTTGGAATTAAAACAAAACATGGACTCATAGGTCTATCTGATACTAGAATCACCTCTGGAAGTGAAACTACAACATCCAAAAAGGTATATACAGTTAATAAAGAAAAGCATAGTTTTTTTATTATGACTTCGGGGCTAAGATCTGTAAGAGACAAGGCAATAACCTATTTTAAAGAGGTCATCGATGATCCCAATAAAGATTTTAATAAACTCTACAAAGCTGTCAATGAATTTGGCGGGTTAGTAAAACAAGTGAGAGAAGAAGACAAAGCACACTTAGAAGAAGCAGGTTTGAATTTTAATCTTTTTTCAATTATTGGAGGTCAATTGAGGGATGATGAAAGTCCTAAAATGTATCTCTTGTACCCTGAAGGAAATTGGATAGAAGTGCGTACTGGGACTCCCTTTGTAGCAATTGGAAATACTGGAGCAGGCAATCCAATTCTTAGACGGACGCTTAAATATGAAGACAGTCTTGATTATGCCTTAAAATGTGCATTTTTAGCATTCGACGCTTCTAGGATTTCTGTTAATGATGTCGATTTTCCAATCCACACTGTTGTGCTTGAAGCCGATTCTTTCTTCGCAGTAGAAAAAAAGTTTGAAGAAAAAGATCTACGTAATGTAACAGAATATTGGAACAATCGACTTAAAGAAGCTATCAATGACCTACCATCTGATGTCCTATATGGAGCCTTTTATCCCGAAAGCATTAAAATATGATTTTAGAAATAAAACATAATACGCGATATAACTATGACAATGAGGTTATTCTTAATCCACACACCTTTTATCTTGCGCTGCAAAATAGAACTTATTTTCAAGTCTTAGAATTCTCTATCCATATAGACCCGACCCCAATTGGTCTTAGTGCCTTAGTTAATTTAGAAAATACTGCTTATTACCAAGCTTGGTTCAATGGCCATACCAGCTATTTAAACATAGAAATCAAATCTACTATTAAAACGATTGAATTTAACCCTTTAAATTTTATTTATGAAAGTAGTTTCCAGAAAAAGAGCACTTATTTTGATTATGGAAAATTTATGAATCCCCTCCTTAAATCATATATGAATCATTTGGGTTTGGGCGAAATCAAGTCCTACTCTTCAAATTTCTATCAGATTACCAACGATATTGTTACTTTTTTGAATGCAATTAATGAAGATGTCCACAGAAACTGGATTCATGAAATCAGAATGGAAGATGGATTTCAAAGTCCTTATTTGACATTTACACAAAGAAGCGGTTCGTGTCGAGACCTTGCATTTATGATGATGGAAATGCTAAAAAGTGTTGGGCTTGCTACCCGATTTGTTAGTGGATATGCATTCAATCCCGAATTGAGTGAGGAACACAATCTTCATGCATGGGTAGAAGTCTACATTCCTGGGGCCGGATGGGTTGGTTTAGACCCTAGTCTTGGGCTTTTTACAGATTACAACTATTTTCCTTTAGCCACAAGTTTTGACCCTGTCAATACCTCTCCAGTAATAGGGACATATGGAGGTTTTTCTAGTGCAGAACTCGTAACTTTTGTGGATATTCAACAAAAGTAATCCATGTGACATCGTAGCTGTTTTTAAAGATATTTACGAAAATCCTTGGGATTTGATTCAGACCAAATCTGTTTAATTTTCATTTTAAAAGGTCCCAACATATATTTTAAAATTATTTATTACACATTTTATTTACCTTTGCCTTAAATGTAAAGGAACAAAATGGTAGCAATTATAGATTTTGGGAGTCCAGAGTATGACGAAGCTAAAGATTTAAGGGAGAAAATATTAAGGATTCCATTAGGCATGAAATACAAGATAGAAGATTTTGTGGGGGAGGAAAACAATCTACATATCGCCTATTTTGAAAATGGATCTATAATAGGTTATCTTCAATTAAAACCTGTCCAAGAAAATGGTTTAAAGATGCGTCAAGTTGCTGTAGATGATTTACATCAAGGCAAAGGAATTGGGAAGTCTTTGGTGGATTATTCTGAAGCATGGGCCAATAATGAAAATAAATCTTTTATCGAACTTAATGCAAGGGAAGTTGCCATACCTTTTTATTTGAAGTGTGGGTATAAAATAGAAAAGGAACCATTTGAAGAAGTGGGAATACCCCATAGATTTATGATAAAAAGATTTTAAGTGTTAGCCTAATAAATTGAAGGAGACTGATTACAAAGAAAAGTAAAGATTTGAAATGAGAAAAAAATTATTAGTTACTTCCATAATTCTTCTATCTATAATACATATTGGGCAAGGACAATCCTTTTGGTTTGGTCCAAAAGGTGGTGGAGGTTTGGGATTTCAAAACTGGCAAAACAGTCAAACAAACGCACTTTTTACTCCAAATGTAGACCTATTCATTGAGTCATACAGCGAAGAAAATTCAGGGGCTGTTTATGCATCTTTAGGTTACCATACAAGAGGTAGCGCTATTAGAGCTTTTGACTTCAATGGTCAGCTATTTAGCAATCAAGGTTTCAAATTTAGAAATGCTGTCGCAGAAGTAGGATGGAAAAAACAATTAGCATTACAATGGAGTTCTATACCATATTTTGGATTTGGAATACGAGGTGAATATACCATAAGCAATAACTTAGCAGACTATGCAAGATTTGCTAACCCATTTTATCCTGACAAAGAATTAGCTCGCAAATGGATGTATGGGGTCACTGTTTCTGGTGGTTTTGAATATACCCTAACGGACTTAATAAAGGGTTTTGTCGAACTAAGTTTAATGCCAGATCTTTCTGATCAATACTTTCAACCTCCTTTAAATAACATCATTGACCCATGGACAAGAGAAAAAATCAATCTTCAAGAACGTCGTATCAGAAATGTTACTTTTGAGGTAAAAGTTGGTTTTAAATTTTTGAGAAAAGTTATCTATCAATAATTAACCTTCTTAAATATGTTTTAACTACAATTTTGCTCATGCAGTCAAATCTTTTAAATAGTGTTAAAAACCGTAATACACTATTTAATTAAATCGTTCTTTTTTGATACTTAGCAAGATATATTAAGGAAATAGACAACTTTTATAAACTTTTTAAGTTATACATTACAATTATGGGGTTTAATAAATATCTTTACCCTGTTATTAACTAAAATTCAAATCTAACAATATGTCTGAGAAGACTCCTTCATTTGCCTCTCAAAACCAATTAGTTTTTTATTCGACTTTAAGACAGAGGATAAATGAGCACTTTTCAAAAAATAATTTAGAAAAAACTGGCAATTCAAGCCTTTACATAAAGGCAGCAGTGCTTTTAAGTTTATATATAGTACCTTATATTTTGATTTTTGCATTAGATCTCAACATTGCACTAACGATTGTAGCTTATATCCTCATGGGTATTGGCATGGCTGGTGTAGGTTTTAATGTAATGCACGACGCAAATCATGGGTCAATATCAAATAAACCATGGGTAAATGAGTTATTCAGTTACTCTATGGATATGGTAGGTGGAAATGCCGTAACTTGGAAAATTCAACACAATGTGCTCCATCATACTTATACCAATGTGTATGGTCATGACGAAGATATTCATGATAAACCATTTTTGCGCCTCGCACCAGATGGTAAATGGTCTAAAATACATAAATTCCAGCACTACTATGCTGTAATTTTATATGGATTAGCAACACTTTCTTGGTTGACTGTTAAGGATTTTAGGGCAATAGGTAATTATGAAAAACAAGGACTTTTAAGTAAAATAGGCGCCAAAGCAAGAAATGTTTATGCAAACTTAGTGATCAGTAAAGTGATATATTTTGCAATATTTATAGGATTACCTTTATTAATTGGACATCATAGTTTCTACATATACCTAATTGGATTTTTTGCTATGCATTTTGTAGCTGGTCTCATTACGACGACAGTTTTCCAATTAGCGCACGTAGTAGAACATACAGATTATTTTCAGCCAGATTCAGACAATGAAATCGAAAATTCTTGGGCCGTCCATCAATTAATGACTACATGTAATTTTGCAAAGAAAAATCATTTGTTGTCTTGGTATGTTGGTGGTTTAAATTACCAAGTCGAACATCATCTATTCCCCAATATATCACATGTCCATTATGGAGACATAGCTCCAATTGTCAAGCAAACTGCGAAAGACTTTAAGATTCCTTATCATGAGATTGATACTTTTTGGAGTGCTGTAAAATCGCATTGGGGTATGTTGAAAAAGCTAGGACAAAATGAATTAGCTGTGGCATAATTTTTTACTGTCCAATTATCTGAAGGATTTATAGGCTGTTTGTGCTGGCAGCTAGCAGAATTTTTCTTTATTATCTTACAGTGACCTTACGAATATTTATCTCATTCATTTCTTGGATCTTAGCCCAACCACACTGCACTTTTTTCATTCTCCCTGTAAGTCTGTAAGTTATTTCAACTTTTACACTTGGTAAGCCTATTACTTTGTTAGCTTCCTTCTTCAACATTTCTGTTACGGAAGCACTTTGGTCATCTTCAATTAATTGGAGCGACTCAGATTGATCTTTTATTAAAAAATGCCAGTCACAGCCATCTGCTGGTAAATCATATTTGTATACAGCTGATGATTCTACGTATTCAATTTGATCTTCACTTTCACAATTTACAAGGATCATTAAAGTAATAAAAATAAAAAAGTACTTCATTTTTTTCTTTTTTATTTTGATAGACGTATTTTTTAATTAAATAGTTGGTGAAAAATATTATTATCTGCTCGACTTAGTGAATAATTTTTTAGATTCAATTTCCGGAAACCAACATCATAGTGTTATTGTTAAAAAATGCAAAAGAGGAGATTGAATTTTAGGATTGAGCTCTTTTTAATGAAATTCTAATTTTTTCCTAACTATCTTTCGATAAAAGACAACTTTGATTAAATAAAGTAATTTGTTTGACCTTTTATATTGATATTTACTATATTGTGCAAATTAAAATTGGTAATGAAATGAAAAAGTGGATCTTATTTATAATACAAATATTTTTTTTGTTTTTTCTTCAAAAATTATCGGCACAACTACCGGAACCTACACAAGAATTCCGCGGCCTCTGGGTCACTCAATTTAAAACCAATATCTTAGGCAATATTCCTGCCGAGGATGCGCTTATAGAATACGCTATTGCCAATGATTTTAATTATCTTATTTGTACCAACATGTTTCAAATTCTTACAGGAGCTTGCGGTTCATTTACGGCTGATATGTCAAAATTGCAAGCATTTGTGGAAAAAGCACACGAAGAAGGAATTGAATATATTAGTGGTAATGTTGGCACTTTGGCTACTGCTGAAAAAATTCAAGCTTACAACAATTGCGTATCTGTCACCAACTTACAAAAATTGGATATGATTACCTATGAATGTGAGTTTTACAATGCGGCCACAAATGGTTCATGCCCAAGCTATGCATCATTTATCAGTCAACTGACTTCGATCAAATCAATTTGTACTTCAACCCCATCGAGTGTACCCGGCCGCCCATTGGTTTGTGAAGCCTATATTGGTGGTGAAGGTAGTACTGGTCTGGTTTTGACCTATTCAACAGAAATTCAAATGGAGGCAATTGCAAGTGTGGCGGATCATATTTTGATCACATACTACCGACCTACTCCATTTAGCTCTAGTGGCAATTTCTTTAATTGGACTATAGGTAGATTAAAATGGATTGCAAAAGTTGGAACTCCAAGTAATATTGTACTACTCCTTAAATCACGAAATACGGACGACAATAATATGAACGCTTACTTATCAAGTTTTTCAGGAACACATTACAATGCAGTTAGAGACCCTTACCTCTCTTGGGTAGATGGCACCGCTCACAATCCCAGTTTAACAAAAGGATATCGTGAAAAATATCCCGATAGTTTATGGCTTTCGGGAATACAAGTCAAAGGTTTTACTTGGTTTGAACATGATGCTAATATGGCATTGGGAGCTATTACCTTAGCTATTGACCTTACTTATTTTGATGTAACTAAGACCCTAGACAACAATGCTCATATTCTTTGGACCAATGCTTCAGATCAAAACATCGATTATTTTGAAGTTCAAAATTCAAAGGATGGCGAAAAGTGGCTAACTTTAAAGTTGATAAAAAGAAAAGGAAACAATGGAGAAGCACAATCGTACAGCTACATTGATAAGACTCCAATAATAGGGCAATCCTATTATCGCATTAAGCAAGTGGACAAATCAAAGAAATTTAGTTACTCCGATACAAAATCTTTTACATTAGATATAGCTTCTGACACTCTTTTTTTCTTCCCTAATCCTGCTGAAAACCTAATAATTGTGCCATCATATTCTAAAGAGGGGATCGATCATATACAAATATTTAATACTTTAGGTCAAAAAATTCAAAATTTTACTTTTAAAAACCAAACTTCAGAGTTGAGTTTAGATATCTCATCCTTAGCACGCGGAGTTTATTTGCTTCAAATGAATGGAGTAATTAAAAGGTTTATAAAGGGTTGAAACTAAATCAAGATTTTGACTTCACCGCAGATGTTGACACAAAGTTTGAGTGGTCAATATCATTTTTTCCTTTTTGGAGTTAATACCTTCCTTAAAATTCTTACCCACAAGCTCCATTTACTCACTTTTTGGCTCCCAAGAAAATAATTTTCCACTTTATCAAATGCATCTTCAATATATGCATCATGCAACCAGCGGATAACCAAGGCCCATTTTACAGTTGCTATACCAGTCGTTGACATATCAATAATGTGCAATAATTCCGTTTTGTCTTTGTCTGATACAGTTAATTGAAACTTGTGAAAACCGTTAAAACCTTTCATATCGAATTGAAATGTTATGGATTTTTGCGCCTGATAGTCTGTTACAAAATATTTTATAGGTCCATGTCCACCTTCTGAGCCAACTTGTAAACCTTTGTCAAGCTTCATTCGTGGCCATTTATCATTAGCAATCAACAGATCATTATCCGTAGCTAAAGTGGATAATATAGGCCCAACCTCAGATAGAGGATAGGAGATTATTCTCTTATGTTGATTTAAAACTTTCATTTTCTCAAAGTATATAATATAAAAGTAAGATCAATTCTGAAAGAATCACAAAAAAAAGTCCCTACAAAAAGTAAGGACTAAACTTAGAAATATTAAAAACTTTACTGTTAAACAAAGATTAATCCCAAGACTGATTTGCTACCGATGCCTTTTTTACTACCTCCAAATACTCTTTGGTGGTTAATCCATCCATAACATAGTCAACAGGATTGACAGGTGTATCATTAATTCGTACCTCATAATGAAGGTGAGGTGCGGTACTTGTACCTGTATTACCAACTGTACCCACTTTCTGTCCTTTGGTTACTTTTTGGCCGACTTTCACGTCTATATTCTGCATATGTGCATAAAGCGTTGTATACCCATAACCATGGTTGATTTCAATATAATTACCATAACCGGACCTAACTCTTTCGATATTAGTGATTACACCATCACCTGTAGCTACAATAACTGTACCTTGTGGTGAAGTAAAATCCATACCGTAATGGAATTTTTTAACTTTATAAACTGGATGTATCCGATAACCAAAGCCACTTAATAGTTCAATATCTTTTTTTAATTTATCACCTCTTACTGGTTTAATTGAAGGAATGCTTGCTAATTTTTTTTCTCTCTTTCCAGCTAACGCAAATATTTCCTCAAGCGATTCTTTTTGTATTTCCGCTTTTCGTTCTACCATGTCTATTTTTTCCATAGTAGATTTTATAATTTCACCAGTACTTTCGAATGCCAAATGCTGCTTGTATTTGTCATGTCCACCAATACCACCTTCCCAAACTCCTTCGTCAATTTCAGAGACACCAAGTATCATTCTATTTACTTGATTATCTTTTTGATGAATTTCTTCTAGTTTTTTATTAACGGATTCTACTTTGAAAGAAATTTGTTTAAGCTGATGCTCTGCATTTTTAACTTCCATAGCTAAAGCCTTTTCTTTTGCTGAAGGAAACATACTATTAAAAGCAAAGTGGAATAAAAGCCCTGTAAATACTACAGCACTTGCTTGTGATATTAGTCTAAACGCTATCTGTTTGTAGGATAGGGAATGTTTTTCATACTGGAGGTTTTTTTCGTTAAATACATATTTTACTTTTCTCATATCTCTTTATCAGTTCCTGTAAAAAATTCAAAAAATTATTAATACATTTGCAGGCTCAAATGATCAATAGATATGTATAAACAAAGGATTGATGCAAATATAGTAAGGAAGCTTATTTTCAAAGAAAAAATTGAAGGGTTATTTATTATTTTTTTGACATATTTTTTTTTGTAATTTATATCTTGTAAAAATAAAAAAACATAGTATAATAAATCATAATATTTAAAATATTAATCAATATTCATTTATGAACGAAATTACAACTGCCAACCAGATCCGTCAAGCTTTCTTCGATTTTTTTGAATCAAAAGGTCATAAGATAGTTTCTTCTGCTCCAATCGTACTTAAGGATGATCCTACCTTGATGTTTACCAATGCAGGTATGAATCAATTTAAAGATTTGTTTCTTGGGAATAAAATACCAGATGTTAGAAGGATTGCAAATTCACAAAAGTGCTTGAGAGTATCTGGCAAACATAATGATTTAGAAGAAGTAGGGCGAGATTCTTACCATCATACGATGTTTGAAATGCTAGGTAATTGGTCAATTGGTGATTATTTTAAAGAAGATGCGATTAATTGGGCATGGGAGTTACTAACTAAAGTATATAAAATCAATCCGGACAGAATATACGCTAGTGTATTTGGAGGCGATGAAAAAGAAAATCTTGAGAAAGATGATGAAGCTGCACAACTTTGGTTAAAGTTTTTACCTGCAGACAGAATACTTTACTGTAGTAAAAAAGACAACTTTTGGGAGATGGGTGATACCGGCCCATGTGGACCTTGTTCTGAGCTGCATGTCGATATGCGTTCTGACGAAGAAATTGCGCTACAACCAGGAAGAGAATTAGTAAATGCAGATAACCCTTTTGTAGTAGAAATTTGGAACCTAGTATTTATACAGTTTAATAGAAAAGCAGATGGCTCTCTTGAGTCCCTTCCAGAAAAACACGTAGATACGGGAATGGGGTTTGAAAGACTTTGTCGGGCATTAAGTCATAAGCAATCAAATTACGACACCGATATTTTCGCATCTTTCATAGAATGGTTGGAAAAAGAAACGGGTGTTAAATACACTGGTAAATACGATGATTCGTCAATGTCAGATATCGCCATGCGCGTGATTAGTGATCATTTAAGGGCTGTAAGTTTTGCAATTGCAGATGGGGAATTACCAGGGAACAATGGTGCGGCATATGTCATAAGAAGGATTTTAAGAAGAGCTATTAGGTATTACTATTCCTTTTTAAATAGAAAATCTCCAATGATTTATCAATTAGTAGATTTATTGGCCAAAAACTTTAAAAATGTATTCCCCGAATTGTACGCACAGAAGTCCTTTGTTGAAAAAGTAATCTTCGAGGAAGAGAAGTCATTTTTACGCACTTTAGAAGGCGGTTTGAAAAGATTAGATTCTTTAGAAATTATAAATAATACAATTGACGGTAACACTGCCTTCGAATTGTACGACACTTTTGGATTTCCTATTGACTTGACAAGACTTATAGCCGCTGAAAAAGGTTGGACCATTGATGAGACTGGATTTACTAATGCACTAGCAGTACAAAAAAATAGATCGAAATCAGACGCCAAAAAAGTAACGGGTGACTGGGTCATCTTAAATAATGATCAAGTAGAATTCGTAGGGTATGATGAGCATGAAGTCCAAAATGCAAAAATCGTAAAGTATAGAATAGTACAACAAAAAGATGAAGATCAATATCAAATCGTACTCAATAAGACTCCATTTTATGCAGAAGGTGGAGGGCAAGTCGGAGATACTGGAATATTAAAAATTGGCGATGATATATTTAAAGTACTTAACACCAAAAAAGAAAATGATCTAATAATACATTTTACCGACAGGCTACCTGAGGATGCACACGAAGAGGTGATGGCTCAAATAGATTCAGATAGAAGGAGCGATATTGAAAAAAATCATTCCGTCACGCACCTTATGCATGCAGCTTTACGAGATGTTTTAGGTACTCACGTTCAGCAAAAAGGTTCTCTAGTCAAAGACGAATCAATGAGATTTGATTTTTCACATTTTAGCAAAATGACGGATGAGGAAATTGAAAGAGTAGAACAAATTGTAAATGAGAAAATAAGACAAAATATTCCATTGATCGAGGATAGAAAACTAAGTATAAATATTGCGAAAGAAAAAGGTGCCATGATGCTTTTTGGAGAGAAATATGGTGATTTTGTACGTATGATTACTTTTGATCCCAATTTTAGTAAAGAATTGTGTGGAGGTTGCCACGTCAAAGCTACAGGTGAAATTGGCTTTTTCAAGATATTAACGGAATCTGCTATTGCTGCAGGCGTACGGAGGATAGAAGTTTTAACGGGAAAAGGAGCTGAAGCGTATATCAATTCTGAACTGAAAGATTTGCAAAAAATAAAAGCTATTTTCAAATCTCCAAAAAATACAGTAACCCAAGTTGAAGAGGCTGTTGAAGAGTCAAAACTTTTGAGAAAAGAAATAGAGCGTCTTCAAACTGAAATTTGGATGTCCAAACAAGCAGATTTCGTCAAAGATGCTAAAACTTCTAGTAAAGGCTATAAATATGTAGCAAAACTACTTGAAAATATCGACGGTAAAATAGCCAAAACACTAGCATATAACATCTTAGGTACTATAAATGAAGGTGTAGTGGTATTTGGAATGATCAATGGTGAAAATACTTCTATCATGGTAGCAGCTTCTGAAAATGTAACTAAAGACCATGGTATACATGCGGGTAATCTGGTAAAAGATGCCGCAAGTTTAATTGGTGGTGGTGGTGGTGGCCAAGCTTTTTTTGCAACTGCGGGAGGAAAAGAAATTAGTGGAACACAAGCTGCAATTGACAAGATTTGTGAAGTAATAAAGTAAAAAAACCTCGTACAATTTTCGTGCACGAGGCTAACCAACATTACCAATGAGATATGTAAATCAATTATATTACAAACTATAAACGCAACATCTCTCCAAATGATGCGTGTTAAATTGTTAATGTTTTAATAAATAAATTTCAAAATGGACTTAGGAAAAATAAAATATGTTGCATTTGATGCTGACGATACATTGTGGAGTAATGAGCCATATTTTAGGGATGCTGAGGAACAGTTTTGTGAACTATTGGAAGGTTACATGCCGCAACATGCCATTCATAAGGAGTTGTTTATTACTGAAATTAAAAACATAGACCGATATGGATATGGCATCAAAGCGTTTATGTTGTCTATGGTTGAAACTGTAATTAATATAACAGGTCAAACCTTACAACCCGCTCATATCAAGCGGTGTTTAGAAATAGGCCATGAAATGCTAACACAACCTGTAGTTTTACTGGAAGGAGTCGAAGAAATATTACAACTGTTTTATGGTAAATTTACACTCGTTTTGGCTACAAAAGGTGATCTAGTAGACCAAGAAAGAAAATTAATAAAATCTGACTTAAACAAATATTTTCATCATATAGAAATCATGATTGAAAAAAACGAAAGAGAATATCAGAAACTTTTCAAAAGACTTGATTGTACTGCAGAAGAAGTTCTTATGATCGGTAACTCGTTGAAGTCAGATGTCCTTCCTGTACTAGATTTAGGAGGCTCGGCAATTCATATTCCTTTCCATACTACATGGGAACATGAAAAGGTAGATATTAAACTAGATCATCCAAGGTTTAAAGAGTTATCAAGCATTAAAGAACTTCAATTCCTGCTATGAAAAAAGTTATAGATTTTGAGCATTGGAATAGGAAAGAGCACTTCGAATTTTTTAGAAAATTTGATGAACCATATTGGGGTTTGACAGTAGAAGTAGACTTCACAGAAGCATATTTATCCGCTAAAAATCTTAACCATAGTTTTTATTCAATTTACATTTACTTACTATTAAAGTCCGTAAACAGTATTGAAAACATGCGATATAGATATGACGAAAATTCAATATACGTTTATGACACTATTTCTGTTTCTCCTACTGTATTGAGAGCAGATGGTACATTCGGATTTTCGTATGTAGATTATTCGCCCAATTTCCACACATTTACAAATGCTATACAAGAGGAAATAACTCGAGTACAAAGCACCCAAGGATTAAACCTCGGTTCGTACAGAGATGACGTAATACATTTTTCAGCTTTGCCTTGGATAAATTTTTCATCTTTGAGTCATGCACGATCTTTTACAAATATAGATGCATGTCCCAAAATTAGTGTTGGTCGTTTGATAAAGAAAGACAATAGGCAATTAATGCCAGTATCCATTCATGTAAACCATGCCTTGGTCGAT
Organism: Saprospiraceae bacterium; assembly: GCA_022844565.1. Lineage (GTDB taxonomy): Bacteria > Bacteroidota > Bacteroidia > Chitinophagales > Saprospiraceae > JADKBO01. The sequence goes on from JALHLK010000004.1 coordinate 105,251, forward strand.
GGGTATCATGTAGGCAAGTTTTTTGAAATTCTAGATGATAGCATTAAAAATTTTAGTACTGAATTAATCTAGTGCTCTGTCTAAACAAAAAATTTAATAATTTGTGGCTCTTTTTGAATATCTCTTCGTTAAAAAGCCTCGCTGAACTAGCCAGTTCAACTACGTTTTTCGCCTTAATCTATGCAAAAATAGCTCACAACTTAATTTAAAGAATTATTTAGACGGAGCACTAGAGGTGTAATCTATTTTTATAATAACTTAAGTATTTTTTAGTTTTCGAATAAATATTACGTTTATTTGTGATTGATTTTAGCAAAATATATTTTGAAGATTAAAGAGATAAAATTTGGGCCGGGTGCTTTGGTTACAGCTGCTTTTATAGGACCTGGTACCGTTACAACTTGTATCAATGCAGGGTTTACTTCTGGGTATGCGCTCCTTTGGGCAATGATTTTCGCTATCTTAGCTACCATAATATTACAAGAGATGGTGCTCCGACTAACTTTAAAAAGTCACCAAACTGTTGATCAGCAATTTATGTCGTTATCAAGTCACCGTTATTTTAAATGGATTATTGGTTCATTAATCATCTTATCAATTCTATTGGGAAACTCGGCCTATCAGGCAGGCAATTTGACGGGTGCAGTCCTTGGAGTCGAATTGATTGCTTCCGGGGTCACTTTGAATAGAAGTATTATATTATTGGTTATTGTATTCATTGCCTTCTTTTTAGTTATTCAAAAGACTCAAAAGACTTTGAAAAACTCATTGGGACTCTTGGTGATTGGAATGAGTTTAGCATTTGTTTTTGCTATGTTTTTTTCAAATTTCAATTTAGTATCATTTTTGAAAGGTCTTTTTATCCCAAGTGTTAGTAAATCAGAAGATTGGATGTCAATTTTGTCATTGGTTGGAACAACGGTTGTACCTTACAATGTATTTCTATATAGTTTTATGGTACAAGATCACTTTGCAGACGAGGCTGATTTAGGTAAAGCCAAGAAAGATTTATATTTTAATGTGATATTGGGAGGTATAATCTCTATTAGTATTATCGCAGTAGCAGCCGGTGTAGAAGGGCACCAATTGACCAATGTTACTGATTTAGCGCTAGCTTTAGAACCCATTTATGGCTCATGGGGCAAATGGCTGCTGGGCTTTGGTCTTTTTGCAGCAGGTCTTACTTCAGCGGTGACAGCCCCATTGGCAGCAGGACTGATAGCAAAATCTATGTTTAAAGATCTGGGTAAATACGTTTTTGAAGTTGTTTCCATAGCAGTGATAGCCTTTGGTTCTTATTTTGCATTCAAAGCTGTAAAACCAATGAATTTAATTATGTCCGCTCAGTTTATTAATGGCTTGTTGTTACCGATTTGTACTACATTGCTGGTTGTTTTATGCTTCAAAACGCTAAGCGAAGATTATAAATTAACAAAAATCAAAGGTATAATAGCCATTTCAGTTTTAATTATTACAATTTTATTAGGCTTAAAAAGTATCCTATAATATTACCTAAAAATCTATAATGGATTTCCTGTTACAGCTCAAAATTACTGCAAAATCAGGCGCTTTGCTCACTTTTTGCTTCTCACCATAGCACTTGGCTATGATTTGTCGCAAAAAATGCTGATTTTATTGTACTTTTGACCTTCATTACGGAACCCATTTTAGATATTTAGGTATGAAAGTAACGAGAAGAGATTTTTTTATTAAAAGCAGTATTGTCACAGGCGCATTGGCTTTGGACATCAATTGTGCCCAACCTGCAGCCAAGGTCAACAAACCCATTGTATTGTCAACATGGAATTTTGGTATTCGGGCCAATAAAGAGGCATGGACAATACTTGGTCAAGGTGGTAAAGCCTTGGATGCCATAGAGAAAGGAGTCCGATTGATAGAGGCCGATCCAAATGAACATTCTGTAGGCTATGGTGGCCGTCCTGATAGAGATGGACATGTCACTTTAGATGCTTGTATCATGGATGAGAAGGCCAATATTGGTGCTGTTTTGTGTTTAGAGCACATCATGCACCCTATTACGGTAGCTCGCAAAGTCATGGAAGAAACGCCACACGTTATGTTGTCAGGCGAAGGAGCACTTGATTTTGCTTTGTCTCAAGGCATGGAAAAGATAAACCTCCTTACACCAGATTCAGAAAAGGCATGGAAAGATTGGCTTGAAAAAGGTGAATATAAGCCCAAAGTCAATGTCGAGAACCACGATACCATTGGGATGATAGCCTTGGATGATCAAGGTAATTTGTCAGGAGCCTGTACCACGAGTGGTATGGCATATAAAATGCGGGGTAGGATAGGGGATTCTCCCATCATTGGTGCAGGTCTTTATGTTGATAATGAAGTGGGAGCTGCTACGGCTACAGGACATGGAGAGGAGGTCGTAAGAGTGGTTGGATCTTTCTTAGTAGTAGAATTAATGAGGTCAGGCTTATCACCACAAAAAGCGTGTGAAGAAGCGGTCGTCAGAATTAAGCAAAAATTTGACCTCAGACAAGCGGACCTAAAAGATACTCAAATTGGTTTTATTGCCTTGAGTAAGACAGGCGAATATGGAGCTTATTGCCTTCAAAAAGGATTTAACTTTGCCGTACAAGACAAAGTAGAAAGTAAATTAATTGATGCAGATTATTTGATAAAAACATGAAAAGAACATTTGAATTAGCTGCTTTTAACCTCGCAGATGCGTTGGAGGCAGCCACATTGGGTGTAGATAGGATAGAGTTTTGCAAAGACTACAGTACAGGTGGTCTGACGCCTGACTTGATTGACATATTTGCCTTCAAGAAGCAGTTTGATATCCCTGTTTTTATTATGGTTAGTCCGACAGCGGGCGATTATTATTATGGTGACAACTTTGATTCGGGTAAGCTCAAAGATGAGGTAAAAACATTTAAGGATGCAGGTGCTGATGGATTTGTATTTGGAGCAATCCTCAAAAATGAGCATATGGAAACCATCATCGATGTGGAAAAAGCTGCTTTTTTGATTGAATGTGCTGATGGATTACCTTGCACTTTTCATAGAGCATTTGATATAGTGACAGACCAAATCGGTGCGTTAGATCAAATTATTGGCCTTGGATATAAAAGGATACTAACATCTGGTAATCCTGGCAAAGCAATTGATCATTTCTCAAAGTTGATCGAATTTAAAAATCATGCTGATGGTAAATTAACCATTCTTCCAGGCGGAGGACTAAGGTCATACAATATTGACTCATTGCTGGATGCTGGCTTTATGGAGTTACACAGTGCTTGTGTTGATGTAAATATCAATTTAGATGAGGAAGAGATTAAGAGGTTTGTGAAAAAAATGATTGGATAGCTTAACTTTCTCAATCAGTTTGGCCCAATGTTAAAAAGGTTAAGGGATGTTAAGTGAAGTTAAAGGAGGTTAATATGGTTAAGAAAAGTTAAGAAAGACCAGAAGTGTAAAAATTTAACCTTCTCAACCAATTTGCCCCAATGTTAAAAAGGTTAAGGCAGGTTAAGCGAAGTTAAGATTGATTAGAAGTGTAAGAAAACTTAACCTTCTTGACTTTGCCATATTAATCGACATAGAGCAGAATTAATTCATCCATAATCTAATAAAAGCATTAATTTTGCTTCTGTTTTAATGGATTTGAAAATGAGTAGTCAAGATATAAGATGGAAACAGCGCTTTCAAAATTTTGAAAAGGCAAATTTATTACTGCAAAGTGTAGTAGATTTGTATCATCAAAAAGGGCTATCTGAGCGGGAAATGCAAGGTTTAATCCAAAGATTTGAGTTTACCCATGAACTAGCATGGAATGTCATAAAAGATTTTTTTGATTATCAAGGAAATACTGAAATTTCAGGCTCTAGAGACGCAACACGTGAAGCATTTAATAAGGGGTTGATCGAAGACGGTGAAAGCTGGATGGAAATGATAAAAAGTCGAAATAAATCATCGCACACCTACAATGAAAATGTAGCAAAAGAATTGGTAGGACAAATTGTTAATGTTTATGGCAAATTATTTTCTGATTTTCATGTAAAAATGACTTCTCTAATTGAAAGATAAAATGTTCGGGCTTAAATCAAATCACATAAATGCAATAAAGGATTGCTTTATAAATTTTGAACAGATTAGTAAAGTGATCATTTATGGATCTCGAGCAAAAGGAAACTTCAGAAATGGTTCTGATATTGATCTAACTATTATCGGAGATATGAATTTTAAAAATCTTTTAGCGCTAGAAAATCAATTGGACGATTTAATGTTACCATATAAAATAGATCTTTCTTTATTACATCAAATCGATAATCACAATTTACTAGACCATATTGAAAGAGTAGGAATATCATTTTATGAAAAAAAAATTTAATCAATGAAAGAAAAGCAGAAAGAAGAAACCCTAGACCCCAATAATTGGAACACCATGAGAGCTACTGCACATCAAATGGTAGATGATATGATGGATTTTCTTCAATCTATTGATGAGCAACCTGTTTGGAAGCCCATACCAGAAGATGTAAAAGAAACTTACAAATCTACCTTGCCGCATCATGGACAACCGTTAGAAAAAGTTTATCAGGAATTTACCAGAGAGATTCTACCGTATTACAAAGGAAATATTCATCCTTCTTTTTGGGCTTGGGTCCAAGGAACGGGTAGCCCCACTGCGGCAATGGCTGATATGTTGGCCTCTTCGATGAATAGCAACGTAACCATCGGTGAGCATTCAGCTATGTACATTGACGCTCAGGTGATCAATTGGTGTAAAGAAATGATGGGATTTGAGTCGAGTGCATCAGGATTATTGACAAGTGGTGGTTCTATGGCCAATTTCACAGCTTTGGCAGTAGCACGTAGCACATTTACCAATCATCAGGTCCGATTTAGTGGCCTCAGAGATTTGCAAAGTCAACTTGTGGTCTATTGTTCTGTAGAAACCCACAGTTGTGTGATTAAAAGTATAGAAGTACTTGGTATCGGTAGAGATTATATCCGTATGATCCCGACAAATGACCAATATATGGTGGATACCAACATCATGGAGCAACATATCCAAGCCGATATAGCTGCAGGCCTCCAACCTTTTTGCATCATCGCCAATGTTGGCACAGTCAACACAGGGGCTATAGACAATTTAGAAAAAATTAGGTCATTATGCGATCAGTATCAATTATGGATGCATGTAGATGGTGCTTTTGGGGCTTTGGCTAAGCTATTACCAGCTTTTCAAGATAGACTAAAACTGATCGAAAAAGCAGATAGCCTTGTCTTCGATCTCCACAAGTGGATGTATATGCCTTATGAAGTAGGCTGTGTATTGTTCCGCTCTTCGGAAGATCATAGAGCTACCTTTGCAATAGAGCCCAATTACCTACTCAAACACGATCAAGGCCTAGCAGCAGGACCCGACTCCCTCAATAACTTCGGTCTCGAACTCTCCCGAGGCTTCAAAGCACTCAAAGTATGGATGTCAATCAAGGAGCAAGGCATTAATAAATTCATAAGGCTCATCCAGCAAAATGTGGATCAAATCGACTATTTAAAAAAATTAGTAGAAAGTCACGAAGATCTTGAACTCTGCGCACCCGTTACGATGAATGTCCTTTGTTTCAGGTACGCTCCTAACGGCATAAACCAAGAAATATTGGACGAAATCAATAAAGAGATTGTGATGGCACTCCAAGTACGTGGCATAGCCTCACCCTCTTCTACCATCCTAAATGGAAGATATTGTATCAGAGTGGCACACGTCAACCACAGAAGTAAGTACACTGATTTTGATCAACTGATAGATGAGGTTTTGGGGATTGGGAGAGAATTATATTAAGAATATTGATTAAGGTCAAGTTTATGTTTACATTTGCGGATCAAAATCAGACCTAATAATTTTGGAGACAGTTTTTATAAACTTTATAAAGAAAAATTTTAAGTTACTATCAAATATTAACTTTTCACTTGCCCTCATTGTAACCATAAGTCAAGTTTTGATTTCCGGGACAGATAATGTGGAATTTGAGGTTTTGCTTAAACCATTAAATGCGATATTTGCAATATTGGTTTCCTCCATAAGTATTTATTTGTTTCTTACAGCACAGCAGTGGTATTTTAAATTTGCAAGACTTTTATTTCTAATCATTTCAATATTTTATTTACTCATTTCTATTTTATGGTGGATGAATTTGTACCCACACATTACAGAAATTTATGAATTAAGAATGTTTTTAGCCTTAGTTATTGGGGGATTGTCATTATCTTTCAAAATTGCTGACTTGGGTAATTACCATATACATCCTGCATTACTTTTTTTAATTACATTCATATTTCTTATATTTTTGGGTGCATTATGTTTGTTATTACCGGCAGCACACACAAAGGAATTGACTTTTACACAAGCATTATTTACTTCCACAAGTGCGGTGACCGTGACAGGCTTAGCAGTCTTGGACACCGGTAAAGATTTTACTTACTTTGGCCAAGTTGTCATAATGATATTGATACAATTGGGTGGTTTAGGCGTACTTACTGTGACTAATATTTTTGCATTAATTTTTACATCATCCACAAGTTTTAAAAATAGGATGATGATGGGTGAATTGATCAAAGAGTTTGGCAGTAAGAATACGTATAGAAGTCTTTTTAAAGTGATAATGATTACATTGGTCGTTGAAATGATCGGTGCATTTCTAATCTATTTAAGTTTGATATCCAACCCGGTAAAGGTAAGTTCACCAGGTTTTTTATCTATTTTTCATGCTGTCTCTGCTTTTTGTAACGCTGGTTTTTCTACTTTTACCAATTCGATGTATGAAGAAACGGTAAAGTTTAACTACTTTCTTCAAATGGTAATAAGTTGGTTAATTATAACTGGAGGGCTAGGATACACGGTGATGATTAATCATTATCAATTGATTGTAAACACCATAATGTCAAAAATTTCAAAAGTCAAAGAGCTAGGAATCAATTACACTTATAAACGTGTAACAACGAGCATAAATAGTACGCTGGTTTTAAGGACTACTGCTATTTTGTTATTTGCAGGGACAATATTATTTTATATAGCGGAGTATAATAGTACGCTATCTGAGCATGGTTTTATGGGTAAGATTTATGTTTCATTTTTTAATTCTACAACAGCACGAACAGCAGGCTTTAATAATGTGAACATGGCGGATTTAGGAATTCCAGCGGTAATGCTCATCATGGCATTAATGTGGATTGGAGCGTCTCCTGCCTCTACGGGAGGGGGTATCAAAACCACCACTTTTGCCATCGCTCTCTATAATTTATGGAATCAAATACTCGGTAAGGAGAGATTAATTATCAATTCTAAAGAAGTTCCTTCAAGTGCTGTAAATCAAGTCAATGCGGTAATCCTTCTTTCTATTTTTGCTATCAGTTTCGGCACTTTCTTAATAGCTTTTTTTGAAAAGGATATTCTCTTTAAAGATATATTGTTTGAATGTATTTCTGCCTATTCTACAGTTGGGTTAAGTATAGGTATTACCGGTAAGTTGGGAGAACCTTCCTTGTATATCCTCATAGGTTTAATGTTTTTAGGTAGGGTTAGTTTTTTAACTTTTTTAATTGGTGTGTTTAACTTTTTATCAAAAAAGAGTATAGGCAAAGAACCTTTTTACCCCAAAGAAAATGTATTTATTAACTAGAAAATTGAGTTGTGAAAAAGAAAATTATTGTTATAGGTTTAGGTAATTTTGGTGGTAATCTAGCCATAAAGTTAACAGAGGATGGCCATGAAATTTTTGGTGTTGATCGTAATACCTCAATAATTGAAATGATTCAACACAAAATAAATCATGCCATCGGTCTAGACACCAGTGAAGAATCTAGTATCAATTACCTCCCTGTTGATGATTGTGATTTGGTAGTAGTAGCAATAGGCGAAAATATTGGTGCTTCTATTACTACAACAGCCCTCATGAAAAAGCATTTTAATGGTAGGATTATCGTGCGTGCCTTATCTCCGCTACATAAAACGGTCCTTGAATCTATGCAAATTACAGAAATTATTGAACCTGAAGCGGAATATGCCCTAGAATTGGCCAATAGAATTATGGTAAAAGGGGCCATCAAAAGTATGGAGTTGCACGGAGAATACGAGATTGTCGAAGTCAACATTCCACCCAAAGTAATAGGATTGACACTTGAAGAACTTGACATCAAAAACAAATATCAAGCCCACATCGTGACCGTCATCAAACAAACGGAACGTAAAAATTACCTTGGTAGTAATTTCTTTGCCAAAAATGTATACGGTATCTTGCGCTCTACCTATCAGTTTGAAGAAAATGATTTGTTACTTGTCTTTGGAAAGAAAGCCAATATAGATAAGTTTATTGAAGATTGTTCTTGATAGATGCTTTTGTAGTTTATTTTCAAATAGGTTTTACCAAACCTTTACTTCACTCAGTATAACCTCCGCTTTTGAATCCAATATTCTAATTCTAACCTTTGAAGTATTAGATTTTTTAATTTGGACGATTCTTTTATTTCCAATTGTAGTTTCTTTGGCTACTTCCAGCCAAGTGTTATCTTTCCAAACATCTATTGCAAAACTTTTTACCCTTTGTCCAAGTGCGATATATTCTTGAATTTCTATGAAACTGACATCTTTGCTCTGACTTAAATTCAGTTCAACTATTGCTTCTTTTGTGTTTTTACCAGCGGCCCAATAAGTTTTTATGTTTCCATCACAAAGATTTTGTCCTTTCGTCTTTTTATTGAAAACTGAAGTTACTTTTACTTTGGCATCAGGCGCTAGGTTGTTAGAAAACTTGTCATTGAGCATTTTTCTCCATTCTAAAAGTGACTTTACATCATTTTCGTGTATTTTGCCTCTTCTGTCAGGTGGAATATTTAATAAAAGGTTGGAACCTCTGCCAACAGAAGTCAAATAAATTTCGAATAATTTTTCAGGTGTTTTGACCTTATCATCTTCTTCTGCATGATAAAACCAGCCTGGCCTTATACTAACATCAACCTCTGCGGGCACCCAATATTTTCCATTTTCATCGCCTGTATTGAGTAATCCTTCTATGCCTGCTTTACCTGCATATAGCGTATCTATGTTTAAGGTGTTCCAATTGGTTTGTCCTGCTACACCACGCTCATTGCCTACCCATCGTATCTCTGGACCAGCATCGGAGAAAAACAAAATGTTTGGATTTAGTCCCCGCACTAATTCTATAGTTTTGGGCCAATCATAGTAAGTTTTGCCATTAATTTTTCGAACTTCTCTACTCCCCCCATAATATCCGTCTCCGCCGTTAGCACCATCAAGCCACATTTCAAAAACTGGACCGTAAGCTGTAAAAAGTTCTTTTAATTGATTCCTGTAATATTCTACATATGATGGACTACCATAATCTGCTCTGTTTCTATCCCATGGAGAAAGGTATAAGCCAAATTTTAAACCATATTTCTTACATGCCTCGGATACTTCCTTTACCACATCTCCTTTTCCATTTTTATAAGGGCTACTCGCAACGGAGTGTTGGGTGTATTTACTTGGCCAAAGTACAAAGCCATCATGGTGTTTGCATGTTAGTATGACCGCCTTTAAACCTGCATCTTTGATGGTTCTTACCCATTGATCAACATCCATATCCGTTGGGTTAAAAATACTCGGACTCTCGTCTCCATATCCCCATTCTTTACCGGTAAATGTGTTGGTAGTAAAGTGAATGAAAGCGTAAATTTCTAATTCTTGCCAAGCAAGTTGTTCTTTTGATGGAATAACCGCCAGTGGTTTTGGGCTACTTATTATTGACGTTTTACAGGAGTAAATTGTCAATGTTGCAGCGAAAATTAGAAACAGCTTTGTATTAATCATTGAATATTTATTAATTAATTTAATGATTGTGATATTCCTTTTAAAAATACTAACTATTCATCGCCTTCCACAACATATCCTTCAATTCCATCAATCCTTTGCCACTGACTGCTGAAATAAAGATATGAGGAATGTCTATTTTTAGATCTTTTTCGATGAGGGTTTGTAATTCGTTATCAATTAAGTCTGATTTGGTAATCGCTAGGATGCGCTGTTTATCAAGAAGTTGAGGGTTGTAAAGCTTAAGTTCATTCAGTAAAATGTTATAATCTTTAGCTACATCATTGCTATCAGCTGGAACCATAAAAAGTAATGCTGAATTACGCTCAATATGTCTTAAAAATCGGACGCCAAGTCCTTTACCTGTATGCGCTCCTTCTATAATACCAGGTATATCTGCCATAATGAAAGATCTATTGTCTCTATACTTTACAAAACCAAGGTTGGGAACGAGGGTAGTAAAGGCATAATCAGCGATTTTGGGTTTTGCTGCAGATATAGAAGCGAGTAGGGTAGACTTGCCTGCATTAGGGAAACCTACTAGACCGACATCCGCTAATATTTTTAACTCAAGGATTTTCCATTCTTCTACACCGGGTTCACCAGGTTGTGCAAATCTAGGAGTTTGTAGCGTTGATGACTTAAAGTTGTGATTGCCTAATCCTCCTCTACCACCTTTAGCGATGACTCTTTGTTCGCCATCTTCCCTGATTTCAAAGAGGAATTCGCCAGTTTCTGCATCTTTAGCTATCGTTCCAAGAGGTACTTCTAAAATCACATCATCACCACTTTTGCCAGTACTCAGTGAGCCACTGCCCGAGCCACCACTTTCTGCGAGTACGTGTTTTCTATATTTTAAGTGAATCAATGTCCACAATTGTGCATTGCCTTTTAATATGATATGTCCACCTCTACCACCGTCACCACCATCAGGTCCACCTTTGGCCGTCATAACGTTACGAAGTAAATGTGTAGATCCAGGGCCACCGTGCCCACTTCTACAACATATTTTGACATAGTCAACAAAATTCTGATCTGCCATTAATTGTTTTCTGCTATTGATAAGGCATCAATAAGACCTGATATGTTTTCAAATATTTCGTCAATACTACCAATACCATTGATACTTTTTGACTTGCCAGTTTTATCGTAAAAATCAAATACTTGTGATGTCTCTGACTTGTATACATTGATTCTTTTTCTAATGATGGCTTCATCATTGTCGTCTGCTCTCCCTGAACTAACACCTCGAGTTAAGATTCTTTTTACAATTTCTTCGTCATCTACATGAAGTGCTATAAGCGCAGAAATCGCGTGCCCTTTTTCTTGTAAAAGCAAATCTAAAGCCTCCGCCTGTGGTACTGTTCGTGGAAAACCATCGAATATATAACCTGAAACATCGGGATTGGCATCTACTTTATTCTTCAGCATTCCAATGGTAACTGTATCAGGTACTAGCTCGCCTTTCTCCATAAATGATTTAGCTTCCAATCCCAATGGAGTGTTATTACCCATTTCATATCTGAATAAATCACCTGTTGAAATATGTAATAAACCATACTTTTCAATAAGTTTTGTAGCCTGAGTGCCTTTGCCTGATCCTGGAGGTCCAAAAAGTATAAGATTGATCATTATGAAAATGTTATTTTTATCAATATGCGCAAAGATAAACTTTTACACTTTAGATTTTAATTCAATCACTAATATTTTCCTCTATTAGGCATTTTTCACAAAAAAGAGGGTGATTAGGTTTAAAGCATTTAGAGAATTTTATGTGTCGAATAACTTCCAGTCTATGCGGTGTACGTCCAAAGGTAAGCATATCATCATAGCCGTTGTGTGTAGGGTGATTTATTCATTTAGGTGTTTTTTAAGTCCATTTTTTCATGTAAGATTCTTTCAATTTCTATTATACCATGATTTAGTAGTCTATAGAAGATTATATGTTATTTAATTTTAATATCTTTCAAATTTTCTATGAGTTTTGAGTAGTCTCTACCTTGCTCAAAAATAAATTTTAATTCTGACCATGTCTCACATGAATATTCCCATATTTCATCTAAATCTGTCTTGGCCTTATTGGTGAACTTTATCTTAACCATTGACCTTACTTCTTCGCTTCAGTTCTTTCAGATGTGTTTCCGGATTGAAGTCTTCTGCTGTACCACTATCGATTCCATCTTGGATTGCCTTTCGTAAGATATAAAATTTTTGCTCTTCTTCTTCAAGTAATCTTAATCCTGCTCTTATCACTTCACTAGCATTCGTGTATCTTCCTTGACTTATTCTAGTTTGCACAAATTCTTCAAAATGATTTCCTAGAGATATAGATGTATTTTTACCCATTTACTTTTTTATACAAAGTTACCAATAATTGGTAATATTTGCAAATTTATTTTTTCATCCTACATAACGTTTTGCAGATTTATGAAGTGGCGGCTTTTGAAAACGAATGTTTCTTTTTAGCACTTAACTTTCATTGATGCACAAGGTTTACTTTTAGCACTATACCCGCCATTTCATAAATATGCTGTTAGCCACAGTAGTTTTCTAAGTACGATTTCGCTATAACCTTCAATTGTTCGTATTCCTTAATTATCTTTTCACACTTATCTTTTGAGTTTTCAGATGAAATGCTTCTCATACCTTTCCCCAAGAAATCAATTTGTTTTTCTCGTTCGTAAATTAGTCTGACAGGAGTATCATCTGCGTATGTGATGTTTTCTTGTCCGAGTAATACTTCTACAAAAGCATAATCTTCTAAACTGCAAAATGCTCTTCCTAATCTTAATTTTTTAATTTTTTTATTCTTGATAATTGATTTAAAAATTGGATATGTTGGGTTTAGAACTTTGACACTAAAACCAACAGCAAAAATTTCTAAGTTTGGAATTTCACTTAAAAATTCAAAATTATCAACTGGTTGACTCCAATCGAAAGTTCCGTTTATGTATATGTATCGTAAACTTTCTATTCCAGCTAACGGTCCAAAGTCAGTTACTTGTCTTAAATTTTCAAAGTGAACAGATTTAAGGTTATTCAATCTTTTCAAAGGTGTCAAATCTGAAAAGCCTGAAACATATTCAAGAATTAATTCTTCTAAATTTCCTAAGTCACCAATAAATTCAATATCTGTCGCTCTGAAAAAAGTCACTCTTAAACGCTTTATTTTTTTCAGTTTACTGATTGCTTCTACTTGTTCTTTGCTCGGTTCGTGAAGTGTCAGTTCTTCAAGGTTTGGGCAGTCATAAATCTGTTGCCAATGAATTTTGTCTTGCGTTTTGCTTATGGTCAATAATTTAACTTCGTCCTTGTTGGCAATTTCAAAATCAGCTATAAATGCAAATCTTTCTCTATTTGGAATTGTCGTCCAATAGTCGTCTGTTCTGTCTAAAAAATCTCCAAAGTGATGTTTCATTGTTTATGTTGAGCGTCGTTTTACCATTGTGGCTAACATTTATTAAACGTAACAAATCTAATTTAAACTTTCGGGTTTTTCAAAATCACTATTCAAAAAATTTGAATTTTGCCTTCTACTCATCAATTTGTCCAAGAGGCTCTGGATTTTTGACATGCTATGATTGGTTTCTTGAGAATAAATTAAGGTTGTTGTAATGTTACTGTGGTCTAGCAATTCTTGTACTAACCAATCTCACCACAATCCCTGAATCTTTCCTCTAATTTCTGTCACCTAACCCCTAAAACCAACCTCAATACTCCCGAACACTCAAAGTCGGATCATTCACAATTTTCTCTTCAGCAATAGGATTTTTATCCAATTTTCTCAAATCAGGACTTCCAGCTTCTACCCATGCAGAATACCACAAATCACCCGTGACTTTTATGGTTTTGGTCATTTGTTCTTCGACCATGCCTTTGAGAGCATTTTCATAAGCTTTGGCATACTCACGGCATTGGATTCTCACCGTTTGATCAAGGCGGACATCAAAGCACCATTGTTTATCCGATGGAAATTTTGTACTTAATTCTTTTTCAATACGCAATACATCGTATGCTTTGGAGTGGGTGTCTGCTAAAATGTCCCATATGTAATTTCTTACATCCAAAACAATTTCTGCTTTTCCTACATAAAAGTCATATTCTTCAAGTGCAAATAGCTCTGGAATTCTACTTTCCCAGAAAGGGTGAATCCCTAATTGATCAGTTAATTGACCATTATAATTCTTGACAGTGTGAAGAGGGGTGTGTAAGTCTCCGATATAGTGTCCTAAATCGGCAGCATGTCTTAAGATTTGATCTTTGTCTTTTTTAAGATAAGCTTTGACCAATTTACTATAGCCTTGTTCTATATAATATGGTAAAATCCCGTGTTCTGTAAATTCATCTACCAATACTAATTGTGGATATTTTTCCGTATCGATAAAAGATTTTTTAAGCCAATAATTGAGTTTTAGAGTAGAAATCTTCATTTCATCATCATAAAATTGAGGCATAAGATCTTGGGTGATGAAGCCCATGAAATCTTTTTTTCTAAATGATTCTTTGGTTTTTAAAAATGAAATTTCTACCAACGAATCAACATTGGTAAACGCGAAATTCATCTTTATACTGTCACCATTGGTATTGATTAAATGAAAAGAACTGTATTTTACCAATGCTTCCTCAAAATCTCTTGGTAATTTACTAAAGGGTATCGTGTCCCACTGATCAATATCGATGTAATGCCGCATCGCTTCGTATTTGGTGGCATACCTACGCATATCAGGATTTACGGCACTTTCGGTGATAAACCCTATATGTGGTTTGTAAAAACGCAATAGACTTTGTGGCAATGTAAAAACGGCCATCTTATTGATCAATCTATGGGAATAAAAGCCCCAATCAGGTTTGAAGGTGAATGATATACATGCAAAAGCGATAATGACCAGAATGAAACTATTTTTCTTTGATGTTGACATGCGAGTGATCATATCGTTTTCAATTTTGGGTAAAGATAGCTATTTATTTATAGTTTCACCGCAGAGAAAAGACAAACATAGAAAAGTGCGACATCGCAAAGGAAGTCACGGAATCCTACTTTATGTGCTTAGCTCAATACCTTTTTATACCAAATTATCTATAACACTGGTAGACGAATCTTCTCCATCTTCGTATCCACTTTGGTCTTTCCATGCGGCATAAATTGAACTATACATAACTGGTATCGCAGCTAGAATTGGTAATACTAGAAGGATCATAGAAATTATCATAATAAAACCTAGAAGTATTAGAAGTAAGATCAAAGGAAATGGATTTTTTAAAGCCAAATTAAAACTTGCCTTAATTGCATCTAAGGGTTTCAAATCTTCAAAATATATGAAAAATGGAGCATAGATTAAGCCTAGATAGTATATAAAACTAAACATAATTGTTGGAATAATTAAAAATAATCCTCTACTTGTAAAAAAATCTATCAAAGCTGCGGGATCATCACTCATGCCTCCGGTGAAAATCTGAATGAGTGTTGTTCCTCCTATGACCAAGAAAAATAATAGCATTATGCCTAGAATTATTAAAGCATAAATCACAAAAGGCCCAATTTTCTTAAATCCATCAAAACCATTGGATAGGCTTGCTTCTTCTCCTTTCTCAAGCTTATTCGCTATAATCCCAAAGCCGATCATTAAGGCAGGACTTAATATACCGCTTATAATAGGTCCAATAAGTGGAACCACATTCATTATTAGTGCAATAACAAAATATACCACTGTGAAGCCAATAAAAAGCCAAGGATTTCTCTTAAAAATATCATATCCTCTACTTAAATATCCTCCAACGTCAAATCTTTTTTTAGCAAATTCTCTCATAGTAAATATTGATTTATGTTTTGTAATAGATCAAAGATAATAAGTAAGCAATATTTTGCAACATTTTTAGCAAGAATATTTTATCTAGTCAAAATAATGTAATCTTCTATCACTTGCTTCAAAAATACGCTTTTGTCTTTGATGTTTTTATATTCAATACCTAAGTCTTTTGATATTCTTTTAGTCATAGATTGTAAAAGATCTTCGTTGTTTGGTGATTTATTCTGAAGATGCCGCAAGTATATATCTTTCATCAATAGCGCTTCGTCTTCAGTGTACTGCTTTACTTCAGGGTAGGTGATTGTGTAATTTTGGGTATTTAGCTTTTCAAGATAATTGAGGTCTTCGACTTTAGCTGTTTTGGTTTCTACGACGGTGGTACCTGCTACAATATCTCCGAGTCGTTGATTAAGTCTTGTGGAGAGAATGGCTAATATAGCACCTATTCCTAAACAAATTAGAATGTCTAAAACTTTGAAAGCCCATCTAAGAATCAATGCCTTTATGCTTGGGTTTTCACCTTGAAGGGTAATAATTCTTAAGCCCAGGGCTAATTTACCAATACTTTGTCCGTTGAAGAGAATTTCAAAAAACAAATTCCAAAAGCTAAAAAGTACGATACCTATCACAGAGGTAATAAAATTGTCACCTAAGAGAAAGTAAAAAATAATCATTAATATAACCACAATAATGAAGTCAATGCCAAATGCTAATATTCTAAATAAAAGGCTAGCCTTTGGATAACTCAGATTGATATTAAAACTACTGTTGAAAAATATACTTTCTTTTGCCATAAGAACTGAATATTTTGTAAAATTACAAGAATAATTTGTTTATTTATGATGACATTACCGTATTTTTATCCTTTCTACTTAAAATATTTACCATTCTTATATGACTGAACGGCAATTTATAGAAAACAATAAAGAAGATTGGAAAAAGCTGTCCGCTCTCTTACAAGATACTAATCGGGACGCAGAACGGTTGCACCAATTGTTTGTGAAAGTTTCAGGAGATTTGTCGTATGCCCAAACTTACTACCCAAAAAGAAATGTAAGATGGTATCTCAATAACTTGGTGGCTCAAGTCTTTGATCAAATGCGCACCAAGTCGAAATTTGATCTATTTGGTTCATTCAAAAGGTTTTATCAGCGTACCTTGCCAAGAGAAATTTTAAGAAACAAAAATTATTTTGTCATTTCAATGCTTGTTTTTGTGCTTTCGATGTTTGTGGGTTCGTACAGTACTTTACAAAAGAAAGAATATGTTGTCCAAATTTTAGGTCCTCGCTACATTGGGATGACAGAAGAAAACATAAAAAACGATGACCCTTTTGCGGTCTACAAGGGTACAGAACAATCAGATATGTTTTTGCAAATTACCTTTAACAATGTCAGAGTTTCTTTTCTTGCATATGTTTTGGGGGTTTTTGCAGGCCTTGGTACCATAATCATTTTGATCAATAATGGTATAATGGTTGGTGCTTTTCAGACTTTTTTCTACACAAAAGGGTTATTGTTACCTTCGCTGCTCACCATTTGGGTTCATGGGACCATCGAGATTTTATCCATTATTGTGGCGGGTGCAGCAGGGTTAATCTTAGGTAGTCACGTGGCAAATCCTGGGACCTACACCAGAATAGAAAGTTTAAAAATTGGAGCTCGAAGGTCTCTCATTGTCATTTTGAGCACAGTACCACTTTTAATCATTGCAGGTTTTTTTGAAGGATTCTTGACCAGGATGACAGACTTACCCGACTTAGTGAAAGTAGGAATTATCGGGTCGTCTTTATTTTTTATGGTATATATTTATCTAATTTTACCCTATAGATACAGTCAATTTAACGAACTTGCCATGACCGACCACGAAGTCAATGAAATCGTCAATACGGCAGAGCTAGAAAATTTAAATCAAAATTCATCTTATTTAAAACAAGGATTCATACATTTTGGTGATAATTTCGGAAGGATTTTTAGTACATTGGTTTTTCCCGCACTTCTAGTTTTTTCATTGATTTTGTATCACTACATCGATACCTATAAAGATGAAATGGATATCATCAATGTTGATTTTAGTTTTTTTAACCTAAATTTGCCTAGCATGTTTTTATTTTTATCTGACGTGCTCATTGCATTTATAGGATTGTATATTATGAGATATGCGTTGATGTTTCAAAGAAGCGAAAATTCTAAGTTGAAAATCGAAGCAACATCTATTCCCCTTTTCTTATTGTTTGCCTTGGTAATTGTGTCTCCTTCTTATATCATACCCAATGAATACGTTGATGATCTTTTGATTGTTTTCATCACTCTGCCATTTATCGCAATTTACCTATTTGAATCAGGCCGAAAAGGAGTAAATTCCATTCAAAACACATTTAAAAAGTTGATTAATAATTTTCATCGATTTCTTACCATGATGTTAATTGTTTTATTGATTGGATTTTTGTTTTCGATGTTCTGCCAGATTTTAATAAGTCTCATCAAAACCACAGTTAGTTTTGAAAATATTTTTGGAAACGCAGCCCTCGGAACTATTTACATAGAAGCTATTTTAGAGCGTATTACGATTTTATTATTGATGCCAATTGCTATATATTTATATTATTATAATGTACAAAAGGTTCAAAATGAATATTATGGAGATGATGTAAAACAAAAGGTAAAAGATTTCACCGAACGAGATTTATTAAATATTTAATTTAGGAAAAATTGAGAATCTTGCCTTTTTGTAAAAAATGTTTAGCATTATGGTTTCCTTTGTTTAGGTACAAAAAGGTAATGACACTTTCTATAATTGGCCATCTTTTGCTCCTTTCTTTTCTTGTAAAAGCGGATACCACTACCATTCAAAATGAAAAATTAATTACTGCGCAACAATTGGAGGAAAGTAAAAAGGAGCTAAATTTTCTTGACAAAAAAGCAAAAGTTAGATTTAAAAGAAGAGAACCTATAGAATTTGAATCTAACAAAATGGATATGACATTGATACAGTATATCATTATAGCATGTGCAGTACTTTTTATTATTCTAATAGTGGTGAATCAGAGTATAAAAAAAGAGGGGAAAACTAATAAAAATACGGGAGATGACCTTGATATAGATGATATCAGCGAAGTCAACCTACATCAACTATTGGAAAGTGCGTTATCAGAAGAAAATTATCGACTCGCCTTGCGTATCAAGTTTTTAATAATTTTGCAGACTTTAGAGAAGAAAAAGTTTATTAGATGGAATAAATATAAAACAAATAGAAACTACATTAAAGAAATTCCTGACCTACACAAAGAATCCTTTAAATCAATAGCATACAATTTTGATCAAATATGGTATGGTAAGACAATTCCAGACAGTGACCAATACCAATCGTTAGCTTTTTATTATGACAAATTTAATGATGAGCTATGAGTAAAGATAGGTTGATATTGCTTTTAACCATCGTTGGGATTATTATTTTGCTTGTAGTAAATCTAGAGATTGTCAAAGAACTTCCAATGACATCCAGGCAAAAATATAACGTCAAATCTGAAAATCCTCTAGGCTTATCAGTCCTGTCTAAATCGCTAGAAAAGATATACGGAGGAGAAAATATTAAAGTCGTAAATTCTCTAAACATATTAGATAGTATATCAGCTGAAAACACCTTACTGATCAGGTTTGGAGATAAGTACGAACCTAGTAATGACGATTTAACCAGTTTGATCGAAAAAGGACTTCAAGTTATCATTGCTTCAGAGGATGTTTACATGTATGCCGATTCCTTTTCTATCTATACTAAAAGCAGGAATTATAGATACAAAGATACATTATCTATCAAACTAAACTTATCAACCATTAATAAAGAGGTAAATACCTTCATAGATACAATGATTACTTACACCCAATCAAAATTGACTTTGCGTGTTTACAACGAAGAAGTCTCTGAAGCGCTCACTGGGGCAGACACTTTATTAAATCAAGACTCGCTTGAATTAGATAGTGATACACTGTATAATTACCAAGAAAGTGATTCGGTAGCAGTAAGTGAAGATGCGACAGATACTTTTGAAGATGATGATTATGATGAATACGATGAAGAAGACTATATTGAAGATGATCTAGAATCAGATTCATTGTTTGAGATTTATTATGAAAAGTTGATCACGTCCGACTCCAATCTTATTGCCTTAGAATTGCCTATGAAAAAGGGTAAACTGATAGTTCATACTCTACCAAGACTTTTTACCAATTTGAGTGCGCTAAATTCCAAGCTATATCTGGATCATTTTAACTACGTTTTTTCAAGGGTCAAAGCAAAGAAAGTCATCATATGGAATGAAAATAATATAGTAATTGGCGATCAAAGCAAGTTTAGTGTCTTATTGGAAAATAGGGGATTTCGAGCCGCATATTTTACTTTATTGGGAGCATTATTGGTTTATATACTTTTTGGTTTTAAACGTAGGATGCGGCCTATCAAATTGATGGTGAATAAGAAGAATACTACCTTAGGATATGTAGGTATCTTAGCCAGATTATATCAAAGTCAGAAACAGCCGCGCAAATTGATACACCAGATTCAGAAAAATTTTGAGGACTACATTCATTTTCACTACAACCTAAAAGATTACAGCTTAGATTTGCTCTCCAAGAAAACTAAAGTTGACATAGTTTTGATAAAATCCATATACAGCGACTTTGATAGACTGGTAAAAACCAATGATTTTGATGAAGTGATGCTTATCACATTAAATAATAAAATTGCAAATTTTAAAAATCAAGCACATGATAGAAGAAGATAATGTTTTAGTGCCGGAAGATGGACAAGCTATAGAAATAACGCCAAATGAAGAAATCGTAGATATTCCGGAAACTGAAGAAATTGAACAAAGTGTTTCGCCTTTCACTGAAGAAAATGAATACAATGAGTTGCGTGAAAAACTAGCGCAAGTGATGGCAGAATGTCGAAAAATAGTCGTAGGCCAAGACGATATCGTAGAACTGATGTTGATTTGTTTGGTTTGTGAAGGTCATATTTTATTAGAAGGTGTACCAGGGGTTGCCAAAACATTGGTGGCTAAGACATTTGCAAAAACGATTGACTCAGAATTTTCTAGAATTCAGTTTACTCCAGACTTGATGCCATCGGATATCATTGGTACCTCTATTTTTAATCCATCTGACGGACAATTTACATTTAAAAGGGGACCAGTATTTTCTAATGTCATATTAATCGATGAAATCAATCGATCTCCCGCTAAAACCCAATCCGCACTCTTCGAAGTAATGGAAGAAAAACAAATATCTTATGATGGGAAAACCTATCAAATGAAGTTTCCTTATATCGTGGTGGCTACGCAAAACCCAGTTGAGCAGGAGGGTACCTACAGTCTTCCCGAGGCTCAGTTAGACCGCTTTCTTATGAAAATTATTATCAACTATCCATCATTTGAAAATGAATTGATGATTTTAGAGCGATTCAAATCTGAGTTAGGTAAAGTAGATCTTTCTGAAGTAAATGCGATACTTAATGTGGATGATTTGAGATATTTGCAAGTCAAAACGAAGGAAATAGAAGTAAGTAATGATTTACTCCATTACATAGTAAAGTTAGTTCACGAGACGAGGAATCACCCAGATATTTACCTAGGAGCCTCACCAAGAGCATCTTTAGCTATCCTAAAAACGGTGAAAATGGCTGCTATTTTGAGAGGAAGGAGTTTTGTAATCCCCGATGATATTCAGTATTTACTCCCACTTATTTTGGGACACAGAATCATCCTTACACCCGAAGCAGAGATCTCGGGTAAAACCCCGTATACCGTGATAAATGACATCGTAAAAACAGTAGAAGTACCGAGATAATCTTAAAATCCGTGAAAAGAATTTACATCAAGGATAGGTTTTATTACATCATTGCGATAGTTGGAATACTTTTCGCAATGTCTACTTTGTTTTCATTTTTGTACTATATGGCGGTAGGTACTCTGATCATTCTATTGGGATTATGTGTCTATGAAGTGGTAAAATTATATCAACTATTGCCCAAAATCCATATATCTAGGGCTTTACATCCAAAATTATCATTGGGGGATGACTACCAGATAAAATATTTTCTAGAAAACAAATCCAGTCAAGTAGTTAAAATCACTCTTTTTGACGAGTTTCCTGAGCAGTTGCAGCAAAGACAAGCCATCGGTAGCTATTACCTTGGAGAGCAAAGTGATCTTGAGGCGCAACACCAAATTTGTCCTAAACTCAGAGGCCAATTTGAGTTTAAGAATATGATAGCATACATATCACGCCCAACTACGCAATTAATGGAAATTAGAAAGGATTTCATAGCCAATGAGACCATCAAAGTGGTGCCCAGCATTCTCCAAATGAAAAAGTATAGTCTTTACACTTTGAAAAGGGCAAGCCATCTTGTAGGTCTCAAAAAAATCAGAACAATAGGAGAAAATGATGAATTTGAATTGATCAGAAACTACCAGCAGGGGGATAATATGAAATCCATAAATTGGAAAGCAACTTCTAGAACCAATACATTGATGGTCAATCAATTTCAAGATACAAGATCACAAGAAGTAATCAGCATCATCGATAAGGGCCGCACCATGGAGATGCCCTTTAACGGCCTTTCTTTACTAGATTACGCGATAAATAGTGCTTTGGTAATCAGCAATATGGTACTCCAGAAATCTGACAAAGCAGGATTGATAACCTTTTCTAAAAACATCGACACGTTCTTCAAATCTGACTCAAAAACCAACCAGCTGCAACTCATAATGGAGTATCTTTATGCTCAAAAAACTAACTTTTCAGAACATAATTTCGAACTCTTAAACAATACTTTGCATAGAAAAGTAAGTAGGAGAAGTATCATCTTTTTGTATACCAATTTTGAAAACTTAGTAGAGGTTGAAAGAAATATCCGTTTTATCGAAATGATTAACAAAAACCACGTTTTGGTACTGATCAATTTTATCAATACCGAATTAGAACAAAGTATTGAGGAGCAAAATACCTACCAACTAGAACAAGTATACACCACTGCTATAGCCCAAAAAATCTATTATGAAAGATATGCCATTGAGATATTACTGAAAAAACGAGGCATTCAATGTATATTTACCAAACCAGAAAACCTAAATATTAATGTGATCAATAAGTATTTGGAGATTAAGGCGAAAAGGACAGGGTAAATTCTCACAACTTTACTAGCTATGTGATCTCTTATCTCGAAAATTTTGACCTACACCTCCTCCCACTCAAACCCATCAATCTCTTTCGATTCTTTATTGTAATTTACACCGATAGCAAATAATTTTTTACCTGATCCCTTAAATGGATGGAGATATCCTTTTTCGTGTATTTGATTCAATGCTTCGTGAGCTGACTTACCTAATTTGAACTCAAAGCAATAGATGCTATTGTCATTTATAACCAAGGCATCGCACCGACCTTTGTGTGTATGAACTTCACTCAAAACAAACTCACCCATTAAAGAAAAAGTCAGGTGGATGATGGCATGAAATATAACTTCTTTTTCCTTTGCCATAAAGTCGTAAGGGAGAGTAGAAAAGAGGATATTAAGCTGTTCTCTTAATGCTTTAAAGTCGTGAGTTTTGAAGGCCTTATGAAGTGATAACAATAAGGAAGCTGGGTCTTGGGCTGGACTTTCTCTATATGTTCTCCACAGAAACTCATTAAATGAGTCTTCAACTTCTTTATTTGGGAAGCGCATTTGATAGTAACCTGGCCCTACTTCATCTCCGAATGTAATATATCCAGTCTGATACAATAAAACTTTATAATCTAGATCGTTAATATTATAGCTATCTAATGAAGAGACTTTTGCTTTGAAATTTTCGATATCGTAGGTTTCTTCCTTTTTTAGAAGTTTTCCCAAAAATGCTGGATGACCAGTCTGATACCAATAATTATAAAATTCTTTTGTGTCGAAATAATTCAAAAGCGAAAAAGGGTTATAAATCCTAATTTTACGATCCCAAGTATAGCCATTGTACCACTGTTTTATTTGGTGTACATCAAGTTCTTTCAATTCCTCTTTAAAATAAGAGGTGAGTTCATTTTCGGTTATACCACAAATTCCTCCATAATTGGAGTGTACAGAAATGTCTTTGAGATGATTGAGATCTGAAAAAATACTAACCTTCGAAAACTTAGAAACCCCTGTAATAAAAAGTAATCTTATTGAACCATCTAAATCTTTGAGAACGGAATAAAAACTTTTTAATAAAGCTCTATTCATTTCAGCTTTACCATCATCTTCACCAAGGTAATCTATGATAGGTTTGTCATATTCATCAATAAGTATGACAACTTTACCAAATTTTTGATCAAGATTTCGAATTAGTTCTTTAAATTTTTGATCAAAAGCTGTATGAGATATATTTATACCAAAATTAAGTGCAATTTCATCCAATGCAAAATGTATCGCATTTTCTAGCCCAATCGTTTTTTCCCCAATATTGCTAAATGATAGTCGTATTACCGGATTTGTAACTGACCAATCCCATTCGTCATAAATAAAAGTACCTTTAAAAAGCTCCTTACTCCCTTTGAATAATTCATCAATGGTCGAAATTAAAAGAGATTTTCCAAATCGACGGGGTCTTGATAAGAAATAAATACCAGCTTCATTTGTAAGTCGCTGAATGTATGGAGTCTTGTCAACATAAACAAAATCACCTTCTATCAACTTTCTAAAATCTTGTATGCCAATTGGATATTTTTGCATTAAAGCACTAAATTTAACACAAAGATAAACTATTTTAAGAGATATTAAACTGACAATTTATGTGCTGTAAAGCTAATAGGGAGAAATTAAAAACTTTTTTTTTCACATATTACTAGCTGTTTAAAGCACAAAACTTATTTGCTTTTGTAATATAATAATTGTGGTCAATCTAATTTAATGTCATTTATAATAAATATTTAATATAATAAAACAAATGATTCCCACGTCTTTATTACCTTTGTAAACAATAATACAAGCTATGAATCCATACATTCACCGAGATATAAGTTGGCTAGATTTTAATTATCGGGTTCTACAAGAAGCTAAAGATAAGTCTGTACCCTTGTTAGAAAGACTTAAATTCATCGCAATTTATTCCTCAAATCTTGAAGAGTTCTTTAGGGTAAGGGTAGCAGGGCACAGAAATTTGGTCAGAATGGGTAAAAAGGCCCAAAAAGAATTAGGCAATGATCCTTCAAAAGTATTGGATGAAATTTTAAAAACGGTCAATGAGCAACAAGAAGAGTTTTCACTTATCTTCGAGAGTCAAATAGTCCCTGAATTAGCAAAACATAACATCACCATCCTAAGACGTGCTGCGCTTAATGCCGAACAGCTCGAATTTATTGAAACTTACTTTAATGATTTAGTTATACCTTACATTCAGCCCATCGTCCTTATGGGTAAAAAAGTAAAGCCTTTCTTAAATAATGGTGCATTGTATCTTGCATTATACTTAAGAGAAAAAGAAACAAAAGCCACTGAATATGCTATTGTAAAGGTGCCTTCGGATTTTGTACCTAGATTCTTAGTTCTTCCTTCTAAGAAGTCAAATGTGCATGAAGTAATACTATTAGGTGATTTGGTAAGGCATAATATTACCTCCATTTTTCCAGGATATGATATTATTGATTCATTTTCTATAAAATTAACAAGAGATGCAGAGTTGTATTTAGAGGAAGATGAAGATAGTCGAGATTTTATTAAAAAACTAAGAAATAGCTTATTAAAGCGAAATGTTGGTCCAGCATCAAGGTTGGTATATGACCGTACGATGCCAAGGAAAATGTTGGAATATTTTATGAATGTATTTGAATTGTCGAGTTATGATTTGCTTCCAGAAGGTCGATATCATAATAATTCAGATTTTTTTAAATTTCCAGATTTCGGTTTAACACAATTAAAAGACCCAGAATTGCCACCTATCTCTATTACAGATTTAGAAGAAGCGGATAATATTTTTGAGAAAATTGCAGAAAAGGATTATTTAATCCATGTCCCTTACCACTCGTATGACAGTGTGATAAAGTTTTTTGAAGACGCAGCAATTGACCCTACGGTGACCCATATCAAAATCGTACAGTACAGAGTTGCAAGTAAAAGCAAAATCATGGAGGCACTCAAAACTGCTGTAAAAAATGGTAAGCAAGTAAGTGCTTTTATAGAGCTCAAGGCACGATTTGATGAAGAAGCCAATTTAAAATGGGGAGAATTTTTAGAAAAGGCGGGTGTAAGTGTTTATTACTCTATGCCAGGACTCAAGGTTCATTCTAAGTTGGCCTTAATTAGAAAGAGCGAGGAGGGTATTCCAAAGTTTTTTGCTTATTATAGCACTGGAAATTTTCATGAAGGTACAGCGAAAATATACAGTGATATCGGAATTTTTACAGCTAATGAAAAATTAAATAGTGAAGCCGCCAGACTCTTTTCCTATTTAGAAACGAAGCAAAATCCAAGCAAGCCGTTTGATTTACTAGGTGTTGGTACATTTAATCTTAAAGAAAAGTTTATCAAATTAGTAAAGCGCGAAATTAAGAATGCTCAAGATGGTAAAAGTGCTTCATGCTTACTGAAGATGAATACGCTGGAAGATACTGAAATGATTGATTTACTTTATGAGGCAAGCAGTGCTGGTGTTAAAATACAATTGATCATTAGAGGAGCATGTAGTCTGATACCAGGTATAAAAGGATTATCAGAAAATATAGAAGCACGGTCAATCGTTGATCGTTTTTTAGAACATGCCCGTATTTTTTCTTTTGAAAATGATGGAAACCGTGAAATTTTCTTTTCATCTGCAGATTGGATGGTAAGAAATCTACACCATCGGATCGAAACTTTAGTACCTATTTTGTCACCAGAGATCATCAAGATTGTCAATACAACCATGAGGATACAAATGAATGACAACATCAAAGCTAGGATCATTGATTCAAAGAAAAATAACCAATATGTCAAAACGGATGCTGACCTTGCCGTCCGAGCGCAAGTAGAGACTTATTTTTACTTAAAACGCCAAATGGAATACCAAAATTTATTAAAAATTAAAGAACAAACACATTAATATGCTTTTAGCAATTTCACCCATTGACGGTAGATACGCATCTAAAACAAATGAACTAAGCGTGTATTTTTCAGAGTTTGCATTGATAAAATATCGTGTGTACGTTGAAATCGAATATTTTAAAGCCTTAGTTGATTTAGATTTGCCTCAATTAGCAGGTGTCGATTCAAAAAATTTGGTTTATCTGGATAATATTATCAATAACTTTTCTATTTCTGATGCCGAAAAAATTAAAGAAATTGAAAAAACGACCAATCACGATGTAAAGGCAGTAGAATATTTTATCAAAGACCATTTTGAAAGGCTGGGCCTAACGGAGTACATGGAGTTTATCCACTTTGGCTTAACCTCTCAAGATATCAATAATACTTCTTTCCCTTTGATGATTAAGCATGCATCAGAAAGGGTTATGATACCTCAAATCAATGGACTCATTGACCGACTAGAGCAATTAGTGATAGAATATGAAGGTATACCTATGTTGGCCCGAACCCACGGACAAGCTGCTTCTCCTACGACACTGGGTAAAGAATTTGCAGTTTTCGTAGAGCGCTTAAAAACTCAAGTCAATACGATTAATTCTATCGGATTTAAAGCAAAATTTGGAGGAGCTACAGGCAATTTAAATGCACATAAAGTGACGTTTCCCAACGAAGATTGGATCAAATTTGCCAACAAGTTTGTTCAATCCCTAGGGTTAGAAAGACTACAAAAGACTACCCAAATCGAACATTATGATCAATTGGCAGCTTTGTGTCATGCTTATATGCGATTTAATACAATTTTGATCGACCTATCTAGAGATATTTGGACATACATTTCCATGGATTATTTTAAACAAAAAGTAGTAAAGGACGAAGTAGGTTCAAGTGCAATGCCCCATAAAGTCAATCCCATTGATTTTGAAAATGCAGAAGGAAATCTAGGAATGGCCAATTCAATTTTTGATCATCTAGCAAATAAATTGCCCATCTCGCGTTTGCAAAGAGATCTTACAGATAGTACAGTTTTGAGAAATATAGGTGTTCCATTTGCGCATACTTTGATTTCATTATCTTCACTTATTAAAGGCTTAAGTAAGTTGCAATTGAATGCCCAGAAAATGGACGATGACCTCGAACAAAATTGGGCTGTCGTAGCAGAAGCCATACAAAATATACTCCGACGCGAGCATTACCCCAAACCGTACGAAGCCCTCAAAGAGCTCACTCGTGGTAAAACCTCAATTACTAAAGAAGATATTCAGTATTTTATACAAAATTTGGCTGTCTCAGATGTAATAAAAGAAGAATTGATGGCTATAAGTCCTCAGAATTATTTAGGTTATTATTAAATTTTTTATTTGTGATAACATGATTAGTTATTTATAAATTTTCTCAATTTTTCTTCTAAATGGAAAAAGATATAGAGACTTTCTCCCCGCAAAACAGTCAAGAATGGCGAAAATGGCTTGAGGAAAATCATAGTATTAAGAACTCTATTTGGCTTATTTATTATAAAAAAAAGTCAAAAATTCCATCAATTGAATACAATGAGGCAGTTGATCAAGCCCTTTGTTTTGGTTGGATAGATAGCAAATCAAAACCAATAGATGATGAAAAATATATGCAATTTTTTTCTAAGCGAAAACCCAAAAGTGTATGGTCTAAAATTAATAAAAATAAAATAGAGCGATTAACATCGGAAGGTCTAATGTCACAAGCGGGGTTGGATATCATTCAGATTGCAAAAGAAAATGGATCATGGTTTATTCTTGACGATGCTGAATCGCTAATTATTCCCCAAGATCTATCAATAGAATTAGATAAGAATCCGCTTGCCAAAGATTATTTCATCAACCTTAGTAGGTCAAATAAACGAAACATACTACAGTGGTTAGTCTTAGCTAAGCGAGCCGAAACTAGACAAAATAGGATTAAGGAGATAGTTGATCTCGCAAATTTGGGTAGGAAACCGAAGCAATTTGGGTGATTATAGATTGCATAGGGCATAGGTTGCATAGGGCATAGATGGCAGGGAGCATAGATTGCATAGGGCATAGGTTGCATAGGGCATAGGTGGCAAAGGGCATGGGTTGCAAAGGGGGTACAGGGCATAGATTGCATAGGGCATAGATTGTACAGATTGCATAGGTTGCAAAGGCCAAGAAAGCATTAATGGGTCTTTAAATATATGTAAACTATAAAAGGCTATTTTTCAAGGCTGCTAGAATAATTAAATATTTTTCTACTTAAAATATCTAGTTTTTCTTTTAACTCATTTAATGTGGTTTCTAGGACTCAATCTCTTTTATTGGAAATTATCAAAATATTTACAGCTTCAAAACATTCTCGTCTAGCATACCGCAGGAGTTGCTGTTGTTCGCCTATTTTATTTGTGCCAGTACTTTCTGCGATATTATTTGAGATACTCATTGCAATCCCTCTTGTCTGATCAGCAAATCGCCAAAGTTTTTCTCCTCCAGCATATCAGAAATATCGATTAGCTGCATCCCAATCTCTATTGCCATTTTCCTAGTATCTAAATCCTCAAATCTAAATTTCGCCACTTTACTTTACTTAATTAATTTTCAATTCACCTTATTTATAATCAACTTAACATTCTATGCCCCTGCTATGCAATCTATGCAACCTATGTAATTCTATGCCATTTCTATGTAATTCTATCCCCTTTCTATGCAATCTTTGCAATCTATGCGATCCTATGCAATCTATGCGATTCTATGCAATCTATGCAATTCTATGCCATTTCTATGCAATTCTATACCTTCCTAAACCACCCCATACAATTCCCCTCCCTTACTAAACAGCTGGTCAACCTTTTTGCTTACTGCCTGATCAATAACCAACTCAGGTGCATGGTGTTTTTTAAGTCTAGCATCAATAATCAGCGAACCTTTACAGCCCCAATGTTTATTTTGATAAAAGCTATCAATACCATATACGTCATGAGAAGGATTAGATCTTGTGAAGGTAACCCATAGGAAGTTATTCAGTGTTTCTCCAAGGAAGTCAGCATCATCACATAGCACAATCAATGGAAATTCTTTTAAGTTCCAAGTTTTTAGAAAATTAGCTAAATCATTGACTTCTCTTTGTGACTGCTCATAACTCACCCATTTATTGGTCTGGATCGCTAATACACCAGGCCGAGCTATTTTGCAATATTTTATCGTATCATTACTACTGATGCTAGGAAGTTCTGTGCCTAGATTTCTAAGTTTTTCTCCTCTACATGCTATCACTAATTTAGAACCCGTATTCCAACCATCTCCTGAATAATCCAATGTATCAATCGTCGTATTGGTCTGAAAATGTAAATCTCTTCGCCAATCTACTCTTGACAATACATGATCAAACATATCTTCTATATGGTGTGCATCAAGCGAAAGGTCGTCATCTTGAGCTGCAATGATCAAATATTTTGCTAAAGACGTCTGACCTGAACCTATAATTCTGTTGGCAATGGTGAGTATTTCTTCTGGTTTTCGATCTCTGAAAGGCATATACCTTTCTTGACCAACTGCCAATAGGAGAGGGTGGACACCAGCCGCATCAACCGCATGAATAGAATTTAATCCTGGAAATTCTCCCCCGGTGAGTTCCTTGACCAATTGATGGATCAAATATCCAAAACTTGAATCCTCTTGTGGTGGCCTACCAACAACTGAGAATTGCCATATAGGATCTTTCTTATGATAGACATTACTGACTTTCATGTATGGAAACTGGTGCGCTAAGCTATAGTACCCTAGATGATCGCCAAATGGCCCCTCTGACTTGGTTTCGTCTTTTACGACCGTACCCGTTATCACAAAATCGGCATCACTGCTCAATAAAAATCCTAACTCATCAAAATGATATCTAAATGCTCTTCCACCTAATAAACCAGCAAATGTAACTTCAGATAGATTTTCTGGCAGCGGCATAATCGCAGAAAAAGCATGAGAGGGAGGTCCGCCTATGAAAACACTGCATTTGAAGTCTTCTTCAGAGTTATTATACATTTGGTGATGATTGCCAATACCACGATGCAGTTGATAATGAAGACCAATCTCTTTGTCTGTTTCATAATCATTGCCATTGAGTTGGATTCGATACATCCCAATGTTGGATTTCATGACGCTTTTAGTGTTAGGGGGTAGGGTGCAAACTTGTGGCAGCGTTACAAAAGCACCACCATCCATAGGCCATGACTTTATCAAAGGTAATTTAGAAATGGTCGTTTTGCCGTAGGTGATTGGGGGGGTGAAAAATGACTTTCTTGGTAAAGCTGTTAATGCAGTGAAAGGTGCCCCAAGATACCTTAACGGGTTTTTTAATAAACGAGTTGGATCAGCCTTAATTTCTATGACTTTTTTGACTTTATCCATCGTTTTTCTAAAGAGAAAATCAGTACGTTCATAAGTACCATAAATATTTGACATAGCTTGAAAAGGGCTACCTTCTATATTCTCGAAAAGGATAGCAGGACCTTTTGCATCAAATATCCTCCGGTGTATCTCGGCAGCCTCTAAATTGCCACTGACTTGTGTTTTGATTCTTACTAGTTTTTTATGGCTTTCTAGATCTTTTACAACATCTCTTAGACTTTTGTACATATGTTTTTTTACTATTTTAGATTTTTATCTTTTATAATTATCGTCTTCTTTTTAACAACAAAAATAGATTTTAGTTATCTCAAAATAGATTTTCAGGGCTGATATTTGCCATTATTTTAGTTATCATGTTCAACTTAAAATTTCGAAATAACGATAATCAATATTTTTTTTAAAGTCCATTTCATATCTTTGTCTCATGAAAATTACTGTTGGTGAAATTGCTAATTTAATAAATGGGAATGTAGAAGGAGATTCTAATATTGAAATAGTAGCGCCTGCGGTTATTGAAGAAGCTGTAAAAGGTACCATCACCTTTTTATCAAATGCAAGGTACGAAAACCATTTATATACTACCCAAGCTTCTGCTATCATAATAAATGAAGATTTTGTTCCATTGACAAGTTTAAATACAACCTATCTCAAGGTCCAAAATGTAAATTTGGCTATGAGTATAGTGTTGGATTATTTTAATAATATTGATAAGATTTCCCCTAGAATCGAAAAATCAGCCGTAATATGTGAAAGCGTAACACTAGGAACTGAAAACTATATTGGTCATTATGTTACCCTAGCAAAAGATGTGAAAGTAGGAAATAATACCGCAATTCATAACCATGTAGTAGTAGGTGCTAACGTTAGAATAGGTAATAATTGCATCATTTATCCTGGTGCAGTAATTTATGCTAATTCGATCATTGGAAATTCTTGTATCATTCATGCAAATAGTGTGATTGGTAGCGATGGTTTTGGTTTTATACCTCAACCCGACGGCACTTTTAAGAAAATACCACATGTAGGCAACGTAATCATAGAGGATGATGTCGAAATTGGTGCAAATTCAGTCATAGATCGTGCATCTATTGGATCTACAATCATTAGACAGGGTGTGAAAATGGATAACTTGATCCAAATTGCTCATAATGTACAAGTCGGAGCGCATACTGCAATAGCTGCACAGACGGGTATCGCGGGAAGTACGAAGGTAGGCAAAAATTGCTTAATTGGTGGCCAAGTTGGTATTGCGGGGCATATCTCGATAGCGGACAAAACATTAATACAGGCAAAATCTGGCGTTTCTTCTTCAATTACTGAAAAGGGTAAAAAACTGTATGGGTATCCTGCTATTGATTACCAAAAATACCTTAAATCTTATGCTTATTTTAAAAACTTAGACCAAATGGTCGAAAAATTAAGGAATTTGGAAAAAGAAATTGATTTGTTAAAACAAGTACTTAAATGACAATAATTGATTAAATTTGATATAATTTTATAGGATGCTAGTTGCATTAAATACTTTTGATAAATTAGTCTAACGAAAAAACAATGAAAAGGAAAACAATAATTAACGAAGTAACCATTAATGGAATTGGTCTTCACAGTGGTAAAAACATAAGTCTAAAACTGATACCTTCTGAAAGTTTAGGAGTGAAATTTAAAAGAATCGATCTCGAAACTCCTGTAACCATCAATGCAGACCCTAATAATGTTACCAAGACTTCTAGAAGCACCACAATATCTTCAGAAGGCACTTCAATTTCTACAGTGGAGCATCTTATGGCAGCTTTGTTCGCTCACAGTATTGATTGTTTAATTGTGGAAGTGTCGGGAGAGGAATTGCCTATATTTGATGGTAGCGCTTCTGTTTATGTTGATTTGATAAAGCAAGCTGGAATCAAAGATTTAGAAGAAGAAAAGGAAATCATCGTGATAGACGAGACCATCACAGTGAGAGATTTAGTCTCAGGATCAGAGATTATCGCCATGCCAAGTGATCAATTTGAATTGCATGTGATGATAGATTTTCCAGGAGCTGCGGTCTCTGAGCAAAGTGCAGGCATTCATGGTTTAGAGGCTTTTGATACAGAATTGGCTTCATGCAGGACATTTGTTTTTACCAACGAACTTGTACATCTTTTTGAAAATGATTTGATAAAAGGTGGTGATTTATCCAATGCCTTAGTGATCGCAGAAAAAGGAATGACTCAAGAAGATCTTGATCAACTCACAGATAGATTTAAGTTGGGCAAACACACCATTAACAAAAATGGACTGATTAATAATACCGAACTCTTGTTTCAAAATGAGTTGGCTCGACATAAACTACTTGATTTAATTGGTGATTTAGCCCTCCTTGGCAAATCAATCCAGGGCAAAATCATAGCCATCAAGCCTGGTCATAAGATCAATAATGACTTTACCCGATTGTTGAAAAAAAGGGTAATGGAACAAAAAAAGTTGAAAGGCAAACCAACTTACGATCCTGATTTACCTCCAATTCTTGATGTAGAAGGCATAAAAAGTATGTTGCCTCATAGATACCCTTTCCTTTTGGTAGATAAAATCATTGAAAAGTCTGATAGCCATGTAGTTGGTGTCAAAAATGTCACAATTAACGAAACATTCTTCCTAGGCCATTTTCCTGGTAATCCAGTCTTCCCTGGGGTATTGCAGTTAGAGGCTTTAGCCCAAACTGGAGGTATTTTAGCTTTGTCTTCAGTGCCCGACCCAAGCAATTGGGATACATATTTCTTAAAAATCGATAATGTGAAGTTTAAAGCAAAAGTAGTTCCTGGTGATACACTATTGTTGAAAATGGAGTTGCTTTCACCTATAAGAAGAGGAATTATTCATATGATGGGTACAACCTATGTAGGCAATAAAATCGTAAGTGAAGGTGAGCTGACAGCACAAATAGTAAGAAGAAACGTTTAGATCGTAGTAGGGTATAGCATGGATACACTAATTAATATGTCAAATATAGATGAAAAAGCGACCATTGGACACAATGTTCAGATTGGTGCTTTTTGCACTATAGAAAGTGACGTAGAGATTGGTGATAATACATGGATTGGTCCGAACGTGGTGATTTTAAATGGGTCGCGTATAGGATCCAACTGCAAAATTCATAGCGGGGCCATCATAGGTGGTATTCCACAAGATCTAAAATTCGAAAATGAGTATTCTCTCCTAATTATAGGGAATAATGTGACCATTCGTGAGTATTGCACGATAAACAGAGGTACCAAACAAAGAGGTATCACTTCTATTGATGATAATGTACTTATTATGGCATATTCGCATGTAGCCCATGATTGTCATATTGGCAAAAATGCGATTTTATCCAATTCTGTTCACTTAGCAGGACATATAGTAATTGGTGATTGGGCCATCATTAGTGCTTTAAGTGCTGTACATCAATTTGTCAAAATAGGCGAACATGCCATGATAAGCGGAGGTTCGTTGGTGAGAAGAGACGTACCACCTTATGTGAAAGCAGCAAGAGAACCACTTTCTTATATTGGAGTGAACGCTATTGGCTTGGAAAGAAGAGGTTTTAACCAAGTTGATATAAATAAAATTCATGAGATTTACTCCTTTCTATTTGTTAAAAATAAAAACCTAAGTAAGGCTCTAGATCAAATTGAATCGACCATCGAAGATTCTATTTTTAAAAATGAAATTATTCAATTTGTGAAGGCATCTGAAAGAGGCTTGATGAAAGGTTTTTCTAAAGACGAAGATCAGTTTGATGTTTAATACAATTATCTTAATTCTATGAAAATCAGTGTTAATCAGTTAGGCAAACGTTATGGTTTTCAATTCGTAGTTAGAGACGTCAGCTTTGAACTCGAAAACTGTCATTTCATGGGTATTTCAGGAAGGAATGGGGCTGGTAAATCTACACTAATGCAAATGATATCTGGATATTTGTCTCCCTCAGAGGGTACCATCACCTACTCTGCTAACGGCAAAAATATCGAACGAAATGATCTTTATACCCACATTGCTTATGCAGCACCTTACATCGATTTGCCTCAACGAATGACCACCAAAGAACTTTTTGACCATTATTCAAAGTTTAAACGAACACTTCATAATTATAATGATTTTATCGATTTTTCTGAACTAACAGACCAAGGAGATAAATTCATTGAAAACTTCTCCAGTGGTATGCAGCAAAAAGTAGCTTTAGCACTTGCTTTAATTACAGATGTAGATTTAATTCTTTTTGACGAACCCACTTCTTACCTTGATTCCCAAGCCAAAACATGGTTTTTTAATAAAGTTGCAGCACTAAAAGCACAAAAAACCATTATTATTGCCTCCAACGATAAGGAGGACTTTAGAAATTGTCAACAAATATTCGAAATAAAATAATTATGCGTACTATCTTAACCTTATTTCTTGTTTATATCGCTCAGACAGCCATTTTGAACAGTCAGTGTTTAGTAGTCAAAAACAAAACAGGCAATCCCATTGAATTGGTAAGTGTGCGAATCTTTGATGAAAGTGGTAAAGCTTACTATGAAGGGGTTACAGATACTGACGGTAAAATATTTTTTAATAAATCTACTACGCAAATCCTCAAGGTCTCCTTAAGTCATGTATCATATAAAGCGATTGACTTGATGCCCTTTCAAATGACCGATGATTGTATGCAAATTGTCATGAACTTATCTACCGTTCTGTTAGACGAGGTCTGGTTTTACTCAGATAGAATTGTCCCTACGGGAGAGATTCAGATGAAAAGAGCCGATTTCTTGCAAATAGCGGGAAGTTTTGATGATCCATCTCGACTCTTATCCAAAAATCAGGGAATAACTGTGGTCAATGATCAAAACAATGCCATAAGTTTTCAAGGCATGCCATCGCACTACAATAAATGGCAAATTAACGGTGGTGACGTGGTCAATCCGAATCACCTAAGCAATGCGGGTACATCTTTTGATATATATTCTCCAAGTGCCGGAGGTGTCAACATCGTGAGCGGTCAAATCATAAATAATTTTTCTTACAAATCTCCCTCGTCATCGGGTTTTGAGAGTAATCAATTCTCAGGTACAGCATCCATTGGGCTTGCTGACAGTATACAAACCTATGCACAATTGAGTTTAATAGGTCTCGAAGGTGGTGGCCACCATAAAATAGGATCTACAGATGTAGTGGCAAATCTTAGATACTCCTTTACAGGATTATTGGCACTGATGGGTGTAGATTTTGGGGGAGAAGTCATTAATTACAAAGATATTGTTGTCGGACTTTCTAATCGATCCAAACCGCTTAAGTGGAATACTTTTTTCATTTACGGAGATGATTCAAATACCAAAGGTGAAAACATGTGGAAGAGCAACACCTTCATTTTGAGCAATCAACTTGAATGGACAAAGGAAAATTGGAAAATCCAACACACCACCAATTTCTCAAATAAGAAGACCGTTTTACCTATATCTTCGCGATGGGACGATGCGACAGATCAGCTATTCTACCATAAAACAAAATTAGTTAATGGAAATTTTGGACTTGATGTTCTTATTCGAGATCAAAATTCTGTTTCAATTTTCACTTTAGAAAATTTTAATCGATATGGCCTCGTAGGCTTACATCCCAACTGGACTCAAAGATTGAATGACCAGTGGAAAGTTTATGCCGAAATTCCCATCATCTATGAATACAACGGTGACAAAAAATTAAAACTACTTCAAAAATATAACATCAGCTATGTCAATGACAAAATCAATTGGTCGGTAGCATTCAGCAATCAAAATATTGGTCCGGGAGGAATGATCTTAATGGATAGCACTTCAAATATTAAAAGTAAACACCTGCAATCGGAATTGTCGTTTCCTACTTTTTCAAAATTAAGGCCATCCTTAAGTTTGTTTTATAATAATATTTCAAATCCACAATTTTCATTTGACGAAGTATGGGGTGATGCATCCTTAAATTTACTACCTACAGACTTTGAGTTTATGCGCGCTATTGCTGGTAGAACTTATGGAGTGAGTGGGTCTATCAAACCAAAAATAGGCAAAAATGCTGGAATGATCATCAACACAACAATATTCAGAGCGCAAGTAAAAAATGACTTTACCATCGAAGGTCAAGGTGCAGAAAATGGATTTGGGTCAAGCACCAATGATGTGAATTATTTATTGAGTGGTAATATTTATAAAAATTTCCAATTAAAAAAGGGCACATTATTTGTCTCAGCTGGATTTTTAAGCAGAGGAAAATCCCTTAGATATATCTATACCCCCAACAGCACAAATACCATCGTACAAAGTGATTTCAGCTATGATGAAGGAAAAGTGTATTACCGTATTGATACCAGAATTTCGTATCAAAGGCAAAAATATATACTTTCATTAGACTTACAAAACCTTACTAATAGAGTCAATGACTTCTCTTACGGACTTACACAAGGGTGGGGTAATCAACTTGGAATGATACCAAACATGTCTTATAAGTATATATTTTAATTAGGCGTAATCCCATAAAGCCTGAAAACAATTTTCAGGCTTTTGTATCAAGAAATTACCTTTAGGAGTTAAAATGTTTAGTTATGAAAGCGATAAGTTGGTCATCACTCATTTTTTTTGAGGTACTTTCACTTGAATGTGCATTTTTATACTGGGGCGTATCGGCTAAAAAGTGTATAAACTCTTCCTGTATCTTACCAGTTCCAGTAAGGTGAATTTCATCAACATTTTGCATCTTATGTGCAATTTCTTTAAAAAACTTTTGAGTTAAACCGATTTCTTTGTTGTGCATGCCATTTTCGTCTGAATCTCTAGTGAAACCCGGATTATTTATATGATCGATCACTACAAATGGTCCTTCATCAACATTTTCTCTTCCTACTATTGTTGCGTGTTGGGTATCCATCCAAACACCAAATTGTTTTTTATTTTTTTGCATAATTTTACTTTATTTATTTAAACATTTAAAAGAGCAAGTTACAAATTTATTTTCAAATATTAGAGCTATTTGAAAATAAAATGAATTTGATTTCTAAAAAAATAGGAGCTAAAATGGATTAGAAAGTTTGTTAGCATTAAAATCTTAGGTGATCATTGCCATTGTTATTTTTTGAATCATTTTTGTGATGCAAATATTCGATAATGAACCTAATATTATATCAATAGTGATACACTTATTAGACTTGAGGAATTGCAATTTTGGTTGTCATATAAAGTTCATAATTTTTTTTAAATTGGTACTATTTAATATCTATTTTAAAACTTTAATATCCAATTTTTCATAAAATGGTGCCAGTTCTTGGTCAATCTTTCAATTTTACATACTTTTATCCAAGTTATTTGTAATTTATATGATTCAAATGCATAATCTAAATCCTCAAGTTGATCTATACATAGCTGATGGTTGTGGTCGGTGCGACTATTACGCCACTGACAAATGTAAAGTGCGTACCTGGCAGTTGGTACTTGAAAATGTGCGTCAAATCATGTTGGATACTCCTTTGAAAGAAGAAATTAAGTGGGGTGTTCCAGTGTATACATATCTAGATAAAAACGTAGTCATTATTGGAGCGCTGAAAGACTGTGTAACACTTGGCTTTTTAAAAGGTGTTTTGCTCAAAGATCCTGCTCAAATTTTGGAAAAACAAGGTCCAAGTGTTCAATCTGCACGGATCGTTCGCTTTACGGGTGAAGAGCAAGTATTAGCTCATACAGCTATTTTAAAGGAATACATACAAGAGGCCATTGCGATAGAGGAAAGTGGTGTCAAAGTAAATTTTATAAAGAATTTAGAGCCTATCCCCGAAGAGTTGGAACAAACATTTGAGGAATTACCCGCATTTAAAGACGCCTTCTATGCCTTACCTCCAGGAAAACAACGTGGTTACATCATCTTCTTTTCTCAACCAAAGCAATCTGCAACACGTCTTGGCAGAATAGAAAAGTATTTAGAAAAAATCATGAATGGAGAAGGGATGCATGATGAGTACCAAAAGAAAATAAAGAAGTCATAAACGCTTTGGTATTTAAGTTTATAATTTCAACTTTAAGTTAAAATGATTTTTCATTATAGATATTTTGGGCTTACTGAAAAAGTCATCAAGCCCATTTCAAACATATACTTATGTTCTTTTGTCTTGATACAAAAGAACCAAAAAATCAAGGCTGTTAGAAATTTAGATAAAATCTTTCCTTCAATCCTAAATTCTAAAAACTCGCTTTAACCAAAGTGCTTCTATCATCACTTTAGGTTATATTTATTTCATAGCCAATTTATTAAGCAGAAAGTGCTCAAACAGTTTAGAATTTTTAACGGATTGACTACAAGATTTCTTAACGCTAAATTCCTAAAGGCCGACCAAGAAAAAGAAAATCCAGTAAACATATGCAAGGAAAATAAATAAGCGATACTAAATACCTTGCATGTAAATTTTTAAATTTAAAAGTATTTTATTGATATTTAATTGATTATATTTTTTTTCAGCAGGCCCTATTTAGGTAGTTTGATGTCGATAGGACACCAACGTCAAAAGTGGGAAATTTATGATTTTAAGAAAATGTATTTCATCTAGAAAATAATTGTTTCGTTTTAGTTAGAAAAAAGATTATTATCATATTATTGTGTCAATATCTACAAAACATAACATATGAAATATTTATTAATCACATGTATAATTTTAGTATCTAGCTTTACATACGGTCAAAAAGTCCAAACAATACGTGGTGTGATCATAGATAAAACCTCCAAACAACCTTTGATAGGCGCAACAGTTGAAATAGAGGGAAAAAGTATAGGAACAACAAGTGATGAAAAGGGAAACTATGTAATTGAAAATGTACCTCTTGGTAGACATAACTTAATTGGACAATATTTAGGATATGAGCCTACGCTTGTTGAAGGAGTCATATTAAGTTCAACACGCGAAGCTTTTATAGAAATATCTTTATTGCCAGGGTCAGTTAATCTTTCGGACGTAGTCATTACTGGATCTAAAAACGCGTTTGAAGCGGTGAATCCACTATCAGTAGTAAGTACGAGGTCATTTACAGCTGAGGAAACAGACCGAATACCAGCGGGTGTTAATGACCCTGGGAGAGTAGCCTTATCTTTTCCTGGTGTAAAACAAGGTAATGATGAAGCAGAAAATACGATAATCGTAAGGGGTAATGCTCCACAAGGCATATTATGGAGATTAGAAGGTATAGATATTCCAAATCCTAATCATTTTGCATTGATAGGTTCGTCGAGCGGAGGAATTACCATTTTTAGTGCACAATTGCTTGCCAAATCTGATTTTATTTCTGGAGGTATGGCTGCTGAGTATGGAAATGCTATTTCTGGGGCCTTTGATGTTCAATTTAGAAATGGAAATATGCAAAAAAAGAATCATAAAGTTAAAATTGGTATCATCGGGCTAGATTTGTCAACAGAAGGTCCCATACAAAAAGGCAAATCCTCTTATTTGATCAATTACAGATATTCTACTTTAAGTCTCCTAAATAAAGTTGGTTTTTATTTAAATGGACCTCGAGTTGTTAATGATTTTCAAGATATTTCTTTTAACATTAGTTTTAATACAAAAAATCCAAAAATCAAGGGAACTGTATTTGGGCTCGGAGGTCTAAGTCTAGAAGAATATTTGCCTGTTTTGGATTTGAAGGATAGAAATCCTACATTTTTTGATCATAGAGAATTTCAACATAAACCAGCAAAAATGGGAACAGTTGGTACGACATGGACATTTTTAGGCAATAAAAATTATTATATAAAAGGAGTTGTTGCCTTGGTCGGGTCGGATATTAGACGTCAATACGATACGTTAAGTGCTAAAAATGCCTACTTTAGATACCAAACAGAGCAATATACTGATAAAAGGATTTCTGCCTCGCTAACTTATAGCCATGATGTGAGCAAACAAGTTAGAATAAAGTCAGGGCTGATATTTCATCAAACATATTTTAACTTTTTCAGGGATAGATATCCTGTTACCAGTTTAGGTGATATTAATAATCTAGAAAGAAATGTTTCTCTAAATGGACAAGGTAATACTCAAATCTTTCAGCAATATGTTCAAGGTGTATTCACCCTAAACTCTAAGCTTTCATTAAATGCGGGGTATCACTATTTGTTACTAAACCTTAACAAGTCCCACGCTTTAGACCCTAGATTGTCAGCACAGTATCAAATCAGCTCAAAACAAAAAGTAAGTTTTTCTGCGGGAAAATATAGTCAAACATTACCGATGATGGCTTATTTCTTCAGAGATGCAGCGGGTGCATTGGTAAATAAAAACTTAGATATTATCCAATCTAATCACTTCGTAGGTGCGTACCATTTTTACACCAATAATAAAATGAAAATAAGTGTGGAAGCTTATTATCAAACATTGGAAAAAGTACCAGTTTCTACCGATAAAACGGATAATTATTGGTTTTTAAATCAAACAAATGGTTATCCTCTTTTTAAAGCTGTCAGTGAAGGTGGAGGTTTGAATAGAGGAGTAGATTTAGCTATAGAAAAATTGTTTAGTAAGTCTTATTACCTACTTGCAACATTTTCATTTTTAAATAGTAAATTCACACCTGCTGATGGAAAGTCTTACACAAGTAGATGGTCAGCTGGTTTTTCTTCAGCGTATACTTTTGGTAAAGAGTTTGATTTAGGCAAAAGTAGGGTGTTGCAAATCGGAGGTAGATTTTTATACAGTGGAGGAGGGCGTTATACTCCTTTTGATCCGATACTTTCGAGAGCTTCCGGTAATTTCGTACCATTGAGAAGTTCAGAATTTGAGGCTCAATTGCCAGATTTTTATAGATTGGACACTAGAATACAATATCGTTATAACTCTAAAAACTTGTCTGGAAGTATTAGCTTAGATATCCAAAACGTACTAAATCGTATCAATGCAACAAGTGTAAGTTATGATGCAGCTACCAACACTACACCTATAATATATAGAGGTGGGGGATTTATTCCAGTTTTAGCATTTAATTTTGATTTTTAAATGTCATATTTATATTTTATTTTTACAAAAAAAATATTTTTTTATGAAGATTAACATAACAATTGGATTTTTCTTTATGTTGCTTTTTGCAAATTCATGCAAGAACGAACCAAAGCCTAGTATTGAAATTTCAACAACAGATTTTGAAAAAGATTTTCAAACAAAACTTATTGAATTGGATTCAAACACGACCATTATATTACCTGTTGGTAGTTTTGAGTTAAGAAGAAGTATTTCTATGCACAATACCAATGGTATAACAATAAAAGGGGCTGGAAAAGGAAAAACAATTTTATCATTTGCTAATCAAGTAGATGGTGCAGAAGGCATGTTGATCAAAGGTTCTAAAAATTTAACTTTAGAAGGATTTTCTTTGCAGGATTCTAAAGGTGATGCTTTGAAGGTGCAAGAGTGTACTAATGTGATTTTTAGAGACATAGAAACCACTTGGACAAAGGGAAAATTAAAGACCAATGGTGCTTATGGGCTATATCCTGTGAGTTGTACGGGTGTCTTGATGGAAGATTGTGAAGCCTCATATGCAATGGATGCGGGTATATATGTAGGGCAAAGTACCAATGTAATAGTGAGAAATAATTTTGTACATAACAATGTAGCAGGGTTAGAAATTGAAAATACTATTTGTGCAGAGGTATATAACAACAAGGCCACTGAAAATACTGGTGGGATGCTTATTTTTGATATGCCTGACTTACCTCAAGTAAACGGTGATAAAATAAAATTTTATAATAATATCATCGATAATAATAACGGTGAAAACTTTGCTCCAAAAGGGATGGTTGTTTCTACAATTCCGCCTGGGTCAGGGATGATTATTATGGCTCATAATAATATTGAGTTTTATAACAATACAATTAATAATCACAAAACATTAGGTCTAGCAGTCAATTCGTGGTTACTAACGGGTGTGCCATTTAAATCAAAAGAATATAACCCATTTTGTAATAATATATACATTCATGATAATAAGATCACTAATACGGTAGGAGTGATTGATACAACTACCGATTTTGGAAAATTATTAACCGGGGTATTAAGTGGAATACCAACAGATATTGTTTTTGACGGAATATTTAGTCCACAAAGCTTTTCTGAGAGTGGGGCAATAAAGGGATTTTGTCTTAAAAACAATGGTGAAGTAAAATTTGCTTGTTTAAACATGTATAAAAGTCAAAAACCCGAAGAGATATTGAAGAATATTTCTTCTGATGCTTCCATTTTTAATTGTGAATTACCTAAGTTTGACACCAGCTGTCATGACTCTTGGTTGGTTGAAAAATAGATTTTATGTTGAAATACCTTTATATTTTTATTGCGAGTTTCGCAATGTTTTTATTGTATAATGGCTGTAAGGAAAGTACAAAGTCCCAATCCACAACTGTCAAAGTTGAATATGAAAAACTTTCTGACTATAATTTTTTTGAAGGAAATCTTAAAGATTTGAGTCCAATAGATGGTGTTATACCGTATGACTTGACAACTTCATTGTTTACAGATTATGCTCACAAGTCCAGATTTGTAAAATTGCCAAAAGGGCAATCTGCTGAATTTCAATTAGATAAGGTAGTAGATTTCCCTGAGGGTACTGTCCTTATAAAAAACTTTTTTTATTTTCTTGATGAAAGAGATCACACCCTTGGAAAAAGAATTATTGAAACGCGATTATTGATCAAAAAGGCAGATGATTGGGAAACATTAAATTATAAATGGAATTCTGAGCAAACAGAAGCTTTTTTAGACATAATAGGAGATATTGTTACGGTAGATTGGATAGATTCAAAAGGTCAAAATAGAAATATTAACTACATTATTCCTAATAAGAATCAATGTAGAAGTTGTCATAATTTGGGCGGCAAGATTACACCCATTGGCCCGAAAGTAGCTTTTTTAAACAAAGATTTTGCTTATAGTTCAGGATTGAAAAACCAATTACGTCATTGGGGTGAAATAGGCATATTGAAAGGTTTAGATAGTGTTGAAGTTTTGCCTAAGGCAGCAGAGTGGGGTAATCAAAAATTTTCACTTCATGAGCGGGCAATGGCATATTTGGATATCAATTGCGCTCATTGTCATAATGCCAAAGGTGCTGCTAACACTTCTGGCCTTCATTTGATGGTAAATGCACCTATGGACATTAATTTGGGTATTTATAAAGCAACAGTTTCAGCTGGTGCGGGAACGGGAGGCCATACTTATTCTATAGTGCCTGGAAGTTCTTCTACCTCCGTTATGGTAAACCGAATGAAAAGTACAAATCCAGGAGCTATGATGCCAGAATTGGGAAGATCAATGGTACACGAAGAGGGAGTAGCTTTAATTG
Source organism: Saprospiraceae bacterium (assembly GCA_022844565.1). Classification (GTDB taxonomy): domain Bacteria; phylum Bacteroidota; class Bacteroidia; order Chitinophagales; family Saprospiraceae; genus JADKBO01. Next base: position 149,697 of record JALHLK010000004.1, read on the forward strand.
CAGAATGGATTGATAAAATGGACAAAAGACAATTTACACATCTATCCACAAATACATTACAATAATTTTACTAAAACTTATTTGCCTTACATCTTAACGAATTTCACAACGAGAGGATGATTTAAAACCCTACAAATGTATCACCTCATCATATGCTGCCGCTGTAGCTTCCATCACCGCTTCACTCATCGTAGGGTGTGGGTGGATAGCTTTTAGTATCTCGTGTCCTGTGGTCTCTAATTTTTTGGCTACGATGATTTCAGCTATCATCTCTGTGACGTTAGCACCAATCATATGTGCCCCAAGCAATTCACCATATTTGGCATCGTAGATTACTTTCACAAATCCTTCTTTGGCACCTGAGGCACTCGCTTTACCCGATGCAGAGAAAGGAAATTTACCAACTTTCAATTGGTATCCTGCTTCTTTGGCTGCCGCTTCAGTTAAGCCTACACTTGATACTTCTGGCCAACAATAAGTACAAGATGGGATATTATTGTAATCAATTGCCTCAGGATGATGTCCTTTTATTTTTTCAACACAAGTTATGCCCTCAGCACTTGCTACGTGCGCTAAAGCTTGTGTTGGAATCACATCACCAATAGCGTATATGCCTGCCACATTCGTACGGTAAAACTCGTCTACCTTGATCATACCTCTTTCAGTTTCAATGCCAAGAAGTTCAAGACCAATGTTCTCCGTATTCGGAGTTACACCAGCAGCAGATAGTACTACATCACATTCGATCACTTCCTCTTTACCATCTTTTTTACTTTTAATGTGAACTTTGCACATTTTGCCAGATGTATCTACTTTTTCCACTGCCCATCCAGCTTTAATGTCTATACCAGCTTTTGTATAAATCTTAGTTAATTCTTTAGACACATCAGCATCTTCTCTAGGCAATAAACCTTGATCCATAAACTCTACAACACTAACTTTAGTGCCGATCGAATTATAGAAATAGGCAAATTCAACACCAATAGCACCCGCACCTACTACAACCATACTTGAAGGTTGGGTACCTAATGTCATGGCCTCTCGGTATCCTATTATTTTAGTACCATCAATTGGTAAGTTTGGTAATTCTTTTGCTCTTCCACCGGTTGCTATAATGATGTGGTCAGAAGAATATTCTTTTTTCTTACCTTCTTGGTCAGTAACGACTACTTTCTTACCTCTAGCCAAGGTCGCATTACCCATTATGACGGTGATTTTATTTTTCTTCATCAAAAATGTGACACCTTTACTCATACCATCTGCGACACCTCTTGATCTCGATATCATACTCGTAAAATCAGATTCTGCATTTTGAACTTTGATACCATAATCTTCTGCATGTTTTATGTAATTGAAGACTTGAGCACTTTTGAGTAGGGCCTTGGTAGGAATACAACCCCAGTTTAAGCAGATACCACCTAGATTTTCTCTCTCGATGATCGCTACATTCATACCCAATTGTGATGCCCGAATAGCTGCTACATAACCTCCTGGACCACTTCCTATTACTATAAGATCAAAATTCATATCTAATTTTTTATTCTAGTTTTATAATTTGCCACAAAGGTAATGATATTTTATATTTTACCTGAAAATCTAAAATGGATTTCCTATTACAGCTCAAAATTACTTCAAAATCATGCGTTTCACTCACTTTTTGCTTCGCACCATAGCGGTGGCTATGATTTGTCACAAAAAGTGCTGATTTTATTGTACTTTTGAACTTCACTACGGAACCCATTTTAAATTTTCAGGTTTTATTTAGTGCTCAGTTAAGATAAACAACTTTAGGGGAGTTCTAAAAACTCTATTTCTATTACAAAAAAACTGCAAAACCCAATTACTGCGTTAAAAGGTAAAAGTGTCCTCGATGTATTGTAGCAAAACTATAATAAAATTCTCTTAGCTGGTGCGCGGAGGCCCCAGTTCAGAGCTAAAATCGTTTGCGACGATTTCTTACGCTCTTCATGTAATTTTTTCACTACGAAAATGAGATTTTAGAACTCCCCTTGATTAAATGTTGTTCTTTTTCCAAATCTCTGTGGTAAAAATTCTCAGCGTAGCGCTGCTATGCTTCTAATTTTTAACTTGAGATTTGAAAAAATATCTTCCATTATAATTTAAGTCTTTATCATGACAGAGCACTAAGAATACAATTACCTATCAAACTCAATATTTTTAATTAACATTATTTTATATTTGTGATTTAATATCAAAAGTTAAATACTTATATTGGATAAAGTTCTGCGTCAAAGGGCTGTCACAGCCTTAATTTTTGTATCTATTGTAGTTGCCACATTATTATCTGGAAAACTAGGTACAACTATATTTTTAGCTTTGGTTTTGATGCTTACCACTTATGAAATCAGTAAGATGAGTGTAAAAAAAGGTGTGATTGCCAGATTTTCTGCAACCGTAAATCTTTTTATACTTGTCCTATGTATGTATACCATTAAAGGGGAAGTTTATTTTTATATAAGTTTATCTGCGATACTTTTACATCTTGTCTTTAGTTATTTTGTCTTTAAGTCAAAAATTTCTGAATTGACATTTTCTACCAAATATTTATGGTTGGCTTATCCTTTACTCGCATTTTTATCCTTCATTCCAATTTTACAAAGTATTGACAAAGCAAATTTCTTACTACTTATATTATTGCTTCTCATATGGGTATGTGACACAGCTGCGTATTTGGTGGGTCGGAAGTTAGGTAAACGAAAGCTATTTGAAAGGGTTTCTCCTAAAAAGACGTGGGAAGGAGCCTATGGTTCTTTAATTTTTACTCCTTTGTTAGCTATGTTGGTTCCATTAATTTTTGTTGATGTATTTGACCTTACCTCAATAGATTGGGCAATTATCGGAGTTGGTGTTGCTATTTTGGGCACCATGGGTGATCTGTATCAGTCTCAAATTAAGAGAATTTTTGAAGTAAAAGATTCTGGTAAAATAATGCCTGGTCATGGGGGTATTTGGGATAGATTTGATAGTTTTGTATTTTTATTGCCGTTTTATAGCTTTTTTATATTGTTGATTGAAAAAAATTAGATTATGATTCATAAGGAAGGATACCCTACTTTGATAGTTTCAGTAGTTATTTTTAGTTTGTTGTATTTTTTTATTGACAGGTTTGTACCCAGTATTTCACTTATTGTAGGTATAGCATTGATATTATTGTACGGATTTCTTATTTCTTTCTTTCGAAATCCAAAAAGGAATCTTGAAAATAAAGACGAAAACCTCATTTATGCCCCCGCAGATGGCAAAGTAGTCGTCATAGAGGAAACGAACGAACCTGAATATCTCAATAAACAAGTGAGACAAGTATCCATATTTATGAGCCCACTCAATGTACATGTAAATAGAAATCCAGTATCTGGAAAAGTGCTTTTGGCTAAGTACCACCCTGGCAAATTTTTACCCGCTTGGGAACCAAAAGCATCTACCGAAAATGAACGAACAACCATCGTTTATCAAACAACTAAAGCAACTATCCTAATGCGACAAATAGCTGGAGCACTCGCCAAACGTATCGTATTCTATTTAAAAGATGGAGATACGGTTACTCAAGGAGATGATATGGGATTCATAAAATTTGGCAGTAGAGTGGACCTTTATCTTCCCCTTGATGCAGAAATCTTAGTTAAACACAATGAAATGGTACAAGGTAATATCACTGTCATCGCCAAACTCTAGATCACCGTTTTCCGTCCTCCTAATACCTATCCCCTAACATCTAAAACCTAAAATATACTCAAATCCCCATAAGACGAAGTCACAACCACATTTGTTCTACCATTCCCGTCTTGACCTTCACATTTAAAGGTACTTCCATTTTTATCCTTAAAAGAATACTTAAAAGCAGCAGGAAGTTTCGGAGTAGCATAACGACCATCGAAGTTAAGATTGTAATTGGTTAAGCCTCTCAGTGCGAAATTGGTATATTTACCATCAAAAATGATCGATTTGGTACTCGCTTCTACATTTTTTATATTTACACCGCCATAGCTTAAGTTGGATTTGTAATCACCATTTAAACTTGAAATGGAAATATCGGTATAATTACCCGTTACCACTAAAGATCCCACATTGCCAAATTCATACTCGTCGTACCCAGTTTTTAAGTTTGCAGATACACCAATATTGGCTATTTTTAATTCTGAATACTTCGAAGAACCCGTCAATTTTGATACATCATTAATATTAATATCAGTGTAAGAAATCTGCATGTCGACAATCTTTGCACTGCCTAAAGTTCCGTCGGAGTATTTAATGACCGTAAACAAGTCTTCAGTCCTACTGATGTCAAATTTTCCATAACTTAAAAACAATTTATTTCTAGCAGCCAAGTTACCAGCGTATAAATTGCCATAACCAAGATTTATCACAGTATTTCCTGTCCAATCAGGAAGTTTGATATTGCCGTATTTGTTACTAAGATTAGCTTCCAAGGATTTTGGGCATTTTATGATGTAATTAATTTTGTAACTTATGTTTGAATTGCTAAACCATGAGAAAAATCCCGAATCATTTGAGTTTCCTAATTCTGTAACGGCACTTACTTCTTGTGAGGTACTGGAAAATGTAATACTTAAGTTATCGATAGCTTCTTTTGCCTTGGATTTTGAACTAGAGGAGACCTTGATATTTATCTGAAAGCTTATTTCATCTTTGTCCCACGATTCTACGGTGAGATTACCATACCGATTGTCAACATTTAGTGTGCCAGTTTTTGTGATTTTAAATGACTTATTAATTGTTTTTGTTTCTTCATGCAATAGATTTGCGTGAACTAATGTACAATTAAGAAGTACGAATAAAAAAGACAAGATCAATATTTGACCTAAATTACTTTTATTAGAAATGTTTGTGTTCATTTTATATTGTTTTATTTTCATGATTCATAGTATTTTTACTTGTTTTTGAATTAATAAGCTCAATTAATTTTAATTTTGTTTTATAGTGATCGATCAATCTTTTTATCATTATTTCTCGAGTTTCTCCATAGTTTTTTGCTATTTCTTCTTTAAGTTCCTGTTCTATTCTCTCTAAGTCCTCTAACTCTAATGCCAAATCATCTGGCAACTGATTATGTTCATCCAAAAGTTTAAAGCCAACTTCAATTTGATTTTTGTAATATGCATCTATGGTGATCAATTGTGTATCTCTTTTTAACGGTTTTAAAAATAGGGATGCTCCAAAAATCCCAATCAATAGGAAAGACGCAGCAACACCCATCATCGGCCATAGACTTAAAATTGTCCTTTTTTTGACAGGCTCAGGCAATTTGTTTTCGATCGCAGCCCATATAAAAGCTGGGGGCACGTGAAAGTCAAATTTGTCTTTATTGCTTTTAATTATTTCTTCGATGGATTTATTTTTTTCATTCATTATCAAAAATTTTATCCTTTATTTTTAATTCTTTTATGAGTTCTCTAATTTTAATTTTAGCCCTATGGTATTGTGATTTTGAGGTTTGCTCCGAAATTCCCAATATTTCTCCTATCTCCTCATGGTCATATCCCTCTATGGCATATAATGTAAATATCATTTTATAACCTTGGGGTAATATATCCACTACTTTTAAAATCGAATCCACATTTATTATTTGTTCTTCATCATTATTATCCTTACTTTCTGGGATCGTTTCTGTGTAATAAACAGGCATTTTCTTATTTCTTCGTAGGCCATCTATACATGTATTGACCATCAATTTTTTCATCCACCCTTCAAAACTTCCTCGTCCATCAAATCGATCTAACTTTTGAAAAATTTCGAGAAATCCCTCTTGCATCATATCACTTGCATAACTAATATCAGGCATTATACGCATACATATATTGTACAAAATTTTACTGTACTGATTGTACAATTTGTATTGTGCCTTTCTGTCCTGTTGGAGGCAAAGTTCGATCAGCTGTCCTTGTTCCAAATTTTTAGATTCGTTTTATAGTAGACTTGTTTTATTTTAATAAGGTTGCATGTAACATTAAAAATAATAAAGTTATTTAATTTAGTTGGTATCCTTTTATACCTTTGCGATGCAAAATTAGAAAATCTTTGACACACGACAGATTAATTAAAATTGGAACGCGAAATAGCGAATTGGCAATCTGGCAAGCAAATTACCTTGCAGCACAGTTAAATATACATGGATTGCATACTGAAGTGATTGTGATCGAAAGTAGCAATCAAGATTCAACTCAAAGCTTCACTTTTGAAGTTGAAAAAATGGTCTCAGAGGGCCAAGTAGACATAGGTGTTCATTCTTTAAAGGATCTTTCAACGCTTCAACATCCAAATCTTGTAATTGCAGCACTTTCAGATAGAGTCAGTCCTAGTGATATGTTGATTATGCATCCAAGCGTTTATGATGAAAATGCTTTATTTAAGATTAGTTCAAAGGCGGTAGTAGGTACCTCTTCAGAAAGAAGAAAAGTACAATTCAATAGCTTTAGGTCTGATATATCAGTTGTGCCAATTCGTGGAAATATTACGGAAAGGATAGATCGTGTAAGAAACAATCAAATTGATGCCATCATTATAGCTAAAGCTGGTGTTGATAGATTACAACTTAATTTGGACCAACTAAAAGTAGTAAATTTTAATCCTAAAGAATTTATACCTGCACCTGGTCAAGGCGTCTTGGCCTACCAAGTATTAGCTACGAATATTCAATTAAGAAAAATTCTTATGAAAATTCATAATTACGATGTTGCACAATGTACAAATGTTGAAAGAACAATATTTAAAAATCTAGCTGGTGTCTGTAAAAGCCCTATTGGTGTATTTTGTGAAAAAGATCTCAGAGGGACCTATCAGTGTTTTTTGAGTGCGGATAGAAATGGCAGCCTTGTCAAAATAAAGTATGCCCAAAGTACCGTTTTTAGACTGTCAGATACCATCCTAAACGAGTTTAAAAATATGACGTAAATGGCTGTTGGTTGAACTCACAGTCTTGTTTTAATTGCCGTGGGTTTTAACTCATGGTTAATAAAATAGATTACATTTGCAAAAATTATCACAAAATCTTAAAAACAATGCCTTCAGGATAGTAGGATTGGATATTTCAAAAATGCTAAAGTCCGAAAGAGTAACAAATAAAAGTTTATAAATTTAAAATAGTTTAATGTATTTAGTATTCGATGTAAGTGGGGTAGAAAAACCAAAAGAGTTTAAGGCCAATTTTTCTGATATTCATTTATGGCCTAAAGTAGTACATGTATCATGGATTGTATTGGATAAGGATCTAAAGCCTCTAGAGGACTTTGATTTTATAGTGAATAGAGAAGATCGGAAATATACGAGCGCTATTCTTAATTTTGCTAAAATCGATGATGATGATATTGAGAAAAAATCTACTCCGATTGATGTGATTTTAAATAAATTTAATGAAAGTTTAGAAAAATGTCAATACGTAGTTGCTCATAATATGGCTATAAATATTAATATGTTAGCGGCTGAATATTTGCGTAATACCATAGAAGTGAAAGTGTTTAAAAAGGAACCTATTTGTATCATGCAGGAAGGTACTTACATTACTAAAATTCCTACAAAATACGGCACATACAAATGGCCTTCTCTTGTTGAACTTCATGCTGCTTTATTTAATTCTACATTTACACCACCTAATAATGCAAGAGCCGATGTAATAGCCTCCGCTCGATGCTTTATCAAAATGATGAAAGCAGGGCATTTAGAAGACTTTTTTGAAGAATAATCAATCCAATCTAAATGAATAATAAAATATACCACCTTTCTTCTTGTTCGACAAATATCAAGATTTTAAAGCAATTGCCTAATCTTGATAAAGTCAAACTCTTTAACATTAAAGAAAATAACATTTCTCCTGAGGATTTGGATTACGCAGCTAACCAACTTGGCAGTTACGAGGCTTTATTCAGTAAAAAAGCACAGAAATATAGGCTCCTCAACCTGCATCTAGCATCTTTATCCGAGCAAGATTATAGAACCCACATTTTGGAAGAATATACCTTCCTAAAACGTCCAGTTGCCATCATCAATGGAAAGGTATTTGCGGGTAACACTAATGCAAGTGTGGCAGAACTCATTGATGAAATGAGTTTGTTGAAGTAGCACATTTTTTTTATCATTAAATCAAATAGATCCATCATCTTAGTAGCTAGATTGAAACAGATACTATTAATGTTGAAATAATCTAATGTTCAAATAATTTAATGATCTAATGTTCAAATAATTTAATAATCAAATGATTTAATACAAATTATTTAGCTTCAAAGATTTCATTTATTGTGGACATTCGATGTTTTATACTCGTTCAATTTCCAATTAACAGATCATCAACAACCTCTTTTCCCCATAATTCTCCTTAGGTGCTCGATGAATACAAGGAGGGACATTACTACCAGGATAATCGACAGCCAAACGCCATAAGTGACCAACGCCTAAGTTAGTGTAATGAGCATCAGGCAATGTTTGGTAATGTAGGTCAAAGAAGTATTCATTCAAGAATGTATCAAAATCTTCTTCTACACCATCATATAATTTTTGAAGCTCAAGTCGTACCTCTGGTATTAAGATTTTTTGTATGGCTTTAGCATTTGACACGATATCGCTTGCTGCACCAAAATAAGTGCACAAAAATGTATCTGTTGGTATGGGTGATTGATCTACATGAAAAGAGTACACGTCAGTAGGGAAATAGGGATAGCTATAGTCTCTCTCATAGCATCGGATGATATTTATGCTAGGAGCTGCTCCATGATCTTTCAAATTCTTCATATCTTTTAAAAGTACATCTCGTGCAAGCTGCCCTTGTTTACTTAATTTGAGCGCATGAAGCTCTTCTTGACCAAGTACTACTATATTGTCGGTAAGTTCAACGCTATTTACAATCTCAGCGAAATCACCTACTAGAGTTCGGGGCCAACAGATTGCATTCACATTACCATGAAAGCCCTTAGATACAAGCTCCATAAAATTTGTGACACATTCAATTTGGTTTTCGGCATATGATAAGTTAACCACCATATTTTTTTAAATTAATAGAACTCCCCTTATTCATCCACAGCGTTTATTGCTAGCTGTATCCTCTTCTCTACATCAGACACATCAGCTTTTACAAACTTATTACCTGTGATCAATTCATACAATTCGATGTATCTTTCACTCACTTCAGTTACAAATTCTTCGGGCATGTGCGGCATAATTTGGCCATCTTTTCCTTGAAAACCATTGGCCATCAGCCATTCTCTTACAAATTCCTTAGAGAGTTGTTTTTGTGGTTGGTTTGCATTTTGTAATGCTTCATATCCATCCAAATGAAAATATCGAGAACTATCAGGTGTATGAATCTCATCCATCAAATAAACTTCATCATTTATCAACCCAAATTCATATTTTGTATCTACAAGTATAAGACCTCTTTCTTTAGCCATCTCTTGACCTCGCTGATATAACTTATAAGTATAATCTGTGAGAATATCCCATTGTTTTTTCGTGACTATACCTTGATTTAATAATTGTTCACTGCTTATATCTTCATCATGTCCAACAGATGCTTTTGTAGTTGGTGTGATGATGGGGGTAGGGAAGGAGTCATTTTGCTTAAGGCCATCAGGCATTACTATGCCACAAAGTATTCTTTCTCCACTGCTATAAGTCCTCCATGCGTGCCCTGCCAAATATCCTCGAACTACCATTTCCACTTTGAGGGGTTCACAAGCATGTCCAAGTGATATATTAGGATCAGGGCTGGAAATAAACCAATTTGGTACGATATCTTTGGTTGATTCTAAAAAATAGGCTGCAATTTGGTTGAGTACTTGTCCTTTGTAAGGGATTGCTTTGGGTAGGACATGGTCAAAAGCTGAAATCCTATCTGAGGCTACCATAAGCAATTTGCCATCAGCTAAAGTGTACACATCTCTAACTTTGCCTCTATAATGATTTACTAATCTTGGAACATTAAATATTTGATTTTTCAGACAAAGTGATTGAGAATCGATGGACATGATGTACTTTATTTAGACCACAAAAGTATACATTCCAATTATTTTAATTAGGTTTTACGATGACTTTTCAGACAATTTTTTATTTCGGAGATAAAGCCACAATTCATAACCTAACCAAACAAAAGGTGCAAAATGCATCAAAAAGTCAAACCAATCCATCATAGCCATTCCTTTAGCTCCTCCTGCTATCCATCGTATTTTACCTAAAATATGTGGCTCTGGTACAAATGGTGCTAAACCCAAAGTCAAAGACGCTAGTATTGCTAAACCTAAATTAGATTGTTGAACTTTCTTTTCCATGTTTCCTTTTTAAAATATCAAAAATATAGAAAAATACAAACAAGTATGGTAACAAGTATCACTTAGATTACTTATTGCTAAGGAAAATAAAATAAAAACTATCGTAACTATTTAGGACCTCGCGTTCAAATCATAAAAATTAAGGACATTTTAAGTCAGACGAGGCTCTTTTTTGAGCTAATAACATCGCTATTGGCATGAGCACCGTTAAAAATTGATCGCAAATCAATTTAGGTGCGAACTGAGAAACTCTTTTCTCAGCGTATCCGAACTTAAAATGGACATTTTTTGGTTGAACAGTCGGGGTGCTTAATTGTTACAAATTATCTAAACTGACTCAAAAAGTCACTAATTTGTTTTACAGCATTTCTAAGAGCATCTTCTGAAGCCGCATAAGAGATTCTTATACAATTGTCATCCCCAAAAGCAGCACCGGATACACAAGCAACGTGGGCTTCTGATAAAACTAATTCACAAAACTCATCAGCGTCGGTAATGGTGTGAGTACCATTGGTCTTTCCAAAATAATAGCTTACATCGGGGAATAGATAAAAGGCACCCGTTGGTCTATTTACTTTAATGCCGGGTATTTGACTAAACAATTCAATGATCAAATCTCTCCTTTTATGAAATTCAATGACCATATCATGAGTCGGTTTATGGTCACTATTGAGTGCAACGGCCCCAGCATATTGACCAAAACTAGATGCACCAGAAGTGATTTGGCCTTGTACTTTATCACAAGCACTTGCTAACCATGCAGGTCCGGCCATATATCCTAGTCTCCAGCCTGTCATAGAATATCCCTTTGCAAATCCATTAACCACTGCTGTAATATCCTTCATTCCTGGGATCGAAGATATACTTACGTGTTTACCTTCAAAATTGATATGTTCATAAATCTCATCCGATAAGACAATGATATTATCATGTTTTTTAATCACTTCCGCAAGGCTTTCTAATTCACTTTGGCTAAATACACTACCAGATGGATTACATGGTGAAGAATAAATGATCAATTTTGTTTTATTGGTTATTGCAGCTTCTAATTGATCTGCAGTAACTTTAAAATCCTTTTCTATTCCTGCACTAATGACAACGGGAATCCCACCAGAAAACTTTACAATTTCTACATAAGAAACCCAATAAGGTGCAAATATGATGGCTTCATCACCTTCGTTTAGTAAAGCCATACAAATATTAGCAATAGTTTGCTTAGCCCCGTTGGAAACAATGATTTGATTATCTTCATAAGCTATACCATTATCTCTTTGAAGTTTGTCAATAATCGCTTTTTTTAATATCGGTAAGCCTGATACAGGAGTGTATTTTGTAATGCCCTTTGCCAAGCCTTCTGTGGCAGCGTCTTTTATATGTTGAGGTGTATCAAAATCCGGTTCTCCCAAACTTAGTGAAATAACTTTTACCCCTTTAGCAGCCAATTCTCTACCTTTTTTAGCCATTTTAAGCGTGGCGGATTCAGTCATCGACTGTACTTTTTCTGAAAGCATTACATTTTGATCCATTATATTTGAAATGTTTAAATTTTGTGCAAATTTAATTTGTCTACGCCTTTATTCACTTACTTAAATCAAAATTTTTATTAAATAGTATAGTTTTAATCAAAATGAGATTAATTGTGTAAATTTTACTTGGTAAAATTACTCATACCTAACTTTTTAATTTCTCATCTACATCATATGTTGGTGTCGGTCGGTATTTCTGAAAAGGTATCTTAAGCATTGTCCATAAATCATTGCTTTCAGGCACGCCCATATATGTATCTACACCATATTTGAGTTGAGTATTATCGACCAATGCATAAGTACCAAACATTCTGTCCCAAAAGCTAAAAATATTGCCATAATTAGTATCAGAGTATGGTTGGCGGTAATGATGATGAACACGATGCATATTTGGTGTACAAAACACATAAGATATAAAAAGATCTAGCTTTGCAGGCATGGTAATATTGGCATGGTTAAATTGTGTTAATACTACGGACATGGTCTGATAAACAAAAATTAACCAAATTGGGGCACCAATGAGGATGACGGATAATGTCGTAAAAACAAATCGAAAAACACTTTCTCCGGGGTGGTGTCTATTGGCTGTGGTTGTGTCCACATGTTGATCACTGTGATGGATTATGTGAAATTTCCACATCCAAGGCACTCTATGCTCTATCCAATGTATAAACCATGCTGCAATTAAATCCATCAACAAAAGTCCAACTATCAATTTAGCCCATAATGGTAACGTGATAATATGAAGTAAACCGTACTCATTTGCAGTAACCCAATCTGATGCTTTTAAAAGGATAAATGCCATTGAGAAATTGACAATAATCGTTGTGAGTGTAAAAAAAATATTGATGGCTGCGTGTTTTCCTCGACCATAGTTTAATGCAAATAATGGAATGGCAGACTCCATTAACGAAAAAAAACTAAGGCCACCAACGAGAATTAGCGTGCGGTGTAAAGTCGGCATATCACTGAAGTACTGAACTATTTCTTCTATCATGTCACTATAATTATTTAAATTTCAATTGCAATTTTACAATTAATTTTTCTTTTCTTTACCCAAAGTTTAAAATTAATAACAGAAAACACTTGAGTAACTCGATTTCTATTGTGATAATTGCAAAAGATGAGGAACACATCATTGGGAAAACACTGACTCAGGCAGTGAAGATGTCTGATGATGTAATCTTTATTGATAGTGGCAGCATTGATAATACATTAGTAATCGCTAAAAAATTTGATGTAAAAGTGTATGGCTTGGATTGGCAAGGTTATGGACCAACCAAAAATTACGGTGCATCAAAAGCTAAATATGACTGGATACTTTCTCTCGATGCAGATGAGGTTGCTGACCAAAAATTTGTTGAAGCTATTCTTGCTATTAAATTAGACCGATCAAGTATATATGAAATAAATATAGCTACTTACTTTACGAGTAAAAAAATAAGAAATTCTATCTTGTCACCAATGTGGAGAACCCGATTGTATCATAAAGAAGATCACGATTGGAACAACAATTTAGTCCATGAAAAATTAACGAATATAAATGGGAAGAAGACCCAAAAGATAAGGGGAACAATTCAACATTTTTCATACAAAGACGAGGACCATCAAATTGAAAAACTAGATCAATATGCCAGAAAGCAAGCATCGCAATGGATCATAGAGGGGAAATCTCCTAACTTTTTAAAAAGAAACTTTGGAGCTTTAGCAAGATTTGTAAAGCATTATTTTTTTCATTTTGGTTTTTTATATGGAAATGAGGGGTTGCGACATGCTGTCAATGAGTTCAATTTGATAAACAATCAAATAAAGTATTTTAAAGGGTTAAAAGGTTGAATTTGAGCAATAATTGCTTTTAGATCTTATTATGTCAACTATGATTTAAAAATTAAAAAACCACAAAGCAGTACAATTTTCAGCGTAAAAAACCACAGATTCCTCAACTGCTTTGCGGTCATAAAATTTTAAATTGTCTTACTATTTAAATAGATTTTTTAGAAGCATGTTGGCACCTGACTTCATGATATCATCCATCATACTACCATCATTGTTTTTATCAAGTAATTTTCCAAATACACCCATTATTCCTCCTTGTTCTTGAGTTTGACTTTCTACTTGCTGAGGGACAGGTTGGGGTTTTCCACCTTGACTGATAAGATCTAAAAGTGTTTTAGATTGTACATTATTTGTATTTTTCATTTTACCCAACATTCCTAATACAATAGGTGCTAAAGTTACCAACAATTTTCCAGATTTACTAGAATCAATGCCTGTCATTTTAGCTATCATTTCGATTACATTAGATTGATTGCCGCCTAATACGTGATTAAGTATACCTGCACCATTGACCATGTTTGGATTAGCAGCTTGTGTACTACCAGATATAAATCCCATAACATCATTTAATATACTTCCATCGTGGTCACGATCAAGTGCGCCTAATAAGCCTTGAGCTCCAGATTCATCAGCCACATTGTTTGAAAGTCCAGCCATAATAGCTGAAAAAGCTGCTTCTGTAGCACCACCCGCTTTATCTTCTTCAATACCTAATTGGTTACCAATTGCTTTTGAAAAGTTTTCACCTCCGAGTTGTTCTTGTAATAAGTCTAATAATACATTCATTTTGTTAAATTTTAGAATGCAAATTAAAACTATATATTTGGATTTTAGGAAATAATCAGATTAATTTTTATAACTAAAATTTATTTTACAGCTATGTTGTAGTTTTACTTTGTTAAACCCATATTAAGCATTAGAAATGAACTGCAAGAAAATTATGCTTCATATTAGTTTCAGCACTCAATTTTCCGTCCTCAATGCAGCTAAGGCTGCAAAAAAATAGGAGAAGCTAAAATCCAGTTGGTTTTAGTTCACAGCTAAATTGATATTTCGGATATCAATTTTTTACGCTGCTCATGTGCTTCACTACTATTTTGCATAATTTCCTTTCGAATAAAGTCTAATGCTTAATATGGGTTAAATTCAGTTACCGCAACCTTCAGGTCGTGGAAAATAGAAAAACCACAATTCTTCTGGCGTCATTTTTGCAACAAAAATGGTGACAAAAACTAACAATAACATTGCCACTTTTAACTTTAATTGAATTTATAAGCATTCTGACTTCAACATAACAAAGTAGAATTAAGTAAGAAAATTTTGAGATAAATTACAATCACCAAATATTAACCTCGGGTTCTATGGTTACCTTAAATTTTTCAAATACTACTTTTTGGATATGCATAGCCATATCGAATATCTCTTCGCCTGTAGCCGAACCATGATTTACGATCACCAAAGCTTGATTGATATGAGTGCCTGTATCACCTTTTCTATATCCTTTAAGTCCAGATTGATCTATCAGCCAAGCAGCAGGGATTTTTATAAATGATTCATCAACAAGATAATGAGGCATATCGGGAAAATTAACCACTAAATTTTCAAACGCACTCTTACTAATTACAGGGTTTTTGAAAAAACTTCCAGCATTGCCAATAACCTTTGGGTCCGGCAATTTTGCGCTCCTTATTTCAATGACCGTTTCTGCAATATCTTTTATTGAAGGATGAGTAATATTTTTGCTTTGAAGTTTTTCTTTTACATCCTTATAAGAATTGTTGGCTATAGGCTTTTTGTCAAATCTATAGGTCACATGCGTAATAATAAACTGATCTTTCAACTCATTTTTAAAAACAGAATCTCGATAACCAAACTCACAAACAGCATTTTCAAAAACTGTTGTAAAAAGTCCTTTCCTATTTAGGGCCTTAAGACTAACAAAGCTAGATTGCTGTTCTGTGCCATATGCTCCGATATTCTGAATTGGTGCAGCACCAACAGTACCAGGAATTAAAGCTAAATTTTCTAATCCACCAAGATTGTGATAAACTGCCCACATCACAAATTGATGCCAGTTTTCACCTGCTCCAACTTCAACGAGACAGTAGTCTTCATTTTCATCCAGTATTTGAATACCTTTTATCCGATTGATAAAAATGGTGTCAAAATGTGAAGTCATCATTAAGACATTACTCCCACCCCCTAAAACTTTCACGCCTGATCCATACGATGTTAATAGTAGCTTTAGCCCAGCAATGTCATAAAATTCGAATAAGTTATCACAAGTGCTGTTAATTTTAAAAGTATTGTATGCTAAGAGATTTTTCATTTTTTTTGATTTGAAGCCTCAAAAGTAATATTTTTAACTTTAATTTTATCACTCATACTCATTGCTTACCTTTGTCAAAATTTTAAATCATATATGAAAAAATTATACATTTTTATTTTACTCTTTTTTGTAAAACCAATTTTTGCTCAATTTTCTAGTTCCGTTATTTTAGATTCTATAGAAATTAGTAATAACAGAATAAGTCAGACTATACAGAATGTCCCAAAATCCATCCAAATTATTACTTCAGAAGCTTTGAAAAATTCCGCAGCACAATCACTTGCTGAAGCATTACAGTTTGTTGCGGGTATTGATATAAGAAGACGAGGACCTATCGGCGTCCAATCAGACGTGAGCATTAGAGGTGGTAGTTTTGATCAAGTACTTATTCTGATCAATGGAGTAAGAATGAATGATGCTCAAACAGGTCACCATACGTTATACCTTCCGATCGAAATGCTTGATATAGAACGGGTCGAAATAATAAGAGGCCCTGCTGCCCGAACATATGGGCAAAATGCCTTCAGTGGCGCCATTAATATTGTTACTAAAATACCAAAGGAAAATGGGGTAAATGCGTATACTTCTTACGGTAGTTTTGCTACGCTTCAGGCAGGAGTAAACTTAAATTTAAATCTCTTGGATAATAAATTTAACCAATCCCTGGCTCTCAATTATGCAAAAAGTGATGGTTATGATTACAATAGGGATTTTAACAGTGGAGCAATTTTTTATCAAGGAAAACTAGCATTAAACCGCAATACTACCGTAGAACTATTTTCAGGTACTAGTTTTAGACATTTTGGTGCAAACGGCTTTTATGCATTACCAACCCATATAGATCAATATGAAGAAGTAAGTACCAGTATCTCTTCATTTTCGATAAAGAAGGTATTTGATAAGCTTACCTTAATGGCAAGAGGATCTTGGCGATGGAATGATGATTATTATGAATTTGTGCGTAACAAACCAGAAATATTCAACAACAAAACAACAAGCAATAGGCTTACTTTTGATGTTAATGCGTCTTATTATAATGCGCTCGGTACTTTAGGCATTGGCATAGAATATACGGATGAAGATCTAAAAAGTAAAGGATTAGGCAATCATAATAGATCAATTCTAAGTGGGTTTGTCGAACAAAAATTTGAATTTTTTGATGATAATTTTCAGATAGTACCAGGGTTTTTCATCAATAAATTTTCGGATAGGAGTGTGCAAGTATTTCCTGGGATAGACTTATCTTATCAATTAAAGGGAGGAATTAAAATATTTGGTGGTCTCAATTATGCCAACAGAATACCTACTTACACGGATTTATATTACACAAGTAGGGTTGAAAAAGGCAATGCCGACCTACTAAGCGAATCAGTAAGGTCAATAGAAGTAGGTGTTGAAAAATTATCTAAAACATATAATTTGGGGTTTTCTGTTTATAAAAACTATACACAAGACCTCATTGACTGGACAAAAACGAGCAATGCAGATGCTTTTTGGATAGCGAGAAATTATGTTGCAGCCAATTTTAAGGGTTTAGAAATAAAGTCAGGATTTAACTTCGCAAATATGTATCAACTAAAAAATGCCTTAGCTTTTGACCTATCAGGGAGTTTTATTGCTGCTGAAACATCCAATGACGATCAAACTTATATTACGAGGTATCAATTTAATCATCTAGGTACTCAGCTTCTTGCCAACTTAAAATTTGGTGCACTAGATAATAAACTTGGCTTTAATGTTTTTTATAGGTATCTTGATAGGGTAGGCAAAGATATTGACCCCCTCACGAATAAGGATCTGTTAGACACACAATTAATAGATTTGTCTGTCTCTTACACCTTCAAAAAAATTAACTTTAAGTATACTTTAAATAATGCAACTAATCAAAAATACAAAGAAATTAGCAATGTGTTAATGCCAGGCACATGGCATCAATTTCGAATAGGTATAAGCTTGTAATAACTATTTACTTTACACTTACTAACTCTTGTATGTATATAAAGCCAGACTCCGCCTTATCTTTCCAAGCAACGTTAGGTTGGATCTTTTGCGTATTTAATACCTCCATTTGGACTTTTGTAAGCCCTACTCCTTTAGTGTAATATTCTCTTCTTTGCCTGCGAGAAATCAAATTTTCGTTGATAGGGCCAGCTACAACTTCTAACGTGTTGGGATAAATTTTATTTACAATAGAAATTGATGAATCTATTCTAGTGATATTGTATTCCCAACCATTATAAACTTTCATGATTTCATCGTTGATCGTTATTTCCACTTGTTCATTGAATAATCGGTTACCTGCCCACTTGGAATTTAATTTAGGTGGAAAAACTAAGTTGATAAAGGTAAGATTATTGTCTGTTGTAGTAAGTATGTTGTTTTGAATTTGGATAATTTCTGCTCGGAAAGGTGTATATTTACCAAGGCTATCCTTTTTAATAGATTTGAGAATGCGGAATTTATTTTTTTCAATTTCCTCTTGAACTAATATTTGTATAAAGCCTTTGTTACTTCTTTTGTTTACACCTCCATTTAGATAATTAATGGAGTCATATTTATATTCCCACGTTCTGCCTACACCTAGATTAGCATACTCAAATTGAGGATCTATTGGAGGAGCCTGAATAAACTCATTTTCACAACTTAAGATTATACTCGAGAGCATAATAATCATAAAAATGTAAATCAAATATGTTTTCATAATGCAAATTTAGTTAATTTTTGTAAATGTTACCAAAATTTGCTAACTTCACACAAAAGTGTGAATAAAATATAATACTTGTTAAATATTTAACGATTTTACTTAAAATTAAATTTTGTTAAAAAAAAATAATCAAAATTATATGATTAATTTCGCACACTTTTTTAACTTTAGGCAATATAAAAATTAAATCAAGTGGATTCATAAGACAAAATCTACTTTCAATAAAAATGGATAATAAAAATACAAATAGCATGTCAGATCAAAGTCTAGAAAAATCACTTAAAGAATATTTTGGGTTTGGTCAATTTAAAGGTGAACAAAAACAGATTATAGAAAGTGTAATGAGTGGCAATAATACCTTTGTCATTATGCCAACTGGAGGAGGTAAATCATTGTGTTATCAACTACCTGCATTATTGATGCCTGGTACAGCATTGATCATCTCTCCGCTGATCGCTTTGATGAAAAATCAAGTAGATTCTGTGAGGGGTTATAGTCAGACAGATAGATTAGCCGCTTTTTTAAACTCATCTCTCAACAAAACTCAAATGAGAGAAGTAAAAGAAGGGATTTCTTCTGGTATAACAAAAATGTTGTTTGTTGCTCCAGAGACATTGACAAAAGATGAAAATATAGAGTTTTTTAAAAATGAAAATATTTCCTTTGTTGCAGTAGATGAAGCGCATTGTATATCAGAGTGGGGGCATGATTTTAGGCCTGAATATAGACGTATTAGAGAAATGATTACTGCAATCAACTCAGAAATTCCGATCATAGCATTGACAGCAACGGCTACCCCTAAGGTTCAGACTGATATCGTAAAAAACCTTAACATGAAAACGGTGAATATCTTTATTTCATCATTCAATAGAGATAATTTATATTATGAAATTCGACCAAAAAATACAAAAGAGCAAACCACAAAAGAAATTATCCAATTTATCAAGAATAATGCTCCTAATAAATCAGGTATAATCTATGTACAATCCAGAAAATCTACAGAAGAGGTTGCGCAACTACTTACCGTAAATGGCATCAGTGCTGCTGCTTACCATGCTGGCCTTGATGGAAAGGTTCGTACAAAAGTGCAAGATGATTTTCTAATGGAAGAGGTTCATGTTATTGTAGCCACTATTGCATTTGGCATGGGGATAGATAAGCCTGATGTACGATTTGTAATTCATTATGACATACCAAAAAGTATCGAAAACTATTATCAAGAGACAGGTAGAGGAGGTCGAGATGGTTTGGCTGGAAATTGTATAGCATTTTATAGCTACAAAGATATTCTAAAATTAGAAAAATTCTTAAGAGACAAACCGGTTTCTGAAAGAGAGCTGGGTGCTCAACTTATGGATGAGATTATTGGATATGCTGAAACAAGTTCTTGCAGAAGAGAATTTTTATTACACTATTTTGGTGAAAAATTCGAGGCTAACCAATGCAATAATATGTGTGATAACTGTAAGCATCCTAAAGAGAAAATAGAAGTTGAAGAGGAAATGTTAATTTGTCTTAAGACAATCGTTTTGTTGAATGAAAATTATACTTCTAAGTTTATAATTGATGTGATATCAGGTAAGAATTCTAAGGAAATGAAAGACCTAAGATTCAATAAATTGCCGTTATATGGTGTCGGAAAAGAAAAACCTGAATTATTTTGGCACTCCATCCTTAGACAAGCTTTGCTAAATGACCTTGCAATGAAGGAAATTGAGCAATATGGAGTCATTAAGCTGACTGACAAAGGTAGAGCATTCTTAGAAAATCCAGAATCTATAATGGTGCCATTAAACCGAGACTTTAGTGACGCTACGGATGATGATTTTAATGAAAGTGGAGGAACTGCTGTACTAGATGAGACCTTAATGAAAATGTTGGTCGATTTAAGGAAAAAAGAAGCAAAAAAACATAATATACAGCCTTGGATCGTATTCCAAGAGCCCGTTCTGCAGGAAATGTCTACTTTTTACCCCATTACAGTCGAAGATCTACAAAAAATATCTGGTGTAAATCAAAATAAGGCACTCAAATATGGTAGGCCATTTATTGATTTAATTGCACAGTATGTGGAAGCGAATGAAATTGAAAGACCTGATGACATCGTTATAAAACAAGTTGCTAACAAATCTAAGGATAAAGTTGCTATCATTCAGGCTATTGATAGAAAATTGTCTTTGATCGATATTGCAAAGTCGGGAGAACTCTTATACGATGATCTATTATTGGAACTTAATCAAATAGTGGATGGGGGCACAAGGTTAGACATCAATTACTTCATTAAAGATCAACTCGACGAAGACATCATGGAAGAAATCTATGAATATTTTAATGACGCTGAGTCTGACAGTATTGAAGTTGCATATACAGAGCTAAAAGATGAGGATATCACTATGGAGGAAATACTGCTGACTAGGATTAAGTTTATGTCTGAAGTAGTTAATTAGGTTTTAGGTTTTAGGAATTAGGTTTTAGGTAGGAAGTATGAGGAAAAGAATTGTAGTTTTAAATGGCCCAAATCTAAATTTACTTGGTAAAAGACAGCCTGAGATTTATGGTAATCTTTCATTTGAAGATTATTTTAAAGGATTGGAGCAAGATTTTGCGAATGTTGATTTGCTTTATTTCCAAAGTAATCACGAAGGAGTAATAATTGATTTGATACAACAATATGGATTTGTTGTAGATGGTTTCGTCATAAATGCTGGTGCTTACACACATACTTCTATAGCCATTGCTGATGCCATAAGTGCTGTAAATGCACCCGTAGTAGAAGTACATATTTCTGATATTTATGCTAGAGAGTCTTTTAGACATATTTCATATATGAAAGACGCGTGTGTTAAAAGCATTGTTGGAAAAGGTTTACAAGGCTATCAGGAAGGTATTCAGTTTCTATTAGATTTCCTGAAAAAGTAAACAACAATCAAAGAAAAATTCCGTTAGTTCACTTTAATAATTTCCCAAGCCAGCAACTAGTTGTTTAGTTTTATGCAAAAAAGTTTATTCCTCACTTATATTTTTTCATTTTTTACAGTAGTTTGTTTTGGTAATTCTTTAAAAGAAGCAGTCATTGTTGATTCTACAAAAATTGAAAAAGGGTTTGACCTCAAATATCTTCCTGTAATCTATTACTTACCTGAAACAAGTTTTGCTTTTGGTGCTGCAGGTGTTGCAACATTTAGATTTTCAAATCAACAAAAACGTGCCTCAGTTATCCAATTTGCAGGATTGTATACATTAAAGCGGCAACTAATTTTGAGTTCGAGTTTTGATTTTTTTGCAAAGGGGGAAGATTGGAGATTTATTGGCGAGCTGTCATATTATAATTATTTTTACAACTTTTACGGAATAGGTAAAGAGACAAAAAAAGAAAACTTCGAAAGATTTAAATTGTCTTACCCTAGATTCAGAGTGGGTGCTTACAAGAAAGTAAAGGAAGAGTTAAAGGTTGGATTGCTTTATCAATTTGAAGGAATAACTTCAGTAGGTTATGAGAAAGGAGGCCTTATTGATAAGTCAGATTATGTAGGTAAAGAGGGAGGAATAATATCCAATCTTGGTTTTGGTGTTCTGTATGATAATCGAGATAATATCATTTCTGCACGGGAAGGTAGTTTTGTAGAGTTTCAATATCATAAAAGTAATAAGATCTTTTTATCAGCATTTAATTACCATCGGCTTAGTGCCGATTATAGATATTATATGACTCCGTTTAGTAATATAACTTTTGCTGCCAACGTCTACGCAGGTCACATGTATGGTACAGTACCATTTTACGATATGTTTGCTATAGGATCTGATTCTCATGCAAGAGGTACGTCTGATAGAAGATTTAAGGATAAGACGGTTATGCTCGCACAGCTTGAAGCGAGAATCCCAATACATACTAGAGTTAGGCTGAATGCTTTTGTGTCTACGGCTTCTGTTGGTAACGGTATAGTATCAACTTTTAAAAATAGGTATACCAAGTCATATGGTTTGGGCCTTCGATATATTTTAAATAAAAAGGACCTATCAATGTTAAGGGTTGATCTGGCTCGAGACAGGGAAGGATTTAATTTTTATTTTACGGCTGGAGAAGCTTTTTAGAACTTCCTTTAATCTATTAAGCCAGCTTGATCAAGTATAAATGTGTATTCCATTGCAATTTCTTTAAATCTTGCGAATCTACCCGACGCACCACCGTGACCAACTTTCATATTACAGTACATTAATAATGGATTATCGTCCGTTTTTGTAGCTCTCAATTTGGCAATATATTTTAATGGTTCCCAATATTGTACCTGGCTGTCGTGGTATCCGGTAGTAATAAAAATGGAAGGATAAGCTTTAGCCTCTATATTGTCATATGGGGAATACGAAAGCATATAATCGTAATATTCTTTTTCATTTGGATTGCCCCACTCATCATATTCTCCTGTCGTTAAAGGAATGGTATCATCGAGCATGGTTGTCACAACATCTAGAAATGGAACGGCGGCAATCACCCCTTTCCATAGATCTGGTCTCATATTTATCACAGCACCTATTAATAGGCCGCCTGCAGAACCTCCCATCGCAAAAAGATGATTTGAGTTTGTGAATCCTTTTTCTATAAGAAACTCCCCACATCGTATAAAATCTGTGAATGTATTTTTTTTCTTTAAAAGTTTACCGTCTTCATACCATTTGCGACCCATGTCTTCTCCACCTCTTATATGAGCTATAGCAAAAGCAACACCTCTGTCAAGTAACGATATCCTTGCTACACTAAATGAAGGGTCAATTGAGATACCATACGAACCATAACCATATAAAAGTACTGGGTTTTCACCCTCGGTCAATTTATCTTTTCTATATACAATCGAAATGGGAATTCGAACACCATCATCAGCCACCGCGTAAAGTCTTTCAGATTTGTATAGGTTTTTATCATAACCACCTACCACTTCTTGTTGTTTTAATGTGGTGAGTGTGCCTAGATTCATATCATAGTCATAGGTAGTTGACGGAGTTGTGAGTGACGTAAATTCCAATCTTAAAATTGAACTGTCTGGATCAGGATTTATAGATGTATAAGCCATAAAACTTTCTTCACCAAAGTTGATGTATTTTTCTTCTCCATTCCACCTTTTAACTTTGATATTTGAAATTCCATTTATTCTTTCTGTCACCACTAGAAAATCTCTGAATAGGTCAAGTTTTTCTAATAAAACATTTTCTCGATGTTCAATAAACTCGTTCCAGTTTTCTTTTTTTGTGGTATCCTCGGAGGTGTACATCATTTTAAAATTATATGCACCATCTTTATTTGTTCTAATATACCATTTATCCTCAAAATGATCTATACTAAATTCATGATCTCTTTCTCTTTCTTGAAAAACAATGGGTTCAGATTCAGGTTTGTCGGCTGAAATAATTAAATACTCATTACTAACCGTTGCGCTACTGCCAATTATGATGTACTTTCTAGATCTTGACTTGTATATAAATGTATGAAAGGTTTGATCTTTTTCATGAAAAACTTCCTGATCAGTAGATGTGTCAGTACCAAGTACGTGTTTAAAAACTTTATAAGATCTTAGGGTTTCGTCATTTTTTGAGTAGAAAATAGTTTTATTATCATTGGCCCATACTATTTCGCCTGAAGTGTCTTTAATAGTGTCTACTAGGTATTGATTTTTTTCAAGGTCTTTAAATTTTATGGTATATTGTCTTCTACTCACAAGGTCTTCGCCATAGGCAAGGATATTATTGTTTGAACTTATGGTGTGTCCTGTGGCTGAAAAATAATTTGATTTATGGGCAAGCTCATTTTCGTCGAGAATTAGCTCATCATGTGATTCGAGGGTATCCTTTTTTCTTGATCTAACAATATATTCTTTGCCCTCTTCAAAACGATTTAGATACCAATAACCTCGATTTTTATACGGTACAGACGAATCATTTTGTTTAATTCTTCCTTTAATTTCTTCAAAAAGTGCATCTTCAAATATTTGTAAATTTTTCCAATACTCCTCACGATACACGTTTTCTTCTCTAAGATAATCCAAGACTTCTTGAGTTTGTTTGTCAGGAGTTTCAGAATTTTTTTGCTTGTCGGACAATTTCATCCAATAATATAAATCCTGCCTAACATGTTTGTGAATTATTAGATCAGTTGATATTTTTTTTGCTGTAGGTCCTTCTAATAATTGTTGTTGTGTAGCTGTAACTTCCATAGTAATTGCGTAATAAAATAATAGGTCTGAAGGTTTTGGATATTTTTCCTAAGGAGTAGGGATATAAGCTTCTTTAATACTTTCCTTTGATGAATACTTTTGAGTAATCAAGACCAACCCAGAAGTTAAAATAGAAATAAGAAATAAAATGATAAAAACCCTTTTACGTTTTCTTTCAGATAACTTCTTTTCTATAACTTGCCAAGTATTTGTATCATACAAAGATTGGTGATCATTTACTTTTTTAATAGTTGATTTTTGCATTACAAAAATGGATTATAGTTTGTTGAGACAAATATAGTAAATAATAATATAAAAAGGATATAATATTTAGATATAATATTTTTAAGCATTTGTTTAGACTTGAAAAGTTGACTACGCGAGGTTGCTTCTTCTATTTTGAGTAATTCGCTAATTTCTTTATGGCTATATCCTTCAATAACGGATAAATTAAATATGGTTTTGTACCCATTTGGAAGCCTATTGAGAATGTCAATTATTTCTTCACAAGCAAGATCATCAATAACATTTTCTTTTATAAAAAATTCATCCTCCAACCCATTAACATCAATTTCTTTGTAATTTATTTTAAAAGATTTTTGATACCTTAGAGCAGTATGAATAAAAATTTTTCTTATCCATGATTCAAAAGCCGCCACATTCTTCAGTGAATTGAGTTTTAAAAATACCTTTATGAAACCTTCTTGCAAAATATCTTGTGCGTTATTTTCATCTATAGAATACCGCCTGCATACGGTCATCATGGTACCAGCAAATTGATCAAAGAGTGCCTTTTGTGCTATTCTATCATTTGTTTTAGCTAATTCAATTAGACTTACTAGATTATTAGATTTAGCATCAGATTTACTTTCCTGATAGTCTATTTTCATTTGATTTATCTGGTTTCTAATTTAATAAGTTACCATGACATCAATTAATAGGGTAATGAAAGGGTAACCAAAGTCAAAGATAAACGCAATTTTGGTAATTGGTATTGTAAGCTATTAAAATCTAATAGGTATTTGAGCATAAAAGGGCAATCATTTTAGATATTTAGTTTAAAAGTAGTAATATTGCAGAAATATAAATATTATCGTGTTCAATACATTTTTACACTTAGGAACTAACCAAAATGATAGATTAATAAATCTTGAGAATGCATTTTCCGAGATCGAAAAGAAAATCGGTTTAATTGATAGAAGGTCAGGTATATATGAAACAGAACCTTGGGGATTGGCTAATCAAGAAATGTTTCTTAATATAGTAATTGAGGTCAAGACAAAATTGAATCCTGACGATTTACTTATTGGTATCAAAATTATTGAAAATGAAATGGGCAGGGTAAAAGCTGAAAAATGGGGTCCAAGAAAAATTGATATCGATATTTTATCTTACGGAGATTTAATAGTTGACAAGGAAAACCTAAAAATACCTCATCCTCAAATTCAAAATAGAAATTTTGTACTCATTCCATTTATGGAGTTAGAACCGGATTTAGTTTTGCCAGGTTATGAAAATTCAATTGAAGAGCTTTTCGAGCAATCAAAAGATGAGTGCGAAGTATATATTTTTGAATCATAAAGTAGTGTATTATGTTTCCTTATAAATATATGTGTGTAGAAGGTAATATTGGGGCAGGTAAAACCTCATTTTGTCAAAAAATTAAATCAGAAAATAATTGTAAATTGATCTTAGAACAATTTGCAGACAACCCTTTTTTACCTCTTTTTTATAATGACCCATCGAGATATGGATTTACTGTCGAACTTTTTTTCATGACAGAAAGATACAAACAGTTAGAAAAGGAGCTTATTCCTGAATTGTTTTATGATTTTACAATTGCTGACTATACATTTATTAAAACCCTTCTCTTTGCAAAGAAAACATTAGATGAAAAAGAATTTAAGCTATTTCAAAAAATGTTTCAAGTGTTAAGTCATAATTTCCCAAATCCCGATATTTTAGTTTATCTGCATCGAGATGTGCCAGTACTCAAAAAGAATATTTCAAAAAGAGGAAGGGAGTATGAGCTAAAAATATCAGATGAATATTTGATTTCTATTCAGGGCAGTTATTTTGATTATTTCAGAAACATCTTAACTTTTCCTGTGTTAATCATTGATCTCAAAGAAATGGATTTTATAAATAATGAAAATAGTTTTAAGGAAATATGCGATCTAATTAAGAAAAATTATACTCCTGGGGTTCATCGCGTAACTTTGGGGTAACGGCATCTAAAAGTGTTGTTTAGTCTATCGATGTATTTATCTAGTCTAAAAATATGTGTTTTATTCTTAAATATGGATATTTTTGTTCTTTATAAAAATGATACATCAAATTAAGTTTAGGTAAAGTTGACTTATGATAATATATAAAGTAAATAGCATATTAAGATAATAACCTAAAAATTAGTTTGATTTACATAATAATTAAGAATTTAAGTAAATAATAAAAAACAATAATGAAAGATTTTTTCAAGTCACTTTTAGCCTCGTGTTTAGGTGTTTTTTTAGCATTTGGCTTACTATTTTTTATCTTATTTGCAATAGCAGGTGCCTCTATGTTTGCTGGTAAATCGACAGATACCTCAGATGGCTTTTTGATGTTAGACATGTCAAGACCTTTGCCTGAATTGACAGACAATGTAGAAATATCTCCTTTAGACTTCCAAAACTCAAATAATACAGGCTTACGCGATTATATCAGACTCATAGAAAATGCTCAGGATGATAGTTCAATCAAAGGTATAGTCATAAAAGCTGATGAACCTGCCAATGGAGGAGCTACATTATTAGCCGTAAGCGATGCGCTCCAAAAATTTAAAAAAGGATCAAAGCCGGTATATGCATATGTTAACTTTGCTTCTCGAAATGGATATATGCTTGCCAGTATTGCAGATTCAGTGATGATCAATCCAAATGGGGGTGTTATGCTGAATGGATACAGTACTACGATGCCTTTCATCAAAGGTTTAGCTGATAAATTGGGTATTAAATTCAATATATTTTATGCTGGAAATTTTAAAAGTGCTACAGAACCACTACGAAGAACAGATATGAGCCCAGAAAGTAAACAACAAACAAGGGAGTTTCTCAATGAGTACCTTCAAACTTTACAAAATGTTATCATAAAGAATAGAAAGATATCTAAACCTCAACTTGATGTGGCGATGTCTGAGATTCAAGGATTCACACCTGAAGGATCATTAAGTTCAAAACTTGTTGATGCAATTGGTTATCAAGATCAGTTCGAAGACATGTTGAGGAAATCAGCAAAGCTAGGAAAAAAGGATAAAGTCAAGTACATATCAATGGACAGCTATAAAAAAAGGACTACATTGATCAACAAAGGTACTTTTAAAGAAAAGGTAGCCATCCTTTATGCAGAAGGGGATGTAGTATTCGGACAAGATATGAAAGGGGTGATTAGTGACGAAAAATATATAAAGGCCCTTACAAAAATTAGAAATGACGATAATATTAAGGCCCTAGTATTGAGAGTGAACAGTGGGGGAGGAAGCGCATTTACTTCAGATGTAATTTGGCGTGAGATTGAGTTGATAAAAAAAGCGGGCAAACCAGTCATTGCTTCATTTGGTGATTATGCTGCCAGCGGTGGCTATTATATTGCTTGTGGGGCTGACAAAATATTTGCTTATCCTAATACTTTAACTGGATCTATAGGTGTGTTTTCTATCTTGCCAAATACCAAGTCCTTGATGAATGATAAGTTAGGTATCACTTTTGATACAGTGCAGACATTACCTAATTCAGTATTTCTGCCGCTTAACTTTGATCTTTCTGATAAAGATCAAGAAATCCTTAATGCTAGTACTACTCATACTTACAACACTTTCTTAAAAAAAGTTGCAGCAGGTAGAAAAATGAAAGTAGAAGATGTTGACAAAATAGCTCAGGGTAGGGTATGGACAGGAGACATCGCTGTGACAAAGGGTCTAGTAGACAAGATTGGCTCTTTAGAAGATGCAGTAAAAGAAGCAGTCAAAATGGCAAAATTGAGTGATAAGTACAAAATTGTAGAATACCCAACAATTACAAAGGATCCTTTTCAAGAAATTTTAGCGAATCTTGATATGTCAGGTGAAGAAGAAGAAGCTAAAGTTGAGAGTTTAAAAATACTGAATAAAATTGTGGGATCAAAAGAATATAAGTTCCTCAAACTTATATCAGAAGGTAAGCGTGAGAATTTAATTCAAGCAAGGATACCTTTTGAGATCAATAATTAAGGATTTTTACAGCTAAAAATGTGGTATCTTAAAGATGTAAATCGATAAGCATATTTTTAAATTAATAAACGATTGATAATTTTGATTATCCTAAAGTTGAATTTTTAGAATCAATATTTCAATTTTTTATTTGTCAATTAAGGAAATACTTGAGTGTAATTTGAATCTTTACCCCTTTGGTATTTCTACAGATAATGATGAGCCAATTCCTTTTGCTATTTCAATGATGAATGCTGATCTATGGAATACTGAAATTGAATCTGGCGATAAAAAAGGACTTTGTAATCTAATACCGATGATGACTTCAATATAGTCCAATCTTCGCTCGCTCAAATTGCACTATTTTCAATCTATCTCGGTATAAACCAAACTAAAACTATAAAATAGTTTGGACTATTTTATAATAAGTCTTGGTATAAGACTTTGCTTATTAGTGTTTCTGTCTCGTTGATCATAAAATCGTCAACGGTTTGACAAACTGGACCAATACCATCATGACATCAACCACTTATCTGAAAAAGAAGCGACCCGTACTTCAATTCTAGTTTTTGAAGAATGTGAGCCGCTTCTGCTATAATATCTATCATGTAATAGAATATTAGAAGCAGATAACTTAATATCATAGCTAATAAGTCTATTTTTTTTCGGTCTGTAATGAATTTAGCATCATTTAGTAATTGTCTCTGCCGATTCCGGACTTTTTGTAGCCACCAAATGGAGCGTGTGAAGGATATAAATGATAACAATGGACCTACACTTTTCTTGGTTTTATCTCTCTTAAAACGCCAATTGAACTCCCCTTAAACCCAAATTGGTCATTAGAACTTTGTCATGAGTGGTTAAAGTACAATAAAATAAGACATTTTACCGACTGAAGCATCCCGATTGCAATCGGGATGGTAAAGGATGAGATCCGTATAAAATTGGTACCAATGTACCAATTTAGGAGCGAACTGAAAGCACTGTCTTTCAGCTTATACTAATCCTTATGAAAAAAACTCAAATTTAACTCCGTAATAAATTTTCTAATGCCCAATTTGGGTTAAAGCAAAAAGGCTTCAATATCTTTATACTGAAACCTTTTTAATTATTAAAAATAACCACCATAATAATCTTAAGTAAACTGCATTTTTGAGGTATGCCTAATAAGTGTTAACCATATCAATCCACTAATAAAAGTTTAATCGTTTGACTTTCTGTTGCTGTTTTGAGGTTGAGCATGTATACACCTGTAGCGGGTAAATCTGTTCTCTGGATGGTTAGTTTATTCTCACCTTTAGTTCCTTTAAGTGTATTGTTATAAACTAATTTTCCTTGTTGGTCATAAATCAAAATATTTACATTTTCATCTTTTTGCAAGTTGTAAGACAATACCGATTTATCTGCAAATGGATTTGGAAAACTAATGATTCGCGCAGTTTTTAACTCGTTACCTCTAGTTTGCAATTCTATTTTGCTGGTATGTAATTCGTTGTCATATATTTCAGAATGTAAGTTCACAACATCACCTTTGTTCTGATTGACTAATAATGTAAACAATAGGTCATTTTCTTTAATGGCAATATTTTCGTTTTTAGCTACCCATGAAATTTTTAATTTATCGTTGTCATAATAGATTTGACCACCATCAATGTCTAAGGTATTTTGCATCAAACTTACATAGTTTTTGATGCCTAAAGTCATTTCTAAGCCCGAAGTATTTATACTTTTTCCAGCAAAAAATTTAATTTGGTCTTGTGCTATTTCGTAATGGATTGGCATTGTAGAAGCAGATCTTCCAAAAAGTCCGTTTGCACTATACGCAGCATCTACATCTCCAACTTTGATCATCATAAAGTCTGCGGCAAGATCATCAAGCTCGAGATTGTCATATGTTTTTATCTCCCTTAAATCAAATGGCTCGTTTGTATTAAATTTGAAGTCACGAGGCACAAATCTCCACGGTCTGTTGTTAGGTAATTCGTCAGATATACCAAGGATGATTTTTCTCAAAGCTACAAGATCGGATAAACTAATTTTTTTATCATTGTCTACATCAGCCGCAATAAGATGATATGGAGAAGTCAATCTTGATAAACCTAAGATATGTCTTTGCATGGTGACCAAATCCAAAGTGTTTATACCCATGTCAATGTCGTCCATTTTTTCTGGTTTCAAAAGATAGTTTCTATTGAAGATGGTATTTGTAAACTCATATTTACCATCTTGGTCAGTCATTACTTTTTTAGTAGATTTATTTACTATATCTTCTAAAACGATTTGTACAGACTCCGCATTTTCTAATTTAGAATTTATAACTTTCCCACTGATTGTGCCTCCATCATCTATCATATTAGGACACGCATTATTAAGGGGAGAATCTTGAAGTATTAATGTTACATCGCAAAAGTCAAAATTATTATTTGCATCAAACACATACATACGGATTGGAATTCTAGCTGACATTCCATTTGAAATATTAGCACATGTGAATACGCGTCCCGAATCACGAATACTTGTAGTAAATGAGAATCTTAGATTTTGATTAGTACCACAAAAACTTTCGCTTTTAAGATCAAAGTCTTTAGCCCAAATTTCCGCACGGCCGTTTTTGTCAAGTACCCATACCACTTCTCCAATACATATCGGAGTAGGTTTTTTAGCATGGCGAACTGTGAAAAAATATCTACATACGGTTTCATTGCCACACCCGTCAAGTACTCTGTAAATCATTTCATGAGTTCCAGCAGGAAATGTATCAGAAATAGCTGGCCCAAATCCTCTATCATCTATGGTTTGGTTACTGAACAAGTCTATTTCCCAAGCATATTTTAATAAATTGGAAGGTGTACAATTGTCATCTGCCTCGATTCGGTGATGAACGATGGCGTCACATCTATCTGAAGCATCAATTGTTCTAGTTGTACAGCCAAATGTTACTCTTGGTCCTTGTTTGTCTTGCACTAAGATTTTTTGTTGATGCGTAAAAAAAGTAGACGAGTTAACACTGTAGGTACACCAATCTATTACTCTCCATGTTCTAATTATTTTATGACATGCATTATCTACCTGGTAATAATCATCAGTAAAGCTAATGGCTAAATCTGCACAAGCTTGTGGTTTTAACCTAGGCCTACTTCTAAGAAAATCTGGTGACAATTGATCTGGATTATAACATGCGAATACTGTTGTATCTAGTGGCCAATCAATATCGTCTTCATCAAAAATATTTGTATTTCGTAAAGTTATAATTTGAGTACACGATGCTTCTAACCCTTGGCTATCGCGTGCTATCCATGTTCTTGTTACTGTGCCTACACCACACTTGTTCAAAGCTGGCACATCAGGGTTTCGTCTTATTCTCACACCACAATTGTCAGATGCTGTTGCCTCTCCTCCTGTAAGCATAAGATTGCGATAGTCTTCATAACATTCTAGGGTGATGTTTGGAGGGCAAGAGATGGTAGGAGGTATTTTGTCTTGTACACGCACATTTGATATACACTCATTACGATTGCCTGAAGCGTCGGTGACTCTTAGCACCACTCTTATGTATTGTACCGCATTTCCATTTACATCCGTACAACAAAAGTTGACTTTATCGCTAAACGTTGTATCTACACCAAATCCTAGACAATGTGAGTTTAATCTTCTTACTTCATATTTTACTATTTTACAATTGTCAGTACTGCCACTATTTACTGAAGCAGCGGTAAGTTCTGCCCACCCATTTTCTTTTAAAGAAACAACAATAAATCCTTCGCAATTTGCAGATGGAGCTTCCTTGTCCTGCACCACAATTCTCATACTCGAATAGCTTACATTACTACAAACATCCGTCATTTTATATATCACAATCGTGGTATCTAGCCCCACATTGGTCAAAGTATATGTATTATCAGTATTATTGATGATATCTGGAGCATGATATATTGTATCACCATAATCTCCAAATTTATCTTTTATTCTATATCCTACAATGTATCCATATGAACTGCAGTCCGTTGCACCAGGATTAGGTAGTTTATAAGTTGCTCCACATTTTTTTGAATCAGTTTTTAGATTAACTAGGGTAGGGTGAGTAGGATTTGCTGGTCCTCGCTTGTCAATTATTTTGATTACTTGATTTAATATGGTATCTCGGCCTGTACACCAGTCTATGACTAACCATTCGCGTAGTATTTTTTTTCCATTTCCGCAAAGGGGAAAAAGTATGTCTTTATAACTTACTTGAATATTTTCGCAAGAAGTATTAGATGGAAAACCTGTGGCGGCTGGATTCGGAGACCCACTCGGCAAAAAGTTGGTAAAAATACCACATTCTAGTACTGGATTTTCAATATCATCATAACTTAAAGGTGCAGTAACTTGAGACAATAATGTACGACGAACTCTAATGACTTGGGTGCAAGAAGCACTATTGCCGTAAGCATCGGTAAATATCCATGGTCTTTTGATGATCTTTTCAAACTGGTTAGGACAATCTAATTTTTCGACGATGTCAGGAAGGTTTTTAAATGTCGTGTTACTACAAGCATCAACGCCAATTGGTCTAGAAATCCCTGAAACAGGGGTTAGGTTAGTGCCACATGGTACAGTTAAAGTATCGCATCCACTTATTACTGGAGGTAGTTTGTCTTCTATCCATGCATATCCCCAGCATGAAGTGCCACATATGTCTAAAAATACACTTACTTCTATTCGTTGCCCAATAAAATCTCGGGTTATCCTGTTATTGGGAATGATTCTTCCCCTGTTATCTTTTGCTACAACTCTATAATTTGACTCAGGAAATGCCATTGTTTTGACCAATGCCTTTGCGGTAAGTATCTCTTCACAACTTGTGTTAAGCGATAATTGAACATTACCATTGCAAGAAAGTGGTACGGAGCAACCTTCTTGACCGATTATATTTGTACTAGTAGAAAAG
This sequence comes from Saprospiraceae bacterium, assembly GCA_022844565.1. GTDB lineage: Bacteria > Bacteroidota > Bacteroidia > Chitinophagales > Saprospiraceae > JADKBO01. Next base: position 183,742 of record JALHLK010000004.1, read on the forward strand.
CAGAGCAAAACGATAAACCAAACGTATCCAAAAAATTGTTTTGGTATACTAGAGTTGATATTGTCTATATTGTTCATGTTGATAACTTTTATTAGATATGGTTATTTTAAATTTAAAAAATCGGAAGGATAGATGATCACTTGAGTTTGATCATCTTCCTTCCTAAGTGGTGAGTTTTAGTTAAAATCTGATAAATGAGTATGCCCTCTGCATCCAGCTCTTGGCCAGATATCTTCACTGTATTCTTACCTTTTGGGTAGATTGCACTTTTTGAGTACACTTCTTTTCCTTCTGTATTGAATACTTTTATAGTTACTTGTTCATCCTTCCCGATTTCAAACACAACTTCTGTCTCGTTTGTAAATGGATTAGGAGTATTTTGGTGCACTTTTAAGCCCAAATCACTATCTACCGCTTGTCTTAATTCTAAATTGTAGATCTCTTCTATATCATTGCTTACATAATAAGATTGAGATAAAAATCCAGCATTTAATTCAAGCTTCTGATCAGGTTTTGACCCACTAAAATCGATAGATATGAGTTGATCATTCATATAATGTGGTTTACCATCCCTCGATGTAATCACAATTCTTAAAGTACCTTTATTTGTGTTTTTAAAATAGTCTAAATCGAATTTTTCATTCAGCTCATTTAAGGTAACATTATCAATGTTTGTCCCTACAGGAATGTCAAACTCCATTTGCAACCCGTTAATGAAAAAAGAACCATCTGTTTGTAATTCATAACTACCTGCTAAGTTATCAACAGTTTTATTGGTTTTTACGGTGATATATTTACTAGATCTGCCTGTTAAATTGGCATTGGCATAGGAGCCATCTATATCGCCCATTTTGATACCCATAAAGTCCATCTTCTCTAATGTTGACGCCAATTTGTCAATCTGATAAGCTTCATTGATAGGGTATAGTTCAGCTATTGTCGGCATGTCATTGGCAGTGATAAACTTCCACACATTTCCATTTTCAAAATTGTCTACAATTCCTAATATGAGTTGTCTTAATGCTACCAAATCCCCGATTGTAATTCTCTGGTCAAAATTTACATCAGCTGCAATCATTTTCATGGGATCACTTATTTTACCCAATCCTAGAATATGTCTTTGGATACTGATGATATCTAGTGTATTTACCCCTTTTATGGCATCATCTGCCATCGCTGCATCCCATGAGTATTCTAGATCTTTTCTTAAGTTTTTGAATTCGTAATTTCCTGTACTTGATGTTTGGGCGGTCAGTGGGAAACCAAGTGCATCCGCATTTATCTTTATTTCTGCACCTTCCATTGGTTTTTTATCAAAGTCCATAACCTTTCCAGAAATACTAAATCTTGAAGTAGGCGTGACACCACTACATGTATTATTATTATCTTGTAAGATTAGGCGAGCTTCACAAAAATCAAAATTTCCAGTAGTATCAAAAGCATAAACCTTGACAGGTATGCCCTGAGTACCATATTCTACTAAGTCTTGACAAGTGAATACTCTATTGCTATCTTTTCTTAATTCGCTAAAAGAAAACTTAATTTTATTAGCTGGAGTACAATTGTCAGTTGCTTCTTTTATGAAATCCTTTGCCCATAGTGTGATCATTCCAGCAGAGGGCATCACCACAGATACTATTTGAGTGTAACAAATAGGTGTTGGCTTTTTTACGTCTTTGACATCGTATACTCTATTGCACCTTGTCGTATTTCCACATTCATCCCTAACTGTCCAAATGATTCTATGCATTCCCGGTTGTACCACATGATTTAAGTCTCGACCATTCCCTACTGAGTCTATGGTACCATTGTTATTTAAGTCCAATTCATAAGAATAGTAAAGAGGATTTTGACAATCATCAGTCGCTTCTGCTCTCATTCTTATCCGTGAGTTACACAGACCTCCTCCATCTTCTACAATCAGGTCATTTGGATTACATCCTACGGTGATAGTAGGGGCGATGTTGTTTAATACTCTTATCACTTGCTTATGGGTCCAAGAAACTTGAAATGGGGCTCTTGGATCAAACTGACACCAGTCTATTACCGTCCATTCCCTAATGATTTTGAAACAAGCACTATCTGCATATTGGAATACAATGTCAGTGTAATCATAGGCTGGTTGGCTACACGGAGGTTGGTTTATCCATCTTGGAAACCTTGACGCTATTGGTAAATCTTCAGGGCGAACACTTAACTCTCTACACCCATTTGGTACTGAGTAATCATCAGGCCAGTCGATATTATTGGCGTTAAAAGGAGTAGTTGGTCTCACGGTGATCATTTGTACACAAGAAGATTTGTTACCACTTTTGTCTGTTGCGATAAATGTTCTCGTGATCTTTCCTATACCACATTCATTGAGAGCCTTGGTCACGATCTCTTCAGATGTAAAGCCACATGAATCGATAATAACGGGAAATCCAAATCGCGCTAAATTGTGAATGTCATCACCACAATTCATTGCTGTATCAGCTGGACATTTATGAAATTTTGGTGGTGTATTATCTTGAATTGTCACTTCCACCATACATTCATTGGTATTGCCAGACTTGTCGGTAACCCTCATGACCACCATCACTGTTTTACCTAGGTCTTCGCAACAAAATAGGACCTTGTCAGAGAAAAAGTTTCTTCTAAAACAAGTAGAATCTTCCATCCTTCTCATCTCTATCTTGTCTATCGCACAATTGTCATACGATCCGTTGTCAAAAGCATCAAAACCTGCCCATGCTAAACCTTGCTCATTCAAAGCGACGAAAGTAAATTGCTTACACACTGCCACCGGGGCTCTATTGTCTTTTATTGTAATTGTTGTGAAGCACCGGGTATGATTGCTACACCCATCAAATATGTAGTAGCTTACCCAATATTTTGTGTAATTCTCATCTAAGTTCTGAATAACATATCTTCCGGAACCTACCTCCGAAACTCCATCTGTCGTAGCACCAGTATATGGGTCATCAGAATTGTCTACAGGCTTTATAGCTACGGAGTAATTCCAATTTATACAATCCACCACATCTGGAATAGGCACGTTAAAAGTACCGACACATGTTTTTGCATCCGTCGTAATTTCTAATGAATCTGCCACACTACATACAGGTGCAGTATTATCCATTATTGCAATGGTTTGACTATGTGTTCTTACTATACCGGTACAAACATCAAAAAGTATCCATTTTCTTCTTAGTTTGAATGTCTTATCATTGTCACATATCTTAAATCTTGTATCCTCAAACTCTACATTAATGTTTGAACAAAGGAGCCCTGAAGGTCTTCCTGTAAAATCTGGATGCGGATGCCCATTCGGCAATTTCATCCATGTTGCACAAGCACCTAAAGAAGGGTTTGGACCCAATACATCATCATAATCTTCAGGCCAATCGATACTATCTAACTCAGCTTTTAATACCGCAATCTCTTGAGAACATGTACTTGTATTGCCGCCACCATCTGTAGCAAGCCAAGTTCTCATAACGACACTGGCAATGGTGCCATGACAATGTGAAGAAATCTTCTCATCTTTATAACCTAATGTCACCGCACTACAAAAGTCAAATCCTGTAACCATGAAAGAATTTGGTCCTGTTCTATTATAAAATGCTGTAGCTGGCAAAGGCATCCCCGTAAATTCTGGTAAATTGATCTCATCACAAGTTACCGTGTCTCGAGGAGTACAGACTAAAGGTGGAATAGCTTTATCTTCTAAGAGCAATGTACCCCAACAACTGTTGCCCGAACACTCATGAAAAATCGAAACCTCTAATCTTTTATTGATATATCTACCATCCACCCAAGGCGTCGGGAGAAAAGTATCTGCTTGCATATCTCTTAAGACCACATCATAATGGAATAATGGCCTTTGAATATCTTCTAAAATTAAATCAGGTGTAATCTCTAATTCGCAATTACCTAGTAACGTTATGTTTACACGTCCTTTACAAGCCAATGCTATTGCTGTAGGTTCATTTATTACCCTGATGGTATCTGTGATATTAAAATTACATAAACCACTAGACTGTCCAACAAATGATCGTGCAGTTCCTACAGCTCTTAAGATCACAGTTCCAGTACTTCCTGTAGACCTTAGTGTTACTTCAGGACTTGTGCCTCCGCTCGTAATGTTTGCAGGACCTGAAATAATAGACCAAGTGATGGTACTAACTAAGTTATTTGGCAAATCTAATTTGTATTTTGAAGCATCATTTATACATATGCCTTTATCCCCTACAAACTTGTTTCTTGGATATCTACACATTCTTTGAGAGGCGATATTTAAATTTTTCGTACCATCTGTAAGAACCAATGACCACGAAGTATTGTCAATTCGCTTAGCTATTAAAATGTACCTTCTTAAGCCGTTAGGTGCTGGTCCGGCATCTGTAACAGTAGTACCAGGTGTCAATTGTATAGGCGCTCCAGGTGGAGATGAAAAATTAAAAAGATTAGCTACGTTTTTAATTCTCCATGTTTTACCAGGTACATCGGTAACCGTAATGACTTCTTCAAATTGTCCATTCCCAGGTGCGGTTGCATTATTCAGACAAGAGCATTCTGAAGCTAATACCGACTGTGCATAAGTATTTATACCTACCAATATGCCAATGGTCATAAAAAGGTATTTGAGTACACTTTTTATTAAATGTTTGCCTTTATTCATGTATGTATAATTTTGTACGATCATATTATGGTTGTGAAAAGATTCACATTATATTTTTTAACTATATGTAAATACCAAATATTAAGCCAAAAACAAATTGTATATTTAAATAATGTGAAAAAATAGATAAATTAATGAAATGTAAATTTTTAATTAATTGATTTGCAAATTATTATGTTATCGATATATTTTTTATAAATTATTAAAAAAAATAATATGTTATGATTTTGTCTTTCTCTTCATGATTATTCATAAGACAAAAAATATAATTTATAACTTCAGTTCTTAATTTTTTTGAAACTTTATACTTAGCATATTGTCATGAAAATTTAATGCCATATGTCATTTAGTCACCTGTTGATCAGTTGTTTATGCCAAAATTGCTATATTTTTTAATTGGTTTTAGATTTGTATCATAGTTTTTATTAAAGTAAAGTAAAAAATTAACAATGAACCTTAACAATTTTACCATCAAAGCGCAAGAAGCCATACAGAAGGCCCAACAACATAGCATGGAGAACCAAAACCAATCAATTGAAGTTGGTCACATCTTCTATGGAATTAATGCAATCGAAGATTCTCCTATTGATTTCCTATTAAAGAAAGTAGGAATCAATCCCGATATCATAAAAAGAACAAACAACAGTATCATCGCATCGTATGCCAAAGGGGGTGATGGGAGTAATTCGTACCTATCCAGAGCTGCGTCAGAAGTCGTACAAAAAGCAAACATCGCATTAAAAACTTTTGATGATGAATATGTAGCTGTAGAGCATTTGTTATTAGCAATCTTACAAGTAAAGGACCAAGTGGGCCAAATGCTTAAAGACAACGGCGTTAAAGAAAAAGATCTCATTGCCGCAATCAACGATCTTCGTAAAGGCGCTAAAGTAAAGAGCCAAAACGCAGAAAATACCTATAATGCTTTAAGTAAATATGCAGTAAACTTAAATGAAAAAGCTAAATCAGGAAAACTTGATCCAGTAATTGGTCGGGAAGAAGAAATAAGACGTGTATTGCATATTTTAGCAAGAAGGACAAAGAATAATCCTATACTAATCGGAGAGCCAGGAGTTGGTAAAACTGCTATTATTGAAGGCCTTGCACATAGAATTGTATCTGGTGACGTACCTGAAGATCTAAGAGAAAAAGAAATTTTTGCCTTGGATATGGGAGCACTCATAGCTGGAGCCAAGTATCAAGGAGAATTTGAAGAAAGGTTAAAATCTGTTGTAAATGAAGTGATTGCATCAGACGGTAGAATTTTTCTTTTTATCGATGAGATCCACACGCTAGTAGGGGCGGGTAAAAATCAAGGAGCTATGGACGCTGCTAATATTTTAAAACCTGCTTTGGCCCGTGGTGAATTAAGAGCAATAGGAGCTACCACGTTGGACGAATATCAAAAATATTTTGAAAAAGACAAAGCCCTCGAAAGAAGGTTTCAAATGGTAAAAGCCGATGAACCTTCACTCGAAGATGCAGTATCCATCTTGCGAGGCCTAAAGGAAAGGTATGAAACCTATCATAAAGTAAATATAACGGATGAGGCAATCGTTGCGGCAGTCCAACTGTCAAATCGATATATTACGGATCGTTTTTTGCCAGATAAAGCAATTGACTTAATAGACGAGGCAGCAGCTAAATTAAGGTTAGAAATGAATTCTATGCCTGAGGAACTTGACGAAGTCGAACGTAAAATTAGACAGTTAGAGATCGAACGTGCTGCAATGATGCGTGAAGAAGATAAGATTAAACTTGAAAAAATCAATCAAGATCTGGCTAATTTAGAGGAATCTCGATCGTCATTAAGAGCTAAATGGGAGTCTGAGAAAAGTATAATTCTTGGCATACAAGATACTAAAGAAGCGATCGAAAAACTTAAATTGGAAAGTGCTAAAGCCGAAAGAGAAGGTAATTTTTCATTGGCTGCAGAAATTAGGTATGGCAAAATACCTGAAGAAACGACCAAGTTAGATAGCTTCAACAAACAGCTGATTGTGATGCAAGAAAATACCAAGCTTATGGTAAAAGAAGAAGTTGATAGTGAAGATATAGCAGCCATAGTTAGCAAATGGACAGGTATACCAATCACACGAATGTTGCAAAGCGAGCGTGAAAAATTACTTGATTTAGAAAAGCAACTAGCAAAGAGGGTAGTAGGGCAAGAAGAGGCTTTAGAAGCGGTGGCTAACGCGATCAGATTGAGTAGAACTGGGTTGTCGAATGAGAATAGACCAATCGGATCCTTTTTGTTTTTAGGTACCACAGGTGTGGGTAAAACTGAGTTGGCACGTGCATTAGCTGAAATGCTTTTTGATGATGAAAACTTAATGACCCGAATCGACATGAGTGAGTATCAAGAAAAGCATTCTGTGTCGAGATTAGTTGGAGCGCCTCCGGGATATGTTGGTTACGATGAGGGAGGACAGCTTACGGAGTCCGTGAGAAGAAAGCCTTATAGTGTGGTTTTATTGGATGAAATCGAAAAAGCACACCCCGATACTTTTAATATTTTATTGCAAGTGTTAGAAGATGGTAGATTGACCGATAATAAAGGTAGAGTGGCTAATTTTAAAAACACGATCATCATCATGACTTCCAATATCGGTTCTGATCTGATTAGAGAGTCTTATGAACACATGAAGCCTGGAAATGAAGAAGAAGTAACACAAAAAGCGAAAGATTTAGTGTTTGAACTCTTGAAACAAAGTGTCAGACCAGAGTTTCTAAACAGAATTGACGAAATCATCATGTTTAGACCTTTGGATAAAAAGAATATTAGATCAATCATTGATATACAATTGCTTAATGTTAAGTCTATGCTTGAGAAGCAGAACATTGATATTGACTTTTCTTCACACCTTAAGGATTGGTTGGCTGAAGAAGGATTTCATCCAGAGTTCGGAGCAAGACCACTAAAAAGGGTGATTACTAAGAAAATTTTGCATGAAGTTTCAAAGCTTATCCTTTTAAATAAAATCACACCCAACTCGAGTATTTTATTGGATGAGTTTGATGGGCAAGTTGTGGTGAGAGATAGTAAATAAATTACAGATTGGTAGCAGCGGGTTTCCACCCATTGCTACCATTTTTTTATATATAATAATTGTTTGAAATACAAATAATTATTGAAATAAATCTGATAAGATACAATGAGTTAAAGTCTTTTGTATAAAACATAATTTCAAACGTTTTGGGTGCTCTTTAAACAATCATTTAGATATTATATAATTAATTAATATCTTTGCTGAAAAAAAATGAATAGTATTCAATTTGGAAGTAAGCATTTTATCGATTTTCTTGAAAACTCAAATGATAAAATACTTCAGGTTGATGAAAAAGTCATAGCGTACAAGCACGTATTGGATTTTATTCAGTACGCATTGTATGCAGGGGTACCGATACAAATCAAAGGACAAACCAACCATATCGATGCAATCAAATCCTTTTGCTTTGAAAGAAAAATTGCAACAGTCAATCTCCAAACCACAGAAATAGTTTACCACGTAAAAGGTAAAGACGAAAAAAAACCTGACAACTCTTGTGTCTTTAGTTTTATCACCAACCTACAGGAATGTAAACAGAGGTATGAAAAGATCTACGCACCCGTTTTTGAAGGGAAGTCAAACTATGATTTAATCACCTCATCTTTTCACCAGAAAACAAGAATTAGCCTCGTTCCTCTAGCCGATTATCTTGAAGTATCAGAAAAAGAGTATCACGACATCATTGATAAAATCAACGAAGCGCTTAATCATTATGATGACAAATTGGATTCTTATGCAAACTTACCACTCAAGCAGATTTTTCATAAAATAAAAATTGAAGACCAGAGTGACCTAACCTTAATTATAGAAAAAGTATTAATGCATCTCCTGCGATTAAGAAGTATAAAAACTCAGTATGTGGATGCACTTGAAGAGGAAATAAACCTGATGAAAGAGTATAATGTCTTAAAAATCAAAGAGATTAAAGACGAGTTTCTTGATATTAAGGTAAAAATTGACAGTTTTGAGGATCAATATGGCTCTGAATCACCTCAGAAACCTGGTCTTTTAAACTTTAATAAAAATGATAAAATCAAGTATGAAAATTTTGTCAACCTTTTTAATTCCATTCTGGCACAGCAAAAGAGTATAGAAGCAAAATTACAAATTCCAGATTTTAAACCTTTTGATAAAAATCTAGAGCATGTCAAAATAAGTTTAATATCTGCCCTTGATTCTTTGCCTACGCTCGAAGATAATCTTCACGACCAATCCAGAATATTCATCAAACGCATCAATCATCTGAATGATACGAAATTTATTTTTTCCAATTTATACAAAGATTTATTGAATTTATTGGACGAGATGAATGAATCTCATCAATATAATGAGCTTTTTGAATGTAATGCTCGATCTACTTTGATGCAGCATGAGTGGATAGAAAACCTTCTTAGAGACATTGATATAGAAGTGAGACAACTAAAAGTACTACCCAAATTCTTTCAGTGGAATAATTATCTAAATAGCCAAGACCTTAAAATCAAGAAATTGATTAATAGTCTTATGAGTTATCCTAAAGAAAAGTGGCTTGAAATATTCAAAGACAGCTACCTACAATATTATAAAAATGAAAAGGTAACACTAAATTCTATAGTGGACCCCGAACGGTATAATAAATTAATCACAGATCATCAAACAGTTAAAAATCATATTACAACCGTAGCGGCAACAGCAAGAGAAAATCTTCATAAAAGTCTTTTTGAATATTGTAAAATAAATGACCCAAAAAAATTTAAACTAATAAAAGAAACCGGCAAAACAGAAAATCTTGTTGATATTGTAGAACAGTTGCCAATCAAATATCCATGTGTGTTCCTAAGTATAAGTCAAAGTTCATCTAGTAATCATATAGAAGTAAGTATAGACAAAAAAAATATTCCTATTAATATTTATATAAAAGACGATGTCAATGTTCCTATACTTTTGCAACACTTTTCTCCTCAAAATATTGGTGAAATGCCACTTGCAGACAGAATAGGTAGTGCCAGATTATTGACAAAAAGTTTATTAGAAGTAGTTTCAAAGTTTAAAATTTTCCACCTCCCATTTGCAAGCTTAATCGTCATAGACAATAATATATTACCCAAGGCCGTAGAACATAGTTTTGATCCAAAAATATTAAAACACCTACAAATTGGTGATAAGTTAGAAGATATTTTAATCGAAACTTTATTGATAACGGATCAACCAATTTACCTAGTTTGCCCAAATGGTATCCTCGATTCAAACTTTGAAAATTCCCTATTTTGGCAAATTCATTTGCTAGAAGGATTGAAAAATACTGGAGTTAAAGTAGTGAATATTTGGACTACAGATACCAAAGGTAGAATAGAAAATATCAGTAAAATATTAACAAATAATATAGGTACTAAATAGTTAAAAAAGTCGAATGTTCGAAAGTCGAAAGTTAGAAAAGTTAGAAAGGTCGAAAGGTCGAAAGAAGCGAAGCGAAGTCCCTCTTAAATGGGAGTTTTAAAGTCGAAAATCGAAAGTTTGAAATTGTGAAAGTTGAGTCCTATGCTAAAACTTATTTTAATTTAATTTGTTGAATTTCAAATGATTATAATTTTTTTATAAACCATTTTTTTATAAACCTTTCACACTAACATTATTTTAATACCAAATGAGTTTACAAATTAGTCCAAAATAAAAGAATGGATTTTTTATTAAGTCGATGAAAAAAATCGTTGCATAGCCTAAGCTACGGAACTATTTTTTGAAGAAGAATCAATAAAAAAGACAACTTTTATTGGACTAATCTGTATGTTCATTTGGTATAATGTGTATGACAAAGTGTAATATTGTGAACCTAGGTAATAAAAAAGATGGAGCGCTTCGAATTATTTATTAACAGCGGGTTTCAACACGACGTTGTTGCAAACAAAATAAAAGTTAAGAGCTGTAGGCTCGGCCCATATCAAAAGCAAATAAAGTCGAAGTATTACATAGTCCTAATAAAGCAAATTTTAATGGTAGAGGCCACTTTAAAATTACCCAAAAAGTTATAAAATCACTCACTTTATGACGGTAAAGATTAGTTTGTTAAGAGTATTCTTTTGGCAAATCTCCATTTAGGGCTGGGGCAAAATTAGCCTAAAGTGCAGCAAAATGTAAACTACGATAAAACGATGAGAACCATTATACTTGTGTAAAGTTAGACAGTGAAAAGTTAAAATGAGTTTATCTTTGAAAAAGTACCAATAAATTAAATTTCATTCTATAAACACAAAATTGTAACCATTCAAGAGCCCCTTTCAAATCATAAAAATATGGACATTTTAAGTCAGATGAGGCTCCCTTCGGCAAGCTCTGGACATACTTTTTTGTGTAAATAGCATCCATATTGAAGAAATGAAGCTCGTGAAGAATTGATACCACTGTATCATTTTAAAGCCGAACTGCAAGTGGACATTTTTGGCTGAACAGAAGTGATTGTGAATAGGAACCAAAAATAATACATATGTATGGTTTGCGTAACTTATAAATATATCATTATAAATGTTTAAAATTATATCTAAGTAATCAATTTGTAATCTCTATAAATTAAGTAATTATAAATTATATTCAAAATATGGTATGATTTTTTTTAAATATACTTTAATTTTCCTTATATAATCCTTTGTTAATGTTTTTTTTTAAAATATCTTTGTTTATAATTTTACTCTTTTTAATTTTTAACCAATTTGGCTTAGGTCCAAAAAAATATTTTATCATGAAAATAGAACTAACTCATTCTAAGATTTCTTTGTACAAATTTGTTTTTATTTTTGTTGCCTCACTAGCAAGTAATGCGTTGTTTTCACAAACCATATGGAACAATAATATCAACATAGTTAATCCTTATTTTGATAATGAAGATTCGACTATTGTTACTGCTATAGGTAATGTGCAGATTTCTAATGGTACATCCTACACTTTTGGACCTCTTAATACTTTATTTAGAGTTAATGGTATTTGGAACGGTGCAGCAGGAATAGGGTCCTCCCAATTCTTCACAGGCACAGGTGCCAATACCATAGCGGGAACTACAGCTCCCAATTTTTGGGATCTCGAATTTGGTTCGACCGTCACGACGATGAATGTGACCAACATGAATGGTATAAATGTGCATAACAATTTAAATTTTCTAAATACAATATCCAGTACCAATAGAAGTGTACATGAAGTTGGAGCTATTAAATTTTTGGATAATGCTACTTACAACATAGGGGATATTTCAGATACAAGGCATGTCAATGGCTATGTATCCAAAGAGGGAACAGCAAACTTTATATTTCCAGTTGGAAGTGGAACGGATGTAAGATCCCTATCAATCGGTAATCTAACTAATAGTGGACCATACGCTACAGCATGGATTGCTGGTGATCCGACTACGATAGAAGATCCTAGTGATCCAATGGGATCTCAATTACATCCTGTATCTGCACTTGGACCAAATTTAGCTTCGGTACTCACGGGTGGACAATGGGATTGGATATCACCAAATGCGAATGATGCGGATGTAAGCATTGGCGTATCTTTGCCAGATTTGACAACATTTGTTTCGAGTGCAGACATCTTAAGAATGGTAGGATGGAATGGAACAGAATGGGTCGTCATTGGTACTTCAGGAGCTACAGGCTTAACAGAAGGAAGTGAACTTATTGGTACAATCCCGTCAAATGGTACGATTACAGCGATTGGTATCGGCATATTTTGTGATCCAGGTATTCAAATAGAGTGTATAGGAGAAATCAACTTTAGTGTTGACATAAATTGTGAAATACTGAATTTAGAATCAGCTCTATTTGGTGGCCAATATGCACCAGGATGTTTTACCTATCAAATCTACACACTAGGAGGTGCCGTTGTGAATGTAAATAATATCAAAGCTTACATTGGCCAAAAATTAAAGTATGAAATTATCTCCAAAAATAGTGGAAACAAATGTTGGGGCTATCTCAATATTGAAGACAAATTACCACCAGTGATCGTAGGCCCTCCAGATATAACCGTATCATGTCTAGCTACCCCATTGGATGATATAGGAAACCCAAGTACGGAAGTCACTGGCGGCATTCCTATTGTCACAGG
>JALHLK010000005.1 GCA_022844565.1 Saprospiraceae bacterium
CTTCACAAATCCACCTAAAGAAATCGCCGTACACGTAAGTACATACGGTGGTGTGAGAGGACGACAAAGGTTATACTTTTTCTTACTGAAATCTATTACCTTTGTCTCCTACTTAATTAATAGATTTTAAGTATTGTCCGTTTTGCTATAAACATTCATTGCTATTGATGAAAGTAAGTAACCTATCACACTACCTGAAATAGCCAATATCGGGTCAATGACAATCAATAATCCCACAAGCACAACCAAAATCAAATGATAAATACTGTCCTTCAGACTTTTACCAAGACTTTTTAATGAAAACATTTTTAATGGACTGTTAAGAAGATAGGCAAATATTAATGGTATTAGGAGATATACCCAACTATTTGATAATAAGTTTTTAATCAATACTGAATCATTTTGAAAAGCTAAGTAAAGACCTAAGAAAAAAATAGCATTTGAAGGTGTATTTAGACCTATAAAAAATTTTGATGACGGCAATAAATTGAATTTTGCCAACCGATATCCACTGGCAACTACGATTAAACAAGGAGCTAAATATGATAGCACACCATGGTCAGGAGCCATCTTAAAATACAGAAATGCAGGTACTACACCAAAACTCACAACATCAGCTAATGAGTCAAGCTGTATTCCTAAGTCACTATTAACCTTTAACTTCCTAGCAATAAATCCATCAAAAACATCAAATAATAGACTTAAACAAAAAAGTGTAACTATTGTATTTATATCATTGATTAACAATATAAAGAACCCACAAGCGAGATTGCATAATGTAAGCGCGTTGGGTATAAATGCTTTGATTGTATTCGCCATAACTATTAATTCATTAGAAGTCTAACCTAAAACTTGCGGCTGGGATAAATGGAAGTTGATTAACCCTTGTATATCTGATCCGATCAAAATAAAATATGTTGTCTCTATCATAAGTATTGACCGCACTTAGATTTACCTCTCCTTTTAATGATTTTACTATTTTAAACTTATGGGTAAAAGATACATCTAAGCGATGATAATCAGGCAGTCTACCACCATTTCTTGTGGGCGAGTATATAATACCAAAACTATTTGGATTGGCTGTCAAGTAGTCAGGATTGCTTGTGCTAATCGGAAGATCATTATAAAATCCTCTAGTTTGAGTAAATGGAAACCCGCTGCCATAATTCCATCTCAAACCTAAGGATGTATTTTTGGAGCTAGATAAGAAGTATGACAATACGATGTTGGTATTATGTCTTCTATCAAATACAGCTGGATATTCTTGTTTACCATCAAATCTTCTCACAAAACCATAAGAGTAAGTCGCCCAAATATCAAATTTGCCTTGAGTAGATTTGAAAGAAAGATCTACACCATATGCTTCTCCCTCTTCTGTTGCATAGTTTGATTCCTCATTGGACAATTTATTCCTATTGACAATGATAATTTGAGGAAATTCCTTGTAATAACCTTCTAAGTTAATGGTGGTATTTTTATTTATATCTTTTTCAAATCCGGCTACAAGGTGTCTTGATTTTACCAGTCTATTGCCAAGTTGCTCACCATCTAAGCCAAGTACGGGCTCCTCTGGACCGGTGAGAAAACCATTAAAAAGATTGACAATGTCTCGATCATTGGAGGTGCTAATGATGTTTTGACTATATATACCCGTACCTAGTTTAAATCTAAAATCATCTGTAATTAATGCTTTAAAATTTAGTCTTGGCTCAGGAGAAAAAGCCTGTTGTCCGGCATAGTACATGACCCTGAATGAGGGTTCAAATATGATCTTAGAATTAAGGACATACTTCATTTTTATAAAACCTCCAACCTCAGCGGTGTTTTGATTTTGTAACAATCTAAACCCAAATGGATTGGTAAAGCTAAAGTCTGTACTTATTGCTCTAAAGTCAATGCCATACTTTAAATCAATCTTATTTGCGTAATAGTTGAAGTTGATGTTACCACCTAATTCTCTTATTACACTTTCTCGAGGTTGATCGTTGCCTTCAATGATTCCTGTAGAGTATTCTGTGAAACCAACGGTTCCATCTAAAATTATGGTACTGTAAGGAGGTATTAATTTAAAATTGACACCCATACCCGTATTTTTCCAATCTATGTTAGCGATTTGTGGATTGTTGTATACGTCAGTAAAATTAAATCCGAAAAATTGAAATGAGCTACCTCCATCCGTATTAATCGAAACTTTGCCATAAATATCTTGGAAGTCAAAAGGTAATCCTACACTGTCGTTTGGTGAGGCATATTTATAAAAGATATCATCCGTTTGATTTATTAATGACTTTTTCATCGTGAGAAGCATGGAGACATTGGTTTTTCCTTCCTGAAATTTTTTAATTGGACCTTCTATCAAGCCTCTTATTGCAAATGGACTTATTGCAGCAAAACCCTTAAGCCTATTTTTGTCTCCATCTCTTGTTTTAATATCTACAACAGCAGACGTCCTACCACCATAACTAGCGTCAAAACCTGCTGTGTATACATCAACATTTTTTATAATATCTGTTTCAAAAGAGGAGAAAAGACCTAGGGAATGGAAAGGATTGTAAATATTCAAACCATCTAATAAAATCTTGTTCTGTACGGGAGCGCCTCCTCGTATAAAAAGTTGACCACCTTGATCACCTGTAGAAACCACTCCTGGTATTACTTGTAGATATTGAGCGACATCAGGCTCGCCACCTAATGAAGGTAGTAACTTAATTTCTGCTTGACTTACAGATATCTTGGAAACTTGTACCTCAGATCTTGATGCTGCTCTTTGTGCTGATACATCAATAGTATTCAGTAAAATACCTTTTGATTTTAAATAAAAGTTCTGATTAATTACGGTGTTTTTTCCAAAAGTTACCAATACAGATGTCGTATCATATCCTAAATAATTCGCAATTATTTTGTAGGTTCCTTCTGGCAACCCGGCAAGTGTGTAAAACCCATCTAAATCTGTTGTTGTTCCTTTTTGGCTATTTGAAACTATGATATCTGCAAAAGAGATAGCCTCACCGGTATTACTGTCAAAAACTTTACCGCGAATTAGATTTTGGCTAAATAAAGGGTTTATAATTAGAATCAACAAGAAAGGAAAAAGTATGTTTTTTAACTTCATATTATATCACTCATTGAAGGTCTGAATCCACGGCATCTTCTTCTAATTGTTGCTCCACAGGCGTCTTTGTCATTAAGAAATTCATATAAAATGCTGAAATTTCTCCAGCTAGAATTAAAGTATCAGGAGTACATCTCACCAAATTAAAGTTTAGTTGCTCCTCTGTTGTTATGGTAATTTTGTCGTCGGAAAACGAATAATTATAACTTTTTGTTTCGTCAAATATATTAGATTTAAAAGTGTTTTCATTTTGGAAATCAAAATAACCTCCTTCAAGTGTGTTGGTTGGTTTGTAATTTCGATTTACTTGATGAAAGTACCATTTCCCTTTTATATCGCAATTCGATGACTCATTTTTGCAACTTTGAAATGAAAGTAAAATGAGAAAACAAAATGAAATAGAAGAATTAATTTTTAACACTTAATTTTTTTTGCAAAAGTAATTAATTTTAACAAGAACAAAATACTTTTACCTCATTTATCATTAAAGGAAAAAATGTAAGAAATAGTTGATTTATTTTTTTATCTTCTTTTTCTATTGCTTCAAGCGTTTTTAAAAAATCTACTTCAAACCTGGCTCTTTTATTCATTTTTTCAAAAACAAAACGGAGACCTTCTTTAGTTGTATATTTCTGCAAAAAGTTGTCATCAATCATTCTGTGTGTAATTTCTTTGACTTTTAATGGTGCCGTGCCTATCTGTCTGGTTATAATAGAATAGGTTTTTGTACAAAAATCTTCCAAAGTTAAATTGTGAAAATCACTCCAATTCCTAGCCAAATAGTAATCAAAGATAACATCGGAGGCCACTGGAGCATACTTACCGACATATGGGTGCAAAAGCTTGTTCACCACACGAACATCTTCATTTTGATCCGTAAAACTATCAATCAATTTATGTAACTCAATTCCTTTTTGATACTTTGAAGGTAGTGCTCCTACCTCTTTATGTGTAAGCATATCCGCAAGGTAATTACTAAAAAGTAAGTAATCATCAGAACAAGACAGATACATATGGGCTAAATAGTTCAATAGTTTATTTATTCCGCTAAGATAGAATTTGTATTGTTTTTTTGCATAAGATTTGATTAATTATTTCGTACCTTTTTTGGTTTTTAGCTAATTGTCTTTAGTCTATAGCAGTTAGTCTTTGGCTGTTGTTTTCCCGTTCTAAAGGGATTTCGCTTCGTTTTTTTGGTCTTTGGTGCGAGCTACATTGACTCTCTAAGATCTAACTCCTGTAATCTACCCCTAACCCTTAATAAAATATTCAGGTATACCGTCCAACTTCTCATAATGATTTTCAATTCTCTTAAAATAATGGGTATTTATCCCATTTGAAATGCAAATATAGGGTGATTTTATAGCGTCATTATAAGAACCAATTTGTATATCGATATCTTCTTTTAACTTTTCTTCAAAAGATTTACATTCTATTAAAAGATATGGTTTGAACTTATTGTCATAGACTAAAAGATCAAAACGATTATACTTTTTTATGCCTTTGATTGATCTTTCTACTGACATTTTTCCAACAGGATATCCATTGTCCATGAGGTATAAAATCATTACCTGTCTAACAAACTCCTCAGGTTGCAGGACTAACCACTTTTTTCTGATAAAATCCCAAATGTATCGCTTTTCATTTAAGACTTTTAGTTTTAGTCTGGTACTATAATGATTAAGATCTAGCAATATTAATATTTATCACAAAACTATAATTTTACAAACGTATTTCAAATTTATTTTGGTCTTAAAAAGTATTATGCTACATTTACATTTAAAATTTTATTAATTAGATTATGGAATTAGCTATTCACAATTGGATGCGGGCTGAAAGTTTAGAAACTACCTTGTCGAGGATTTCTAAACTGGGGTATGAATATATTGAGATACAAGGTAGTCCTGAAATGTATGACAATTCAGAGGTAAAGAAACTATTGAATAAGTATGATGTAAAATGTTGGGGATCAGTTACATTGATGCTCGGTGATAGAAATCTTCTAGCCAAAGACAAAGCACAAAGGCAAGCTTCTATTCAATATGTAAAAGATGTCATCAAGATGGTCAGTGATTTGCATGGACATATGGTATCTGTTGTTCCTGCAACAGTTGGCAAAATAGTACCCGATGGACGGCCAGATCAAGAGTGGGAATGGGCGGTAGAAAGTATGCAAGAAGTTTATAAATACGCAGAATCAAAAGAAATCAAAATTGGTATAGAACCCATAAATAGGTTTGAAACCTATTTTATCAACAGAGGTGACCAAGCATTAGCATTAGCTGAAGCTACGGGATCAAATTGTGGTGTTTGTCTTGATGTGTTCCACATGAATATAGAAGAAGATGATACACATGCCGCTTTAAGAAGAGCAAAGCATAGGCTTGTAGGAGTTCATGTTGCAGATAATAATCGAATGGCGCCAGGAATGGGTAAAATTGAATGGCCAAGTATCATCTCTACGCTCAAAGAGATTGGTTACAACAAAGTTTTATCAGTAGAATTTTGTGCACCTTTGGATAGAACACCAGCAAACCCCTACCCTAACTCCATTGAGACAAATCCCGAAGGACTCAGTCCTGAACAAAAGAAGTTTTTGGAAGATCACGGAAGTTCTGCCGTCACAGAGGAGTTTTATTACATGCTGACTAAAAAATCGGTTGAAACTTTACGTCCGCTAATTACTGAATAAATATAAAAAGAATACATGAAAATATCCAACATTGAAGCCTTTTGGTTAAGATGTCCAATACCTGAAGGAAAGCAACATCGTTCTGACTATGGGTTATTGACCAATTTTGATATGACATTGGTCGTGGTAACAACAGACACTGGTTTGCAAGGTTTTGGTGAGGCCAAAGCTGCTGTGGGATCATCGGGTGTATGTGCTTCGATCGTGACTACCATAGAGCAAGAGCTAAAGCCTGTCTTAATTGGACAAGACGTAGATGATATCAATAAGATTTGGGAAATGGTGTATAGTGGTTCTAGGGATCATTATGCAATATCAAGGGGTAGAAAATTTCCGATCCTTGGTCGAAGAGGCATTACTATTTCGGCATTAAGTGGTATAGACACCGCACTTTGGGATATCAAAGGTAAAATGCTTGGTGTGCCAATAATATCTCTGCTTGGTGGTGCCTGTAGAGATAGTATGGAAACTTATGCTAGTGGTGGTTGGGCTGATGAAAACAACATTGGTGAACAACTTAATTCTTATATCTCCAAAGGTTTTAAAGCTGTAAAGATGAGGGTTGGAATTATGGACGAAACAGTCAAAACGAGTATAAATAGAGTAAAAGCAGCAAGAAAAGGAATTGGCGACGATATCAAATTAATGGTTGATGCACACGGTACTTTTAGTGTACCTGAGGCAAAACAATTTTGCAAAGGCATAGAAGATTGTAATGTATATTGGTTTGAAGAGCCATGTAGCCCAGACAATCGGCATGGTACCGCTGAGGTAAAACAACACACTTCGATACCTATTGCAGCAGGCGAAAGTGAATACACAGCCTTTGACATCAGAGATCTTATTGAAGTCAGGGCTTTAGATGTGATCCAACCTGATTCTGCAATCATTGGTGGAATCACAGAAAGTATGCGCGTATCCGCTCTTGCTCACGCTCATCAATTAGAATTGGCTCCACACTGCTGGGGTTCTGCATTCTCTTTTGGTGCTGGTGTGAATGTTGCTTTTGCTTCTCCTTCTGCAGTATTAATTGAGTTTTCTGCTGGTGGCAATCCGATGATGTATGATTTGATTAATGAAAAAATTGAAGTGATAGAAGGTAGGATTTTGAAGCCAACGAAAGCAGGTATTGGGTTTACGCCTAATTGGGATTTTGTGAAAGAGTTTAAGTGTTAGGTTAGGGGTTAGGTTTTAGGGATTAGGTTTTAGTGTGTGCCAAAATCCAATTACGCTAAAGACCAAAGACCAAGAGCTAAAGACCTAGAATCATATTTTAAATAATAAAAATCTAAAAGCTAAAATAAAAAGAAATGGCAAAAGCAATTAACATCAATCATGTGACTTTAGTGGTCAGAAATTTGGAGGAGGCTTCAAAATTTTATGAAGAAGAGATGGGATTAGAGGTGATACCCGCTTTCTTATTGGATTTTCCAGCTTCATTTTTTAAATTGAATGATACTCAACAATTGCATCTTACCGAGTGGCCAGATGATGAAGTCTCTTTCAGAGGTCATGTGTGTTTTGAGGTGGATGATATCAATACGATCTTCTGGAGGATGAAGGAATTGGGTGTAATAGACGTAAAGCCTTGGGGGTATGTGCGGCAGTTGCCAGACGGGCCAATACAAATGTTTGTTAGAGATCCATCGGGTAACTTGGTGGAGCTCTCTTGCAAACCAGGGTCTTATGTTGATCCGATAATTTTGGAAGATGAGCTGTTTAAAGCGGGTTTGTATACATCGGGAAGGAATGATTTTAGAGGCTATAAGTCTGAAAAAGCATCGTTGTATCACGAATAATTTAAGCAATATTTCGCTATGGACATTTTATTGTTAGAGAGTATTCATAAGAAATCATATGAGTGGCTTATCTCAAAAGAAGATCTTACGCTCTTTTCGAAAAGTCAAGGTCATGTTATCAATTTTGAAGACATTCAGGCTATCATAACTCGAGGTATCGAAAAAATCAATCCTGAATTAATAGATTTGTGTCCAAATTTGAAGGTGGTGGCAAGATGTGGTGTTGGATTAGACAATATTGATGTCAAGTATTGCAGTCATAAAAATATCCCTGTGGTTTATGCACCTGGTTCCAATGCCCAAACGACTGCGGAACATACAATGATGCTGATGCTCAATTTGGTACGAAATAGTTATCAAGCTTTGAGCAATGTCAAAGATGGAAACTGGGCAATTAGAAATCAATTTAAGTCAGAAGAATTGTTTGGCAAAAAACTGGGGATCCTTGGTTTAGGTAATATTGGTTTGAAAGTGGCAAAAATGGGAGAAGCTTTTGGTATGGATGTGCACTATTGGTCAAGAAGCGAAAAGCTGACAAATCTTGGATTTAGATATTTGGCATTAGAAGAATTCATAAAGGAATCTGATGTTATTTCTGTACATATTGCATTAACCTCGGATACGAAAGAACTGATTAACGAAAATTTTATATCCAGATGTAAAAATGGGGTTTACTTTATTAATACTGCACGAGCGGATATATTTTACAGAACTGCTCTTTTAGAAGGCTTAAATAATGGTAAAATAGCAGGATACGCTGCCGATGTTCCTATGTCTCCCTACCCTACTTTGGACGATGAAATTATTAGTCACCCTCATACTTTGATCACCCCACACGTAAGCAGCTTGACGGATCATACCTATTATCAAATGTGTCAAGGAACAGTAGAGAATGTATATAAATTCCTTACTGAAAATAGAATAATACTTGATTGTGTTGCCAACCATAAGGATATTAATTTATCCACAATTTACTAGTACTTTTCCTTTCTTTTGTTGTCAAACTAATAAAGTAGATTCCAGATTTTAAATTTGATACATCAATCTGGTCATTCGATTCGTGTGTTAAAACCGTTCTTCCCGATTGATCAAAAACACAAGTTGTAAACTTTGTTAAACTGCTTTTTATATCGATGATCTTGTTTATAGGATCAAAATAATAAAAGACCTCTTCTCGTAATGCTTTAAAATCAATAGAATAAACCTCAGATAATGAGCTACTACCATCAATGTCATATTGTTTAATTCTATAATAAGAAATACCATTTGACGGATTTTTATCAACAAAGGAGTATGTCAATTCTGTACCCGTCATTAGTCTACCTATGGGAACAAATTCTTCATTTTCACTCATTTTTTGAACTTCAAAGTATCCATTATTGATTTCAATTTTGGTTTCCCATTCCAACACTACATAATCATTCCTTTGCTTGATGTTAATAGCGGTGTAAGTGACAGGCAAGGAAATATTTGAACTTCCTACAAATGCATTGTCGCCATCTGATGAACTGTCGTTATTCACAAGATTTACGGCATAATATAAAGTAAATGGACCGCCAGTAGATGGTGCTATCCAATCAAATTTCCAATCGCCTTCTCCTGATAAAAATGGCCTAGACTGATTGTGGGTTAATCCTTTAGCTCCACCATTAATGTTAAAGGATTTTGACCCCAAGCCCACAATCCATGTACCGACATATTGTTGCGATGTCTGATCTAAGGCTATGATTTGAAATCCTCCCCTCACTGCATCGGTATTTGTTACATTTAAGGCCAGATTTAATGTGTCATTATTTCGAATATTATTTGGAATCCCTAATAGCGAAATATTTCCTGTAAATTCTCCACCATTATGACATGCATTACAATTTGATCCATTAACTAAAGGAGACCCTGTTCTGTCAGAGGTAGTAACTCCATTTTTTGCTCCGAAAAATATGACAGAAATACAAATCAATGTCATAAATTTGAAAGGTCCTAAATTCATATTCAATTCTTTAGAACGTAAAAGTACAATCAATATCAGAAGCTGGCATCAGTATATACACTGAAAAAATATAGAAAAATTTAAAACTAATGTAACTATTCAGGACCCCGCGTTCAGATCATAAAAATAAGGACATTTTAAGTCAGCCGAGACTCTTTTTTGAGTTAATAGCATCGCACTTGATATGAGTACCGTTAAAAATTGATCGCAAATCAATTTAGGTGCGAACTGAGAAACACTTTTCTCAGCATATTCAAATCTTAAAATGGACATTTTTTGGTCGAACAGTCGGGGTGCTGAATAGTTACAAACTAATAAATCAGAATTTTTTTGGTTACAGCGTTACTAGCAGTATTAATTTTTATAAAATATATACCATTAGCTAGGTTAGACACATCCATTCTTTCAGTTGACTTTATATCCACAACTGCTCTGCCTTGCTGATCATAAATGGTAGCAGAAAGTTTAGCAATGTCACTATTTGAGTGTTGTAAAAATATTTCTTTTCCGTTCGGATTGTACCTATAGTCAAGCTCTAGTCTACTTAATTCATTGACAGGCAATAGTACATTTGTATTTCCTGTGATTGGATTGTCTCCAGATGTACTACCGTTAGAGTTTACAAAATTGACTACATAGTAAAAAGTAAAAGGTCCACCTGTTGCAGGTGCTATCCATTGAAATGACCAGTCTCCTTTGCCATTCACCCAACCTCTTGGAGCATTATGAGATAATCCAATTCCATTATTATTAATTAATTTGCTACCTATTCCGGCAATCCACTTACCAGCATAAACTTCACTTTTTGTGTCAAGAGCTACAATTTGAAATCCAGCTCCTCTAGATATTGCGTCAGAAACTTCCAACTTTAACTTCAAGGTATCTAAGTTCTTTATACCTTTCGATGGAATGCCTGTCAAATTTAACTTTGCATCAAATGACCCACCTGTATGGCAACCATCACATGTAGCACCATTTGCTCGAGGTGAAGCTGTTCTATCATCACTAACTCCTCCGCTGTTCGCAAGAAATAAAATTGCAAAGCTAATTACATACAAAAGTTGGAACTTTTTTGATACCATGATAAATTCAATTTAAATGATGATTTACGGATTCAAAGATAGAGCAATATATTTAGCCTAATACTAGGAATTACCATTAATTTTAACTTAAATTGATTTATCTATTTTGTATTTAATGCTAAGAAGTTTAATACACCTCTAACCCCAAAATAAAACTTTCTTCTACCAATTTCCTACATATTATCACAGGAAATTTAACTTACTTCTGAAAATTAGTTTCTTTTGTATTTCAATTAAATAATGCGAGTTAATGAACATAACATCAACCTCCGGCAAAAAAGGCTTCGTCTTAGTACATGATGAGCAAATATTATTAGACGTGAGGTATACAAATTGGTTTTCGAATAAAGCTTTTGCAGATATAGGTCCAACTTATATCGAAGTTAAGCCTAAAGGATTTTGGGGCAAAATTTTTAATATTTATAAAAATGGTATCGAAAAAGGAAAAATTGACTTCAATTGGAGGGGGCCGATGACCTTAACTTTTAATGACGAATGGGATATAGAGCGCATATTTATACTTAAGCCTAAAGGAGTGTTAAAAAAGCAATTCGAATTGACCGATGAAAAAGAAAACATTATTTTTGTGGTCAATCCGTCATTTGATTGGAGACGGTTTAAACAGAATTTTGATCTTGTGGAGATTCGAGAAAATTATCATGAAAACACTTTAATGGAGCTCGTATTTTATGTAGGATATGCGATCAAAGTTTATTTTGCAAAACAGTCAGCCGCGGCCGCGGCATAAGGTAAAGTGAGCGTGTTTATCCCGATGTCGAAAAGTAATTCATTATTTCATCATGTTCTTGTGATCATCTTTGGATTGCATACATTGGTGATTGGGCAAAAGTACAGCAAAGTCGATTCAATTATCAATAGTGAAACTATGAAGCCGTTTAATGGCAACATCCTAATTTCAGAAAAAGGTAAAATACAATATCATAAATCATTTGGCTTTTCAAATTTAGAAGAAAAAAAGCTTTTACAACTGAATGATCAGTTTGTTGTTGGATCGATTAGCAAACAGTTCACCGCAGTGCTCGTATTAAGAGAATATGACAAAGGGAGGCTTGATTTATTTATTCCGATTCGTAATTACCTCCCAGAATTAACACAAAAATGGGCAGATACAGTCAATGTACATCATTTATTGACACACATGCACGGCATAGTTAGTTACGACCAACCCACCAAATTTACCCCAGGCACGCAATATGCTTATTCACAAATAGGTTATGATGTTTTGGCTAAAATTGCGGAAAAGTCCAGCGGAAAAACTTTTGCAACCTTATCTAAAGAACTTTTTGATCAATGTAAGATGATGCAAACATTTCATCCAGATATCAGGTCTTATCAAAATTTAGTAAATGGCTATACCGAAAATGAGGAAAATGACCTTGAATTAGAAAATGCAACTTTTGAAAATTATCCTGCAGCTGGATCGTTTGTTTCTACTAGTTCTGATTTATATCGATGGAATACATTATTTTATGGAGGTAAATTATTGCAAAAGAGCACCATGAAAATGTTATTGACCAAACAAAAAGGAGCCATAAGGAATCACCCCATTTTTGGCACAACAGAATATGGTTACGGCATCACCATCGATACAAAAGGTGATAAAACGCAATTAGGTCAAACAGGGTTTGCTCCAGGATTTGCTTCTATGAATTTTTATTTTCCAAAAAGCAAAACAAGTGTGATTGTCCTTCAAAACATTGTCTATGATTCGGATGATTTGAAAAAAACTTTTAAAAATCATATCAAAGTACTGGAATTCATCCAAAACGCAAAAAATTAATTAAATGTATTAGCGTACACGAAACTAAGTACCATAGCCACTATTGTATGGATTAGAACCATTATTAATATTTTTTAAAAAATTAGTTTTATGATATTTAGAAAATTATCAAAGGATTTTAACTAATGTGTACAAATAATTGACTCTCATGGATATATTTGCGATTCAATAATGAAATAATGAAAAAATCAACAGTACAAGAAATAAAACAAAGATTTGACAATGATGTCGAAAGGTTTTCTAACCTTGAGACAGGTCAGGTTACCACCATAGATGCCACAATTTCGCTTGAACTGATCACCGAAGCTGCAAAAAGGATTGTGCCTCATGCCACGGACCTTTTAGACATAGGTTGTGGAGCAGGTAATTACACTATAAAAATGTTAACCAAATCGCCAAATTTAGCTTGTACCCTCGTTGACTTAAGTAAACCCATGCTTGATAAGGCCCAAGAAAGGGTGTCAGTATTTACTAATATACCAATAGTGACGTTGCAAGGCGATATCAGAGAAGTCATCTTAGCCGAAAATCATTTTGACATTATATTAGCGGGAGCAGTTTTACATCACTTAAGGGATGATTTGGATTGGGAAATTACATTTAAAAAAATCTTTTCCTTATTAAAACCAGGAGGCTGTTTTATGATCTCTGATTTAATTACACAGGATACCGAAGTGATGAGTGAATATACGTGGGAAAGGTATGGAGATTATTTAGAAAACTTAAATGGAGCAGAATTTCGTAAGAAAGTGTTAGATTATGTTGCGATGGAGGATTCACCAAGATCTATGAATTATCAGTTGGATCTTATGAAAAAAGTTGGCTTTAGCAAAGTGGAGATATTGCATAAAAATATGTGCTTTGGAGCTTTTGGGGGGATAAAATGAGGTAAAAACATTCATTATTAATATATGGACAAAAAGTAAATTTTTCACATTCTACTCTATTTTTAAATAATTTCGCGATTACTATTGCATATATCATAAACTTCCTATTTCTTTGCATAAAATTTTAGATAATGATAAATCAAAATTGGTGGTGGCATATCGAATTAACCTATAACGGGAATAGATAGTCATTTATCAATTAAAAAATAAATTAAAAGGCTTGTCGAATCCCGACAGGCCTTTTTTAATGTTAATACAATATATTAAATATTTATGAAATATATAGCACATTCGATCAAAACAAATTCTGACTTGCAGACACCTGTTGGATTGTTTTACAAACTAAGACAACAATATAGTGAAGTATTGCTTTTAGAAAGTTCAGATTACAGTAGCAAGGAGGATAGTCTTTCATTTTTACTGTTTGATTTGATGGAAGGGATGGAGGTCATTAATGATCAATTTATCATGGTTTTTGACGGCAATAAAGTTAGCGTACCCGTTGAGGATTTCGTGAGTCAGTTCCAAAAATTTATATCATCATTTGATATTGAACATGATGATTATTCGGCTAAGTTCGCAGGTATTTTTGGTTACTCATCATTTGACGCCGTAAAGTATTTTGATAAAAACATTTACCATTTGGATAAACCATCTTATACAACGCCTACGGTTAAATATGGTCTTTATAAATTTATGATTGTAGTAGATCATTTTAAAGATGAAATGTACATCATTGAGATGTTAAAAAGCGGAGAAGCTAGTCAAATAGAAAATATTCAAAAGATCATCATCAATGGCAAATTTCAACAGTTTGATTTTATGCTTGAAGGTGAGGTCACTTCTAATATGGAAGACCAAACTTTTAGAGATATCGTGACGAAGTGTAAAGAACATATCCAAAGGGGTGACGTGTTTCAAATAGTGCCATCGAGAAGGTTTGAACAAAAATACAGTGGAGATGAGTTTAATGTGTATAGAAAATTAAGATCAATCAATCCTTCACCTTATTTATTTTATTTTGATTATGGGTCTTTTACGATCTTTGGATCATCGCCTGAAGCTCAAATGATTGTCAAAAATCGAGTAGCAGAAATTCATCCTATAGCTGGAACTGTAAAACGGACGGGTGATATAGAAGCTGACAAAATTAGAGCTCAAGAGTTATTAAACAATCCGAAAGAGAATGCTGAACACATCATGTTGGTTGATTTAGCAAGAAATGATCTAAGTAAAAACACACAAGATGTCAAGGTGGTGAAATATTGTGAATTGCAGCAATTTAGCCATGTTTTTCACTTAGTTTCTATCGTAAATGGAACTATCAAGGATGAAGTTAGTAGTTATCAAATATTCGCAGATACTTTTCCAGCAGGTACCTTGTCTGGAGCTCCAAAACACATGGCTATTAATCTCATAGATCGATTTGAACCAACCAAAAGAGGGTATTACGGTGGAGGAATCGGTGGTATCATGTTCAACGGTAATTTCATACATGCGATTATGATCCGATCATTTATGGCAACGCAAAATACATTATACTTCCAAGCAGGTGCAGGTGTAGTCATCGATAGCACCGAAGAAGGTGAATTGCAAGAAGTAAATAATAAGTTGGCCGCACTGAGGAAAGCACTAGAAATTGCAAACAAAAACTAAACTCACTATGGAAATTTTACAACACGCTAAAGGCAAAACAGTCATCATAGATAATTACGACTCATTCACATACAATCTTGTACATATTCTAAATGAAGTACTAGAAGCTGAAGTTACGGTGATTAGAAACGATGAGTTTCAAATCGAGGAGCTAGAAAAATTTGATTATATAATTTTGTCACCCGGTCCTGGAATTCCTGACGAAGCAGGTCTACTAAAAGAGGTTATTAAATATTATGGTCCAAGTAAAAAAATATTTGGTGTATGTCTAGGTTTACAAGCTATAGGAGAAGTATATGGCGGAACCTTGAAAAACCTGAGTAGAGTTTTTCATGGCATTAAAAGTGAAATAAAAAAGACAGAAGTAAAATCACCCATACTTGAAGGTATTCCCGACATGTTCGAAGCTGGTAGATACCATTCTTGGGTGCTTGACAAAAATGAGACGAACGAAAACTATAGTGTGACATGTGTGGATAATACGGGTGAAATAATGGGTATTGACCACAAAGCACTTAAAATTTATGCCGTTCAATTCCACCCCGAATCAATAATGACAGAACATGGCAAACAAATGATCATCAATTTCTTAAAAATCAAATAACAATATGAAATCAATTCTGACGCGACTATACGAAGGTGACACACTCAACAAAGAAGAGTCTTATCTCCTCCTCAAAAGTATATCCAATGGAGAAATCAACCCTTATCAAATCGCATCCTTGTTAACAGTATACAATGTGAGACCGATAACCGTAGCAGAATTGGATGGGTATAGATCCTGTCTAATCGAATTGATGAATGTGATCGACCTTTCTCATGTAGAGTCAGTAGACCTTTGTGGTACGGGAGGTGACGGCAAGCATACTTTTAATATATCTACTTTAGCATCGTTTATTGTGGCTGGAGCAGGTTACAAAGTAGCAAAGCATGGTAATTACGGAGTTTCTTCTATTTCTGGAAGCTCCAATGTTTTAGAATCTTTGGGTTATAAATTTACCAACGATCAAGATGCACTGAGAAAGCAAATAGACACGGCGGGCATTTGTTTTATGCATGCTCCCCTATTTCATCCTGCCCTTAAAAGTGTGGGACCTATTAGAAAAGAATTGGGTGTTAAAACGTTCTTCAATATGTTGGGCCCCTTGGTCAATCCTGCACAACCAAATCAACAATTGGTGGGCGTTTTTAGCCTCGAGTTGACCGAATTGTATAAACACTTACATCTCCACCTCGACAAATCATACACCATCGTTTATGATTTGAACGGATATGATGAAATATCTCTTACCGGCAATGCAAAAGTAATCCACAACAAAGGAACAGAAATTCTCACTCCGCAAGACTTTAACGCCGAAAAAATTACAGAAAGCCAAATATCGGGTGGAAACTCGGTAGAAGATAATAAGAATATCTTTGTGACAATACTCCAAAACAAAGGTACCAAAGCCCAAAATGATGTTGTCACTAGTAATGCCGCCTTAGCTATCCGATGTTTTGACCCAAATATGAGCTTGGCAGAGGCTGTACATATCGCAAAAGAATCCCTCACCTCAGGTAAAGCTTTAAAATCATTATCTCAATTAATTGAATTACAATAGAATATGGATATATTATCAAAAATAGTAGAACAAAAAAAGAAGGAAATATCAGAAAGAAAGGAGTTGTATCCAGTAAAACTATTGGAATCTTCGCCATATTTTGATAGTCCAACGCTTTCTATGTCGACTTATATAAAAAGAGACGATAAAAGCGGCATAATAGCTGAATTTAAGAAAAAATCGCCATCAAAACCTAGCATCAACCTCTTTGCAGATGTAAAAGAAGTAACTTTAGGGTATATGCAGGCTGGTGCTTCTGCTTTAAGCGTATTAACAGATGAGGTCTTTTTTGGTGGGAAATCTGAAGATCTCACTACGGCTAGACTTTACAACTTTTGTCCAATCATTCGTAAAGACTTCATCATTGATGAGTATCAAATCATCGAAGCTCGAAGTATTGGGTCCGATGCCATTCTGCTAATTACCGAGATTTTGACAAAAGAAGAAGTACATCGTCTAGCTAGTTTTGCAAATAGTTTAGGTCTAGAAGTATTGTTAGAGCTACACTCTGAAGAACAATTGGATAAATATTCTCCTTGCTGTCAATTAATTGGCGTAAACAACAGGAATTTAAAAACGTTTGTCACTAGCTTAGATTTCTCTAGAGATTTGATATCTAAATTGCCCACTGAAGCGGTAAAAATCAGTGAAAGTGGGATAACTAGCCCAAGTGAAGCAAATGAATTGCGAGCCATAGGTTATGATGGGTTTTTAATTGGGGAGCAATTTATGAAATCACACAATCCAGGACTTGCAGCATCAACATTCATAGAAGGATTAACCAAATAGTATGATTGTAAAAGTCTGTGGTTTAAAAATTGATATCATAACGGACCAATTGATCAACGAAGGTATGATTGATATGATTGGTTTTAACTTTTACCCGCAATCGCTGCGATACGTTGACCCATTTAGTTTTAACGAAAAAATCTTTAAACAAATTCTTACTGTAGGGGTTTTTGTAGGGGAAACGATAGAGAAAGTGGAAAAAATTAGCTATGCTTTAAACTTGGACTACGTACAATTGCATAGCTTAGAAGATCAGGCTTATATAAATAGATGTAATCAATTTGCTAAAGTAATAAAAGCCATTGGCATAGAAACTAAAGAAGATGTAGACCAAGCCAATACAATACAAAACTGCTCCTATCTATTATTTGATAAGAAATCAGAAGCACACGGAGGGACAGGACAAAAGTTTGAATGGTCACTTTTAGAATATTATACAGGCGATACTCCTTTTTTAATTGCAGGAGGTATTGGACCTGAGGATATTGAAAAGATTAAATCAATTAGCTATCCAAAATTTGCAGGAATAGACATCAATAGTCGATTTGAGCATATTCCTGCAGTGAAAAACAAAGAATTAATTCATACATTTTTAGAAAAATTAAGAAAATGAAATATAGAAATCCGGATGAACAAGGCTTTTATGGTGAATTTGGTGGAGCATACATCCCAGAAATGCTCTATGCTAATGTCGAAAACCTAAGAAGGGTATATCAAGATATCTTGGATGATCCAACATTTTTGAAACAATATCATGATCTATTGAGGGACTATGTTGGGAGACCAAGTCCGCTGTACTATGCCAAAAACTTATCCACCAAATACAATACCAATATCTATCTAAAAAGAGAAGATCTCAATCATACAGGTGCTCACAAAATAAACAACACCATCGGACAAATACTGATAGCACAAAGATTGGGTAAGAAACGAATTATTGCCGAAACTGGGGCAGGACAGCACGGGGTCGCCACAGCTACGGTTTGTGCGCTTATGGGGCTGGATTGTGTCGTATACATGGGTGCAGTAGACATCGAAAGACAAGCCCCAAATGTAGCAAGAATGAAAATGATGGGTGCCACCGTAGTACCCGCTGAGAGTGGAAGTAAAACTTTAAAAGATGCTACCAATGAGGCTATAAGAGATTGGATTAACAATGCAGAAGATACCCATTATATCATTGGCTCTGCGATTGGCCCACACCCATATCCAGACATGGTTACTAAACTACAAGCGGTGGTGTCTGAAGAGATTGCAAAGCAAATCTTCGAAAAGACGGGTAAAGACTATCCTGACTATGTAGTAGCGTGTGTTGGTGGAGGTAGTAATGCAGCTGGAGCTTTTTATTACTTTTTAGAAGATGAAAGAGTGAAGCTCATATTAGCAGAAGCAGCAGGTAAAGGAATTGACTCAGGTCATAGTGCTGCAACTTCCATCTTGGGTAAAAAAGGCGTAATACATGGATGTATGACGCTTCTAATGCAAGATGAGTTTGGGCAAATTGAGGAACCCTACTCACTGTCTGCTGGATTAGACTATCCGGGTATCGGTCCAATGCATGCCCATTTGATCACTACAAAAAGAGCTAAAGTTTATGCTGCCACCGACGATGAAGCTATGCAAGCAGTGTATGAATTATCAAAAATAGAAGGGATCAT
Source organism: Saprospiraceae bacterium (assembly GCA_022844565.1). Taxonomy (GTDB): domain Bacteria; phylum Bacteroidota; class Bacteroidia; order Chitinophagales; family Saprospiraceae; genus JADKBO01. The sequence continues at coordinate 19,065 of JALHLK010000005.1, forward strand.
TCCCGCACTAGAAACTGCCCATGCACTGGCCATCATACCGAGAATTGGTGCAAAACCTGACGACAATGTGGTCATAAGCCTTTCTGGAAGAGGTGATAAAGACTTGACCACTTTTATGAACTATATACCAAATTAACATATGAACAAAGTTAGAAAAGCTATAGAAGAGAAAGGAAGTGAAGTGTTGAATGTATACTTTACTGCTGGTCACCCTACCGTTGACAAAATAGTAGATATCATGCAAAGCTTACAAGAGAATGGAGTAGACTTAATAGAATTAGGCCTACCCTATTCTGATCCCTTGGCCGATGGTTTAGCTATTCAAAAAAGTAGTGAAATCGCTTTGAAAAATGGGCTTAACTTAAATATTCTCTTTGAAATTTTAAAACAATCAAAAAACGACTTGGCAACACCTGTCATCATGATGGGCTATTACAATCAGATGTTGCAATATGGCGATGAAAAATTCCTGGATAAAGCAGCAGCAGCTGGTGTCTCAGGATTTATCATACCAGATCTTCCAATGAACCAATATGAGTCTCAATATCTTGATAAATTTAAGGAAAGAGACTTGAGCATGAGTTTCTTGATAAGCCCTATGACAGAAGGTGATAGAATAAGGCAAGCAGACCGCTTAAGTGATGGTTTTGTGTACATGGTTTCGCAGTCGAGTATCACAGGTAAAACTGGGGAGATATCAGATCAACAAATACAATACTTCAATCGAGTTAAAGATATGGAGCTAGAAAGTCCGAGACTAATTGGATTCGGCATCCATGATCACAATTCTTTCAAAACAGCTTCGGCATATGCTGATGGGGCAATCGTCGGTAGTGCATTCATTCGCACTCTCGAAAATGGCTTTAGCAAAGAGAAAGTATCTTCATTTATTCAATCAATTAGAGGTTAAGTCATGGTTATTCAATTAGATAAAAACATTACATCAGATCAGCACCTGGCCCTTTCTAACACCCTGAAATCATATGGCTTTTCGTCTACATATGTTAATACTCAATTTGGAAAATATTTGGTAAGCATAGGTAAAAAAGCCTTAGACCTCCGAAAAATTGGTAATGAACCTGGTGTTAAGGACATATTCAAAGTAGATGATCCGTATAAATTGGTTTCTTCACAATGGAAAATAGGCAAAACATGCATTGATCTAGGAGATGGTGTAAAAATCGGTAATGGCCACTTTCAAACAATGGTTGGACCTTGCTCTATCGAAGGAGAGCAAAATATCATTGATACCATAGAACACATGAAATCCATCGGGGCAAAAATCATGAGAGGTGGAGTGTTTAAGCCTCGGAGTTCTCCTTATTCATTCAGAGGTCATGGCATCGAAACATTAAAGTTATGGCATGAAATAGCATCTGCTCACGGTATAAAAATCATAACAGAAGTTATGCAAGTTAGTCAAATTGAAGACATGTTACCATATGTAGACATACTTCAAGTAGGAGCACGGAATAGTCAGAATTTCAACCTATTGGATGAACTCGGTAAGATAGATAAACCTGTCATGTTGAAGAGAGCTATATCTGGTACCATCGAAGAGTTATTACAATCGGCAGAATATATTTTTGCCAATGGTAACGAAAAAATATTGCTTTGTGAGCGTGGGATAAGATCATACGAACAAGCCTATCGTAACACGATGGATATCAACGCCATTGCTATTTTAAAAGATAAAAGTCACTTGCCTGTTATAGCTGACCCTTCACATGGTATTGGTGTACGAAAATATGTGGAGTCAATCGCTTATGCTTCAGTAGCAGCGGGTGCAGATGCTGTCATCGTCGAGGTGCATCAGTGTCCTGAAAAAGCACTAAGTGATGGGCAACAAACGTTAGACTATCAACAATCAAAGACCATGCATGATAAAATCCATCAAATCAGAAATGTTTTAAACAATTAGTATCAATCCATGATGAAAAACATCGCATTTTTATTTTCACTGCTTCTAGTCTCCATTCTAGCATGTAAGAATGAACCAAAGCCATTAAACACTGTAGCGGTAGATCAAATCTTTGCCACATTGTCGCAACAAATAGAACAAAATCCCGATAAAAGCGAACCTAAGTTTCAAAGAGCAAAATATCTTAATGAATCGAGTAAATATGACGAAGCAATCGTAGATGTTCGTGACGCCATTTTATTGGATTCTACACAAGCGCGGTACTATCATTTGTTGTCTGATTTATTCATGGACATCAACAATAGTTCGAAGTCATTGCTCACTATACGGACCGCTGGAAAATTATTTCCCGATTCTGTAAAAACACAATTGAAGCTTTCTGAGACCCTTTACATCCTGAAGGAATATCAAGAATCTATAGTTACCTTAAATATGTTGATCGGTAAGCAACCTCAGAATGCAGAGGCGTATTTTATGTTAGGTTTGGTATTCAGAGAGATGGGAGAAGAAGCAAAAGCTATTAATGCCCTACAGACATCAACAGAATTAGACCCTAATTTGATAGATGCTTGGATCTTACTCGGCAACATTTGGGAAGCAAAAGACGCTCCTATTGCCAAAAGATACTACAGTACAGCCACCGAAGTTGACCCAAACAATGTCTCTGCTCTCCATAGTTATGCTTTCTACCTACAAAATAATAATGATATCGAAGGAGCACTAGCATTGTATAAAAAAATAAACATGGTAGACCCTAAATACCCTGATGCCTACCTCAATGCCGGCATCCTTTATTTAGAAGCTCAAAAAGTGGATCAAGCCCTAGAGCAATTTAATATCATGACCAAAGTTGCCCAAACGGATGCAAGAGGTTTCTTTTTTAAAGGCTTAACACATTATCAAATGAATAACCTTGCAGACGCAAAAAGGGAAGTGCAAAATGCACTCAATTTTAATCCTGATTATCCGCAGGCGTTGGAGTTGATGAAGGAGTTGGGGGGTAAATAACAAGAGGCTTTTGGAATTTTTATATTTTCCAGTTTAACTATATTATAAGTTCACAACAAACTAGACCAACACTACACCCCCCTCAAATGATACCCCTTCACTCTCGCAAAAGCCCTCAATCCACTATGCGATAAAGTAGAGCCAAACCCTGAATTTTTTCGACCGCTCCATGGTAAAGCAGCGCTCACTCGGTCGCAACAATTCCAGTATACAGAACCTGTGTTTAACTTTGTTAGTATACTTTCTGCTCTATCTTGAGAGGCAGCATATACTCCAGCGGTCAATCCATACTTGGTATCGTTCATTAATTCGATAGCTTCTTGGTCAGAAGTAACTTTCAAAATGCCTATGATGGGACCAAAACTTTCGTCCATCATAAGAGACATTTGATGATCGACATTTACTAAAACCGTAGGCTCAAAACCATAGCCACTGCCCGGTAATTTGTGGCCACCATGTAATAAGGTTGCGCCTTTCGCAACAGCGTCGTCTACTTGATTTTGTAGAAAATCGACCTGTTCTTTACGGCTTAATACGGAGATATATACACCCTCTTCGGTGGGCAAACCTATTTTCCAACTTTGTACTTCAGCTAAGAAATGTTTGCAAAACTCGTCATAAATGGTTTCGTGAACATAGATTCTTTCTACAGAACAGCAACTTTGACCATTATTGTAGAAAGCACCATCTGCAATACCGATAGCAGCTGCTTGAATATCGGCAATATCATCAGCAACATATACAGGGTCCTTACCTCCTAACTCCATAATGCAAGGAATCATTTTTGGTGCTACCTTTTCATAAATCAATTTTCCAGTTTTGTACGAACCGGTGAATCCTATCAAATCAAAATCAAAATCCAATAACATTTCACCCACTTTACCTCCTCCAAGGGCTACCTGAAAAACTTCCGTTGGAATTCCTGCTAGCAATAGGTATTTCTCAATAGCCAAACCTGTGAGCATGGCATATTCTGATGGTTTATACAGTACCGCATTGCCAGCTAAAAGTGCAGGTATAAAAATGTTTACGCCCACATTGTACGGATAATTCCAAGCAGATATATTGGCAACTACACCTAGAGGTTCGTATTTTATCAATTCTTTGGTGGCACCTTCTTGCATGGTTTCGCTTCTTAAGTATTCCTCTGCGTGATTGGCTAGCCATTCTGCTTTTCCTGCAGCTCCATTTACTTCATTTTTGCTTTGTTGGAGTGGTTTGCCCATTTCTGAGGTCAAAATATTGGCAAGTTCGTCCACATTGTCTTTTAATAATTGTACAAACTTCAGGATGATAGATACTCGGGATTTTATATCAACAGCCGCCCATTTAGGTTGGTTGGCTTTCAATAAATTGTATTTCGACTTTAGTGTAAGATTAGTATCTTCTGTTATTTCAGTGATAACCGTTCCTGTTGCAGGATTGATGACGTTCATGTTTTTATTTTATGCTACAAGCGTTGAAAAAACTTTTTTTTATATCTGTAGAAAAAGGCTTGGTATAGGTGTCATGATTGAATCGCTCCGGATGCCATTGAACACCTAAAAAAAATGGAAAATCAGGATTGTTTTCTAATTCTACTGCTTCAATGACACCATCTTTCGACCACGCTACTCCCTTTAAAACAGCACTTAAATCATGTATACCTTGGTGATGTGCAGAATTAACTTGCCCATTATCCATTTTAGCAGTTTCATACAATTGTGACTTTTGATCGATTGTGATACCATGGATTCGATCATTTTCTTGGTCCTTACGGTGATTGACCTTACCTGATTCTTCTAAGTCTTGTATTAGGCTGCCCCCTAGTGCTACATTCATTAGTTGCATTCCTCTACAAATACCTAATATTGGGATGATTTTTAAAAATGCCATGAGCACTGCATCTACTTCAAATTCATCTCGTTGTTTGTCAAATTTAGGCGCAAAAGGGTACGTGAGTCGTTCCTCTTTATAATAACTTGGATGAATGTCTACTCCACCTGAAAGTATTAATCCATCACATTTATGCAGATCTTTAAGGTTGTTTTTTTCATAATCTAAAATGATCAATTCTACATCATCCCTTCCTTGTAAGACCCATTGAGGATAATTGTGAAAAGCAATTTCAGATTTGGTTAATCCAATTTTGATCATAATGCCTTTAAGTATAATGCTTTAAAATCAACTTCTGATACAGGTTTAGGATTGTTAGGATGGGCAAAATCTGCAAATGCTAAGGCTGCTAAAGTGTCTATATGCTCTATATCGACTCCTACTTCACTTAGTTTAGAATGAATACCAATGGATTGATTAAGTTCATGAATATAAGTGATTACATCTTCACCTTTTCCAGAAGGTATATTCAAAGCTTGTGCCATGCGGTCAAAATTGGATTCAAAGCCTTGATAATTATATTCCATGCCATAAGGAAGATTGATGGCATTGGCCAGTCCATGGTGCATATCAACGAGGGAACTCAATGGGTGAGCTAAGGAATGTACTACGCCCAAACCTTTTTGAAAGGCAATGGCCCCCATCATTGAAGCCAATAACATTTTTGACCGAGCAGCTAGATCAGGACGCAATACCGCATCTTGTATCGATTCTGCTATTAACTTCATCCCTTCTAAAGCAATACCGTCACAAATTGGATGAAAATTTTTGGCGAGGTAAGCTTCCATATTATGTGTAAGCGCATCCATACCTGTAGCCGCTGTAACATTAGCAGGCAAATCCATCGTGAGTAAAGGGTCTGCAAATACAATTTGAGCGAGAAGTTTGGGTGAGAAGAGAATCTTTTTTTGATGAGTCACGTCATCCGCTATGATGGCAGACCTCCCTACTTCACTACCCGTACCAGCAGTGGTAGGAATGGTAATAAAATGGGGAACATCATTGGTGACATAGACATCACCACCTATCAAATCGTCATATACGAATAAATCTTCTCGGTGGTTTATCCTTAATACGATGGCTCTTGCTACGTCTAAGGCAGCGCCTCCTCCGATCCCGATTACACCGTCTCTATCTGTGGCATCCCAATGTCCCGTACCTTTATAAACATCGGATTTGACAGGATTTTTGTGAATATCAGAAAATACCTCTACAGAAAGCCCATGTTGCCTTAGATCAGCCACAATGTCTTTAAAAAACGAAAGTTCTGCTATTACAGGGTCAGTAACAAGCAATGGTCTTAGTATATTTTTGTTTTTGAGATAGGTTCCCAATTCTTTGACTACCCCCGCTCCAAATCTTATGATGGTCGGGAAATTAAATTGTCTAATTTGTGTGAAATCCATAAAATGTCTGACTTACTTTTTTAAATTATTTCAAAATATCTTCGCTTTTCCCAATCACTTACAGCTATATTGTATTGTTTACACTCCCATTCTCTTGTGGCAACAAAATGGTCTACAAAAGCTGCACCAAACAATTCTTTAGCGATACCACTTTCTTTCATGGCTTGTGTTGCTTTTTCTAAACTGCCAGGTAGGACTCCAAAACGAGTGTCTATATAGCCATTCCCTTGGGTGGAAACTTGTAATGATAAATTATTTTTAATACCGAACAATCCTGCGGCCAAACACGCAGCCATAGCTAAATAAGGATTGGTGTCTGAACCGATAACCCTTGTCTCAAGTCGCGAGGATTTATGCCCACTCGGCAAAGCACGTAGAGCCACTGTCCTATTGTCTATGCCCCAAGTCAAGGTAGTAGGTGCCCAAGCACCTTCTACGAGTCTTTTGAATGAATTGATTGTTGGTGCCATCATGGGCAAAATATGAGGTAGGCAAAATAATTGACCTGCAATATAGTTTTTCATCAGTTCACTCATCCCATTTGGTTCCTTTTCATCATAAAAAAGGTTGACTTGTGAATCACTCGCCCAAAGACTCTGATGGACGTGCCCACCACAGCCAGGTAACTTTTCATCGATTTTGGCCATAAATGTTGCCATGATTTGATGATGGTAAGCAATTTCTTTTACCGAGGTTTTGAATAGAACTGCTCTATCAGCCGCTTCCATAATGTGTGAATATGTAATAGCTGCTTCATAAACTCCAGGGCCGGTTTCGGTATGCAAACCCTCTATAGGAATATCAAAATCACACAATTTCTTAAATAAATCCGAAATAAAGTCATTTTTCAAAGTACTGCGGAGAATAGAATACCCAAACATTCCTGGAGTGAGAGGTTTTAGATTTTGATAATCTTTATCATGACTTGTTTGTGGTGTTTCTTCAAAATTAAACCATTCAAACTCCTGACTAAAATAAGGATTAAAACCTTGATCCTTAGCCTCGTTCGTCAGTATTTTTAATAAATTTCTTGGAGACACGTCAGTTTTATGCTCCTCCTTTTCCACCAATTCGCAAAGAAAAAATGGTAAGTTATCCTCCCATGGAATTTTTCTAAAAGTCTCTAAAAGAATTCTAGCTGGTGCATCAGGATAACCCGAATGCCAACCTGTATACTGGGTGTTGGTATAGGAAACATCAGCCATATCCCATCCAAAAACCACATTGCAAAATCCAAAGTCTGACTGAATTAAAGACAAAAACTTATCAACGCTGATATACTTTCCTCTTAGCACACCATCAATATCCACCAAAGCAAGTTTTACCTTCTTAGCAGCATGATTTTTTACATAGTTGATCGTAGTTGTATTATCCATTTGTATTTCTCCTGTAGAAGATCACAAAAATAATATAAAAACCAATCAATATGCCAAGATAGACAAAAAACAATTTTGTGTTATAAAAAACAACTGCTATCAAAGCACAAATAGAGAGTATAAGCGCAATGATAGGCAACCAAGGGTAGAAGGGCACCTTGTAGGGTCTTACCATATCGGGATGTGATTTTCTCAATTTGAGGACTGAAAACATAGCAATAATATAAATCGAAAGCGCACCAATCACAGCAATGGTGATAACTTCAGCGGTTTTATTGGTAAATAAGGCCAAAATGCCTATGCCTGAATTAAATAGTAAGGCATTTGCTGGAGTTTTAAAACGTTTATGAATTGATCCTAAGAATTTTGGACCGTACCCTACTTTACCAAATTCGTAGGTAGACCGTCCAGAAGCGAGTATGAGCCCATGAAAAGAAGCCACCAATCCGAATAAACCTATCGTAAGCAGTAAATGAAAAAGCCAATTGCTATCGCCAACCACTTGTTTCATTGCCAATGGCAGCGGGGAGTCTGAACTCTCGCCACCCACTCCATTCACAAAGACGATTTTCTCCCAACCTCCAACGCCCACTGCGGATATAAAAACCATAACGCACAATAAAACCAACGTACTCAAAACCAATACAAAACTTTTCTGCACGTCTTTTTGTGGGTTTTTAGCCTCTTCTGCCACATTCGCTAATCCTTCTATTCCTAAGAAAAACCAAATCGCAAAAGGGATTGCTGCAAATACGCCTCCCCATCCATTTGGTAAATTATTAGTGTGTAAGTTTTCAATATTGAATTTTGGTATTGTCACACCCGTAAAAATAATTAACTCGATTACAGCCACAATTGTGATGACCAATTCAAACCTTGCAGCAGCTTTTACCCCATAAATATTCAGTAGCGTAAAGATCAAATAAGCTGCGAGTGCAATAGCAATGATAGGAATATCTGGAAATGCTAAGTTGAAATATGCACCAATACCAAATGCAATGGCAGGAGGGGCAAAAACAAACTCAATAATCTGCGAAAGTCCGGCAAAAAACGCTACGTCCTTACCAAAAGCTTTAGAAGCATAATCAAACACGCCTCCCGCTTTTGGAATAGCACATGCCAATTCTGAATAAGAAAGACTAAAACAGGCGTACATAATAATGATCATACCTGTGGCGATTGCTAAGCCTAAAGTACCCCCTTCCTTCAATCCTAGATTCCATCCAAAGTACATCCCCGAGATTACATAACCCACACCTAGACCCCATAACATCAGAGGACTCAAAACCTTTTTAAGTTCTGACTTTTCGTTTTGTGTATTTTCTAGCATTGGTTACTTTTTAATTGGGTGTGAAATCTCGTTTAGCATTTTGTGAAATTATGGTGCTGGATCTGGGATCAAATTGTGTATCAGATTAATTTCTTTAAATAACTCTTCTGTCATATTTACATTTATAGAAGCAATATTTTCTTTCAATTGAGTCATAGAAGTAGCTCCGATGATGTTTGAAGTAACAAAAAATCTAGAATTGACAAATGCTAATGACATATCGGTCAAGCTCAATCCATGTTTTTCTGCCAATTCCAAATACAATTCAGTGGCTTTTAAGGAGTTTTCAGAGTTGTATCTTGATAATCGGGCAAACTTATTGATTCGACAATTTTCATCATCGAGACCTTTGTTGAATTTGCCTGTAAGCCTTCCAAATGCCAAAGGTGAGTATGCCAAAAGGCCAATATTTTCTCTCACAGATATTTCAGAAAGTCCAACTTCATAGGTTCTATTGAGTAAATTATAAGGATTCTGGATAGAAACGAGCATTGGACAACCCAATTCTTTACATATCTCCCGAAATCGCATGATTCCCCATGGACTTTCATTGGATACACCCCAATATTTTATTTTACCGTCATTGATTAATTGGTGTAATGCCTCTACCGTCTCCACCATATTGTCTTCCCATGCACCATCATGAACATCATAACCCCTCAAGCCAAACATGTTCATTTTTCGCTCGGGAAAATGTAGTTGGTACAAGTCGATATAGTCCGTTTGTAATCTAGTCAAACTGCCTTCAATGGCTTCGTTGATTCTCTTTTTTGTAAATCCTACGCCATTGTGGATGTAATCAAAAAATGGCAAAGGACCTGTAACTTTACTAGCCAAAATGACCTTGTCTCTATTGCCAGTGCTAGTAAACCATGTCCCCACGATTCGTTCTGTGCTACCTTGAGTCTCCTTCCTTCCTGGCACAGAATACATTTCTGCGGTATCAAAAAAATTGATTCCTTGATCCAATGCATAACTCATCTGTTCATGCCCTTCCGCTTCTGTATTTTGCTCTCCGAAGGTCATGGTGCCCAAGCATATTAAACTGACACTTTCATTAGTATTACCTAATTTATTGTATTTCATATATTTAAATAATTATAATTAATCGATTATTGCTTCAAAGATATTTAAAACAATTGACTTTGTCGTAGGGATTTTGTGAATAATTTGTAAAGTTTGTCAGCGCGTTAGGATTTTAGCGCATTTGATTGTTAGCTTTTTCAATTCTAAAACCTAACCCCTACTTTAAAACTTAACTTTCTTAACCCACCTTAACCTCCCTTTGATTTTAGCTCATTAGATCGTTGGCTTTTTCAATTCTAATACCTACACCCTAACACCTAACCCCTACTTAATACCTCCCATCCTTCACATACGGCAACTTCTCTATTTTATCAACCTCCACACTTGGGAAGCCGAAATCATCCACTACTTTACCAATGATCAGATACAAGCCCCGACCTCTGAATGGATACTTAGCAAAAGCCAATGGGAAATGAGTTGTGTCGAAATATTGCCCATTTCTATCCAGCCAAGTCCCAAATGCCATCAATTTCCTATTGGAAGTGGTAACGGGCTTTTGAGTGACATAATACCCCACCATACTAATCGTTTTATTTAAAAGTGATTTTAATTGCGAGGCTACGACATTGGTATATTGGCCCCCTACTAGGTACTTGGCATCTATCTCCGTAGTGTTCAGCAAGTCAAATGGCGAACAAAGTGGGAATCCAAGAATCTCTATTTCATCAAATGCCTGCTCATGAGGTATTTCGTCTAAGATTGGTAGTTCGTAATCGTCGGGCTCTAGTTCGAAAATCGTCTGAGTATGGACCAAAGTAGCAGAGGGATTGAAGACAGCATTCTTTTCCCACATCAATTGGTATTTATTTAAACCCGTAAATCTGAAGGCTCCGATGCGTATCAAAATCTCTAATTGCTCTTTGCTTATTTTGATCCGATTGACAAAATCTTGGAGGTCGTGGTAGGATCCATTGTACATTCGCTCTTCAACGATTTGCTGAGCCAGCTTTTGCTCTACGTTCGCCATATGTACGAAGCCTAAGTAGATGGTCGTACCGTAAATATGCGTGAGATACCTACTATAGTTTACACATGGAGGTTCGATTTTAGCTCCACACATGCGCGCTTCGTGTACATAAAACTCCGTATGATAGAAGCCACCAAAATTATTGATCACACCTGTCATAAACTCCAAGGGGAAGTAGGTCTTGAGATAAAGCGACTGAAAAGACTCCACTGCAAAAGAAGCAGAGTGCGCTTTGCAAAACGAATAGCCACTAAAACTCTCAACTTGTCTCCAAACCTCTTGACTCAAGTCATCAGGATAGCCTCTATTTTTGCAATTTTCAAAAAACTTATGGTGCAAATTGCGAAAAGTATCTGAATTCTTTTTCTTACCCGTCATGATACGTCTCAATACATCAGACTCATCTAGGTCAAGTCCTGCAAAGTGATGCACGATCTTCATTACATCTTCTTGATAGACCATCACTCCGAAGGTCTCACCTAAATGCTCTTCAAATACAGGATGCAAATAAGTAAAACTGTCAGGCTTGTGAAATCGCAAGATATATTCGCGCATCATACCCGATTGAGCTACTCCGGGTCTTATGATCGAACTCGCAGCCACTAAGTGTACATAATTGTCACACTTTAGCTTTGATAACAGGCCTCGCATAGCAGGAGATTCTATATAAAAACAACCAATACACTGTCCTGACTTCAATTGGGCTTTGACATTAACATCCTCCTTTATCATACACACATTGTGTATGTCGATCGCCTTACCCTGATTTTCTTTGACCAAATCTACGGCATCCTTGATGTGTCCAAGTCCTCGCTGACTCAATACATCATATTTATGAAACTGCAAGTCTTCTGCTCCATACATGTCAAAATGTACGATGGGGAAGCCTTTAGGCATCAATTGTAGAGCCGTGTGGTAGCGCAATGGTCGCTCACTTATTAAAATACCTCCTGCATGGATTGACAAGTAATTAGGCAAACCTTCTATCATTTTGCCGTATTTGAATATGTGTCTAGCAAAAGGATGGTGCCTATCCGAAGCCAAAGGATGATCGACGATTAAATCGATGTCCGCCTTAGGCAATCCTAAGACTTTACCCAATTCGCGTATGATGGACTTACCTTTGAAGGTATTGTAAGTGGCGAGTAAGGCGGTAAATTCTTTACCATATCGCTTAAAAATGTAATCAGTGACATCATCGCGATTGTTCCACGAAAAATCAATATCAAAGTCTGGTGGTGAGCTCCGATAGGGATTGATAAATCGCTCAAAGTAAAGATCTAACTCTAGTGGGTCAACATCTGTGATTTTCAGTGTGTAAGCTACTATAGAGTTGGCCCCACTACCCCGCCCTACGTGATAATAACCCACACTATGCGCATAGCGTACAATGTCCCACGTGATCAAAAAATAGGCACAAAACCCCATTTGCTCAATGACTTTAAGCTCTTTGTGGGTACGCTGTAATGCTTTTTTATTATAACCATAGCGCTGTTCACATCCTTTTAGGGCTAATTTAGTGAGAAGGTCCATATCGTCGGCCTTGCTACCAGTAAATGTCTGCCTATTATGCAAAGGCGTTGATGGCATATCAATATGGCATTGACTAAGCAAGTATTCGGTATTCTCAATGATTTTTGGATACTGCTCAAAAGCCTTTTTTAATTGATCTTCGGGGAGGAAAATCTCTGAAGACTTAGCATGTTGCTTGACTTCTAACTTGCTAACAACGATATTCAGATCTATACAACGCAGTAACTTATGGGCCTTATATCCATCATTATCCGCAAAAGTGACGGGGCTGAATATGACCAATTTTTCAAGATGATTACGCATGTAGGATGAGTACAAGTGATTAACCTCTTCAGGTCGAACACCCACGTATTCGTTTTCACTCAAATGTTGGATACCTTTGGGTAAGTGTCGGTATATAACGAAGGCATGCTTAAAATCAGGAGCTATTTTGGGCAATGGTCTGTCACTGAGCGAATGGTCTGTCAAGTGCTCACACAATTCACCCCATCCATCTTCGTTTTTGGCAATACCCAGATATAAAAATTCATGATCTTGAGACCTAAACTCAATACCTACCTTGGGATCAATATTCAATGCTCGACATGCATTGATAAACTGATATGTACACGATGTATTGTTGATATCGGTGAGCACCAATCTCTTTATTCCTTGATTATATGCTAATTGTGCAAGCTTCTCTGGAGAGAGGAGTCCGTATTTTAGAGAGTAGTAAGTGTGACAATTGGTATACATGACACAAATGTAAGCATATTATACGACTATATAGACATTATAATTCCTAAATATTCGTTATTTTTAATTGGATAAAAATATAGTTGTTTTCCTTCAAATAAATCAAAAGAAACCCTACTATGTAGTAGCTTTTAAAAGCTTAGCTTTGCCACATAAATCAATAAATTATGCCTTCTTTAGCACAACATTCAGGTACACTTGGTCGAAGACTAGCCAAACACCTTATCAGAAGGTGTACTTACAATCATAGTGTCCCACTGATTAATTCATTCGCAGGTATGACAGCTGACCAGGCAGTAGAAGCTTTACTTGGCAATTATCAAAACTTCAGACCCGAACCTTTAAATCCTAATAACGGCAAACCTTGGTTGAATGACACCATAAATGGAGAAGAGGTAGTAACAACAAATCAAGGACCATATAGAGATTACATAGCAGGATGGTGGCTCGATGAAGCGCGACGTGATCAGACATTAAATCACAAAATGCAGTGGTTTTTACATTCTATCTTTATTACGAATCATGATATAACAGACAATGATCATTTTTTTGATTATTTAAAAATCAATGAAGCTTTTGCGCTCAATAATATTCGTAAATACGCATACAATATTTCACTGAGCAATTTAATGCTGAGATATTTAGACGGTCAAGCTAACTCTAGGACTAGCCCAAATGAAAACTATGCACGTGAGTTTTTAGAATTGTTTACCATTACAAAAGGTCCACAGGCAGGACCTGGTAATTACACCCATTATACAGAGCAAGATGTACAGACAGCAGCAAAACTTTTGACAGGATTTAGAATGACAACACGTATTCTAGGTGTAAATAATACATTCTCAGACCCACCCCAATCAAGTCCAATAGTACCAACAGGTGCACAATTTGGGACAGTAGATTACAATAGGCACACTACAGGTAACAAAACATTTTCTTCAGCATTGGGCGGTGTGACCATCACTGGAGCGACGAATGCAGCTGGGATGTACACGGAGTTAGAGGCTTTTGTTAACCTAATATTTGCTCAGCAACAGACAGCTATTAGCTACGCCACACGCTTGTACAGATACTTTGTCAGTACTAAAATTGATGCAACCATACAAAATGACATCATCATACCCCTTGCCAATACATTAAGGTCTAACGACTACGATTTAAAACCTGTGCTAAGACAATTGTTAAAAAGTCAACACTTCTTTGGGACAGATGATGGTAATCTTTCTAACAATACAATAGGAAGTCTTATCAAATCACCAATAGAAATGTTACTCAATGCAATGACATTCTTTAATTTGAATCCTCCAGACCCTAATGACCAATATTATAATCACTATCACAACTGGTATCAAAGAAGTGTTATAACTAATGTTTTTAGAGCCTCAGGTTTCGAAATATTTGCTCCAGAAAATGTAGCTGGATATCCCGCCTATTATCAAGAACCTGCGTATTCACGAAACTGGTTTAACGGTAGTACATTGATCGCACGATACAAAATGATCGAAATATTATTAACAGGCAATAGGGTTCTGTTAAGTGGATCAAATGGTGGTGTTAAAGTAGATATACCTACATTTGTCAGAAATTCAGGATATTTTTCAAACCCTAAAGATGCCAATATACTTGTTGATGAGTTTCTTGATTATCTACTCGTAGAAACACCTAATGCAGCTAGAAGACAATACTTTTTGAATATACTTTTAGATGATCTTTCACCGATCAATTGGATGTTTGACTGGCAAGCTTATTTAGATACGAATAATGCCTCCTCCGTAAAAGTTGCCTTAGACCGTTTTGTAAAAGCCATTTTTTCAAGTCAAGAATACCAATTATTTTAACATCACCCCGAAATTATATACTATGAAAAGAAGAAAGTTTTTAAAAAATATAGGCACATTGAGTGCAGCTCCTTTATTGTTGCATGGTCTTCCAGTCAATGCTTTTAGTACCGCATCTATGTTGCCTCTATTAAACTGCCAAGGTATCGACGATAGAGTTTTGGTTGTGATCTTTTTAAAAGGTGCGAATGATGGTGTAAATACGATCGTACCCATCAACCAATATGACGACTATGCGGCTAAAAGGCCTACTATAAAATTGAATAATGTGGGATCTGCAAATGGTATTATCAATTTAGATACATCCCAAAGTATTGCGCTAGAAAGGCAAGTAGGTATTCATCCTGTTATGACTGCTTTTAAGAGCATGTACGAAGGTGGTAAAGCAAATCTCATACAAGCCGTAGGATATCCACAACCCAATAAATCTCATTTTAAGGCTACAGACTTATGGCTTTCTGGTGGTGACGGTACTCCTGCCAACTTTGACCTAGGCAGCGGTTGGATAGGACGATATATGGAATCTGCATATCCGGGTGTTTATGGTGTTTCTACGCCACAATTTCCGGACCCTTTAGGAATACAATTTGGCGATACAAAACCATCTAATGCATTTCACAATCATGAAAAAGAATATCTAGGCATAAACCTGACAGATCAAAACCTTTCTGGTCTATATGGGTTGCTTAATGGGCTCGGTACGGCACCTCATGCTGCAATAGCAAGTTCAGATTATGGTGACGAACTCAATTATATAATGAATGTGGAGAATAGCACCAATACTTACGGTAGTAGAATCTCTTCTGTGTTTAACGCTGGAATGAACTCCTCTATCACATACCCCAGCAGTAGTCTTGCCGGCCAATTAAAATCCGTAGCGAGGTTGATCAAAGGAGGCATTAAGACTAAAGTTTTTCTCACACATAAAGGTGGATTTGATACACACGTCAATCAAGTAGTTGGCACAGATACAAGTACAGGTACTCATGCCAACCTTTTAAAAGACGTATTTGATAGTATTAAGGCATTTCATGATGACCTAAATTCTATGGGATTAGAACAAAGAGTCGTAACCGTTACCTTTTCTGAATTTGGAAGAAAGGTAGCACAAAATGGAAGTCTTGGAACAGATCATGGAAATTTTGCACCGATGTTTATGTTTGGACCCGCGGTACAAGCTGGTATTGTTGGTAATAATATTGTGATAAATAACATTGGATCTGATGGTGTCATGTTTGAAGGAAGTACCAATACCCAAATGCAATTTGACTATCGAAGTGTCTTCAAGACATTATTGAAAGATTGGCTAGGTGCAGGTCAAACCATCATTGACCAATCCATGTTTGGCTCTTATAATACGGTGAACAATCTAATCAAAAGTACTTCTGCAGTTGCCGCAAACTGTTTTACCAGCCCGATTTGTTATGATTATGTGACAACTAGTTTTGATGGCACAGTTGGTTCTCTTAGAAAGGTGATAGAATGTCTGCCTTCAAATGGCGGTGTAGCCAAAATTGCTATTGGAGATAATCTGCCATTCAATCAAGGTAGTATTATGATAGATAAACAAGTATCCATCGAGCCTTTTAACAATCAGCCTGTTCTTAGGTCTTCAGCACAAAATCCAATATTTACAGTTGGATTTGGCGGCAACTTGACGATTACAGGATTGACCCTGTATGGTAATGACAATACGCCTATCATCATAAATAATGGCAATCTTACCCTTATCAATTGTAATTTTAAAGGATCAGACAATCCCGATAGTTTTATACAAAATAGTGGTAATATGATTATTCAAGGGCGAGTGGAATTTTTGAGAAGTTAGGTTATTGAGAGGGGTTAAGCGGATGAGTTGCAAATTAAGTTATTCAATGTAATTTCTCAATCAACCTTAAAAGCACCTTGAATATTATTAGATAACTCAATTACTTGTGGAAGTTGTGTCAATGAATGTAACTGAGGATTTTTATCTATTTCAAATATCTTAGTACTTCCAAATATCTTTTTTGCGTCCATCGATAAGTTCACAGTATTTGTACCACCTTTTTTTACTTCTAAGTTGATAGGCATTTCGAAGCAACGATAGGCGTCTTTAGAACCTGTATGCAGGGAAAAGCCCAATTCTTTAGTACCATCTCTATTCGCATCTAAAAAGCCTTCAGCGCGGAAGAAGATGTAGGAATTCCAGCCTGCCCAATATTCGCTTTGATCGCTCAAATCACTATTTGATTTAAAGTCAGCTGGGGTTTTTTGATTATTTTTACTGTTAACACCAATACAGATTGAGATTTTTGAGTACTCTCCCTCTTCAAATCCTGAAAATGTAACGTTTTTACCAATTAATGCCTTGGATAATTCTCCATTGGAATTATTAAAGTTGACCATTTTTACATCCTCAGATTTGAGTGCAGTACTTCCTTGAAACAAAGTTACATCACTTACAAAAAAGCTAAGCCGATTAAAAAGTAAAGTTCGACCATCGGGATATGAAACATCCTTTAGAAAGACTAACGGTGCTCCGTCGTAGTTTAACTTTATGTTTAAATCAATACTTTCAGAAGTCAAATTTTCTTTTTCGCATCCTAGAGAAAAAGATAATATTATTATAGTAAACAGTATCAAACTTATATTTTTCATCTTTAAAAATTTATAACAATAAAACGATTGGAATATTCTATTTGTTGCAATAAGAAGCTCTTTATATTTATTCTGTTTTTTTTACAATTATTGTTAAATTATAGTTAATTTCTCTTAAAATTAACTTCTTAGTTAAACATTATTCTGACTTTTGTCTTAACTAACCAGTTGGTTAACTTTTATTAATTCATTATTTTGACAACAGAAGATACGATTAAACATGCAGCTATGGGTGTATTTCTCAAATCTGGCTTCAATGGAGCTAGGATGCAAGAAATTGCTGATATTGCTGGTGTAAACAAAGCAATGCTTCATTATTATTTTTCAAGTAAAGAACAATTATTTGATAAAGTGTTTTCAGATGCTATGCTTACCTTAATACCCGAATTAGATGCTATTATTAGCTCAGATAGGCCTTTGATAGAAAAAATGAAGGCTTTTGTCACACTCAATTTCAGGCAACATCAAAAGCATCCTCAACTATTGCAATTTGTTTTTAACGAATTGGCAAACAATCCTGAGAGAATGCAATCTCATGTAAAATGTATTGACCCATTTAATAAATACATATCCTATTTTGGAGAACAATACCTAAAAGAGGTTGCGTCGGGTAATTTTAAAGAATATCCGCTTATGCAATTGGTTGTCATTATACAAGGATTGACAGAGTATTATCACCTTTCTCGTCCTTTCTTAGCCCCTTTCTTAGGGCAACATGGAGTTATATTGGATAAAGCGTTTGAGGACAATTTACTTGATCAAATTTTAATAATTTTAGAACAATTACTTTTAAACAAATAAAAAGATATTTTTTTATGAAGAAACTATTATTTGTACTTCTTATCTTGAGTTCCTATCATCTCGAGGTTAAAAGTCAGCAAGCAGTGTCACTTACATTGGATGAGGTGATACAAAAGACAATTTCTAATAGCCCGATGCTTAAAAAATTGAGTTTAAACGATCAAAAAAACAGCTACGAATTACAAGCATTTAACAGTGTCATGAGGCCTAAAGTAGATTTGGAAGCGCAACTGGGCTTTAATCCAATATTGCCAACACAAAGGATTCCTGACTTTATTAATGGTAATTTGGATGAAACCATTCCTGTGCAGTTTGGTACTTTTCAAAATCATCAAGCAACACTTGGAGTGAGTAAAATACTATACTCTAAAGGAATTGCAGCTGGTCGAGAAGCTCTAAAAAAGTCTTTTGATCTAAATGGAGCTCAAACAAAAAAAGCAAAGGAAGACTTAGTATTCTCCATCACAAAACTATACTTTCAAGTACAAAGTATAAAATTTCAAGAAAGTAACATTAATAATTCAATAGCTCAAATTGAAAAATTAATAGAACTATCCAAAGCTCGTGAAAAATCTGGTCTTGGCCTCGCAATTGACACCGATAGACTTCGATTAAACATTAACAATTTAACTTCGCAAAGGGAAATAATCCTAGCACAAGAACAATCGTTGGTCAATATAATCAATGTATTAACTGGATTACCTTTTGATACCAAAATAAACTTTATCACTAAAGAGTATAAATCTAAAGACTTTTTACCAAGTATAGACCCTAAGGTTGTAAAATCTTCAACACTTGACCTGTTGGATCTTCAGAAAGAAGTCATTAAAGCACAGATTGAATCTACGTTGGCGTCTAATAAGCCTACTTTAGCAACATTTGGTAATTTAGCAGGTCAAATGCTCGGTAATGGTGCTGGAGATCTATTTAAAGGAGATCGGTATTCCATATTTTTTGTTTTTGGTGTACAATTTAAAATGCCAATTTATGATGGTAAGCAAACTTTGCACAAATCAAATAGTGCTAAAATTGACTTACTGCAAGTGGACGAAGATAAGAAAAACTTTATTCAAGGTATCGAACAACAGTATCTTCAAGCATATCAGTCCTATTTTTCTAATTTAAAACAACTCCAAATACAAAAAGAATCTGTAGTGTTGGCACAAAAAATTTATGATTTGACACAAGATCGATATGCCCAAGGTATTACACCGCTTATTGATGTGATCGATGCTCAAAAAAATCTTGCAGATGCAAAAAATATGATCGATATCACTAACCAAAACATCACTTTAAATAAAGTCGACCTTACCTATTTTGAAGGAAATATTCTAGATCTTTAGATTAAACAAAAAAAATAAAAACATCACAAAATATATTATAGTTATGAACAAAAGATTAATCGTAAATTTATTAGTACTTCTTGGAATTGTAGCAATTGCAGTTATAATTTATATACAATTGGGCAAAAACAAAGTAGTCATGGCAGAAAACTCTGCACTATCGCAAAAAGTTAATGACCAAATACCAGTAACATCTGCTGAGGTAAGTCAAATTGAGTTTTCTAACAATTTTAGTGTAGATGGTAGTTTTGCACCCTCTCAAAAGACAATGGTAATTGCAAACATACCAGGAATTGTCACTAAATTAAATATCAAGGATGGTTCTTATGTTACTAAAGGAAGTATCCTAGCAGTTTTAGACAATGATTTACTACAAAACCAAGTAAAATCAATAGAAGCAAATATTTCAAAAATGAAAAAGGATCTCGAGCGATATAATATTCTTGCACAGAATGGAGGAATTGCTCAACAACAAATTGATGAAGTTACCAACGGAATCCTTCAATATGAGATTCAATTAGCATCGACAAAAAAACAAATTTCAGATACTTACCTCAGAGCACCAATAAGCGGCGTTATTTCAAGTAAAAAAATAGAGCAAGGAGGATATTTAGCCCCAGGGGCTCAAGTAGCTGAAATAATCAATATTAATCCTTTGAAGTTTCAGGCATATCTCACTGAAAGTGAAGTATTTAAAATCAAACAAGGTCAGCAAGTTGAAATTAGTACAAACTTACATTCAGGGAAGGACTATAATGGAACAATCACACTAATTGATGTGGAAGCTTCACCCACAAAAACTTTTTTAGTTGAAATTACAACTCCAAATTCTAGTACTCATCCTTTAAAAGCGGGTGTAAATGGTAAAGTAAGGTTTTCCTCTGTGGGAAGTACAAATGGATTAGCTGTTCCAAAACGAGCAATAGTTGGGTCATATACTAATGCAAGTGTATATTTGATAGATAATGGCACAGCTGTATTGACGCCTGTCACCATAGGTAAAACTAATGAAAGTTTTGTGCAAGTAGTATCAGGATTGAATCAAGGTCAAAGTGTCGTTACATCTGGACAAATCAACTTGAAAGATGGCACTAAAGTCGAAGTGATGAAGGATTTAGCAAAGGCAAATTAAAATTCCCACATCAGAGATTTTTTAAAACTAAAATAAAAATAAAATGACTTTAACAGAGTTAGCTATAAAAAGACCATCACTCATTGTGGTGATTTTCTCAGTTTTGACATTTTTGGGTATCGTAAGTTATAGTTTTTTGAACTATGAATTGATACCTAAATTCACAGCACCAATTGTATTTGTCAACACGATATACCCTGGTGCGAATCCAAATGAAGTTGAAAATTCAGTCACAAAACCACTAGAAGATGCATTGTCATCACTTGGAGGTATCAACTTAATTCAAGGTACATCTTCAGAAAGTGTAAGCACGATAGTAATGGAGTTTTCTCAGACTACAGATATCGAAATTGCCATAAACGAAGCTTCACGTAAGATCGAACAAATCATTCCTCTGTTGCCTAAAGATGCGAAAGCTCCTGTCATTTCTAAGTTTTCTTCGGACGAGTTTCCGATATTGAATGTTGGAGCCACTGCAAATCTAAAGCCTACAGAGTTTTATGATATGATTAAAAATCAAGTCCAACCGTCTTTAGCTCAAGTGCCTGGTGTTGGCCAAGTAGCAATCATCGGTGGAATTGAAAGAGAGATAAAGGTAAATCTAAATCAAGAAAAACTTGAAGCTTATAATTTATCTTCTGCATTGGTTTTGGCAAAAGTTCAAATGTCCAATTTGGATTTTCCTACCGGTAAAATAAAAAATGATAATCAAAATATAATTATTCGATTAGCTGGTAAATATGAGTCAGTAGATCAATTGTCAAATTTAATCCTTACCAACTTCGAAGGTCAAAACATATATTTGAGAGATGTAGCAACTGTAGAAGATTCCGAAAAAGATCAAGAAACCATCAATAGGGTTAATGGCAAAGAAGCTATAGGATTATTGGTACTTAAGCAATCAGATGCCAATGCTGTTGCCGTAGCAAAAGGAGTTAGGGTATCCTTAGACTCACTTTCGTCAAAATATAAAACCAATAATCTATTGTTTGATGTTGCTAGTGATACCAGTGAGTTTACTTTAGAAGCAGTAGACGCAGTGAATCATGACTTAGTATTGGCAATTATTTTGGTTGCATTGGTATGTCTGGTATTTCTTCATAGCCTTAGAAACGCAATGATCGTAATGATTGCGATTCCTACATCGCTGGTGGTTGCATTTATAGGTATGTATGCTTTTGGGTTTACACTTAATTTGATGACTTTATTGGCTATGTCATTGGTCGTTGGTATATTGGTAGATGACTCGATTGTGGTCTTAGAAAACATATATCGCCACTTAGAGATGGGTAAAGATAGAAGGCAAGCAGCAATTGACGGGAGAAATGAAATTGGATTTACAGCACTGAGTATTACACTTGTAGATGTGGTCGTTTTTGTACCTATTGCTTTGACAGGGGGTATTGTTGGAAGTATTATGAAGTCATTTGCATGGGTAGTTGTAATATCAACGCTTATGAGTTTATTTGTATCCTTTACGATCACACCTTTATTGGCGTCTAGATTTAGTAAACTGTCAATTTATCCTAAAGGAAGTTTTGGGGATCTGATATTCGGAACTTTCGAAAAAGGACTTCATGCTTTTACCAATTGGTATACTGATATATTGAAGTTTATCTTAAAAAGATGGTGGATGGCCATGTTTGTAGTAGTGGGAGGATGTGGTACTTTCTTTACTTCGTTTGGCTTGGTGCAAAATGGATACATTGGTACTGACTTTATTGCACAATCGGATAGAGGAGAGTTCATCATATCCGTAGAACTCCCAAATGATGCTTCCTTAAGAGAAACAAACCTCGCAACGCTCAAAGCAGAAAGCTACCTGAAAAATAACCCTGATGTCATAAAAATATTTTCTAATGTGGGTAGAACTACTGGCGTCGTTCAACAAAATATGAGTAACAAAGCAGAAATTAATGTTAAGTTAGTATCTAAAGATAAAAGAAAAGGACAGTTACCATCTGATTTATACGCAAAAAATATCAGAAATGACTTAGAAAAACAAATACCAGGGGCTAAATTTAGGTATACCCCAGTTAGTTTTTTCGGAGGAGCAGATGAGGATCCCGTTCAAGTTGTTGTCAGTTCAGCGAGTTATGATGAAGCCATGAAATATGGCAATATCGTAAAAGATGAGTTGACAAAAATCCCAGGAGCCACGGAAGTACGTTTAAATGTTGATGAGGCATCTCCTGAAGTGAGGGTATCATTAGATCGAAGGAAAGTAGCGGAACTAGGATTGGATGTAGCAACAATAGGTCAAACAATGCAAGTTGCTTTTGCTGGTGATTCAGACGGAAAGTTTAGAGATGGCGCTTATGAATACGATATCAATATTCAATTAAATGCATTTGACAGACGAAAGATAGATGATGTAAAAAATCTAACATTCCTTAATAATAAAGGCCAAAAAGTTTATCTCTACCAAGTTGCAGATATATATCAAGCTACAGGTCCATCAGTATTATCAAGAAGAGATCGTATACCATCTGTAATCGTAAGATCACAAATATTGGGTAGATCACTTGGTGAAATTGGTCAAGATCTAAAAGATAAAGTTGCAACGTTAAATCTTCCTCCTAGTGTCAATATTTACTATGAGGGAAATTTAAAACAACAAAGTGAAGGATTCACTACCCTACTATTGGCCTTAGCAGCAGCAATTTTATTTATGTATCTCATTATGGTTGCATTATACGATGATTATGTATATCCATTTGTTGTAATGTTTTCGCTTCCAGTCGCTGTTTCCGGTGCTTTACTAGCCTTGGCTTTATCTATGAAGGTGATGGATATATTTACGATGTTAGGAATGATCATGTTGATGGGGTTAGTAGGTAAAAATGCGATATTATTGGTTGATTTTGCCAATAAGGCAAAGGCAGAAGGAATGAGTACTTTTGACGCTCTCATTGAGTCAGGACGTACTAGAATACGACCAATCTTAATGACAACTATTGCAATGGTCTTTGGTATGATGCCAATAGCTTTAGCTCAAGGTGCAGGTGCAGAATGGAAAAACGGACTCGCATGGGCTATAATTGGTGGTCTTACATCAAGTATGATTCTCACACTCGTTGTGGTACCTTCAGTATATCTTTTTATTGATTTTCTTGGTGATAAATTTGAACATATTTTTGTTAAAATTGGTATACCCGTAAGAAAGCGTCACAAAGAAGTGACTCCGCATATATTAAACGAGGAACTGGTTAATTAAAACTGAATAAAATTTTAGCCGAATATTATTCTTTATATTAGTAGATTCATACGTTCTCAATGTTATAATATTTGGCTAAAGTTTGTTTTTAAGTTATTTATAATTATTTTTTAGGTAACTATATTTTATATTAAACTTATCATATATATTTACAATTTAATTTTAACAATTTATAAAAGATAAGTAATGAGCAAATTTGATGAAAAAGTAAGTTTATACCAATCAGAACTTGAAAGTTTTGGGCAAAAGGTAGACAGTGATTTATTAACAAAAGTAACAAAGGCATGTGGACCGACAATCTACCTTCCTGACGCTTCAAAAGTTTCTTTATCAGATGAAGGAGAGGCTAAAACAGTAAAAAATAATTTTTTAATAAAGAAGTTGGGTCTCAATGACGACGCAAGCTTGGATGATGCCATAAAAGCTGTTGAAGATATCGTAGGAAAGAGTAATAGGAACAAATATAGAGCTGTCGTTTATTACCTCTTAGTTAAGCATTTCAAAAAGGAAAGTTTATTTGCTTAATACTTAGCGAGAATCAATTGGGTAATTAATTATAGAAATCTTTTCAGTTAATTGCCAAATATTAATAAAAGAAAGCATTCATTTTTTGAGTGCTTTTTTTATTTTATTGACTTACGAATATTTTAAACCCGGATTAGGCATTAGAAATTAACTGCAAGAAAATATAAACCACCTAACTTACAGTTGTAATAGTTGTGATGGGGCGGCACAGTTCAAGAATAAATTGTCTTGCGGTCAATTTTTAACGTCTTTCATGTCCTCAATCAGCTAAGACTGCAAAAAAAATAGAAGAAGCTAAAATCCAGTTGGTTTTAGTTCACAGCTAAATTGATATTTCGGATATCAATTTTTTACGCAGCTCATGTGCTTAACTACTATTTTGCCTAATTTCCTTTCGAATAAAGTCCAATGCGTAATTCCATCTAACTTAATGTAATTAGTTGATATTCAATAGCAAAAATTTCATTATAAAAGTTAGCAAAAGCTTTCTTTATGAGCTTGCCCTTAAATTCAAATCCGGGTTAAAAGCTGTGTAGCTGAATATTTGTATTCTTCATGCTAATTTTTTGATTTTAACATAAAAATACTAGGCCAGTTTTTTTACTTTATTTTTAAAGTAGCCACTCCTATTTTCGAATCTGCAGTTCCATAGTACAAAAACCAAGTATTCTTATATGGTACAAGACCTTCTATAAAGCACACTTGATTTACCTGGCCTTTAATTTCATAAGGTTGATCAGGCTTTAAGAAGTTTTTTTCAAGACGATTGATTAACTTAGTAGGATCATTGGTGTCAAATAATGCTTGGCCAGAACAATATGCGTTGCTTGTAATTTTAGGGTCTCCACCAGTTTCGAGATTCATACCATTATACAAAAGTAAAATACCTTTTTCTGTAATAAGTGCGTATGGTCCACTTTCTACCAATCGACTATCAAAATAGCCAGGTCTTGGCTTTAAAACAGATTTTAGATTACCATTTTCTTGTAAAACAGGCTGCCAATTGATAAGGTCTTCCGAGGTTGCAATGAATAAATCAGTGTCACCAAAGTACATCCAATATTTTCCATTGACTTTCTCCACGTAAATTTTATCACCCTTTTGTTTTGCTATTATTGCTCCTGACTTACTCCACGTGTCAATAAATTTATTCTTGAGCACAGGCCCGTGTTTTGTCCAATTTACCAAATCAGTAGAAGTGGCTAAGCATAGTCGAGCAGTTTTACCGTCATACGAGGTGTAGGTCATTATGAATAAACCATTTTCATGCTCTACTATTCGTGGGTCTTCGATTCCACCTTCCCATTCATATATTTTCATAAAGTCCTCATTGGGAAATAATACGGGTGTTGCCTTACGTTTAAAATGAATTCCATCTATACTCCACGCAAGGCCAATACGCGAAGTACCAGCATATTTGCCAACAATATCTTCTGCACGATAAAACAAAAATATGGTATCGTTGCGTACTACAGCTGCTGGATTAAAAACATCTTTTTCTTCCCACTTTACTTGTTTTTTTAAAATTGGGCAATAAAATGTACCATCACCAGCAGCAAGAACTGGATTAAACTTATTCATTTTTTCAAAAGGTAACAAGGCCCAACTTTTGTCTTGTACAAATTGTTGCGTAACTTTTGGATTGCAACTTATTATAACCAGTAACAAAAAACAAAATAATATTGGATAAAGCCCTAAGAAGTAATTACCTAATCTATTCATAACAAATAAGTTGTATTTTCAATTCATTTAATATCTTAAAAATGATATCAGAAATCACTTATTCCTTCACAAATTAAATTTGTATTCTGACTGTAAAATGTTGTAAATTCTTATGGATATCTTAGCAAAGATAACAACTCAAAACATAAGTTTAATAATTAGTTGCGGTGAGACGATTTTAAGCTTATTTATTTTTTAAAAAAAACATGTGATCTTTATAATCACCTCGTTGGAAAGATAATAATATTTTATCATTTCCAATAAGCTCGAAGTTATAAACATTTTTTAAACTCTCAAGATAATTGTTCTCATATTCCAAGTCTTCATAACTTCCCCCAACTTTGGTCGTTAGAAAACCTTCTATATCAATTAATCCTTTCTTGTCTTTGTTACTCCTTACATTAAAAGTACCATTGTAAAGATTAATGGCCGATCTTCCACTTATTTTAAAGACATCTTCAGATTTTTCAAATAATATGGTAATATCATATTTATGCTTTTTCGTATTATCAGTAATTTTGTCTTTATCCTTATAACCTAAAAACTTCCATTCTCCCATGATAAATGATGCGTCGACTTTACACTCACCAGGAGTTGATGCTACGCTGTTACAGGCTGCTTCACATGCATTTCCATAAGTTATTCCATCACAACCACATACGGGATCATATTGTGCCGTACAAATACAATCTGGTTTTAATTTTGGGTTACAATCAGCATTTTCCTTTTCACAGCCTATCGTAAAAAGAGTAAATAAACCGAGCGAAATAAAAAATAAAATGTTCTTTTTCATTGTTAAAGTGCTTTATAAAGTTAAATAATTATTTTTTTCTAAGATATACCATTTGGTCATTCTCCCCATCTTTTTGAAAGGATAACAATAATATCTTTCCTTCTAATAAATCGAAAGAATAAATACTGCTTATATTGTTATAATAATTTGTTTCGTAAATCATTTCAATCCTTGCGCCTCCTTTTTCTGTGGTAGAAAGCTCCTTTACACTAATTTTCTTATCATTAAGATTTTGAGTTGCAAGATTTAACTTTCCACTATAAGTATTAATCACTGACTTTCCTGAAAAAACAAATTGTTCAACTTCTTTACTTATAGTGAGTGTAATTGTATAGTTGTGTTTTTTATCATCATTTGAAATCTTATCTTTTATCTTATATCCTAAAAAATGCCATTCACCCAAGATAGACTCAACTTCAAACTTACATTCTCCTTGACTGAAAGAGACACCATGACAAGCTGCTTCACAAGGATTACTGTATGTTTTTCCATCACAGCCACATACTGGATCTAACTGGTAGGTACAAACACAATCTTCTTTTGCTGTCGGGTTACATTCAGTATCTTTTTCACATCCAGTAATAACCCATGCAAAAGATATGGCTATTAAAAATCTAAATATCTTCCAATGCATCATCTTAATTTATATAGAAAGACGTATAGTACACCAAAAAAGGTTGGTATAACTATACAACTATAAAAAATATAACAAAAATTTATGATTTCTGAATTTCCCAAACTAAAATGGAGTCTTTAATTATTCCTCACCTTTTTAAACAAATAATAATGAAGTGGATAACTAATAATTAGGAAGGACAAAGCATAAATACTACTGATAAAATTTTCAACTACAACGCCTATTAAAAAGAGTCCAGAAACTATAATTAATAATATTGGTAGGTATGGATAAAATGGTGCTTTATAAGGTCTTGGCAGATCGGGTTCTTTCATCCTGAGTCTTATGAGTGAGAGAAATCCTGCACCATAACTCAATACAAAAAAGAAAACCGCAATATCAGAAAGCTTTTCACACGTTAACCTCCCCATTATTATCAACAAAATTGAAAAAAGAACAGTAAGGGATAATGCTACAACTGGCGTACCGTTACTACTTACAAGTGTGGCTTGTTTAAAAAATAAACCATCTCGAGACATACTATATATGACTCTTGGAGCAAACATAACTTGTGCATTAATGATACCTAAGATTGATATCATCAAGAATAAAGTTACCCAAAATGATACAGTGGGCCCAAATATTTTTTCAACAGCTAAAGCAGCTGCCAGTTTTGCACCTTTGAGCTCTTCCATTGGAACAATGTATAAAATAGCTAAATTTACTAATAAATAGATAACTAAAATGATGATCGTACCATATATCATAGATTTTGGAAGGGACTTAGCTGGATCTTTTTGTTCTTCTGTAAAATAAGATGCGGTGTGCCAACCATCAAAAGTGTAAAATACTGCTTGGAAAGCAAGAATCATCCCTGCAATTAATGAATTTGATCTAGCTGATTCTTGTAAAGCTACTGTTTCTTCACTTACACCTCCTCCATAAGTAAAACAAACGATAACGAATACTATAAGACCTAGAGCTTTAATAATAGCTAAAACTTCTTGTGACTTACCAGAGGCTTTTGTTCCTATTAAGTGAAAAAGGTAAACCAACACGATCAAAGAAATAGAAAGAATGGGAATATAGTTGCCCACTGATGGAAATATGATAGCCATAAATTCACTGAAACTATATGCTCCAAATGCCAATGCTGAAACAGTACCCAACCAACTTGTAATTCCTGTTACAAATCCAAAATAGGAACCAAAAGCTCTTTTTGCATACACGTACCAAGCTCCAGCTTTTGGGATCGATACTCCTAATTCGGCAGCAGTCATTGATCCTGCTATGGCATAAAGACCTACTAAAACCCATACTAAAAGTATTAGGCTCACATCACCAATATTCTCGGCAATTGGTCCTGGTTTTCTTAAAATACCAGTTCCGATAGTTCCGCCGATGGTTACGGCTATTCCAAAACCAAGACCCAATACCTTGAGTAGCGGTTTGTTTTTTACTTCTTCTACCATAAATTTTTTCATTAAATCTTAACGAAGATAAACATAAAGTTCATATATCAATTAAAATGTCTTAAATTTGTATTTAAACAACAATTTTACCTTAACTTCTAAACTTTTAATTATGATAAACAAAATAATTTTTCTCGGGCTTCTTTTTATCTTTTTTATTTCATGTGCAAGAAATCCAGTTACAGGAAAAAAGGAGTTTAGCTTTATGAGCGAATCTCAAGAAAAAGCCATGGGTGCGGAATATAATCCTCAGATTCTAGCAGAATACGGTGAATACAATGATGATAAGCTGCAAGCCTTTGTAAACGAGAAAGGGCAAAAAATGGCAGCAATTTCTCACAGACCTCAATTGGGATTTACCTTCAAGGTTGTAGATAGTCCAGTTGTCAATGCCTTTGCAGTCCCTGGAGGATACATTTATTTTACCAGGGGTATTATGGCACATTTTAACAATGAAGCTGAGTTCGCTGGCGTCTTGGGGCATGAGATAGGACATGTGACGGCTAGACATGCCAATGAAATGCAAACCAAACAAATATTTTCTCAAATCTTATTGATGGGTGGAATGATATTTTCAGAAACATTTAGACAATTTGCAGAACCTGCTTCTCAAGCAGCTGGTATGCTCTTAATGAAGTATTCTAGAGATAATGAATCTCAATCAGATAAATTAGGAGTTGAATATTCTACTCAGATTGGGTACAACTCAACTGAAATGGCTAATTTTTTTAATACCCTAAAACGATTAAGTGGTGATGACGAAGGAAGATTACCTACTTTTTTAAGCACTCACCCTGATCCAGGTGATCGATATAATGCGGTAAAGACCTATACACAACTAGTTCATGAGTCTAAAGGCATTAAGCCAGCCGATTTACAAATCAATAGAGATAGTTATCTAAAAATGATAAATGGAATCATCCACGGTGAAGACCCGAGACAAGGATATTTTGAAAATAACAATTTTTATCATCCAGTATTAAAATTTACTTTTAAAACACCTGCTGAATGGAATAAATTAAATTCTCCACAAAGTGTACAAATGGCTCCAAAAGATGGTAAAGCTTTAATGCGCTTGACATTGGCACAAGGCCAAGACTTAAATGCAGCCTCCCAAGCATTTGTTAAAGAAAATGGATTAAGTGTTATTGAATCTTCTCAAAATCCAGTTAACGGGCTTGCTTCGATAGCTATATTTGGTGAGGTGGTACCACAACAAGAACAAGGCCAGCAACAAGCAGCAGCACCACTGAGTATAATCGTTTATTTTTATAAATTTAATGATCTAATTTATCAGATGATTGGCATTTCTGCAAAAAATGATTTTCAGACATATTCTAATACATTTAAAAATACATTAGGAAGTTTTAAAGTTCTTACAGACCAATCTAAAATCAATGTTCTTCCAACAAGGATTAAAATAGTTTCAGCAAGACGAAATTATACACTTCAAGAAGGTTTACAAGATTATGGTATGATTCAAAATAAGTTTAATGAACTTGCACTTTTAAATGGAATGCAATTAACTGACCAACTTCCATCTGGTTCATTATTCAAAGTACTAGAATCAAGAAATTGATAGTGAATAACTTATGATTTTTATAAAGAAAAAGTAATATTTTTTTACAGAAAAGTTTGTCAATATAGTTTTTTTTATACTATCTTTGCAGCGCTTTTCAAGGAAAGTATGTTCTTTTTCATAAGCGAAAGTAGCTCAGCTGGTAGAGCACAACCTTGCCAAGGTTGGGGTCGCGAGTTCGAATCTCGTCTTTCGCTCAACTTTCTTCATGGTCTAATGAAGTTACAGTTGGCCCGGGTGGTGGAATTGGTAGACACGCAGGACTTAAAATCCTGTGACTATTGCGGTCGTGCGGGTTCAATTCCCGCTCCGGGTACTTTTTATATCTAGAATATTTCTTATTATCTTTCAATTTTTTAGAATTATCTTTATTAAGCTTTTTAATTCCTCATTTGGATTTAAGGTCTTGTGTGTAGGCTTTTCGTATTTTTTATACTACGATTCATTAAATTATTATGCTAGTTAAATATTTTTAGTAAAATGATTTAGTGCAATCATCTACTAGCTGCGTTCTTTAGTTAATTTTATATTCAAAGTATTAGTGAAATACCGAAAATCAATAGTATATGTTAGTAACCTAGTTCCTGATGATCAATAATATTTTTTTTGATAAATTCATATTGATTTTTTTATTAATGCATAATATCGATTGTAGCTTTTATATATGAAATTATCCCATAGATAAAATTTATATGTGACTGATAATGTGTAAATTGATTAGGTTATGTTTTAAATGTACTTATCCACATTTTAACATATGAGTGTAATATTAAATGTAATTATTTGATTTTAACAATATAGCAAAAATTTATACTAATGTAAAATACGTTGAAATTGCCAGTTTTTTTAATAATATGATGGGTTACCATTGATATTGTATCCAAACTTTGCAAAAAGATAATTTAAAACACAAAGTTTATTCTTTCTTCTACTATTTTTACTTTAAATGGTCTAAAATAGCGACCAATTACTCAAATTCAATTCCACTTTTTTAGTAAATATAGTCGTAAATTACTAAGAATAAAAATTATATGTTAATAACCCAGTGTAAATTATTCTGAATAAAAATTTATTTCAAAAATCGTATTCAATTTTATATTAATACATAGTATTGATTTATGTAAATACATATAAAATTCATGAATAAATAAATTTTATATGTGTCTTATGGTATATAAATTGATTAGGCCATTTCATATTAATAGTTATACACATTTTAACATATGAGATAATTAAGTAATGTAATTTTGGGATTCTTTGAATTGTAAAAATAAGAATTTTTATCTTCATTTTGTCAAAAGTATAGGTTTTTATAGGAATTTAAGGGAGATAGTATTATTATTGTCCAAAATATATCACATGAAAAATTCAATTCTGAAGGTCCTTTCTTTGTTAGTTTTTATTGTTTATTTTGGTTGTAATCAATCTTCTAAAAACGATATTATAGAATGGAAGGAATATCTTGGCGGAGGCGATAAAAACCATTATGCACCAATAGATCAAATTAATAAGGACAATCTTGACCAATTATCATTAGCTTGGACTTACAGTATGCAAGATTCGGGACAAATGCAGACCAACCCTTTGATGATTGATGGTATAGTTTATGGCGTTACACCTAAGATTCAAGTTTTTGCTCTTGATGCAGTAACAGGTAAAGAAATTTGGAAATCTGAGGATACCATTGCAGCATGGCACAGTACCTGTAGAGGGCTTGCCTATTGGGAATCACAAGATAAAAAAGACAAAAGATTATTGTATTCAGTAGGCCCTGATTTATTGGCAATAGACGCAATGACAGGTAAAAGGATTACAACTTTTGGAAATAAGGGTAAAGCTGATCTTCACGAAGGATTTCCCGATATTGCAAAAAATAAATTTATAATCTCAAATACACCTGGAATCATTTTTGAAGACAAAATAATTATGCCTGTCAGGGTAAGTGAAAATCCAGGAGCAGCACCAGGAGATATTCGAGCTTTTAATGTGAAAACAGGTAAGCTCGATTGGATATTTCATACGATCCCCCACCCTGGCGAGTTTGGATATGAGACTTTTCCTCCTGAAGCTTACAAAAATGAACAATTAGGTGGTGCAAATAATTGGGCTGGAATGTCGATAGATAGAGAAAAAGGTATCGTATTTGTTCCAACAGGATCGGCTTCGTACGATTTTTATGGAGGGAATAGGAAAGGGCAAAATTTGTTTAGCAACAGTCTATTAGCGCTAGATGCCAAAAGTGGGAAGAGACTATGGCATCAGCAATTGGTTCATCATGATATTTGGGATAGAGATATTCCGGCACCACCAAATTTATTTACGATCACTCAAGACGGAAAAAAAAGAGATGTTGTGGGCCAAATCACGAAACAAGGATACGTATACCTATTCGACAGAAAAGACGGTCAACCCATTTTTCCCATTGAAGAAATTAAAGTTAAACAAAGTACAGTCGAAGGAGAAGAGACTTGGCCTACTCAACCTATACCAACAAAACCAGCACCATTTGCAAGAAGATCAGATCAATTGACAGAAGATGATATAAGTCCTTTTGCCTCCAATAGAGATGAATTGATTAAAAAGTTTAGGACATTTGACAAAGGGTTTTACGATCCATTGTCTACTAAAGGTATTTTGCTCATGCCAGGACTGGATGGTGGTGCAGAATGGGGAGGTGCCGCCGTAAATCCACAAGGGATTCTCTTTGTAAACTCTAATGAGATGGCTTGGGAATTAATCTTAGAAAAGCAACCTGATGAAAAAGAAATGAAGTACATGCCATTGGGCCAAAGAATTTATCTGAAGAATTGTGCTGTTTGTCACAGTAAAGATAAAAAAGGTAGTAAAGATGGAGTTTATCCAAATTTATTGAATGTGAAAAGTAAATATGATGATCAAGAAATCGTAAAAATCATTACCAAAGGTAAAGGTACGATGCCTGCAAGCCCTCCTTTAGATACCACAGAACTAAAATCACTGCTTAACTACATACATGGTATATCAGAAGAAAATCCACGAGATAGTTATCAAGACAAAGACGTTGGATATACACCTTATAGAATCACAGGATACAATAAATTTCTAGATAAAGATGGATTACCAGGCATAAAACCGCCTTGGGGTACCCTCAATGCTATTGATATGAATTCAGGCGAATATCTATGGAAAAAAACCCTAGGATATGACCCGATCACAATGGAAAGAGGCATTAAAGACACTGGTTCAGAAAACTATGGTGGACCTTTGATCACCTCGAGTGGATTGCTTTTCATAGCTGGGACAAAAGATGGCCATCTCCGTATATATGATCAAAAGACAGGTGACTTATTGAAAGAAATTAAATTACCTTTTGCCTCATTTGCGACTCCTACTACTTATTTTATTGGAAATAAACAGTATGTTTTGTTGGCATGCGGGGGTACAAAATTAGGGACACCTAAAGGTAATCAGTATGTGGCATTTGCTTTAAACGACAAATAACCTAAATGAGGAGCAAGACTTTGCATCAATTGCGTCATCCTTTGCTTTCTTAGGTAAAGTAGCGAAATTGGTAAAGGTAAAGGCAAAGTTTTAGATTGATTTGAATTTTATAAATAGCAAGACAATTTAATAACTATTTATTATTTTGACAAATGAAAGATATACTATTCTTAAATAAATACGAATAGCATAAATAGTGTGTATTTTTGATTATGAATTCTTGTATAGAGAAGTTATATTTGCAGGATTGATTATAATTTTTTATTTTATAATTGTATAAATTGCATAAGTGAAAAAACTTGGAACAAAATGAAATTTATTTTAACTTTATTATTATTGGTTCTATCAAACGTGACATTTACTCAATCAAAAGTAGTACGTGATACTTTGACTACAAATCCAAATTACAATAAGGAGTTAGCCAACAAATTGGGGGCAAATGAATATGGAATGAAAAGTTATTTTTTAGTAATTCTTAAAACAGGCACTAACAAAACGAGTGACAAAGATTTTATAAATACAAGTTTCATGGGCCATATGAATAATATTAATCGATTGGTAAAGGAAGGAAAACTAATAATTGCAGGGCCACTCGGCAAAAATGAGAATAATTACAGAGGAATTTTTATTTTGAATAATATTAAGACATTAGAGGAAGCAAAAGAAATATTGCAAACTGATCAAGCCATAAAAGACGAGCTTTTGGACTACGAAATTTTTACTTGGTTTGGTTCTGCTGCGATACCTGAATACTTGCCTTTTGATGACAAAATCTGGAAAATAAAACCGTAAAACAATTATGGTTGAACAATTATAGTTTGTACGTAAAAATGATCATTGAATTTATCGAAGCCTGTAATAGTAATACATTATTAAATAATCATTGACATTCAATAATCTAAATATCCTTCGCCTATTTTTCTCCTTAATTAAATTTTCTCACCTACCATTTTAAGTTTTTACCATATCTTTGCTTAGTGTCACAAATACATTAAGTAAATCAAAACATATGAAGTCTCTAGTTTCTGTCATTGTAGCTTTTTTATTACTTCACCAATTAGCTGGGCAAATCATTGCAATAACACCGCAAAATACACAAGACAAGGATCAAGTGACAATTGTATTCGACAGTAATTTAGGTAACAAAGAATTGGCAGGCGCTACAAAAGTATATATGCATCATGGTGTAGTAACAGATGGTGTGGATGGTACAGCTTGGCAAAATGTGAAAGGCAATTGGGGTAAAGATGATGGTGTCGGTCAAATGACAAGAGTATCTGGAAGTACTACAAAGTGGCAAATCACTTTTTCACCAACGCTCAGGCAATACTTTGGGGTTGCAGCAGGTATTAATATTTTTAGAATATCATGTGTCTTCAGAAATGCTGATGGGAGTAGAAAGGCTACGATAGCCGCTGGCCAATATCCTTGGGGCACAGTGGCTCCCAATCTAGATTTTTACATCAATCTGACCGTCCCAAATTTTGCAACTATTACTGCACCTAAAGGAAGTGAAACGTATATCGCTCCAGGTCAAAGTTTACCAATTGCGGCTAGTATTTCAAGTACCGCTGCGGAGATTAAATTAGAAATTAATAAAGGTAATGGCTATATTAATCTCAGAACAGTTACCAATTCAAACGTTATTAGCCACGAATACTTTCCGCAAAATGACGAATCTTTAGAAATACGTGTGGTTGCAAAAATCAATAATACGACCATAGAATCAGTCATCAACCACAAAGTTTTTATAAGACAGCCTGTAGTAATAGAATCTGTACCAATTGGTATGAAAAATGGTGTCAATTATGATCCAATGGATTCGTCTAAAGCTACATTGGTTTTATTAGCCCCATCAAAAGAATTTGTTTATTTGGTTGGTGATATGACAGATTGGAAAGTTGATCCCAAATATTTGATGAAGCGGTCTCCTGATGGGCAAAAATACTGGTTGGAGCTCAACAACTTAGCGTCTGGTAAAGCCTATGTCTACCAATATTGGATCGATGGGCAGTTGAAAGTGGCTGATCCTTATGCACATCAGATTGCCGACCCTTGGAATGATAAATTTATACCAAATACAGTTTTTCCAAATCTGCCCGCTTACTCTAGAACAGATTTTGGAATTGCCTCGGTATTACAGACCAAACAATCTGATTACACTTGGTCTACAAATGAAACAAATTGGAAAAAGCCAGATGTAAATCATTTGGTAATTTATGAGTTGCATCTACGCGATTTCATAGCTTCTCACAATTTCAAAGATTTGACAGATACCATAGCGTATTTGAAAAATTTAGGCATCAATGCAATTGAACTAATGCCTATCAATGAATTTGAAGGTAATGACTCATGGGGATATAATCCGTCGTTTTACTTTGCTGTTGATAAATATTATGGCCACAAAAATGAATTAAAAAGATTTATAGATGTATGTCATCAAAACGGAATAGCGGTAATATCTGATATTGTTTTCAATCACTCCTTTGGGCAATCACCGTTTGTACAAATGTATTTTGATAAACAAGCAGATAAGCCTTTACTCAACAATCCCTGGTTTAATAGAGAATATGTAGGGCCTTTTGAATGGGGCTATGATTTTAATCATTTGAGTACCTATACGGAAGATTTGGTTGATGAAGTTAATAGATTTTGGCTAGAAGAATTTAGATTTGATGGTTTTAGGTTTGATTTCACAAAAGGGTTTACCAATACTGCTCCAGGGAATAGTTTAGATGCATATGACCCACACCGAATTAAAATACTAGATCGAATGGGTAAAAAGATCAGAACATACGCAAAAG
The DNA here is from genome assembly GCA_022844565.1 of Saprospiraceae bacterium. Taxonomy (GTDB): domain Bacteria; phylum Bacteroidota; class Bacteroidia; order Chitinophagales; family Saprospiraceae; genus JADKBO01. Next base: position 56,264 of record JALHLK010000005.1, read on the forward strand.
ATGCTTATTTGATTTTGGAGCATTTTGGGAATCAAAGTGAAGAAAGTGAGTTGGGGGCTATAGGGTTTAAAATGTGGAGAAATAAATCCTATGATTACGTCCCTGCTGCGATAGGTAATCCGACGGGATCATTTCAAGGTATGAGTGACACAACGCACGTCCCATACTTTAATAGTCATGATGAGCGCAGAATAGCCGAGCACTGCCTGACAGAGGGGCTTTCTGCCAATGGCTATGATGTTAAGAATAAAGCTACAATGTTGGAAAGAACAAAAATGGTTGCAGCATTTACCTACTTACAGCCTGGATTAAAAATGATCTGGCAATTTGACGAATTGGCCTATGATATTGACATCAATTTGAATGGTAGAACAGGCCGGAAACCTTATGTTTGGGGTGCAAACAGTCTAAACTACTATGATGATAAAGAAAGGCAAAAAGTGTCAAGTGTTTATAAAAACCTGTTAAGCTTGCGAAAAGTGTACCAACCAGAAAAACTTTTTATGTCAAAACAAAACCATAAGACATCCGGTGAAACAAGAAGATTAAGTTATGATACGCCCGAGAAAGATTTAATAATTGTTGGAAATTTTGGTTTAAAAGCCAATAACATAAAGCCCGAATTTACTCATACTGGGTGGTGGTACAACTATTTTAAGGGAGATTCTATTAATGTGACTAACGTAAGTATGGATGTCAATTTAAGTCCCGGAGAATGGTACATTTATACAGACATTAGATTTGATATGAAGTCACTAGATTTAGTAGCTAATGCAGCAAATCCTGTGATCATTAATCCAAATCCATTTCTAGCTAATCAAACGATTAAAATTACTTTCGATGCAACAAAAGCATCAAATGGCGGAACAACGGGCTTGTTAAATTCAGATAATGTAGTGATGGTCGCTGGAGTAATTACGCAGAGTGGGCAGCCTAATACTTTGTCAAATGTAGTCGATGATCAGCGGGGTAATATGCAAAAAGTAGGTGAAAATCTTTGGGAGATATCTATTCTACCAAATCAATTTTTTAATTTAGTACCTACAAATGAACTAAAGCAAATAGGTATGTCCTTTCGAAATGCAGATGGTTCGAAAAAAGGTTTTGGGCCTGGAAATTCTATAATTTTCTTCGATGTACTTTCTGCTAACCAAATTGTGTCCATTTCACCGGCAGGCTTCACCACCAATCAAGAAATCACGGTGACATTCGATGCCAATCAAGGCAATAGAGAATTAGTCGGAGCGACAAAAGTATATATGCACAGTGGTGTTGTTTTGTCTGATAAAGAAGAGTTAAACTCGCAATCGTGGCAAAAAGTAAAAGGTAACTGGGGTACAGACAATGGTATAGGATTGATGTCGCCCGTACCCAATCGAAAAGATGTTTGGCAATTAAAAATCACACCTAAATCTTATTACAACCTTACTGATAGTGAAATATTATATTGGATTGCCACAGTATTCCGTAATGCGGATGGCACAAAAAAAGGAACAGCTCCCTCAGGCCCGATACTTAACGGCATAATAGCGCCTAACCAAGATTATTTCATAAAAAACTTGTTGACCGTCAATGTCACTGAAGATATAAATGAGCATCTAATCCTCTTTCCCAATCCATTCAACAATACATTAACTATAATTGGTGAAGAAAGCGAATATCAAATTGAGATTTATGATTTGAAAGGGAATAAACAATATGAAAACTATAAAATATATAATGGCAGTATATTAGATTTGGATTATTTGAAATCGGGAATATATTTGATGAGAATTAGGTCACAAGAAAAGACAATTATTAGGAAGGTGATCAAGAATTGAAAAAGATTCAGAAACCAACCAATTCATGAACCAATTACTTCAAACCTAAAACTCCATTTTCCACCATCGGTATTCGAAATCTTTCTATCTCCGCATTTTGATGTTGATTCTTGAATAATTTATCCATTTTAGCTAGCATTGCAGCATTGTCTTTGGCTACATTACGTTTCTCATTTGGGTCGTTGGCAAGATTGTACAATTCAATAGTTGGTGCGTTTTTCGGGTCTTTTAAATGTTGCCTTACCAATTTCCAATCACCCATCCGCACTGCGACTTGACCTCCATATTCAGGAAAAACCCATAGAAAAAAATCATGTCGTTTTTGTTTGCCTTTGTCCAAAAGGGTTGGTGCAAAACTTATTCCATCGGTTTTTACCTCATTTTTAATGTTAGTTAAATCAAGAATAGTAGCAAACATATCATATTGGACAGAGACTAGCGAAGTATTGACAGAAGGTTTGATTTTGTTGGGCCAATGGGCTATAAATGGCACTTTAATACCACCTTCATATACAAAACCTTTTCCTTTACCATGTTCTTCATCATGTATGCCGTTACTATTAAAAAATTGGCCATCAGTTCCACCAGAAAATGTTGCACCATTATCAGATGAAAAGAAAATGATGGTATTATTGTATAATCCTTCTTTTTTGAGATAGGAAACAAGATTCCCAACTTGCTCATCCATGTATGAAATTTGTGCGGCATATCCTGCACGTGGTGAAGGATGTGGAAAATATCCTTTTTCTCCAAGGTATGGCTTTTCTTTTCCAAATTTGTTTTCATAATACTTTACCCATCTATCAGGTGCTTGTATAGGATTGTGAGGTATAGGTGTAGCCCAATATAAAAAGAAAGGTTTTTTCTTATGCTGATTTAAGAACCCAATCACTTTATCAAACATAATTTCCGGAGCATACTCTTTAAGGTTGAAGGGAGCGTATGATTTAATGTCGGCTGGGTCATCATCGGGTTTTAACTTTGTATTAGGTACTACCACTTCATTATTGAGATAATACCGTCTTTCATTTTCGTATAAGTGAACAGGATAATATGTGTGGGCTTGCCTTTGACAGTTATAACCAAAGAAATAATCAAAACCCATTTTGGTAGGAATGGAGTTTGTATGTGGTGCACCTAATCCCCACTTTCCTACTAAAGCCGTAACATAGCCATTCTTTTTTAGGATGGATGGAAATAATACCGTATTTTCTGGCAATGGCCTTTGACCTTCTAGACTGGAATCTGCTAACATAGCCTTAAAACTCCATACTTCACCTCTATCTCCCCATTCGTCATTACCGCGAATATAGGAATGACCCGCATGCCGTCCAGTCAATAACATGTATCGGGCAGGTGCGCAGACAGGTGCGCTTGTGTAGTGTTGTGTAAATACCTTGCCTTTACGACCAAGGTCATCCAAATGTGGAGTCTCTATTTTACTTTGTCCGTTAATACCCAAGTCTCCAAATCCGAGGTCATCAGCATAAATGTATATGATATTGGGTTTTGTTTCTTTTAATTTAAAACCATAGAACCCTAAACCAAGGAATATGACGAGACACAAAAGAACTATTTGTTTCATTTCAATTTATTTCATGGCAAATATAGTCACTTAACTTTTGTTTTTTAGTACTACCACGATATTAGGATTAATGATAACGAGCTCTTTAATAAATTGATGCTTTTTATCAGGAGATATGATTATACAGTCATACTTTCCAAATTTGATTTCTATCCTTTCTAATATGGATAATGCTGGTGAACTTATAGGATTGGTCGTCTCTGTAATGTTACTTATTGTATTGATATCTAACGTTTTGTTGTAAAGGAAACCACATTTTATAATCAATTTATCCTTATCAATTACATAATATGTTGTCAAAAACATATGAATGATAAATATAATGGTAATAACTAATATAACTACACCTAACCAACTTTTTGGATCACTCAACATCAAATAGAACACCGTGCCAAAAATGATTATAATTGGTATCAATAATTCTAACCCAATCTTGGATTTATACATTTTTAAAACCATTTTCCTATCATTTTTATTTCACTTCCACCCTAGTGCCCTCTGTATAACTTACAAATTCTGGACTGTAATAACTTTGAAATCTAGCTATCCCCCCCATAAATTCACCTTTGTGTACGGCTATTACCTTATTCTCCATCACATGTGTTCCTTTTTGAAGATGGAAAAAGAAATAGTTGGCTTGATAATCCGTAATGTCAGCGGTGTAGTTGTTGTACCACCCTTTGAAACTCTTGTCCTTAATAGGTTCGAAGCCTGAAGGACGGGTGTCGGTTAGGGTAAGGTAATCCATGTCTCTGTCTAACTTTAAGATGATACGAGATACGATTGCATCACCAGGAGCTATTAAAGTTGTACTCGTAACTTTTTCGAGTTTGTCTCCAAATTTAGATTTTATTTCGCGGTAAAATTCCTTTGATATACTGAAAGGGCTGTTTGAAGGTTTTTGTATTTTGTCTGCTTTTTGATAGAAACTTGTAAATAATCCACCATAAATAATGTGGTTGGAGTTGTTTTTGGCTCGCATTGTTTTACCAGCCAAATCTGTGTTTGTTTCTTCTTTGATGAGTCCTACAGTATTAGAAGCTAGATCAAAAGGGTTTGTAATTTCTGAAAAGGATACATCAGGTTTTGCTTTGATCATTGACATTTCCTTTTTTGAGCCGACTTTCATGAGAGCGTAGATCGCTTTGCTCGTATTTTCATAGCTTGGCCAACCTTGTACTTGTTTGTTTTTCAAAAGCCAAATCTTCATTTGGTCAATTTCTGCGTCTGATGCTCCATTTGAAAAATAGAAATTGATAAGTGCTGAATGTTCTGCTATGCTCAGTCTTCGCCATGTTTTCCAAGCTTCTTCTTCCCAATATGTCCCCAATTCTTTGGTTGTGACTTTATTTTCGTTGAAGTATGCTTTGATTAAGTTGGAGGTTTTAATATCTCCGATACTGTTCGCGATGTAGGCAATCTTCACTTTAAGAACAATCGATGAAGATAGCCAATTTTTGGAGACCCCATCTAAGTAATATTTGACGGAAGGTACAGTTTTTAGTTCGTTAATTCTGCCTTCTTTTGAGAGAATATAGAGCTCATCAATGTAACTGCCACCTCCGTCTTTACCCAAAAGATTGCGACTTTTTAGTTGCTGATAAGACTCTTCTAACTTGACTAATAAATAGTCGGAAGCTCTTTGTTTTAAGTCTTGGAATGTAGATTTATTGAATATTTTTGCATCTTCCAATTCAATAATGTTTTGCAAAATTTGGCTCGTAGTGTATAAATTAGACGGCGTTCCTAAGTTATATGTAAACCCTCCATCATAATTTTGTTGATTTTTAATGGCTTCGATATCATCTTGAATCACTTTTGCCACTGCATTATTATCTAAATACTTTTTCATAGACTCGTAATTCAGTTCTTCACCTTTTGCGGCCCTGACGAAAGGTGTAGCTTCTAAAAGCATATTCTTTAATTCTTGGTTTTGAGTCAATTTCGATGGCTGATTAGGTATTGATTGGAGTAATTTTTTAAATTCTGGATTAGCATTCAAAATTTCTCTCGCCATGCTGTATTGATACAACCTTGCCATAAACTCTGTGGCATACCTCGGATTACTGATGTCTAAGGCTGGTAGACTCGCAAAAGCTATCCAAGCAGGATTTGTATTAATCTCAATCGTATGCTTCCTTTGGCTAACATCGGAACCAAATAATGGAATCTTATACTCTCCAGCCTCGTTTCCACCTAAATGAAAGGGAAGTGCATGAGTTATCCATATTTTATCTGGACTAATTGGAATAATATCTTTCTCAGCATCTGTGTGGGTGGCTGAAGAAGCAGATACAACAAAACTTAAAATCTCCACATCAGTGACATCGGGCACTTGAATGAGCCAAGAAACACCTTGGGTTGACTTAGGAACCATGCTGATTTTCTGAGATTTGTTCTTTGACCATTCGACAGGTAGGTCAGTTAAGTGATTGGCAAGATCCAAATTAACTTGTACTTCCATTGGTTTGTCGGTAAGGTTAGAAACATTGGCCGTCAAAAATACTTTATCATTAAATCTTAAGATTCTAGGTTTATTGGCCTTTATCATCAAGTCTTTTTGAGTTGTGATATATGTTTCTTTATAACCAAGCTGCATATCTTTAGAGTGTGCTAATGTCATCAATCTCCATCTAGTCAAAGCTTCATTCATGGTAAACTCGTAGGAAACTTTGCCACTTGCATCTTTAATAAGGTTAGGGTAAAAGAATACAGTTTCTTTTAGATTTTCTCTGACTTTGTTTTCATTAAATGGTTTAACAGCAACACCTGCTACTTTACTATTTAAAGCATCTTTAGTTGAATTTTTTTCAAAGTCAAATGTATCATATTCAGATTTGTTAACCTCCGGCATTGCACTCTTGCTCATCATAGCCCGAGGCATGACAACATAATCTTGACCGAAGTATAATATGTTAGGAATATTATCCCCTAAGTTTATATATTCTGGGTAAGTAACTTCACTATAATCGCTTCTAAAATAGGTTTCATTATACCCAAAGAAATTAGCATTTAAATAGCCATAATTACGATTATACAGACCATAATTCCAATTGTGGATTTGAAGAAAATCTAAACTAGCATCATAAAGCGCAGATAGAACCTCCACTGCAGCCTTCGGATCTTTACTACTTACCGTGATGGTATGTTTTTCTTTACTCCCTGGCAAAATGAGATTCCTGATACTTTCATATTTTATATCAAGGTGCTTGTTTGACCAAGGTACCTCCAAGGCAACACTGCCATTATAAAATGTATTATTGTACAGACCAAAATAATAAAAATTGATGCCTCCTCTATCCTCTTCTTTTACATTATACGTCATACAAGTGGTCGGATTCATATCAGTCAATTGATTGAAGATGATTTCATTACCTCTCATGATTATAAGTCTTCCTTTCATAGGGAAAGAGCTCCCGAGGTCAAGTACTACCTTCTGTCCTGGCTCTGCCGTATTTTGTGAGATTCTATCGAAGATAAGTCTATTGGTTCCAAATATACCTTTATCAAAATCTATAAGATTCACCTCTTTTTGAAACACAATTTCCTTTCCTGATTTTGTAGTACTGACAGCAACCATTAAATAGTTTCCTGACTCTAATTTTAAATCAACAAATTCTCCCGATTTGAAATTGACCGTTTTTACTAATTTTAGGCTTTTTATGTTATATTCAGGTATTAATCCGTTGTTGTTACTGTAGTTTTGAAAGGCCAATGGGTCTTTACTAGATAATTGATAGACATTTATTTTGCCATCGGTTTTTACTGTGTCATTATTTGCTGTAAATGCCATGACTTTGATCGATTTTGAGCGATCAGAAACTTGGATGACATCTTTACTCTCAATATTTAAATAAAATTCTTGATCACTAAATGAAATTGTCTTTGTCAATTCAGCAGATTCCCCTGATTGATCGGTAAATTTGATAGAAAGCTTGTAAGAAAGCATACTGTATTTATCCTGTGTGTAAATAGTACTTTTGTCAAAAAAATCGATAGCAGCTTTACCTTCCTTATCAGTCCTACCCTCGCCTTTCTTAATGGTATACCAATTATTTTCCATTGGCCACCAAGAGTAGCATCTCGGGCGATCCTCAGATCTTTCGATCGAATAGGTATAATCAATGTCATTAAGTACATTGCCAGCCAATCCTTCTGCCTTAAACACTACGGAGGTGATATCTTGCCTTGTTTTACCAATTTGAGCACTCACTTCTTTCGCTTCAAAACTTGGTCTTTTATACTTTTCTACCACGAAAGTATGAAAATCATTTTCTAATGCGATGCTAAAATTGCCATTTAATCTTCCAACAGGCAGCGTGAAAGAGCCACTATGTGAACCAAAGCTATTCGTCTTTTGATTTGTAATTTTGAGCACTTCTCCTCCATTGACATCACTAACAAGCATATCGATGTTTTTACCGACCGCTACCTTATAATCATTATTCTTACCATTAAAGGAAATGATTTTGTAGTAAACGGTTTGACCAGGCCGATAAATGGATCGATCAGTAAATATCAAGTTTCTACTGCTAGCTTGTTGTGAATTGACATATTCTTGTCCAAAATAGATATTATCTCGGATGATGTATTGATCATCATCTTTGGTTATCACGGTCATGTAAGATTCATTGGTTAAATCAACGGTTGCTTCTCCATTTGTATTAGAGGAATAAGATTTGCTTTTGACAAATTCATAAATACGTGATTCTCGATTGTAACTGTTAGTGAAAAAGCTGACTTTGACGTCTTTCAAAGGTAAGCCAGACATTCTATTATGAATATGCAATTTATTAATTTGATTAATTTTAATCGCAGTGAGATCAGAAATTTGTATGTATGCGGTCTTTAGATGCTTGCCTATGCCGTCATTAACTTTGATTTCATAAAGTCCGTATGTCAACATACCTAACTCTATGGAAGTATATTTATATTTATACTTTTCAGAATCAAGTTTTACCTCCAACTTTTTTTGAGTTTTAAATTCGACATTAGCAGGAGTATTATTATAGTTGCCGTTTAATAGTTTGATTTTTTCCTCCACAGAGCCTTCCACTCTAGCTATTTCGATAATTACATTAGGTAGATTGAAATATTTTAAATTTATATACTTCCTTTGTTTAGACGAATATACCTCTAATGCCTTAACTTCAAGCTCTGAACTTTCGGTTAAGTCAATGTATGCCTGAATATTGGTTAAATATTTACTACTTGGATATTTGTTTTTTAATGAGACTAACTCTGCATGTAATACAGCAAAATTTTCTTTTTTATCTATTTTGTAGCTTATTTGAGTGATCGTAGCGATGACTTTCACATCTTTGTCACTATTATTTTCAATGTGAAAATCTAGGGCATTGATGATATCAGCGCTATATTTTTCGCTTCCATATTTTTCACCAAAATAATTTAATCGCCTTTTATCAACCACAAATCTTAACATAGGGTTGTTTAGATTCTTAAGTATGTTTTGAAAAGTAGAGCCAGCAAGATGAAGGTAAGAATTTTGATCCTCAATAAAGCTTAACTTAAGAAAATCAGGTAATTTTCCCAGCAATTCAGTAGGTGTAAAATTAAAATCGGCAATGCCGTCTATACCCAAATCAGTATCTAAATGGCTGATAAATCTTAAAGCTAACACATCGTACAAAGTAGCACCAACTTCAAAGTATAAAGAATCTCCATCTACAATACTCCTTTTAAATCGGGCAAAAGGTATTTTATGAAGCTCCGAATTTGATAAAGCTTCCGAATAATTTAGCATCATTGCCTTGACGAGCCCGTTTCTGCTCATGGACTCGATATCTGTGCTTTCGTCATTGGCAAGGTCAGTATCCCCTCTATAATTTCTTTGATTGTTTTGAATCGCATAAAAATCGCCCCGTAAGGCTGTGAGCATAGACTTTAATAAACCTGTCGACTTGTCGAGCTCTTTGTTTAGATAATCCAAAGTCTCGGTATTACTTTTGATTAGTTTATTCACTTTATACTGTATGGCAGCATACTGCTCTTCCACATTTTTATCATTGAAAGCATTTTTGTATATTTCTTCTAACTTTACAGCTGCGGTTGATACTTTACCTTCTTGGTCTACCAATCTATTCACTTCTTCCCATGCCTTGTTGTAATCAAAGTTATTAGGCTGGTCTGAATGGGATGTAATTCCTGAAGAAAAAAGAGACATAATAATGATTGATATAATATTCATGCAAAATTAATTGAGTTCTTAAAATTTAAGTATAAGACGTACAGATGCCAGAAATACATATAAAAGAAAGCTAAAATCCATAAATTAGGATAAATTTAACTTTCAATAGACCTTTGATTTGCACCAATGTAATTGCTTAATGGTCTGATTAACTTATTATTTGCCGTTTGCTCTAAAATATGTGCTGTCCAACCTGTGATTCTCGCCATCACAAAAATTGGTGTAAACATTTCTATATCAAACCCCATCATATAGTAGGCTGGACCTGCTGGAAAATCGAGATTTGGATAAATATTCTTTTTTTCGATCATTACTTTTTCTAGAATACTAGAAATTTCCATCCATTTATTTTGACCCGTTGCCTCAGCCATCAGATTCGCATATTTGGTCATAGTAGGTACTCTAGAATCCCCTGATTTGTAGACACGGTGACCGAAACCCATAATTTTCTTTTTAGTAGCAAGTGCGTCTAGCATCCATTGTTCTGCTTTAGTTGGATCATCTATTTCTTTGAGCATATGCATTACATATTCGTTTGCTCCTCCGTGAAGTGGGCCTTTTAGTGCACCAATACCCCCACATACAGCACTGTAAAAATCAGATTCACTTGAAGTAATAACTCTTGTGGTAAAGGTGGAACAATTAAAACTATGCTCGGCATATAGAATTAAAGAGACATCAAAAGCCTTAATTACCTCTGGCTTAGGAATTACACCAAAGCACATGTAAAAAAAGTTTTCTGCCATCGAAATATCATTTCGCGGGGCAATTGGATCGAGTCCTTTGGCATATCTGTAGCTATAAGCAATTAGCACTGGAATGTTGGCTAGAAGATTAATGTATTTATCATAATTTGTTTCATAAGTATTATCCCATATTCTAGAATCTTCACAGCCCAACACACTTACACCTGTACGAAGTGTATCCATAGGATGTGCGGAGGCGGGTAATAAGGACAATATTTTTGACAATTCATCAGAAATGCCTCTTTTACTTCTTTCATGTTCTTGAAATTCTGTAATCTGCTCAGAATTAGGTAGCTCTCCGTTTACAATTAAATATGCTACATCTTCAAACCGAAAATGTTCGCATAAGTCTTGTACAGCATACCCTCTATATGTTAAGGAATTGGTTTCAGGCATAACTTTAGATACAGCGGTGTGGTCTACCAATACTCCAGCTAAGCCTTGATGAACAATTGTTGAGTTATTTTCCATGGCAATGTTTAAATTTATTCCTAAAGCTATAATAAATTTTAAACATAACTTTAAAATTTAAGAATATTGTATTTTTATTTATTAATCATTGGCTGGTAAAGTCATAAAAACATAAAATTTCAGAAAATTGAAAGTTGTAAACAGTTACAGAAAAAATGTCAAAAACTACTTCTCAAAGTCTTGATACCTTATGGAAAAGACGGGGAAAGAAGCACTGCCATAATGATTGAATTTTACGGTGCTTTTTATTGGGAATTCATAAGTTTGTATAAATTTTTCTAAGAGTGTATTTACTTTTGAAAAATCCATATTTCTAGAATTTAATTTTGGATGAAAATAAAGCTCTTTTATTTTTCCATCTTGTACGAAGATGTGCATCCACATCTTTACTCCTTTCAAATCAAAATTAACAGATTCAGAGTAGTCTTCTAAACTTGTCATAACATCAATCCAAATCTGATAAGCACTATCTAAATTATTATCACAAACTTCAAGTAATTGCATCTGGTGACTAGCAACTATTTTTTCATATTTCTTTTGATTTTGACCTATCTGACCGACATATGAAATTGATTGAGAACTCACACTAAAAGATGTAAAAACTATGAAAACTAAAATTAAAATGTGCTTATATCCCCTCATCAAAAACAAATGTAAATTAAAGTGTTCGATAATTCAAATATTTATTTAATAAATACTAGAAGATTTATAGAAAAACACCGATGAAAATTTACAGCATTTTATAATTTATGATTTATTTTAATACATTTCAAATTGAAATACTGCGCTAAAGTTGATCTTGCACTAATTATTTACGAATTTATATGGATATTCACCAGGATAATTTTCGTAAAATCCTTCAAATAAAATGTTTCCTTTATTCTTTAAAAGAAAATCAGTTATGTCATTAACGGTGGTAACTTTATTTTCATTGATTTTAGTGATGATAAAGCCAGGTTCTAGGTTTGTTTTACCAATCGTAGAGTTTCTCATAACAGATACAACCCTTATTCCTTTTGTACCCAGTTTATTTTTTTCATAGGAGTCCAAATCTCTCAATTCGATGCCTAAGTTTTGAAGAATGGGATCTCTCCTTACAGCTATAAGATCTGTGGTATTTCTTTGATTACGGAGGATTATATTAGAAGTATATTCTTTACCGTCTCTAAAATATTTGACTTTTACTTTGTCACCAGGACGTTTGAGCCCTATTTTCTCACTAAATTGGGGCATATCTTTGATTTTGGTTTCATCTATCTGCTTAATGATATCACCAGACCTTAATCCGCCTTCTGATGCAGCCCCATCTTTTATGGTAATAGTGACCAATACACCACTTACGTCACTAAGTCCTAATTCTTTAGCCACATCAAAATCAACATTTCTTAATTCCAATCCCATCCAACCTCTTTGCACAGAACCAAATTCTTTGATATCACCGACTACTTTTTTTACTAAATTAATAGGAATTGCAAAGGAAAAGCCCTCATGGCCACCACCTTCAGAAATAATCGCAGTATTAATACCAATGACCATACCTAATGTATTTAACAAGGCTCCTCCACTATTGCCTGAATTTACTGCGGCATCCGTTTGAATAAAAGATTCTATCCCAATGTTTTTAAGTATGTTGATGTTTCTTCCTTTTGCAGAGACTATACCTGCTGTGACCGTAGAAAGTAATTTATGCGGATTACCCACAGCCAGTACCCATTCACCAACTTGTAGACTATCACTATTGCCAAGCAATAGATATGGTAGTTCTGTCGCTTCAATTTTTAGTAATGCAATATCAGTGGATTGATCACCACCGACTACTTTTGCTTTAAATTGTCTCTGATCATTAAGCATTACCACAATATCTGTTGTCCCTTCCACTACGTGATTATTCGTCACTATAAACCCATCACTGCTGATGATTACCCCAGATCCATTGATTTTTTCAAAGACTTCACTATCAAGGTTTAAATTTTTCTTCGCCAAAGACATGACCGATACCACCCCGTTTACACTTTGCTTAGCTACTTCTACAAAGTTGTTGCCCGAACCATGGCTCTCAATGATTTTTCCTAGCTTGCTTAGGTAATCATGATCAACATTGCTTGCAAAAGTGGCATTTGCTTTGCTTTCATTTTCGATTTTCATAGGTTCAATAAAGGAGTAATAAAAATAGATCATAGCTCCCACTGTCAACAAGAGGTTGAGAGAAATCGTAAAAAAAATAAATTTAGACTGTCTATTCATAAGACTTCAAACCAATATTTCCATAATAAACGTTAAAAAAATAGTTTACCAAATAATAAACTTTTAATCATATCACAAAAGTACAATATTTGTTGAAATTAAATTAAGTTTAACGGATAGAGGATTAGGACACGATTCATGCCGACTGAGTTTTTGAGAAAAAATAAAATAAAATTATGGATCTTTACACGCTTTGAACAAAACATTGCTATCTCTACTAGAATTTAGCGAAAACAACATTTTCTCCACAAGATAAATAATAAATTTAATTATGACAAAATGTCACATTTGTTCTAATTTATGCTTAAATTTGCACCTCAAAAATGTAAATACATGTACGATAATAATCCTACACTTCTTTCATTAGATAAAGAAATCAACGAGGCGAGACAAGGTGAAGCTCTTTATTTTGATGGGATAATTAGTGATGGTCAAAAAAGATTTTATATAGAGAGTTATGGGTGTCAAATGAATTTTAGTGACTCTGAAATCGTAGCTTCTATACTGGGTGAAGTAGGATATAGCCCAACAAGAAACATGGAAATCGCTGATCTAATTTTGGTAAATACTTGCTCCATAAGAGAAAAAGCTGAAGATACTGTAAGAAAAAGACTGGAAGTATTCAACCAACAAAAAAAATCGAAGCCTGGAACCATGATTGGTGTGTTAGGTTGTATGGCTGAACGACTAAAATCAAAATTTTTAGAAGAAGAAAAATTGGTTGATCTTGTGGTTGGACCTGATGCTTATAGAGATTTACCAAATCTAGTTGCAACAGCAGAAGATGGTGACAAAGGGATCAATGTATTTCTTTCAAGAGAAGAAACCTATAGCGACATCTCCCCTCTTCGACTAGATTCTAATGGTATCACGGCCTTCATATCGATCATGAGAGGTTGTGACAATATGTGTTCATTCTGTGTTGTACCTTTCACAAGGGGTAGAGAACGAAGTAGAGATGCTTTTTCCATATTAAGTGAAGCAGAAGATTTATTTCAAAAAGGGTATAGAGAAGTTACTTTACTTGGTCAAAATGTAGACTCCTACAAATGGGAAAATCCTGAAACTAAAAAAATAGTAAATTTTGCTGAATTACTAGAAATGGTCGCATTAGTAAGTCAAGATTTAAGAATAAGGTTTAGCACTTCTCATCCTAAAGACATTACTGATCAGGTATTGTATACCATGGCAAAACATGAAAACATCTGTAAGTATATTCACCTACCCGTGCAATCAGGTAATAGCAGGGTTCTAGAATTGATGAATAGGACTTATGATCGCGAATGGTATATGGATAGAGTCAGTGCAATTTACAGAATCATGCCTGATTGCGCAATATCTTCTGATATTATAACAGGATTTTGCACGGAAACAGAAGAAGAGCATCAAGATTCTTTGAGCATGATAGACTGGGCTAATTACAGCATGTCGTATATGTTTTTTTATAGTGAAAGACCAGGTACTTTAGCAGCCAAGAAGTTTGCAGATGACATACCCGAAAACATCAAAAAACGTAGACTAAATGAAATAATAGCTTTGCAAAATCAAGTTTCTTTAAGACATAATTTAGCAGATGTAGGCAAGACTTTTAAAGTATTAATTGAAGGCAATTCGAAGAAGTCTGAGAATGATTGGAAAGGAAGAAATTCACAAAATAAGATGATAGTTTTTCCAAAAAAAGGAGATTTGAAGCCAGGTGAATATGTATTTGTCAAAGTACATAACGCAAATAGTGCCACACTTTTAGGTGAATTAGTAAACTAACTGAATGGAATTACAATCAGCAAAGCAGAGGTTTGGAATTATTGGTCAAAGTGATAGTTTAAACAGAGCTTTAGCTACCGCAATAAGGGTTTCGCCTACTGACCTCACGGTTCTGATACAAGGAGAAAGTGGCGTTGGTAAAGAAGTGTTTAGCAGAATTATACATGATCTATCTAAGCGAAAACACGAGCCATTTATTGCTATCAATTGTGGTGCTATACCCGAAGGCACCATCAATTCTGAATTATTTGGACATGAAAAAGGGTCATTTACTGGTGCGATTGGTGACCGTAAAGGTTATTTCGAAACCGTGAATGGCGGTACAATTTTTTTAGATGAAATAGGTGAAATGCCCTTGGATACGCAGGCTTATTTGTTAAGGGTATTAGAAACAGGAGAATTCATCAGAGTAGGTGCGTCTAAATCATTGACTACAGATGTAAGGGTAATAGCAGCTACCAACATCAATTTGGAAGAATACATTAAAAAAGGTAAATTTAGAGAAGACCTTTACTATCGACTCAATACCGTACCAATAAAAGTTCCATCTTTATATGAAAGGCAAGAAGATACGATTATGCTGTTCAGGAAATTTGCACGCGACTTTGCTGAAAAATATAAAACAAATAGCCTCCAATTGACAGACAATGCTAAAATATTACTCAAAAGATACAGGTGGCCAGGTAATATTAGAGAATTAAAGAATCTTGTTGAACAACTCAGCGTACTTTCTGATGAAAAAAATTTAGACGTGATGGATATCATCGATATTGCACCACATTTAGCTCAAAGTATGCTACCATCCAAATCGTTGTCAGACAAGATACCTGAAAGTATGTCTGAAAGAGATGTTTTTTACAATTTTTTGATTGATATGAAAAGGGATATTTCTCAATTAAAAACCTTTGTGACCCAATTGATATCAACAAATAAACTTGAATTTCCTCAAGAAGGAGAAACAAAATCTTACAATCCAATAGCAAGTTATTACAACGATACCCCTCTGGGAAAGAATGTTGCTTTCCAAAAAGACGAATATTTGCCACTTTATGATGAAGAGGAAAAGGGTTTAAGCACAAAACCTATACTCCTAGATAAATATCAAATTGATTCTTATCAAAAAGTTGAAATTGTAGAAGACAACCTCAAGTTAGAAGATATGGAAAAAGGGATGATTATTAAAGCCCTTAAAAAGTTTGCTGGAAAAAGAAAAGAGGCTGCAGAAATATTAGGAATATCTGAAAGAACGTTATACCGTAAAATAAAACAATTTGATTTAGAAGAATAATGGTTAAACACTTGAGGTTTATAATTTTATTTGTAAGTTTTTTATGTTTTGGTGGTTGTTATAGCTTCAAAGGAATAACTATACCCCCAGAAATTACTACTTATTATGTCATCAACTTTGGCAATAGATCATTTGGTGCTCCTGTAGATATTGAAGTAAAATTTTCTGAAGCACTCAGAAATAAAATAAGAAACGAATCTCGTTTAAAATTTCAAGAAATCGATCCTGATGTTGAATTTTCAGGGGATATCATTAATTTTGTGGTAAGTGCAGAAGCTCCGGTTGCAGGTAATACAGTAGCTCTTAACAAGCTAGATATTGGTGTCAGTGTAAAATATGTCGACAAAAAGAATGAAAAAAATAACTATGAAAGAAATTTTTCCTTTTTCGAAACATTTCAAAGTGACCAAGATCTTCAATCAGTGCAAGATCGATTAATTAAAAATATATTTGATCAAATAGTTGAAAGAATATTCAACGATACATATACTACATGGTAAAAAAAGTATTCTTTCATTTTCTTGCTGTTCTCTGTTCTATCAATATTTATGGACAAAAACCGATTGAAAATTTTAATATTGAATTGATGTCCAAAACACCAATTAGAAGTAATTGCAATGACGTTTGGGGCTTTTTAGATAAGAATGGCACTGAATATGCGGTAATTGGCAGTAATATAGGAACACACGTTTATAGCCTTGAAGATCCGAAAAAGCCAAGATTGCGATATGAAGCTTTGGGAGCCCGATCAGTTTGGAGAGACATTAAATATTATAAAGGTTTTTTATATGTTACTGCTGATCAAGACACTTTTGGTCTTACGATAATAGATGTAAGAAAAGCACCCGACACCATCACACATTCCCAATGGAAGCCAACTTTGCAAATCGGAAATAATACGGGAAGACTTCTTCGTGCACATAACTTATATATTGATTCATTGGGTTTTGCCTACCTAGCTGGCCATAATCTTAGTCGTAGAGGAGTTATGATCATCGACCTCAACAAAGATCCCTTGAATCCTGAATATAAATCTTCTGCTGATAGATTTTACTCCCATGATGCATTCGTTCAAGATAATAAATTATACTCTTCGGAACTAAATAATGGATTTGGAATTTATGACGTGAGAGATAAATCAAATCCTATTGAACTGGGTCGAGCGAGAAGTAGTAGAAATTTTACCCACAATGCCTGGCTCTCTAAGGATAACAAATACCTATTTACAACCGACGAAGTGTCTGGTGGTACGGTGGATAGCTATGATGTGCAAGACCCATCTAATATAAGATTTCTTGACAAAATCAAAACGCAACCAAATAACACAAGAGTAATACCCCACAATACGCACGTTTATGATCAATATGCCGTCACGTCGTGGTATACAGATGGTATCGTGATCAAAGACATATCAAACCCTAAAGAAATGACCGTTGTAGGGGTATATGACACATACCCACAAGATTCTACTTTGCCAGTTTCAGGTAGTTTATTTTTTGGTTGTTGGGGTGCTTATCCTTATTTGCCATCTGGATTAATACTTGCTAGTGACATCAATAACGGATTGTTTGTCTTAAAACCTACATATCAAAAGCAGTCTAATGTAATGGGAAATATAGGTTTAATCATCAATAATGTAGATACAATCAAAGCACCATTAGCGGAAGTCAAGTATTTGGGATCTGATAGAAGTCAACGAATCGATACGCTCAAAAACTCGTATTCCTTCAATGTCTCTCCGAATAAAACAAATAGACTTGAATTTTCACTACCTAGATTTAATACGGACACATTACTTTTTAATATTAACCAAGATACTTCAATTAAAATAAACTATTACTTTAAAGCAAATAAACAAACCCTTCAAGTAAAGAGCGCCACAAATGGAAACTTTATAGGAAATGTCAACTATCAATTTTCGGATTTAGCCTCAGATCTACCATCTGTAAAAGGCGACAATTCAACAAGTAAAGCTGAAGTCATCACGCAAGTCAATAAAAACGAAACTTTAATAGCAGGTAAATGGGGTACAACGTTTAAAGAAATATCATTGATACAAAGCTTGAATGAAGTTTTGCTTGCCCCTTCTCTAGAAGATCCGATGGTCTATAACACAGGATGGACGTCAACCAATACTTCATTAACGGGAGTTTGGGAAATTGCTATTCCTTTTGGATCATTAGATAATACTTCAAAATCTGTTCCTAACAATGATGTAAAAGAAGATCTAGGTAAAGGTGCTTGGATAACTGGAAACTCTAAAACCAATCCTTTAAACGATTTCGTTGTTGGAGGTAAAAATACGTTGATTAGTCCTCCATTCACATTAAAGAATGCAAACAGTGTTAAGATCAAAAATCACTTGTGGTATTTTACTCCACTGATCAATTCCATGAGTGACAGTTTAGTAATTACCCTCATCAACAGTAAAAATGAAAAACTTGTTTTAGATAAGATTAAAAACAAATTAGCTGATTGGACCAAAAAAGAATATATCGTAGAAAGTAATGTTATCCTTTTTACAGATAGTATGCGACTAGAGTATGCTGTAACATCTAATGATAATTCTTTTAGTATTGAAGCCGGTGTAGATAACTTGACCATTGAGCCGCAGTCTCTAACTAATGTAACTGCTATAGCTAATGAGCACTTTCAACTTTATCCTAACCCTACCAATGGTATCATCAATTTGGATCAATTAAACATAGATTTTGATCAAATTGAAATATTTAATCAAAATGGTCTTTTTCTAGCTAGACTAATTACCATTTTTAATAATATTGATATAAGTAATTACAATACAGGAATTTATTACCTTCACTTAGGTCATAAAGGCAAAAAGTATATTTCAAAAATCATCAAAATATAGAAATGAAAATTGGTATCATAGGCTACGGAAAAATGGGTAAAATGATTGAACAAGTTGCCCTAGAAAGAGGTCATTCTATTGATTTAATCATTGGAGAAAATAATTTAGCAGATTTGACCTTAGAAAATCTTCAACCTATTGATGTAGCCATTGAGTTTACAATGCCCGAATCTGCAGTAAAAAATATCAAATTTTGTATAGACGCCAATTGCCCTGTCATTTCGGGTACTACAGGATGGATACAACATCTTGAAGAGGTAAAATCTTTGCTTAAACCAGATAAAGGTGCTTTTATTTACTCTTCCAATTATAGTTTAGGTGTAAACATCTTTTTTGCAATCAATAAAAAACTAGCACAATTTATGAGCCCATATCCAGCATATAAAGTGGGAATAGAAGAAATACATCATACTGCAAAATTAGATGCTCCAAGTGGTACTGCCATCACCCTAGCACAAGGAGTATTAGAAAACTACACAAACCTAAAAAGTTGGGAGTTAGAACACGATGAAATTAATCCTACTGATGACAAATTGCCCATCAAAGCATTACGCATAGACCCTTGCCCAGGTACCCACACCGTAAAGTACAGCTCAACGATAGATGACATAGAGATCAAACATACCGCACACACTCGATATGGGTTTGCATTAGGTGCAGTCGTTGCTGCAGAATGGTTGAAAGATAAGAAGGGTTTTTATACAATGGCCGATGTTTTAGCCCTTGAATAATCCATTTCAGCTCAAAAAGTATTGTGTTATTTTTTTCTGATGATTTTCGCTAATAGGCAACACAAAAGGACTTGTAATATACCTTACATAAACCTTGAACTTTATTTTATGTCATCTTTGTCTCTGCGGTCATTCTCAAATAATTAGTTTTATTTTATTCACCGTCTTTCTTTGATTGACATTCGAATAGGACTAGAACCTAAGAAAACATTGCTACATCAGCACCTTCCTTTGAACACTCTGCGTCTTTATAGATATTAAATATACCATTACTAAAATCCATAATTTGTTAGTTAGATTTACAATAATATTTGTTTTCTCTTAAGAATTTGTGAGATATTTGACAAAGGATGTGTAATTGACATCCTAAAAGTTTCAAAACTCTTTTAGATTTTCACATCCAACTATAGACTTCGAAAATATAAGAGTTTTTTTAGTATCAAAGGTATGTATAAATGAATATTCTAGATTTTAAATTATTGAAAAAGGGCACAATTATTGCTTGGAAATTTAAACAAAGTGCAAATCAAGTTTCCTATGCAAATAATGAATTATATTTTAGTCTTATTATTATTGATATTAGCAAGCCATTTAAAATCGCAACAAAAAATAATAAAATCAAATGAAATAAGCTCAATGTTAAAATCCGGTAAAAAAGATGTGAGGGAAGTTATCATCTCGTATCAATATGTTTCAAACGGCATCCAACACATATATTTCAATGAATCTATAAAAGGAATACCAATTGTCAATTCTACGGCATCTGTTCACATCAGTAAATTCGCCTCAAAATTAGAAGAAAACAAATTGTTCGGTGGCCTTCATAAATATACTATTGATATATTAGAATCTTTTAATGAGATGGTCGCATTGGATAAAGTAATAAAAGGTAAAAAATTAGATAAAAAGTCTTACAGCATACAATTCAGTGGTTTGTCTTTTGGAAATAAGGGTAAAAAATTCAAGGCTAATGGTATATCAGATCAAGATGTTTTAATAGAAAAGAAAATATTTTTTGATGAAAACTCTAAGAAGCTTAGTTTGTTTTGGGAAGTAACCATTGACGAAATAGCCACGAATAGTTACATGCAATATTGGGTAGATGCAAAAAATGGCAAAATCATAAAAGAGCAAAGTCTCACATTGCAATGCTCATTCCCTGGGCATCACAAGCACACTAAATCCGAACCGAAAATACAAGCGCAACATTTAAACGAACTGGTAATGTCAGATTCATCTTATTTTGTGTATCCTTGGCCTATAGAAAGTCCAAATTTTGGTAGTCCTTCAATTGTTAGAAAACCCGATACTATTGGACGAATGGCTTCTCCACATGGGTGGCACAAAATCGGCCCTACAAATTATACTTCAACAAAAGGAAACAATGTAGATTGCTATGAAGACACTGATGTAACCAATAGTCCTACCAATGGTGACGGTTCTAGAGCCGTGGGAGGTACCACATTAAACTTTAATTTCCCGATTAATCACAACGCTGCACCAGCCATAAGTCAAAAAGCATCCATTGTGAATACTTTTTATTGGAGTAATATCATTCATGATGTTTTGCATCATTATGGTTTTGATGAAGCCTCTGGCAATTTTCAAAACACAAATTTCGGTATCCAAGGTGCGCCTAATGATGCCTTAAATGCAGAAGTACAAGATGGATCAGGAACTTGTAATGCTAACTTTTCTACTCCACCTGACGGATTGAGTCCAAGAATGCAAATGTTCAACTGTGGTATTCGTGATGGTGGTTTTGATAATGGCGTAATTGCTCATGAAATTGGACATGGTCTCAGTATTCGTCTAACTGGAGGACCTTCTAATGTCAATTGTCTCAATAATACCGAACAAATGGGTGAAGGTTGGAGTGACTTTTTAGGTGTTATCCTAACTATCAAGCCTGGAGATACAAGATTTAAACGCAGACCTATGGGAACATGGCTATTCGAAGAAGGTCCTAATGGTAATGGAATCAGACCTTATCCATATTCAACTGACTTTGATGTTAACCCCATGACTTACAATACAATCAAACTATCAAACATAAGTGTCCCACATGGTATAGGGTCTGTTTGGGCTACCATTTTATGGGAAATGACATGGGACCTAATTGATGTATATGGTTTTGACCCAAATATTTATCATGGCACCGGAGGCAATAATCTAGCACTGAGACTTGTCATCGAAGCTATGAAACTTCAACCCTGTAGTCCTGGTTTTGTAGATGGGAGAGATGCCATATTTTTAGCCGATAAACTTTTATATAATGACGCACACATTTGTATGTTACGTAAATCTTTTGCGAAAAGAGGACTGGGGTTTGGTGCAAGTCAAGGTTCAAGTTCAAATAGAAGTGACGGTGTCGAATCTTTTGTACCTTTTCCAGAGTGTTTTGTAAATGTACAATTAATTCCTTCTAAGGATAGTATTAGATCAAGCGATACAATAGCGTTCAAGGTGAAAATCAAAAATAATATTTCCAGTTTTATTGACTCGATCAATACTACAAACCCTATATTAAAGGATTTTACTTTTATAAGTGCAAATAAGTCGTCTAAGGTTACGAATAATTCGGTGAGTTGGAAGTTCTTAAACTTTCCTGGTTTGGCTAGTGATTCAGCTACTGTGCTTTACAAAATGGGCTTTGAAGACCAAGGATTTTTCTTTTTACAGACTTTTAACGGGACAATTACAAACTTTGGAACTAGCACAAATGGAGCAAGTAGTTGGGCACTCGTTAGTAGCACGAGAGCTGGTCAAGGTTTAGAATACTTTGCTCCCAATGTTCCAACTTCTTCTCGAAGTATTTTAGAATATAGTCCACCGCAGATTATCGGACCAAGCTATTCGCTAAGTTTTGATCATCAATTCAATCTTGAATCTTGGTGGGATTATGCCATTATACAAATAAGCGATAATGATGGACAAAGTTGGCAAAGTGTAAGTGATATTTTTACTACCAATGGTTACACTAGCAATTCGCGTGGTGGGTTGGCGTTTACTGGTAATAGCAATGGATATATTCGGTCTACTATAGATTTAAATCGATTCCTTGGTAAAACTATAAAAATACGATTTGTTTTGGATTCAGATGCAAGTATATCTGAGTTAGGTTGGTTTATTGATAATGTGTCTTTCGGAAAAGAAGCTAAATTTTTACGACCAAAATTGCAAGTATCAACTCAAGCCATAAATTGGGAAGTTGAGTCTACGAAGCCTATATTTGTTATTTCAGAGAATCATTTTAAAATAGAGGTAAACCAAATATCGTGCTTAAATGCAAATGATGCTTTCATAAAAGTTTCAAGTAATTTAAAGAAAATAGATAGTATTGTTTGGAATTTAGGTCAAAGAGACACTTTAATTTCTGGCTTACAAAGTGGTGACTATACTGCAAATGTATATTCTAATGGTAAAGTTTTTTGTATCCAAGCGTCAATCAATAAATACGATACTCTTAGAAGTACAATTTCAATTTTAAATCGAGAGGGTCCTAATAATTTAGGCTCAGCTATTATCACTGTAAATGGAGGTACGCCACCCTATCAGATTAACTGGTCTAATGGACAAGTTGGAACTAATGCCACTAACTTAGTAGAAGGATATTATTATGCAACTATTATTGATGCTAATGGCTGTACTTTATTGGATACAGTGAGAATAATTAATATTTTGAATTGCCCTCCTGAGTTCAGGTCATATCGAATTGAAATTCAGTCAGATCAATACCCAAATGAAATCAGCTATACCATCCAAGATGAAAATGGTGTAACCATTAACTCAGCTGCAAATTTTATACCCAGTGGTGGAAAAGATTCAATCTACTTATGTGTACCACAATCCGTCTGCTACAGATTTAAAATCTATGATTCTTATGGCGATGGACTTTGTGCATCTTATAGTAATCCCCAAGGATATTACAAGATTTACGATACAAACAATAATATCTTAATAAAACAAGGATGTAATTATGGATTTATTGACTCCTTTGATCTTTGCCCTATTCAATCTTTACAAATTACAAGTAGGAATATAACGCATGAAACTTGTGGAGGAAGCAATGATGGTTCGATTTCTGTCACAGCTGCTGGAGGTTTTGGGCAATTGAACTATAGCTGGCAAGGCATTATGTCAACGTCAAATAATATAACAAATCTTCAACCTAAACGATATATTCTCACAATAACTGATCAAATCAATAACAGCATTAAAGACACCATTAATATATACAGTAAAAGGGTCGGAGTTGTTGAATCTGCTGTCGATGGTTCTCCAGAATCCTTCAGAGTAATATACAACAAGGTTTGTGCTCCTGACACCATATTACTTTCAAAATATCTTACCGTTGATTCTTTACATTTTGACATTGGTCAAATTTTAATCAATCGCAACACCGTTTTACTTCAAGAAAATAGTTCTAAAAATTACTTTCTAAAAGCAAATAATAATGCTAATTTGTTTAATATTTCAGGCTTGGGTACATTATATTTGAATAGGATTTCTTTAGGTACTAAAAACCAAAGTCACAGCCAGCCATTATTGAATAATCAAGGAAATTTGATTCTTAACAGTACAAATATATATTTCACACCAACAAATAGTACTATACCAGCTATTTCAAATCAGGGGCAAATGTCACTATTTGGAGTAAATCGGATTTTTAAGACCAGTGTGTTGGATTAAATGATTTGATTTCTAAAAGATAAATTTTTTTTAACATAACTTTGTAAGCAATATTGACATTAACATTTTTGATGGCTTGAACTCCGATGATCTTAGAATAAGTAAAACAAACGAAATTGTTAACTTTATTCATTGGAATGTTCTGTATGTTGTTCCAATTTATAAACTTCAGTTGCATTAAATAATAACTAATTCTAGCTTTATTTATAGAACACCATAAGTAAAAAAACATTATACCAAACCGTACATCGTTTGTAAAATCTTCCACAAAATTTGTTTAGTCTTGATATCTTCTGCAATTTTTGTGACAGGATGTGCAACCAACAAACTAAAAGCCTCAAAACTAAATATCTTATATATTTTCGCGTCCATCTGAAGACCAATTGCTTTAGGATTTACTCCAAAAATCAATACCTTTTTAAAGTTTCCGAGTGATGAGGCAATATTCGTTGGATTTTCTTTGTGAAAAAGAAAAAGTTCTATATCATTTTCAAAATTCAACCCCAATGCTTTAGCAATACCACCCAAAGTTTTTTGTGCTACCTCATTTTGATAATCGTCTTTTTGCAGAATTATCAACGTATGCTTCGCTGATGCAGCTATTCTAGTTTCTTTTAATGGAATGATTATTTCGTCAGTGTGCATAATATTTAAAAATATTTTTGGCAAATATAGAATAAAATGCGTGTTAGGAGAATATATAAATTGGGATTTCCTGAACAGGCCAGACAAAATCCAATTCCTCACTAAAACAGCTCAAAAGTTGGAAATATTAAAAGTCTCAAGACAACCTTTCATGTATCAAATTCCACATTTAAGTTCATTTCCGTCAATTTATAACTTATTTTTACATCCTAAAAGATTTTGAGATGAAAATAATCAGTACTTTTAAAGGTTTAACAATTTAATAAAATTCAATACTAGGAGAATTTAAAATTAGAATCTGATAATGTCAACATTTAGATATTTATCAATTTCTTGCCTTTGTGTAATTGAAAAATAGTTGAATAAAAGATGATACCATAAAAAGAAAAAAAAGATAAGTATGACCATAAACGATTTTAAATTAGAGCTTAGAAATTGGAAACTTACAAAATACAAGATAATCAACTTTTCTATTGGAATTGTAGCCCTACTTATTTATGAGTTTATCGGTCGACCTTTATATAGACCTTATATCTATCAAAATCAAATAAATGATTTTCATATAGCGGACACATTGGGTAATACACTTGGTACAATGACTACCATTTTTTTCTTAATTGCGATATTATCAAAAGACACGATAAAAGGTAACTACTTAATAAAAATTAGTACTTTGAGTATTGTTGTGTTTGAACTTCTACATCCATTTCTTGGTAAAGTAATTGATATTTTGGACATTATGGCTACCATTATTACGGGATTGTGTAGTTATGTTATCTATAATAGGTTATTTGAAAACCGTTAAAGTAGTAAGAAGGATAATTTTTAAATCTTGGTTAGTACATAAAAAAAAGGAGACAAACAATTTTACTCATTTATCCCCTTCAGTATACATTGGTTAAGTTGATTTAACTTAGTTTCTCCCTTATTTCATTCAAAGCAGATCCTGATTTTACCCAGCCTATTTGAGCTGTGTTGTAAGTATGATTGACTTTGATGATGTCAGAGGTGCCGTCTGAATGCGACAATTTGATTTGTAATTGCTTACCTGGAGCCATAGACTCAAAGTCGATGATGCTTACTTCATCGTCTTGTCTTATTAAATCATAATCGGCTACTTTGTCAAAAGTTAACGCTAACATACCTTGTTTCTTAAGGTTTGTTTCGTGTATTCTTGCGAATGATTTGACAACTACCGCTTTTACTCCTAAGAATCGTGGTTGCATTGCTGCGTGTTCTCTAGATGATCCTTCACCATAATTTTCTTCACCAAATACGATTGTACCAATACCATTCTTCTGATATAATCTAGCGGAATCCGGTACAGGTAAATACTCATTGGATACAAAATTTAATACCTTATTGACTTCATCATTAAAAGAATTGACTGCACCAATCAGTGTATTGTTAGCAATATTCTCCAAATGGCCTCTATATGTCAACCATGGACCTGCCATAGATATGTGATCAGTCGTACATTTACCTTTTGCTTTGATTAAAATACGCATATGCTGTACATAACCATTGGTAATCGGAGTGAATGGCTCTAACAGTTGTAATCTTTTTGATTCTGGATCAACTGCTACACTTACTTTTGAACCATCTTCAAATGGAGCCTGATAGCCAGCATCTTTTACTGAAAACCCTTGTGGAGGTAATTCATAACCTGTAGGTTCATCCAATTTAACTGCTTCGCCATTTTGATTCTGAAGCGTATCTGTGAGGGGATTAAAATCTAGTCTTCCAGCAAGTGCAATTGCTGTCACAATCTCAGGAGAAGCAACAAAAGCATGTGTATTAGGATTGCCATCAGCCCTTTTTGAGAAATTTCTATTAAATGAGTGTATGATGGTGTTTTTCTCTTTTTTGTCGGCTCCAGCACGATCCCATTGACCAATACACGGCCCGCATGCGTTTGCAAATACGGATCCTCCTATTTTTTCAAAAGTATCAATAAATCCATCGCGCTCTATAGTAAATCTTACCAATTCAGAACCTGGAGTAATGGTAAATTCAGATTGTGTTTTTAAATTTTTAGATACTGCTTGACTTGCTATTGATGCAGCTCTAGAAATATCTTCATAAGAAGAGTTGGTACAAGAACCAATTAAGCCAACTTTGACCTCAACAGGCCAATCGTTTTGTCCTAATACTTCTTTCATTTTAGATATTGGTGTTGCCAAATCTGGTGTAAAAGGGCCGTTGATGTGAGGTTCTAGTTCACTTAAGTTGATTTCGATTACTTGATCAAAGTATTTTTCTGGAGAAGCATAAACTTCATCATCACCTGTCAAATACGGTGCAATTTTATCAGCTTCTGCTGCAACTTCCGCTCTGCCCGTAGCTGATAGATACCTACTCATAGATTCATCATAACCAAAAGTAGAGGTTGTGGCCCCTATCTCTGCACCCATGTTACAGATTGTGCCTTTACCCGTGCAAGACAGGCTTTGAGCACCTTCACCAAAATATTCTACAATAGCACCTGTACCACCTTTCACAGTTAAAATACCTGCCACTTTAAGTATAACATCCTTAGGAGAAGTCCAGCCTGACATTTTACCAGTGAGTTTTACACCTATAAGTTTTGGCATCTTGAGTTCCCACTCCATACCAACCATTACGTCTACAGCATCAGCACCACCTACTCCGATAGCCACCATACCCAGACCACCTGCATTGGGTGTGTGTGAATCCGTACCAATCATCATACCACCTGGAAATGCGTAATTTTCCAAAACTACTTGATGAATGATCCCCGCACCAGGTTTCCAAAAGCCAATACCATACTTATTCGAAATGGATTCTAAAAAAGAAAATACTTCAGAGTTGATATCTAGCGAACCTTTTAAATCTACCACACCATTCACTTTTGCTTGGATGAGGTGATCACAATGCACTGTGGAAGGCACAGCAACTTTTGGCAATCCACAAGTCATAAATTGCAAAAGTGCCATTTGCGCTGTCGCATCTTGCATAGCCACTCTATCTGGTGCAAAAAACACATAATCCTTACCTCTACCATAATCTTGAAGAGTAGAAGCACTATGTAAATGTGCATATAAAATTTTCTCCGCTAGCGTCAAAGGCCTGCCTAATACGCTTTTTGCCTCATCAACTTTTGAAGGCATGTCAGCATATACTTTCTTAATTTTATCAATATCAAATACCATTATAATTTATTATCTTTTTACTAAATTATTTAAATTGCTTGCAAATTTAATGCATTACTACCATTTCATGTACTCATTGTCATAATTTATGTAATATCTTTTTGAAAGAAAAGTAAAATTAATATATCAATTAGGTTGATTTTTAGTTCTGTAATTTTGATAATCTTATGTTTTGCAAGTTTATTCGAAATAATTCTTTATTTGATCAGTTTTAAAAACCAATACTTGCTTATTTATGTAAATATTTATATTTGAATTATATGTGTATTAAGACATTAGAAGATTTAAAATAATATTCAATAAAAACTATTAATTTTACCAAAATGAAGAGAATATTGATAAATTTTTATCATCCGAGATTTGAAGATAGCAATGTTCATAAAAGATTACTATCTGTTTTGTCGCCAGAGGATACGAATGTGATTTTGCGGGACCAATATGAGTTGTATCCAGACTTTGATATTAATGTTGAAGTTGAGCAAGAGTTTTTATTGGAGGCGGACATTATAATTTTTCAACATCCAGTTTTTTGGTACAATTGTCCACCACTGATGAAGCAATGGTTGGATTTGGTGCTTGAATATGGCTGGGCTTATGGTAAAAATGGTATAAGGCTAAAGGGTAAAAAATTCTTACAAATCGTAAGTACTGCAGGTAGTGAAGAGGCTTATCAACATGGTGGTCGCAATAAGTACACTTTGAGGGAGTTTTTTAGACCGTTTGAGCAAACTGCATTTTTATGCAATATGGATTATTTGCCTCCACTACATATTCCTAGGTCAGATGGTTTAACTAAAGTAGATTTAGACCATTATACCGCATTATATGCTTACCTCATAGAGAAATTAAAAAATGATGAATTATCAAATGACGAATTAAGCAAAATTGAATATCTTAATGATCTAACCAGATAAAAATCTACGTAATGTTACAAAATGCAATTATATATTTAGGGACTGCTTTAGTCTTTGTACCACTTGCCAAAAAAATGGGTATTGGAAGTGTATTAGGGTACTTGATTGGGGGAATACTCATTGGACCTTATGTTTTAAGTTTTATTGGTAAAGAAGGAGAAGATGTTATGCATGCCACTGAGTTTGGAGTGGTAATGATGTTGTTTTTGATAGGTTTAGAAATTAATCCCAGATCTTTTTGGAATATGCGAAAGCAAATAATAGGGCTCGGGGGCTTACAAATGGCTTTGACTGCAATTTTTGTTTACATACTTTTTAAGTATTTTTTCGAATATAGTGTCAATACATCATTAGCAGTAGCTTTGGGATTTGCTATGTCTTCTACCGCCATTGTTTTACAAACGTTAAAAGAAAAAGGACTTGAAAAGACTATTGCAGGGTAATCAGCCTTCTCTGTTTTATTGTTTCAAGATATTGCTGTTATACCTATACTTGCGTTATTACCTTTGTTAGCGTTAAACGATAATATTGTAAAAAAAGCTTCTCATTTTCCACCAGCGTTAGATTTTTTGGATCGATATCCAACATTGACTATTCTTCTTGCCGTGTTTGCAATCTTCGTAATCATTAGATTTTTAATAAATCCATTTTTGAGATATGTAGCCTCTGTGTATATGAGAGAATTGCTTACTATGTCGGCTTTATTTATTGTGATAGGTGTATCTTATATTATGGAATTGGCGGGTATAAGTGCCGCTCTTGGCGCCTTTATGGCAGGCTTAATTCTAACAAGTAGTGAATTCAAGCATGAACTGGAAACCGAAATAGAACCTTTTAAAGGCCTATTGCTTGGAATCTTTTTTATTGCCATTGGCACAACTATCAACTTTACTGTAATAGCTGATAACCCAATAATGATAATAAAAGCTGTACTGTCAGTATTACTGATAAAAGCTTTCGTCCTTGCGGCTCTAGGAAAAATTTTCGAGCTAAAAACTGATCAAAATATACTTTTTGCGCTTTTACTCTCGCAAGTCGGAGAATTTGGTTTTTTAGTACTGGCATCAAGTGAACAATTAGGCATCATAGACCAAGTTAATTATAATTTTCTAATGGCCGTTATTACGATTACTATGATGATTTCTCCCCTACTTTTAGTGATTAATGAAAAGTTTGTTGATCCTTATTTTGGAATTAGGGAAAAACAAACTTTTATTGATGTAGAACCAAATAAAGATGAAGAATATTCTAAAATCATGATTGTAGGCTTTGGTAATTTTGGAAGTACTCTTGGTCGATTTTTAAGAGCCAATGGAGAAGAAACGGTGGTTCTTGAAAATAACAGTGATAGAGTTTCTTTATTAAGAAGGATGGGCTTTAAAGTTTTTTTTGGAGACGGTACTCGTATTGCTCTTTTAGAATCAGCCGGCATAAAAAAAGCCAAAGTTTTAATTGCTGCTATAGATAATCCAGCTAAAAATATGGAACTTGTAAAATTATTAAAAAAGTATTACCCCAACCTTACTGTTTTTGTGAGAGCTAAAGATAGAAACTCCACGTATGACCTCATCGAGATGGGTGTGGACAATATTTATAGAGAATCATTATACACTTCCGTTAATATGGGTGTAAATATATTAAGTTACCTTGGCCATAGAAAATATACTTCAAACAGAAAAGCTCAAGAGTTTTTAAAATATGATGAAAGTATGATTACAGAACTAGCTAAACTAAGAAACGATGAAGATATTTACATCAATAGTACTAAAAGGTTTATTGAGTTTCAAGAAAAATTATTGTCGGAGGATATGAAATTTATACACAAACACGAAGATCATGCTTGGGACAAAAAATCAATTAGTGATATCTAAATTTCTAAACTTTGATCAACTAAATATACTCCACTAAGATAGAAGTACTAGCAAAAAGTTACCCATGACAATTCTTATACTTCTTCCCACTTCCACAAGGACAAAGGTCGTTTCTTCCTACTTTGTCATCTTGTCTTACAATAGTCTCCACTACCCTTCTCTCAGGCTGTCCACCTGCATTTTGAGCAGCTGCCTTTCTTGCTTCTTGATCTTTATTGCTTTGAACATTTGAAAAGTCTGTTTTTACCTCTCTGGCAGCCTTCAATTCTTGCTCACTTTCTTCTGGACCGTTGAATACTAACTGACCTCGAGTAAGGTATGAAGCAACTTCTTTATTGATGGTATATACTAGATTTTCGAATAATTTATATGCTTCCATTTTGTATATCACCAACGGATCTTTTTGCTCAAAAGAAGCTGATTGTACAGAATCTTTCAATTCATCCATCGCTCTAAGATGTTCCTTCCATTTATCATCAATTAATGATAAAGTTACTGCCTTCTCAATATCAACTGGGATAGATTCACCTTTGCTATCCATAGCAGGTTTAATCTCCGTGGCTATAGGAAGTGGATGCATAGATCCATCAAAATATGGTATTGCTAATCTTCTATATCGATCACCGTTTGCTTTATAAACCCGCTCAACAATTGGATAAAGTGTTTCTTTAAGGAATTCTTTTTTAGAATTATAGCTTTCCACTACCTGACTTAGAAGAATATTGATTAAGGCTTCAGGAGACGAACTTGTAAATTGCGTCTCATCAATATTTGGATCAATACTCAATTGACTTAAACATTCATTTCTAAACTCTGAATAATCATTGCTCGATTTGAACGTATAAATAATATTTGAAACCAACGACTCAAACATATTAAATATGTCTACAGCAAGTCTTTCGCCAGAAAGTGCATTATTTCTTTTTTTATAAATGGCTTCCCTTTGTATATTCATGACATCATCATATTCTAAGAGTCGCTTTCGTATACCAAAGTTATTTTCTTCTACTTTCTTTTGTGCTCTCTCTATTGACTTGGTAACCATGGGCGCTTGGATTACATCTCCTTCTTTATGACCCATTTTGTCCATCACAGAGGCAATCCTTTCTGATTGGAAAAGACGCATCAAATTATCTTCAAGAGATACGTAAAACTGTGAAGAACCAGGATCACCTTGTCTACCCGCTCTACCTCTCAACTGACGGTCTACCCTTCTACTGTCGTGTCTTTCAGTAGCAATAATCGCAAGCCCTCCTGCTTTTTTCACATCATCGCTGATTTTGATGTCTGTACCCCTACCTGCCATGTTTGTAGCAATGGTTACAGCACCTGTTTTACCTGCATCAGCCACAATTTCTGCCTCTTTTTGGTGTAATTTAGCATTCAAAACTTTGTGGTTAACTTTTCTCATATTAAGGAATCTACTCAATAATTCGGAGATTTCTACTGAAGTAGTACCTACAAGTACTGGTCTACCTGCATCAGTTAATCTTACGATTTCATCAACTACTGCATTGTATTTTTCTTTTGACGTTTTATAGATTAAGTCGTCTTTGTCTTCTCTAACTGCTGGTTTATTGGTTGGAATGGATACTACATCTAGTTTGTAAATTTCCCAAAACTCTCCTGCTTCTGTTTCTGCTGTTCCTGTCATACCAGAGAGTTTATGGTACATACGGAAGTAGTTTTGGAGAGTGATTGTAGCATAAGTTTGTGTAATATTACCTATATCAACTTTCTCTTTAGCTTCTAAAGCCTGATGAAGACCGTCAGAATAACGTCTACCTTCCATCATACGACCTGTCTGCTCGTCAACGATTTTTACTTGCCCCTCTATGACAACATACTCTTGATCTATTTCAAATAAAGTGTATGCTTTTAACAATTGTTGCACAGAGTGAAGACGCCTTGATTTCATAGAAAAATCAGAAATTAAAGTTCGTCTTTCTTCTGTGAGTTTTATTCCTTGTTTCTTTTCTAAATTGTCTATATCTTGAGTTTCTTTGACTATGTCGGGAAGGACAAAGAAGTTTTCGTCATTTTCACCACTTGCTAAGAATGTTGACCCTTTATCGGTTAATTCAACGCTTCTTGTTTTTTCTTCGATGGTAAAATATAGTTCTTTATCTACCATAGGCATATTCTTATTTTGCTCTTGCATATAGTAGTTCTCCGTGCGTTGGAGCATAGATTTGACACCTTCTTCACTAAGGAATTTGATGAGCGGTCTGTACTTTGGTAAACCCCTATGAGCTCTTAAAATAGCCATACCTGCTTGACCTTCTTCATAACCAACCTTACCTTCATTAAAGAGTTTTCTTGCAACCGTTAAAAAATCGGTGACTAATTTTCTTTGAGCATTGTATAGTCCTTCGATTTTAGGATTTAAATCATGGTATTCTTGCTCATCAGCACCTTCAGGTACAGGTCCTGATATGATTAGTGGTGTTCTGGCATCGTCAATTAAGACTGAATCTACTTCATCTACCATAGCATAATGGTGCTTTGATTGTACTTTCTCGTCCTTATTGACCACCATATTATCACGAAGGTAGTCAAAGCCAAATTCGTTGTTTGTTCCGTAAGTTATATCTGCTTTATATGCTTGTATTCTTTGAGGAGTATGTGGTTTGTATTTATCTATGCAATCAATTGTAAGCAATAAAAATTCAAAAATCGGACCTATCCATTCACTATCTCTTTTTGCTAAGTAATCATTGACAGTAATAACATGTACACCTTGACCTGACAAACCATTCAAATAGGCGGGTAAAGTAGCAACAAGCGTCTTTCCTTCTCCTGTAGCCATCTCGGCGATTTTTCCATCATGAAGTACCATACCACCTATCAACTGAACATCATAGTGTACCATATTCCACACAATGTCTCCACCTGCTGCTGTCCAACTATTTGCCCATAGTGCATTGTCTCCTTCGATTTTGATGTAAGATTTACCTTTACTCACCAAAGTTTTATCGTGCTCAGTAGCTGTTACGGACAATTGGCTATTGTTGGAGAATCTAAAACTTGTTTCTCTTACGACCGCAAATGCCTCAGGCAAAATGTCTTTTAATACATCTTCAAGGTGCTTATCTCTTGTTTTTATTAAATCATCAATTTGATCATAAATACTTTCTTTTTCGGCAATACTTAAATCAGGACCAGATGCTTTACTCTTTAGTGTACTAATATCATTGTCAATACCAGCTAAGTGCTCACTAATTCTTGATCTGAACTCAACTGTTTTATTTCTCAGTTCATCGTTAGACAATGACTTGAAAGCTTGGTAAAAATTATTAATTTTATCAACGGTTGGTCTGTACTCATTTACATCCCTTTCGTGTTTTGAGCCAAATAATTTCTTTAAAAAATTAAACATTTTATAAATTTAAGTCTGATTAATTTGAATATTTCTATTAAAAACGAATATCCTACATATTTTATTCCAAAAAGTTTTTACTGCCAAATTGTCGCATGATTTTTAGCTTATAAATCAAAACCAATATCCTTTCGGTAGTATTTTCCTTTAAAGTCGATCTTTTCTGCATTTTGTTTTGAAGTAGCTAAGGCATCTTTCCAATTTTCATGCAAAGTGGTAATTGCTAATACCCTACCTCCGTTAGTCAATACTTCCCCATTGCTATTGGTGGTAGTTCCTGAATGAAAAACGATTGAATCATTAATGTTCTTCGCTCCTTTAACGGGAAATCCTTTTTTAAAATCTTCAGGATATCCACCACTAACTAAGATAATTGTTGCAGCAGCTTTTTCGTCAATTATTAATTGGTAATCTTTAAGTTTTCCCTGACTCAACGAAATAAATGCTTCCACAACATCGCTTTTTATTCTTGGAAACACCGCCTCGGTTTCTGGATCTCCCATTCTACAGTTATATTCTATGACAAAAGGCTCATTCCCTACTTTGATCAATCCAAAAAATACAAAGCCATTAAAATCTATATTGTCCTTATCGAAACCTTTAATAGTAGGTTCAATAATTTGCTCAATTACTTTGTTTCTGAGCACTTCATCAAAAAATGGTACTGGTGAAATGGCCCCCATTCCTCCAGTATTTAATCCCGTGTCGCCTTCTCCTATTCTTTTATAATCTTTGGCTTCAGGAAGAATAATATAATCCTTTCCATCAGTCAATGCAAATACACTAAACTCAATACCATCTAAAAACTGCTCTATAACTACTTTTAATGACGCGTCACCAAATTTGCCATCAAGCATGGTTTTTAATTCCATTTCTGCAGTTTTAGCATCGTCAATAATTAAAACACCTTTGCCACTTGCCAAACCATCCGCTTTTAATACATATGGACCTTTATTTTTTTGAATATGTTCAATCCCTACCTGCAAATTTTCTTTAGTAACTTCTATGTAAGTAGCTGTAGGAATCTGATGACGCATCATGAATTCTTTGGCAAAAGCTTTACTTCCTTCTAGTTGTGCTGCATATTTTTTTGGACCGACCACCATTAATGCTGGTAGTTCTTCTTTCAGAAAGTCTACTATTCCGTCTACAAGAGGTACTTCCGGTCCAACAATGACCATTTGGATATTGTGAACTTTAATTGCGGCCAAAATTTTATCGAAATCAAAAATCGGAATTTCTAAGTTTGTAGCAATAGTACCAATACCTGGATTTCCTGGTAGCGCGAAGCAAGCATCGCAAAGTGGACTTTCAACTATTTTGTTGATGATAGCATGCTCACGTCCACCCCCACCTATAACAAGAATTTTGTATCCCATAGTAAATTTTCAAAATTGGACTGCAAAGATACTTATTTCAAATTAAGGTCGGTAATTATATTGATCAAATTTTGCATAACCTAAGTTTATAAAGATTATAAATAAGAGAGAAATTTACAAGTAAAAATTATTGCATTGATAGAATTTCTAATAAGGTTGTATTATGCAAATCGAACTATCAATATTTTTAAAGTCGTCAATATTACTTGTTATTAAATCAGCCTCAAGATGTTTAGCAGAGGCTAAAATTAAAGCATCAGGCAATTTTATTTTTTTCATTTTGCGGAAATCAACCGCAGTATTTGCGATATTTAAATCTAAGTTGACGATTTCAATTATTTCAAAAATACGAGATATAGTAGCCTCTTCTATTTTATTTTCAAACTTAAAGCCTAAAACTTCAACATATGATATTATAGACATATATAGATAATCATAATTTGATAAAAAGTATTCAAATGAAATTTTACCTTTTGACGCATCAATAATCACGTTACTATCCAAAAGTCCTTTACTCCCATTCACTTCGAATATCTTTTTGCCAAACTACACTATTTTCGATATTTTTAAATATACCTAAATCTTGTGCTCGTTTAAACTCTGACGATAAACTTTTTTTGTCGTAATTGCCTTTTTCTTTAAAATCATTGTATAGTACAATAACTTTTACTTTTTCATTATCTTTTAAATGATATTTAGCAGGTATTTCAATTTTCATATTCTCTACTAATGTTTCAAATTCTATTGTTTTCATTTGACAACCAATTTTAATTATATCTTTTTACAAAAATAACAAATAATTAGTTTCCATAGGTCTAATAAAAATGAAAACAGATAAAAATACTTTTAAAATTTCATTGAACAGAAGAATCTACAATAATAATTCATGTAAAATATACATTATCTAAATATTAGTATTATATTTGTCTATTATATCGTCATTTCAATTATTTAAGATGATTCAATTACAAGTTTTAAACAATGAGAAACTAAAAGGTAGAGGTGCATATATCAATACACCCAACAGATTTGTGAATGAAATAAGAGATTTAGATCCTTATAATGGTTTTGCTGTAGAAGACAGGGAAGCCATTAAAACGGATTATATCGAAGTCTTTCCAAAAACTATCGTCAATAAAGTAGAAAATGATGATGTTCCTTTTGATTATTCTCTCAATCCTTATCAAGGTTGTGAACATGGGTGTACTTATTGTTATGCCCGAAATTCACATAATTACTGGGGTTATAGCGCAGGCCTTGATTTTGAATCAAAAATATTGGTAAAGAAAAACGCACCTCAATTATTGGATGCATTGTTGTCGTCCAAGCGGTGGAAAGCCAGCACTATTATGATGTCAGGCAATACGGATTGTTATCAACCTGCTGATGCTCAATTTCAGATAACGAGAGAACTACTAAAAGTATTTTTAAAACATAAACATCCTGTTTCAATACTTACCAAAAATTCGCTAATATTAAGGGACATGGACATCATCACTCAATTACAAAAGCTTGACCTGATCAGTGTCGCCATTAGCATCAACACGTTAGATGACAAGGTCAGGCAAAAACTAGAACCTCGCACAAGTTCGATAGCCAAAAGGTTAGAAACTGTAAAAACATTGATAGAACATCATGTACCTACTTCTGTATTGGTAGCACCAATTATCCCAGGAATTAATGATATAGACATACTACCTTTAGTCAAAAAATTGAGTTCACTTGGAGTAAGAAGCATACATCATATTATTGTGAGGTTAAATGGTGATGTAGGAGAAATATTTACTGATTGGCTTACTCGTAATTATCCAGATAGGGGTCAAAAGGTCATTAATAAGATCAAGAATATGCATGGAGGCGTTGTATCAGATTCACGTGCAGGGATTCGTATGAAAGGCGAAGGGATTATTGCAGAAATGATTCATCAACAATTTTCTCTAGCAAAAAAGCTGTATATGATCGATAATAAACCCTTTAAATTTAATATGAATTGGTATAAAGGTCCTAAGGAATTGCAGTTGAGTTTATTTTGAAAGTGAGTTTAACTATAAAAAAGGCAGGACTTCAAAACGAAGACCTGCCTTATAAACAATATTTATTATTTAGGTGTAACCTTAATTTCTTAAATAAATTTTACCATAACTACATTTAACAGAAAGGTCGATACCTCCTCCATTTATTTTACCTTTTATTGCCTCATTAGTCCAACTATTTCCTTTTGATGTTGATGGTTCGATAACTATATCCATTTCAGGAGCGGCATAAACATCGCCATAGGGTGCAGATAAATGAAGGTTAGCCTTGATGTTTTTTGCAACTTTCAAGTCAACTGATCCATAGGTAGATATGATTGAAATAGGTGATTTTACGGATTGGTTTAACTCACCATCTACACTCCCATAGGTTGTTTTGATGGTCATAGGCCCAGTAACATTATCTAAGATTATGCTATTGTAAAGAACAGAAGCTTCGATTTCGGCTTCAACATTTTTGAGATAAATTCTACTTCCACCAAGCTCATCATTAGTCACCTTGATATTCATCGACTTTGGCACTTTTATGCTGACTAATCGAGAATCCTTTCTACCTATTTTTACGATGTCAACAGCAGTACCATTGTCTTTTAAATTGATTCCAAACCCAGTATTGTCTTGAAGCCCGCTAGCACTGAGTACTCTTAATCCCTCTGTTTTATTACCTTTTTTATCACGGCAATCAACACAAGGTTCGGAAGAATTTCTATATAAAACTGAACCACTAGTTACACCTATTGTCCCACCAGATGCTATTCCAAGCATTCTTGACTCTTCATTTTCAGGATATCTTACTTCTTCCAATTTACCATAACTAATGATGATTTCTTTACCATCGTAGGCCTCAACAATTGCTGATGAGATGTTGATGTTTACCGAACCAGTGTTTTTTGCAAGTTTAAACTCTTGTGATATTAGATATCCAGAAGACAATAAAAATAAACAGATTGCTTTTAAAAATTTAGAATTCATTTTATATATTTTAAAATGTTAGTTAATGATTATATTAATTTAATTTTATCAAGAAGATGCCAATTTCATCAGTCCTTTATGTGCTCTTTCTGTCACCATTGGATTAGTATCTTCTTCACTGGCAATTTTTTCCAGATATGCTTTAATTGAGTTAGTTCTTAAATTAGAAAGTAAGTCGATAATAGCCACTTTTATATCTGGATCTTTTTGAATTGGAAGTGCACTAATGAATCTATTTTTGACTCTTTTTTCATTAGCAAATTGACTCAGAGACTCAAAAGCTGCCATTCTTACATTTGTATTCGGATCATTTTGCATGGTATTAAAAAGAACATCCAATATTTCTTTGTCCAATACATTGTTTTCTAATCCTTTTGAAGCTGCTTGAAATCGTTCTGAAGCTGAAGTCGAATTATTTAAAACAAGGGCTGTTTGATATGTTAAAGATTTATTTCGAGGGAGATTAGAAGATTGATTCTTTACCAAAATAGTTTTCTTAATAGTTGGAGGCAAAATTTCACTAGAATCAGCCGCTTCGATTTCGTTTTGAACATGCGTTTTTTGCTCATTTTGTGGTTCAACTTCTTTCAGAATACTTTCAGTACTTTTTGAAATATCTGTTAAAGTATTATCAGTTTTGATATTCGTTTGAAAGAACCAAAAACTTGTAAACCCGATGACAAATAAAACTGAAGCCGCTACACCCATTTTCCATATGTTTGATATACCAAAAGATAGATATTTTGGCTTTTGTGTAATTTTTTTCTCTATTTTCGAAAATATAGCCTCAGATGGAATGAAATCATCAAATTCTTGTCTATTATTTTCTATAAATTCTTTTAATTTATCTTGCTGCATTTCTAATATTTCATTTTTAATGTGTCCAAAATTTTTCCTTTAGCTTTTTTATATTGTGTTCGGACTGTACTGTGGCTTATACCAAGCATTTTGCCAATTTCTTCTTGCGGTATATTTTCTAAAAGGTATAAATTAACAATCGTACGATACCCTGGAGGTAAATTTGAAATCGCATTTTTAACTTCGCTGACCTTAAATTCAAATTCTCCTTCATCAATTTCTTCCTTGTCCCAGTGATTTTCTTCACTTCCTGTTAATTCCCCAAAAATTACTTTGTTTTTTCTTAAACTGTCAATCGATTTATTTATAGCTATCCGACTCAACCAAGTTTTTACATTGCTTTTGTTCTCAAATTTATGTATGCCATGGTAAGCCGTAATAAAACATTCTTGAAGCAAATCTTCCGCCTCGGCAGTATGATTAACCAATCTATGGATTGTATTATAAATATCCTTTGAGTGCGCTTTGTAAAGCTCTGTGAAGGCTAAGGAGTCTCCTCTCTTACATCGCTCCACTACTTCTTCATTGTTTACCATAGTTGTTAACTCGATTACCAATCGTTTTTTTTAATTAGTCGATGTTCTTTTTTAAATGTTGCCTGAAAAGTAACAATTAATTTTAAAAATTTAGATTTAAACTAAATATTAGCCAATTTTGTAACTTCTAATAAAAGTGAAGATTGTGCAAACCAATGTAGCTTTTAGTTGTTTTAAATAAAATAAATATTATGAAAAACATTGGTATCGTTTGGTTTCGAAATGATCTACGACTTTTAGACAACGAAGCTTTCACTAATGCGTGTCAAAGTTCTGATTTTGTTTTACCAGTTTATGTTTTTGATACTAGGACTTTTTTAGGTAAAACTTCGAAACACGGTTTTCCTAAAACGGACCACCATAGAGCTCAATTTACTATAGAATCCGTAAATGACTTGAGGCAAAGTCTTCTGAAACGCGGTAGTAACTTGATCGTCAGGGTAGGAATACCAGAAGAAATTATTGCTGAGATTGCTAATATTACAAAAGCAAGTTGGGTTTTTTGCAATAGAGAAATGACGAGCGAGGAAATAATTGTACAAGACAACCTCGAGAAAAATCTATGGAAAATGGGTAGAGAACTCGTATTCAGTCGAGGAAAAATGTTGTATTACACGGCTGATTTACCGTTTCCCGTTATGCATACACCTGATATTTTTACTTCATTTAGAAAAGAAGTAGAGAAATTTGTGGATGTAAGGTGCCCTTTAGAAATTCCTAATAATTTAAAGTACAACCCAAATTTGAATATTGAAATTGGAAATATCCCTACTATAAAGGATTTTGGCTATAATGAAGTGAATCACCATTCCCAATTTAAAGGCGGAGAATCACAGGCCGTAAAGCAGTTGAAATATTACTTATGGGACACAAAGCACATAAAAAACTATAAAGAATCACGTAATGAATTATTGGGTTGGGATTACTCGACCAAATTTTCGGCATGGCTGGCATCTGGTTCAATTTCACCAAAATATATATATCATGAGATTAAAAAGTTCGAAAAAGAATTTGGCTCCAATGAAAGTACTTATTGGGTAGGCTTTGAGCTTCTCTGGAGAGATTTCTTTCGATTAATTGGTAAAAAATATGGTAATAAAATCTTTCAAGAAGCTGGTTTAGCCTCTAAAGATGTACGATATACAGGCAGTGAACATGACTTCAAAATGTGGTGCCAAGGTACAACAGGTATTCCATTTGTAGATGCGAACATGCGTGAACTTAATATTACTGGGTTTATGTCAAATCGAGGAAGACAGAATGTAGCTAGTTTTCTTTGTAAAGACCTGAATATTTCTTGGGTAAAAGGTGCAGAATATTTTGAATCAAAATTAATAGATTATGACCCATGTAGCAACTACGGCAATTGGAATTATGTGGCTGGAGTAGGAAACGACCCTCGCGAAGACAGGTATTTTAATGTGATTGGACAGGGCAAGAGATATGATGATAGCGGGAAGTACATAAAGCACTGGCTTCCCGAGTTAAAGGAACTTCCTAATGAATTTATCCATTCACCTTGGCTCCTTAATGCCAATGATCAAGCAAAATATCAAGTAGTTTTGGGAAAAGATTACCCTACTCCCATTGTTGACATGAAGTATTTACAAAAATTGATATAAATTATTTCCTAGTGTCCTCTCCACATTATCAATATTGATTTTTCTCATGACAGAGCATTTGTTTTAATATCTACTTTTAGATTTTCATAACGAAGTTTGATGTCTATAGTTGTAGGATTAAAAAGCATTTCATCTACCGTAAAATGTCCAAGGTCAATCAGAACTTGTACGTTAGAGAATGTTCTACTTTGTTGGACCTTGTTTTTAAGAGTGTTGTTAATGTAGTTATTAATATTGAAAGGTAAAATTGTCTCTATTCTTTCACTTACTACTTTATTGATCAATGGTGCACCAAGTTTAAACAAAAATGAATCAGGATTTACAGAGCAATGAAAATTATTAATAGCAATTTCTCCTTTGCTTTCGTTAAAGTAAAGATTACCACGTAATTCAATACTACCTTCGATAGGCGAAGAAAGCCTTCCTTTGATTACTACCTGATTTGATTCCTTTTTGATTTGTAAGTTATTGATGGATAGTTTCTTACCACCTATTTCTAAATTGGATAAACTCCCTTTCAATCTTTCTTTGATATATTCATAAGAAAAACTAAACTTTAGGTAGCCAAGCGTTTGATCATTGATTTTTTCTAACCATTTGAAAGCGACAGATTTAACATTTGGTTGTACTACTATGTCATTGGAATAAAGAATAGCATTCGGTTTGATCAAGGACTTTAATGTTATATTTCCGTCATGATTTGTTGGAGATTCCATTATGATTTCATTAACCCCAAGTAGCAACACTAAGTCTTTTGGTATATATGGAATCAGCGCATTAGTCAACCTTTCTGGCTCTGAAATATACACCAATAGACCATTCATAGAATCTTGAACTTGCTTATTAACGATTTCGAGTAAATCGTCTTTGTGGTAAGAGATAACAATATCCGCTACTCTTTCTATAGGAATATCAAGCGAACCAATCTCTAAACAAGGACCTTCTATCCAATAATGATCCTTTAACACGGTACGACTTTGAAACACTGCATTTTCATTTATCGAATATTCCAAATTCATCAAAAGTTCAATTTTCCCAGTGACCGTGACGGTAAAAATGCCTTCTCCTTTTATTAACTTCACTTCAAGTGGTAAGTTAAATGAAAAATTATCTTTCAAAAAATCCATTTTCATAGGATTGAATCTTCGCACTTGAAGATGCATCTTGTTTATTTCTTGCATCTCCCCAGTGCACACTTGATCAATTTTAGCCTCGATTAAGTTTAAAATTGTTGCCTTTTGGAGTTCTGCCTTTATTGAAATCATTTTTACTTACTTTATATAATTTTCGTACTCATTTATAATTTAGAAAACAAATATATGAATTAGTATTTTAATATGATTTTTTTTTAAAAATTGTTTTAACCTTTGAAGTAATTTAATACATTTGAAAATAATTTAAAATAAGTAAATTTCTCAGTATGAAAAAATATGGTCTTTTATTGCTTCTAGTGTTCATTTATTCTATTTCCAATGGTCAAAAAATACTTTCTAGTAGAGATCAAGCTACTTGGATAGACGAAATGTTGAAACATCGTTTTGAAGTAATGTTACCAGAAATGATGGACAAAGCAAATATTGATATGTGGGTCATCATATCTAGAGAATACAATGAAGATCCGGTATTAAGAACCATGTTGCCCTCCTCATGGATTAGCGCTAGAAGGCGTACAATGCTTGTTTTTTATAGAGATAAAACAGCCAATACTTTGGATAAGGTCGCAATAGCTAGATATAATTTTGGAGATTTG
Organism: Saprospiraceae bacterium; assembly: GCA_022844565.1. Taxonomy (GTDB): domain Bacteria; phylum Bacteroidota; class Bacteroidia; order Chitinophagales; family Saprospiraceae; genus JADKBO01. The sequence goes on from JALHLK010000005.1 coordinate 99,814, forward strand.
ATCAAAGGTTATTGGGATACAGAAAAATATCCTAACCAATATGATGCTTTATTCGAATATATAAAATCTAAAAATCCGAAAAGAATCGGTGTAAATATTTCTAAAAACTATGGACATGCTGATGGGCTTAACAAAACGGAATATGACGAACTGATGAATATTCTACCATGGGATTATAAAGCAAGGGTAACAAGTGCAGAAGAATTGGCTGTACTTTGGTTAGAAACGCGATCTGAAAAAGAAATTGCCGTATACAAAGAAATGTGTGGAACAGCTCGCGAACTTATCTACAGCGCTTTTGATCGCAAACACATCATTCCAGGAGTGACCACTACGGATGATGTAGTATGGGTTTTAATCGAAAAAACAAAAGAACTAGGCTTGCCATATTGGTTTAGACCATCGGTTGCAATACAACGACAAGATCCTGGCAATAAAGAAGGTGAACGCAATTTTTCAGAAAGACCACAAGAAACAGTCATCCAAGAGGGTGATTTACTGCATACGGACTATGGATTCACTTATCTCAGATTAAATACTGACCAACAACAACACTTCTACGTGTTAAAAAAAGGAGAAACAAAAGTACCTGATTATCTTAACGAAGCATTCAAACGTACTGCAAGGACGCAAGATATTCTCACTTCTCAATTCAAAGAAAATAGAACAGGAAATGAGATCTTGAAAGCAACTTTAGATCAAACAAAAAGTGAAGGGCTAAAAGCATCTATCTATTCACACCCTGTTGGTTTTCATGGTCATGCCGCTGGCCCTACGCTCGGGATGTGGGATCAGCAAGGCGGTGTACCTGGACCTGGTGATTTTAAGCTGTATAAAAACACTATGTACTCTATCGAATTGAATACAACTTCAGAAATCAAAGAATGGGGAAAATCCATTAGAATAATGCTTGAAGAAGACGGGATTTGGTATGGAGATCGATTTGAATATGCAGCTGGTAGACAAACTGAGATTAAGCCTTTGGATCTTTCTAGAGAGACTACACCTAAAAGTAAAAAACAAAAAAAGTAAAATAAAGGTACATTGTTCAATTATAAAAACTACACATAGTGCTCCGTCCAGGTAAAAAACTTAATTAATTAAATGTTGTCCTTTTAATTAAAGCCTTTATCTAGACGGAGCACTAGAAGTTTTTATAAGTTTAATTATTTTGCTTTAACACTCCCAAAGTATAATATATTAGTGGCTTCTGAGCGTGCAGCAGCTATATCTAGTATACCATCTTCATTAAAATCACCAACTGCAAAACCATAAACAGTACCGTTGGCATCGCCGAAGGAAGTTGATTTAAATTTATTACTTGCACCATCATTATAAAATACTAAAGAAGGTGATTTTACGTGACCAACAATGATTTCCATAGAATTATCATTATTTAAATCTGCAATCGTCATAGCATAAGGAATCATCTTCGAATCCGACAAGGAGATACCTCCAGAAAACGTACTGTCTTTTTGTCCAAAATAAATATTTACTCCTATAATTTCATCTATTGCAACTATATCAAGATGATTATCTCCATTAAAATCAGCTACAGCCGCTGTACGAATTTGTGAGTTAGCAGACCCGAATGGTATACGGTTACTATCAGAATAAACCATGTTCGGACTTCCAATATAAACATAACTTTGACCTCCATTCCTGTGAGGGACCAGAAAGTCAATATTACCATCTTTATTCATGTCCAAAGGAGTAATTGTCGTAGAAGGATAAGGGGCAAATGGAATACAATCGGAATTAAATTTACCACCGCCCATATTTAAACAAATATAATTACTTGTAGGAGCTCTACCTCTGTTCGCTAAAATGAGGTCAGGAAGTCCATCCAAGTTTACATCAGCAACTGATAAATTTCGTGTCGGCCATTTAGGAAGTCCAAATGTAGAGCCAATTATGAAATTGCCATTGCCATTATTATAATATATTAATTTGTGGTCAGGAGCATCATTGCTCACGGCAATATCTATCAAACCGTCCCCATTAAAATCTGCAAGGCCACCAGTATAAGAACGGTCTGCAATCTCACCCAAATTATATGATTTTTTAATTCCACCCAAACCATCACCCAAAAGTACTCGATCAACAATTGGCCAATGCCGACCTTTTACTAATAAAACATCGAGGTGGCCATCCGCATCAAAATCACCAAAACTTACATTAGCCGTGGTATCAATGTCATCTTCTAATATTAATGTTTTTGAAAAATCTATAAAAGTTGTATCTATCGATTTATAATTTGTTTTTTGGGCTGTAAGTTTTAAAGATTGGAAACCAATAAGATATATCATTCCAATCCCGTAAAAAATTAGATAATTAAATATCATTTTCATATTCTTAAAAATCTAATTTTTTTTATAGTAGCACACCATTATACGGTTCTATTTTAGAAGGTAAATCAGTTTCGCCAAGCATTTCCTTTATGTCTATTTCTATATTTCTGCTAATTGTTGACATTGGTGTATCTGAGATACCATTATCAAAAGGATTTTCACTAGACTCCCCGATTTGTTCCATCGTCATAAATACCCATGATATCAAAAGAGAAAAAGGAACAACAAGCCAAATGCCATAATGCCCTACTTTATTTAGTTCAGTAAGCAAACCAAAAGGTAAAAGGACAATAAATAACTGAACAAATATACGACTAAACAAGCTGAATTGTCTGAATAATGGTGTTGTTTTTATGCGTTCACATCCCCCTTGTAGATTGTATAACTCTACTAAAAATTTGATTAAATCACTATGTTCAAAATCATCTATTACTTTTTCTTTTTTAAGTTTTGTTATTACTTCAAACTGAATTTTTAATGCTATGTTAGCGATATTTCCCTTATGTTTTACACGCTCATAAATATCTTTTTTTCCCAAATTAATAAATAATTCTTCAATAGCATGGTCAAATTCTTTTATTTCATCCGATTCTGAAAGGTATTGTTTATGGTAATCCTCATTATTTGTGGCCCATGGTATGTTTTTACGGAGTTGCAGTCGTAAAATATTGATGTAAGCAATATGACGATAAAGGATATCCTTTTGTATGGTTTTGTCTTCAATGAGCACCATAACAGAAGCTGTTAAACTTCTACTGACATTGGTTATCCCTCCCCATATACGCCTAGCTTCCCAAAGTCTATCATAAGCTTGATTGTTTTTAAAACCTACATAAAAAGCCACAGCTGTACCAATTGTTGCGATAGGTAGAAATGGGATCGCTATAAATTTTAATCCCAAATAATGATATACTAAAACCACCGCGCTACTGAGAACAAATGTTTGAATTAAATTTTTTTTGGCAAAAAGCCACATTGTGCTTAAATCTATTCTTTTTTGGATGATCATGTTTATTCGCTTAAATTATCCAATAAATTTAGCCCCAATATGCGTTCCATCACAGTACGGTTTATTAGCAGATTGACCACATCTACAAAATGCAGTGGTTTTATCCTTTATAGTTTCTTTACCATCTTTATCCGTTATTTTCAAAGTCCCATAGATCAAAAGTGGCCCATTTTCTAGCACTTCTATTTTGGTCTCTAAGGTTTCCCGCTCTTTATTAGCTTCATCATTCATAAAGTAACTCAGTGCACCAGAAGGGCATTTTTGTACTTGAGCTTTAAGTGCTTCGGTAGTAGCATTTTCTATTTTTAGCCATGGTCTCTCTTTAGGGTTATAAACTTGAGGTAATTCCCTTACACAAACAGCAGAATGAATACATTTTGCAGGCTGCCAATTTATGGTAATTTCACCATTGGTATATTTTTTTGTAATATCTTTCATCGTATTTAGATTTAGGATAACAAATATGGCAAAAGTTAATTGATTTGCATAATGTATCGATAAATCTGTTTCAAGTACTCTTCATTTCATCAAACATTTATGTTAGATCGATAATTTAAAAAAGAAAACTCCTCGCCTATTTGCTCCAAAATATAAAATCCTACAAAATAATTACATTTACTTAGATTTATTAGGAACAAACAAAAGCCCATCTCCATCAATACAAAATCTCAAACCCGTAGGCTCTGGACCATCATCAAAAACATGCCCCAAATGACCATCACATCGCTTACATGTCAAGGCATCTCTCACCATGCCATGGCTATCATCTGTGGCTACATTAAGACTTCTAGCAAAATATGCTTTAAAATAGCTTGGCCATCCTGTTCCTGAATCAAACTTTGCTGCAGAAGAAAATAACGGGTTATTACACCCTGCACAAACATAAACTCCTTCCTCTTTCACATCGTAAAGTTCGCTACTAAATGGTCGTTCTGTACCATGCTCTCGAAGTATATAATATTGTTTAGCAGTGAGTGTTTTTTTCCATTCTTTGTTGGTTTTGACCACCTTCTCTGTCCAAGTTGTATCAATAGGTATGTTATGTCCTACCCTTGGCACATTTTGAGGATTGCTTTTATTTGAATTTTGTTGCCCGCAGGCATTTAGTGAAATAAAAATTAGTGCGGGAATGATTAGTTTTATCATGATATTGAAGTTTTATTGTATTTATTTAACAATTTTAAAATTAAAATATTTATGTATACATTTATATTCGAAATAACTCGATTGTCATTGATCTTTTAGTATCCTAGATTGACAGTGTAAAATTACAATTAAATTGTCGTGAAATTAACACACAAAAAACTAAAAAATATTTTTAATTCATTTAGGAAAAAAAATACTCTTCCAAAATATTAATCCATTGGTGCGAGTTAAACCTAATTGTTTGTTTTCCTCACTAATTTCATACATATATCGCATGTGTTTAAAAAAATCTTTATATGCTTTAAATATACCCGTTTTTTGGTCATAAATATGAACAGGTTCGGAATTGATTCCATTTAACTCTACTATCATAAAATTTTTACCTTTCTTCAAGTCATCTAAATTTTTAAACTTCAAATCATATCTTCCATAGTGAAATCCAACTATTTTTTTTGAGATATTGTCAAAAACTTCTGAAAGCTCATTGGATATCATATCATTGGAATTGATAAATCGAGTACCACGGTTATGGTTGCCAATCGCTTCAACTTTTATAACTTCTTCTTTTTGCGGGACAATGGCTAGAAAATCAGATTTTTGCTTTGAAATTTGCAAACGTGCTCTAAATGTTTGGGACATAAGCTGTCTAATGTTACTTTGTCCATCACCTTTGACACATAAAAATTCCTTTGTCGTAAATGAAGTTATTCTACCCTTGATTTCGGATGGTTTTCTAACATAAAAAATAGCAGCTTCCTCAGGTAAGTCACAATATTCCTGAATTATGAAATCTTGGTTAATGGTGTTTGAATAGCTAATTAATGATTCTAAATTTTTTATCAATTTGACTCCTTTGCCTCGTTCACCCATGTCAGGTTTTGCAATTATTGGAAATGTAAATTCTGTAGGAAGATTGTCTATTTTAGTATTCTTGGTTAACAAAATACCTTTTGGTTTAAACTTAATAGGTATGTTCTCGAGGACTGCAAATTTACTATACCTGATGATACCGCTATCTTTTATAAAAGGATTTACTCCTGTAAAAAAAGTAACTGACTTAGCTTTTATCGCCAAGAAAACAATGCATAAACCTATAGGAATGTAAAAGAACCAAATTGGCCAATATTCATAGTTTACCATCTTTCCAAACCAAAGTGGTGTTTTATTGGCTTTCAAAATTATACTTTTAGGTTCCTTATTCAATTTGAATACCTTTTATGTTTATTAAAAAAATTATGCATTAAAAAAATGCTTTTTTCTTTTGACGAAAATGGAAAAAAATGATTCATTCCTTCCCAATTGTAAACAGTAAGATATTCTTTCGGAAATACAGATTGGCTGTAATCTAAATTTACAATAGGTACAACATTATCTTTATTTCCATGAATATGCAAAACTGGAGAATTGATATTCAACCAATTATTCTGCAATAATTTGAGTTCACTGGCATGGTTATATTTTTCGTCTGTAGCCGCTTTAAGAGCTCCCGATGCCATCCAGCGAGTAGCTTTCCATTTGCCTAGTTTACCAAACCAAAAGTATTTTTCATTTTCGGGATCTAACGCAGGAGCCATAAGTACAGATGCTGTAAGAAATTTAGGTCTTAAACTGGCTATGACCGCGCTTATTGTGCCACCATACGAATGACCTACGATAAAAACATCTTGATTTTTCCTTTTTAAAGAATCTAATAGCGAAATGATGACTTCAGATTGATTCAATATAGATGAATAACGGCCATAGTCTGAAAATCCGTATCCCAATCTATCTATTATAATGATCGAATAATTATTTGTTAGCACAGTATCTTTAAGATAATCAAAAAAAGCCGAAGAAGAACCTGGAGCACCATGAATTAGTACTAATAAAGGAGAAATTTTATTGATGTTTTGGCATTGAATATTTCTCATAGTGACTCCATTGAATTTGTAGTATTCTATGGATATTTCCTTGGAATATTGTTTTGCTTTTTTAAGCATTTGATTGTCACTTTTTCTAAAGCTCAGACAAGAGCCAAGACTTAAAAGAAAAAATATTATGATAGCGAATGTAACTATTATTTTCACTTTTATTATAGAATAGTAATTATTACTTAGAATAGTTTATATCTGCCTTTTTGATGTATCCAGCTCTATCTTTATCCCAATCTTTTTGAACACTTTTATTATAGTTAAGATAAAGTTTTCCATCCACAACAGCCCACGCATCAGGCTCAATTTTGACAGCATAGCCTTTGGCCCACCCATAAGCACAATAACCTCCATATTGAGGTGCATATTTCATTGGATTCGCAATGAAGAGTTTTTTGTTTGATTCTGATACAAAATACCATGTGGATCCCTCCCAAAGGTAGGAGATGGTTTTCTGCCCTTTTTCTGGTTTACTCACTGTGAAATAGGAAACTGGGTCATAGCCTTTAATGGCTCCTTCTTTATTTGTGTATATTTTAGCATCTTTGGGAGTTTGGGCATTTAATCCCAAGCTAATTAGCATAACAATTGAAAATATTATTTTTTTCATTTTTTATATTATTTATTATTTTGTAAAAAATTTGTTGAATAAAAGTTTTAGCTCATCCCTTTTGATAAAGAGCACCCCAACAGCACAAAGAGTAACGACTATAGCTAAAGTAAATACGTTTCCACCATCACCCTGTACCTCTATACCTAAAAGCAATAGATGAGACAGAATTGCACCAGTCATAATTCCTAGCGCAAGACCAGCTCCGTAAAAAGAAGTTCGGGGTATAAAAAGAAGAATACCACAAATGAGCTCCATAACTCCAGTACCAATTCTTCCCCATGGCTCAACGCCTAATGTAGAAAATATATGTACACTAACTGGGGCAGCTGTAAATTTAAAATATAAGGTTTGTAATAAAATAATGGCAGCTACAATACTTAATAATCGCTCGACATAAAAAATAGATGACTTAGACATGTTTTTGTTTTGTTTGATTAAATAATAGGTCAAAAATAGAAAGCAAATATCACAGAGTTATCACCATATAAAATGAGAATTATAAAAAATTAGATTCTATGACGATTTTAATAAATAAAGGGATTAAAGCTTTGAGGAGTTAGCTATTAGCTCTAAATAAAGGTAAAATAAAATAGTTTTCGCTCACCCTTACCCAATCTTTACCTCAAAATACCTCACAATCTTCTCCGCCAATACCTTTCCAACCACCTCCTCAATTTCCTCTAAAGTCTTGGATTGTAACTGAACCACAGACCCAAATTGCTTAAGGAGTTTTTCTGAAGTTTTCTCGCCTATACCGACGATATCCGTGAGCTCGGTCTTGAGGAATGATTTTGATCGTTGGTCGCGATGAAAGGTAATAGCGAATCTGTGAGCTTCGTTTCGGCATTGTTGGATGAGTTTTAAGGATTCGCTTTTTTTATTGATATACAGTGGTATAGAGTCTAAAGGGAAGAAAATTTCTTCGAGTTTTTTAGCGATACCTATTACGGTTACTTTATTGAGAATTTGAAGTTCTTCGAGGCTTTCTACAGCACTACTCAACTGGCCTTTACCACCATCGATGATGATGAGCTGTGGTAAGCTTTCCCCTTCATCTATTAGTCTTTTGTATCTTCGGTATACAATTTCTTTCATAGAGGCGAAGTCATTGGGTCCTTCTACAGTCTTAATTTTGAAGTGCCTATAGTCTTTTTTACTCGGTTTCGCATTTTTGAATACCACGCAACTGGCCACAGGATTGGTGCCTTGGATGTTACTATTGTCAAAACACTCAATATGCAGTGGGATGGCATCCATATGAAGGTCACCTTTGAGCGTACTTAGGATACGCTCGGCTGGGGTTACTTTCTGAAGGTTATTGATTTCTTGACGCTTCTTTTGACTTATGAAGTAATCAAGATTTTTTTGCGACAATTCTAGAAGTTTCCATTTTTCGCCCCTTTGTGGCACGGTGACTGACATTTCATCAGGCAAGTCAACAGCAAACGGGACTATGACTTCAGGTGCAATGCTATTGTAAGTATCTCTTAGTCTTAATATGGCATGAACGAGTAAATCTTCTTGCTCTTCGTCGAGGTTTTTCTCCATTTCGACTGTGTCGGTATTAATTAAAGCACCATTGATAATTTTCATAAAATTGACATATGCCATTTTTTCATCACTTCGAAAGGTAAAAACATCTACATCTTTAATAGTAGCAGAAACCACGGTACTTTTAGACTGATAATCATCGAAGTATTCCAATTTCTCCAACATTTCTTGCGCTTTTTCGAATTCCATTCTTTCCGAAAAATTGCTAATATGGTTCATCAAATAAGCTTTTACTTCTTGAAAATTGCCTTTGAGTATGTTTTTGATTTGGTCAATTTTCTGCATATAGTCTTCATGTAGCTCAAAGCCTTCACATGCGCCTTTGCAATTTTTTATATGGTATTCTAAGCAGACTTTAAATTTCTTTTTGGAAATGTTTTCATCACTAAGTTGATAGGAACAACTGCGAAGTGGAAACATCTTCTTCAATAACTCCAATATCAACATTTGCCGATATTTGGACGTATAAGGACCGAAATAAGTTGACCCATCTTTAAACACCCTCCGAGTAAAAAAAACTCTGGGAAAGCGCTCATTTTTGATAACAATGTAAGAATACGATTTAGCATCTTTTAAGCTTACATTATATCGAGGCTGAAACTTCTTAATTAATGTATTTTCAAGCAATAACGCATCATGCTCCGTCTCGACGATGGTAAATTCAATGGACGAAGCGTTTTTAGTAAGTACACGAGATTTATACGGAATGAATTTTTTATCCCCAAAATAATTGGATAGGCGACTGCGAAGGTTTTTAGCTTTCCCTACATACAAAATGTGACCATCTGCATCCAAAAATCGGTAAACACCTGGTACCAATGGTATGCTGTCATAGATATTTTTGAAATCTTCAAATGTCATGTATTTTGACTATATAAGCTATCTGATCAATACAAAAGCACCACTAGAGCGATACTCTTTATTGTCACAAACATAGCGAATATTGTACATATAGCTGCCAGTTGTTGCTTCTTTTCCAGAAATAATTCCATCCCATCTACCAGTTTTTTCTGGATAGCTTGTAATTCGCCCACCCCATCGGTCTAAGATTTCATAGTGTTTGATCTCATCAATAATAAACGAATTTGAAATACCAATATCATCATTAAGATTATCGCTATTGGGAGTAAAAGCGCTTGGAAAAAATAATTCGTCGCATCTTTTATTTTCTGGGTCAATTACAAAAATTGTAACTTGGCTAGTGTCGATACAGTTATTTGTATTGACCAGCAGTTCATAGGTGGTGGTGGCTTGAGGCATTGCTATTGCATTGTTGATGGTATTTGAATTGGACAACGACCCAGCAGGTTTCCATATAAATGAATCAAAGCAAGATGCACCTACAATCATAGGTACAGGACTACCTTGTGTGACAGTTGTATCTTGGTTGATGATGGTATTTGGAAAATAAAATGAACTGTTTAAATCTACTGGATTAAGGGCTACATTATAAAAATTGAGCTGATCAACATTACCTACCAACTTAGCATCATTTGGACATGGACTTCCACTTAAAGAAATTAACGCATTCATTCCAGGAATGATTTGTGTGCCAACTTGGGCTATATCTACTGCCTCATTATCAATATACAAGGTATAATTAAGAGCTTGTCTTACAATGGTAATTCTATTCCAACATTTTCTTTTAATCACACTTCTTAAAGGATTATAAGAACCTGAACTTTGTGATATTTCTAGCAAAATTTCTTCTGTTTGGGGTAAAAACCTCAAATTGATACTTGAATCTAAGCTGCACTGCGCTTTTACAGATAGTATATCAACTGGCAAAGCTCCTGGACGAATAGCTACGTAAAAATCAATTGTAAAGTCATCATAAAATAATTGATTAAGCGAACTTGGAAACCTCACTGTTTGTGACCCATCAAACGTTAAAGACTCGTTTTCAAGTCCACAGCCACAAATTGGAGTTTTACTTGATTTTGCGGATTCAGTAAATTGAAACTGTTCGCTGAGTCTACAGCCGTCAAAATTATAACTGGCTATAGGCTCTTTTTGAGAAAATCCTATTGTAGCAAAATGTAAGAGAATAAATATCTTAAAATGGTAACTCATTTCTATCTTTAGTACCTTTATTAAATAATGAATTGAGGGCATATGAAACACAACAAGTAAAACATGTGTTTTTGATCAAATATTGTAAAACAGTTCTAAAAAATAAATTTTGTAATAGAAATATGATTTTTTGAACGATCCTCTAACTAAACTAAATTTCTTCCAAACAAACTGGTGTTTCTTGAGGTATTTGACTCAAAAATTTTAATGTACCATCTTCCAATATAGTGAAAAGTGTAATGTTGTCCGAGCTTTGATTAGCGGCCAATAAGTATTTACCATTTTTTGTAATCATAAAGTTTCTTGGTATTTTACCTTTAGTTTCATATTGTCCTATGGAAGTAAGTTTTCCGTCATTAGCAATTTTATAAGCTGCAATGGAATTATGACCACGATTTGCTGTATAAACAAATTGGTAATTAGGATGAAAATGAATGTCAGATACCGTATTATCTTCTGTATAACCTTTGGGTAACGTAGAGAGAATATTGATCAATTTAGATCCAGAAGGAGAGAATTCATAAATGCTTATCTGACTGCTTAATTCACAACTTACCGCTAGGTATTTTCCGTTATTACTCCAGTCGGTATGTCTAGGTCCACAGTGTTTTTCAGTTCGAAAAGATAGTTCGGGGTGGTATGTGAGTTCATTATTTTGCCATTTAAATATTCTGATTGTATCACATCCTAAATCAGCTGCAGCTATATGTACACCATCTGGATTAAACATAACACTGTGCATATGTGAGGCATCTTGTCGTGGATGGTCAGATTTGTCACATTGAAATTGAAACACTTTTGGAAAAATCTGGTCAAGCTCAGGTTTTAATGAAAAAAATGCTGCTGTACCACCGTTATAATTAGCAACTCCAAAAATATCTCCCTCTTTTGCTATTCCGATATGGCAAGGTGATGTACCATTCGTGACAAATGATCTTCCACCAGACATATCCGCATTTAAAATATTTACCCTTCCAAAAGGTGAACGCTCATCTCCATTTATTTCTGATACAGCTAGATAGAAATCACCTGCTTTTCTTACATAAGCAGGATTTTCAATATTGTCTTTTAATAAGAAACTTGAATCGATCAAGCCATCTGTAAGATTGATTCTCAATTGATAAATTCCTTTGCCTTTGCCCTTTATCCATCCTAGATCACCTGTATAAGTTCCAACTACGATATCAAGATACTCTTTTTGCTCTTCTTTGCAAGATGTGAAAGCTAACCATACTGATAATACCAATAAGAAGTGTGTGAATTTCATATATAAAATTTTCTTAATGCAAAACTAAAAAATAATATCATACGGAGCAGTATCTACATATGGATATTTGATATTGAATAAAATTAAGCCTTGGGGAGGCACGATGTAATCCTTTTTCATCCTTGTTTGGGTATCTAAAGCTTCTTTGATCTCGTCTAATCTTACCTTGCCTGATTCTACATACAAACACGCTCCTACAATCAATCTGATCATACCTCTCAAAAATCGATTTGAGGTAATTAAAAACTCATAAACCCGAGTTTGCTCATTATATCTCCATTCTGCTCTACTCAGATGGCAAATATAGGTTTTAGCGCTACTCTTCTCTTTACAAAAAGGATAAAACTCATCATATTCTAACAATAAGGAAGCTACTTCATTCATCGCTTCTAAATTAAAAGGCTCTCTGATTCTATGGTCCCAAGCAAATTTTCGATCAAAAGGGTTGGGCTCTAATCTTATCCTATAAATGTAGGAACGCTCATAGGCATCAAACCTCGTATTGGCACTGTCATGTACTTCAAATACTCTGTGCACCGCTATGCTTTTTGGTAAAATTAGATTTAGCTTACTATGCACATATGCGGTGTCAACCGGTTCTTTTGTATCAAAATGAAAGAAATATCCACGCGCGTGCACACCTGTATCCGTGCGACCACAACCTAAAATCCCAATAGGCTGCCTCAAAAGTTTGCTCATCCAATGTTCTATAACTTCTTGAATGGTCGTGATGGTGTTTAATTGGCGTTGCCAGCCATGAAAATCTGACCCATCGTATGAAATCTCTGCAAAATATCTCATCTTTCTTCCCTCTTTAGCCAACGGTATTCAGGCTTACCTTCTATGTGACAAATAAAACGGCTCAATGTAAAGAAATAATCAGACAATCGATTCAAAAACTGGCCAATCAAACTGTATTTTTCATCCAAATCCCATAATGAACGTTCTGCTCTTCGCGTGATAGAACGACAGACATGAGCAAGTGATACCAACCTTGATCCTCCTGGTACTATAAAAACCTTCAGTGGTTCCAACTGATGTGTCATCTCATCAATAGATTGTTCACAGTCAGTGATCAATTGGTTGATGTATTGCTGGTCTTGCTCGTTTACTTCTTCCATTGCTATCATAGCGCCCAAGTCAAAAAGCACATGTGGCAATTCCAACACAAATGGACTTGCAGTACCGTAATCACTCACCAACAAACCAATAAAACTATTAAGCTCATCAATATTGCCCAAAGCATCAAATACAGGGCTAGATTTATTGATGTTTCGCGAATAAAATAAGTCAGACTGACCTTGATCACCACGTTTAGTGTAAATTTTTGACATAAAAGTATTTTATAATTGAGGGCAAAGGTATGGGAAAATGGGGAGTAAATAGTAAATTGTGGTCAATCAATATTTGACTTCAGAAGTAGAAAGTAAATTAGCCCTCTATGCCAAAAAGCTCAAATTCCATTAAACCAAAAAACTCATTCTAATTCCTACCACCTAAATCCTAAGACCAAGCATTCAGCTCATCCCAATACTCCACAGCTCTCCGCGTGTGAGGCACACAAATACTTCCTCCCACTAGATTTGCAATGCTAAAGACTTCAAAGATTTCCTCTGTTGTGACACCGATTTCATGACAAGTACCTAGGTGATATTTGATACAATCATCACATCTGAGTACCATCGAAGAGACTAACCCAAGCAATTCTTTGGTTTTGACAGATAATGCACCTTCTTGATACGCTTGATTGTCTAAACTCCAGAATCTTTTGAGTACTTTATTGTCCTCTGCCATGATTCTTTCATTCATCTTCTCGCGGTATTCATTAAATTCTTGTACTTGGCTCATATTTTTTATTTTTATGGCACAAAACTAAAAGATAAAAGGAAATGTTATTTATGTTTGTCCATAGATATTCATAAAATGTTTGACCAGATAGATAATTCTTTTACAAATTTTTTACCAGCAGACCCGATTAAAGAAAATTTTGTTCGACAGGTCAAGAATGCATGTTATTCATTCCTAGAACCTACCCCTTGCAGTAATCCTGTACTGATAACTTACAGCAAAAAATTGGCTATGGAGCTTGAAATATCTGAAGAGAAATGTCTAAGCACAGAATTTACCCAATATTTTGCTGGTAACAAGATTTACCCAAATACCAATCCATACGCGATGTGCTACGGTGGTCATCAATTTGGTCATTGGGCTGGTCAATTAGGCGATGGAAGAGCTATAAACTTATTTGAAGCTTTAGTCAATGATAAGCGATATGCTTTTCAATTAAAAGGGGCTGGTAAAACACCATACAGCAGATCAGCAGATGGTTTGGCTGTTTTGAGATCGTCCATTAGGGAGTATTTATGCAGCGAGGCTATGTATCATCTAGGTATTCCCACCACCCGAGCACTCTCACTGATCACGACGGGAGATCAGGTATGGAGAGATATGCTATATGATGGCAATGCAGATTATGAGCCTGGTGCTGTTGTAACGAGAGTAGCTCCTTCATTCATCCGGTTTGGAAATTTCCAAATATTAGCAGCTCAGAATGACGAAACTAATCTTCAAAAATTAGCCGATTATACCATTACCCATTTCTTTCCATCTTTAGATAAAAATGACTATTTGGGCTTACTTAAAGAAGTAGTACGCTCTACCATGAGTCTTATTGTGGAGTGGGAACGAGTAGGATTTGTACACGGTGTAATGAATACAGACAATATGAGTATCCTTGGTTTGACCATTGATTTCGGCCCGTATGGTTGGATAGATAATTTTGATCCTAATTGGACCCCAAATACCACTGATCGGCAAGAAAAAAGATATCGATTTGGCAATCAAGCCAATATCGCCTATTGGAATGTGTATCAATTGGCCAATGCTTTATTTCCCATTATAAAAGATGAGAAAGCCATTGAAAGAATCCTAGATGATGTACCTCAAATGTATTTAAATTTGACTCAATCCATGAAGTTTTCAAAGATTGGGCTTCCTGTCTTAGAAAATCAAAATTTAATAACTGATTTAGATAAGCTTTTGTATCAATCTGAGATGGACATGACTCTATTTTATAGAAATTTATCGAATTATACGCACGAGACAAAGGAAAGCCATATTTCGTCTTTAGCCGATATGAGTTATTCATCCCACTTTGAAAAGTACAAAAATGCTTGGCAAAATTGGTTTCAGGATTATGGTGTTGCGATGGATAATAATTTTGATGCAGATCGAAAAAAGAAAATGAACAACGTGAATCCAAAGTTTGTGCTAAGAAATTATATAGCTCAAATGGCGATAGATAAAGCATATCAGGGCGATTATTCACTTGTCGAAGAACTTAATGTTGCACTTACCGCCCCCTATGAAGACAATGAAATTAATGAAAAATGGTTTTGCAAACGCCCAGATTGGGCTAAAACAAAAGTAGGTTGTTCAATGTTATCATGCAGTTCTTAAATTGAAGTACCTTAGTTTTTTTTTTAAAATTGATACAAAATGGAAGTTTATAATGAAGCAGATTATTTAGATAAATTTGCAAATTCCCTTGACGGATGGACATTTGTGGCTGATGGTATAGAAAAAGTATACAAATTTAAAGATTTTGTAGAAGCTTTTGTGTTTATGACGCGAGTTGCATTTTTGGCCGAAAAGCATGATCACCATCCTGAATGGTCAAATGTATATAACAAGGTAAATATAAGACTTAATACCCACAGTGCAGGTGGTTTAACGATAAAAGACATTGATTTAGCAACAGCAATTGATGCTATATAATAATAACTAAAAAATTGATTTTGACATGCTTAAATGGCTAGACGTTTTAAAATTAGCGAGAGATGGGAGTCCAACTCCACTAAATAAAGTTGTAAAATCTGAGGAGGAGTGGAAGGCTCAACTCACAGAGCAGCAGTATTATGTCACAAGGAAAAAAGGTACCGAAAGGCCTTTTAGTTCAGAGATGTGTTCGTTGTTTGAGCCCGGTATTTATGCCTGTGTGTGTTGTGGCACAAAACTCTTCGATAGCTTCGAAAAGTTTGAGAGTGGAACAGGATGGCCAAGTTTTACCCAACCATTAGAAGAAAATGCCATAGCTTACATCAAGGATAGTTCTTTTGGTATGACAAGGGTTGAGACTTTGTGCAATGTTTGTGATGCTCATTTAGGCCATGTATTTCAGGATGGACCTCCACCTTCTGGGTTAAGATATTGCATCAATGCTGAAGCGCTCACCAAAGTAAAAGCTACTGAGGAGAAAATTGTACTTGGTGGAGGGTGTTTTTGGTGCACAGAAGCGTTGTTTCAAGATATAAAAGGTGTAAAAAGCGTTACAAGTGGATACAGTGGAGGACATATTGTCAACCCAACCTACAAAGAAGTATGTAGTGAATTGACTGGGCATGCTGAAGTGATAGAAATCACCTATGATCCTACAATTATCTCAATCAGAGATCTAATTTACCTGCATTTAATTACCCACGACCCTACCACGCTAAATCGTCAAGGTGCAGATAGAGGCACTCAATATCGCAGTGTAATTTTTTATAAATCTGATGCAGAAAAAGAAATAGCCGAAAGCGTAATTGCCGAAGCACAAGAGTTATATCCAGAAAAAATTGTAACGGAAGTTGTACCTTTTAGTGTGTATTACAAGGCAGAAGCTTATCATCAAAATTACTTTAATTCGAATCCTGATGCTGGATACTGCTCAATGGTTATTGCTCCAAAGGTCAATAAATTTAGATCAAAATTTTTGGCAATTTTAAAAGAATAATACTACTGTAAAGCTTTATTTTTCAAGACTCACTTTCTTCATATTTTTCAACTTCCTAATTTGGAAAACTACAACTTTTTAATATTAATCAAATCCAACAATTCATCTCTATAGTTTTTACCAATTGGAATCGATTTTACTTGGCCCTTCTCCATTAATTCAAGAGAATTTCCATCAATTGCCTGTATTTTTTCTAAGTTAACAATAAAAGATCGGTGTACTCTTCTGAAATTAAGCGCTTGTAATTTGTCCTCTAGAGACTTCATCGTTTGGAGTGCTATAATCCTGTTATTCTCCATACGAATGATTACATAATCTTTTAATCCTTCAATATATAGGATATCATTGAAATTTACTTTTATCAATTTTTTATCAGATTTCACAAAGAAGTAATCTTCTCCGATTTCTTCGATGGTACTATTGCTCTGTTTTTTAATTTGTATTCGCTCGGCTGCTTTATTTACAGCTTTCATAAATCGATCTAGAGAAATTGGCTTTAAAAGATAATCTACTGCATCAAGCTCAAATCCTTCTAGCGCATATTCAGGATAAGCAGTTGTAAATATCACCATTGGAGGATTTCTTAGCGATTTTAAGAACTCAATACCTGTGATTTGAGGCATTTGAATATCCAAAAAGATAAGATCAACTTCTTTATTTTGTAATACTTCCATGGCAGAAATAGCATTGTCACATCTTTCTACCAATTCTAGATTAGGCATCTTAGCAACAAATGATTCCATGATATCTAATGCTAGTGGTTCGTCATCAACGATAATTGTTTTTATAGTCATAATTATTTGTTTTGCTGATTAAGTTAATAATAATTTTAATTTGATAATATAGCTATTGGGATAGTCCAAGACATCTAATTCGTATTGTTTTGGGTAAAGTAACTCAAGTCTTCTTTTCACATTGACTAAGCCAATACCTCCAGATTTTTTTAAATTTGAACCAGGCATAGTTGGTGCTTTACTATTTTCAATAATGAGAGAAAGACTTTCGTTTTCGATTTTCATATTGATATTCACATAAGACTCTTTGGTGTGCTGACTAATACCGTGTTTAAATGAATTTTCTATAAATGGTATGAACATCAAAGGAGCTATCATTTTAGCCCTAGGTTCCCCCTCAATATTAAGTGTAACCTTCATTTTAGTGCCATGCCTTAACTTCTCTAATTCTAGATAATTCACAAGATAATTGACTTCCTTTTCCAATAAAACTTGCTTTTCATTACATTCGTAAAGCATATACCTCATCATCTCAGAAAGTCGGAGTACGATTTCAGGTGCTAAATCAGATTTTTTCAGCGTAAGCGCGTATAGACTATTTAAAGTATTAAAAAGGAAATGAGGGTTGATTTGAGATTTTAGATATTTTAATTCTGATTGTAAGGTTTCATTTTGTAATTCTTGCTTAACCTTTTGCGAACCTAACCAGTCAGAAACTACAAAATATATGGATGAGCCAGCTCCAACTAAAAATGTTGAAGTCAAAATCATCAATTGATTACTATTGTGTGTGAAAAAAGCTTTTGAAAATTCATTTCCTGCTAAATGGTATAGACAAACGCCTTTAATTGGAGTAAGCAGAAAGGAAATACCTAGCAACATTAATAAATGACTAGAAAAGTTTTTCTTTTTAAGGTAATATGGGAAAATATAATATTTATTTAGGTAAACGATCAATGCATAAAAGGAGACATTGATCAGCTCCATCCATAATTCTTGAAAAAAACTTAAATCACTTGGATTAATGATGGTGAAAATTATAGCCAAAGCTATCCAAAAAGTTACATTTTGAGTAGGCTTACTATTACGCAGTGAATCTATAAGATTTGTACCTCGTTGATTACTACCATCTATATAAACGTCTTTGTTGATCATTTTTTAATAATACAATTACAAAAGTACATATACATCATCTATATAACACAATGATTCTAGATTAAAGCATTATAAAATTCTACGAACAACCAAAAAAGATTTGAAATCTATAGGATCGATTGTTTATTGGAGAATTGCTGATTTGTTGATTTGGTCAATTACCGAATCGCTCAATTGCTGAATTGTAGATTTGCTGAATTACTGATTTGCCAAAGTACTATTACACTAAACCGCCAAAATGACCTAACCATTCAGTGTTTATCAATCTAAATCACTATCTTTGCACTTTAAATAATAGAAAAGATATAATATGTCAAATGTTGTGGCCATAGTTGGAAGGCCAAATGTCGGAAAATCGACAATTTTTAATAGGTTAATTGGTGAACGTAAATCAATAGTAGACAATGTTAGTGGAGTTACCCGTGACAGAATTTATGGGTTTTCTGAATGGAATGGCAAGACTTTTACCGTGATTGATACGGGTGGGTTTGTGCATGGTTCAGATGATGTATTTGAGGCTGCAATTAGGTCTCAAGTTAGAATAGCAATTGAGGAATCAAGAGTTATTTTATTTATGGTTGATGTTACGACGGGTATTACAGATTTAGATGATGAAATAGCTGATTTACTCCGAAGAGGAGACAAACCAGTAATCTGTGTGGTTAATAAAGTAGATAATCCTCAAAGGGATCTTTTGGCCAATGAGTTTTGGGCTTTGGGGTTTGAAAATACGATTTTTCTCTCTTCGATGACAGGATCAGGAACAGGTGAGTTACTGGATATGGTTACGGAATTGTTGCCTGAGAACATTGAAGAAAATGAAATATCTGATCTGCCACGTATTGCAATAGTAGGTCAACCAAATGTGGGAAAATCATCTTTGACCAATGCATTAATTGGTGAGGATAGAAATATTGTGACAGATATACCTGGTACAACAAGAGATGCAATTTATATCAAGTTTAATAAATTTGGACACGAATTTTACATTATTGACACAGCGGGTATACGCAAGAAAGCCAAAGTTCACGAAGACTTAGAGTTTTATTCGGTCATCCGGGCTATTAAAGCAATGGATGAGGCGGATGTCTGTGTATTAATGCTCGATGCGTCACTAGGGATAGAGAGTCAGGATATGACCATCATGTCTTTAATTATTAAAAAGAAAAAGGGTTTAGTTATATTAGTGAACAAATGGGATCTAGTGGAAAAGGAAACGAATACGGCTAGAGATTTCGAGAAAGAACTAAAAAGTAAAATTGCACCTTTTAATGATGTGCCAATCATATTTACCTCGGTGATAGAAAAGCAAAGAATACACAAAGCAATGGAGGCAGCTATGGCCGTCTATGCTAATCGCTCAAGAAAAATCAAAACTTCAGAGCTGAATGAATTTATGCAAGAAGCGATGGAACGAATACCACCTCCTGCTCATAGAGGTAAGTATATTAAAATCAAATATGTCACTCAATTACCTACACCATTTCCCGCATTTGCCTTCTTCTGCAACCACCCTAAACATGTAAAAGAATCTTATAAAAACTATTTAGAGAATACCATAAGAGGTAAGTGGGAATTTAGTGGAACTCCAATTCAAATTTATTTTAGAGATAAATAGTCGTAGATTTTATGGGCTGGTTAAAAACAGATTTTGAAGGATTATGGGTTTTCGAACCGAGAATTTTTGGAGATAATAGAGGCTATTTTTTAGAAAGTTTTAATGAAAACACGCTAAAAGATACGGATATTTATGTAAGATTTGTACAGGATAATGAAGCAAAATCGACAAAAGGTGTGTTGCGAGGGCTCCACTATCAAGTTGGTAAAAATGCTCAATCAAAGTTGGTTAGAGTTGTAACAGGTGAAGTATTGGATGTTGTTGTAGATGTTAGACCTAGTTCAAAAACTTTTGGGCAGCATTTTTCAATCATACTTAATGATATAAACAAAAACCAACTATTTGTACCTAAAGGATTTGCCCACGGCTATGTCGTACTTTCTGAAGAAGCCATTTTTGTCTACAAATGTGATGCATTTTATGATAAAGATGCGGAGGCAGGTATAAAATTTGATGATCCAAAGTTAAATATTGATTGGATATTAACTTTAGAAAATTTAAAATTAAGCGACAAAGATTTGGTTCAGCCTTTATTTGAGAATCATAAAGCATTTTATTTATGATGCATGAAAACGCCAAAGTTCTAGTACTTGGAGCAAATGGGCAATTGGGAACGGAAATTAAAAAATTGAGCCTTCAGTATACTGACTTTATCTTCGTCTTTGCAGATAGATCAATGATTGATATTACAGAACCAAAATCTGTAGAGCAAATCATCTATCACAATCCCGACTTTATCATCAATTGTGCAGCATATACAGCAGTTGATAAAGCTGAAAATAATGCAGAGCAAGCGGATCTTATAAATCATAAAGCTTGCCAATACATTGTAGAAGGCGCTATGAAAACTGATGCCATTGTCATTCATATATCTACCGATTATGTTTATCACAATGATTCGTGTGCCCCCTTGTTAGAGACTGATGAATGTCGTCCTCAAGGCATTTACGCTATATCTAAATACTATGGAGAAAACATCATAAAACAATACCCAAAACACGTCATACTTCGTACATCTTGGGTATATGGTAATGAAGGAATAAACTTTTTCAAAACTATGGTAAACTTATCTCATAAGGATGAATTAAGCATAGTTGCAGATCAATATGGTGCACCAACTTATGCCGTTGATTTAGCCGCAACATGCCTTGCAATTGTAAAACATTTTGATTCTGTAGATAAGGATGTAAATAGTTTTGGAACGTACAATTTTAGCAACGAAGGGTGTATTACCTGGTTTGACTTTGCTAGTGCAATTTTTGAGAAAAGAGAAGTTCCCATCAAGCTAAATAAAACTACTACAGAAGCTTATAATGCTCCCGCTCCCCGCCCGTATTGGAGTGTACTTTCAAAGCAGAAAATAAAGAGAACTTTTGGTATTCAAACGGATCATTGGTTAGAAGCGCTACAAAGGTGTATGAATGAAGCGGATTTTCCGAGTAAAAATTCGAATATAAATTTCACTAACTAGAATTTTTTACAAAATTTTGACTTTAAAAGCTAAAATATAGTCTTATTTAAGCTAGTGCTCCGTCTAAATAATTTTTTAAATTAAGTTGTGAGCTATTTTTGGATAGATCAAGGCAAAAAATGTAGCTGAACTGGGTAGTTCAGCGAGGCTTTTTAACGAAGAGATATCCAAAAAGAGCCACAAATTATTTAATTTTTTAATTAGACGGAGCACTAGATTGATCTATGTAATTAATTCCCCTTTGCCACCTTCAATTTCCTTAATAGAAAATAGCTCCCAACACATAATCCTAAAGACAATATCCCAAGTATAGGATAATTCTCATATTTACCTTGACTATTCATTACCACGATCAATCCGCTTATTAAGCCAGTGAAGGATATAGCTAATTGTTGAAAAGAAGAGTTTAGAGACATAAAGCTGCCACGTGTACTAATTGGTGCAGATGCTGAGATAAGGGCATTAGCGGCAATCATACGTCCACTTGCAAATATATAGAACAAGGTTGTGAATATATATGCATACCAAAGTGGCACGATATTTAAGGTAGTGATGACCATCGTGGGAATAAAACTAACAATCATCGTTATGACAAATACTTTAATCGTACCAAACTTATCAACCAATTTCCCTATCAAGGGTGCTGAAAACAATGTAGCTGCACCTCCTAAAAAAAACTGTAAAGAGATATTTTCTTGTGTAAATCCTACATTAGCCATCATATAAGGAGAAATAAAAGGGATAATCATAAAGTGTCCCATAATTAAAGTAAAACCCGTCATCAGACCGTTGACTTGATTTTGATCACCAAAAACATCCTTTCTCAAAGATGAAAATGAAATCTTCATCGGCACTTCGCTCAAATGTTTGTCTAACTTCGGAAAAGTAAAGTATATAAAAATATTGATTACAATTCCTAACAGCCCTAAAATTAAAAACGGTAATTGCCATCCAGATTTTGCAGCTAAATATATACCAAAAGGAACCCCAAAAGCTGTAGCAGCCGAGAAAGCAGCAAACAATCTACCCATTGCTCTCCCCCGTTCTGAAAATGCATAAATATCACTTACTATTGACAAAACTATCGCTCCTATAAAACCTCCAAAAAAACCAGTAAACAATCGCATGGTCAATAAGGTGTAGTAGTCTGTAGCTAGACAGCATAGTAGTGTTCCCACAGAAAAACCCACATTCACAAACAATAATAAAGCTTTACGATCAAACTTGTCAAGATAAAAAATGCCTACAAAACTAGAGAATGCAGCAGCAATAGAGTATGAAGATACCAGTAAAGCATACTGATAGGCTTCCAACTCAAAAACCTTGATGAACATATCACCCAAAGGCATAATTATCATTGAGTCAACAATATGAGTAAAATTTATTGCGGCTAATGTGAATAAAATTGCAGTTTTCTTAAGATTAGCGGATTTGTATAAAGACATTTAATTTAAGGAATAGGTGGAAAAAACACTATAGACTTCAATCGTCTTTAATCTTTCATAATCGTAAGTCGTAAATGGGGTAATAGGAAGCTTTTCAATATGATATAATAACTCACTTTCACTCCCTACTTTAAAAACTATAAAGATCTTAGATTTAAAGAGTGTAATGCTATGAGAAATTATGATTCCTTGTGAAACCATTGAAGATATGACCTTTTCGTAGTAGGGCAATACCCCACTCACGTCTAAATCATCTTCAAAAACAAAACAAACTTGATATAATTTTACCCTTTCCAAATTTGAAATCTTATCATTTTAAAACAGCCAAATAACTAAAATCAAATTGTAAAGGTAATGAAGCTGGCACAAATCCCCTAATTTGCATCCTAATTTCTATATCAAAAGCTCCTAATTCCATAATGGGTTTTAACTCACTAACAGAAGATAAAAGCTGAAGTTCTGACCTTCCATTTAATGCAATTTCATCAAGATAAAACATTTCAGACCGAGTATTATTGCCATCTTTGGATAATGCCCGAATACTAATATTTGAGAATAAAGATAAGTTAGCTCCTCCAAAACGTCCATAAATCCTACATCTATGAGCCAAAACTTTGGAGATATCGTCTGTTTTCAACCCTCGAGTAGTAAGGGTTTCATTATATAAAGATTTCACATTACGTATATAGACATAATGTGTTTCAATAGGATTTAAGTTTGCTGGTAGATCGAAAACAGCTGTCAATTTAGCCTCAACAAATTCTTCATTATTTTTTAAACAACTATTAAATGTTATCACAATAACAAAAAATAATAAAAACCTAAACAACGTTCTCGAAACTTCCAATTAAAATATTTTTACATTTATAAACGCAAATATAAATAAAATGTTATCTTTGCAGCCGTTTTACAAAAACCAAGGAAGTAATTCAATATTAGTAGCTTGGTTTGATTATATCAAATTTAAATTTTAAAAAATGGCAGTTAAATTAAGACTAACCAGACAAGGAAGGAAAAAGGCTCCTTTTTATTACATTGTTGCTGCAGACAGCAGATCTCCTAGAGATGGTAAATTTATCGAAAAATTAGGATCTTACAATCCACTAACCGTACCTGCAACTATCGAACTTGATGTTGAAAGATCATACGATTGGTTGATGAAAGGAGCACAACCTACTGACACCGTAAGTGCAATCCTAAGATTCAAGGGCGTGATGTACAAAAAACACCTTGAAATTGGTGTTAAAAAAGGCAAATTATCTCAAGAAGAAGCGGACACTAAGTTAAATGCACTTATAGATATCAAAAATGCTAAAGTAGCAGCTAGAAAAAGTAAAATATCTGCTGAAAAATCTGAATTTTTGAAAAAAGTATCTGGAGAGGCAAAAGCACCAAAAGTAATAGCAGCTGCTGATGAAGATAGAGCTGCATTCCAAGTAGAAGAAGAAGTTAGTGTTGTTGCAGAAGCACCAATTGTTGAAGAAGTTGTAGCTGTAGAAACAACTCCAGAGGCGGTAGTTGAAGAAGCACCA
Organism: Saprospiraceae bacterium; assembly: GCA_022844565.1. GTDB lineage: Bacteria > Bacteroidota > Bacteroidia > Chitinophagales > Saprospiraceae > JADKBO01. The sequence continues at coordinate 124,463 of JALHLK010000005.1, forward strand.
GCAGTTGAGGAAGTTGCTGTTGTAGAAGAAGCACCAGTTGTAGAAGCAGTAGCTGCTGTTGAAGAAGCTCCAGCTGTTGAAGAAGCACCAGCTGTTGAAGAAGTAGCAGCATCAGAAGCAACAGAAGGAGATTCTGAAACTGTATAATGAAATGTTTTAAAAACTTGGATTTTTATCCATTTTTTTAACTTAATAAAGTATATATTTGTGATTTTAGACCTGATAAAGGATTTGTTCTTTATCAGGTCTACTTTTATAAGCCCGAAAATCTTTTGTAGAAATTTATTTTTAATTATAGAAATTTAAATTATGGTAGCAGTTGAAAAAAAATATGAGGATATCCTAGATCAAATCAAAAATGGTATCCAATCTTCTGAAATCTTAGCTCAATATCTTGAGGATGAAGATGAGGAAATATATAAAACTTTACAAGATACCTTCGAACCATCCATTGAAGAATTGTATAATTCAGTAGCAGATCATCACCCTCTACAACTCGAAAGCTTAGAAAAAGCTTTACTAGATGATTCTTTTGAAGGGTTGTTTCTTCCAAGAATTCTTGGATATTCTGTGTTAAGAGGAGAGATAGATGAAAATTTTAAATTCAGAAAACCACAACAACACTTTAGAGATATTCTTTTAACTATCTGTAATTCAGCAAACTTTGAAAACTTAAAAAAGAGAATTGGACAAACCATCCAAGTTGGCTTTGCTCTAAGTAGTGATATTTGGATTACCAATTTACAAAGTAGTATTGAAAATAAAAAAGTTATCCAATTCTTAGCATCCTTTAGAAATGATAAGTATAGAGACTTAAAAGCGAGAAAGGCGCTCTATGAAAATTATTCAATGCAATTAAATAAGTCAAACTTTAAATCTGTTGAGTTTCCTAATACGATTGCAGAATTAAAAAGCTCGTTTTATGCTTTAAGAACTTTTATAGTACACAGAGCATCAAGGTCTTTAGACAATAGTAGCTTAATGGATCATTTAACCAGATTTATCAGTAATGAACAACTTTACCCTTCTAATCAATATTTAGAGCTTTTGACTATCATAGGCCTAAAATATAACTTAGACGATAAAACGGCTAAAACATTTACAAAAGCAATTAATAAAATTGCGACCGAAAGAACAGATTTTAAAAATGAATTTTTCCAAATTTATGATAGTCTTCACACAACAAAAGAGTTAAGTATTGAACCTGAGGATGAACATAATCTAGGTAAATTATTAGTTGAAGTTAAAGATAAGCAAATTATACGATTCTTTGACACAACCAATGAGTTGCACTCAAAAGGTTTTGTTCATATAGATGCTATCGAGAAAGTAAGAGAATACTATGAGCATCACCCAGGGATGTCAATAGAAAATGAAGTATTAAGATCGTCAGTTCTAATATATATCAATAAGTTTTTGAAAAATATTGAACCTGATAATTATGCTGACTATTTTGAAATTAACAAAGTTATCATAGCTTATTTAAGTATTTTCAATAACGAAAGATTCAAGCAAGAGGTAAAAAATACCAGTATGATTTTTATCACAAAGTGTATGAATGACTTTAAAGATAAGAGAGCTAGAGATTATCAAGATGTTAGAAAATATGTTTCTTCGACGTTCAAAGAATTAGGATTTTTGACTGAAAAAGAAATTGTTGAGCTTTTCAAAACAAGAAGAAAAAAGGTGGATTAAGTAAATTCACGTTTGTAATATCTCGTTAAAAAAAAAAAAGAACTGGTGTAAATCAGTTCTTTTTTTTTTCGAATCATTCTTTTAGACTTAATTTAGTTAGATAGCCAGTTCAATCACTTTTGTCCATTGTAAGAATGTGTTTAAATACGTATTTATCGTTTTTTGTGCTTCAGCTTTAAGTTCGCCATCCTCAATGCTCATGCCTATATTTGAGATTGGTAATTTGTCAAAAAAGATGGTAAATTTAAGGTAATTTAAAAAGGCAGTTAAATGGTCCATTCCTCGTATATTGCCAGCTCTTCCATCTGATACGCCAATCAAGGCAGCTTTTTTATAGCCAAAAGTTTGTTTGTACTTTCTAACTGAAACCGCATCAATAAACGTCTTAAATATACCTGGGAAACTTCCATTATACTCAGGTGTTATGATTACCCAACTTGTAGAAGGTACCAACAATTCATCTTGAATATCTTTCAATTCTTCAGGCATTGTCTCACCATTATAAAAGTCCTTTCTGAACATACTCATAGGTAAATCTTGTAGGTCAAAATACCTAACCTCTTCATCTGTATTGTTTTTTATATAACTGTAGACATGGTCAGCTACTATCTTAGTTTTACTCCCTTTACGGTCTGTACCGCTTATGACTAATATCATCCTTATTTCTTTTTATTGCCATATAAACCAAATAAATGATAACTTAGTTCAATTAAATTTAGTATTTGAAGAATTATTATAGGTTTTCAACCTAAATTCTTTGCAAAAAGAATATAATTAGATCGTATATCCTACCCCACTGTGCAATCTTTGCTATTCACCCTAACCCTCTATGCAATCTATACCTCTTTGCAATTTATGCCCCTATGCCGCATCAATCCAATCCATGCCACCTATGCCTACAAGTCGCTTCTATACAATCTTTGCTACTATATTCATCAACCCTACAATTTGAGGTTCTAATTAGCAGTTAACCCATAAATTTAAAATTGATAATAGTCCCATTATCGCTTAAATTATATACCTTTGTGCCTCCGAAATTAAAAATTATAGGAAGTTAAAAAATATTAAAAGCGGTACAATGGAGATAAAATATTTGGGGCAATCTTGTTTTTACATCACGACAATGGGTAAAACAATATTGGTTGACCCGATGATAAGCCCTAATCCTTTAGCTTCAGCAATAAATGTTTCTGCTCTAAAAGCTGATGTTATCCTACTGACTCATGGGCACTATGATCATGTCGCTGATGCCTTAGAAATTGCTAAAAACAGTAATTCCACCTTGATTGCAATCTATGAAGTTGCAACATGGTACGAAAATAATGGTATTACTGTCCATTCAATGAATATTGGAGGTAAGTTTTCGTTTGATTTTGGAACTTTAAAAATGGTGAGTGCCATACACTCTGGAACAATGCCTGACGGGACAGGAGTTGGTGCCGCAGCAGGATTTGTACTCTGGAATGATGAAGCTTGTATTTACATTGCTGGAGATACAGCTCTGACCTTGGATATGCAACTCATTCCTATCACTTGTCCTAAACTTGACATGGCTATTTTGCCAATCGGAGATAATTATACAATGGGGTTTGAAGACGCAAGTCTTGCATCTGATTTTATAAAATGTGATACAATAATAGGTTGTCATTTTGACACATTTCCATGGATTAAAATAGACCACCAAAAAGCAATAGATCATTTTAAGCAAAAAAACAAAACACTCATTTTACCAAAAATTGGTGAGTCAATAAAATTATAACATTATCAATGGGAAAAGTAATTGCAATTGCTAATCAAAAAGGTGGCGTTGGTAAAACAACAATTGCCATTAACCTAGCAGCTTGTTTAGGTGTTTTAGACAAAAATGTTTTAATCATAGATAGTGATCCTCAAGCTAATGCGACTTCAGGATTAGGCGTATACAGTGATAGAATTGTAGGTAGTTTATACGATTGTCTTGTTGAAGAAGTTGACCCTAACACCATTATTTTAGCCACAAATTCTCCAAATTTAGATATTTTACCTTCTTCTATTGATCTTGTTGGTGCAGAAGTAGAATTGGTGGATATTGAGGAGCGAGAATTTAGGATGAAAAAATTAATCAATAAAATAAATAAAAAATATGATTTTATTATTATTGATTGTTTACCATCCTTAGGACTTATTACCATCAATGCATTGACGGCAGCAGACTCGGTCTTAGTACCCGTACAATGTGAGTTCTTCTCATTGGAAGGCTATGGTAAATTGAAAAATACGGTCAATTTGGTACAGTCTTCTCTTAATCCAAATTTGACAATTGAAGGTATTGTTATGTCAATGTACGACAAAAGATTGAGAATGGCCAATATGGTTATTGAGGAAATCAAAGACATCGTTTCAGATAAAATATTTGATACCATTATCCATAGAAATAGTAAAATAGGAGAAGCACCAAGTTTAGGCCAACCCATGATTATCTATGATGCTGCTAATAAGGGTTCAGCTAATTTTCTTAATCTTGCAATGGAGGTTCTTAAACAAAACAGTGATGAAAACGCAGCTACATACACACCTCAAACTAATTTAAATGATGAATAAAAAAAAGGAACTTGGGAAAGGATTAAGGGCACTTCTAACCAATATCGAAAATACCAAAAGCCCAGAAGTTAAAAAAGAAATCGTAAAAGAGCTCAATACCAATGTAGCTATGATAGCTTTAGAAGACATTGAGGTCAATCCTTTTCAACCACGCACAGAATTTGATGCAGAAGAACTAATGGAGTTAGCTCGAAGTATTAAAATACATGGTTTAATTCAACCAGTGACCCTTAGATCATTAGATGGAACAAAGTACCAGCTCATCAGTGGTGAACGAAGGTTTAGAGCTAGCAAGATGTCTGGATTAAGAGAGATCCCTTCGTACATCCGTACTGCCAACGATCAAGAAATGCTTGAAATGGCATTGATTGAAAATATACAACGATCTGACCTTAATGCTATAGAAATTGCCATCTCTTACCAAAGATTGATAGACGAATGTACTTTGACACATGAAACATTATCAGAAAGAGTTGGTAAAAATCGATCTACTGTAACCAATTACATTAGACTTCTAAAATTACCTCCTGAGATACAAAACTCCATCAAGAGCAATACTATTTCTATGGGTCATGCCCGTGCATTAGCAGGAGTAGATGATTTATTAAAACAAATTCAGGCTTACAAAAAAACAATATCCGAAAGCCTAAGTGTAAGACAACTTGAAGCTTATCTTAAAGAAAATAAACCGGAAGGTTCATCGATAGAAAGTGACATTATAAAAGAAAAAAGTATTCCTGTAAATGCAGAAATCAACAGAATATCTCATGAACTTTCTGATTTATTTGGTGTGAAGATTCAAATTCAACGCAATCCGCAAGGTAAGGGGGCTATCAATATTCCTTTTAAATCTGATGAAGAGTTCAATAAGATATATGAGTTGTTCAAAGAGATTGAATAACATCACGAGCATCGTAATCGTTATTCAAGCGAAGAATTAATTTGTTCTATGAATGTTAGACTAATCTTTTTATTGCTTTTTTCATTTACAAGCTTTCATCTATTTTGTCAAAATGATCAAGAAAATGTATTCATAGAAAGTGATACTTCTAAAGTAGGTAAAACAAAGGAAAATAAACGGAATACATTTCTGACAATTTTTGAAGGTAATCCAGGTCGTGCTGCATTGTACTCTTTAGTCATTCCAGGAGCAGGGCAAGCATACAATAAGAAATGGTTTAAAATACCTTTGGCTTTAACTATTGACGGTGCTGCTGGTTATTGGGTATACTATACAAGAAAGGAATATAACGAAATTGACGAAATCTATCGTAATTTATTAGCTGGAAAACCTAATCCTATTTACAGTTCCGCAAATGATGCTCAAAAAGTTAGGAGCTTTTGGCTACAAAAAAAGGAATATGCATGGGTTTACATGAGTATCGCTCATTTGGTGACGGTGTTAGATGCCTATGTGGATCGACATCTGATCGAATTTGACATCAGTGAAGACCTAACGCATCATAACTATCAACAGTCAGGAGCTTATCCCATTATTGGAATTACAATACCGATTGGGCAATAGGGTATGTTTATTTATGCTAAACCTATTTCATAATTATCGACTTTAAACTAAATTTTTAGTCAAAAATTAATTCTACTTTGTTAAATTCAATAACTTTTTAGTTACCGCGACCTTCAGGTCGTGGAAAACAAAAAAACCACAATTCTTTTGGCGACATCTTTGCGTCAAAAATGGTGACAAAAACTAATAATGACATTGCCATTTTTAACTTTAATTGAATTTATGAGCATTCTGACCTCTATTTTACATATTTTTGGTATTACAAATGTATTTTTAAAACAAAAAAAAAGATTATTTAGATATCATGAAAAAACTACAATTCAAAGTAAGCATCAACGCACCTTCGGAAAAGGTTTATGACCTAATGCTTGGCATAAATAGTAAATCAACATATGAACATTGGACTGCTGAATTTAACCCTACTTCCACTTACGAAGGAAATTGGGAGAAAGGAAATAAAGTTTTATTTATTGGAGTTGATGAACATGGAGAAAAAGGCGGTATGGTTTCTAAAATAGCAGAAATTATTCCTAATCAATTTGTTTCTATTCAACATTATGGTCTTCTTACAAGTGGTAAGGAAATTACAGAGGGTCCTGATGTGGAAAAATGGGCGAATGGATTTGAAAACTATACTTTCGATGAACATAATGGTAGTACCATGGTAATTGTTGACTTAGACACTACGGAAGAATTTACAGATTATATGAATGAACATTACCCAAGAGCGCTCGATAAGTTGAAGGAACTTTGTGAAAGTTAACAAATTATGGATGTAGGGCCTGTGAATATAAAAACCATTTGAATACTTATTAATGAATGATTTCTGATTCACATATTTAACGTTATCAAATATCCGATTTGATTCAAAATCTAATTAAATTTATTAAGTACAAGTTTAAATTTGGTTTTTCATAAATTGATTTTAGCTTTGCAGAATTTTATAAACAATAATTTTTCTGGATGAGTAAAAAACTTCTCATTGTAGAGTCCCCTGCAAAAGCAAAAACAATTCAAAAATATTTGGGAAATGACTTCGAAGTAAAATCGAGTTATGGACATATTAGAGACCTCGATAAAGGAAATAAGGCTGTAGATATTGAAAATGGATTTGAACCCAAATATATTGTTCCTATCGAAAAGCGAAAACTGGTTAAAGAACTTAAGGATGCCTCACTCAAAGCTTCGGAAGTTTGGCTAGCAACGGATGAAGATAGAGAAGGAGAAGCGATTTCTTGGCATTTATGCGAAGTTTTGGATATATCGCCTATCTTAACTAAAAGAATAACCTTTAGTGAAATCACAAAACCTGCAATCCAAAAAGCAGTACAAAATCCAAGAACGCTCGACATTGATTTAGTCAATGCACAGCAGGCAAGAAGGATATTGGACAGATTGGTCGGATTTGAACTTTCGGAAGTACTTTGGAGAAAGGTAAAAGGAAAGTTGTCTGCTGGAAGAGTGCAGTCTGTAGCGGTAAAACTAATCGTAGAAAGAGAAAGAGAGATCAATGAATTTACTACCGAAGCTTACTTTAAGGTTTCGGCAATATTCAATGTAAAGAATGACAAAGGTGACGCTGTATTACTCAAGTCAGAACTTAAAAACAGAATAGATACGATCCAAGATGCCAAAACATTCGTGGAAAAAGCGAATGGTGCTACTTTCAAAATTGAAAAAATTGAAAAAAAGCCTTTAACCCGTAAACCGGCTGCACCTTTTACTACCTCTACTCTTCAACAAGAGGCCAGTAGAAAATTGTATTTCGGTGTAAATAGGACAATGTCTACTGCTCAACGACTTTACGAAGCTGGACATATTACGTATATGAGAACGGACTCAACAAATATAAGTGAGACAGCATTAGCAGGTATTGCAGATCAAATAAATGCCGAATTTGGAGAAAAATACCTCAAAATAAGGAAATATAAGAACAAGGTAAGCAATGCTCAAGAAGCGCACGAAGCGATCAGACCTACCTATATTGAAAATAAAACAATAGAAGGTGGTAGTGACGAACAAAAGCTTTATGATCTCATCAGAAAGAGGACTATTGCTTCTCAAATGGAAGATGCACTTTTGGAAAAAACCAATGTCGACATTTCAATTAGTACTATAAGAGAAGCGATCTTATTAGCTGAAGGAGAGGTTCTTAAATTTGATGGTTTTCTTGCTGTGTACATGGAAAGTACTGACGAAGATGAGGAAGGAGAAGGAAAAGGAATTTTGCCACCGCTTTCTATCGGTCAAATTTTAGATCTTAATAATTTATCAGCAACAGAAAGGTATACAAGGCCACCTTCGAGATATACAGAGGCAAGTCTAGTCCAGAAATTGGAAGAATTAGGGATCGGTAGACCATCGACTTATGCCCCTACCATCAGTAAAATCATGGAGGAAGAACGTGGGTATGTCACCAAAGAAAGTCGCGAAGGAGAAGAAAGAAAATTCCAAAAAATAGAGCTTAAAAAAGGTGTCATAACCGAAAAAACAGAAACAGAAATAACAGGTAGTACATCCAATAGACTTTATGCTTCTGATATCGGTATGATCGTTACAGATTTTCTAGATCAGAATTTTAATGAAGTAATGAATTATTCTTTTACTGCTGAGGTAGAAGATAAATTAGATCAAATCTCCAATGGAAATTTTGAATGGAAGACGATGCTTAAAGACTTCTATTCACCTTTTCACGCACTTGTAGAAGACACAAAAGAGAATGCAGAAAGGGCAAAAGGTAAGCGTGTATTAGGTAAAGACCCCGTCTCGGGTCATTCGGTTTTGGTACAAATAACTAGATACGGACCTGTCGTCCAGATTGGTGATCAAGAAGAATTGAAAGAAGGAGAAAAGCCAAGATTTGCAAACCTAAAAAAAGAGCAATCTATGGAATCTATCACTTTTGCTGAGGCCATGGATTTATTTCAATTGCCAAAATCTTTTGGTGTGTATAAAGGTGAAGAACTCATCATAAGCAACGGTAGATTTGGCCCTTATATTAAGTTGGGGGATGTTTATGCCAATTTAGGCAGAGGGACCGATCCTCTATCCGTTAGTAAGGATCAAGCGATAGAAATCATCGATGTAAAACTTAAAGAAAGTGAACCCGTAGCACGGTACAAAGGTGTACCAATCACAAAGGGTAAGGGTAGATTTGGTCCATTTGTTAAATGGGGAGACCTTTATGTTAATATACCTAAAAAGTACGACATAGATAAACTATCTGAGAAAGATGCCATCGATCTTGTAGAAGAAAAAATCAATAAAGAAGCCAATAGGTATATCCAACACTGGCCCGAAGAACAAATATCTATTGAAAATGGAAGATGGGGGCCATACGTAAAATACAAGAAAAGTAATGTGAAGATACCTAAGAGTGACGATGGTAAATTGACAGCAGACAATCTTAAAATAGTAACGCTTGAAACAGTAAAATCTTGGATTGAAAATGAGTTACCTGGGACATTCACAAGTAAAAAACCTACAAAAAAGTAACATCGACACACATCGGCTCGTTAGTTTTTTGACATGAAGTATAATTTCTGCAAGTATTTAGTTTTTTTAATCCTTACTGTGTACAGTTCTGTAAATCTTTTTTCCCAAGAGAAGGAGCAAATATATATACGTAATGCAGATTTAGCTAAAGCAGAAACCAAGACTACCCCACCCCAAACCAGTTATATTGGCAATGTGCAAGCTTATCACAAAGGTGCTTTTATTTTTTGCGACAATGCAATCATGAAAGAAAACGTACTTTATGCTAATGGCAAAGTATCTATCTTACAAAATGACACCATCCAAACATATGCAGATACGTTAATTTATGATGGAGATCAAAATCTTGCTTATTTAATTGGTAATGTGATTTTGATTAATGGAAAAGACACACTCTACACCACAGAATTGGAATACAACACAGAGACAAAAATAGCTCGATACACCAAGAAAGCTTTGATGAAGACCGAACAAACCACCCTGAAAAGTCAAATTGGAGTTTACGATACGAAGATCAAAGAAGCCTGGTTTTACGAAAAAGTGAGTATCGAATCTGACAGCCTTTATATTACGACCGATAGTCTGAGATATTTAACAGATCAGGACGAATCATCATGGGCGAGTCCAGGAATCGTCAAAACAAACAATGCTACCCTTTACAGCGAAAATGGCAACTTTAATAACAAAACCAAAATCGGCAAATTCTATGACAATGCCCAATATAAAGAGGATACCATTACAGCCTCTGCTGATACCATTTTTGTAGATAGAACCAATGATATTTTCAGTTTAACGGGCAATAGCATTTATTATACTCCCTCAGATAGCGCAACCGCCGGACGCATCTTTTATAATAAAAAATTAGACAGTTTAGCACTAGAAACAAACGCTGTTTACATTGGCAAATCAAATAGAACCACTGGAGATAGCATCACTTACAACAAAAAAACCGAAGCCATCACCATCAAAGGTGAAAGTAAGATCGTAGATGGCAGTACTACACTAAGTGGCAAATATGTGAAGTATGACAAGAAATCAAAAGCTGGTTATGCGACTGGCAATGTAATCTACGCTGATACCACCGAAAATATCCAACTTTGGGCTGACACTTTAGATTTTAACGGAGATACAAAGTATGTAAAGGCTACTGCTGTTGAGGGTAAAAAACCAGTCTATGCTTCAAATCAAGATGGAGATTCTATCTATATTTCTGGTAAAACACTGTTAAGTTATAGAACAATCATAGATAGAAGGGAAATAAAAGTTTTAGACTCATTGTCAAGTATAAGTAAGAAGTCGGTAGTTTATTTTCATATGAATTTAGATAGTTTAGATGTTCATAAATTGGATAAAAAGACCTTTAAATCATACATTTTAAGTAAATATTACCAGCAAGAGCTCATCAATTACGATACCATTGAGATGACCGTTGTGGATAGTTTGTTAGCCTTAGACTTATTTAATTTTGAGAAAGACACAAAAAAGCAAAAAGAGATCGATACCATACAATATTTAGTGGTCAATAAAGAAGTCGTTGTATACAAAAAGGATATGCAAATGTTGTCCGATTCTTTGTTTTTTAATGGTACAGATTCGATTTTTACACTTTTCTATGATCCAATCATCTGGACAGATTCTACTCAAATGACTGCTGATACCATTTCCATACAGTTGCAAAACAAAAAAGTGTCTGGATTAAAACTTCAAAAAAATGCCTTTATCATCTCGACGGAAGATTTTAAATTCTATAATCAAATAAAGGGTCGAAATACATTTGGAAATTTTAAAGATGGAGAACTCGAAAAAATAAAGGTTGAGGGGAATGCACAATTGTTGTATTACCTAAAAGACGATAAAGATAAGTCTTACATCGGAGCCAATACCACAGAAGCCAGTAATTTCCTATTCCTCTTTGAAAGTGGGAAAATCAATGAGATAAGGCATTTTGGCAACCCACAATCAAAGATTTTACCCATGAAAGGCACTGATCACACAGGTTTAAGATTAGAAGGCTTTAAACTTGAATTTGACAATAGGCCAATAGGCATCCAAGAAGTATTTTTTCCCAGAAAAAGAGTTGCTGCCATCCCCCAAATTAAAGAAAACCAAAGTGAAAAATCTTTTGAAGTTGACAATGACAATGTCAAATTTATTAAGAAAAATTAATCTGTAATTTATTGCCAAACAACTAATTATATCCAACTATTTACCTGCTTTTAGTTAAATATCCTTTAATATCAAAAAAATAACATACTTATTGGAACGATTATGTATTAAAAAGATTTTAATATGAATGTTGAGATTCCAAGATTAATTAGTAGTGAGTTTTGGAAGGTTTGATGTTTATTAGGTAGAGGTATTTATGGGTATCTCTACCTTTTTTTTTAGTTAAAATTTGCTTTTAAACATTAGAGCTTTAAAATTGAACAATCCAACAAAGCAACTCATCTAAAATTGTTTATCTATGCATGAATTTAAATGCACATAATTTATGATAAAAACTATATTTAAATTTTTCTTTTTATCATCAACAATTTTGATAATACACCAGCCACATTTGGATGCTCAAAACATCCAAGGAGAATTGAAAAAATGGCATAAAGTAACCATAGATTTCGAGGGGCCAATGACGGATGAAAAGGCGATGCCAAATCCATTTACTTATTACCGACTAGACGTTTTGTTTACTCACGAATCGGGAAGTCCGGTTTTACTTGTTCCTGGTTTTTATGCTGCGGATGGCAATTCACAAAATACTTCTGCAATTTACGGAAATAAGTGGAGAGTGCATCTTAGCCCACCAAAAATAGGCAAATGGCAATATGAAGCTAGATTTAAAGCTGGAGAAGATGCTGCAGTTGTAGGTAGCACGATATCGGCAGGATATTTTGATGGGCAGAAGGGAGAATTAGTCATTAAAGAAAATGATAAAAACTTACCCGACAACAGAGCCAATGGAAGATTGGAATATGTAGGCAAACGGTATTTAAAATATGCGGAGACAGGTGAATATATGGTCAAAGCAGGAGCAGATTCACCTGAAAACATGCTGCATTTCCAAGACTTTGATGGCACATTGGATGGGTATGGCAAACTGGGTAAGGACTACCTAAAATTATTAAAAACATGGGTTCCTCATGCTCAAGATTATGAAGAAAGTGCTTCCCAATATACTTGGAAAGATGGAAAGGGTAAGAATATCTTAGGAGCCATAAACTATCTGCATAAGATGGGAATGAACGCTTTTTCCTTTCTTACTTTTTCGGTAGATGGTGATGATGGATGTGTTTATCCACATTTGGTGAAAGAGGATTCGTTGTTTATAAGAGCATCTCAGGAGTCTAAAGCCTGGGAAAAAGCATTGATTCAAGATCGGTTTGATGTATCGAAACTGGCACAATGGGAACAAGTTTTTGACTATGCAGAAACTAAAGGTATGTTTCTTCATTTCAAAACTTTTGAAAATGAAGCGGTCTCAAAAATGGGCAAATCTGTGTTGAGTAGAGAAAGAAAATTATACTACAGAGAATTGATTGCTAGATTCAGCCATCACCTTGCCCTCAATTGGAATCTAAGTGAAGAAACCAATGTGGATGTGGATTTAGTCAAACAGACTGCATCTTATATCCGACATTTGGACCCATATAAAAACCATGTAGTGCAACATACTTTTCCTTTTGACCACAAAAAGGACAATGCGGAACGCCCTAATTTTAGATACTATTATGATAATTTGGTAGGGTTTCAAAGTGAACTGACGGGTGCTTCGCTTCAATTGCACAAAGAAGATATCCACGAACAAGTAAAACATTGGGTAAAAGCTTCAGAATTAACAGGAAAGCCTTGGGTGATTTGTAATGATGAGCAAGGAAAGGCATCAGATGGAGTTACTGTCGATTTTGATCATCCAAGTTATATCGGTAAGTTAAAAGATAACACTGATGAAATAAGAGGAGTTGCACTTTGGGCTACCCTGCTGGCTGGCGGTATGGGCGTAGAATATTACTACGGATATCAGTGTGAAAGTAATGACTTAAATAATGAAGATCATAGATCGAGAGCTAGAAAATACGAGCAAGCAAAATATGCACTCGATTTTTTTAGAAAGTATTTACCTTACAACGAGATGTTAAGTATGGATGAATTGACCCAAAATCCAAAGGACTATGTGTTTGCCAAAAAAGATGAAATCTACTGCATTTACATACCAGCTAATGAACAATCTACTCTAAGTTTAAAAGGTAAATACGATGTACAATGGTATGACCCAAGATCTGGGAAAATGGGATCAAAATCCAGTTTTAAAAATCTAAACAAACCTGACCAAAAAGATTGGGTTGCATTAATTACCATAAAGAAATAAAACAATGAATAGATACATTCAAATTGCCTTTATTATGCTCGCCTTTTTAGGTTGTATTTCTCAAAAGGACATAGCACCTAAAAGTCAAAAAATGAATGTTTTATTCATTCCAGTTGACGATTTAAATCACTGGATAACTTATTTTGGAAGAAATAATCAATGTAAAACGCCAAATTTGGATCGATTATCAGCCATGGGAGTCAGTTTTACCAATGCGCATTGTGCTGCACCAGCGTGTTGCCCATCGAGAGCTGCTTTGATGAGTGGTATCAGACCTTCCAGCAGTGGTGTGTATGACAATTCAGATGATTGGCGAAAAGGTATACCCGTAGACAAAACGATGTTTACCCATTTTAAAAATAATGGCTATAAAATATTAGGTGGTGGGAAAATTTACCACGGAGGCTTTGATCGCATGGAAGAATTCGATTATTTTTTTGATGGTGGTGTAAATCAAGCCAACAGAAATGTAGTAAAAAAAGGTGAATTTGGCGGTATTAAATGGGCTGAATTGGATGCGGATGATGATGTGTTGATGGATTATCACGTGGCCAATTGGGCAGCGGAGGAACTTGGCAAAAAACATGAAAAACCATTTTTCCTAGCCTCGGGGATTTTTAGACCACACATGCCGTGGAATGTTCCAAAAAAATACTTTGACATGTTCCCTATTGAGTCTATTAACTTACCTCCATTTAATCCTAATGACCTTGATGATTTACCAGCAGAAGGAGTCACTATGGCCAACCCTAATCAGGACCACAATAAATTAAGCGGTGAAGAGCAATGGAAAGAAGCAATTAGGGCTTATTTAGCTTGTATAGCTTATGCCGATGTTCAAATAGGGCGGATATTAGATGCTTATGAAAAATCTCCTGAGAGAGAAAATACGATGATCGTTCTTTGGGGTGACCATGGGTGGCATTTAGGAGAAAAACATCATTGGCGTAAGTTTTCGCTATGGGAAGAAGCTACACGTTCTCCTTTGATTTGGGTCGTACCAGGAGTGACACCAAAAGGATCTTTATGCAATAGGTCAGTTGATTTTCTTAGTATCTTCCCTACCCTATCTGAACTCAATGGACTGGACATACCTGCCCATAATGAAGGTGTAAGTGTGGCAAAATTGCTTAAAAATCCAAAAGCAGCATGGGACACTCCAGCGCTTATTACTTTTAAAGAGGGTAATCATGCGGTAAAAACCGAAAAGTACAGATATATTATGTATGCAAAAGGTGGTGAGGAATTGTATGATGTGGTCAATGATCCTTATGAATGGAAGAATATTGTTTCTGAAAAAGAACACCAAATGGTTGTCAATGAATTAAAGCAATATCTTCCGAAAAAAGAAAAACCCGCGGTGGGTAAGGATATTGGAGCTGCTGCTAAAGATTAGGATTGGGTTTTCATGGCAAAGTTGGTTTTGATGCGTTAGTAAAATAAAGTTTTATATGAAAAGAATAATTCCACTTTTCTCTTTTATTGTATTGCTAAGTTACCACACCTTTGCTCAAACTTGGACAACATTAATAACTGAGAATGAATGTACTCATCGCCACGAAAACTCATTAGCTGCCGTTAAGGATCATATCTACCTTTTAGGTGGGAGAAGGGTAAAGCCTGTGGAAGAGTATAATACAAAAACTAAATCTTGGACTAAAAAAGTGGTAACGCCCATTGAAATGCATCACTTTCAATCCATCACTTATAAAAACGAAATATGGGTTTTAGGTGCTTTTACTGGCCCATATCCCCACGAAAAACCAATCGATCAGATTTGGATATACAGTCCGAAAAAGGATGAGTGGCGAAAAGGTCCTGACATTCCAAATGATAGACTAAGGGGCTCGGCAGGTGCTTTTGTGCACAACAATAAGATCTATCTGATATGTGGTATTCAAGACGGGCATTGGGATGGCCATGTAGCGTGGTTTGACGTATACGATCCCAAAACCAATGTTTGGCAACAATTGCCAGATGCACCGCGACCAAGAGATCATGCCCAAGCTGTAGTGATAGACAATACTTTATACCTTGCTGGAGGAAGAATGTCAAGCGGCATCATCAAAAAGGTTTTTGAACTTACTGTCAATGAAGTAGACATGTACGACTTTAAGCTCAATCAATGGACTACACTCCCTACACATCTTAACATTCCTACGCCTAGAGCAGGAACCGCTGCGGTAGAATACAATAAAAAATTGTTAATCATCGGTGGTGAAAGTATTAGTCAAGGAACAGCTCATAATGAAGTAGAAGCTTTGGATGTAAAAAAGTTTAGTTGGCAAAAAATGGCTCCACTCAATACGGGTAGACACGGCACCTCTGCTGTCAAGATCAAAAATAAAGTTTATATCATTGGTGGATCGGGTAACAGAGGAGGATCTCCAGAACTTAATTCAATAGAGGTACTCGAATGACAATGAAAGCCAATTATAAGCCCATTATCATATTGGATGACGACCCGACTGGGTCACAATCTGTGAGCCAAGTGCCTGTGCTTAATGATTGGTCTAAAGCGTCTATCCAGGCAGAATTGGAGAAAGAGACATCCGTTTTTTTCATCATTACCAATTCTAGAGCATTATCCCAAATAGAAGCACAACAATTGAATGAGGAAATCGGACAAACTATAAGATCTTTAATCAAAGATTTTTATATCATCAGTCGTGGGGATTCTACACTTCGAGGGCACTTTTTTTATGAAGTAGCATCATTGGCCAAGGGGTTGCAATGGGATCAAGAAGACTATTTGACCATATTCATACCCGCTTTTATTGAGGGGAATAGATTGACTAAAGATGATACCCATTATCTAGTAGATCAAGAAAAATGGATACCTATTGCTCAGACGCCTTATGCCCAAGACAAGACCTTTGGATACCAACACAGCAATTTAGTTGAATTTATCATCGAAAAAACCAATAACCAAATAAAAAAAGTCGAAATTCAATCTATTTCCATTGCCAATCTTGAAAAATCTGACACCCTTTTTTTATTGGAAAAAATCCAAAATGCTAAAAAATTCTTAATTGTCAACGCACTCACCTATGAGCATATTGATCGATTTGCTTCGGTAATCAAAAATAGTGGACGTAAAATCATATTTAGGACATCTGCATCCTTTGCAGCTAGTTTTGGAGGAGTAAAATCTAGCAAATTACTGTCAAAAGATGAAATTTATCAAAATAGTCCGATTGAAAATGGAGGACTAATAGTAGTAGGTTCGCATGTTCCAAATACTACTGCTCAACTCAATCAACTTATACAAAGTGGCATAAAAACCATAGAATTGGAAGTTGAAAGGATATTACATAATCAGAGCCATGTTGAAGATTATTTAAAAAGTCTTGCTCAGCAAATTGATGACCATTTAGCGGATAAAAACGATGTAGTTTTGTATACTTCTAGAAAACTGGTCACCGGGCATGATGAAACGGAGAGCCTCAAATTGAGCGTGAATGTTTCAACGAATTTGGTATTTATCATCAAAAACCTAAGCATCCAACCCAAGTTTTTCATTTCTAAAGGAGGGATTACCTCATCGGATATAGCCACATTTGGATTAAATATAAAAAGAGCTATCGTGCTAGGTCAAGTAGAAAAAGGAATATCAGTATGGCAAACAGATGAATCCTCCAAATTTCCATTAATGCCTTACATTGTATTTCCAGGTAATGTTGGTACTCCTGACACTTTAAAACATGTGTATGATAAAATCAGATAAAAAGCTAAAAGGCATAGTGGTTGGCTGTGGTTACTTTGCCCAATTTCATATCGAGGCATGGAGTCGTATGCCAGAAGTAGAGATTTTAGCTATTTGCGATCACGATATTCAGAAAGCGCAATCTACGGGAGAAAAATATGGAATTTTTGGAGCTCATTGCACCCTCGAAGAAGCTTTAGACCGATACCAGCCTGATTTTGTAGATATTGCCACTCCCCCTTCTACCCATCTAGAATTATGTACCCTAGCTGCCAAAAACAAATGCAATATCATCGTACAAAAACCCCTTGCCCCTAGCTATAAAGATGCTTTAAAAATACAAAATCTAGCGGTAGCATACGGCGTCAGAATCATGGTGCACGAAAATTTTAGATTCCAACCATGGCATCGAGCCATCAAAGCCTTACTTACAAATAATACCATCGGAAAACCGCTCAACACCCTTTGGAGAATGCGTATGGGTGACGGATGGCAATCCAACGCCTACCTCGACAGACAACCCTACTTCAGAGAAATGCCTCGGCTATTGATCTTTGAGACAGGCATTCATATGATCGACACGTTAAGATATTATTTTGGTGAGCCTCTCACGGTATATGCAAAATTAAAAAAACTCAATCCAGCTATAAAAGGAGAAGACACCGGTATGGTTTTTCTAGAATTTGAAGGAGGCAATGATGCCATCTTAGATATGAGCCGATACCACGAAAGTGATGCCGAAAACCCAAGATTGACCTTCGGAGAAATCACCATCGAAGGTCAACTAGGCAAAATTAATTTACACCCAGATGGTACCATAATGATCAAAAAACATGGAGAACCTGCCTATCAACACCAATATCATTTTGAGCCTATCAACTTTGCAGGTGATTGTGTATTTGCTACGCAAAAGCATTTTGTGGAGTGTTTGCTATATAATGGTGAATTTGAAACTTCGGTGGGGGGGTATTTGAGGAATATTAGGGTACAGGAGGGGATTTATGGGAATAAAGAGGCATGAGTTGAAGAATTGTCTGAAGATTTTGATATATTTGGGAAACTCAATAACCAAGTCTTTCGCTTTAAAAAAGGTATCAATTATGATGCGTTCTTAATTCAATTAAAAAAAGAATCATGAGATTAGAAGAATTATCAAAAAGAAATTTAAGAAAGAATCCGTTAATGGTTGTTGATAAGACTCTTGATAGATTTAAAAATGTACAAATTCCAATTTACAAAATTGACTCAGCAAATTCAGTATCTGAAGCTTCTAACTTTTATGAGGTGTTTCCACATCTTAAAAAAGAAGAAATCACGAAGCCATAATCGAGTAGCGTGAGGCAACCAAAGAGACACCTGAGCCATTTCACATTTATATTGTAATGTAATAAGCAGTTCACCTCCGTAAGTATGGACCTTCCCGATTCATCGCAAAAAATAAAAGCCTTATCTATTTCTAGGGTTATCAATTACTGGAAACTGTGCAATTCGAAGTGTGGTGCATCCATAAGGTATTAATTCTAACTCTTCAACAGGTGTGTATAGTTCAATATAAGGATGCGATTGTATTGGGATTTTGCCTGTAGAATTCATTGATTTTTCCCAAAATGGAATCTGTCTTCCTTTTATTTTGATTGAAATTGGAGCATTTGGAAGATTCCATGGATAATCGGAATAAGAAGCGGAAATATCAACTTTTAAAGAATCTGCATTAATTTGGTTTTCGATGATGCCATAATTCCATTTTGAAGGAGTAGTTACTTCAAAAAAAGTATCATCAAATTCTTCGGTCTTGACTTCTCTCCAATCTTCTTCTAATTTTAAAGCATAGACTAAAGGCCCTCTTTCGATTCCTAAGGAATTTTCGTACCACCTTGAAAATGCAATATTCATTGGCAATTGAAGCTCTACTACATCGTTTTCAGACCACTTACGATTCAAAATAAAAATCTTTTCCTTATTGTACTTTTGAATTTGTCCGTTTACTTTTATTACAGGATTATTGCACCACTCAGGAATACGAAGGTGAAATGGAAAAGTATTATCATTTTTAGTATTGTAAGTAAATTTTATTAAATCCGAAAAAGGGTAATTGGTTTCTTCCGTAAAACTTACCTCTTGCCCATTTGCGACCTTAGCATTTACTTTAGATGCACCATAAACTAAAGCAGCTAAGCCATTATCGGCTGTTGCGTACCAAAGGTTTTGTACAAACTTTGGAAAACCTTGGTGCATATTGGTCACACAACAAGGGTATCCTGTCGTAGTACCAAATACGATCCTCCCTACCCTGTCATTGAAAAAATTTCGGCTTTTATCTGTTATCTCGATTTGATTCACTTGTTGGAAATATTGCTTTGTTTTATAGTTGTCATCAACTTGGGTTGGCAAGACATTAAATGCTATTTTTTCTAAGTAATCAGCAAAAAAAACATCTCCTGTAATTGGCAAAATACTTTCAAAAGAATACATAAACTCAACTGCTGAACACAATTCAGAACCTTGTGTTGGGTCATTGCCATGGAGATTTTCGTCGCCACCATACATTCCATTTACATATCCATGGACATCCTTCAAAGCCATAAGTCCTTCTTTTACAGCATCCATATATTTCGATTCAGGATGTTGTTGGTAATAAATCAAAGGCTCTTTAATTCCTTGTGCTACATTCACACAGTGAAGTATAGGGAGTGGATTGAGCTTTCTGATGGTGTTATTTGATAGTTTGGTAGTCTAGTCGAAGGTTTGTTTATGAATGATCTCAGCTAAATCAAGTAGATATTTATCTTTGCAAATGTTGTAATACCAATATACAATCTGAAGGTTATCTCCTCCCCTCTGTTCTGCCCAATAAGTCCATTTTCCAAGTGGTTTGGTAGGAAGTGTGGCCAATTGATATCTAAAATATTTATCAAAAAAAGAAAGAACCCTTTTATCATTTGTAGCTGTATAATATTGCTGCATGACTTTAAGCATAACCATTTTTGGCCACCAATCTTCACTCATCGTTTGTTGAGTTCCTTTAATTTTTTTCATTGTTTTTTCATCAAAAGGAATCGGGCCAAAATAACCATCAGGCCTTTGTTTTGTTAAGCTCCATTCCACCCATTCTTTGGCTTTTGCTATGAGCTTTGGATCATCGAGTATATATGCTAAAGGCAACAATCCGTCTATCCAATAAGGACCTCGCTCCCAGCTATCACCTGAGCCCCCAAGCCAACCATTGTTTGGGCCACATACTACAGAATACACACTGTCTAAATGTCCTGTAAGCCCTTCTTTTTGGGTTAAAAGCATTTTTTTTAACCAGCCTTCGGGTTTAATTGAGCCCAAAGGTAGTGGAGTATATGGTTGTGCAATTAAAGGCGCTTGATTGGTAATATAATGTTGGTTTCTACTTTGTCCTTGTACCAACAAAGTTGTAATAACCATCAAAAACACATACAAATATTTCATTGAATAAAAATTAAAAATTATAACTATAAGTTTATTCTATAATTAAGAATATTCTTTTTAACAATACAATAATAAGTAAAATTTACGTTGAAAATTAAAAAATGCCCCCTAAGTTTTTATCACTACACCTAACGTACTTTTTAACATACACCTTGTCCTTTCCTTTTTCGTATTCTTTTGACTTTGAAAATGAGTATTTACACTGTTGATATTTATTTTAACAATAATCGCTTGGCCATCCCCTAGTAGTTAATTGCTTTTACCTTTTGGAGCCCCTGCTATTAAATCAAGTTGATTAAATGTCGCAAAAGCATTTGAATTGTTATTTTTGAGCATGACGTAAATATCGTTTAAGCCATTGGCTCCTCTTATTGCTTGAATGAAATGTCCTTTTTTAACATTTTTATACGTACCTATTAATTTGCCAGTAGGTGAATTTAGTCTAAATTCTAAATCGCCTACTCCATTTATATTAGATATATTAAACTCTAAAAAGTAGTAACCAGTGCCTAAATTAATATTTTTGAAAACTAAAGGCTTTCCTGCTTCAATATTTAATGGCGATTCTTTTTTTAGGGAAACGGCATAAGGTTGATTTATTTTAACACTAGGCACACCTTCTAATGTTTGATTCACAGGAATGATACTTCCATCTTTCGTGTAATCTAACTTGTCAATACATACCGATCTTTGAGTCCATGTACCCATATTTTTAAACTCATCCTGCCTCCATGATGATAAGGCGGATGTATGGTAAAATAAATAATCTTGACCATGGTATTCTGCAATGCCTACATGGTTGGATTGCGTAAGACGCCAAGGCACATAACTTTTACCAGGTAGTGCAGGGCCATTGTTGACATTTACACCCAATTCATAATTTACGACACCTCCGTATGTATAAGGCCCAAGGATGTTGTCAGCATAGGAGTAAGCTATTTCTGATTTGTCTCTATTTGGATCATCGGGATTATCTTTATCAATTTTATTTCCATATTTCGTATGATAGGATATATAGTACTTGTCATTTTTTTTATGGAGCCAAATTGCCTCCATAAATCGGTCTGTGCCTAGATCTAACTCCTTAGCTTTAGTCTCCAACTCCATCATATTATCTTTCAATTTTGCTATTTTCTCGTGCCCCCATAGTAGATAAAATGTTCCATCATTGTCTTCAAAAACAGCTGGGTCGATGCCTGAAGTTCCTTCTATTTTAGGATTTAGAACTTTAAAGTGTTTATCTGGAGCGTCACTGACCGCTACTCCGATAAAAGAAGTAACAACCCTACCTGGAGCTCCATTTGTTCTTACCGAATCTGTGTGGTGAATCCAAACAGGATAGTACAAGTAATATTTACCGTCGCGATAAATCATATCCGGTGCCCAAAGTGCCCAGTCTTGTTTTTGTACAGTACTTGGCATGATGTCATCAATGTTAAAAATTGGCCCGTGATCAACCCAAGTTTTCATATCTGCTGTAGAAAAAGTATGATATTTATGCATAGTAGGATAACCGCCCCCTTCATCACTGTCTACCGAAGTGACCATCCACATTCTACCGTCAGGCAATACTCTTGGAGATGCATCTGCGGTATACATATGGGTTATTACAGGATTGCCATAAGGGTAAGGTTTTACATTTTTATTTGGCTTTTGTGCAATTATTAGTGTTTGAAAGAATAATCCAATAAGGATGATTTTTAATATTTTCATACTTTAATTTTATTTTATCTAAGACATTACTTGCAAGTAATATATAATACCACAAATGAAATGAAAATTAAGGTAGCAAAACAGCTCTCTTGTACCGATGTTTTGCTCTTAAATTTAAAAAATATGACTGACTTGAAAATGCTTTGATCAATGTGTAGTTTTGTAATAAATATTTATATTTTTACTTATGAAGAAAAATATTGCCTTGTTAGTTGCTGTATTTATATTTATATCGAAAAATCATGCGCAAAAGATTGATACTTACGAATGGCCTATTGCTGAAAATGAAGCTATTCTATCTGACAAATACAAAGTATCTATTATTGAAGGTAATGACACGTTAAATTCTATGGTCATCCAATCAAAGTCTAAGGACTTGGAGATACCTGACTTTGCCAGAGAAATGCGTGGCGGTAGAACTTTTAATTGGACTATGTTTTCTTCAGATTTTAGCAAACCTCTTAAGATTATCGTTGAAAAAATATTTGGCACTCCCACCAATGATATAGAAATTGTGCCATCCCCATTCAAGATTAATAAAAAAATCCTGAACAATGGTCAAAAAGTTGAAATCATACTTAATGAACCAAAATATGTATGTATAAACTTTAAATCACAGGACAATATTCATACGAGTGATGGTGTAGTAAAACACATGTTAATGATTTTTGGAGATCCCTTAGAAACGGATGTACCTGTAAAAAATGATCCAAAAGTTCATGTCTATTCTAAAATATCTACTGTAAAACAAATGGATGATGCAGATATCATATATTTCCCTAAGGGATACCATGATTTAAAAGTACAATATGACGATGTTAGTAATATGGCAAAGTCTATTAATAAAAGAGGAAAAAAGGTTTACTTTGAAGGTGGAGCTTATGTACATGGAAGAATTTATAATGCGACGAACGGTAACGTAAAAATATATGGAAGGGGTGTATTATCTGGTAGAGATTTCAAATGGAGTGAGCGATTAGCACAAAATGGTGGTAAGCCTGGAGTAGATTCATACACAGCGAATAATGCTCATATTGGATTTAGTTCACCTGCTGGATCTAATACAATTGAAGGCATTGTGGTATGTGATGGTGCTGGTCATGGAGTCAATCTAGGTATTAGTAATAATGTATACCGCAATTTTAAAACTTGGGCATGGCATCCTAACAATGACGGCATGCGACCTTGGGGTGTCAATAATACTATCGCAAATTGTTTCGTTCGTGCATGTGATGATGCTATGTACAACAAAGGGCTGACTGTTACAAATACTATCTTTTGGCAAGGTTTTAATGGATCTATCATTACGACAGGATGGGATGGAGCGTATAATACTGAAAATTCCCTACTTAAGGACAACTACATCATCTATCCCGAATGGAGAGGGCTTGGGAATAACAATGGTATCGTCATGTCTCAACAAGATTTTGACATGTCAGGTACCAATGTCGTAATCGAAAATCTTACTGTTGATGGTAATGTACCAGCTTTGGTTAATCTTAAAACAAATTCTGGTAAAACTGACTTTGTATTACCAACAGACTTTGGTGGTAAGATTGGAAAAATAGATAATATTCACCTTAAAAATGTAGTAGTTACCGGAAATCAAGCAACCTTCAATGGTGATGCTTTTCAACAAACGCCTATACCATCTAAAAATGTGATCAAAGGTGCTATTATGAAAAGTGGTGAAATCTTTTTTACGTCCAATGTTAGCTTTACCAATGTTACGATAAATGGAAAATGTATAAGCGATCTTCCTATAAATGATTATTTTACGATTGACCCAATGACTACGAAAAATATACAGATAAACAGTTGTGATGTGGTAAGTACTAGCATAAACGAATCAATTGAAGACCAATACACTGTTTTCCCAAACCCTTCATCGTCAATTTTAAACCTAACAAAACATGCTAAATTATTAGAAATTTTTAATTCAAATGGTCAAAAAGTCATTTCAATAAAGGAGGCAAGTAGTGTAGATATTTCTGGTTTGAAAAGTGGGTTATATTTTATGATAATTGAAAACTCAAAATCTCTAAGATTTTTAAAATATTGAGTATTTACAATAAATTAGGCCTGTTGAATAATGAAATATCAAATCTGAAGATATTAATCATTACTTCTCCAAATCCATCAACAAAATCCCATACCCAATCCCCGTCACATCATCAATTTTAGCATACTGAAATGCTATACGTTTGCCATCCGGACTCACTACAGGATTACTTGCTTTATAATTTTCATTGTCATTAAAATAAGTGAGTCGTTCCATTTTTCCAGAACCATCAAGTTGAAGACGGTATAAATCGATCAAATTCCAGCTTTTGTAATCTTTGTAAAATGGTCTATGTCTGTTACTTTCTACCAAAGTTGATTTACCATCTGGAAAAATGGTTTCGGGTTCATCGTATCGCTCATGGTTTTTGGAATAGCTTACTATTTCACCGCTATTCATATCAAAACCCATCGTCTCTGACTCGTGCACTATCCTTGGAAAATGGGCATTAAAAATGAGTTCATTGTCATGGGGTGGTCTAAAATCTTGGGGCTCTAGCCTCCAGTTATTAACGGGTGCGGGCAAATCCTTTTCTGAAAACAGTAATTTTTTGTTTAGCAATTTAGGTATACCATTTTCATAGACAATCTCAGCATAAAACATATTAGGATCCATGACCCAAGCTATTTTAAGTGCATGTCTAGATACAGCTATGCCTTCTTTTAGTGTTATGCCAAGTGGTGTTGGCGGAGACTTAAGATCTTTTTTCATTATCCAAACCTGACAATTTTCTGGTTTACGCGCTTCCCAAGGGTTTTCTTTTTTAAAGAAGTCTGCACCAGTCAGCAAATAATCTCCATTGGACAAATAATGTACCCTTTGAAAGCCGTAATGGTAAAAATGTTGAGTCAACGGCTTTATCTGTTTTGTTTGTAAATCGATCTCGTAGGCATCGCCAAAAGTTTTGTTCATAAATGCTACTTTTTTGCCATCAGAAGAGAATGCTGCCCTTTCACCAAAATCTGTAAGTCTAGTAATATTTGCAGGGAGAAAATCAGGGTGATGTAATATCCCTACCTGCTCTGTATACCCATCTGGTTTATCATTATACCCAGCAATTTTTGATCGTCTCAGAACCTCATTATGAATCCTGTGTGACCAAGCTACAAATTTTTCTTCATTAGCTTGCTCTATTTCTGGTGTACTTGTACTATTGCTTGGAATATCATTTAGAGATACCCCCCACTTCCCAAGTAAAACCCAATAGGTGGCTGCATCGGAATGATCCACGCTATTTTGTACATATTTGCCGTCTATAAATAACTTGCCTAGCTCGCTAGTTTTAAATTGGTTGTAATAAGCTTCTCCTTTTTGACTACCACTCACAATTCCGTGTTGCCCTATGGCACCACATTCAAAATATTGAATTTTTCCTGACTTAGCCATCTCTTTCATGTAAGCACATGCTGAGGCATCCTCTCTGCAGTTAGCAACATTTTGAGGTGCTTCCATCGTTCCTTGGTGCCAGAAAGAGTTGGTCCAATGAGCGATAAATCTAAGCTTTTTTAGGACTTTAGTATTTTTAGTGGAAATACAGTGCTTTACTAAGATGGCTGGTTCTGTAGTAGACCCCCAAATAAGCACATTGATAACATCTTTTTCATTCTTAGTTAGGTCAATTAAATTTTTTACAGTCGTATAATTACTTAAATCTTTGTAATCTTTACCAACATCAAACTTTTCCGAGCTCTCTTTAATACTCGATTGCTGAAAATTAATTCCTGATGGGTATCCACCTAAATATTTATTTAAGTTAGCAATATCTTTTTCATATGCTTTTGTAAAATATGATGTAGCCCATTTACCCTGGTCTACACTTTCTTTATGTTCTTTTCTATGTGTGCTGGCGACGACGATACCTTTCGTTTCAAATTCATTGCTCATCAATAAATAGCCCGCCATAGCTGAAATATCATCAGGATCATTGACTGTACCCATATGGTTTTTACCGGGGATACTTTTATCGCTCATGTCGGTATAAATCCATACTTTGGGCTTGGATTGTGCTTGAGAGTATTGAGAAGTGAAAAAGAAGAATACTAGAAACGGTAAGAAGATGATGTAATCTGGTTTTTTCATTTTTTTTATTTTAGATAAAATGACTTACAGGGAGCAAAATTAATATCATAAACTTTTTTCGAATTTTCCCTTTAGTATCATAATTTTATTTCTTTAAATCTTCATAATCAAACCAATCATAGACTGCTTCATTTTGTGAAGACGTGCCATTGCTGCTTGCATACATACCAATAAAAGGACCTGTAAAACCAAGTGTTTTTTCATCTGAGATTGCTTCCAAAGAAATACCCTCGGCCAATGATTCCTTAGACCATTCTTTATCTCCAAACATAAAATTCATCTTACCATCCGCTGCTTTAATAGAAAAGATTACATCACTTTTAGTGTAAGGCTTTTCAGCAATGACTTCTATGTTTTTGCCTTGTCTTCTGATCAATTTAATGGTGTTTTGCGTTTTTACCATTTGATAGTAGTTGGTGCTTGCTCTGTAAATGGCTACGCCTGCCACTTCATTTTGTGATTTTGCATTAAATTCCATTTTTGCTTGCATGAAAAAATCGTGATGGGTAATCCTTCTTATGATCATCGAAGGACTAACCAAGCTATCCATGGTTTCTGGCAAAAGTTTCATCTTTAGTTTTCCATCTGCCAAGCTATAGAAGTTATCTTGGGGTGTCCGAGCAAAGTTCCACTGAAGGCCTAATTTATCTCCTTTAAATTGATCTTTGATATCTGCTAAAGGAACTGGACTCCAAGGTAAGTTAGGCCTTTTTCCATTATTTTCTAACTTGCCTATTCCCGGATTATAAACAGGTGTTTGCCCTTCAAACGTAACAGGTGTCAAGAAACTTTCTCTACCAAGCAAGGTTTTACCATCATTCTTTCTTTTACCAAGTGCTACACCCCACCAATCTCCATTTTGTAATTGCACTAAGTCTGAATGCCCTACCGAATGAATAGGATAATCTTGACCAAGGTTGCGATGTGTTAATACAGGATTGGAATGATCTGGAATATATGGTCCGAAAATACTATCACTATGAAAGACTGTCACAGCATGATGATATCCTGTGCCTCCTTCAGCTACCAACAACATATATTTGCCATTGATCTTATAAAGATGAGGCCCTTCTGTCCATCTTGCATTTGTAGCATGACCGTGGGTCAACTGTTTTCTAGGTCCAACTAGTTTTTTTGTATTTAAGTCCAATTCTTGTATCCATACCCCATTTTTATCAGGCCAATCAGTGATTCTACTGATATTGGCATGTCCTGTATAATAACACTTCCCATCATCATCAAAAAACAAAGATGGGTCAATACCTGGAGAATCAAGCCATATAGGATCACTCCAAGGTCCTGCAGGGTTGGTAGCTGTGACATAAAAATTCCCTCCACATGTGACACAAGTGGTAATCAGATAAAAGGTATCCTTATGATGTCTTATAGTTACCGCATAAATCCCTCTTGAATCCTTTAGGCCTTTTGGTATTTTGACCTGATCAGGTCTATGTAGTCCGTACCCTATCAAATTCCAATTGACCAAGTCACGACTCTTGTAGACAGGCATACCAGGATAAAATTCAAAACTCGATGTGACTAAATAAAAATCATCACCTACCCTACAAATGGATGGATCTGGGTTAAAACCTGATATGATCGGATTTTCAAAATGGTCAGGAGGATAATTTATGGTAATATCGCCACCCGCTATTTTTGCTCTTCTAACCAGTTCGTCATGTATTCTATGTGACCAATTGACAAATTTTTCTTCATTCGCTTTCTCTATTTCTGGAGTACTTGTACCATTACTTGGTATATCATTTAACGAGACACCCCATTTGCCCATCAAAGCCCAATAAGTGGCTGCATCAGAATGGTCCACACTGTGGTTTACAAATTTACCATCGACAAAAATTGTTCCTAAAGCGCTAGTCCTAAATTGATTAAAATATGGTTTTCCTTTTTGAGAACCGCTTACAATACCGTGTTGACCGATGGCAGCGCATTCATAGTACTGAATGACTCCAGATTTTGCCACCTCTTTCATGTAGGCACAAGCTTTCGCGTCTTCCCTACAATTGGCCACATCATATGGCTTATCCATACTTCCTTGATGCCAATAGGAATTTGTCCAATGCGCGATAAACTTGAGTTTTTTGAGTGGTTGAGTATTTTTATTACTAATGCAATGTTTGACCAAAATAGCTGCCTCAGTCACAGAGCCCCATAATAATACATTTATCACATCTTTTTCTTTCGACGCTAAATCATACAATGCTTTTATGCTAGCGTGGTTAGCCAAAGACTTGTAATCTTTTGTAGGGTTAAAAGACTCACTTGTACTTTTGATGGATGATTCTATGAAATTCATTTCAGGTTGATATCCACCAATTTTTTTATTCAAGTTGATGATGTCTTGTTTGTAAGCTGACCCAAAATAAGATGCTGTCCATTGCGCTTGATTAGGACTCGTTTTATGAACATTTCTATGCGTTGAACTTACCACTATCCCTTTCGTATCAAATTCATTGGCCATCAACAGGTAGCCTGCCATTGCCGAAATATCATCAGGGTCATTGGCTGATCCTTCCTTTTCGATACCTCGGATATTTTTATCACTCATGTCGGTATATATCCATACTTTAGGTTTGGATTGAGCAAGTGCAAAACTTCCAAAACATAGCAATAAGGTTATAGAAAAAATATATTTCATCATTTTTGATTTTTATTTAAATTCGACATTATTGATTTCAACTCTAATTCTAACTTTTGCACCAAATCAGGTCTTGATTTATTCATATTAGTTTTTTCTGAGACATCTTCTTTTAAATTGTATAATTCTGGAGTTGGCTTAGTTGTATCAACATTTCTAGCACCCCCATACGGAAGGTATTTCCAATCTCCTTTTCTTATTCCATGTACTTCTGTGCCTTTTGTATACAATACATAGTCTCTAGGAAGCTTATTTTTACTATTTTCTAAATGAGCAGAAATATCAATACCATGAACGTTATTATATTTAGCTCCCGCATAGTTTGCTATGGTAGGGAAGAAATCTACGGAAGATACAATTTCATCACTTACCTTACCGTGATCCCATCGCCCAGGCCAACTCATTATACATGGCACTCGTACTCCTCCTTCGTAGTTGGTAAATTTTCCATCGCGCAATGGATCTGCACTTCCAGAATCAGCCTTATAACCAAGCCATGGACCATTGTCAGAAGTAAAAATGATGATCGTGTTTTTATCTATCTTTTTGTCTTTCAATGCTTGAATTAACGCCCCAGTATACCAATCAATCTCCTCAATCACATCACCATATAAACCTCGCTCGCTCTTGTTTTTAAATTTTTCAGAAACAAAAAGTGGAACGTGAGGCATAGCAGGTGTTAAATAGATGAGGAAAGGCTTATTACTATTTTTTTCAATAAAATTTATTGCCCGATCAAACAATCTTGGGGTTAAAGTGGCCTGATTGCAAGGATATTCGACTATCTTATTACCTTCAAATAAAGGCACTAACTCCTTGATGCCGTGATCTACTATTTTTTTTCGTTCATTGTAGTTTTCTTTAATAAATTGTTGGTCTTCTTTTGCTCGTTCTAGCGTATAACCATTTAAAAAGCGAACCGTATCAGCAAATTTATGCGTAGACCCAATAAACATATCGTTGCTATACGGGATACCAAAATTCTCATCAAATCCTTGGTTTTGCGGAAGATAATAATCCAAATCACCTAAGTGCCATTTACCAAAACAAGCTGTCTTATATCCTTCTGTTTTTAATACTTCTGCGATTGTAATTTGTTCAGGCTCTAATGCTTTTCTATCAGGGAAGATTACATTTCCTACACCATTGCCAAAAGAATATTTACCCGTGAGTAGCGATGCTCTAGAAGGTGTACAAACCGAGGCACTCACGTAAAAGTTTGTAAACCTAATTCCTTCGGCAGCCAGTTTGTCGATATTAGGAGTCTTTATTTTGGGCGAACCATAACATCCTAAATCCTGATATCCTTGATCGTCAGTAAAAATTATGATGACATTTGGTTTGGAAAATGTAGATTTATTTTGGCCTGTTACATTTTGAAATGAACAAGAGGACAATACAACCAATAATAAAATTAAAACCTTTTCCATTTTATTTACTTTTTTCCCACGGCATCAATTGCATATGATTGGGCCTGAGTGCTTTTATTTTTTGATTGGTTTCCACAGCCAGTTTTTGTTTTTTCTGAAAATCAGCTTGGCTTTCTCCGGGATTCCAATACCAAGGATGTGGTACGTGAACCGTTTTAAAATACAATTCAATTTTTTTAACTATCTCAGGGTAAAATGCACTTAGATCTTTGGAGCAGTTCTGATCCTCATCAATCAGAAACAGCTCTAATTGGTTATTTGGGTGTTCTCGATGAGCAAACCAAGGGCCCATCCTCACAGATTGCTCATTGTTTTTATAGAAGTAAAATGGTCTATCAAATGGAATGTTTGATGCCTTGCCTTGGAGGATTGGTAATAGAGAATACCCATCTAAGTTTTTGGGTATTCTTTTGTTAATCATTTGTGCGAATGTCGGAAACAAATCTAAAAGCCAGACTGGCTGCGTGATGATTTGGGATTGTTTTTGATTGGGCAATTTAATGAAAAAAGGAATGCGCATGCCTGCCTCTCTGACTGAAAATTTACCACCATGAAAAGGGCCTTTATTTTCTAACCACTGATCATCCTTCCATACTTGTTGATCATCTTTGGTTCTTATTGGGTTGTGCATAGCATATCCATTATCCGAAGCAAAAATGATCATCGTGTTGTCATAAATACCTGCACTTTTCAACTCTTGAATAATTTTACCAACCGAGATATCCAATCTTTTGACCATAGCACCCCATTCTCTTGATCTTAACTCCATATCTTTCCTATCTGTCAAGTCACGTAAATCATCTACGATTTGTGGACCATGTGGTAAATTAGTGGTGTAATACAAGAAAAATGGTTTGCTTTTATTAGCTTTTATAAAGTCTAGGGCCTCTCTATCAAACTCATCGACTGCATAAACACCATTGTTTTCTGACATGTATTTTAGTTTTCCATTGCCATCATACATGCTTTCAAAATCAAAGCTTTTAGGATCTCTTTCTTTATCGTACAATACTTCCAGATTGAAAGCACTATTCGAGGGATAATCGACAATTGCCCCATTTCTGTACAAGTTTAAAGGAAAAAATGAATGGGCTTCATAGTGATCATAATATCCAAAATGATAATCAAATCCTTGCTTTCGTGGATCTCCTATGCTGTTGGGGTATCCAAGACCCCATTTTCCTATCACTGCTGTTTTATAGCCGCTTTGTTGCAGCATTTTGGGGAAAGTCACGCTGTTTTCAGGTAATTCCTCAAAACCTCTTGCGCTTGAATTGATACGTATCGGACTTTTGCCTACATGCAAGCCTGTGAGCATACAACCGCGTGAGGGAGCACACTCAGGTGCGGGTGCATATGCTTGAGTAAACCGTGTGGATTGACTTGCTATTGCATCTAAATTTGGAGTAGCAAAATTAGTCTGTCCGTAACAACTTAAATCTCGAAAACTGAGATCATCGGAAAAAATATAGACAATGTTTGGCTTTTGAGCATAAGTCAATTCTGACATTCCAATCCAAGAAATATACGTAAAGAATAACTTGATGAAAGATTGTCTTAAATTAACAGATATTTTTTGAGTATTCTTTTCCATATTAAATTTTCATCTTAAATCGCTTGAAATTTCAAATTATTCATTTACTCCCATTACAGGCTTACCCGTCAACTTGTCTTTTGCCCAAGTTGATTTGTTTGCTTTTGTAACACGTTCTTTATCCAACTTAATCACTTTTCTATCGTAAGTATAAAAACCATTCATTTCATTTTCGACATCGGTCCATTGAGTATAAACAGCTCCTGAAAGACCACCCGCTAAAAACTTATCGGTAATCATGCCAATAAACTTTTCATATTCTGCCGTAGCGTCATCCTTTCCTTTATAATTGTAATGAACCCAAGGCCCATCATCATCCCAAATATGACCAGGTACCAAATAACCGATAGCTCCGTATTCACCATTGACGGTGGCTCTCCGATCACTGACTAAAGGTAAAGACGGTGGTCTATAACTATGATTGTCCTTGATATGCCCCACTTCATAATCGATATTTGGTCTACCAGCATCGATGCCGCTATTTCCTGTGACCAACCGATGGGGATCCAATTTCATGACATGATTGGTCAGTCGATCCACGTCGTAGATCCCCCAATGTTCATTAAAAACTATCCAATTGACAATGCTTGGGTGATTCCAGTTTTGGGTGATCATGTGATGCAATTCAGCTTCAAATTGGATTTTTTCTTCTTCATTTCGTTTTTTAAAGGTATTGGGCATATCTTGCCATACTAAGATTCCCAATTTATCGCACCAATAGTACCACCTTTGCGGCTCTACTTTGATATGTTTGCGAATCATGTTAAATCCCCATTCTTTGGTCATTTCTATGTCCCACTTGAGTGCTTCATCAGTTGGGGCAGTATAAATACCATCGGGCCAAAAACCCTGATCCAGCGGTCCAAATTGAAATAAGAAATGATTATTCAATGCTAAACGTTGTGTTCCTTTTTCATTTTTTAAGGAAATTTTTCGCAGTGCGGCATAGCTCTTCACTTTATCAAGTTCTTTACCTAAGCTATCCATCAAAATGATCTCCAAATCGTACAAATGTGGATTAGAAGGCGACCAAAGTATAGGATTTGTTATCTTCGTAGTTACAATATTTTGCGCTAGATCTTCGCTAGATTCGATAGTACCAATTGCGGTTTTTAAATTGACTTTTATTTGAGATTTATTGGGAGCGTTGCCCAAAAAGGTAGTCTTGACGCTAATACTAGGGTTGTCAATATCAGTCGTGATGTGTAAATCTTTAATAGAAACCTTTGGTACGGGTTCTAACCAAACCGTCTGCCAAATGCCTGATGCTGGTGCATAAGCATATCTTTGCGGATCATCAAAGCGAGATCTGTTCTGTTTTCCTACTGCTATCGCTTCTGTATCGGTAGGGTCATAAACTTCTACGATGATTTCATTGGTTTTATCAGTTAACAAGTAGTTGGTGACATCAAATGAAAAGCGATCATACCCTCCTTTGTGCTCACCAATACTCCTACCGTTGATATAAACTATCGCCTTCCAATCTACAGCACCAAAATGCAGAAGGACCTTTTGATTAACCCATGATTTTGGGATGTTAAATGTACGACGATACCAAGCGGTGTTGGATGCTAATTGGCGATTGATACCTGAAAGTTGTGACTCCCATGGAAAAGGAACCAAGATTTTTTCCTTAAGTTTTCGATTTGTCGGCACTTTATCACCTACTTTTGCCTCTTCAAATTGCCAATAGCCATTCAGATTCATCCATTGGTCGCGATGCATAATGGGTCTAGGGTATTCTCCGAGTACATTGTTGGTATCTACCTTGTCAAACCACTGTGTTTTTAAATTCTTTTGTGCACCCAAACTAAGGTTAGTAAGAATAAATACGATCAAGCCAATAAAACTTTTATTTACCACCCACATCCTGTTATTTTTTTTGTTTTGCCACATTGATAAGTGTTGATAATTGCTGAATTATTACAAATAGATAAGTTTAATTTTCCAGGTCCACTATGACCTATTGGAGCGGTCATGTGTATATTTTTTGCTTTTACGGATAAAAGTACATCGGGAGATTTAAGTAAGAACAAAGGAAGACTACTATCAGATTTGAGCAGTAAACTATCAGGATAATTTGCCATTAAACCATCAATCTCAACATTTGTATTCAGACTTCCATTCTTAGTTGAAGCACTAAATAATGCCAAATGTCTTTTTTTTTCAGGACTAGATATGACTAAGATATTTTTTAGTTTATGATACGATTTATTTGGTTTACTGCCCCAGCCTAACTGAAAAGGTGCACCATTCCCATTGTGTATAATGGTTACATTTTCTACAGTGATGTCACGATACAATTTTATAGCATCATCCCAACATTCGAATTTTGAATTTTTGATAATCGAACCTTTCCCCGCACTTACTCCGTCAGAATTACTTTGAAAATCAGGATATGGCCTATCAAACTTGATGTGTACATTGTTTATATCTACTTTTGCAGAAAATGTTGTAATAGCATAAGTACGAGCATTATGTATGGTTAAATTGTTGACTGTTATGACAGCATTAGTGTCTTTTCCCAAATAACTTACCGCTCCATATTGCCACTTATGACAGTCATCGACCCTGTCATCACCTTTAGGTCCATCGTTACAAGAACTTTCTGGATGCGCTTTTCCGTCTGGTCCTAAAGCCCAATTTTTGGTAATGGTGCCATATATGATGGATGTCTGTCGGTTTTTTCCTGAAATGGTTATTGATTTTGAAGCTCTAAAACCACCTTTGATGGTGACATTTGGATTTATAATGATTTTATCAACTACATTGGGTACTTCCCAATAAAACCCCTCTAAATCATAGTCTTCTTCAGCAGCTACACTAAAGTTTACAGACTTTGAGAAAGTGATGGTTTTAGACTTTTTATTCCAAGTAATGTGTTCAGCATTTACACCTTTTGGTAATAATAAAGTGTTGAGATCATCAGGACTATTCAATCCAATCAGCAAGCAAAAGAAAATACCAAAACTCAAAACTATATTCATTTATTTAGGTATGTGTTTTGAAAGATCGTTCATCAAAGTTATATATTTAGAGTCAGATGCCAAATTAGTAAATTGGTGTGGATCTTTGTCATTATCATACAATTCTTTACTTCCGTCCATATATTGGATATAATGCCAATTGTCCATAATCACAGCGTGACTACCTTTGGGATATGTCACCACTGCGGGAGTTGTCCTTTTTGCTTTTGGGTTTTTTAATACATCGACAAATGATTTACCTTCTAAGTGTGCTGGAATTTTTTCACCTAATAACTCGAGGATTGTTGGATATAAATCTAGATAAGAAACCTGAGTCTTCGTAATAGCAGGTTTTTGATTAGGTACAAAAACCATAAAAGGTGCACTTGTAGCAAGACTCCAAAGGGAGTACTTTTCCCATCTTCGTTTCTCTCCCAACTGAAAACCATGGTCAGACCACAAAACAACGATGGTGTTGTGTTTATATTTACTATTTTCAAGACCTTTTAATACTTCACCTACACAAGCATCTGCAAATGACATACTTGCTAAATAGCCTTGTACTGCTGGTAATAACTGTTTCTTTTCTTCCACAAAACTTACAAATTTGCTTGCAAAGTTTGTTTGACCAAATTCAGGAATATCTTTCATATCATCAGCTTTCCTTACAGGAGTCTTTAGCTTATCCAAAGGATAAAGATCAAAATATTCTTTAGGAGCTATAAAAGGTGCATGTGGCCTACTGATCCCGCAAGCCGCAAAAAATGGTTTATCATGTTCTTGCTTTAAATAATCCGCAATAAAACCTGCATTTTTCCAATCCCATGACTCCTCTTTCTTTTGATCAGCGTGACCCCATACTTGGGATTTAGTCAAATAGCTAGGACCTTCTTTCTCTGTGATTTCATCGCTCATAGCGCCTTCTAACCATGCTGCTTGACCGTTTTTATCTAGATACTTTCTATCACCAGTGATGCCTCCATTAGCTTTATGCTGTTCATTCCAAGATATTGGGTCTGAAATTGGATTAGCTACAGCTTGCAAGCCTCTGCCAAAGTGAAATAATTTACCTGCACCAACGGTCTCATATCCCATCTTTTGAAGGTATTGGGGTAAAGTAACTCTTTGTAGCCCACCATCATTGAGTCTGAAATTTCCTTTATTTTCATACTGACCTGTGGTTTCAGGTCGTTGTCCTGTCCAAATCGCAGTACGAGATGGATTACAGGCAGGAAATACACAATGTGCGTTTGTAAAGTGTGTAGATTTTGAAGCTAGTTTATCAATATTTGGGGTAATGGCAGGTCCAGCATTATACCCAATCCAATTATTCATGTCATCAATGGCAATAAAAAGGATATTGTACTTTGTCTGTGAATATTCTTTAATATTTTTTTTCTGACATCCTAAAAGGGAAAAAAACAAAAGAAGGAAACATAAAATTTGCTTTGCCAATTATTATTTGATTTATATGTGAATAAAATTTTTACTGATACTACTTAGAAATAATTAATTCAAAAAAACTATAAGAATTTGGAGTGCTATATTTAAGAGCTTAAATATATTAAAAAAGAAAAGGGTGATTATTAAATTAAGCACCCTTTCTATCATTATTAATAAAGCCACATTTATTTTTAAAAAATTACTGCACTGTAATTGTAATTTCTTTAACTTGTCTTTCAAATGGATATTCGCTAGATAAAATCTCATCAGCTCTTCCTGTTCGATAACCATCTCCGCTATATTGTTTTCTTCCTGTAAAGGTTGAAACTAAGGTAGCTTTATACACTCCTGGAGTAGTATACTTGTAAGCATATTTATGGGTCCTTCCTGCATTTACAAATGGTAAAGCTACACCGATATCAAAAGATTTTATGTTGTTTTGAATACTTCCTATTGCTACTTCTTGTATAAATACTCTGCCTTTATAAGCTAATAGATCACCATTATCATCAGTAACGGTTGGATCATCAGCATTGATAAAAAACCTTAACTCATCTATACCTTTTTTTGGATTAAGTGTTGGATTAGCTGTTCGCCATGCAGTAAGTAATGTTGTCAAGTTAAAATTAATAGTAGTTAACAACTCCCTTACTGTGTTTATAGAATAAGAAATGGTTGTTTCTTTTCCGTCAATGACAGCTTGAACACCTAATTTAACAGCAATTCCTGTTTGGACATTAGGATCATGCCCGTCAGGGAAAGATAGAGAAAGACTCAAATTGTTATTAACAACAGTATTTACTGCACCTAGGGCAGCTAATTGAACATTAGTAAAATTTAGCAAACCTGGTAATACTGCATTATCTGGCTTGATTGTCAAACGGTGTGGTTCTGTGGTGTTTACATCCAGTTGTAAATAGGTAGATTGAGTACTATTTGCTACATCGAAAGAAACCAATTTTCCTTGATATAACTTGATAGGTCCTTTATCAAAACTATAACTTGCTGGAACCGTCGTAAAATTAGGTATGTAATTATAAAATTCCTTAAGATCAGGAAGCCTACTAGCAAATATTGTATTCTTCAACTCAGTATCGTTATACCCTTTTAATTCGACTAGTGCAATGCGACTTTTAGAAAAATCCTTATTAATATCGCCAGTATATATTGACGATGCGTCAGCTCCAGAGCCAATAGAAAAAACTACACTTTCGCCTGCTTTGATAGTTTGTTTGTCTGCAGTGTAGGAGATATCTACTACTTCTAAATTGCCTTCTTTTTGGCAATTTGTCAGGGTAAAAGCAATTAAAGTAAATATAATTATTCTTTTCATTTTTATTATCTGTTTAATTTTAAAAACCAAGATTCTGATTTAATTTTGGATTTCTGGCAATCTCATTTGCAGGGATTGCAAAATATGAAAATTTTTCATCAGGCAGCGGAAGTATTTGTACACCAAATGGTGTCGATTGTAGAGAACGTTTTGTCAATGGATTTATTTTTGATTTTATAGAGCTGATATTACTTACAAGTCTACCATATCTAACTAAATCTAACCATCTACTATTTTGCTCTCCTGCTAATTCTCTCCACCTTTCATCCAAAAGGGCTTCTCTAAAATCATTTTGACTAAGTGAAGCAGCAAAATCAGGAACCCAATCTTTAGTTTCTGGAAAATCTTTAAAATTTCTAATAACAGGATTAGCAGGCACTTCTCTTATACCTCTAAAAGCGGAAATTTGAAAGTAATATTTCTTCAATGTATCTGCTGCATTTTGATTTCTAGCAGGTGCCGGGGTTCTACCTACTTTTGCTTCTCTTTCAAATACTTGCTGGTATGTAGCTGTATATGGGCTATTTGGTAAAATCCTTGTTGCAGGAGTTAAAGCGTCATAATAAATAAAGTTTCTTGCTCTATTTCTTACGAGATTTACCGCTTCTCTAGCTGTAAATTTGCCGTCTGCAGGTTTTGTATTAGGTCCTGACAATTCATTTACTACTTCAGAATACATCAATAATACTTCTGAATATCTCATTATAGGAAAATCTGTGTCAAATGTAGCATCTGTATAGCCTGCCTGAGTTATTGGATTTCTTCTAAATTTTACTAGTTTTATATTAGGTACTGCAGTAGCTCCACCACCACCCCATATAGTAGAAAAGCTTCTTACACCATTAGTTGTTACAATGTCAACAGCCCCTGGATTGTTCCTAAATGCATTATTGTCATTCACCAATTCAAACCAATAAGGTCTGCACCAAGGATACGGTTCAGAACTTCTCAAGAATATTTCACAATTTATTCCTTGTCCATTTGGACAATCGCCAGGGCCATTTTGAAATCCCGCAGTTGTATTTACGTTAAAAGATCTAAATTCTCCGTCTTCAAAACTCCAAAATCTTCTTACCCAATCACCAGGCGAATCAAGGTCAAATGCTGATAAACCCCAGTCATTTGGGAAAGATCCACCATTAGCATTAGCTAAAGAACCTAGGAATACTGTATTCGGAGCACTAGAGTTATTAAAAAATCCACTTTGTTGACCAAAAAGATTTGAGTTATTTTTATCATTTACATTAAACTCAATTGTAAAGACTAATTCGTTCTGTCCTGCATATTGCTTGTCTCCTATAAAGTTATCTGGGAAGTAGGGTTTTAAGTCATATTTATTGCTATTAATTACTGTGTTTAGAGCCGCTAATGACTTGGTATAGTTTTCTTGACCGTTTCCAGATTTATCTCGATGTTTTTCAATAGATGCCATCAAAAGGTGAGCTTTACCTAGAAATGCTGATGCAACAGTTTTATCAGCCCTACCTCTGACTGAATTTAATGGCAGCTGTTCTATTGCTTTATTAAACTCATCTGTTACAAATTTGTAGACCAATATTTCCTGATCTCTCATTTTATCACCTGGACTATTGGTGACATCAAATATCTCATCAAAATTTTTAAAAAATTGAGTGATAATAGGAACATTTCTAAATAGTGTAGCCAGTTGCATATATGCCAATGCTCTAATGAATCTAGCTTCTCCTTCCACTCGATTCCATTGAGCTTTTTCAGTATCAGGAATATTTGTTGAAGAAAGTCCCTTTTGAGTTTTTTCGATTGTGATATTAGCTTTTGCAATAACATTAAAACACGCATCCCAGATTCTTATAGATTCTCCATCAGTAGCGTCATGTTGCATTCTTCCAATTCCACTTCTCGCTAAAGTAGTACCAGGGTTACCAACAGAATAATCTGATGGAAACCAAGCCCAATAGACAGTACCCAAAAAATTATCATTTCGCATTTCTGAATAAGCTTGTGTCAATAGAAAATCTGCTTCCTGAGGAGTTTTGCCAAAATCATCGATAAGCACATTAGATTTGATCGAAGGCTCTAAAAAATCTTCACAACCAGAAAAAGTGATTAATAGTAAAAATAGAACTATTATATTATGTAATTTTTTCATTTTATTAAAATTTTTATCTATCAAATTAATTAAAAACCTAAGTCTACACCAAATAGGAAAAACCTAGATCTAGGATATGCACCTTGATCTAATCCTGGGAAAAGACCTCTGTTTTGGCCCCTTGCTGCATTTACTTCTGGATCAAACCACGAGTATCGAGATAATAAAGCTAGATTTTGCCCCGTGAATGTAATTTTGGCTGTCCTCAAATTTACTTTTTTCATAAATTTAGAAGGTAAAGTATATCCAACTCTTAAAGTTTCAAATCGAAGGAAAGATCCGTCTTCTACCATCTCACTTCTTGAAAATGTAGATCCAGATCGTGTTGTGAAAATGGCAAAATATGACTGGTAGTTTCTATCTTGATCTTGTCGATTCCAAATATCAT
Source organism: Saprospiraceae bacterium (assembly GCA_022844565.1). GTDB lineage: Bacteria > Bacteroidota > Bacteroidia > Chitinophagales > Saprospiraceae > JADKBO01. The sequence continues at coordinate 165,075 of JALHLK010000005.1, forward strand.
TAGAAATGATAGTCTGTAAGTTATTATCTCCTCTTAGATAATGTGCTCTATTTAAATTATTATTTACTACATCATTGCCATATGACCATCTCATAAATGCATAAAAATCAAAAGATTTGTATGTTAATGTATTGCCAATGCCACCTGTATGTAGGGGAAGTGCATAAGCCATAGGTACGTATTCAGTCCGATCTATCAAGCCATCACCATTTACGTCTAAAAATCCAAATTCTCCCACATTGTTGTCTGCTGTTTTTCTTGGAGAGTTCAACAATTCAGTTTCGTTGTTGATAAGACCATCTTGGATAGTACCGTAATAAACGCCAATAGGTTGTCCTACTCTTAAAAGGACATCATTTGTATTAGGTCCTGTACCTATTACGGTAAAGGCTAAATCAGGCTGCCCACCTAAGTCGGTAATTTTATTTCTATTCCATGCGATATTGAAATTTGTATTCCATGAAAAATTCCTCTTATTGATGTTAAAAGAAGTTAATTCTAATTCGAGACCTCTGTTGGTTAATCCACCAACATTGCGAATTGTACTTGTAAATGAAGAATATGTTGGCAATTGGACATCTAAAAGTAGTCCACTCGTTCTATTGCTATATACATTTGTACTTAAAGTAAATCTATCTTTCAAAAACCCAAAGTCAATACCAAGATTGAGCCCAGTAGTTTGCTCCCATGTTACATCCGGATTAGCAAACCGAGTTCCTACATTGACAGATGTAGATACACTATTGTTAAATGGATATCCGCCATTAGATAAGTTACCAAGTAAAAGTCCTGAGTTTATTGGTATTTGATTATTACCCGTTACCCCTACTCCACCTCTAATTTTTAGATTAGAAAGATATTTTTCTGAAAATTTCATAAATGGTTCATCTATAATATTCCAAGCAAATGATGCGGCAGGAAAAATACCTGTTTTATCGGTTATAAATCTAGAAGATTGGTCTACTCTTAATGAACTCGTAAAAACATATTTTCTTTTATAATCATATTGTACCCTACCTATGAAAGACTGATCTCTGATATCAAAATACTGGGGAACAGAAAAAACAGATCCAGCAGCTTGTAAAGTATATTCCTTCAAAACTTCTGTTGAAAACTGTTCATAAGTCGTTCTAAGCCTATCGTCAGCAGTTTTACGAGCTTCGTAAATAAGGTTAGCTGCAATCTTATGATTCTTATTAAACTTGTGATTGATAGCAATTCTTGGGTTTATGGTCCATCTTATATCTTCTCCTCTTTCCAATATTGCTCTACCATTTGTGTTAGAAGCTTCTCTTAACACCCTTGAAACAAAATAATTACTACTATTGAGGTCATTAGTCAATCCTGCATTCATTGCAAATTCTAGCCAAGATAGAGGCTTTATAGAGATATTTAAGTTGCCCGAAAACCAATTAGTCTGTCTATTAGAGATCGTTTCATTCAATCTAAATTCTGGACTTTCTGGGCCAGCTCCTTGACCACCATTATTGATTACTCCTTCAGTACCACCTGTTATATTATCTCTATTGATAAATGGATTCATAAAAGTGCTTTGACTTACCGCATTATCTACTCTCCAATCACCTATTAAACCTTCATAATCAGTATTGGCATACTGCAACCTCATTCCCGCTGTTATAATCTTACCAATTTTTTGTTCTAAATTGAGTCTACCAGAAAGTCGACTAAATCCTGAATTAATTAATAGTCCTTTCTCATTTAAATAACCTAATGACGCAAAATAAGAAGTTCCATTATTAGAAGACCCAGAAAAATCAAAATCATATTGTGCTCTTTGTGTATTTTGGGTTATCACATCAAGCCAATTTGTACCTTCATAGTTGGTCAAACCATATTGATTTTTGAGTACATCTCTATACTTGATGTCACCTCCTTCAGCCCCTTGATTTACGAAAGCTAACATTTCCCACACGCTAGGTGCTCCAGGATTTAAAATAGCACCTGCTTGACCACCATTGTTTCCACCAGAAGTTCTTGCTATGGTAGCTCTATATAAAGCATATTCTTCAGATGAAAGTACCGGAAGTGTTCTAGCAAAAGTACCGAAGCCCCTCTTTACGTTCAAATTAATAATTGGTTTACCTTTCGCTCCATTTTTAGTAGTAATTACAATTACCCCATTTGTAGCACCTACCCCATACAAAGCAGTTGCCGATGCATCCTTCAATACGTCTATAGATGCAATATCATTAGGATTTATAACTGATAATGGATTTACGGTACTATTTCCATCAGTTATATAAGGAATATTATCAATAACAATCAATGGGGAACTTCCGCCAGAAATAGAATTAGACCCTCTAATATTAATACTAAACCCCGCTCCAGGCGTTCCATCATTTGACACAATGTTTACACCCGCAGCTCGACCTTGCAGTAATTCTGATACATTGACAGGTGCTGTATTCTTTAAAGTTGACTGATCAATTTTAGATACAGCTCCAGAGGTTTCTTTCTTAAAAGTCTCGATTCCATACCCTGAAATTACCACCTCTTCTAATAAATTAGTATCTTCTAAAAGGAGTATATCAATTTTTGATTCCTGTCCTACCACAATTTCTTGTGATTGAGATCCAACAAATGATATTATTAATTTTTCTCCTGGAGATGCTTGAATGGTATACTCTCCGTTTATATCTGTAATCGCACCTCGATTTGTGCCATTTACTGCGACTGTCGCACCGATGACAGCGTCACCATTTTTATCTTTTACTATCCCACTGATTGTCTTGCTTTGTGCGAACAATCCGACTTGTGCTGTAAAGAAGATAATTAACAAAAGTAATAGTTTCTTCATTTTAATTAACGATTTGATAATACAATAATAGTACTGCAAAACAAATACTTATTCCCTAAGGTAGGTTGCTCTTTTGTTCTCATAAACTGCTCTTTTATGCAAATGAACTTTTAAGCATTTTTTTTGAATGTTAATGGCAGATTTCATAAATAATTTTAATTGAATAAAATTTTTTTAATGGAAATTTATACAATTACTCCCACCACCCTACAAGGACACCCATCCCCACCCCCAATCTTCAAAGGCAATGCCACCAATTCAATCATTTTAGATGTAATTCTTTCCGTATTGACCAATCCCTCAATAATGATGACCGAATTCAAAAGAATTTTATGAATTTCATCCACTTCCTTCAAATTATTTACATCTGCCACAGAAGGTGGCTCTACTGCCAAAATATTCACACCATTTGCCACCATCCATTGCGCTAATTCTTTACTTATTCGAGGTAAAGCATTTCGATAAGCATCAGTCCCGTGCTTTGCGCTCCAACCCGTTCTCAGTATGATGCTATCACCTGATCTGAATTCAGACAACTGACCCAAGACATTATCTAAACCAATTAATTGCGAATCTTCTTTGATCTCTACATCAACCACCCAACACCTTTTAGCAAAAAATCGCTCGACTGGAAACTGGTCGATTGTAGCTTCACTCGCTTCAAAATGAACGGGAGCATCCATGTGCGTGCCCGCATGAGAATAAAATGTGAGGGTACTAGCATTCCAACCATCGATCCCATAGTCCTTGGCTGCTGCCTTATTAAAGCCAGCAACCGTACTATCAAATATTCGTGTCAGATCTATATATTTCATAGATGGTCGATCACCGCTTTGGCTACTTCTTGAGTAGTATATTTACCGCCCACATCAGGAGTTAGGATGCCTTTAGTTGTTACTTGATTGATGGCTTTGAAAACGTCTTTTGAGGCTTCTGCTTCTCCTATATGGTCCAAAAGAATACTTACCGAATTGATCTGACCTATCGGATTGGCGATCCCTTTACCTGCTATATCAGGTGCAGATCCATGAATTGGTTCGAACATCGATGGATAATCTCCTTCTGGATTGATATTACCACTACCGCCATAACCAAGGCTGCCCATGATAGCTCCACCTAAGTCAGAAAGGATATCTCCAAGCATATTGGTAGTCAAAACCACGTCAAATATTTCTGGTCTCAGTACAAAATTAGCTGATGCAGCATCGATGTACATTTTGCGATAATTTACATCAGGATATTGAAGCGAGACCTCGTCAATCACCTTATCCCAATACCCTAAGGTGTATATTAAGGTATTTGATTTTGTAACATTGATTAAATTCTTATTTCTCTTTTGAGCCAATTTAAATGAAAAATGAGCGATTCTCTCTATTCCTGCTCGTGTAAAAAGACTGGTATCCGTAGCAAAACCATAAGACTCTTCAGGATACATCCATCTACCATTTTGCACAAACTCACCTTCGTTATTTTCGCGGATGATAACAAAATCTATATCCTTTTGGGACTTATTTCTTAATGGGCTGTCGATACCTTCCAAAAGTTTGACAGGTCGGTAATTGACATATTGATTAAAAGCAGTTCTAACTTTATTGGTAAACATTTTGAATGGTAATCTATCATCAACCGCAGGCAGTCCAACGGCCCCAAAAAGTATAGCATCAAATTTTTTGAGCTTATCTAATCCATCTGCTTCTACAAAGTCGCCATGCTCCAAATAGTACTTTGCACCATAATCGAAGCGCTCTGAGCTAACCGTAAAATTGTGTTTTTTAGCTACCTCTACCAATACATCAAATGCTACTGGTACGATTTCATTACCAATTCCATCACCGTTTACAACTGCTATTTTGTAATTTTTCATAATTAATTTAGCTTAAAATTTTATTTTGTTTTATAAATCCCAACATTAACCAAGCCACTATGGCTACTATATTTAAAAATGCACCTAAATAGAAAAAGGGTTCATAAGACCCTGTCCAATCCAATAGATAAGGAAAGGCCAAAGAAGTCAAGAAAGCTCCTATATTACCAAACATATTCATCGTACTTGAGACAGTACCCGAAAACTTTCCACCGATATCAGAGCAAGAAGCCCATGATGGACTCAAAGTCATATCAGCACCAAAGATAGACAGTGAAAGGAATATCGTAGCCTCAACAGGAGAATTAGCTTTCATGGAAAACAACAAACCTACAGCTGACAATACAAAGCCAATAACGGCTGTAATCGACCTCGACCTAAAATTGAAACCTTTTATATATAGCCTATCTACCAAAAATCCTGCACAAAGATTGCCCACTGCTCCAAAAATCAATGGAATAGAAGCTAAAGTCGATGCAAAAACCAGGTCTAATTCATACTTAGTTTTCATATAAGGCAATAACCATGTGAGACAAAAGAAAAACGTAAAATTGCTCGAAAAATATTGAATCATCAAGAGCCAAACACTTCTTGATTTTAACAAGAAACTACCCACAGCCCCTTTTACCTCCGTATCATTTTCATTTTGTCTATTTGCGAGAATGTAATCCAATTCTTCTTGAGATATAGATTTGTACTCTGATGGTTGATTTCTAAATAACACATACCAGAGAATTGCCCAGAAAAATCCAATAAAAGTTAATACTAAGAAACTATTTTGCCAACCTATAGACTTAATAAGAATGGCAATAAGAGGCAGTGCAAAAGCAGCACCTAATCGACCAGCGGAAAAATTTATACCATTGACTGTTCCTCTTTCTTTTACGGGAATCCAATGAAATACTATCTTATTGATACCCGGATAAGCACCAGCTTCACCTGCTCCAAAGAGAAATCTAAAGATCATTAAGCTCGTAAAATTCCAAGCATAGGCTGTCAATCCAGTAAAAACAGACCAAAATGCTACAATACCTGCCAAAATCTTTCTAGCACCAAATTTATCTATTAAGTATCCCCCCGGTATCTGAAACAAAGCATACCCCAATGAAAATATTGACATAGCCCACCCAAATTGCTTGTCTGTCAGTAGTAAATCTTGGGTAATCCCCGGTTTTGCAACAGAGATTAAGATTCTATCGACATAAAGTAATAAAGCTAGCAAAAATGTTCCAAAAACTAGAATGTAGCGGTATGGAATGCTAATATATTTAGAAACTACTTTGTTTTTATTCATATTCTTTAATAATATCTTTTTACATTTTCATCAATGATCCATGTAAATTTTATACCTGATCTCGGGATACTAAAAATGCAAAATATTAGGGCTATCTATGATTTTTACATCTTTTCAAAATTCCAATTTAAGATATTAGGATAAATTTAAGATGAAAAATAAATCTACGTAACTTGTTATCATATCTATGCCGTCAAATGTACATTAGAACAAGATAATTGATTGATACCACAAAATCATTAAGTTTGGCAGACCTATTTTTGCTCTATTAATTATCTAAATTCAAATATTCGTTATGTTCATAAGAATACAGTCAATATGCATACTTCTCATGGTATGTTCTTTTGTACTTGCTCAAAATAAACCCAATGTCATTTTTATATTATCGGATGATTTAGGGTATAACGACCTCGGTTGTTATGGACAGCAGATATTGAAGACACCTCATATTGACAAATTGGCTTCAGAAGGAATGAAGTTTAACAGGTTTTATTCAGGTGCTCCCGTGTGTGCTCCTGCAAGAAGTGTACTGATGACGTCAAAACACGTAGGACACGGTTCTGTAAGAGGAAATCAACCTAAAGGCCAATTATTAAAAGATAGCGAAGAAACCTTAGCAAAAACTTTTAGAAACGCAGGCTATGCTACGGGTCTGATAGGTAAATGGGGCCTTGGAAATGCACCCGAACCTAGTGATCCAAAAAGAAATGGTTTTGATTATCATTATGGGTTTGTAAATATGTGGCATGCACACAATTTTTTTCCAGAATTTTTGTACAAAAATGGTGAAAAAGTATTTCTAAATAATAAGACAGGATCTGTTCCTCCGGGCAATTACCCCGAAGGTGTGGGCTTGGCATCTGTAAGAAATGAATATGCACCTGATTTATTTGATGGAGAAGCCTTAAATTTTATTGAAAAAAATAAGGCACAACCTTTTTTCCTTTTTTATGCGATGACTACTCCACATGGCAATAGTGAATACAAAGTAGATGGCAACGGTATGGAGGTTCCTGACACGAAGGCTTTCGATCATACCAACTGGCCAAATGCAGAGAAGGGATTTGCAGAGATGATGCGAAAATTGGATATCACTGTAGGGTTGATACAAGCAAAAATTAAAGAACTAGGTCTTGAAGATAATACAATTATCGTGTTCAGTTCAGATAATGGTCCGCACAGTGAATGCAATCACGACCCTAATTTTTTCAATAGTGCTGGAATCTTAAGAGGTCAAAAAAGAGATCTTTATGAGGGCGGTGTGAGAGTACCGTTTATTATAAAATATAAGGATGTCATCCAATCAGGATTGGCTACTGACCAAATCTATGGGTTTTGGGATGTGATGCCTACTTTTCGTGACATGCTTAATCTTAATAAGCTAACGGATGTGGATGGAAAATCATTTTGGCCTGTCATCAGCGGTAAAGGTAAAGCGAAACCCCACAAGTACTTGTATTGGGAATTTTACGAAGGCGATGGTAAACAAGGTGTACTCTTTCAAGAATGGAAAGGTATACGATTAAATACTAATAATCTACCCCAATCAAGATTTGAACTTTACAATTTAAAAGAAGACCCATCTGAAAAAAACAATCTTGCAACCGCTAACCCAAAAATGGTTACCAAGATTTTAAAAATTATGGAAAAAGAACATCAACCTTTTCCACTCACCTCATTATTTAAAAGAGATGAATCTGCTCAAAGAGATATTCAAGCCGTCAAAAAATAACCAAATATTCAATATCGTACCTCTTAATATTAATGTAGATTACGATATAACATTTTAAATAAAATATCAAAAATTAAAATTTATAGTATTAATGAATAGAAGAGAATTAATCAAATTGCTACCGGCAACTTTAGTATTTAATGAAATTATAAATACAGAAAATACTAACTATGAAAATATAAATCCAGAACTTGAGGATCAAGGTAAAAGTATCATAGTTGCTCCAAGACCTCCTTTGGGATGGAATAGTTTTGATGCTTATGATTGCAGAATAAATGAGCAAGAATTTAGAGCAGTCGTGGACTGGATGGCAGATAATCTAAAAGAAGTTGGTTTCGAATATGTCGTGATAGACTATATTTGGTTTAATGACAACCCTGGTAATTGGAAAAATCCTAATCGTAGACACGGACATCCTGATTTACAACTCAATGAGGATGGATCACCAAAAGACAAACTGATCATGGACAAATTTGGTAGATTGTTGCCGTCAGAAAAGCGATTTCCATCAGCTGCCAATAATAAAGGTTTTAAGCCTTTAGCAGATTATGTGCATAGTAAAGGTCTTAAGTTTGGAATTCACATCATGAGGGGGATCCCAAGGCAAGCTTACTATGAAAACACAGCCGTGAAAGGTACAAAATATTTTGCAAAAGATATCGCAGAACCTTTTGACAACTGTAATTGGTGCAACAATATGTTTGGTGTAGATGCGTCAAAGCCAGGAGCACAAGCCTATTATGACTCCCTTTTTGAATTATACGCAAAATGGGATGTTGACTTTATAAAAGCAGACGATACGATGTACCCACCCTATCACAAAGGCGAAATCGAAATACTCAACAAAGCTATTCAAAAATGTGGTAGACCGATGGTACTTTCTTTATCGTGTGGTGAAGCTCCTCTTGCCCAAGCCAATCACCTCAAACAAAATGCCAATATGTGGAGAGTTTCGGCTGATTTTTGGGATAAATGGCCAGCACTTTTGCACAGTTTCGACCTACTAAATTCTTGGTCTTCTCACACTCGTGCGAATAGATGGCCAGATGGTGATATGCTGCCTATAGGATATCTTTCTATGGATAATAGACCACATGGACCGGAGAGAATGAGCCTATTTACAGTAGATGAACACTATACATTGATGACGCTTTTTTGTATAGCTAGATCACCGCTTATTTGGGGAGGTGACCCTTTCAAAACTCCGAAAGAAATTGTAGATACGTTTTTGAAAAACAAAAATTTGATTTACGTCAATCAGTATTCTACGGATAACCGTCAAGTATTTCACGATAAAAATAGCGTAGCATGGATTGCAAAAGACACTAAGTCTAATACTAGGTATCTAGCACTTTTCAATACTGGTGAAGAAAAAAAGAAAGTTACATTCAATTTGGAATTGGAACATTTAAGAGGAGACTATAAAATTAAAGATCTTTGGACAAATGAAGAATTAGGCACTTTTAAAGGTACATTTGCTACTGAAATAAATGCACATGGTGGTAAATTATATAGCTTAACCAAGTTTACAACTTAAAATTGATTTGAATGCTTTTTTTTGTTTTGGTTCTCCCTTCCAAGGGAGTTAGAGGGTAAGAAACAAAAAAATGTTTTACCCCGAACCCTGAAGGGAGTTATAGGCTAAATTTTAAGAAATAGATGTTTTTTTTTTGAAATTTTTTTGATTCAGTACTACTACCCAACTGAAGTACTTTTCATTAATATATTTTTGTTCGGTCCTCCCTTTTAAGGGAGTTAGAGGGCAAAAACAAAAATATTTTAATAACTTTGAACCTAAATGAATCATAACAATTTTCTTAAACCGACTAAATGAGAGTTTTTTTATCCATTACTTTTCTTTTTTTATTGCTAACGTCGTTTTGCAATAGTTATCTTTTAAATGATGATAAGTTAAATGCCTTCAGGACTTTGTCGGTAAATGAAGGCTTATCGCATACCGATGCCACAGGTATAATACAAGACAACAGTGGTTTTATATGGATATCTACACTTGCTGGTTTAGACCGATTTGATGGTTACGAAGTAAAGAATTATAAATTTAAAAATTTTGGCATCCAAAATGTCTACCTCAATAGGATAAATGACATAGATTATAATAATCAAAAGATATGGATCGCAAGTCAAGAAGGTATCGGGTATTTTGATTGCCTAGAATATGATTTTCATGTGCCAAAATTTGATGTTGATGTCTCAAAAATGAGCTTTGGCCAAATCAAAAGTATAGACGAATCACGATTTGTAGCTATAAGCCGTGGTAAAATCTATTTTTTTAAAAAAGAATCCAATGTTTACAAGGTCGCTAAACTTGAAAATAATTTGCCATTTGTATCTTGTATAGATGTGATAGGGGGTAAAACAATTGTCATAGGCACGGGCAGCGGTATGTATCAATTTGACCCAATGAAGGAAACTGTTACCAAAGTTGACAACTTACTTGGTACCACCAATATTTCTGCAATATCTGTTATAAAAAATGACGAAATTCTAGTAACTGACAATCAAACTTTGTATGTAACAAGTATCAATAAGGCATTCACCAATAATTGGCAAGTAATTCCGCTTTTTAAAGACCTATTGAATAAAGGATTAGAAAGTGGACTTGAAATCACCCAACTTATGAAAGATGACCAAAAAAGAGTTTGGATTACAACTCCCAAAGGTCTTTATATCATCAATGAAAACAACGTATTATCAAAAATAAACTCTGACAAATTAGTATCCGCTCATGTACATAAAATCTTTATTGACAAAAGTAGCACCATATGGATTTCATCTTATGGCGAAGGGGTAAACTACCTACACTTATATCCCAAGTTGTTTAATACGATAAAACTAAAAAATAAAAACAGCAATTACATTAGAGCCATACTGTCAGAAGACAATGGCAAAGTGTGGTTAGGATCCAGAAGAAATGGATTGATAAATTACGACCAAAAGACATCTGAAGAATTTACTTTTTCTGTTTCTAACGGCCTTAACAGTAACTACATACGAGCGCTCTTAAAAGATGATAAAAATAGACTTTTGGTAGCGACGGAGAATGGTATCAATGTCATACAAAATAATAAAGTCATCCAATCAATGACCCAAAAGGAAGGTCTAACGAATAATGTGATTTATTGCCTAGCCAAAGATAACTTTAATCAGATTTGGGCAGGATCTTGGCAACAAGGGCTTAATATTTTAGTAGAAGAAAATGGTAAGTATGTAGTAAAACAAAAATTACTCAACACGGAGAAGGATATAAACTTAAAAATCACTAGTATTTATTCTGACCCTCAAAGATTAGAGATATTTGTTTCCACTACGAATGGATTGTATCATTATTTTCAAAATTCTGATGGAAGCTTTAAAAAAAATCACTTGTATCGGGGCGACAACTCGATGATAGACGGTATGAACTCCAATTTTGTATGGCCTGTCATCAGAGGAGATGCAAACACATTGTGGGTTGGAACCATCGGAGGAGGTGTGAATAAATTGACCTTAGATCTCAAGGGAGGATATAAGGCTCAATATATTACCACTGACGAAGGTCTCCCATCTAATGATGTCGAGAGTATGCTCATGGATGACAATGGTAATTTATGGATAGGGGGAAAAGGACTTTCTCGAATTAATACGATCAACAATGAAATTACCAACTTTGATGCAAAAGATGGACTGCAAAGTAATATCTTTAAAATTGGTTCGTCACATAAGAATATTGACGGTACGTTATATTTTGGAGGCGTAGACGGGGTAAATTATTTTCAACCTGATCAAATAAAGGAAAGTAACATTAAATCAAAAGCAATAATCAGTGAAATTGCCTTTAATAATCACATCGTTGACCAAAATAGAATTAAATATTCGACAATTGATGACGCCTATCATATCAACGTCAGCCATCTTGAAAACAACATATTAATCAAGTTTGCCTCAATAGACTATGCCAATAGTGATAAATCAAGTTTCAGATATAAACTATCAGGTGTACATGATAAATGGATAGAAGTTAATAGTAAAAACCGTTTTGCTGCCTTTTCAAATCTTCCCTATGGGAATTATAACTTTCAATTACAATGCACTAACCACGATGGAATTTGGCAAAACAATACGTCAACCCTAAATTTCAAAATCAATCCGCCTTTTTGGAAAACCATATGGGCAAAATTGTTCTATTTGGTATTTACGCTCTTTTCAATATACATGCTTTACAAATATTACATTAAGTGGTCAAAACTCAATCAAAGCCTGAATATAAAAGAACTTGAAAAGAAAAATGAAGAAGAACTGCACCAACTGAGATTACAGTTTTTTACCAATATATCGCATGAATTGCGCACACCCCTAAGTCTGATTTTGAGTCCCGTAGAAAATTTGAAAACTCAACTCAAAGGCAATGAAGAACAATCCAATCTTTTAAACCTTGTACACAAAAATGCGGTAAAATTACTCAATCTAGTTAATGAGCTTTTAGACTTTAGAAAGGCTGAAGTAGGCATGATCAAATTACGAACCTATGAAAGAAATATTTCGGACTTTGTCTATCAAATCACCTCTGAATTTGAAGAATTTGCCGAAAAGAAAGGGGTTAAACTCGTCCAAAACATTGATTTTGATAAAAAACTTTGGATTGATCCTAAAATATTGACTAAAATTATCACCAATCTTCTGTCCAATGCTATCAAATACACCAATGCCGGTGGTATAGTAACCGTAGAAATTTCTGAAAGTAGCAATTTGCAGTATAACAAATTTGTTACACTTGGTATTAGAAATGCAGACCTCCAATATATTTGGATCAAGATTAAAGATACAGGTGTCGGATTTGATAACGACGCAATGGAACATCTTTTTGAAAGGTTTTACCAAAGTGACCGAGTTACCAAAAATGAAGTACCTAGTTCAGGCATAGGATTGTCATTTGTCAAAAGTTTGGTATTAGCTCATAAGGGAATCATTAAGGTATCAAGCATCCAAAATGAAGGTTCAGAATTTTTGGTTGGACTGCCTCTAGGTAATACGCATTTGACAGCTGACGAAATTGTCTTGGTAGACAAAGAAATCAAGGAAAATCTTCAATCTTCGGAATTTGAAAAGGAAGAAGTATTTGAAAGCTATGAAGAACAAGTCACCATCACCAATGAAAATCTAAAACCGAAAATCCTAATCGCTGAAGACAATGATGATTTAAGAACTTTTATTGTCAATAGTTTAAAAGAAGATTATCACCTATACACAGCCGAAAATGGATTAGAAGCGTACAATATTTCAAAAGAAAACTATCCTGATGTCATCATAAGTGACGTTATGATGCCTGTGATGGATGGTTTCGAATTATGCGAAAAAGTAAAAAATGACATTGAAATTAGCCATATCCCTGTGATTTTATTGACGGCAAAAAGTTCGGATGATAGTAAAATCATAGGTTCCGAAGCAGGAGCTGATATTTATATTACGAAACCTTTCTCTATCAAATTTTTAAGTCTATCAATACAAAACTTATTGAGCAGCAGACGAAAGATCAAAGAGATGTTTGCTAACGATGTACTTGTAGAAACAAGAGAACTTGCATCCAATAAAAAAGAACGAGAATTCTTGGATGAAATCGTCAAAATAATTGAAGAAAACTTAGATAACCCTAACCTTGACGTAGATATGTTGTGTCTAAGAATAGGCATAAGCAGAACTAAATTGTACACAAAAATACAAGCTGTCACAGGTTACCCAATAGGAGAATTTATCAGAAAAATCAGGTTAAAAAAAGCTGCTTATTTCTTAATGACCGAAGATATTACCGTGCTAGAAGTAATGGATAGAGTCGGTATCCAATCACAATCATACTTTACTAAAGCCTTTAAAAAGGAGTTTGGGAAGACGCCGGCAAGGTATGTGCATGATCATGTGCATAGTGTGGGGTAAGATGAAGGAAAACAATTCTTTTTTTTGTTTAGGTGGCCTTAGGGGAAAGTCGAGTAGGCAAAGCCATTTCAGACTAAGCCTCTCACAGAACCGTGCTTGAAAGTCTCCCCTCACACGGCTCTTGACATACAAATCTCCTTAATGTTTTAGCACCCAATGGTAAA
>JALHLK010000006.1 GCA_022844565.1 Saprospiraceae bacterium
TAAACAAAAGACATTCTTTTAAAGTTGGCTCACTACATTTCGATCCTTAGGTGCAAAACTTTCTAGTATTTATAGGGCTTTCAGCTCGCATATCTATGATTAGCTGTCAAACTCAAGAGAAAAATTTAATCGAATAATAGTATTGAACGAAATATCTAAAATGAAATTTGTTCAATAAAAAATCTGTGGGAAAATATTCGAAGGGTAGTTCACGCTGATTTACGCTGATGTTTTTTGATTGATCTACTAAAAATCTGAATAGCAAACAAGCCAACTATGTTTTTTGACTTACACTGATGGTTTCCGGCTGATTTACGCTGATTTTTCATTAGTGAAATGTTCAAACAAGTGCTCCGTCTAGATAAAGACTTAAATTAAAATGGCAGTAATTTTTTCAAAGATCGAGACAAAAATTAGAAGCATAGCACCGCTACGCTGAGAATTTTTAACGAAGAGATTTGGAAAAAGGACAACATTTAATTAAGTTTTTTATCTGGACGGAGCAATAGGTACAATTTAATCTGCGAAAATCTGCGAGTTTAATCTGTGAAAATCTGCGGGAAAAGATGCGAAGGGTAGTTCCCGCTGATTTATGGTGAATTTTGTAAGAAATTTTTTTACTCGAAGATCAAACTTCCTTCAACTAAGAATTTTGGTAGCCGATAAATTGTTTTTTGAGAGTTTGAAATCAAAAAATAGTACATCTGAAATTTTTAAATAATACAAAAAAGAATTGTGTATAAAAATAAATGAATAGATGTTTGGATAAACCATAGAAATCAAATAGCTCTTCGGAGGGCAAACTTCGGATAGCTGGGTAACCATGTTTACTGACTAGTACAGTAGGACAATATAAATTTGAAGTTAAAAAAATTATAACAGCTAGTAAACCTCGAACAGTGTGAACATGTTTATGGAGTTACAATCTTGATTTACTTGATGTGTTTATTAGGCAAATGAAAATGATAAGGGTGTTACAGAAAAATTAATATTTTATATGGATTATTATTATACTAATCTTCTATAAGTTTGAATTCGTCAGCTTCTGAAGATCTTTCTAACCTTGAACCTACCGGAAGATTTAAAAATGGTATTATGCTTTGATCATAATTTGCAATAGTATTAACCTCAAAAATCATAATATTTTTTGGGTCGTCGATGTATTCTTGAGTTTCTAAACCTGACATAAAAAACCAACCACTATCGTTTTCAAAAGATGGTTCCTCTTTAATCATCACAAGTATTTTGTTTCCTTCTATTGTAATGCTATCAGTAGCGAAACAGCCTCCAATAGGTTGAATTAATTCTTTTATTTCGTCTTTTGGAATTTTAAAAATTTTATTAACCATTTTTTATAACTTTTTTGACTTGTATTTTTTAATTCGTATTTATGCCTACCATTAGCTTTTCTATCTTCCAATTAGTACAAAGAAAAAAAGCCTGCCACCCTTCTCAGAATAACAGGCCTTAATCACCTTTCATTTTATCTTATCAATGGAGTAAATTACTACTTCACCCTTAATATTTTTCTTATCTCCGATACTTCTGCACACTCGATATGGACCAAGAAGACACCGGTCAAATCACCCAATTGTTCTTCTGAGATGTTGATTAGGTGTGTTCCGGCTGTGTATTTTGTGTAGTTATTATATATTTTTCTACCGGTCTGGTCAGTGATGCTGATTTCGACAGGCATATCATCTTTGATGTCAAATGATATGGAGGTATATCTATCGAATGGATTTGGTACGTTTTGGGCCACGGTCATAATCTTAGCAGATGGCTCGAAGCTTACTAAATTGAGATTCATCAGCTCGTCTTTCGTGTTGACTACATAGGAAGTCACATCATTGGATAGGTCCAGAACTTCGGAGATTTTACCTGACTTTAAGGCGACAAACTCTATTGTAAATACCTCACCTTCGGCCCTAATTGTATTACCTTTGGCATTGGCATGGAGGATTTTTAAGGCTCCATTGCGTTTAGCATTGATAGCTTCTTGGCTGATATCAGCATTTACGGCCTTGATATTTTTGAAGGTTATGACTTCGGGCTTAAATAGTAAGTCCATGCTGATGCCTGTCAAGGGTATAGTCTCTGAAGAATATACTTTGACCATCACTTTATCACCAGAGACAAAAGTTTGATCGGGGTAATACCAAAGTATCTGTCCTTTACTTCGTTGTTCTATTTGATCTACGACACTGCTATTTATATCACCTATCTTTATCGCTTGTAGTGCCAATTTTTGATCCGCTATTAATGATTTGAACTCAAATGTCTCTTTGAGTGGCCACGGATTTTTATCTGTGACATTTGATTGATCAATTACTCTCCAGGTGGGCGTATTGGGAGCAGGTGTATTGATACCCAATATTAATTTTCTAAGCTCACTCATGTCTAAGTGGTCTACGACCCCATTACCATCGATGTCTGCAGCTATTTTCTTTTTATTGGTCTCTAATTCTTTGATGCCGTAATAATGTTTTTGAAGCTCCAAAAAGTCCATGATATTTACCCCTTCGAGGAAGTCACCAGTCTTATTTGTTGTGAGATAATAGCTGACATTCGACTCCAAATTACTCATCGAAAAGCTTCCATCTTTTTGGGTCATCACTGCCCGTTGTTGCTCTGCTCCTTCAAGTATTATTTTTACCTCTTCTAGTCCATTCACCTCATTGGCCATGACGATGCCTTCTATTCTTACTACTGCGTTGTTGGGGCAGTGATTGTTATTGTCTTGTACATCGATGACGATACTCACTTGAGTTTGATTGCCAAGGAGGTCAGTAACCCAAAATTGAAGTGTATTATTGCCTAAGTTATCGCAGTCCAATTTTTTGATGGTATCATTTACGTTGCTAGAAAATGAGTATCTGAGTTGATGAGCTGGTGTACAATTGTCTAAAGAATTGATATTAAAATCTGATGGTCGTATGGTTACTTCACAGGCTTGCGGCAAACCAATGACTAATTTTTGAAGTGCTATTGGAGTAGGTGCTTTATTTTCTCTTACGATCAATTTATGGCTGCACGTAGTAATATTGCCACATCTATCATCTACACTCCATAACACGTCATACGTTCCTAGTGTAAATGTATGATTTAAAGTAGATGTAATACCATTGAATATTACACTGCCGTTTTGGCTCACTGTGTAGTTATATAGCAAATCTGCTGTTCTTGTGCAATTGTCTGTAGCAT
The DNA here is from genome assembly GCA_022844565.1 of Saprospiraceae bacterium. Lineage (GTDB taxonomy): Bacteria > Bacteroidota > Bacteroidia > Chitinophagales > Saprospiraceae > JADKBO01. The sequence goes on from JALHLK010000006.1 coordinate 3,205, forward strand.
TTCGAGTTAAATTGACCAAGACGGTACAAGCATTATTAGGGTCTGTAAAAATCGTATCTTTACACACACCTACAAAAGTGGGCTTCGTGGTATCTTGAATGTATATATTTTGAACGTGTTCATAATTACCGGTCCGGTTGTTAGGGATATAAGTACACATCTCAATTACCCTCCAAGTACGCATAATGTATGGGCAACCTGATAGCGGATCATTAAATACCATATCAGATTTTGTAACGGTTGGCATCACACATGGACTATGGCCTGAGACAATGGGCTCCCCTCCCAGATTTTTTGCTGGATTTGATCCGACACATTGATTAGGACCTATGACTATAGTCGTGTCGCGTGGCCATCGGATGTGGGTTTCAGGGTTAAATGGTGAAGTATTATTTATAAATATAATTTGTGTATCTCGAGTGATGTTGCCTGAAGAATCTCGAAGTACGAAATATCTTTCTATAGATCCTGTGCCACAATTCCGCTTATCGCTAGATGATGTTGTTACCCTAACTCCACAAAAATCGTCATAAAAAAGATCAGTGACCACTTGTGCGTTTTCAAAAGTACTTGTTTTAGGTATCAAACCACTATTGATATACCGCCCAAACGTATCCAAATTACCAAAGTTGAATGGAAAGGTGCAAGAAACAGTGACATCGGGTAATGTCGCTGAAATAATTGGAGGTAATTTATCTTGTATGTTTATGGTAGCCATACAAGTAGTTGATGCTCCTGCTAAGTCTGTAGCTGTGACGATTATATTCACAAAAGTATCTCTCACATCTGCGCAACAAAGTAAGATACTGTCAGATGGCATAGTATCTCTAGCAATACAAAAATCTCCTACCATTCTTCTTATTTTGTACGTAACATTGGGCTCTCGCATTGTAATAAGAGAGTCTACCTTTACAAATACAGAATCTAGTGGAACAGCATAAATAGCATTCTTACAAGTCAAATTGGGCGGCATTAAAACCTTTTGCGGTAATACCTCTTGGGCATCTTGACTAGCAAAAAAGCTAAGTCCAATATATCCAATAATCAAAGCACAGCACAGCGATGCCAGTCTAACTTTTACAGACATGGGATGTTTATTTTAAATCGGTTAAATAATAACTGCAAAGCTCTTTTTGGGAAAAGAATATTTTGCTAGAGTGCAAACATAGAAAGCATTTTACATATTACAAAATTATTTAATATGTTTTTACGAATAATTTTTCTACTTTAACATTTCTTGCAGTTTTAAAGATAGATTTTGCATGATATTCTCAGCAGGAATTATTGAAAAGACCTTGACTATAATTGTTTAATTATTATCAGTTTTCTCATGAATTTTTAAATACATCAGTTTTGTATTTGTGACTTCCAACTCCGAAAAGGGGTTAAATATGATTAACATCCATAGCAGATTTATCGAAAATGGGGTTAATATTGATAATATAGATACAACGTCGATAGCACCCTTTTCTGGGTTCTAATTTTATACTGACTAGTATTTGCTACTTAGTGAATATTGGTCTCGCTAGAGAAGATAACAAAGTAGAATTATTTGGCTTACTTGCTTTTGGCTAAAACTATGGAGTTGAATTTTGAACTTGACCACATATTGAAAACTATAACAAATCAGTTGAAGTCTATGGCAAATCAGCTGAAATTTATATCAAACTTATGTCAATCAATTATAATAAAGCATCAACTATTTTAAAATACATAGAAGACCATTTAAAATACTTGATTAGATTTTAAATACGCCTCCCAATCTTCCCAATAATCCACATCCCCTAAGGTATCTATCAATTCATACCTCAAATCAGCTTTTGTGATGCGCTCTATCGTTTGATTAAAGACGCTCTCTGTACTCCATTCTATATTATCGAAAATTGGTGGATGAGGAGTTTTCATACCGATCAAGTAATACCCTCCATCTAATGAAGGCCCCAAAACCACATCACTTTTGTCCAATTTTTCAAAGGCTTCTTTGATCAATGAAGGAGTTAGATATGGACAGTCGCTCCCTATTAACAGGACACTTTCATATCCCTTTGTCAAGTTTTCAAAAGAAGACAACATTTTAGCTCCTAAATCCCCGTCAGATTGCAACAATTTGTCATATGGCTGATCTATGAAATCTTCACGATGATCTGTCAAAAAAAGAATTACATCTTCCTCAATTTTTTGCAAAGTTGCAAAGGTAATGTCAAGTAGTTCATGATAGATAATTAGGGCTTGTTGGTCACCAACCTGATTTGCTAGTCTGGTTTTAACTTTACCTAATACAGGATTTCTTATAAATACGGCAACAGCCCTATTCTTTCTTGTCACCTTTTTTATCTTCTTCTTTCTTTCTTACTTTTTCACCGACCTCTAATTCTTTTGATATTAAATTAAATGGGCCAGAAATGATTTTATCCGTTTTCTTGATACCACTTTTTACTTCTATGTATCTGTCGTCTTGTAGACCAGTAGTTACAACTGCTTTTTTAACGGTATCAGCATCCATAATGAATACGATTTCTTCAATATCAAGTTCGGCATTCAATTCGGTCTTCTTATTTTTTGAATCTTTTTCTCTAACAGTTACCGCTTGGATTGGTACTACGAGTACATTTTCTGCTCTATTGGTATAAATCTCCGTTGATCCCGACATGCCAGGTCTAAACGGATATTTGTTGCCCATTTTGGTCAAATCAGCATAAGATGAGGGGTCAATTTGTATTTTTACTGTAAAATTAGTGACTTGGTCAGTGTTTACTTGACCAGCAGCAGAGGAAATATTGGCAGCAGAATTGGCGATTTCAGAAACAATGCCTTTAAATTTTTTACCAACATATGCATCAACTTCTATATCAGTAATGTCGCCCATTTTTACTTTTGGTATATCATTCTCACTCACATCTACTTGCATTTCCATGCTATTCAAATTAGATATACGCATCATTTCTGTACCAGTCATTTGCACTGTTCCGACTACTCTTTCTCCTTTTTCTACCGATAGAGAAGAAATAATTCCTGACATTGGCGCCTTTATGGTAGTACGACTCAGACTGGTCTGTAATTCACGAAGACTTGCTTCTGCACTTTTTATCGAGAAAGCTTGACCTTCACTACTGTTGACAGAAGATCTGAACCCTGCTTCTGAAGCTCTCAATTGTGCTTCTAAGCTTTGTCGTGATGCAAGACTTTGATCAAATTCTACTTGTGAGATCAACTTTTCTTTGCGAAGGTTTTCGTTCCTACTGTGAATAGTTTTGGCATTTTCTAATTGTGCCTTTATTTGTTCGATTTGTGCTCTAGAATTTTCGATCTGTGCCTTTGCCATTGAAAGTTGTGCCTTGCTTGAATTGACAGCTGCTTTACCTCTTTCTACCGCACTCACATAGGTATCTGGATCAATTTTAGCCAGAACTTGACCGACATATACAGAATCACCTTCCTTTACATATAATTCTACTATCTCACCAGAGACATCAGAGGAGATTTTTACTTCTGTAGCTGGATAAATTTTTCCACTTGCCGAGACTTTCTCATCGATACTTTTTTGTTCAACTTCTGAAATTTCGACTTCTTTGCCTTTTGGTTTATTTCGTCCTTTGATAATAATTGCCGCCACAAGTATTATGAAAAGTGCAGCCAATACCCATATCCACCAAGTACTCTTTTTTGTTTTTGCCATTTTGTTATTTTAAAGCTTTATCGTTTTTCCTAAATAAAAGTCTAGAACTTTGGTTCTAAATATATAATCGTATTTGGCATTGAGGAAGTTAAGTTCCGCAATGTCAATTCTATTTTTTTGTTGTGTGAAATCGAAGTTATTGATCGTTCCTGCTTCGTATCTTTTTCTTGCTACTTCAAATGCCTTTTTCTGAGCTTCTAAGGTCTTTTCTGTTGCCAGAAAAGTAGCTTTTGATCCTTTGGCGTCTGTGTAAGCTTGAGTTACATTGGCAAGGACAAGTTGCTTTTCTTGACTGAGCTCGATCTTGCTTTGTTCTGTCCTCAATTTTGCTCTTTCTACACCTGCTGTTACATTATAATTGGAGTATATAGGTACGCTGACACTCAAGCCGAATCCGTAGCCAAGGTTACTATTAAACTGATTAAAATAGTTGGCGGGTACAAAGACTGGTACAGATTGTTCTAGGCCAATAGTGGCAGGTAAGTTATTAAAAACTATATTTTGATTAAAAACTTCCGTCCTAAAACCTTCCAACTTTTGTCCCTTATTACTAATGTTGGTTGATAAACTACCTCCAAGGGAAATGGTAGGATAATAACCAGCTTTGGCGATTTTTTCAGCCATTTGGGCAGATTCAACACTGATTTCTCTAGCTTTTAGAGACACTTGATTGGCTTGACCTCTATTGTAAAGATCGTTGATATCAACACTTAAGGGGTCTGTTAAATCATCTATTGAGATATTTACGTTTATATCGATTGGGGTATTGATGTCCACATTCATGGCTTGTTTAAGTCTCAAAAGTGCTATTTCAAAATTATTTTGTGCTTGAACTAAAGATTGATCATCGGTTGCTAATTGTGCCTCAAGGTCAAAGACTTCGTTTTCAGGCCTTGTACCAAATTCGATAAGTTTATTGATAAAGTCCAATTGGAGTTGTGTCTGAATTTTTCTATTGCGAGCAAGAGCGATATTTTCTTTATTTAAAAGTGCATTGAGATAGTTTGTGCTCACCTCAAGGACAATATCTCTTTTGATCTGTTCTTCATTTAACCCAGCACTTTTTGCATCCAGATTAGATTGTAAGACCGAGTTTTTAAGTCTTCCTCCATTATACAAAAGCACTCTTGTGTTTAATGATAAGTTATTCGCTAAAAAGGCAGTCTGAACAAATTGATTGGAAGTAGGATCAATTGACCTACCAAAGTTTAAATTTCCACCAGCTCCCAAACTTAGATTAGGGTATTTTTGATTTTCATTTTGTCGAACATTTACTTTAGTGTTGGCACTATTAATCCCAGCACTTTTAAGTCTTAGATTCGTAATCAGTGCTGTATTAACACATTTTTCTAAAGACCAAATCTCTTGTGCACTCCCAGCAAAAGAAATAAACATCACGCAAAACAAAGTTGAAAATAATTTACCCATGTTCGATTATAATAAAATCCTAAATTTTTCTGCAATATTACTCAATGCATACCAAAAGAAGTGGTATTTATATATGAAAATGGCAGTTTTCTAGACAAAAGAAGTATTTCGGTGGCCTATTCGATAATTTAGTCAAAAATTCGAAATCTTTAGGTCAAGTGTAATCTAAAAGTCAAACAATCAAATTTTATCAAGAAATCATCTCCTTTTGCCTCTGAATACAAACCCTTTAATACCTACTGTCAAACTATTTGTATTGCTTGATAGCTCAGGTGTACCTAGTCCTTCATGACGAGCGTACGAAGTAACGTTGATACCTACAAAAGGGCTAATGGTGTACGCTTTGTTCAACGGTATGTCCAATCCGACATCAACTCCACCCACCATCTGGATTTGAATAGATTGACCACTTATCCATAAGGCATTAGCGCCTACATGTGGTGTAATATTGAAGCCTCTAGAAAAAGTAGATCCTGTCTGATAGAAGGACGGGCAATCACAATCCTCTTGATTGAATGGAAAAAACCGGTAACCTCCTTGAAGAGCAAAATTACCCATATTTGCGTAAGTCGTATTGGTCAAAGATTTGTCAATACTGGCTGTGACAACCCACGAATTAAGCGATGTTTTGTTGAGTTGCTTTGTATATTCTAATCCGATGGCAATGTTGTTTTTAAACGTTGCTACCTCACCAACATTTGAAGAAAGCAATGGTTTGCCACTCCAATTTGGATAATCCATAAATCTATAGCCTAAAAAGCCTCCGATTTGAGATTGACAAAAAATCAAACAGTTTACACTAATGATAAAATAGGTACTTAGTAAATATTTTTGCATTCTTTCTTAACTAAATTGAGGGTAAATTATTGTTGATTTAGAACAATTTTTAAGTATGGTTTAGAAACAATGTGAAGGGCGACTCGTTAAACATACTAGTCTATCACTATATTTGCACCGAATTGATTTTTAAGCATACCCAAACGAACTTAGTTTAAAACCTGAAAATCTAAAATGGATTTCCTATTACAGCTCAAAATTACTTCAAAATCAGGCGTTACACTCACTTTTTGCTTCGCACCATAGCGGTGGCTATGATTTGTCGCAAAAAGTACTGATTTTATTGTACTTTTGACCTTCACTACGGAACCCATTTTAGATTTTCAGGTAAAAAATATTAATGAAAAGTATTTATCTAGATCACGCTTCAACGACGTATATATCTCCTGAGATAGTGGACTATATCTGCGAACTTATGTCAACACAGTATGGCAATCCGTCGTCAATACATGCCATGGGTAGACAATCTAGAGCGTTGATAGAAAAAGCAAGAAAGATTATTGCAAAAATTTTGAATGTTTCAGTAGGGGAAATTTACTTTACTTCTTCTGCTACTGAGGCAAATAATATGATTTTAAAAAGGTCTGTAATTGACTTAGGTGTAAAAACCATCATATCATCGCCAACAGAACATCATTGTGTGTTACATTCTATTGACAAGATAGTGAAGGAACATGATATAAATGTCAGGTATTTAGACGTTGATACAAATGGAGATATCGACTTAGACCAACTCAGAGAATTGATTGATCAAAACAAAATAAATGGTCAAGTTTTAGTATCGCTAATGCATGGTAATAATGAGATAGGTAATGTACATCCTTTAGAGCAAATAAGTGAGATTTGTACAAAAGGTGGGGCACTTTTTCATTGCGATGCTGTGCAAACCATCGGCAAATTGCACATTGATCTTCAAACTACAAAGTTAAATTTTTTATCAGCTACAGCGCATAAGTTTCATGGTCCAAAGGGTGTTGGCTTTTTTTATATGAACAATGAAAGTATCCTATCTTCCTATATTGATGGAGGTGCCCAAGAACGTAACATCAGAGCAGGTACAGAAAATCTTTACGGCATTGCTAGCCTAGCCATGGCCCTACAAAATTATTGTACGGAGAGAGCATCTAGGGTAAGCCATTTACTAGATATTAGGAATTATTTCGAAGAACAAATTAGACAACATTTTCCAGATATTGTCATCAATAGTCAGGGAGCAAAAAATCGTTTACCCCATATCAGTAGTATCTCTTTTGTAGCTAGTGAAAAAGCCGAAATGATCATGTTTAATCTCGATATCAATAATATTTGTGCTTCGTCGGGCAGTGCATGTAGTGCGGGTATCGAAGAAGATAGTCATGTTTTGACCGCTATAAAACATCCCAAAAACAGGAAGACAATTCGATTTTCTTTTGCTCCTACCACTACAAAAGAAGAGATAGATTATGCTATTGAGACATTAATCAAAATATCTTAATATGGATCACAATATCTTTATGTGGAGATGTTTTGAGTTGGCAAGAAGGGGAGGAAAAGCTACTCGATCCAATCCTAATGTAGGCTGTGTAATTGTAAAAGATGGAAAAGTCATAGGAGAGGGATATCATAAAATATTTGGTGGCAAACATGCTGAAATCGAGGCCATTGAAAGTGTAAAAGATCAGACACAATTAAAAGGAGCAACAATTTATGTGTCACTAGAACCATGCTGCCATACGGGTAAAACACCTCCCTGTACCGATAAAATAATAGAAATGGGCTTTTCACATGTGTTCATCAGTGTATTAGATCCAAATCCATTGGTAGCAGGCCAAGGCGCAAAAATACTAGAAAATCATGGTATCCACGTTGTAACAGGCCTATTGGAAAATGATGGTAAAAAAGTAATTAGAAAATTCGTAGCAAACCTTCAACGTCGACCATATATCATACTAAAGTCTGTACAATCTAAAGATGGATACATAGGTGCCAAAAATCAGCAAATTTGGTTGTCTAATGAATTTACAACAACACTATCACATCAGTGGAGAAGCGAATCTGACGGCATCATGATAGGTACTCAAACTGCTATAAATGATAATCCTTCCTTGACAACTCGACATTGGACAGGTCATCACCCTACAAGAATTATTTGGGATCGTTCCCTTAAAATACCTGGTGATGCTAACATTTTTGATCCAATAGCCCCTACTATTCTACTGAATGAGGTCAAAGAAGGTACTGAAAATCACATCACCTATGTCAATACCAGGGATAAAAGTTTACGAGAGATTCTTACCACCTTATATAATATGGGTACCTTCTCCTTGATTATAGAAGGAGGCACATCCACCTTAAATGTCTTTTATGATGCAGGCTGGTGGGACGAAGCACGGATTATCAAAACACCGCATATACTTGAAAATAAATACAGCAACTTAGTGGAGGGTATCAAGATTGAAGGCCAAGAAGTGAGTAATGTGGATATCAACGGAGATTTTCTCACTATCATTGATAAACCCAAATTACGCATTAGAAATGAACTGCAAGAAAATTATGCTTCATATTAGTTTCAGTACTCAATTTTCCGTCTTTATTCAGCTAAGGCTGCAAAAATTATTGGAGAAGCTAAAATCCAGTTGGTTTTAGTTCGCTGCTAAATTGATATTTCGGATATCAATTTTTTACGCAGCTCATGTGCTTCACTACTATTTTGCCTAATTTCCTTTCGAATAAAGTCCAATGCGTAAATTGGGATAAAAAGTAACCATGCCGACCTTTTTATAGATTTGTGCCTTATGGTTCAATTTTTCCACCACAAAGCAACAAATGGCTCAAAGAAATTAAACAATTAGGGTTATAAAACCATCTCCGAATAGGGTATACAGGTGTTGTATCCCTTACCTTCAAAATAAGCTTTTGCGTTTTCTATACCATCAGGAGCAATTGCGAGTACAAAATCACCGCCCCAAGCACCTAAGGATTTTATTAAATGAGGATAATCTGAAAACAATTCTGATTTAATCGTCGGCCTTTCTATCACTTTTGATACAATCGACTCATGTTCTTTTAGTAAGTCTGAAAATTCATTGAGTGATTTTACATCTTCGATAGTGTCAGTAATTGCTGATATTTTATTGACAAAATCCTTTTTATTATTCTTCGAAAGTTCAAAATATTTTTTGACGGCTTCGGAGCTATCAGCTTTTTTATTTAGATGGACAAATAATAAATTGTCTTTAAACTTAGGTTTGAAATCGATTTGTCGGTAAGAAACCTCTTCGTCATTAGACCAGAAAATGATGGGTCCTTTAGCCCCTGCTGCGGCAACATCATAACCAGACCCAGAATCAATTTTGTAATACAATTCGAGAGGCTCGATATCTGCCCATTTTGCTAGAAGATAGATGAGTGTCGAGCTGCTACCCAAACCCCAATCTTGAGGAAACTCCAACTTTGTTTCTACTTTGAAAGCGTTCCACTTATCAAGAAACTCACAATTGAGTCTAACGATTCCTTTAAAATATTTTTTTAATTTGGCACTTATTTCTTCATCAGTAGTTTCAGTAGCTGAAAAATCATACAAAGAGATACTAGAGCTAAACCATTCTTTACCTTCACTATCTAAACTTGTCCATTCTAAATCCGTTGATCTTGTAGCTTTTACATTCATGTGTTGACCAAACTTAGTAGGAAACGCTAAAGCCCTAGCCCCGTCAAGTACAGCATACTCTCCTGTCAAAAGTAATTTTCCGTGTGCGTAAAATTTTGCTATGAGATTATAGTTTTAATAGATCAATAAATATAGATGTGTAAAGCTAATATAATGACACTTATAAACATAGATTTTTAACTAAAATGTACAATTTTTTTCTTAATCAGCCAAATTTGATCAACAAAATTCAAACTATAGCCTCATAAATCAAGATTGTCGTAACTTCAAAAGGGCAATATTTTCTACATGACTTGTATGAGGAAACATGTCGACCGGTTTGATCCTTATTACATCATATTTTTCTTTGAGTAGTAATAAGTCTCTAGCTTGCGTTGCTGGATTACAGCTTACATACACTATTTTTGGTGCTTCCAAAGCGAGTAACGTTTCTACCACTTTGGCATGCATACCAGCTCTTGGTGGATCGGTTATGACCACATCTGCTTTGCCATGCTTTTCGATAAAGTTATCTTCAAGGATATCTTTTACATCTCCCGCATAGAAAGTACAATTGGTGATATTATTGAAAGCGGCATTGATATTTGCATCGTCTATAGCAGCACTAATTTCTTCTATACCGACTACAGATTTCACTTTTTCTGACACATAAAGTCCTATGCTTCCCAAACCACAATATAAATCATAAACAGTATCATTTTCTGAGAAGTCTGCCATTTCTACCACTAAGTCAAAGAGTTGCTTAGCCTGATAAGAGTTAGTTTGAAAAAATGATTTTGGTCCAATACGATATTTTACATTGCCCAACTGTTCTACGATGTATGCTTGACCGTTATATAGATTAAAGTCAAGGTCAAGAAGGAAGTCATTTTTCTTTGTATTTACCACATAGTAAAGGGAAGTGATGAAAGAAAATTGATTTTTTACTGCTTCAAGGAGGAGTTTTATCTTTTTAGCATCATTTTTTGCTATACTGACAATGAGCATCCATTGACCCAAAGTAGTATTTCTGATTACAATATTTCTTATGAAACCTTCATGTGTATCTACATTGTAAAAATGAAGTTGATGTTCGATGCAAAAATATTTGATAAAATTGCGAATATCATTGTTTAAGTCATTTTGTAAGTGGCACTGTTTGATATCAAGTATCTTATTGTAAGAGCCTGAAATATGAAATCCAGCCGATGGACTTTGTTTGATTTCTCCCATATTGGCTACTTCTTCTCTCGTTAGCCATCGATAAGGAGCAAAAGCATATTCCAGTTTATTTCTGTAGTACATTACGTCTTTTGCACCAAGTACAGGTTCGATTTCGACATCAGCTATCTTTCCTATTCTCTTCATGGCATCGCTTACGATCACATGTTTAAACTTAGTTTGGGCCTCGTATTTGAGATTTTGCCATTTGCAGCCTCCACATTCCTCAAAATGTTGACAAAAAGCATCTGTTCTTTCCTCTGAATACTTTACAAAAGATTTGACAGAGGCAATTTTAATCTTTTTCCTTTTTTTATAAACAATTACATCTACTAAATCTCCTGGAACTGCACCTTGCACAAATATAACTTCTCCCTCGGGTGATCTACCAACGGACATCCCTGCGTCTGCTATCCCCGTAATTGTAACATTTTCCACTAATTGTGGCTTTTTTCTTGCCATTTCGTCTTTTCCTAATTGAAAGGCAAAGGTATTATTTTATAAGATTTATGGGTAATAATACCAAATTATATAGATAAAATTGTCCTAACTGCTTGCTGTTTTTCGCTAAAAATTTCAAACAAATAGCCTTTTCTACTATGCTTCAACCATTGTTTCTATTTGACTGTAACTTTTTAAAATTTGTTGAGCTTCTTCAAGTATACTTTCTGAAGCTAGTTCACATTCTAACAAGTTGGCATAGGTTTGGAAATAATCAACTACGTTCTGTCGCTGATTTTTTTCTAGATATCTAAATCCATTAGGAAGATTTTTTAATACGTTGCTATCTGAAAGATATTCTATATGGTGGATATCCACATGATTAAGGCCAAGATCGTATAATTTTTCTACCAAAAACTCATATGGAGCCTTGGTAATTTCACAATAATCTTGTGCTAATTCTGTCCATTCTCCCGACCCTGTTTGTGCATATCTAATAATTTCTCCTTTATCTAGATCAAAAGCTGCCTGAAGTAAGTTTCCGCAATTACAACTGCCATGGTGACCCCATTCGTAATGATTACCATTTGCAAGATTAGATGCCGCTGTTCTGAGGGCGTCAATTAAAGTTTGATTTGCTGTTGCCATGTTCCGAAATTTATATCGATTATACAACAATTTAGGATGATTTGTTTACCAATGATATTGATTTGTTACTAAAAACTAAAATTTTCTAATTCACCTAACATCTTTTAACTAAATGAATGTATATAGCGTTAATCTTGTCTTAAGTTAAACAAGAAAAATCCTGCGTTCCTTATTTTGGTAGTATTTTTGTTATATGTTTGTTCTCTCTTTTAATAATAATTGATATAAATCGTAATGAGATTAGTAGTTTTTTTAGTGGCAGCACTTTTTTCATCTGTAGTATATGGACAAGATCCTGTTAAATGGACTTTCAAAAAAGAACAAGTTTCTAACACAGAATTCGATCTTGTTTTTACTGCAAAAATAGATAAAGGCTGGAATACATACTCCATGTACACGGAAGACAACGGACCTGTACCTACAGCGTTAACCTATGAATCCAAGAAAGGTATCACCTTAGTTGGTAAGGCTATTGAGTCTGGAGAGAAAAAAGCTGGAATGGACGATATTTTCGGAGTAAACGTTATCAAATTTTTGCCTTCAAAGCCTTATGTTATTAAGCAAAGAATTAAAGTTACAGATCCAAAACAACCACTAACAGGGTATTTGAGCTATATGGTATGTAACGACGTGACATGTTTACCTCCATCCGATGTAGACTTTAGCTTTGATTTTAAAGATGTAACCTTAACTCCAAAGGAAGTAGAAAAAAAAAATGAAGTAATACCCACTGAAAATGAAGGACAATCATCTGAGAATACAACCCTAACTACAGATGAAGAAAAAGTAGATACATCTGCTATTGCAAGCATTCAACCTGTGATAGGGCAAATTGCTGAAAAAGGAGAGGGTGCCCTTAAATTTAACATAGAGGATGGGGTCATAGATCAACGTATCCCTTCAATGTTTGCTACGCACAATGCTCCCTTAACAGATTGCGGTACGCCTCAAGAACAAAATTCAGGTTGGTTCTGGACGTTTTTATTCGGATTCGGAGGAGGATTGTTAGCCCTTTTGACACCATGTGTATTCCCGATGTTACCGATTACTGTTTCGTTTTTTACCAAAGATACAAAGAGAAAAGGTTGGATGAATGGTCTTCTTTACGGATTATCGATCATCGTCATATATGTAGGACTAGGCCTTTTGATTACCACCATTTTTGGAGCAGAAGCACTAAATAGACTTTCTACCAATTGGATAGCTAATACCATATTCTTTTTAATATTTATCGCTTTTGCCTTCTCGTTTTTTGGATATTATGAAATTACCCTTCCAAGTTCTTGGACCACAAGTACGGATAAAATGGCGGACAAAGGAGGACTAATCGGTATATTTTTCATGGCCTTTACATTAGCCTTGGTGTCTTTTTCTTGTACGGGCCCGATCGTAGGTACGGCATTGGTACAAGCTGCAACTAAAGGAGAATATATAGGTCCGTTCTTAGTTATGTTTGGATTTTCCTTAGCTTTGGCACTGCCATTCGGTTTATTTGCTGCCTTCCCAGCGTGGCTAAATTCACTTCCTAAATCGGGTAGCTGGATGACAAGTGTAAAAGTAGTGCTTGGATTTTTAGAATTGGCATTGGCGTTAAAGTTTTTGTCTGTGGCAGATATGACCAACCACTGGGGATTTTTGAAGTATGAATTATTTATGGGTTTATGGATTTTGATATTTGCAGGTATGGCCTTATACCTATTTGGATTTATCAAATTTCCACACGATAGTCCACTCAAAAAGTTATCCATTACAAGGATGAGTTTTGGTGCCTTGAGCATTGTTTTAATACTTTATTTGATCACAGGACTTTTTACTAACAAAACAACCAATAGCTACAATGCTTTATCTTTGATGAGCGGCTTAGCACCACCAACTAATTACAATTTTTTCTTAAAACCAGAGCCTTTAGATGAGGCAATTTCGGCCAAATACCCATCATATAGCAAATGTGCCAACAACATAGATTGTTTTAAAAACTATTATGACGGTATGAACTATGCAAAAGAGACAGGCAAACCAGTATTACTAGATTTCACTGGATATGGCTGCGTAAACTGCAGAAAAACAGAAGAACATATTTGGTCAAACGATCAGATCAGAGATATTTTATCCAATAAAGTAGTATTGATCTCCTTATATGGTGACGATGATAAAGAAACAACGGAAGAATTGAAGCAGATACGATCAAAATATACGAGTCAAAGAATGAGAAACATCGGTAAATTGTGGGCTGATTTTCAAATGGCCAATTTTGAAACAAATGCTCAACCTTTGTACGTTTTTGTCACGCAAGACCAAGAAGTAATATCATCTCCACGAGGATACGAAGAAGGTGTAAATGGATACCTTGACTTTTTGAATTGTGGTTTAGCTTACAATAAATAAGGTATACTACTTTGCTGATACATTATTACAATTTGTCCGTCACGATATTACACTTGATCTTTGCAGGATTAATTATTTATTATTTTGACGAAAAGAATATTCTGCCAATGGTTTCCTTGTTTGCGGGAATCGTGTATTTGTCTCAAAACCAACCACTTCAATACGAAAATAAGCCGCAAATTCGAGTGATTACCGTTTTAGCTCTACTATTTTCAGTTGCCTTTTTTCTTATCAATTGGCTGATAATAGATGAAAAAGAGTATAAGATGACTAAATTAATAGGGTATGTCTTATCAGGCTTAAACTTTTTGTATTTTATCAAGGGGGTGACTTATCGGTCTAAGTTTAATAGATAATCTTTGTTAGATGAAGTCTTTGGCTATTGGTGCTATTGGTCTTTAGCTATTGGTCTTTGGCTCGAAATTGACTTCATTACCTATTGAAATATTGCTCATTAAACTCATCGTAGTTGGTCTTTGGCTTTTGGTCTTTGGCTACAAATTGACCTCATTGCCAAATTACCTATTGAAATATTGCCCATTGAACTCATTGCGTAGTTGGTCTTTGGCTATTGGTCTTTGGCTACAAATTGACCTCATTGCCAAATTGCCTTTTGAAATATTGCCCATTGAACTCATTGCGTAGTTGGTCTTTGGCTATTGGTCTTTGGCTCGAAATTGACCTCATTGCCCCTCTGGGAATTGCCTATTGAAATATTGCCCATTGAACTCATTTCGTAGTTGGTCTTTAGCTATTGGTCTTTGGCTCGAAATTGACCTCATTGCCAAATTGCCTTTTGAAATATTGCCCATTGAACTCATTTCGTAGTTGGTCTTTGGCTATTGGTCTTTGGCTCGAAATTGTCCTTATTGCCAATTGAACTCATTGCCCATTAAAATCATTGCCCCGCAGGGAATTGCCTATTGAAACATATTGCCCTTCAACCACAATGTCGGTTTTCGCTAAAAGCTCAAAGCTAACTGCTAACAGCTCTAAAAGCCTACAGCTCAAAATTCATCTATCAAAATTGAGCATTTGTAGATTATTTCAACCTACATATACTTATTTGAAATATCTTCACGTTCAAGGAATTAAAATAAAATAAAGGCGATGGATTCATTAAAAGATTTTTTCATTTTATGCTCAGGAGTAGATAAAAACCTTTTGGCACATGCTAAGACAGACGAGATCAAGCATGCGGGTATAGGTGCTACGATATTTTTCACAGGTATCTTTGCTTTTTTGGCGTCTTATTACGCATTGTATACTGTTTTTTTTAATGTTTGGGCTTCTTTATTTTTTGGATTATTTTGGGGCTTGATGATTTTTAACCTAGATAGATACATCGTGTCAAGCATGCGAAAAAAGGATAATGTATGGCGAAATTTGTTTATGTCCTTGCCAAGAGTAGCGCTTGCTGTGCTGATTAGTGTCGTTATAGCAAAACCTTTAGAATTAAAAATATTTGAGAGTGAAATTCAAGCTGAATTGATCACTATGAAACAAGAGACGAGAAAATTGCAAGAAGATAAATTGAAAGCAAGATTCGAAGGAGATATCGCGTCTGTGGACAGTAGCATCGTAGGGCTCAAAAGAGAATTGGACAAGTCTAAAGCCAATTTCGACTTACTGACTGTGGCGGCATTAAATGAAGCTGATGGTACAGGTGGCTCTAAAATAAGAAATATGGGGCCAATTTACAAGGCCAAAAATCAAGCTGCTACCGAAGCGAGCAACGAATTCGAAAGATTGAAAAGTGAATTATCCCCGCAATTAGCTACTTTAGACTTGAGAAAAAACGAATTGCTTAAAAAAAGAGACGACGAACTTTCTAAAATGGAAAGTGCGAGCATGATGGGATTTGCATCAAGAATAGAAGCAATGGACAGAATCAGTAAAAAATCGTATGCAATTTACATAGCTGGTATTTTTATTATGTTACTCTTTATTGCAATTGAGACATCACCCATCTTTATTAAATTAATTTCCGAAAGATCACCTTATGACTATGTCTTAGATAAATTAGAAGTAGAATACGAGATGGATCACAAAGAAACCACGTTTACCACTAAAAATACGGTACTCAACAAGATAGAATTAGAAAGAAATATCACAAAGCATCAGACTCAACAGGAGATAGAAGCAGAGAACGAATTGTTTACCCACGCTATTAAAACAGAAGTTGGTAGAATCAAAGACAGTAGTTTTGCATTAAAAGACTATCTTACCAAAGGTAGAATGATATCTAAGATTTAGTAGGAATCATCCATATTAAATAAAGTTACCATATGTAATGATGGTTAATTGTTCTTATTAATTTGGCTTTCTAATTATTTTAAATACCTTTGGTACTTCAAATAGACGAGCTAAATATATATGATCAAAAATTCACTTTGTTACATCCTACTCCTTACGTTTGGAATGGTAACTCTTGGAATATCTCAAGACAATAGTGCGAAACAATTTTCCGTTAAAAAAAGTCCATCGAAAATTAAGCTTGATGGAATTTTGGACGACCAAGCTTGGAAGGATGCTACAGTAAATGGTGATTTTTGGTTAAAATTTCCTACCAATGATAGGAAGTCAGAGCCCAAAACGGAATTTCAAGTAACTTATGACGAACACTTCTTGTATATAGGTGGTAAAGTTACCCAATCACCTGATGGCTTTATTGTCCAATCTCTGAAGCGCGACCAAGGTCTTAGAAGTAATGATGGCATTGGTATCGTACTTGATCCTGTCAATTTAAAAACAAATGGATATTATTTTGCAGTGACGCCTTACAATAGTCAGGCAGAAGGCTTAATTGGAGATAGTTTTTCAGAGGTAACATTCACCTGGGACAATACTTGGTATAGCAAAACGCATCTTTATGACGGTTACTGGACAGTGGAAATAGCCATACCATTTACCATATTAAGGCATGATGTGACCAAACGCACCTGGGGTATAAATATCCTTAGGTCTGCTCGATCACTCAATGAGTTTCACTCATGGACTCAGATGCCTCAGCAATTTCCTGGCACAGACTTAGGACCGATTGGACAGATGCATTGGGATGAAAATCCTCCATCTGGGGGTAAAAACATATCCATTAATCCTTATTTATTGACAGATGTATCTTATGATGCACAAAATAATGTAAAGTCAAATGTAGGAGCTAATGCAGGTGTAGACGCAAAAGTATCTCTTGGTTCAAAAATGAATTTGGACTTCACTGTCAATCCTGATTTTTCTAATGTAGATGTAGATCAACAAGTTACCAACCTTACTCGATTTTCTATCTTTTTCCCTGAAAGGAGGGTGTTTTTTCTTGAAAACGAAGATTTGTTTTCAAATTTTGGAATACCTCCTATTAGACCATTTTACTCTAGGAGAATAGGTTCGAAAGATGGTCAAGCTGTGCCCATTTTGTTTGGTGCGAGACTAACAGGCAATATCAATAAAAGATTGCGCGTCGGTGCGATGAACATACAGACTGGCCGAAAAGGTGATCTTGCAGCGGATAACTTTACATCCGTTACCTTTAATCAGCGTATCGGTGATCGTTCATCCGTCAGCGGGTATTTTCTCAATAGAACAGAGCTACAAAATGAAACTGAAAAATTAAATAATAAGTTTGATGCTTATGGCAGAAATGCAGGTATTCAAGCTGCTTATAATAGTAAAAACGGAGAAATACAAACGTGGCTTACTTCCCATATCGCTTTTAAACCAGAAGTAAACAAGCAAAATCTTTTTATCGAAACTGGTGGTGGCTATTTTGGACAAAACTTTACTTCCTTCTTAACTTTTGTAGATGTAGGTAAAAACTATTATGCCGATGCGGGATTTGTAAACCGAGTAAGTAATTACGATGCCGAACGCGATACGGTCATAAGAATTGGCAATCGTTTTTTTTACAATGAAACATCCTACACACTTTATCCAAAAAAGGGAAAATTTAATACTTTGACTTTAGGGTCAGAAAACTTTCTAGCATTTGACAACACCTTTAGATTTAATGAAAGATCAAACAAATTTTTCTTAACCACGGGACTTCGTAATGCATCTTCCATGAGGTTCGTAGTTGAAAACAATAAAGTAAATCTTTGGTTCCCTTTTTCATTTGTTACGGATGCTGAAGCAAAACCGCTCGAAGCAAAAATTTATGATTTTACAAACTACGGTATAGAACTTAGTACCGATGTAAGAAAAAACTTTGTGTTAGCAGGAGGAGTCAAGTTTGGTAAGTTTTATTCTGCCGATTATGTACAAGTCACTACCCAACTCATCGGAAGAAAACAGCCTTATTTTTCCTTTAACATGAATGCTGAATATAACGATTTAAGGTTTCCTGGCCAATTTGGATCTCAAAGGTTCTTTTTGTTTGGCCCCCAGATAGAGGTCAATTTTACCAACAATCTATTTTGGACTACTTTTCTTCAATGGAATAATCAAGCCGACAATTTTAATATCAATAGTCGATTACAATGGAGATACCGATCAATGAGTGACATCTTTTTAGTATTTACAGACAATTATTTTGTACAAGGACTTTTTGCTAATAAGAATAGAGCTTTGGTTCTCAAATTTAATTATTGGTTGAATGTGTAGATAAGCGTGTCAAATTTGGATAATTTTTTGATCTATACAAATCGTAAAGCTGTAGTTTAGCCACAGTTGTCACTTAAAAAAGAAAAATATCGAATTATTTTGATTAAATATTTTGAAAATAAAGTGAATTTTGTATTTTTGCACCACCATTTGAAAAAGCTTCCATAGCTCAGCCGGTTAGAGCATCTGACTGTTAATCAGAGGGTCCTAGGTTCAAGTCCTAGTGGGAGCGCATTTATAAAGAATCCTTAATCTTAATTGATTAGGGATTTTTTATTTTATAGCTGTTTATCAATGTTTTATGATTTTATGCTTATTTTTTGAATTAAGTATAATTAAGTACAATTAAGAAAAAGAGGACGTCAATAAGGACGTTATCAATTGTTTTATTTAGATTTGTATTATGTTCAAATAATACTACAATGGCTATCAATCATCAATTTCATTTAGGGAAAGTCAATAAGGATGGCTTATCTTCAATAACTTATAGATTTAATCTTAAGGGAAAACGGTTTTTATTTGGCACTGGTAAGATTATTCTGCCTCAATTGTGGGATAATTTGACCCAAAGTCCAACTAAGAATAAAAAAATAATTGCAGAATTTTCAAAAGATGATCCAAAGATTAAGACCGAAATTGATAACACATCCAAAAGACTTGAAAATATAATTTCTTTGGTGGCTAAATTTTTTTCTTTAAAAGAGGAACAAAATGAAAAGGTAAATTTTGAAGACCTAAAAATATACCTAAATAAACATTTCAATCACAAAGAAACGGAAAAGACCAAAGAGACATCTTCCAAAGAAACGAAAGAAACAATACCTCTACTTAGTGAAGTAATTGAGAGTTTTTACAATGGGATGATCAAAGGCAATAAAACAATACAATTACCAAAGAATAAGAGAGGGCAAAGATATTCTATTGAAACTATTCAAAGTTATCATTCACTCAAGGTAAACTATGAAGATTTCGAAATGTCGCAAAGTAGAAATTATTTGATAACTGATATTTCTTTAGAGTTTGAAAACAATTTACTTCAATTTCTAAATGAGGAAAAAGTGTTTTCACCAAACTATCAAGGAACATTAATAAAAATATTAAAAGTCATCATTCACGATTTCATAGAAAGTGAAAGAAAAAAACTTTATGATGATCAAAAGAAAGGTATTAAAGGCATTCTTGACTTAAATGATCTGTATCATATTGAAAGAGAGATAAAACGTATCCTAAAACCAAATTGCGAAGCTGTAAAAATATATTTGAATGATTCTGAAATTGAGAAACTATTCAATTTAGATTTGTCCAAAACCCCAACTTACGATAAGGCTAGAGATATTTTTTTGACAGGATGTTATACAGCTTTGAGACATTCCGACTATAAACGCCTATCAATAGAACATGTAAAAAGTGAATGGATTGATATTATTATGAAAAAGGGAGGTAATAATAAAAAAGTATTTATACCTATAAGGCCCGAATTGATGGCAATATTAAAAAAATGGAATAACAAAATTCCTGAAATGTCATCTCAAAAATTAGGAAAATATATTAAGGAAATAGGAAGATTAGCTGAAATTAATGAGTTTATAGAAATTATTGAGAGAAAAGGAAATGAAAATAAAACATCCGTTAAGCCAAAGTATGAACTTATAACGACACATACGGCCCGACGGTCTGCAGCTACTAATATGTATAATAGTGGTATGAACCCCAAAGACATAATGTCTATAACAGGACATTCCAAAATTGAAACTTTTGAAAAGTACATCATTAAAGATGATAAGGCCAAAGAAATAAGATTGTCTGGAGCTGGTTTTTTTAAGGGAAATATCAATTTAAGAGTAGTATGATTGAGTTTGAAATTCCAAAAAAAATACTTGAGTTAATAAAAAATATTGATGAGATAGATTTTTGTATTAATAATAATGAAGATATAGAAATTAGATTATCATTGATAGTTTTGCAAATTAAAAGATTAAATGAAGTTTTTGAACCCTACTTTGTTTCAATTGGAGGCAATATATCAAACCAACCTTTAAAAGATTTGATAAAGGAAAATCTTGTTCCAAAATTTGAAAAATTAATACTTTCTTTACCCCTTAAAGGAAAGAAAGAATCAAGTGTAAATTTGAATGATATCGAATATAAATTTAGTTTCATATCTATAAGAAGTTATAGATATAGGGAAGACTTTCCAGATATTTCGCCATATTTTTATCATGCCATAAAAATAGGTAACTCTGAACAAGAACAAAATTCAAAACTTAATGATACCGATAAATTAATTTCTGGAAAAGAATATTTCAAAAAGCTAGTCCAGAATAATAAGTTTAATCTCAATGATCGTAGGCATTATAATTCGAAAGAAAATCTTGAAGATGAAATACTAAAATTCATGAATGACTTGAATGATGAATTTAATATTAAATACCCACCTAAACCATTAAAAAGAGGATCAATCACTCGATACATTAAAGAGGCCTTAGGTAGGAAAAGTCTAAAATAATTAAATAAACCCATTATTTTAGGTTGATGGGTAATAAAGGTTACTTGTATAAGTATTCCACAGCATTAAGTTGTAAGTTTAGTTAAAATGATTAATTAGTGATGAATCCCTAAATCCCCAGATTAATCATTAGGAGTTTTGCACCAATATTAATTCAAATAAAAATATTGGTACATGAATAACATTATTTTATCATCTGTTACTAGGGAGGAACTAGTTAACGAAATTTCAAAAGTTGTTTTATCTGGAATAACTACGATACTAAAGGAGTCCAGAAAAGAGGATTTGAATTCAAAAGAATGGTTATCATCTAAAGAAACAGAATCACTTTTGAAAATATCTTCCGTTACGAGATGGAATTGGTCCAAAAGTGGAATTTTAAAAGCCAATAAAATTGGAAATAGGCTAAGATACAGGAAAGACGATGTATTAAAGGCATTAATCAGAAAAGAACCTGAAATGTAATGCCATGAAAGAGACAGTTCAAATAATACAATTTAAAAGAAACCCCGACCGACCGACCGACTATCAACTGGCATCGACAGAACCCACAGGATTAAATTTTGACTGGTTTAAAGTGACATCAACAAGGGAGCCCAAAATAATAAAATTGGGAGCTAAAAGATGTTTGGAGTATTGGAACGGGCACAAAATGAAACATATCACAGGATTGTTTAAAATTGACTGGTATCATTATTATGGTGACATAAATGAAGATACAGCCGCAATATGTGTAAATCCTGAAAATGGTATAATAGAAATTTCAATCATCAAAGGTCATAGGCCAAAAGGACGAAGTATAAAAATGAAGCTGGCCGCCCGAAAGAAAACAGTTATTCAATTTTTTACAAAACAAAAAAATAAGGCATAAACGGACTTTTCCGATATGCCTTATTTATAAGTTCAAATAATACTTGCAAAGATAATATCTATGATTGATTTTATTAAGCTAAATATTTCTTATCTATCTGATAAGGAACGAAAATCAATAATTACAAATCCTGAATTTAACTGTAAGCAAACATTTGATGTAATTACAGGTGAATTGGAATATCCAATTAAGGGGGTATATAAAGATACTATTAACATCATAATTAATACCAAACGTATGGAGTTAAACGGATCATTACATCAATTACATAATGTACTTACAAAAGGAGAAAAGCAAAATTTTGATGATTTATCCATAAACGACACGATTGGCACTGTATTTCATTTGAAAGAAAAATTCAACTTGCAATTAAAAATAATAAAAATTGAAAATCTTGAATTTGGGCCAAATATCAAATGTTCGATAAGTCCAGAAGAAATTTTAAGAAAGAAAACGATTGTATGGGATGGAGAAATGCCGTCAAAAAATTTTAAATATTCCAATAAGGGCAAATACCTAGAATTTGAAAGAACACAGTACAGTTTAAAAATATATGATAAAGGTAAACAGAACACATTGCCATATCATTTAATGAGAATCGAATATAAAGCTAAATGCAATCAATCAGTTAGAAAGTTAGGGTTTAGGGTATTGAGTGATTTATTAGATGTATCTAAGTATGATGATGCAATACAATTGCTTAAGAATACATTTGATAAGACGATTATAGTTGATTCTATTGATTCAAAAAGAATAGACCTATACAAAGATAGGATGAACTTCGAAAAAGCAATAAACCCAATAACGTGGGCAAATCTTGACAATACTGATAAGGACCGAAAGGCCAAAGAGAGGTTAAGGAATAATTTATTAGAAATTATTGAAAAATACGGTTTAAATACCATAAAAAAAGAGCTTGTATTTAATCTAAATGAGAAAGTAAATGAGTTAAAAAAATGTCACAATTTTCATGACTTTTCAAATATTGAATTACCTGATAAATGTCACAATTTTCACAACTTTTCAAATATTGAATTACATAGAAAAGGTCAAAGTTCTAGTATGTCACAATTTATACATAATATATACTTGAAAAATGTGACATATTGCAAAATAACAGGAATAGACATTTCAAATCAGAAAGAGAATAAAAATTACATTGTAGGTACAACGATCAGGGAGCTAAAAGAAAAGGATTTCAAGACATTTGAGAAGCTGTTGAGAAGATATAAAACAAAAAATTGGGTTAATTTTACAATTGATAGAATGATAAAAGAAATTGCACATAGAGTAAGAAGGAATTATCAAACTTTATTTGAAAAGAAAGAGATTTATAAAAACTCTTTGTTTCCTATTTAGCCATGGCTTAAAGATTTTCAATAGACTTTAATAAATATGTTGAGAATGTGTCAATGTCTTCAAATGACATAATAGTATTATCTTGTGGTTCACCAAACATAAATATTAAAATATACTCCCAGTTCTTACTATCATAAATTAAATTAGTTTGCATATGGCATCTGGACTTATACCATAATTCAGTATTACTAATTGGTTTACTGATTCTCATTTTTTTGCAGTATTCTAAAAAATTAATCATTCCCAAAACTTCATCAGTGTCTAATGATGCAATGACTCTTTTGGTACCCATTAATACCTTAGCATTGCTTGTTGATATTTGTAATGACTTTACAATGGAGTCATTTTTTAAATTGGTAAATTTTCTAATTTCAAAATCAAACTTTTTAAAAGTTCCAATAGAAAAAAACTCAACTTTACCAGGTCCTATAATACTTCTCTCGATAATTTGAGAATTACTATAATTTTTATCTTGACTATATAAGCCAATAAAAGGAATAAGTATTATTGCAATGGTAATAAATACATGTCTCATGTCACTATATTTTTAGTTGGCAAATTTAGTTCTTTTTCACCAATTCAATAATTATATCTAGCTGCTACTTAATTTGGTCAAGGTTGCTGGGATAAGTGGTCCAGAGCTCACAGAGATGATGCATGGGTACCGATCAATAGAAGTATGGACTATTGGTCAAGGTTGCTGGGATAAGTGGTCCAGAGCTCACAGAGATGATGCATGGGTATCGATCAATAGAAGTATGGACCATTGGTCAAGGTTGCTGGGATAAGTGGTCCAGAGCTCACAGAGATGATGCATGGGTATCGATCAATAGAAGTATGGACCATTGGTCAAGGTTGATGGGATAAGTGGTCCAAAGCTCACAGAGATGATGCATGGGTACCGATCAATAGAAGTATGGACCACATTGGTCAAGGTTGATGGGATAAGTGGTCCAGAGCTCACAGAGATGATGCATAGGTACCGATCAATAGAAGTATGGACCATTGGTCAAGGTTGATGGGATAAGTGGTCCAGAGCTCACAGAGATTTTGTAGGGGGGTAGTTTTAGATTACATAAAACTTTAACCACGACCCCCGCGCTTTACTTTGCACAAACACGTGCAAAACTCAAAGTTTATTAAAAGGAGTAATTAAGTAAACAATTGAAAAATAGGACGTCAATTAGGACGTTGTAATTTATGTATTACGTATAGTCTTGTAAATCAAATATAAGTATGGTCCTAGTGGGAGCGCAAAAAGTCTTGTTAATCGATTGATTTTCAAGACTTTTTTTATTTATGCCAATTTTCTTTTTACCTTATTTTATGATTATATCTCTTCCTTAGAAATTGTATTTTAGCCTAAAATCAAATTTTGAATAATACTTGTTTCTACAACTTTATTTTTACTTTTGTAGTTTATATCAAAAAAAAATAAATGGCAGGGTTTAATAAAGCAGAAATGCTTGAAGAAGTAAAAGATTGGCACAACATGCTCAAAAAGTATCAAGTACCAGATACTAAAAAAGCAGTGATACAAGTGATCAACAGTTACGGCATTTTTATAGGTATTTGGATTCTCCAATTTTTCTTATACAACCATTCAATATTTTGGGTAATAGGGCTGGCTCTTTTGAATGGCTTTTTACTAGGTCGAATATTCATCATACAGCATGATTGTGGACACAAATCCTTTTTTAAAAGTCGTACCGCAAATGACATCATCGGTACAATCAGCAGTTTTTTTACTTTTATACCTTATAAGTATTGGGCTGCCAATCATAACTTTCACCATTCACACAATGGTCAGATCGAACATTCCAGTGTAGGAGATATAGAATGTCTTACTGTAGAAGAATATGCTAAACTGACTTTGGTTGAGAAGATAAAATACCGTATCTATCGAAACCCTTTATACTTATTTACAGTTGGTGGATTCATATACGTAGCTATATACAATCGATTTGCTTTTTTGAAAGAAGGTGTTTTTGCTAAGGTAAAACATTCCGTCAAATGGGCAAATGTATTCTACGCAATCCTTTATGTTGGTCTTGGATTCCTCATCGGCTTTGAAGACTTTTTTGTGGTACAATTGGTCAATTTATTCTTTTTTGGTACCTATGCTTTGTGGTTTTTTTACATACAGCATCAGTACGAGACCGTCTACAAATCTTCTAAAGAAAATTGGAATTATGTAGTTTCTGCCCTAAAAGGTAGTACTTATTACGACTTACCCTTCTTTTTGCACTGGCTGACTGGCAATATCGGGTATCACCACATCCATCACCTCAGTCCGGCCATACCAAACTACAATCTAAAAGCATGCAATGAAGCCAACCCTGTCTTCGAAAAATACACCAACAAAGTAACTTTCTGGAAAGGTTTTAGCAGCGTATTTGCAAATCTTTACGATGCGGAGGCTGGCAAAATGATCTCTTTTGGGGAGTATAGGAGGAGGAAGGCGTTGTAGTTTAAACTACTATGTTTATTAAATAAAAAAAACTCTTAATCTGCAAAGACTAAGAGTTTTTTAATTTGTGGGCCCACATGGATTTGAACCATGGACCACCTGATTATGAGTCAGGTGCTCTAACCAACTGAGCTATAGGCCCTGAACTTTCTTTAATTAGAAACCTTTTTGACTTCTTTCTTTAAAAAGTGACGCAAAATTAACACCTTTATTGAAATAATGCAAGTAATTCAGAAATAATAATTTTCAAAAGCTATTTTGGCTGTGCTGATACAAAATAATTAATTTTCTCAATTGCCAAAAATTGCTTATTTTTGATTTGTAATATACCAAATATGAATACTTTTTCTGCACAAACTTGCCTAATCATTATTATTTTATTAGCCTTGACTGCTTGTGATAAGAATGAAATAAATGATTCAATTTGTACGCAATCAAATTGGATAGGAACCTATCAAGGCGTTGGTACGTGTATTGGCAGAACTGAAAATGTCACACTTTTCATAACAGCGGGAAGTTTGGAAAATGAAATTATCATCAGTAATGGCAAGGAAGGGAAGACACTTTTATTGGATAATTGTCAGGTTACGCTTACCGAAGACACCCCCTTGTTTACCTTTCCTGTGAATGGTGTAGCAACTTTAAGTGGAGATTCTTTGCATTTAAGAGCGAGTACTTTTTTGGGTATAAGCTGCAGTACGACGATTTTGAGGCAATAGATCGAAGTTGAAACAAGCGAAGCGAAGTCCCGCCAAAGCGGGAGTTGAAAATTCAAAGTTGAATGATAAAATTGGAAGAATTTACAAACATGTTTCAAAATTCTAATTTCTACCTATATTTGCGAACTTTGTTGAATACGTATTAATTAATATAAACATAATGTACAAATGAGAAAATGTAATTTTATTACCGCAGTCGCCATACTCATCTTATTTTCTTGCAGTACTTCAAAGAAACAAAATTCTGAAATGGTAGAGACAAAATCAGTCAAATCTATGCCCACATCTAATGGAAAAGCTACAAACACCGCGGATAATCCATTATTGGCGAATTACGATACACCTTTTAATACGGTCCCTTTTGACAAAATAAAAGTGGACCATTTTATGCCCGGTGTGAAAATTGCTATGGAAGAAGGAAGGAAAGAAATTAGTCAAATTGTCAATAACAAGCAGAAACCAACTTTCAGTAATACCATAGTTGCTTTAGAGCAAGCGGGAAGTCAACTCAATAAAATAACCAAAGTACTTTTTCATCTTAACTCAGCCGAAACATCTCCTGAAATACAAAAAAATGTACGAGAAATATCACCTATGCTCACGGAATTTTCTAATGATATCTCTTTAAATCAAGAACTTTTTAAAAGAGTTGCTGCTGTCTGGGCAGAAAAGGATAAAGTGAAAGGAGAGGATTACATGTTGCTCGAAAAATCGTATAAAAATTTTGTCAGAAATGGGGCAAACCTTAATGAGGAGGATAAAACCACACTTAGAGCAATCAACAAAGAATTGTCAGATCTTTCGATCACATTTTCTGAAAATGTGCTCAATGAGACCAATGAATACCAAATGCATGTTACAAAGGAATCAGACTTATCAGGCTTACCAGAATTTGTAAGAACAGGTGCAGCTGAATCTGCAAAAAAAGCAGGCAAAGAAGGTTGGATTTTTACCTTACATGCACCAAGTTATGGACCTTTCATGAAGTATGCCGATAATCGAGAGTTGAGACACGAATTATTTAAAGCAAGTGGTAGAAGAGGAGCAAAAGGCAATAAAAATGACAACAATGCGAACATAGAACGCATTGTAAAATTAAGGTATGACAAAGCCAAACTATTGGGTTACGAAACTTGGGCTGATTATGTACTAGAAGAACGAATGGCCAACTCTAAGGATAAAGTAAATGAGTTTTTAGATAGACTCAAAAAAGTCTCAGAACCTGCTGCTCAACAAGAAATGACCGAACTCTTAGCATTTGCAAAAAACAATGGTTTTACGGGGGATAAAATAGAAAGATGGGATCAATCCTATTATGTCGAAAAAGCAGCAAAGGAAAAATTTGCTATCAATGATGAATTACTAAAACCATACTTCAAATTAGAAAATGTCTTAGAAGGACTTTTTACCGTGGTCAATAAATTGTTTGGACTTACATTCAAGCAAAATACCAACATTCAAGGATGGCATCCTGATGTAAAAGCATATGAAGTCTATGATAGCACAGGTAAAATGATGGCTGTATGGTATGGAGACTATTTTCCTCGTCAAGGCAAAAGAGCAGGTGCGTGGAATAATACTTTAAGAAAACAATGGGTAGAAAATGGTACGGAATACAGACCGCATGTAGTGAATGTGTGTAACTTTTCAAAACCAACGGCAGATAAACCTTCACTACTTACTTTTCAAGAAGTGGTTGTGTTGTACCATGAGTTTGGTCATGCATTGCACGATATGTGTGCGAGTGGAAAATATGCCTCGATATCAGGTACAAGTGTGCCTTGGGATTTTGTAGAATTACCAAGTCAGATGTTGGAAAATTTTGTATACCAACCTGAAGTGTTAAAATTGTTTGCTAAACATTATAAAACTGGCGAAGTAATACCTGAGCAATACATCAATAAGATGATAGAAAATGCGCAATTTATGGCTGGTATGGCTTCTGCGAGACAATTATCTTTAGGGCTTATAGACATGAAGTGGCATGGAAGCAATCCAGAAGGAAAAACCGTAGCTTCTGTAGAAAAAGAAGCGGATATTACGGCTAAATTTTATGGGGACAACTCAGATTATATCGCAAGTACTGCTTTTTCCCACATCTTCGCAGGAGGATATTCGGCAGGATATTATAGCTACAAATGGTCAGAAGTACTTGACGCTGATGCTTTCGAGTATTTTAAAGAAAAAGGTGTCTTTAATAAAAATGTGGCTCATTCTTTTTACAAAAATATATTGTCAAAAGGTGGAAGCGAAAAGCCTATGGACTTATATAAAAAATTCAGAGGAAGGGAACCAAATCCAGATGCGATGCTGAGAAGATCGGGATTGTTGAAAGAGGTGAAGCCGTAAGGGTAGGTTTTAGGGGTTAGATTTTAGAGGTTAGGGATTAGAATTTAGAAATTAGGTTTTAGGGGTTAGGTTTTAGAAAGCATAGACTTTAGATTTTTTATTAAAATAATTGGAAAGAAATTTTAGTTTTGTACTACAAAAATCAAGGTAAGACATATGAAAAGAAAGATAAGAATGGGTATGGTAGGTGGTGGTCACGGTGCATTCATCGGGAATGTACATAGGATGGCTGCTGCATTAGATAGTAAAATTGAGCTGGTGTGTGGGGCATTTAGTTCCGATCCTGAGAAATCAAGATTATCTGGTGAGGATCTTTTCGTACCGGCTGATAGAGTATATAAGAGCTATGAAGAGATGATCAAAACAGAATCCACGCTTCCAGAAGATGTGAGAATGGATTTTGTATCGATAGTCACACCCAATCATGTACATTTTGGACCAGCTAAAATGGCATTGGAATATGGGTTTCATGTGGTGTGTGATAAACCACTTAGCTTTGATATGGAAGAAGCACATATTCTACAAAAATTGGTGAAAGAGACGGGGCTGATCTTTGCCCTTACCCACAATTATACAGGGTACCCTATGGTAAAACAAGCGCGACATATCATCGAATCTGGTCAGCTTGGCAAAATAAGAAAGGTGATCGTAGAATATCCTCAGGGATGGCTTTCTGATTTAGTAGAAGCGACGGATAATAAGCAAGCATCTTGGAGAACAGACCCAAAAAGAAGCGGAATTGCAGGGGCTATGGGAGACATAGGTACACATGCAGAAAATCTTGCAGAGTACATTACAGGATTAAAAATCGAAAAGTTGTGTGCGGATATTTCTATCATGGTAGATGGTCGATTATTGGATGATGACGGTTCTGTTTTATTGCGGTTTGACAATGGAGCGAGAGGGGTACTTACTGCTAGCCAAATATGTAATGGAGAAGAAAACAATCTTAATATCAGGGTGTATGGTGAGAAAGGTGGTCTGCAATGGCACCAAATGGAGCCGAATACACTGCTTGTCAAAATGCAAAACAATCCTACCCAAGTTCTGAGAACAGGCGTTGGAGAACTAAGTGCTGCAGCCAATGCCCATACAAGAATACCTGCAGGCCATCCTGAAGGTTATTTAGAAGCATTTGCCAACATCTATCGCAATGTGGCTATCTGTATTTTGGCTAGGGCCAACGGTACTACACCTGATCCCATTTATACGGACTACCCAACTGTTGACGATGGTGTCAGAGGCATGGAGTTCATTTACAAAGTTATAGAGAGTGGTAAGATGGAAGAAAAGTGGTTGACTATGTAATTTAGAGGGCTATTTAAATGGCTCAATTATTTTACCGCTTTTTCTGACAATTTCAAACTTTAACCTAAAAATAAAAAATGGATTTCCTATTACAGTCCAAAATTACTGCAAAATCAGGCGCTTCGCTCACTTTTTGCTTCGCACCATAGTATTGGCTATGATTTGTCACAAAAAATGCTGATTTTATTGTACTTTTGACCTTCATTACGGAACCCATTTTAGATATTTAGGTATAACCACCTTCCAATAATAAAAAAATTGAAAACTAAAATTTTTGTGTTGAGAGCAGTATTTGTCTTATTTGGTTTTTTTATTCTATCGGCTGAAGTTTTTGGGCAGTATAATAGCCCTGTGCGGCATAAGACGTTATTAGGAGGAACTTTTGGAGAACTCAGAGGTACACATTTTCACGCAGGTATCGATTTCAAGCCTTCAAAACAAGGATATGAAGGAGATCCTATTCTTTCAATTCAAGATGGTTATGTTGCTAGAATAAAAACCCAACGCGGTGGGTACGGAAGGGCGGTATATATCAATCATCCAAATGGCCAAACTTCCGTGTATGGACATTTAAGTACCTTATCACATGACATAGAAAAACTGCTCAAGGCTTATCAAATGGAAAAGGAATCGTATGAAGTTGATTTAAACCTGAGACCTGATCAATTGCCTGTAAAGAAAGGGTATGTGATGGGTACAATGGGCAATGCAGGTCGGTCATTTGGTTCACACCTACATTTTGAGATAAGAGATACGAAGACGGATGTTGCACTACATCCCTCAGACTTTGGCTTTAAACATTATGATACACAAGCACCTACCATTGTATCTTTGGGAATACATGGACTTTTGCCAGACTTTCACAGTAGATCGTACTACAGTGTTCATAATTTTTCTAAAACGGATAAACAAAATGTGACAGAGATACGCCTACCTGCTTGGAGTTGTGGTATAAGCTTATCGGCCTTTGATACACATAATGGAGCGCACAATAAAAATGGATATTACCAAGCCAAACTATATGTGGATGACACGTTGTACTACCAAATTAAAATGGATAAAATATCTTACGATGAAGGTCCACTCATAAAATCATTTGTAGACTATCCTCTTCGTAAAAAAAAGAATAAAACAGAAGCTTTACTTTTTCAACTCCCCGCAAACCAAACGCTACCAATAAAATACGTTCACAAAAACGGTGTTTTCCAAGTTTCTAATTCAAAAGCTTCAAGAATCAGGGTCGAAGTATCTGACCATGAAGGCAATACTTCTTACGCCCACCTGCATATCAAGCGAAGCGATTCTATCGTTGAACCCCAAATTCAACGCATCTTCGATCAATACCTCAAAGTTGAAGAATCGTACGAAAAACTAAACTTAAATCAACTCGTTCTAGATGTAAAGCCATACTCCTTCGCGAGAAATCAATACTTCGTGGCAAAAATGACAACAGAATCACCAAAATGTATAAAAATAGGTGACAAAAACGAAGCATTATTGAAGTCTCTAGACGTCTGCATACCCATCAGTGAAGAGAGTATATCAGATAAAACTGTATTGACCCAGCGAGATGGGAATACTATCTTGGCTTTCAAAGGCAGTTATCAAAATGGCATGTGGTGTACATCCATTTCGGCCTTAGGAGATTATTGCTTTAGCACAGATACCATTGCCCCTACCATATCAGTATCTGCCAATCTTAAAAAACTTGTTGGTGTTAAAAACTTGAGTGCAACCCTTTATGACAACATGAGTCATAGACGTTCTTTCACTTACAAAGTGTTCATTGATAATACGTTTGTCCCTTGTGTCTATCGCGAGCTAAATCGAAGACTCACCATTCCTATAGGTCAATTAAGCAAAGGTATGCATACAGTTTCGATACAATGTGTAGACGATGTTGGCAATAAATCAGCATGGAGGAATAATATTTTAATTCCTTAGTGATGAAAATAGTCATTCATGATGTCCAAATATTGAGTGGTGCTTGTCTGAAAATTTCATAAAAAACATAAAATGTGGACGACAGAATCTTTATGGTTTGAAACAGCAGTGGTAAGTATAATTTACGCTTTAGGAAATATTCTAATGGGACATTTTGAGGAGCAAACGCCAAAAATTCGCAGAGTAGGTAAGTTTTTATTGACCATTTTAATTGTTTGTTGTATTTCATTTTATTTTGGGAGAATTATTGCAATGTCCTTGTTATCGCTATTTATACTACCTTTATTATACGTTCACGGCTATTATTTACCAAAGAAAAAGGGTATAAATGGTTGGAATGGAGAACCAAAAAGTAAGTACTATGAATTTCGTAATTGGAATAAAGATATATTTTCAAAAAAATAAATCAGTTGTATGAATTTAAATCAAATAACTATACCGTCTATAGACCTATCTGTATCTATCAAATTTTATCAAATGATAGGACTCAATCTCATTGTAGATGCTCAACCGCATTATGCCAGATTTGAATGTATGGATGGTAATTCAACTTTTTCAATACACCTTGTAGAAGAACTACCCAATGGAAACGGAATTTGGGTGTATTTTGAATGTGAAAATATTGATGAGACGGTCAATGATCTTATGCAAAAAGGTATTGTGTTTGATGAAATGCCCAACGACAAAAGTTGGTTATGGAGAGAAGCCAGATTGAGAGATCCAGACAATAATCAAATAATATTGTATTATGCTGGAAAAAATCGTCTTAACCCGCCTTGGAGATTAAATTGAGAATAGTAAGAGAAAAATCCAATCCAATGTAAGCATTCTGGATAAATGTGATGTGTAGATAACTATTGGTCAAGCGTCTTTAAGCCCAAACATTAAAAAATATTAACAAAAGTGAATACAATTAATATTCGAAGACAATTAACCCTATTTGTAGAACCAGAAGATGCCGAGATAATTGAGCAAGTAAGACAAGAATTTAACCCACTCCAATTTGAATTAATTAAAGCCCATATCACCCTTTGTAGAGAAGATGAAATTCAAGACCTTGAAAAAGTAATTTCAAACTTACTTTTATTAACGTCGACAGAAATTAGTATAGAGGTAGGAAAAGTAATAAGGTTTGATAATGGCAAAGGTCTTTTGATTCCTGCAAAGGGTATCAATATTGAGTTTCAAGAGTTACGTAGACAAGTTTTACACGGTTTAATCGACAATCCAAGAGTGCAAGAACCACATATTACCTTAATGCACCCAAGGAATTCAACGTGCACCAACAAAATTTTTAAAATTATTAAAAATATAAATTTTCCAAAAAAACTCAAATTTAAAAAGATCAGCCTAATAGAACAAAAAGATGGCCGTTGTTGGAATATTAAAAAAGAATTCGAACTTAAAACCTTTACTTAGACTCAAGCAGTTTAGAATTTTAAACGGGTAGACTGATTGTGCTATGTCCAGATAAAAGCTTAATTAAATGTTGTACTTTTTCCAAATCTCTGCGTTAAAAATTCTCATCGTAGTGGTGCTATGCTTGCAGTAGTTGTGGCACGGAGACCACAGTTCCGAGCTAAAATCGTTTGCGACGATTTCTTAACGCTCTTCATCCATTTAAATTTAAGTCATTATCTAGAAATAGCACTGGATTTCTTAACGCTAAATTTCTAAAGGCCAACCAAGAATAAGAAAATCCTCTAAATGTATACGCGCTTTAAGAGTTGAACTATTTATTATCTCTTGTAATGCCGAAATGGTTTCGAATATAGACGGTTGAATAATAAGCAATGAAGCACACTACAATAATAAAAAGTAATCATAACAGTAAGAATAATGAGAAGCTAAAGTTTTGACATTTTCATTAAATCTAAACCTAATAAAATTTGACACTTAAACTTAATAAAAGTCACATTATAAATCAAATAAATATCAGTAATTGTAAAAAATATTGGTGATTTGGCTTTTTTTATGATGAAACCTTCATACCTTCGTCATTTAGTTGATTAAACCAAAACTGATATAATGATATTTTTAGAGTTTGAAAAAGACCTTGAGACTTTGTATGAGCAACTTGAAAAAATCAAGGAAGTAGGCGATGGCGGTATCATCGATGTTTCAGACAAAATAAAGGAACTTGAGAAAAAAATTGTTTCTTCTAAAAAGGAAATTTATAGTAATTTAAATGGCTGGCAAAAAGTCCAACTATCTAGACATCCGGAGCGACCGTATAGTTTATATTATATAGATCAATTATGCTCGAAGTTTATAGAATTACACGGTGATCGATACTTTGGTGATGACAAGGCCATCGTAAGTGGTATAGGTAGGATCGGTACACAATCGGTTGTAATCATAGGACACCAAAAGGGTATCAACACAAAAATGCGACAATATCGTAATTTTGGTATGGCTAACCCTGAGGGCTATCGCAAGGCATTAAGATTGATGAAAATGGCAGAGCGATTTAACATGCCCGTGATTTGTCTCATCGATACCCCTGGGGCATTTCCAGGGCTTGAAGCCGAAGAGCGTGGTCAAGCAGAAGCTATAGCTAGAAACTTATTCGAAATGGCACAGTTGAAAGTGCCTATCCTTTGTTATATCATCGGTGAAGGGGCTTCGGGAGGTGCATTAGGTATTGGAGTAGGAGATAGAGTGTGTATGTTAGAAAATACATGGTACACGGTGATTTCCCCTGAATCTTGTTCGTCTATTCTATGGCGGAGTTGGGATTATAAAGAAATTGCTGCAGAGGCGCTTAAATTAACCGCTGATCATATGTTGAAATTTGGATTAATTGACGACATTATTCCCGAACCACTAGGTGGAGCTCATACTGATCCAGAAAAGATGGCAAAAACCATTAAAGCTCATATTAAAAAAGAATTGAGCGTTTTGATGGAAATGGATCCTGAAGAAAGAATTAATCAAAGAATCGCAAAGTATGATAGAATGGGTAGTTTTGAAATAGAAATCCCCGTCATCGAAGAAGAAATCGTTCCAAAGGATAAAAAGCCCAAAAAAGGTAAAACAAATACCTAATAGATAAGTCGATGAAATTTGATAAAAAATATCTTTTAGCACTTATACCAATACTTTTATTAGCTGCTATTTTATATTATTTTAGAGAAATCGTATCTTATATCATTATTGCATGGGTCTTATCAATGATTGGTGCACCATTAGTGACTTTTTTGAGAACGTATCTGGGTAAAACCGGTTCCGCTTTAATTACACTTTCTCTTTTTGGTCTGTTATTATTATTGTCATTATACTTATTCATACCGTCACTTGTCACCCAGGCTAAAAATCTCTCCAACGTTGATTACAATAAAGTGGTCCACACGGTAGAGGAACCATTAGAGGATTGGGAAAACTGGTTAGTTGATAAAGGACTACTCAAGCCATCAGAAAGTACAATTGATTCAAATATTCAAGTTCAAAAAGAAAGCGAACCCCTTTTTGACCAAACAATTGTATTAGATAGTATGCTTAATCCTATAGACAGCACATACCTCACCCACGTAGCTATCAATGTCAAAATAGACGCCTCAGAATTACTCAACTTATCTAAAATCGAAGAAGAAAAGAAAAACCAATCAACCGAATCTGACTTTTTCAAACGAATACGAGAAAACATCGTTTATTATGTTAATCCTCAAAGGATACAATCTGTATTTTCTGCAACATTCAGTGCATTTGGCAATATAGTTGTTGGTACTATGTCTGTATTTTTCATTGCCTTTTTCTTCTTAAAAGAACAAGGTTTATTTTATGAAATGGTTAAAACTTTAGTGCCCATTAGATACGAAAGTCATATGATGCATATAGTTGATGATTCTAGTAAATTGTTGATTCGGTACTTTATCGGTATCTTATCTCAAATGACAATCATCTTGGTATATTTATCTGTCTTATTAAAAATTCTTAGTGTCGAAAATGCTTTGCTCATTGCTTTTTTTGCAGCTATCACCAATGTCATACCTTATATTGGGCCTATGATAGGATTTTTCGTAAGTCTTGTTATCACTATATCTGCTAATCTCGATGTGCCATTTTACGATGAGTTGATGCCTGTCCTTATAAAACTAGCCATTGCTTTTGGTACTATGCAGTTGATTGATAATTTTATATTACAACCTGTCATTTTCTCAAAAAGCGTAAAGGCTCACCCATTAGAAATTTTTATTGTTGTATTAGTAGGTGCTAAAATAGGTGGAATTTTGGGTATGGTGATTGCCATTCCTTTATACACCGTATTTAGAGTTCTAGCCAAAGTCTTTTTTAGTGAATTTAAGATAATACAGCAACTTACTAAGAATATTTAAGGAATTATTGAATGCCAGAATGTTGGAATGCAAGAACGATTTCCACATTATTACCTAATGCTCTTTGTGTTCCTTTGTGCCTTTGTGGTTCAAAAATATTGCTTGAAATGTATGAATGAAAAAATAATTTCCACACACACCCAACAAGCTAATACACCAAAGCGCTAATATACCAAATCGCTAATCCACCAACCCGCTATTATCAAACTCGCCTCTAAACAAAAGCGCATTTTTAATATGGGCCAAATGATGCTCACCATGCCAAGCATAGAGTGCTAAAACATCTTTCATCATCCACTCTTTTTTACTCTCCGGATGGAAGTATGTCTTTTCGAAGTCTTCGTCGCTCATTGACCTAAACAAAGCAGTCCATTTACTGTGCAAACCTTTGATAATGGCTATTGATGCATCTACAAGCTCATACGTACAATCGTCCAATTGGACAAAAGCATTTTCATCATATGGCTTGATCGTAGGATTTTCCTCTGTTAGAGAAAGTTTTAATCTAACAAAAGCATTCATATGACTATCAGCTATGTGGTGGACCACTTGTCTGATATTCCAACCATCAGGTCGATATACAAACTCATATTCTTCTTTGGTTAAGTTGCCAATTAAGTCAATTAACAATTCAGGTAATTGTTCTATTTTCGCAATGAGTTCTTTTTTAATATCTTTGGTAAACTCCGTTGGTCTTTGATATTTACCTACTGGGTATTTTAAATTTTCCATAGTATAGTTTATCTTATTTAAATTTATTCTTCTTCGTCCATATCTAGTAATCCAGAAGGTAAGTTCATCACAATTTCTTTGTGTTTTGGATCAATACCCATAAGCCAATCTTCTACAAAGGGGATTAATACATCTTCTTCTGACCCCTCTCTTGTAGCCAACAGCATATTTTGTCCAGGATATTCTTTGATGTCTCTAATTATACAAGATATCCCAGAGTTTTGGTCAAAAATTGTAAAACCGATCAACTCGTTGGTTTGCAATAAGAGATCAGTTTGATATTCATTGATGTTGATTTGCAAGTCTGATACAAATATTTCTTTATTGGCAATATTGGCTATCTTATCGATATCATTTAGGTCTTCAAATTTGACCAATATTTCATTTTGGTCGTCAAATTTGTCAATGAAATAAGGTACATATTGGCCCCTTTCCCAGACATAAATATGGTCAATTTTATCCAAGAGGTGTTCATAGCTTTCTTCTACGAAAAAACGAACTTTCCCATCTTTTCCAAAGCTTTTACCAAGTCCACCGATCTTGAGGTATTGAGTTGTCTGCATATCTATTTTAGAATGTTATGAAAAATTTAGATAAAGAAACTATTTCTACAGTTTGTCAAAAGTACTAAAATTCATAGTGGCCGTGCCAAAACTGCCTTATTTTTTCTATCATTTTTTGTTCAGCAGCGTTGCTATTCGATTTATAAAACGGATGTTTGGATATTTCAGGAGGGAGAAATTCTTGAAAAGCAAATGAATTATCAAAATCGTGTGAATATTTATAATCCTTGCCGTAATCTATTTGCTTCATGTACGTTGTCACCGCATTTCTGAGATCCAAAGGAATCTGATAATGAGGATTTTTTGCCACCATATCATACGCTCTACCTATTGCTACATATGCACTATTGCTCTTTGGAGATGATGCCAAATAGATAGCGCATTGGGACATGACTATTCTGCCTTCGGGCATACCTATCTGATGCACCGCTTGAAAAGTATTATTGGCCAGAAGTAAAGCATTTGGATTGGCAAGACCAATATCTTCAGATGCTAGGATAATCATTCTACGACATATGAAAAGTGGGTCCTCGCCACCCAGCAACATTTTGGCTAAATAATAAACCGCTGCATTTGGGTCAGAACCACGCACCGATTTGATAAATGCAGAAATCGTATCATAATGTCCCTCTCCTGTTTTGTCATACAATCCTAAGTTGCTGCTCACTGTTTCGAGTGCAACTTCATCATTTATTACAATTTCAGCATCGGACGTATCAGATTTCTTTAGAGATACGATAAGTTCTAGGACATTCAAAAGTCTTCGGGCATCCCCACCACTCAGTTTGATCAATTGATCATATTCTTCAATCTTAATTGGAAGCCTTTTAAGGTAAAAATCAGTTTTAACTGCTGTATCTACCAAGGAAGTGAGTTCTTCATGAGATAAGGCATTAAGTTTATATACTTGACACCGAGATAATAAAGCTGAGATGACTTCGAAGGAGGGATTTTCGGTGGTGGCCCCAATGAGTGCTATTGTACCTTTCTCCACAGCACCCAATAGGGAATCTTGTTGTGCCTTACTAAATCTGTGTATCTCGTCAATGAAAAGAATAGGTTTGGGTTGAGAAAAGAATCTTTGACTTTCAGCTTTTTCTATTGCGTCTCTGATGTCTTTGACACCGCTATTGATTGCAGAAAGCATATAAAAAGGCCTGTTGAGCGTGGTTGCTATGATGGATGCTAAACTTGTTTTACCTACTCCGGGAGGACCCCAAAGTATGAATGATGGTATATTGCCCTGTTCTATCGCTTTACGCAAAGCAGTGTTCTCACCGATAACATGTTTTTGTCCAACATAGTCATTCAATGATTTTGGTCGTAATCTTTCTGCAAGTGGAATGTTATCGATCACCTTTTATGGTAGTTTATAAAAAGGTAAAGCTACAAAATACGATTAGTAATTTATAGAAAACTCATTAGAAGAGATAAAAAGAGTTGTTAATTTAATTATTCTTTATCAGGTCCTCCTGCTGGTATTCCTTCTTGGAATGTTTTAGTGTAGGCTCTCCACGATATGGTTTTATAACTGTCACTTCCATAGTACTTAATGATCATATCCATATCAAGACAATTTTTAAAACCATCAATAGACTGTTTTACTTTTAAATTTTCATCGATGATGATGATGGAAGGCAATTTTAACTTTCCTTCGAGTAATTCGTAAGCTAGTTCATGATATCCACGAGGGTAAGACTTCTGATACTCATAAGTTTGGCCATCAAAAACTATTTTCTCTTTGTATTCTGCATCAAGTTTTACAGCATAGTAATGTTCATTGATGTATTTAGCAATTTTATCTTCAGAGAAAGTAGTTTCTTCCATCTTTTTACACCATTTACACCACTCGGTATAAACATCGATAAAAATCTTACGAGGTTTGACCTCAGATTTTTTCAAAGCTTCCTCCATAGACATCCACCTCACCTTGTTTTGTGCACTAATTTTAGATGTTGCAAAACTCAGCAATGCGATTCCGATGACAATATGTAAACTACCTTTCCTAATCATACCACAAAAATAATGGTGCAAGATCATTATTTCCAAATGCTTAACTTTACTTAAGAGTTATTTTATAAATTTTTTAACTTTTAATCGATGGATTTGACTGATTTGTCGATTATGGGGTCAAATGATGTTGAAATTTGTGTGGTAATAGAGTAAATTAAAAATAAAATTTAGGTGAAAAAGAACCAAAACTACGATTCAGCTGAAAGGAGACTGGACTTATGTTGATTTGTTCCAAAAGCCAAGTGCTAAGATACCAAAATAAGGACATAAAGCCTTTTCGATATAAGCATATTTTTAATTAGTCCACGCTGACCATGGAATAATAAACGGCAATACCAAAATCCAAGTTAAAAAGAATATGGCCATGCCTATAGGATAAGGCTGATCGTTTCTTATAGCAGGTACAGCGACGACCAAAAGCCAAGTTGCTTTATAAATTAACTGGACCAAAAGTATTGGGGAAAAAGAAATTGGCCTCCAGAGTCCTAAAATTGACAATATCGCTAGAGCGAACCATAAACATCCTACGAGTCGCATGACTTCAGTAGTTTGATACGCATTTTGAAAAACCGTCAACGCAGCTTTGCCAGGAAAAAAGATGGAATTAAAACTGATCCAACCTGCTACGATGATGTTTGCAATATAAACTAATTTTAGTGCTAGCATTTTTTCAATATTAATAGATTTATCTTAAACCTGAATAATTGCTTTAATGTTTAAATTCAATGGTTCTAGCTATTTCGTTTTGATTTATGTCCACTTCATCCTTAGATTTTGTCCATTTAACCTTAAGAATTTAAAATATTATAAATTACAATTCTAACTTTGAGCTATGAAAAGTAAATTGTATAAAATGGCTCTTATTACATCGCCAATTATAGCGATATATGGAGTTTTGCCATTTTTTGTATTCAAAATTGTGGAACCCAAACAAGTCTTGTTTTTGGCCTTAGGGCTTACGCTAAACACTTTTTTGGCTTGGGTAATTTTAATCAACCTTAAAGTAAAGTTTCCCACTTTAAATAATATTTTGTTGTTTTTAGCTTCTTACGGGATCAATATATTAATTAGATTGGTGGTAATAGTCTTAATGAATCCCTTTGACTTTATAAAACCACCAATTGATGATAAATATTTTGCTTATCCAATTGCTACTTCATTTGCCTTGAATGCAGTAATTATTGTGATCATTAATTCAATATACTTTTCTTATAAAAACGCTAATGCAGAGAGGGAATTACAAGAGATTAAACTTCAAAACAGCGAAGCACAAAAGCAATTATTGATGCAACAATTACAACCTCACTTTTTATTCAATGCCCTTAGTACTTTAAAATCATTGATCAGTGTAAATACGGAGGTGGCAGAAAATTATACGGTGAAACTTTCGGAATTTCTCAGATACAGTATTCAAAAT
Source organism: Saprospiraceae bacterium (assembly GCA_022844565.1). Taxonomy (GTDB): domain Bacteria; phylum Bacteroidota; class Bacteroidia; order Chitinophagales; family Saprospiraceae; genus JADKBO01. The sequence continues at coordinate 44,650 of JALHLK010000006.1, forward strand.
AAAAATGTAGAAGTGATCAGCTTGGAAAAGGAACTCCAATTCACGCTCGATTATATCGATTTGCAAAAAATGCGATTTGAAGATAGTTTTGAATATTCCATTGATATTCCAGACCCATGTTTAAGTTATAAAGTCCCAATCCTTGCTCTTCAAACCTTAGTTGAGAACATTTTCAAACACAATTATTTTACAGCTAAAAATAAACTTACTTTTTCGATTAGTTGCAATGATCAAGAACTAACGGTATTTAATAAAAAGGTATCAGTCAAAGTAACAGAAAGGACGCAAACAGGTCTGAACAACCTTAACAAAAGATATCAATTAATTTGCGACCAAGCCATAAAAATCGAAGAAAACGATGATAGTTTTAGTGTAACTATACCTTTAATCAAACAATGAGAATAGTAATCATAGAAGATGAGAAGTTTACAGCATTAGATCTTGCTAAGACCATTCAATTGTCACAGGAAGATGCTGAAATAGTAGCTACCATCACCTCTGTTGAGGATGGGATTGAGTTTTTTTCTTCAACGCAACAAATAGACTTAATTTTTTCAGATATACAATTAGGAGATGGCAAGAGCTTTGAAATTTTTGAAAAAGTAAGAATTGAAACCCCCATTATTTTCTGTACAGCCTTTGATGAATACGCATTAAAAGCATTTGAAACAACTGGTATAGACTATGTTTTAAAACCTTTTTCTAAGGAAACTATTAACAATGCTCTTCAGAAATATAAAAATATTGTAAAAAGTGCCACAGCTCAACCCAATGATTTAAAAGCCCTTTTTGATATCATTAACCATAAAATAAAACCAACGAAACTGCCTAATATTCTAATTCGTCAAGGTGATAAAATTAAGCCGGTCACGGGAGAGAGTATTGCCTTATTTTATATAGAGAACGGAATAGTTAGAGCGCTAGATTTCAATGGAAAAAAGTTTATGGTATCTCAAACACTAGACGAATTGGAGGTAATGTACGAGCCATATTTTTTCAGGGCCAACCGACAATTTTTCATAAATCGAACTGCCGTCAAAGAGGCAAGTCAATATTTCAATCGAAAATTATTAGTGATTCTTACCATTAATTTTGAAGAGCAAATACTCATTGGAAAAGAGAAGATGAAGTCTTTTTTAGATTGGTTGATAAATAATTAATTCTTGTTAAATTCAATAATAATGACTCTATGTCGAAAGCTGTGGGTACAACCACTTGTAAAAGAATTCTACGTAATCAAGTGGCATTACCCCTCAATTAATACTCTGTTCTTTTGTCTTGATACAAAAGAACCAAAAAAGCAAGGCTTTAACCAAAAATACTAAAATCACTTCATAAAACCTAAATTTGAAAAACTCGCATAAATTTTGAGCTTCGATTAATAATCAATATGTTATAATACAATATCATTTTGATTTTATAGTATTACGTGCTCAAACAGTTTCAAATTTTTAACGGTTTTATTCCGTAATTTTTTAACGTATTTTTGATTAAGGCCACTTCAAAAATGAGCCTAAGTTATTTACTTAAAAATTTTTCTATCCATACAAATCGACATAGAGCAATAATTTTTTACTTACCACGACCTTCAGGTCGTGGTAAAACAAAAAACCACAATTCTTTTGGCGACATTTTTGCAACAAAAATGGTGACAAAAACAAATAAGGACATTGCCATTTTTAACTTTAATTGAATTTAGAAGCATTCTGATTTCAACATAACAAGGTAGAATTAAAAAAACCTCTAAATGGGTTAAACTACACTTTTGTCCACTTTAACTAAAATTTGGGACGTTCACTAAGTTAAAGGTTCTATACAAGATCAAATGCATTCAACTTTGTATCAAAATTACAAAATATGGATGTTAAAAAACAAATCAAACAAATTTTTACAATAGGTTTTATCCTATTAAGTTTACTTTCCTTTGCTCAAGAAAAATTTACAATCAGTGGTATAGTAAAAGACAAGAAAACGGGCGAAACCTTGATAGGTGCCTCGGTCCTTCTTGTTGATAGCGAAAATATAGGTACAACCACCAATGAATATGGATTTTACTCAATTCAGGTTCCGAAGGGCTCTCAGAAATTGATGTATTCTTATGTAGGTTATAATTCACTAATCAAACCATTTGAAATAGAAAAATCTATCGTCAGTGACGTCGAAATGGATGACGTAATTGTCCTTCAAGAAGTAGTCATTTCAGCAGAACGCGAAGATGACAATCTTACAAAAGCTGAAATGGGTACACAGTCATTGAATATGAAGGAAGTGGCCAAATTGCCAGTAATTTTTGGAGAAAAAGATGTATTAAAAACGATCACTCTTTTGCCGGGTATAAAAAGTGCTGGTGAAGGTGCAAATGGGTTTAGCGTAAGAGGAGGGGCTACTGACCAAAATCTAATATTATTGGACGAGGCACCTGTTTATAATGCTTCTCACTTGCTTGGCTTCTTTAGTACATTTAATAGTGATGCTATAAAAGATGCCACTGTAATTAAAGGAAATAGTCCTGCAAATTATGGAGGGAGATTGTCATCAGTTTTGGACGTTAAGATGAAAGAAGGTAACACCAAAGATTACAGCGTTAGTGGAGGATTAGGAGCTATAAGTAGCAGATTAATGGTTGAAGGTCCACTTCAAAAAGACAACTCGTCATTTATGATTTCAGGAAGGAGAAGTTATGCTGACTTGTTTTTAAAACTTACTGAAGACTTTAGTGATACAAAATTGTATTTCTACGATTTGAATGCAAAAGCAAATTATAAAATCAATGAAAAAAATAGGATTTATTTGTCTGGTTATTTTGGTAGAGATATTTTTGGTTTAGGAGATACTTTTGGAACCGATTGGGGCAATGCGACTGGTACTTTGAGGTGGAATAGTATTTTAAGTCCAAAGTTATTTTCTAATACTTCATTTATTTATAGCAATTACACCAACAATATCAATATTACGGCAGAGAACAATGACTTTAATATAAACAGCGACATAAAAGATTGGAACATAAAGCAAGACTTTAGTTTTTTTGCTAATCCAAAAAACTCAATAAAATTTGGTTTCCAAGCTATTCATCATACAATTACGCCTACTACTTTTAGTGGCACACAAGAAAATGGAGATGATAAAAACAGTAGAACAGGACTTGAAAATGCCTTATATATCTCTAACTCATTTAAACCAAATAATAAGTTCACTTTAGATTATGGTTTGAGAGGTACCAGTTACTCCATTATTGGGGCCGATACGTACAATATTTATGAAAAAGGTATCAAAACTGGAAGTGTAGCGCTAGATAAGGGCGAATTTGGAAAAACTTATTTCACCATCGAGCCACGCTTGACGGCTAATTATAGACTATCTGAAACCCAAAGTTTAAAAGCAGGCTATGCTAGAAATGGACAACATCTTCACCTCTTAAGCAATAGCACTGCTGGTAATCCTACGGATCAGTGGATTGGCAATAGTTATAATACCAAGCCAGAGATTGCTGATCAGTTTAGCATTGGATACAGCAAAAACTTAAGTCAGAATAGGTATGAAATAGGTATAGAAAGCTATTATAAAAATATGCAAAACCAAGTAGATTACAAAGATGGGGCAGACTTACAAACCAGTCCTGATGTGGAGAGCCAGTTATTGTATGGTAAAGGTCGTGCATACGGCTTAGAATTGCTCCTTAAGAAAAAAACAGGTAATCTCACAGGTTGGATAAGTTATACCTTGAGTAAGACGGAGAGGAAAATAGAAGGGATAAATAATGGCGAATGGTACAACGCTAAACAAGACAGGACACATGACTTATCAGTGGTAGGTGTGTATCAACTTAATCCTAGATGGTCATTGTCAGGTCTATTTGTTTTCAATACTGGAAATGCTGTCACTTATCCAACTGGAAAGTATAACCTCAACGGAAGTACCATTTACCAATATGGAGCTAGAAATGCTGATAGACTTCCTAATACACATAGATTCGACCTAAGTGCCAATTATGATTTTAAGAAAAGAGGCAGATATGAAAGTTCTTTAAACTTTGGTATCTATAATGCCTATGGACGCGAGAACCCATATACAATAACCTTCAGAGAAAATGAAACCGACCCAACAAAGACAGAAGCTGTACAAACTGCTCTTTTCAAATGGGTCCCTAGTATTACATATAATTTTAAATTTTAAATATCATGAGCAAAATAACTTCTGTTTTTTATTTATTGGTGAGCATCATTCTTTTTACTGGATGTGAAAAAGTGGTTGATCTTGATTTACAATCTGCCGAAAGCAAATTAGTAGTGGAGGCAAATATCACAAATAATCCTGGGCCATATTCTGTAAAATTGACGAAAAGCGTCCCTTTTGATGATGCAAGTATTTATCCTTCAGTTAGTAACGCAATTGTCACCATATCTGACAATGAAGGACAAAAAGAAAAGCTTTCCTATACTTCTAATGGAGTTTATAAAACGAAACTGCTGCAAGGAATCGAAGGCAGAACTTATACTCTTGACATCGAGGTAGATGGTAAGACTTACACTGCACAAAGTACCATGCCACAAAAAGTCGAATTGACAGGCATAAAGCTTTCTGTCTTAAAGTTTGGCGGACAAGAAAGAAATGTACTTTTTCCTCAATATACTGACCCTTTAGATTTTGGTAATAACTACAATTTTGTGCTTACTGTAAATGGTTCAAAAAAAGATATCTATGTACTTTGGAATGACAACACCAATAATGGATTAACGAATGAGCGACCGGTTGGAGGTCCTGATGTTGAGTTAGAAAGCGGTGATGAAGTTTTGTTAGAAATGCAAGGCGTGGATAATATGGTTTATAATTATTTTTTTACTTTATCACAACTGGCTGGTGGAGGGCCAGGAGGAGGAACAACACCTACTAATCCTCCTACAAATATAAGCGGAGGTGCCCTAGGTATTTTTTCAGCCCATATTTCCCATAGTAAATCAATAAAAATCCCTTAGTATGTTCTTATGGGGAGTTCTAAAAACTCTATTTCTATTACAAAAAACTCCAAAACCCAATTACTGCGTTAAAAGTTAAAAAGTGTCCTGGATGTAGCTTTGGCTACACCTGCGGTACTTTTCAACTTTTGCCTTGTTCTTGGCTTTTTCGTATTTTTTTCACTACGAAAATGAGATTTTAGAACTCCCCTTATCATTATTTTTTGCTTGTGTAAATGGCCTATAAGCGGCAAACCACCTAACTAACAAACCTATTATTGGGATAGTGGGCAGTAGGCACAGTGAAGATCAAAATTTGAAAACACTCGTAATCACCAAGGGTACAAATAATTTGTATTATGGTAAAAATGAAGCTGGTAAGATCATCCTTAAAGATTTGAAATATGATGAAAAGAGCTAGAGCTTTATTGGCTCATTGACACCTCCAGATGCTAAACTAGAACTTACGGCAAAAGTAACTTTATTAGAAAATGGCAACTTAAAAGTCGAGGCATCAAAGTTTATCATGAAAACAATAATGATTTTTATTAAGAAAAAATAATTGAAAAGATGAAGTATCTATTTATAACTTTTTTATTTATTACAAGTTTCTCAATATCAGCACAAAAGGCTTTTAAAAACTTTGAAGCGTTGATGGCATATGCAGAAAAACAAAGCTTTGCATTGCAAACGAATGATATTAAAATACAACAGGCTAAGCAAGGTAAGCTAGCAGCTTTATTATCTGTACCTGATGTAAATGGAAGTATAGCAGGAAGCTTTACCAATAATACAAAGCTACCAGTGAGTATATTACCAGCACAAGCTTTTGGAGGACAGCCAGGTGAAACACGAGAACTTACCGTGGGCACAAAATACCAAACAGGATTTACTCAAAATTTAGATATAAAATTAGTAAACCTAGAAGGCTATAAAAATATCCAACTCTCTAAAATAAACATTCAGATCTCAGAATCGGATGCACTTTTGAATAAGAAAATATTAAATGAAAACATTGCCACGATTTATTATAATATTTTGCAGTTACAAGAGCAAATTTTATCAACAGATCAAAATATTGATATTGCTGACACCCTTCTACAAATTACACAAAATAAGTATAATGAAGGCTTGGCAAAACAGCAAGATATAAATGATGCCAAAGTAAGTTTACTAAATCTCGAAGAGAATAAAAGGCAAATTGAGTACTCCCTTCAAGATCAATATTTAGCTTTAAAGATAGCTTGTGATATCCCCGAGAAGACCCAAATCCTTATAGAAGAAAAAGTAAATAAAGATCAACTTTTGGAGGCCCTTTCTACAAATCAAAACTTACTGAATATTAATAATGCAGTATTAAAGCAACAATATGCTGCACTCAATTTAAAGAAAATCAATCTTTCATTTTATCCTACGCTTTCCTTTGTAGCAAATAATGGCAATAACACGTATAATCAAAATTTTACGATCCTTGGTGGGAATTGGATTAACAGTAACTATTTAGGATTAAGACTCAATTGGAACATACCTAATGCCAATCTCATAACTAACAAAAACAACGCAAAATATAATCTGATCTTAGCTCAAAAAGCTACTGAACAAGCGGAGATCAAAGCTAAAAACGAACAGGCTCAATTAGATAACGAGATAGCTAAAACATTTTCTCAGTATAAACATCAAAAAGAAGTTGTACAAATTCAAAATGACAATTATATAAAAAATTTAAGTTTATTCAAAGAAGGTATTTTAAGTTTAGACAAACTTCTTACAAGTTTTTCTAACAAAGTTAATGCAGAATATAATTTGATCAATAGCCAGGTGAATATAGAATTAGCAAATAAAAAAATTGAAATAAACAATAAATTTTAGAACAATGATCAACATAAAAAACTTGACAATTTTATTATTCTTTTTCACAGTTGTTTCGTGTGGTAAGAAATATGAAGAGACAAAACCTATTCGAAAAGACATCGTAGAAACAGTATTTGCCAGTGGAATCTTAGAGGCTAACAATACCTATAACCTAGTAGCTCAAAATGAAGGATATCTCATTTCTATGAATTTTAATGAAGGAGATATTATTACAAAAGGTAAAGTACTAGCTGAAATTGATAACAAGGAAAGTAATATCAATACACAATCTGCTATGGATTTATTGGTAATAGCCCAGAATAATACCAATAGCAATGCCCCTCTTTTAGCGCAAGCCAAAGCAAATATTGACATTACCCAACAAAAAATGGAATTAGATGCCATTCAAGAGCAACGGTATAAACGCCTTTGGGAAAGTAACAGCATTTCAAAAATAGACTATGAAAATATCCTACTTGCCTATAAAACAAGCAAAACAAATTACGAAACAGCAAAGGAAAACTTAAAGAAACTGGAAACAGATGCAAAACAGGCATTGATTAATAACAAATCTGCTAAGCAGGTCAATACTATTGTCCAAAGTAAAAACAAAATTCAAGCCTTTGTAACTGGAAAAGTTTTTGAAAAGAAAAAACAGGTGGGTGATTTTGTGAAAAAGGGAGACGTAATAGCGGTGATCGGGGATCCAAACTTTATCTATGCAAAGTTAAATGTGGACGAAAGTTCTATTCAAAAAATTGTTTTAAATCAGGAAGCAAGTGTCCAATTAAATACGAATAAAGAGAAAACTTACAAAGCGATTGTGCATGAAATCTTACCATCTTTTGATGATATTAGTCAGTCTTTCATTTGTAAATTGAAGTTTATCGAGCCGCTAGATTTTAATATTGTAAAGACTCAGCTCCAAGCTAATATCGTAGTAGGGACAAATAAAAATGTTCTTCTTATACCTCGTGGGTACATAGACTTTGGTAACAATGTGCAAATAAAAGACAAAAAGGAGTTGACACATGTTGCTACAAAATTCATAAGCAGTCAATGGGTACAAGTGCTAAATGGTATTAATGAAAACGATATTTTGGTAAGAGAAGCCACTACTATGAAACCAGGGGAAGAAAGTGAATTACCAACTTATTAAAATAAGGCAAATGAAAAATACAAATTTAGAAATTGCTTTTACCCATATTATTACTAGAAAAAGACAAACTTTAGTGGCAGCTTTAGGGGTTTTGGTTGGAGTAGGAATTTATTTATTTATGAATTCACTTTCTGCTGGATTTAGTGATTTTAGTCGTGATGAAATTTTCAAAAATTCTGCTCACATCAAAATATTTAAAGACGATCAAATAAGTGTTCCTTTTTATCAATCTAAAGACAAGAATGAGCTTGCAATCATAAATAATCCCCAGATTTTAGCTGAAAATAAAACACTTCTCAATCCCTCTGTTTTGCTAAAAAATGTACTGAACGAACCATATATAACCAATGCTGTCATGCAAGTAGATTTTAGTGCTTTTTACAATAAAGGTACTGCCCAAGTAAAAGGGACAAGCAATGGCGTTGACATTCTTGCCTACAGCGATATGTATAACACGGCAAAATATATGGTTGCTGGCAGCATCAATGACCTCCCAGGCAACCTTAACGGCATTATTATAGGTAGTGGAATTGCATCAAAATTGAGCTTAGGTCTAAATGATAACCTTGTTGTGTCATCTTCATTAGGCATTACCAAAACAATGAAAATCGTTGGTATTTTTAAAACTGGAAGTTCGACGTCGGATAATCAAAGGAGTTTTGTAAATATTGCTACAGCACAGCAGTTTTTAAAACAAAACCCGAGCTATGTAAGTACAGTCTTTGCAAATACGCCTGATCCTGACAAATCAAAAGATTTTGCAAAGCGATTACAACAAATTACTGCATATAAAGTAGAAGATTGGACGGTGACAAACGCTGATTTAGTAGCTGGTGACAAAACTCGAAGCACAATGATGGGCGCTATTTCCTTGTCCATCTTACTCGTTGCATCCTTTGGTATTTACAATATATTAAGTGCAACCATCTCACAAAAAATCAATGATATTGCAATTTTAAAAGCCATAGGTTTTACAGGTGGAGACGTTATAAAAATCTTTGTAGTTGAGGCATTAATCATGGGCATTATAGGTACTATAGCTGGTTTAATTTTTGGAGGGATTCTAATTTTTATAATGCAAAATGTGTATATGGGCGGCCCCGTTGGTTATTTTCCTATTACTTTCGAACCTCAAATATTTGCAACCAGTGCTGTTCTGGGAATTCTTATCACTTTATGTGCTGGTTATTTTCCAGCAAAAAAAGCTGCTAATGTTGACCCGGTATCGATTTTCAGAAAATAAATCAAGATGAAAGAAAAAAATATCATTTTACAAGCAAATAACATTGAAAAGTATTTTTACGATCCTGTAAAATTTCAAGTTTTGAGAAGACTTAGTTTTACTTCATACCAAGGTGAATTTCTTACCTTGGTTGGTAAAAGTGGTAGTGGAAAATCTACCTTATTATATTGTTTAAGTACAATGGATACGGATTATTCTGGTGAAATTTTCATCGATGGTGTTAAAACAAATAACTTGAAATCAGACCAATTGGCAAATTTGCGCAATCATTCTATAGGTTTTGTTTTTCAGTTTCACTATTTACTGCCTGAGTTTTCATGCTTGAAAAATGTGATGATACCTGCTATGAAATTAGGTAAGTACAACTTAAAAGAAATAGAAGAAAGAGCATATCAAAAGTTGGAAATTTTAGGACTAAAAGATCAAGCTTTAAAGCCTGCCTCAAAACTAAGCGGGGGTCAACAACAAAGGGTATCCATCGCTCGAGCCTTAATCAATGACCCAAAAATCATCATGTGTGATGAACCAACTGGAAACTTAGATACCAAAAACACTCAGATAGTCTTTGATATTTTTAAACAACTTACACAGCAAGGTAATCAAACCATTATTGCAGTGACGCATGATGTAGACTTTGCCAAAAGAAGTGATAGAACTATAGAATTGACAGATGGAGAAATTACTGCTACAACTAAAAATTTTGAAGTACTCTTATAAAATATTTACTTATTGGAGTAATATACTTTACCAGATTAAGCGATTTCTTTAGCTACTTAATTTACCCTTGAGTAAGCCTATATAATCCTCCTTTTACTGTTTTAAAATCCATAGACCCATCAGCATTCAGTTTAGTAGGAATGTTTTTTCCGTCTTTGGTCACTTTGTAACGACCCGATACTTTGATTTTACAATCATTGCCAGATTTAGAATGTAAATCCAAAGAGGATATTTTCTTATTAGTCCAAGTTAAATCTAATACAAAACCACCCCTTGCACAAACTCCGTCAAAACGCCCGCTAGCCCATTCGTCAGGCAGTGCTGGTAGTAATTCGATGATACCTTCATGAGAGTGAATAAGCATTTCTGTGATCCCCGCAGCCATTCCTAAAGTACCGTCAACCTGCATAGCTTTGGCACAATCAGCAAATAATTGAGCAAATGACTGTTCTGCCATATAACCCTTGAAAATGCTATTTGCCCTATTGCCATCGTACATTCTTGCCCAAAGAGCTACTTTCCAAGCTCTAGACCATCCTGCCGATCCATCTCCTCTTTTGTTCAATACTGCTTTACAGGCATCAATTAATTCGGGAGTTTTATTGACCGAAATAACATTGCCGGGGTAAAGGCCATACATGTGGGAATTGTGACGGTGATTGGGTTCTAATTGATCATAATCTTCGGCCCATTCTTGGAGGGTGCCATCTTTGCCTATTTGGGATGGTACAAGCCGAGATCTTGCGATTTGGACTTTTTCGCTAAACTCAGGGTCTAGGCCCAAGATTTTCTCTGTTTCAAGATAGTACCCAAATAGTTCATGGAGTATTTGCATATCTATCGCAGCACCATAACATATGCTGGTAAAATAATACATGGCCGTCACTTCATCAAAAAAGTATTCATATCCAGGACCTTTAGGAGGATTCTCAGGAGAGGTGGAAGGATTGGTGACCAGCCATTTGCCATCTGGAGTTTCTACAAGAAAATCCATGAAAAACTGAACAGCACCTTTCATCACAGGGTAAATCTCTTTTAAGTAGTCCTTATCTTGATTAAATAAATAATGATCATAGAGGTGATTGGTGAGCCAAGCACCACCTACCGTAAAAGTACCCCAAGTAGGTCCATCCATCGGTGCAGCTACCCGCCAAATATCCGTATTCTGATGAAATACCCATCCTCTTGCACCATAATGCTCCTTAGCCACTTGTGATCCTTGATCCATCAATTCTTTGACCATCGTAATCAAAGGCTCTACCATTTCGGGTAAGTTACCAGTTTCAGCAGGCCAATAATTCATCTGAGTGTTGATATTGGTAGTGTATTTCGAGTCCCACATAGGGTTCATATCACCGTTCCAAATACCTTGCAAATTGGCTGGTTGGGTACCTGGTCTTGATGAACCAATCAATATGTACCTACCAAAATTGTAAGCAAGGGATGCTAGGTTGGGGTCAGCGTTTTTTATAGCATTGGCCTTTCTTTTATCTGTAGGTAAAAAGGAATTTTCTGTAGTTGGCAAGGTCAATGTCACCCTGTCAAAATACTTTTTAAAATCTGAAATTGCATCGGATTTTATAGCTTCATAGGTTTTTGATTTTACATTATCAAGATAGTCAGCCGCCCTTTTATGGTGATCAGCACTTACATCCTTATAATTAATGAAGTTTGTTGCAGCAGCAATATAAAAAGTGACGGAATTGGCCTTTTCAATGATAAGATAATCATCATCAAATTTTATTGTGCCACCTTCATGCTCTGCCTTTAATTGCGCTTTGTATCTTATTTTACCTTCTACACCCAAGTAATCTGCCGATTTGCCATTGACCATCATACCATCTTGCCCTACACCATCCATGGTAAAATAGTCGGTCGCATAATTAGAGTGTGCACTATTACGCTCTCCTCGTAGTTGCGCTCTAAAGGTCAAGCTATTGGCTTTGCTAGCGGTCAAACGAACGGCAATGACTTGATCTGGGGCTGACGCAAATACTTCTCTATGATAAGTTATGCCATTGACGGTATACTCTGTACTGGTAATCCCTGTTTTCAGATCAAGCCACCGTTTATACCCTTTTACACTATCTTGATTTTCAAAAAATAAAATCAGATTTGCCAATGACTGGTATTTCTGTTGTTCTACAGGATACCCCATCAGTTTTCTACCAAAAAGTTTATGTGCCTTGATTGCTTCACCTTCAAAAATGTATTTCTGAATCTGTGGCAATGCTTCAGCACCACCTTTTACTACCGTAGAATAGGGACCTCCTGACCAATAAGTTTCTTCATTAAGTTGGATCCGCTCTTCTTTGTGTGCCCCAAAAACCATCGCTCCTAACCTACCATTGCCAACAGGAAGTGCTTCATTCCATTTTTTGGCTGGGGCTTCGTACCATAAAAGCGTAGATGGGTCGAACTGTTTTTGGGTGATTTGGTGGGAGGTGTTGGTGGGTTGGGCTAGGACAGAAATGTATGAGGTGATGAAGAAACACTGGAAAAGGAATTTTTTTTTCATTTGTTAAAACACTTTTTTATTAAAGCAAATCTGTATGAGAAGTACACAATTATTGAATGATAACCCTAATCTTCAACACTCTGCCCAACCAATAGCGGAAATTTCCATCCTGTTTTATCAGAAGATGTTCTTTGTGTTTGCTTTAAGATTATTCCGATAATTTGTTCTTTTGGATCGGCAAAGTATTGTGTATTGAAGTAGCCTCCCCAGCTGAAAGTACCTTCACTACCACTGCCACCAGAACCTTCACCCTTTTCTGTTTGAACCCTGAAGGCAAGGCCATAAAAAGAATTAGGATCTTTGCCCCATAAGTCTCCTATATGATTATGCATGATAGCATTGACGGTTGTACGACTTAAGAGTCTTTTTCCATTCAATTCTCCATTGTTGAGATACATTTGCAAAAATTTTGCATAGTCTTCAGCAGTACTGCATAATCCAGCACCCCCAGAAAAGAATTTCTTAGCACCTATAATGGGATAGTTAGGGTCATAGAAGGTAATTGGATAATTAACCCATTGATTATTTTCTTTGGTTTGCACTGCAACGAGTCGAGATTCTTTGGATTTAGGTAAATAGAAAGCAGTATTATTCATGCCTAATGGTGCGAAAATATGTTTTTGCAAATATTGATCGAAGGGCATCCCAGAAATAACTTCTATAAAATATCCAAGTACATCATAACTCTCGCTATAGGTATATTTATCACCAGGGTTATGGTGGAGTGGAAGTGAGGCAAGTTTTTTAGTGTTGTCACCTATAGTGATATTTTCAGTAGTGAATAGGTCAATAATTCCAGCATCTTTATATATTTTTTTGATTCTTGGGTCTCCATCTATCACTCCGTAGCCAATACCAGATGTATGGGTGAGGAGATGTCTGATGCTGATTTCTCTTTTTGCGGGTTTAGTAAGATAAGTGCCATCAGGCAAAACAGAATCTAGGACTACAGGGTTTTTAAATTCGGGAATATATTTTGAAATTGGGTCGTCAAGCTGAAACCTTCCTTCTTCCCATAGCATCATGACAGCGGTAGCCGTAATGGCTTTTGATTGGGATGCGAGACGAAAGATATCATCATTTTTAAGGGGTCGTTTTGATTGAGCGTCTGCTGTACCAAAAGCTTTGTTGTATACGATTTTTCCTTTTCTCGCTACAAAAGCCACAACACCTGGTAAGTCCCCTTCTCTAATAGCTTGAATACACATCGAATCAATTCGTGCTAATCTTTCTTCTGAAATCCCTACAACAGAAGCCTTACCGTATACAAGGGCAGGAGAATTTTGCTTGGATTTGGTTTGTGCTTGACAAAAGATACAGCTTAAAACAATGGCTGATGTAAGGATAACTTGGACTATGGATTTGAATTTCATTTTTATAATATGTTTATATTTTTGATTTTGTTTTAAGTTTATTTTGATAGAAAAGGAATTGTCTTTTTATATCAACACACTTTTATTGTAAGCGTGAGCGCAAGTTATCGGTTTTTTTGTTTTAATAAATGATTTACATTAAAAACTTTATGTGACAAAAATACACACATCTATTTGTTCTGAATAACCGTATAAAATTCCTTCACTTATCCCTCTTAAGTGTTCAATACACAAATCACTTTATATTAGCCTTTTGAATAATTTTTAAGAATATTACCAAGCTAACAGCTCACTGCTCAAGGCTAATAGCTTTAGTGAAATTATCCACTAAAATTGCAGTAGAACCTTATTTTTTTAATTTTAATCTCCCTCTAGCGTTACAATTTAGATAATTATAGTACATTAGTGACTCATTTCAAAAGTAGAAAGTCATGTCATTAATTAAAGAAAAGAAAGTCTACGATGTAGTAATTGTAGGATCTGGAGCAGGAGGTGGTATGGCCTCTAAGATTTTATCAGAAAGTGGGCTAAAAGTTGCCGTCTTAGAAGCAGGACGTGATTGGGATCCAGCAAAAGAAGAAGATCGCACACAATTAAAATGGCCTTGGGAATCTCCACGTCGAGGAGCAGGAACAAAAAGAGTGTTTGGTGATTTTGATGCTGCCTATGGTGGCTGGGATATTGATGGAGAGCCATATAGCCAACATGAAGGCACAGACTTTAGATGGTTCAGATCACGAATGGTCGGCGGTCGTACCAACCATTGGGGTAGAATTTCTCTTAGGTTTGGACCTAATGACTTCAAAAGAAAAAGTATAGATGGACTTGGTGATGATTGGCCTATCACTTATGATGAGGTAAGCCCATATTACGAAAAAGTAGATAAATTGATCGGTGTTTTTGGTTCAAAAGAGGGGATATTTAACGAGCCTGATGGTTTCTTTTTACCTCCTCCAAAACCGAGACTACACGAACATTTTGTGATGAAAGGTGGCAAAAAAATGAACATACCTGTCATCCCTTCGAGGTTATCGATCTTGACAAAAAAGATTAATAATGACCGAGGTGTGTGTTTTTATTGTAAACAGTGCAACAGAGGTTGCCAAGTATATGCAGATTTCTCTTCTGGCACTTGTCTTTTAAAACCAGCGATGAAAAATGGCCAAGTGGATTTATACACCAATGCCATGGTGCGAGAAGTAACTACAGATGATACAGGCAAAGCAACGGGTGTAATTTATATAGACAAGCTCACAAGCAAAGATTTTAAAATTGAGGCAAAAGTGGTGGTTCTAGCAGCCTCTGCTTGTGAAAGTGCTCGGATCTTGCTTAACTCCAAATCCAAAACATTTCCTAATGGGCTTGCAAACGGTAGCGGTGTAGTAGGTAAGTATCTTCATGACAGTACTGGAGCTTCGCGTATGGGATTTTTGCCTGAAATGTTGAATCGTGATCGGTACAATGAAGATGGTGTAGGCGGAATGCATGTCTATACACCATGGTGGTTGGATAATAAAAAGCTGGATTTTGCCAGAGGCTATCATTTAGAATTTTGGGGTGGTATGGGCATGCCTGGTTATGGTGCTGCCATGGGTATGGATACCATGCGCAAGTATATTGTTGATGAAATGGGCAAACCACATGAAAATGGGGGCTACGGAGTAGGTTTGAAGAAAGACATTAGAACCCTTTTTGGAGCCACCGTGGGTATGAGTGGTAGAGGGGAGAGCATCGCTTTAGAAAGTAATTACTGTGATATCGATCCAGATGTAGTGGATCAATATGGTATTCCCGTGCTCAAATTCAATTATAAATGGACGGATCAGGAGTTAAAGCAAGCTAAACATATGCAGGATACTTTTGAAGATCTTTTAGTAGCTATGGGTGCTACACTAATGGGCGAAAAGCCAGGACTTGAAGAAGAGTATGGATTGGCTAAACCTGGGCAGATTATCCATGAAGTTGGTACAACTAGGATGGGTGACAATCCAAGTAAATCTGTCTTAAATAAGTACTCTCAAGCACATGAATGTAAAAACTTATTTGTCGTTGATGGTGGGTCTTTTGTATCTCAAGCTGATAAAAACCCAACGTGGACCATTATGGCACTGTCTTGGAGAACCAGTGAATACATAGCAGATCAAATTAAAAAAATGAATTTGTAGTAACAGGTTTTTAAATTTAAAATATAAAGAGAAATGAAAAGAAGAGAAAATATAAAATTGTTGTTGGCAGGTGGATTAGGTACAGGATTGGTAATCTCTGGTTGCAAAACTGATGACAAGACAAGTGCTGCTGCTGACATGGCCAATTCTACTGGCTTATACGGTAGAACTGATGAAGAAAAAGAGCATGATAAAAAGATCAAATCAGAAACCTTTTTTACAACTGCAGAAATGTCTACGATTGCAATTCTAGCGGATATCATTATCCCTAAAGATGAAGTATCAGGAAGTGCAACTGAGGCTGGAGTACCAGAATTTATTGAGTTTATTGTCAAAGATATACCATCTCACAAGACACCAATTCGAGGTGGACTTAAGTGGTTAAACAATTACTGTATTTCTAATTTTGAAAAGACATTTGAGGAATGTACAGACGCTCAGCGCATGAAAGTTATTGATGAAATAGCGTGGCCAGATAAAGCCAATCCAGCATTAAAAAATGGGGTAAAGTTTTTTAATAATATCCGTAATTTAGTAGCGACCGGTTTCTATACAAGTAAAGAAGGCATAAAAGATATCCAATACATAGGTAATATGCCCAACGAGTGGGATGGAGTACCGCCTGATGTTTTGAAAAAATTTGGTTTTGAAGAAGATCCAAAATACAAAGACGTTTATGTCAACCCTGATACCAGAAATGAAATTATGGTCTGGTCTTAAATTTATTTATATATCTATCTTATATTTGATTTTTAAACAGATATTAATTAAAAAAATGGATAAAACACGAAGAAATTTTATTGTAAATTCGGCTGCACTAGCCTTAGCAACACCTAGTATAATTATGGAAGATAGTGATAAAAAGGGAAAGAAAATCAATCAATTTATACACCATGTATTTTTTTATTTGAAAGAAAATAATCAGACAAATAAAGACAAACTCATCGAAGGGCTAAGAATGTTATCAAGAGTAAAAACAATCAAAGCCTACCATGTGGGAATACCTGCACCAGCAGAAAGAGGTGTAATCGTAAGTGATTATTCTATCTCGTGGACTACATTTTTTGCCAACGTAGCTGCAGAAAAAGAATATCAAGTAGATCCCATACATCTAAAATTTGTAGAAGAATATCAGCATCTTTGGGAAAAAGTGGTAGTGTATGATACCGAGACTGTGAAGTTTTAGAGTTAGTCCTTCATCTTTACGATATTCAAAAGATTAAATCATTAAAACTTGTAAATTTTGCAAGTTTTAATGATTTGAATAAATTAATGCCATAGAGGTTAACATGTTGCTCGTCAGATCCATATCTTTCATTTGACGACTCTAATATAAACATAGGCTATCAATTGAACTATCTAGTGCAATTCTTGACAAGCCTAAACTTTTGAGAGAAGCATAATTACTTTCTGTTAAAATATACCTTTTTAATTTATTTTCCCTTGCTTTTTAAGTATCTTGATAACTTCCTCTTCTGACAAATCATTGAGATTGGAAATTAAGCTTATTGTGAGATTATTCTCATATCCTTTCAATATTGCATTGATTTTTGCCTTTTCAATTCCTTTTTCAATTCCTTCTTCAATTCCTGCTTCTCTTGCGACGTATTCCGCACTTTCAATCACACTCTTCGATATCTTCACATTCTTGATAAAAGTATCGTACTCTTGTTTTTCTATTGTATTCATAGTCATCCCATTTTGCCAAGATCTTTTAGAATCTTGATAACTTCCTCTTCTGACAAATCATTGAGATTAGAAACTAAGCTTATTGAGAGATTATTCTCGTATCCTTTGAGAACTGCATTGATCTTTGCCTTTTCAATTCCTTTTTCAATTCCTTCCTCTCTTGCTACGTATTCCGCACTCTCAATCACACTCTTCGATATCTTCACATTCTTGATAAAAGTATCGTATTCTTGTTTTTCTGCTGCATTCATTGCTTCATATTTTAATTTTTCTTCAACTTGTTTTAAACCTCTTGCAGAGTAATTCTCTGGTAATGCTGTATTTTTAAGGAAATATACCCATTCGTCTAAAGGGGTTTTTGACACGTTATCAAAATTATTTACCTTGATGAGATATATTTCTGGGAAGATTTCAGATGGATTGGTCTTTCCAAACTCCTTTTGCTGGAAATGACCTAAGGCTAAAATATCATTGTTGTGTATGCCTATGAAATTGGTAATACCGTGATATACATAATCACTGCCCTCACCTAGATCAAAGTAAACAATATTTACAGAAATTACCTTTTCGACATTGCTATAGGGTTCTTTTTCGTCTATATGTTCTGTTATAACTTTAGAAATGCCGTATAGTATTCGATGAAAATAGTCCAAATCTAGCTAAAATTGCACTTCTATGATAATTATTTCTCCTTCTGAATCTTTACAAAGAAGGTCGACTCGATTGTATTTGTCTTCAAGATTTTCTTTATTGCCTTCTGATTCTAAAATCTCAACGATCTGAATAGACCGTTCAGTCAGTTCCGTAAGAAAGCCTTCTAATATATCAAAATTAGCCTTTTGTCTTAGAAACTTTTTTGTAGCCCAATCAAAACTTATTAGTGTACGAACTGTCATTCATATGAGAATTATATTTACAAAGTTATAATAAATTGGTAAATATAGGAGATTTTTTATTTTTTGATTGTGGTAGTACTAAAGTTAATGGAATATTTTCAATTGTAGTATTTACATATATTTTTCATTAAATTATTTCCGTTTTTAGCTAAATCTGCTTTGCAAATGTATAGTTAGATATCTCCAATAATCAATCACCTAATTCACCCTCAATTTCCAATTGATCGAATCTCTCATATCAGGATTATTGGCTGCTATTGTTCTTAATCGCTTTTCTTCCTCAGGATATATGATCTTGAAGTGGCTACAATTGGTACTTTCTTTCAACTTAGGGTGCTTCTTAGGGAACGAAGCGTTTGAGTCAAAATCTTTGACGTTTTTTTCAAGCCGTTGTATAAATTTTTGAAATAATGGTCGAGCGGTAGTAAAACCCTGTCCATCATCTATAGTGGTAAATCTGATAAATCTTTCATCTCCTCCGCACCAAGTTCCGACTACTAAATTAGGTGTAATACCCATAAACCATCCGTCTACATAATCATTGGTTGTTCCTGTTTTTCCTCCTGCTTTGCTTTTAAAAGGAAATTTCCAGTCTTTAGAACAGTTGTTTTCTAACATATCTAGTGTGATCGAAGCAGTAAGTGGCTCCATGGCAGTATTTTTTGGGGAATATCCTTGATAAATCACTCTACCTTCTCGATCCACTATTTGCTTGATGATTTGAGGTTTAGAATATACACCATCATTGACAAATACGGTATAAGCTCCAACCATATCAAACAAGGTAGCATCTACTGAACCCAAACTAATGGAGGGTGCTACGGGTACTGCCAATTCTCCTGTGGATAGCTTTTTGTCAATATTCATACCTACTTTTTTAAGTAATTCTCGCAGAGGCTGCACATCGCCCATTTCTTTCATCAATTTGACCGTGATAGAATTTTTAGAATACAGTAAACCATGATATAGATTATATGGGTTGCCCGTAAAAGTCTCTGTCGAGTTATCAGGCTTCCACTCTTGTGCAAGGTTAAACTTACCTTCTCCAGGTGAAATAGTATAGGGAATATCAGGAAAGTAAGTACAAGGCTTTATACCCTGATACTCCATAGCTGTAGCATAGACAAAAGGTTTGACAGTCGATCCGATTTGGCGATAGGTCGTACAGTGATCATACTTAAAATAGTCATAATCTAGGCCTCCAACCCATGCTTTTACAAATCCTGTCTTTGGGTCGATGGCTAAGAGTCCAGCCTGCATGTGCTGCAAATGGTACATCACACTGTCACGAGGAGTCATTACCACCTTTTTGCGCGATTTTTCATGATTAAAAACTTCCATTTCAGTTTTTGTGTTAAACACTTTTTCGACAATATCAATGTGATTTTTGAATGCCGATTTTACATTTTCCCAATCAGAAGAAGCAAGGAGTCGCAGTATTTCTTTTTTTCTTTTGGCTGTAGAAGTGATTAAATCTATAGAGCGTTTCAAATCTATTTTTTCCTTTTCAAGATCAATTAACTTTTGAATGTGGGCATCAAGGAGATCATAATCTTTGAGATGTGGTACAAAATTCTGATTTCTAAGCGTTTTATATCGTTCGCTATTTCTTATGTGCTTCCAAAACTGATCTTTTCTTTGTAGTAAGGCATTTTCATCAGCTTGATAAGTCAGCGGATTTTTATTTTTCCATACTTCCCAATATCTTTTTTGGATTTTAGACATGTGCTCTTTTACAGCAAGTTCTGCTTGACTTTGATATGCCAAATCTAGGGTAGAATATATCTTTAAGCCATCGGTGTAAACATTATAAGGTGTTCCATCAGGTTTTCTAATCCCTTCTTCTTTTAGGAGGTCCATGATTATCTTAGTGATCTCATTGCGAAAATATGGTGCGGGACCCTCTGTGTTTTCACTTCTTTTAAAATTGCCAATAGCTACCTCTTTTTGCTTTAATGAATCAGCCTTTGCCATTGATAGAAGCTCATTCTTAGCCATTTTGCTTAAAACTTCATTCCTTCGAGTTTTTATACGACTGGGAAACCTAACAGGATTGTAATAACTTGGATTTTGAAGCATGCCAACCAAAACAGCAATTTCATCATAACTTAGTTCTTTTTGATCTTTGCCAAAATAGGTTTGCGATGCTGTAATGAGGCCGTGGGCACCATTGATAAATTCAAATTTATTGAGGTAAATGCTAATAATTTCTTCTTTGGTGTAGGTGTGTTCTAATTTTACAGCGGTTATCCATTCTTTGACTTTAGTAAGGACAAGTGTGGCTTTAGATTGGAAAGAGTTAAGATTTTTTATGGCTGGCCTCCTGTATAGAAGTTTGGCCAATTGTTGCGTAATCGTGCTCCCGCCTCCCGCTTGTTTTTCGCCCATGATGAGGGTTTTGACAGTAACTCGCCCCAGTGCTTTATAATCGACACCATCATGTTGATAAAAACGCTCATCCTCCACAGCAATAAGTGATTTTATCAGTATGGGATTTATCTGTGCATAATATAATTTTTCTCTATTTTCCACAAAATATTTACCAATAACATCACTTTTATCATCATATATAATAGATGCCAAGTCGTAATCAGGTCGCTCCAATTCGTCAAAAGAAGGTGTCCTAAAAAGTGTAAGAAAGGTAATAAATCCAATAAAAAACAAGGTTACTCCAAAAGTTATGGCCCAAATAGCGCTTGTCCATTTATAGTGCTTCTCACTTTTTGAAGGAAAGAAGAATCGGAAGTATGTTATAAAATCATATATTTTTGACAATTTTATAGTTCTTTTAGCCCCTTTTTAATTAGGTAAAGGTACGATAACCAAACTATTTCACAAATTTAATATGAAAGGCAAAAATAAAACTGCGCTAAATATAAAGTATAGTAGATAAGTCATCATCGTACGAAAAATGTTGAATATTCGATTTCCTTCTGAAAAAAATTGCCAATAAACCCAGAGCGTATATGAAATTGAGACCATTAATGGAATTATCTCAAATAGCTCGCTATTAACAAAAGTACCTCCTATCGCAAATAATGAATAAAAGATCGCTTGTTGTCCTGTGATATATGAATTTACAAGTAGATGTTCAAGGTAGTTTTTACCGAATTTAAAAAATGATAAATATGATGCTAATGAAAATACTGGAAGTAGAAGTAATGTTGAATAAGCATAATTCTTCGAAAACCAGGTTGCAATTTCGGGTATTTCACACTTAAAATGAATCAATAGCCTAATATCCACGAAATGCATAGTTCAAAGATAAATAAAATTCCTAAAACTATTTAAAATTATAAAGTTTTAGGAATTTAAGGTTAGGATTATCTTGATTTATTAAAATATTTTGAATCAAGATTATTGTTCATATTTGTACTAGTGCTCCGTCTAATTAATTTTTTAAATTAAGTTGTGAGTTATTTTTGGATAGATCAAGGCGAAAAACGTAGCTGAACTGGGTAGTTCAGCGAGGCTTTTTAACGAAGAGATATTCAAAAAGAGCCACAAATTATTTAATTTTTTAATTAGACGGAGCACTAGGACGGAGGACTAGTCCTCAACAATGAACGCTAACATTATGTAAAGTTGATTGGTTTATTTGAAAAAACAAAAAAATTAGTCAAAGACCAAACCTATCCAACTATCACCAGTGTCATTTCTTCCCAGTTCAAGTACTGCTGCGCTAAGACCTGTAAATCTTTTGCTGTGACATGCTCGATATCGTCGAGGAAGTGGTCGAAAGGGGTGCCAAGACTGAAGTCGAGCTCGAGGGATCTAATGGTATTGGCAGTATTAAGGGGTCCGTCAATGAGGTTAAGCATATTTCCCTTTAGATAGCTTTTGACCATGTCGAGTTCTGGTTTTCTGATTTTTTCGGTTTGAATGACTTCGATATTGTTTTTGATCTCATGAAGGGTGTCATTGAGGTATTCACGGCCCACTTCGGTCGATATGTAGAAGTAACCGTCGTGTATCATGAAGTCGAGGGCAGAATAGATATTGTAGGTATATCCTAAGTCTTCGCGAATGGATGACATCAATCTAGAACCAAAATATCCACCCAAAATCGTATTAAGTACAAAGAATTTGCCAAAGTCCTTGTGGTGTCTGCCAAACATTCTGCGGCCTACTTTGACAGATGATTGGAGTTCGTTTTTAGTGGGGTGTGTAATGGTTGTGGGGGAGATAGTAGTGGTGTTGCTTTGATATGTGTATGGTTTAGATTTTTTAAGTACACTACCAAAAGTTTCTACTACTATTTGGCTTTGTACAGAGGAGTACTGCCCACCTAATACGATGTAGCAATTATCAGAGCCAAAGGCAGATTGATAGTAGTTGATTAAATCGTGACGGGTGATTTTTTCAATCGCTTCTATTTCTGTATTATAGCCATATGCTTCGTCTTTGCCATACAGTGCTTCGGTAAAGAGTCTGTAGGACAAAACATCATTTTTAGACAAGTCGAGGGCTAATCGTTCGATGGAGGTTTTCTTGATTTTGGCTAGTTCGCTTTCTGGAAAGGTAGGTTGGAATACAATTTCTTGGATGATGGGCATAATGTCATCAAAGTATTTGGTCAAGCAAGTTAGTGACAGGTAGATGTGGTCAAGATTATTAGATACTCGCAATACTGCACCGTAAAAATCTAGCGTGTTGGCTATTTCAGCGGAGGAATAGGACTGGGTACCTTCTCTCAATAGGATGGCAGTGAATTTGGCTACCAATTTCTTATGCTCTAAAAAGCGACCTCCACGATATACAATGTCTAGTTTGATGATGTCTTGAGTACCTTGTCGGACTTCGATGAGTTTTACTCCATTATTGAGTACCGTAGTGGTGTAGTGAGGCAAAGTAATCATGTCGATGGGCTTGAATCCCGGCCCTTTTTTCCAATCTATTGTTGTCAAATTTTTTATTTTTTATTTTTTTATGTTTTGAACGCGGGGTCCTGAATTGTTACAGATCATTTAATAATGACTTCGCATATCTTTTCCCATATAATTGCCCCATTTTATAGTTGCATTTGGAGAAAACTTCAGTTGTTTTTTGTGAATGGTCATTTCCATTTTTGGTTTTTGGAAGGAGGTTGTGCCAGGGAAATAGGAGGTGACGGCTGGGCTGGTGATATAGATGATTTCTGCATTCCCTTGTTTATCGATTAAGCTCAAATGGGGTGTGGAAGCGAAGTTGGCACAGTAGGTTTTGGAGTAAAGATTATTCACTTTTTCATTGCTGAAATCAAACTGTTTTAATACAAATCTTGACACATTCTTATCATTGATCAAGGTATCAGTGACCATACTCCAGATGACCTCGTCTTTTCCATCTGCATCAGCATCAACAACCAGTGGTGAAACATAGGAAAATCTTTCTTCATTTAATTCTTTTATTACCTTACCAGTTTTACCATCTATGAGGTACAAGACAGTGGAATTATAATGTGGATAGATCCCTTTAGCATATTGTACGAAAATATCTAAAAAATCATCGTCGCCCGTGAAATGACCAATAGCAGGTTGTGAATATGTCTCGGTATCAGGACAGGTGACTTCCCATATTTTTTGAAAATTATTCCCATCGTAGACGGAAGTTTTTCCTTCGGAAGTATTGATGATGACATCTGCAATCGAATCATTATTCATATCAGCAATGATGGGAGGAGCAATAAAACCTTTAAGCTGTGAGCTGTCTATAACAGTATAGTTTTCGACCATTCCTTTTTTGAAATCTGATAAGGCGATGCTGTATAAATGACCTTTTCTACTCTCTCCACCAGAACCAAAAAGGATCTTTTGATTGGGATATGCTCCTAAGATTACGGGTGAAAAGTAAGTCTCCTCTCTGTCAGGCATTAAAATTTGTTGGAGGATCTTACCATCTTTACCGCTGAGCAAAAAGAGTTTGCCCGGTGGTCTATTTTTGACACCAGCAGGTAGGACCGCGTCTCCACCGTTGCATATTATTATATCATCAAATTCATCACCATTTTGATCTTCGACCCATTGCCCATTAAAAAAATTATACAGCGTATCTTCTCTTGATGCAAACTTACCTTTTTTGTTGTAAAATCGCCAAAGCAATTCACCTGATTTACCATCGATGAGCATGAGTTCTGCACTCCTGCCACCAATGAGGACATCTTTGACCCCATCTTTATTGATATCCTTAAGTGTTGGGCTTCCCACCAGTTGGTTATTGGCTTGAGCTGACCAAAGGATGTAACCATTCTTGCCATTGATTGCAAGGACGCCATAAGTACAAGGCTGCCATTCATCGGCTCCAGCTCCAAGAATGATGTCGTCTATTCCATCACTATTCAAATCTGCGCGATTTGGCGAGGAAGAGGTTGTATGATCAAGTATGGTGATTTCCCACTCTTTCAGCGTCGTTGTATCGGCATTACACGAATAAAAAAGCGTGCTGACCAATATTGACAGAATCAACATATTATTGTTTGTCAATATATTATACATTAATTTAAATTTAAATTTTAACTTCAAGGATAATAATATTTAGAATTTGCAATATTAAGATAATTTTGCAAATTAATTATCATAAGCCAGTGTGTGAAATCGAAATAGAGGGTGAACTTTTACATTTAGGAATAGACAAGTACGTTTACTTACCTGCGCATAAATTGGTCATTATCTCAGATCTTCATTTAGGCAAAATCACCCATTTTAGAAAACACGGAATCGCTCTCCCCGTTCAGTCTGAAGGCGAGGACCTTCAACGTTTGCAATTAATTCTGAATAGTCATGACATCGTACAATGCATATTTTTGGGAGATCTTTTTCATTCAACATTAAATAGTTCTTGGATAGAATTTGTACAACTGATAAATGGAGCATTTTCTGACATTCAATTTACCTTGGTGGTAGGCAATCACGATATCATGGATGCCGAAGTATATACTAAAGTAGGTATCAGATTAGTAAAAAAATTGATGATAGGCAATATCTTATTTTCTCATGAGAAATGGGAAGAAGTGACAGATTATTACAACATCTATGGCCATATTCACCCAGGTGTGACGCTTAAAGGTAAAGGTTTGCAGCGATTGAGATTACCTTGCTTTTATTTTGGTAAAGTCGAAGGAATATTACCTGCTTTTGGGACCTTCACAGGATTGTATATGATAGAAGCTAAGTCGACGGATACCGTATTCGTCGCGGTAAAGGATAAAGTCATAAAGATTACAAATAATTAGGGAAGTTCTAAAAACTCCTTTTCGTAGTGAAAAAATTACGAAAAAGCCAAGGACAAGGCAAAAGTTTAAAAGTACCGTAGGTGTAGCCTTAGCAACAGTGAGGACACTTTTTAACTTTTAACCCAAATTGGTCATTAGAAAATTTATTACGGAGTTAAATTGCTTCAAAATAAGGCGTTTCACTCCATTTTCCTCCTTTAACATAGCGATGCTATGTTTCAGTCGGTAAAATGTCTTATTTTATTGCACTTTAACCCCTCATGACAAAGTTCTAATGACCAATTTGGGTTTAACGCAGTAATTGGATTTTGCAGTTTTTTGTAATAGAAATAGAGTTATTAGAACTTCCCATAAGGTTTTGTTATGATGGGCGCTCATGCTTGAGACTCAACCCTATTCCCAATACAATAAATGTAGAAAGCGCTAATACTAAAAATACAGTCCTCAAATCATACGTATGTGCTATAAAACCAAGAGCAGGGGGACCAATCAGAAAACCTGAGTATCCAAAAACAGAAGCCATGGCAATACCTGCTTCGGGACTTACTTTTTTGTCTCTGCCTGCTTCTCTAAACACACAAGGTACCATGACTGCAGTAAAAATGCCGCAAACGGACATAATTACGGTCGCAATCCAGACATTGGTCGCAAAGCTAAAAATTGTCAGGCAGATGATGATCAAGGTGGAACATATAATGATGATTTGTCTTGAAGACCAACGCTCTAAAACCATGTCACCAGAAAAACGTGCTATAGCCATAAAGAAGGCATAACCCCCAAAACCCACACCCCATAAATAACCGGGAGCATTGAGTATTTCATCATAAAAAAGAGCATTCCACTCCGCTATCCCTCCTTCTACCAAAAACATCATAAAAATCACGATGATCATCAATACCAATCTCGTAGATGGCAGCGTCAATTTTTTCTTTGTTTCGCTATGAAAAGAAATGGGTTGTAAAATCGAATAGGTAGTGAGTCTAGCTATCAAAATACAAAGTACAGCAATTATTAAAAGATGAAATACTATATCAATTTGTAAACCTGCAAAGACAGATGCTACCAATGATCCAATCATAGCTCCAAAGCTCCAAAACCCGTGCGCTCTCGACATCAATACTTTACCAGTTTTTTCTTCAATAGCTGTGACTGCTCCATTCATTGATATATCTAAGCTGCCAGAAGACATTCCTAACAAACCCAGAGAAATAATAAAAAAGAGATAAGTAGTAGATAAACCAATAAGAAAAGTAGCCACACACATCGCTATCATAGACCAAAAGGATACCTTGCCCACTCCATATTTTCTACTAAGATTATTGCATATTGGTGAAAAGAGGATAGCACCAATTGGTGTAGCTAATAATGCCAACCCAATTTGTCCATCATTGATAGCAAGAGCTTGTTTTATATCGGGTAGTCTTACCGTCCAATTCATAAAAAGTATAGAATTTAAACCGAATAATATACCAGTCACTCTACTTTCGGGTGAGGTTACAAAATCTACAATTTGCAACCAAACCTTATTAATATTGCGCATAAACTACACATTTTTCTTGAAAAAATTCTTCACTAAAATATTGAGATATGGGTGTAATGTCGGTATAAATCCCGCGACCCGCACTTTTGATTTCTTCTTTGATGTTGGCCATGCCTTTGAGAGCGATAAGCCCATTAGGTAGCGGATTGATGTGCTTTGTTGCGATAAGATTACGGGTCCAAGGCACTAATTTGTCCATTGTCGCAACCGCGCGTGTCACGATAAAGTCAAACTGTTGTCTCTTGATTTCTTCTACTCTCCCGTGGTGTGTTTTTACATTGGTGAGGCCTATGGCTGTTGCTACTTCATTGATCACGGTAAGTTTTTTGCCTATGGAGTCAACTAACAAAAATTGAATATTGGGATAAAATATGGCTAGAGGTATCCCAGGAAATCCGCCTCCTGTGCCTAAATCAAGGATTTTGCTACCGTCTTTGAGATTGATAAATTTGGCAATGGCTAGTGAGTGTAAGATGTGGTTTTGGTACAAGTTCTCTATGTCTTTTCGCGAGATTACGTTGATCTTACTATTCCACTCTTCGTATAGTGGGCCTAGTGAAGCAAACTGTTGCTTTTGAGTGTCTGAAAGTTTGTTGAAATATTTTAAGATGATATCCATTGAATAGCTTTTTAGCAAGTGGCAAAGGTAGAGAATGTTTTTACTTTGACATCAAAAGATGTGTCATAAAAACAGATGTTTCTTTAAAGGAAAATAGTAAGTAAATCAAATATTTTAGAAATTAATCAATTTTTTGATAATTTATCCCACCGCGAAATTGTTGAACAATATAATCTCCATTGATTTTGACAGCGGATAAAGGTTGAATAGACCTTGGTACATCCAATTTTCGTATATCTATACCTTCTATACGATATACTTCGTCATTGAATGTGTAATACAATATCGCATTATTGAGTGAGAAGTCAACAATTTTTGGAACTACAACTTTTCTAATGAATTGTCCAAAATTATCAAAAACAAGTATCCCTGTACCTTCGACCAATACAAATAATTGGTTGTTTGACTCGCGCATTTTAATGATAGAAGACAATTGGACCCCTAAATCACTGAGGCGATTTGTCTCAGCAAATTTTTCAAAATTGGAATTAATTTTTACAATTTTTTGAATCGACTCGTCAAAAATCCAAAACCTACCGTCATTAGATGAGCATACGCTGACAACATTCTGGTAATTAGAAAACTCTCTAAAGTTGATAATTTTAATAATATTGAGTGTATTGTCCAGAATTTTTATGATACCATATGACTTATAGAAAAGCATAATATTCAATGGATCGAAAGGGTCCAAATCGTCAATCTTTCCTAGTCTATTATCTACATAATCAAGTTTTGATTTGGTATCCAATTGATGGCGACTCAGGATGTTATTATCACTTTGCGTGTAAATAAAATTGAGTTTGTCAATTTCTACGATATCAAATTTGCCTTGAATACTGTAAAGTACTCCATCATTTTCATAACTTACTTTAGGTTTTAATGCAGTACAACTCAATTCCAACATTAAAAAAAATATGAATACTCTTTTTGTCATTTAAGCATACCATTTTCTAATACCTTGACAATACGTTTGTTTTGACTAAACTTTAGATTGGCAATTTGCCCTACTCTTATCTCTTTGCCATTTCCAAAATCATCAACCAATGTTGCACCTTTTGCATCCCATTCTTGGAGTCCTTTAAAAATAGATAAATCACCTACATCCATTATGTTAGCTCTAATATATACATTGGTTGATTTTTCATCATTTAATACTTCTGTTTTGTTGACGCCTAAATCCACTGTATATTTTTGACCTTCTATATCGATTGTTACGTTTTTAATGAGTATATCATAACAACTATAATTGTTTTGAGGTATGGAGTTATAATCGGCTATATTTACTTTTTTGTAAGATGCCTTATACATGCTTTCAAAAGCGGTGAGCATGGCCACAAAGTTGAGTTTACGGATAAACATTTTGTCAATATCATCTCTATAGCCTCCCGATTCTATTAAGATTAGGCTTGATTCCCATTTTTGAATATTATCTCCAAAGGCTCGAGGTTCGTGTTCATCACTGTATTTAGAAATTTGGCCTGGTATGAATTTTTGTATTTCTTTATTCATAAGGGCAATAACTTGCATAGCCCTTTTACGAGTACCATTAATACTTTTTTTCTGGTCGTAAGCGGATGCTAAAAAAGATAAAGTTGACTGTTTATTAGAGTTTCCTACGAGTATTCTTGGACTTTGATCGTGTAGATTGAAAGCAAAATCAGGACAATACTTTTGTTGAAGTTCTTTTAAAATTTTGGATTCGGGGCAAGCAAGACGCAATGCATCTCTGTTCATATCTATTTCTTGAATCGTTCTCCTTTGATAAAGTTCTGTACCATCTGGATTGAGCATTGGGATAAAGTAAATGGTAGTTTTAGCTTTCAACTCTTTTCTAAACTGATCAAATTCATCGCCACTCGCATTTAAAAAATTGAATATATCAAACAAGGCCATTGTTGCTGTAGCTTCATCTCCATGCATTTGAGACCAGAGCATTATTCTTATTGGGCCTGTGCCATACGTAAGTTCGAATATTGGTCTTTTTTCAAAGGATTTACCAACTTCGGTTACTTTAAAGTTGGCATTACGTTTTTTGTCGATAAGCGGGAGGATATCTTTTTGCTTAAACCTTTTGTTTTTGAAAGATTGCTCTTTATATAGTTCGAAGTTTTTGAAAAGTTTTTCTGATAGAGGTTGGGTTGATCCAATTTGTAGGTAAAATACAAATAAAATGGTTAGTTTGATTGATACTTTCATATATTATTTCCTAAAAAAGATTACTTCAAGTGAGAAAAGTAGTGCAAAATAGCACAATTTTTAGAAACATAATTGAGATTTGGAAAAATGATTGACAACGGTTATGTAAATTTCGATACTTAACACACTAGGATACCAAGGAATTGAATGTAGAATAAACAAGGAGGATCATTGTTATGTATTCGAAGGGATTAATTATCGGAAAAAGTATTTACCAAAAGGTATTTTTCAAGTTTCAATCTAAAAGTATTTTTTTTAGTATTGGAAATGGAGGTTTTATCACAAATCTGTAAAAGTTTCTTTTCGTAACTATAAAGAATCTCTTTTAATTTGGGGTTTTTCCTTACCAAATCAATTACAATTTGATCTTCGTCTTCACTTGTAAGGTCTAAAACGAAAAACATAAACAAATATTTGGTCTTGTCGTCCATTCTACTATAAAGCAGATACAGCGTAAAAGTTTTGATATTGTGTAAAAAATACAAAATTACCTGTTCGAAAAAATAGCACAACTGAAAACAAAAGCAGCTGATGGCAAGTTTTATAAAACCGATATAGCCGATACTGAGCAGTTATTCCGCCTTATTCAATCCTTACGAATACCCAATCCTTCTACCTTCTTTCCTTATGATTTTTTTACTTTCAGCCCCTTTGATAGGTCCATGTTTATCGTCTAGCCAAACGATGGCTCCGGTCGGACAACGTTGTATTGGATCCATGGTTTTATGATTTTTATGATAATCAATAACTGGAAGATTGTACTTCATGACAATCAAATTATCGGCAGCGTCCATAGCGCACTTACCACAGGCAGTACAACCTACGTCACATACAGCCAAAACTTCATCGCCAGCTTCTTGACTCTTGCAGGCAACCCATAGTTTGTTGTTAATAGGTTGTATAGAAAACAGACCTTTTGGGCAGGCTTCTACACAATCACCACAAGCCGTACACTTGTCTAAATCGACCACAGGTATAGAAAACTCATTCATGTAGATGGCATCAAAATCACAGACTACAGCACAATCTCCAAAACCCAAACAGCCATATGAGCAAGCTTTGCCACCTCCAGACACTAATGTTGCAGCTTGGCAAGAAGACATCCCCTTATAGTATGCCTGATTTACAGCTACATTCACCCCACCATCACATGCAAGACGGGCCACTTTTTTCTCTTCTGCACCCAGAGATACCCCTAAAAATGTTGCGATGGCCATTCTACCTTCGTCGGTACTCACCGTACACTTACCCGGCAAAATTTGACCCGTTACTAAAGCTTCAGCAAACGGACGACAACCAGGATAGCCACATGCTCCACAATTGGCGTGGGGCAACATATCTTCCACTTGATCAATACGAGGATCTTCAAAGACATACAATTTTTTATTGGCAATAACCAATAGAATGGCTAGAACGAGTGTCAAAATACCAAGTGCTGCTATGGGAATGATAAAATCCATTTGAATCTGTTTTATTGGCTTGCCATCATCAATAAATGATTTCTGCCCATTTTTTACCTGCTATTAACTCTGATTTTCTAGTCTGCCATTTTTCTTGAGAGCCTAAAATAGACGAAAAAGCAATATCCAATTGATGCAATATTTTACCATAGCCCGCTACATAGATGTAACAATTGTTTTTGGACAGCATTTCTTTAATTTCGTCGGCTTTGCCTTCTATGATTTTTTCGATTTCGATATGATCAGCCCAAAGGGGTTTAGGGCTTAAAGCATAAAAAGCTTCAAATGTCTTCTCATCATAATAATTGGTCAAATCACCATCTTTATCATTGAGGTAGAGCAGTTCTAATCCGCTACGGGCACCATAAAAAAGCCTGACATTACCTTTCCAATCCTTCACATTTTTATAAATATGTTTTACAAAGGTGCGGAAAGGGGCAATGCCCGTACCCATGCCAATTAGGATAATATTGGCTGTTTTATCTTCGGGCACTACAAATGGTAATGAATGTGGACCAGTCACAGTAATCTCATCGCCCACTTTTCGATCACAAAGGTAATTAGAGGCTATACCGTCGTAACGTTCACCACTAAATTCATCTACGTAAGAACATCTTTTGACCAACATCGTAATCTGTGGAAATTCCGATGAAGTATCAGGCAGATCCGCTATGCTATAGAAACGATGGTGTACACTATTGCCAAATGGACTTTTATGCCTGACCACTACACCAAAACTCTGGTCTACATTGCATTGAAAATTACTATCCAATACCTCTACTACGATCTCCCGTATTTCTTCACTTTCTGCAGGGGTAAGCCTTTGCGTGCTCTTTACCCTTGCTGTGTAATGATTTCCTGATAAATAATCTGATAAATGTGCCATATCTTTTCTTTTTATAAAGTTGAATGATTGTTAGATTTGTTGGGGCAAGGGTTATCACAACTGCATTTACCGCACGTTCTACGTTCAGCCAATACATCCTGATCGGTAATCATATTATGAAATGTTTTTCGCCATAGACTCTGAATGAGTACCCAGCCCAACATTAGTCCGGTAATACTCACAACTGCTATAATAATTGACTCTATCATATGTAAAAATATTTTTAATATTAACCTCCTAGTCCTGCAAAGCCCATAAATGAAAGTGATAAAATACCCGCAACCAATAATACGATAACCGTACCCTTAGCCACTGATACTGTTTCTGAAAAAACCAACTGCTCCCTCAAACCAGCCATCAAAACCATGGCAAGTGTAAAACCAATGCCCCCACCTAACGCATACACAAAACTTTGCAATAGGCCATATCCTTTACTTGTTTGGAATAAAGCAACAGCAAGTATTGCACAGTTGGTAGTAATCAGCGGTAAGAAAATACCCAATGCTTTAAATAAAGCCGGACTCGTTTTTTTAACAAACATCTCTACCAATTGTACCGTAGATGCGATGACCACAATGTAACTGATAAGCTGCAAAAAAGGAGCATTGATAGCGGTGAGGAGGGCATTGATACCATAGGCACAAAGCGCACTGATCACCATCACAAAAGTAACGGCTGCTCCCATTTTTAAACCCGTCTCTACCTTGGATGATACACCTAAGAAAGAACAAATACCTAAAAAGTAGGCCAATACAAAATTATTAATTAGACTCGTATTGATAAAGATGCTCCACAAAGATTCGTTGTTCATAGCCCCTCTTTTTTAAGTTTGAAATAATTGAAAATGAGCAGTAAGAAAGCCAGGGAAAAAAAACCGCCTGCAGGCAAGACCATGATGACCCATTTTTCGAAATTGGAGGGCATAAATTCATAACCAAAGAGCGAACCTGACCCAAATATTTCTCGCAAAGAGCCAATGCAGAGCAATGCAAAAGTAAACCCAAGACCCATACCCAGTCCATCTAAAATTGATTTAGATACATTGTTTTTTGAGGCGAAAGCTTCTGCTCGACTTAATATGAGACAATTGACCACAATCAGGGATATAAACGCCCCGAGATTTTTGTGAAGGTCTATGCTTACCGCTTGAATCACATAATCGATGATGGTAACAAAAGTGGCAATAATCAAGATATAAGAAGCTATGCGGACCTGTTTGGGAATAAAATCCTTGAGTAAAGAGACCAATATATTTGACATTAATAAAACAAAGGCTGTAGCCAAGCCCATCGCTAAGGCGTTGATAGCGGAATTGGAAACTGCCAGCGAAGGGCACATTCCCAATACCTGAACAAAGACTGGATTGTCCCTCCAAAGGCCTCTGGTAAATTCGTCCGTATTCGGATGATTTGCCAAAGAACTAAAAAATCCTTTATCTGATTTATTTTGCGGTATGGTGCTCATTGCTCAGCTGTTTTTACAGTGAAGGAATTGACATTTTTATAAACCTTTGGGAGCCATTGTTTAGCACTGACATTGAGTATATTGCCTACTGCTCTTGAGGTGACGGTAGCACCTGTGATACCATCTATTTCCCATTTTTGTGTTTTTTCCCCTTGTTTGACCGTGATGATTTCATTTCTTAATGTAGAACCATCATCTGAGAGCGATACATCCATCGCTTTAAAATTATCTGGGAAGGTGCCTTTTTCGATCTTATCACCAATACCAGGTGTTTCTTTACTTTCTAACACATTAAAACCTATGATTTTTTGCTGCATAGGATCATAACCGTATAATATGTTTAATACCTCACCATATCCTTTACCATTGGCCTGTATCGCTATTCCTTTAAGTTTTCCAGCATCATCATAGCCACCGTAGACTTTAGGCAGCTTTGAGTCGTTGCTCGTAGATTTAGTAAACGTATTGTCAGGGTTTAGTTGGTAAGCTTGTGTTTTGGTGATATCAGGCAACACTTTAAAAATTGCTCTCTCTAATGCTTCTGCTTTATTCTTTTCTATCATTGGGGCAGTAGTTTCATAGGTAAGTACAATCAGTATGGCACAGATGATACCAATACCACCCATGGCAATAAGCATTTTTTTATCACTTGATGCTGTATTTATTTCTATGTTTTGTGAATGGCTCATGATGCTATCTTTTTAGAAGTTCCATACACGCGCTGTTTGATGAGGTTATCGATATGGGGAGTAGCTGCATTTCCCAATAAAATGGCATACATCACTCCTTCAGGTAAGCCGCCCCACAATCGGATGATTACCACTAAGGTGCCAATCAAGATTCCATATACCCATAGACCCATTGAAGTAATGGGTGAGCCTACCATATCTGTGGCCATAAACACGGCTCCTAACATCAATCCACCAGCAAATAGCGTAAAAAATGGTGTAGGATACTTGGTAGGGTCGATCAAATACATGATACCACTCAGTAGAAATGCTGTAAGTAATATTGAGATAGGAATCCTCCAATTAAGCATTTTTTTCCATCCTAGATAAATACCTCCGATAACGATAAATAGCGCACTTGTTTCCCCTGTCGAACCATTGATAAAACCAAAGGCAAGATCATTTGCAGTCGTCATCACCCCATCAAATTTTAATGCACTGAGGGGTGTGGCACCCGATATCGCATCTACCTTGGGTTGCATAAAAGGAAATGCCAATACAGAAGATGAAACGTTGTAAAAACGATCGGGGGCAAATGCATTATACCATGTTGTTATGGCTACGGGGAATGTAGCTTGAAGAAAAGCCCTTCCTACCAAAGCTGGGTTAAAAACATTATTACCTAAGCCTCCAAATATAAATTTTCCCAATCCAATAGAAACAACAGAGCCAAACAAGGCCATCCATAATGGAAAATTCGGTGGTAACGTCATGCCCAATAATAAACCTGTTAACAAGGCAGAATAGTCACCGATGGTACTTTCCTTTTTAGAATATTTGCAAAGCAAGTGCTCTGTCAAAACCGCCCCAACGGATGTAGCCATCATCACCAGTAATGCATTCAAACCAAAAGCATACACACCAAAAGCCGCAGCGGGCAGCAATGCGTAAACTACATGTTTCATAATGGTATCTGTGCTGAGACCTTTTACCAAATGAGGTGAAGTACTAATATCTAGGGTAATCTTATGCATGACTTGTATTTTGATGGAGTGCTATCTTCCTTTTATGACGAGATTTGGATAACCTAAAATACTGTACCAACGGGATATGCGACGGACATACATAAGAGCAAGAACCGCACTCAAAGCAATCCATCAAGTTGTAGTCATTCACCATCAAGTCATAAGATTCAAATTTTGCAAGAATTCCTAATTTTGAAGGGTTGAGCGAAATGGGGCATGCATCTACACAGGCACCACATTTGATACATGGGTACACTTTCTCATTGTCAGGGAGGTGTTCTTTGCTAAAGACAAGGATGCCCGATGTTCCTTTGGTAATGGAAATATCTAAATCTGAGACCGCTACCCCCATCATTGGTCCTCCCATGTATACTTCTGCTATTTCGCCATGTATACCGACATAATCGAGCACATACCGAAGCGGAGTACCAATGGGGATAAGGTAGTTGCCTTTTTTCTTTACCGCTGGTCCTGTGATGGTGATCACCCTTTCTTGAATACCTCGTCCGTGGGGTAAAAGGCGGCCTATTTCAGCAGTGGTTGCAATATTTACCGTGACCACGTGGATATCGATGGGTAATCCACCCGAAGGCACTTCTTTGCCAAGTGTAGCGGTAATCAACATTTTCTCTGACCCTTGGGGATACTTCACGGGTACAACCTGGATTTTTACGGGTAAGTCTGCTGGTTTTATTTTGTCTAAATGGATTGCAGCGTCCTTTTTATTAGATTCAATACCGATGATGACTTCTTTAGCTCCCGTTACCTTGAGCAGGTACCTTATGCCCATAAAAATGTCATCACCTTGTTCGAGCATGACGCGATGATCTGTGGTCAGATAAGGCTCGCACTCAATACCGTTGAGGATGAGATAATCACATCTTTTGCCTTCGGGTACCTTAAGTTTGACGTGAGTAGGGAAAGCCGCTCCCCCCAAACCAACAATACCTGCATCTTGTATAGCAGTAAGTATTTCTTCAGGACTTGAGTTTTCAGGGTTTATACCTGTACCTTCATAAACATTTTGTTCTGAAAAAGGGAAGGCCTCGATGCTTACGCCCATAGCTTTGCTACCTGATATTGTGGGTACTGGAGCAATCTTTCTAACTGTTCCAGATACCGGGGAATGTATGGGCACAGACACATACGAGGCCTGTTTAGCTATTAATTGACCTCTGTAGACCTCTTGCCCTTCTCTTACGATGATTTGGGCAGGTGCTCCGATATGTTGGGTCATGGGAATGATAAGCACAGGAGCAAAGGGAAACTGCTTGATAGGCATTCCCTTGGTTTCATCCTTGTTTTCTGGTGGATGAATCCCGTGTTTAAACGTATTTTTATATATCCCAAACAAATCCATAGATCTCCTTAATTAAATTTTTCTCCCCTCTTTATCCATTTATCGATGTCTTTTTCTGTAGTATTGGCAGGTAGGCCGGGGTGAATTACCCTAGCGGTACATTTTTCAGCGGCTTTTACCAAATCTTGGTACGGACCTCCATTTGCATTTTGAACAAAAGCTTTTTTACTGC
Organism: Saprospiraceae bacterium; assembly: GCA_022844565.1. Lineage (GTDB taxonomy): Bacteria > Bacteroidota > Bacteroidia > Chitinophagales > Saprospiraceae > JADKBO01. Next base: position 81,813 of record JALHLK010000006.1, read on the forward strand.
TGTTGTAGGCAAAAATTTTACTATTCAGTTTTATACATTCGTCACATGATGTGCAGCTTTCTGACTCTATCCATGGAGCCATATACTCTCCTGCTGCAGGTGCCCCATTTGAAGTGTCGGTGGATGCAGCTTCATTTTGTAGGGTCAAGTCCATCAATCCACTTCCGTTGCCGCCTGCGAGTTCCATCAATCCTTTGGCTATTTTTCCTACCACATCCATCCTGATTTTGTTTTCTAAATCTTCTGTAGATGTCGTTTGGGTGACTTTTTTACCGGCTAAATCTCTTAACATTACCCAGAATTGTTTCCTTTCTTCGCAAGAAGCCACGATGGGTTCTGCTACCAAGACCCTCACCAAATTTTGCTTTTTGTCTACGGTCCAAATGTAAGGAAAGAGTCCTTCGCGTTGTTCAGTAGACATTTCAATAAATTCAGATAAGATGACCATATTATCATTCCATGCATCACGAGGTACTTTGCGGAAGTGTTTTCTAAATCGCGCTTCTGTCAAGGCAAAATCTGCAAAGGTCATTGCCACCTTCATGGTTTTTTCCATACCGTATTCGATATATTTCAAACTATAGGTAGGCCAGATTTGATCCATAGCGGGGTTACCACTCAAGTCAAGACATTCTTCTATGGTCATTCCTTTACCTGGATGATAGTGGAATATTGGATAAGCTCTAGACTCAACCACCAATTTGGCTTGTTGTACACCGAGATCATCTGCTACTCCGTGCTCCGGCTGACAAGTAGTGTATATATTGAATAAAGCAGGTCTTTTTGCCACTAAACCATCAATAAATCCTTCGATCATCTGACTGGTATTGGCCAATGTACTTTGAGATACGTACGTATTACGATGTGCCATGGCGATAAGACCAATCTCTTTTCTTGGTTCAGCTTTACCTTTTCCAACTTTACCATATTGTGCCATGTCAGATACTTGCCCGATGAATCCTGATGTACATGCTTGACCACCAGTATTGGAGTATACCTGTGTGTCCACCACTACTACTTTGATCGGTTTGCCTGAAGCCATCATTCTTGATAAGTTTTGGAAGCCGATATCATACATCGCACCGTCGCCACCCAAGGCTACTACAGGAGGACAAAGCAGCCATTCTTCTTCGCTAAACTGTTCCCAAGTGAAATAAGTGAAAAACGGGTCGTGTTCTCTCGAGTCGTAAGTACCGTCGATGATTAACTCTGCTTTTCTTACCGCCCTGAATCCTTCTGCCATTTTTGACATATGACCTTCAAAAATACCCATTGCCATCGACGTAGAATCTTGAAATAAGTGGTTGGCCCATGGGAAAGGGTAAGGATTGAAAGGATAGGTACTACCCCAAACAGAGGTACAACCCGTAGAATTGCACATACCCATAGCAGCACGTCCTCGGCCTGTTGTGCCTTGATTGTATTTCCATTTTAGTTTTTTTAGTTTACCGATTAATTGGGCAATATCTCTCAACCAGTCTTGGTCAACAGGTACCGTCTCCCTATCTCGATCTAACCTCGAAGCTATATCAGCTATCTTGAGATCTCCTGTATAGGTATCACCCGCTATTCTTGACAATGCATCGGTATTGGATACGTCAAGTGATGTGATGAGTTGTTTTTGCACGTAACTTTCGAGTTTTTGGATTAAACTATCCAAATGGGCTAGGTGTTTTTCTATCCTTGGTTGCATCAAAGATTCTACAGTAGCTACAAATAAGTGTACCACAGATTTTTCTGAACAACCCAAACATGCCCCATCACCACTGGTAAAGCTTAAGTATGCATCTTTATTGAGCAACATGGTTTCTAATGGCCCAATTTTTTCTTCCATACTTTCGATTCGGTTGAATTTTTTAGGCGTATTCGGTAGATCCAGCCATAGATCCCAGCTATTGCGTAAACTTTCTACTGATGCTTCCGTTTGGGGTACTACTCTTAAAGCATCATCATTACATACTTTGACACATTCCATACATCCTTTGCAAGTCGTAGGATTGATTGTGATGCTAAAAAGGCCACCACTGTTGGGTTCATTTTTTTCGTGGATATCAAAGTAGGGTCTCGTTAAGGCAAAATCAAAATCACCCAATTCTGCTTTAAACCACTCAAATTCATTGACCGTATTTTCTGAGCCTTGGTTTTCTGATTGGTATTTGCCGATGGCATGTTGTATGTATGTATTGACAGTGGCACCATTTTTAGGTTGTTTCATCAAACTCCTTATATGGCTTTCCATCTGCCTTACCGCCTTGGGCAGTACTTCAAGATTGCCATGTTTTTTCTTTACCCTGGTTACGATGGTATCGAGCACGTCTGACAGATTACTTACTAATCCGGGAATGGCGGTATCTGGACAAACGGTATAACAATTTCCACATGCAGTACAGTTGTTAGGTATCCATTCTGGATGATCAAACCGTATACCCGTCATATCTCGGAAGATAGCCGTTGATGCTGGTACCACACTCAGACCGATAAAAGGGTCAGTGATGTTGTCATTTCCTTGGCCTTTGAGGTAAAAATTACCTGTTTGTTCCCAAAAGCGATGAATATCACTGAGTTTTGATTCGCTTTGAGGCATGTTTTTAAGCATTTTGGGTATGGTTGCTCCTGGTAGACCGTTGGCTTTTTCTAAGATAATGGTACCGAGCACTTTGTTTTTGATTTCTTTTACCTCTGTAAAACCTCTTTTTACTACCCGCATATTGTCATCCACCACCCGCTGGCCTTTCGAACCAAATTTGTGCAACAATTGATCTTCTATGGCCTTCAGCAAGGTTACATCCGTAAGGTTGGTCTTAGCCATTAAAGGTGAAGCAGCAAAAAATGCACCTTGGAAGGCAATACCTTGCATTCTAAGTTGTAATTCTGGATCGGTAGCTTCTTCTCTCGCTATTTTAAATCCATCGATATAAAAAATGTGTATGTCTTGATCAATGATGACTTTTTGGTACGGAAGAGGGATGTTATTCCACACTTTATCAGGGTTTTCGTGGTCACTTTGTATAATAAAACAACCCCCTTTTTTCAAGCCTGCAAGTGCATTGGTGTGTTTAAATACATTGGGGTCAGGAGATAATACCACATCGACAAAGAAGTATTCACAATTGATTTTGATCTGTTCGGGAGCCGCAGCAAGGTAATACGTAGTAGGTTGTCCTTTTTTCTCAGAACCATATTTCGGGTTGGCTTTGATCTCATAGCCCAAAAGATCGTACAGCGTCATCGCCAAGTTTTTACCCGTGGTGATGGCACCCCAACCTCCGATCGAGTGAAACCTTACCGTTACGGCTTCCTTGGGCATCATATTAGGATTTTCAGAACCTCTAATGCCCAACTCTTTGATCATTGGGTACGCCTCTACGATGGACTCCTGATACATTTTTTGTTTTGGTGTATATGGTATGTCTCGTATAAAGTCAATAGAAAGATAAAACTGTTTTTTGTGTTTACCTCCTGGCAACATATTTTCTACCGCACCGATGATACCCTCGGGCTGTAAGTCGCGGCTACCTAAGCCAAACGAACCACTATAAATAGCTGGGCAATCGCCCATTTTATATGCTTCCAATTCTGGATACGGTGCTGGGTTTACCCCTGTGCCATTCTCTACACATTTGGACAGTGTAGCCCTAATTTCTCTAGCAATAGGAAGGTCTGCAGCCAAAGGTTGATCCAACCGCTCAAGGATGACCACTCCTTTTTTACCTTTCAAAATTTTAGAAATCAAATCTGCTGGAAAAGGTCTAAACATTACCAAATCTACCACACCTACCTTAATGCCTCGCGTACTTCGCAAATAATCAGATACGACTTCTGCACTCGGTATGAGACTGCCTTGTCCTAAGATGAGGTATTCTGCATCTTCTGCTCTGTAGGTCATCACCCGTTGGTAATTTCTTCCCGTAAGTTGGCCATATTCAGCAAAAGCTTGGTCTGTCAAGGCCTGTATATGGTCAAAGAAAAAAGGTCGCTGTGATGCCACACTTTGCATATAAGAATCTTGATTTTGTACGATACCTGCCATCATCGGATTATCCACATCCCACAATTCTGGTATCCTTCTCCTTTGGTCACCATAGATGATTTTTTGAGCAGGTGTAGGCGTCTCTATGATATCATCTGGTCTGCCGAGGTATTCTTTGATCAGTTCGCGCTCAGGTAAGTAGAGTGACTCTATCAAGTGCGTGGTCAAAAACCCATCTTGTGCTATCACGCCTGGGGTAAGAGCCAATTCTGCGACCTTGTGGGCTATGATATTAAGATCCGCTACGTGCTGTACATTTTTAGCAAAAAGCTGAAAAAATCCTGTATCGTCTATCGCATGGTAATCATCGTGGCCTGCGTGTACATTGAGGGTAGATTTAGTCATCGCTCTTGCTCCAATATTCAGCACATACGTCAATCGTTTACCTACGGCCGCATACAAGGACTCGTGCATATACGCGATGCCCTGCCCTGATGAAAAATTAGCCGCCCTTAGTCCCGTCATGGACAAACCTGCAGTCACAGCCGCAGCCGCATGCTCCCCTTCTGGTTCTATAAAGATCAACGGCCTATCCGATATATTGAGGTGCCCTTTAGCCGCCTCTTCGGCCCAATATTCACCCATTTGGGTCGAAGGTGTAATGGGATATGCACCGGCACCATCGGTAGATTCTCTTTCACACATGATGGCAGCCGTATTGCCATCCAGCACCATTTTTACACCCGGGTATTTGATTTTACCATCCATGACTTACTCTTTTGGTTTAAAACCTATTTTTGTTAAAACGAAGAGCAAGGTAGGGAGGGGCAGTAAAGTGATATATGATTTGGGTCATGGGAGAAGGTGATTTTGGGAGAGAGGGCGGGAAAAATTTAAATATAGAATGAAAATTTCAATTATATAATGTGCTGAATTGCCCAAAATATATCATTTATCAATATCTTTGTTAGGTAAATTCTTATCACCAAAATTTAATCCTAACTAAAAGAATATATCAAAAATAGAATTTTTTTCAAAACAAAAATTGTATAAACATGACAACAGTAAACGTGTACCTTACCTTCAATGGAAATTGTGAAGAGGCTTTTAACTTCTACCAATCGGTATTTGGTGGAGAATTTGTAAACTTTAGCAGATTTGGTGAAATGCCTTCTGAAGAAACTGGACAATTGCCCGATGAAGAAAAAAATAGAATTATGCATGTTTCTCTTCCTATCTCTGCTGAAACAGCTTTAATGGGAAGTGATACTGGAGGTGAGTGGGCATCCTCTTTTCTTCCAGGCAATAACTTTTCGGTTTCGATCAGTGTAGATTCTACTTCAGAAGCTGATAGATTGTTTAGTGGACTTTCTCAAGATGGCCATGTGACCATGCCATTGGCAACTACATTCTGGGGGTCTTATTTTGGGATGTTTATAGATAAGTTTGGTATTTCATGGATGATGAGTTGTGATTAGGTAGCGATAATTTTTGATCCAATATAATCATCAGATTGTCTACAAAATCAATGAAGCATCATAGATCTTAAATGGTTTTGTAGACATATTGTTATACAAATAATCTTTCAAATTTTAATGTAACAAGCATTTAGCATTGGTATATACTATATTGTCATAGGTTAATATTACTCGAAAAGTATGAAAAATAAAAAGTGGTGGAAATATTTTAAAATCGTGTGGTTTTCGCTTGTAACGCTCTTTTTTATATGGAATGGTACGACATTTCAGTCTCGAAATCTACCAAAAGATACTTTTACAAACACAGAACTTGTAAGTGTTGTCACCACCGATGACCAAATTACTTTTAAGTCGGTTACTCCGAAAAACCCTATCGAAGTTATTTTCTTTCAAGGTGGCTTTGCAGACCCGAAGGCTTATGCTCCACTTTGTAAGCAGTTAGCAGAAAATGGGTTTACGACGCATCTTATAAAAATGAATTGGAGAATGCCTCAGCATGATTACATGAAAGTATTGACTCTTTTTGACCTTAAGAATAGAAAATATGTAATAGGTGGCCATTCTCAAGGCGGCAAAATTGCAGCACAAATGGTATATGAAAACCCCAATGTATTTAAAGGATTATTCTTGATGGGTACTTCTCATCCAAGAGATATTGACCTTTCTTTGCAAGATATACCTTGTCTAAAACTCAATGGTCAGCTTGATGGACTCGCAAGTGTAAATGAGGTAATGGACAATCAAAGCAAACTCCCCAAGGACCATATCTTTGTAATGATAGAAGGTGGTAATCACTCTCAGTTTGGGTATTTAGGCACCCTACTCATGGACAATTCTGCCATGATAAGCTTAGAAGAGCAGCAAAAGATTACAGTTAATAATTTGGTTAGTTTTTTGGAGGGTCTGAAGATGCAGTGAAGTCTATTTATTTTTTAGTTTTGTAATTGAAATCTCGATAATGAATTTTAAGTTTAAGAAAATTGATTCATTTGATTATGAAGTTGGGAGGACTTGCAAAAATTGTGATAACCAATTTGCAGGTAGATTTTGTAATTTATGTGGAGAAAAGGTCATAGAGCCAAAAGATAGGTCTTTCTTAAAGTTATTTGAAAATATTTTTAATGCGTTCACTTTTGTTGATAGTAAATTTTGGAATAGTTTTATTTCCTTAATTTTTAAGCCAGGAAGGTTATCAAATCATGTTTCATCAGGTATTCAAGTACCTTATATGACTTTGATTGGACTTTTTTTCTTAGCCAACTTTTTATATTTCCTTTTTCCTGTTTTTGATACATTCAACTCTCCATTGAGTTCACAATTCTACAAACAAGAATATAGCGACCTAGTCCAAAAAATTGTCAAAGATCATATTAAAACCAATAATTTAAATGTGGATGCCTTTACCACAGCCTACAATAATCATTCTGCAAATATTTCAAAGTTGCTGTTGATTTCACTAGTCTTTATGTTTACACTACCCTTGTTTTTATTCAATATTAGGAAAAATAAATTATTTTTTGATCATCTTCTTGCTTCATTTGAATTTAATGCTTTCAGTATTTTGATCAATAGTGTATTGTTTCCTATTATTATTTTAATGGTAATTAGTTTAGCAAAGCACGTATTTAATTTGGACTGGAATTTTCTAATAACCGATGAATATTTTTCAATTTTTGGTCAAGCCATTTTCATTTATTTCCTGTATAACCTGCAACGAAGATTTTACAAAGACACGATGTTGATTTCTGGGATAAAGAGCATAGGTTTATCATTTTGTGTATTTTATTCTTGGAAAATTTATCGATTTATATTGTTTTTTGTGACGTATTATACGATGTGAGAGAGGGCTACAATGTCTGAACTGTGATGGGTGTGATTTTTATGATTTTTGTGATTTTATTTTGGTATAAATCCAAAACGATAGAATTGGAGTTTGCTATACCCAAGATGTCTGAACTGTGATTTTTGTGATGGGTGTGATTTTAATGATTTAGGTGATTTTATTTTGGTATAAATCAAAAAGGTGGAATTGGGGTTTAGTGTCTCCACAATGTCTGAACTGTGATTTTTGTGATGGGTGTGATTTTAATGATTGTGATAATTTTATTTTGAAATAAATTTTTTATTGTCAAAACGATGGAATTGGAGTTTGGTGTTTCCAAAATTAATCAATAATCCTATTTCTAGGTTGTATGCTTCCAAATAATTCATGGCCTGAGCAAGATGAACTTTTTCTAATTGTATAATGGCTTTTAGCTCGACACTTATTTTGTCCTCGACATAAAAATCCACCCTTCTTGTCCCAACCTGGATGTCTTTATAAAAAATCGGCATTTCGAATTCCCTTGCAAAGCTAATCTTTTGTAGTTCCATTTCATACTCCAAAGCTCTTTGGTATATCACTTCCTGAAATCCATTCTTTAAAAGCTTGTGCACCTCCATAGCACAACCTATTATTTTTCCCGTTAAAGCCGAATATTTATATTCCTCCTTTACCATATCTATGTTTTAATATCAAATTTATCAAAATTATCACATTCATATCAATTCACAATCACGTTTATCAAAAAATTCATATCTATCACAGGTCAGACATTCACATTCATCAAATAAATCACATCATTCACAGTTCAGACAATTTGTGGTATCGCCACACATTTTGTAAAGTCCAATACCTTTTTTCTCATCTCTGCTTTGTCTGTAAAATGGCGGGATAGTTCGTAGGTGGTCTCTCGGTATTTTTCTTCAGTGTCGTAATAAAATAGTTTTACATATCGACAATTGGGGTTTTCGAAGATGGTGCTGAGTAAGGTGCGGTCGGAGAGACCGCAGGAGTGGCCCATGACTAGGGTGCTTTTTCCCGCAGATTTTTGAAGATTTTCACTTATTTTTATTTGGGTTCAATGAATTAGGTGATGATCAAAATTGAAAACTACGCGTGGATACATTTTCCCGCAGATTTTTGCAGATTGGTATCGCAGATTTTCGCAGATTTTTCGAGATGGGATTTACACAAGAGTACATTTTCCCGCAGATTTTCGCAGATTTTTATTTGGTTTCAACCAATAATAAGCTTTTTTATACCATAAGAACATTTAATCCAAACTTTTCCCTCCCTAACCTATAGCCTTTCAAAAAATTATTATCATTTTTACAATAGCAATCAAAGCATTTTCGCCTTTTAGTTATTTTTGAGCTATCTATATCAATCATTAACTTCAAAATTTATATCACATGGCCGCAAAAGAAATATTAATTACACCGCAGCAGAGTATCACATTCGAGGAGTTTCATCAGTTAGCAGCGGGTATACTGGATAGAGTTGTAGATCGGCTACCTAGAAATACGGTTGCACTTTTTAATAATTTGTTGGGAAGGGCGGGCATAAAGGATACGTTGGTGGATATCCATTGTCATGCATTCACGTATAAGAATATACCGCGTAACTTTATAAAATATCCAAATTGGATACCGAGTCAATTTGTGAGGAAGGCAGCTAAATTGTTGGTGAGTAAAGATTTTGGGACGGCTTTGGATTTGAGTCAGTCGATTAAATTGGTTGATGAATTGTTGCGGATATACCATGATGCAAGTGTAGACGAACTGAACACGGTGGTCGTGGGCGTGTTGATGATGGATATGGAAAGGGCGATCAGTGGCGGGGTGGAGCAGGGTTTTTATGGGCAATTGATGGAGGTGAAGGAGTTGGTGGATAATTATCAGTTTAACCAAGGGCAGATGAGTGTATCGGGTAAGAGTCATATCCTACCTTTTTTGGCGATCGATCCGCACAATAAGGATGTTTTGCACATGTTTTTAAGTGCTTTTGTGGAGGATTTATCTATACCACGATATCCGAATATTGACTATGGTACTTTTCAAGGGATTAAGATCTATCCATCTTTGGGGTATGTGCCTCATCACCCGCTTTTGATGGAAATCTATAAGGTTTGTGAAGCTAAGCAGATACCGATTACTGCCCACTGTGGAGGCAATCGCACGCACCCTTCTGCGGATAAAATCATCGTGTCTTACCGAAAATTTCATCCTGATGGAAGTGTGGAGGATAAAACCCAATCGTTTATTCTTCGAGGGGAGGAGGGAGATCGCTTTACTAAGTATTTTAATCGACCGGAACATTGGCAAAAAATACTAAAACGGCACCCGGATCTTAAACTCAATATTGCCCATTTTGGCAGTAATGATGATTGGAAACTGTTCTTATCGACGGATATCAACGATCGTGCAAAAAGTGGTGTACAACAGACCATCAATCTTTTGGAGTATAAGAATGTGTATGCTGATTTTTCTTATTCATTCTATTCTCAAGCCCATGTCAATGGCATTTTTAACACACTTGCCACGCATCCTTTTTTGAAAAATAAGGTGATGTACGGCTCTGATTTTTATATGTGTCAAATCGAAAAAGGTACGTTGGCGGATTATTACAAATATGTAAAAAGTGTTTTTGGTCATGATACGGAGATTAATGACAATTTTTTTGTGAAGAATGCGATTAGGTTTTTAATGGCCTAATGCATGAATTATTGAATGCATGAATGATTGAATACGAAATTAATTATTTTAAAATACACCTAAGTTCTAAAAAAGCTCATACCTCAAAGCTCATAGACCAAAGCCAGTTTCTCATTGCCTAATCAACCTCCTCACTGTCGTCCTAATTTTATCCACTTTAATCTGGGAGGCCAAGCGCTCATTTTTAAGTTTTACAGAATCGGGGATTTGCGTTGCTGTTATGATGTTTCGGTTGTAATCAATTTCGGTTTTTAAGGCGGTTAATTCTGGGTTGTTGTTTACGATTGTTGGATTGTTTTTAATGAGTTGGTCGGCTTTGTCAAATTGGTTGGCATTGATTAATTGATTGGTCGCACGGATTAAGTTACTAGGGGTGAAGTTGGCCTCAATATTTGGCGAAGTTCTGTTTACCTGTGACTCGAGCGTTTCTATTTTTCTACTGGCATTTTGGTCTGATGGTTTGATTTTTTTGATCTTTTTGTAGTCATTCAGTTGATTGGCTTTTTCTCCTGTTTTTTCATAGTTTTTGGCTCTTTTTTCTAAAAGCCTTACTTCTTGGATGGTGTCCTTTTTTTGTTGTGCAATCTTTATGAGGCCAGACTGCGCGGTAATAGCTTCATGAGGTTTATCCATTTTTTCGGCCAAAACTTCCTGCCTTTTAAATACAAACTCAGGATTCATACCGCCTTCAGGAATCTTCGAATATAGCATCAATGCAGAGTCTTGTTTGCCTACTTCTTCTGCAATTTTGGCTGTGACTTGCATGATCATTTGGTATACGGTGTCTTGTTTTTGAAGGCTATCATTGACAAAGTTGCCAACTTTGAAATTATTTACTTTGTAACTTAACTTTTGTTTGTCGAGTAAATACAGTGTTAAAAATTTAGAAATTTTTTGGATATCTGACTTTACTTCAGCGGCTGTGGCATCCACTATGTAAAACTGATTTTGGAGATAGGATCTGAAATCGCTGCTAATTGGGTGATAGTAACAATTATCCATTGTCCCTTCAATGAGGATATCTGCTCCACAAGCTTCTGATATCTCAGAAATTATTCCTGAGGAGATTCCTTTTGTTTTGCCTTCAAGAAATTTATTGATAACTCTGAAAGGTATGTTTTTAACTAGAATTCTGTCTATTTCAGCATCAATTGTTTTATTATTTGACTCATCTCCATTAATTAAAATGTTGAGGTCACTTTCTGACGTAAAATTTTCGCAACTAGGTTTGCTTTGGTAATTTGAATAAATATAATACGCTATTCCAAAGGCAAAAAGAGATAAAATTATATACTTATACTTTGAAGTAAAGGACATCAATTGCTCTTTGAAATCTACTTTATAATCAAATGCTTCTAAATCTCTTTTCCTTTCAATGAGATTATTGGCTATGATTTCTTTGTAGCCACTGAGGTCAAAACCGACCACTTTGCCATGTCTTGCACTGCTGTCATTGAGTTTTGGAAAAACACCAACTAAGTAAATTTCATTTCCTTTTGAATAAAAAATTCCACTACCCGAAAATCCAGTAATGTTTTCCGCTGCACCACTGTCAAAAGTATCTGCACTTTCTTCTAATGTCAAATCGTACTCGTGTTTTTCAGCTCTATTGATATCTACCGTCGCTTTTAAAGAAGTGCGATATTCTATGTCATCTGCATCTACAGATCTTTGATACTGAGGATAACCAGATATGGTGACGATTGCATTGTTTTCAAATCGACCCACTTTCAATTGATAATCATTGGGATGGCTTATTTTATTGACCTCGATAATGGCATAATCCTTATCATCAAGTGTATAAATATTCCTAACCTCTAGGTAATTTTCATTTTTAAATTCTACATAACTTCTACTGACTTTTACGTCTTCTAAACCTAATAATTCATTGGTTTGCGCATCTTTCAATACGTTGTGTTTTACAGTTAATATATAGGTGTAATGTTCAGAATTAGTTTGGAATATGCACCCACTTCCATTGTTGACAACTACTGAAAAATGGCGGTATAAATCTCCTATTGTTGGCATGGCTAAAATTTTATATTATATTCAGAAGTTTTTAAATCTATCAATTGAAAGTCAAAATTTTTATCATTTTTCGTCATTAATTGTGGTAAATAACTCGCGTAATTAAAGTATAAACTGCATCCTGATTTTGCTTTAATGATTCTAGCGATGGCTTCCTTATCTGGCAAACCATGTTTCTGACCATTGGTGCAAATGATGTATTGATCACAATCGATCATATCCAACAATTGTGGACTTGTATTACCTTTACTTGCATGGTGCGAAACCTTCATAAAATCAAGTTTAAGCTTTTTAGTCTTGGAATACCCCAACTTTTTGAGTGATTGCACAATGACTGAGGGAAAGGCATCACCCAATAATAATCCTTTTATATTATGTACATCTATCAAAAAAGCGATAGAGCTACCATTGGGCACTCCTTTGTCTTCATTAAATGGCCTTTTCACTAAGTCCGTAATGTCCGTTTTAAAATCATCGTGAACATTTCCTGACATATTTACCTGTATATTTACTTCTGTCTCCCAGTTTTCATTAAGCTTTTTGAGTGTTTTTTCATTAGGAGATAAAATGCTTACTAAACAATCATGGACATCTACTTTGTCTCCTTGTTTTATTATTTTCTTGACCCATACATCATCCAACTCGTCTAATTTGGCTTCCAAATTGTTGCCTTGCCCGATACTCATATCTACAATATCGGAAGGAACTACTTTTACAGCACGTGCCTTATCTTCATCTTCGCCAAAAAAGTGATTTAGAAGGCCTCCGGAGTTAAACCAAACTTTTTTAATCTTAGATTTATCAAGGTCTGTATCTTCAAATAACTTTTTAATACCACCAATATGATCATCGTCAATATGGGTAACAACTAATAAGTCTATGTCGCCCAAAAGCGTTTTGTACATTGGTTTTAGGGTTTTTGGATAGGTTGCTGGTGTACCTCCGTCCACTAGGATGTTTCTTTTTATGCCCGTCTTGTCGATGAAAGATAGTACAATACAATCTCCATTGAAGGCGGGTAAAATTTTTATTTCTAACTTGGTACTCATCTCACCCAATTTTTATTTTCAGTCCACAACAAAATTTTTTGTATTTATAAATTCTCTTGGATTCTCCCTTGCGATCTGATCAAATTCAGCTTCCGTAAGGTTTGCCATCGCCTCGGCAAGTAATTGTTTTTCGCTTTTGTGGTTTCTCACAACAAAAAAGTCGGTGCCGTATAATACTCTTTTGAAATGTTTTTCTTTTGTCAAAACTTGCTTTAATAATGGATAAATGGTGGGTTGGTATATAATATAACTAATGTCTGCATATACATTAGGATAGTGATAAATGAGATTGGTAATAATAGAAAACCAATCCATACTTTTCCATAAGGTACTTAAATATTCGTGGTTTTTATCCCCTACTGATTTTTCTTCTTTTGGAAAAAAATTGAATCCATCTCGTTCTTCTCTAAAGATATTTGAAACTTGTGGTAGTCGATCTCTTTCAAGGTATTTTACCCATTCGTCCTCGCCACCGTAATGACCCATACAAATTTTTAGATGAGATAGATTGTGTTTTAATTCTGTAACATCGTCCGTATATCCAAAAAATTCTTTGATTTCATTCTTGCAATTTTTTACTACAAGTCTCAATAATTTTTCGTCCAAGAGACATAAGTAATTTAGAGGATTTGTGAAATTGGCTGAGAAATCTATGTTTTTTGATTGTGGAAGTATGAGTGGTTTTTGAGGTTGGTTTTTACCTACCGATTCTTTAAAAACAGGGTGATAGTCCCAAGATTTTTCCTTTTTACCCCGATAAAAAACTGTACCTTTTATGGCATGTGTCATAATTGGCAATTCTTGATCTGCAGCATATTTCCACAAAAGCAGTAAGTTTTCGTCAAAGGGATAATACCCTAGCGCAGGATAAATTTTAAAACCGTTAAACTCATTTTCTTCGATATATTGCTTTACAAAACAAGGTTCTAAAGTCACTTTACCTGTTTCTGGGTTTCCAGTAGTTACGAGAAAAGTTTTATCCTCTTCAATCCTTCGTGGATCGATAAAAACAAACGGATAGATGATGTTTTTTGGATTCTTTTTTAGCTTCGCAAGAGCGTTCATCTGGTAGTCATATTTTCCACCTGGTGCCGTTATATTCCCAGCTCCCATATATTGAAGGTCCATAGGTAAAACTACAAAACCGGTATTTTGGTCATATTGGTTTTTTAATTTTGAAAAGATACTACCACTTTCTTTGTACCCTGCAAATCTCACAATATGGTAATACCTCAACAAAAATTTCCATGTCTGACTGTCCGGAATTAATCGTAAATAGGGTAAGATATAGCGACCTATCGAAAAGATCAGTTTCCTTCCTATCTTTATAAAAAAGAGTGTAAATAGAATGAAAAAGGCCTTAACCAGAGTAGAAGGATCGGGAAAGAATACATTTGCATCCGTTAGCGTATGAAAGAATTGATTGAGGTATGGATAGACGGTTTCAAAGTGACTCAGGACTTCAGTGATTTGTTTTCCAAACAGAATATAAAATGTGTGGGCCAAAACCCAAATATTAAATGCCCCTTTGAAAAACTTATAACCACCATTCCTTACAAGATCAACTTTTATATTCTTCCATTGGTAATTTACTTTAGTAGCTAAATTCTGCCATTTTTCATACCAAGCTTTCCATCTACCTTGATCAAACTTGAGGAATTCTTTGACCCTGAGTAAGAAATCAATATTCAATAATTTATATAGCGGCCATGGCAAGAAAGTCTTCGCAATATAAGGTGGCACGCACTTACCGGTGAAGATGTGTGTGTGGCAATTGATGATGGACTTTTTCACTGCTTGGTTCATGCGCTAAATATTTGGCAATAAAAATATAAAATTAAAACATACCCCAGTGCGCTTTTTTATAATATCTAAATATGTTAACTTAAAAAGATATACATTAATGTGTCATCTTCACCGGCCTAAAACTCAACCTCGATGCAATTTCCATGACACCAGGTCTTTTCCTTAAACAATTGGTAGTAATGAGATCTGCCAAATCGTTTCTTCTTCTCAATAAATCATTGAATGTTCTACTTGTTGGTACTCCTGAAGGTCTGCCGGCAGGGTCAACTACCGTAATACCTGTCAAAAAGCCTGAAAGAGTTGCAGGGCTACCAAAGCTAGCTGGATTTATATGTGTGAAAGAAGTATTAGTCTCACCGGCATGACAACCATTACACGTGTTCAACGAAAAGATATGTCTAGCAGAATCACTTATTATAAAAGTGGGTGGATTGGAGTTATTGGTACCATTCCAATGGAGTGATGTGGTAGGAACCAAGGACTTACCGGCTAAAAATGGCGTTGTGGCAGGCGTGCCTCCTGTAGGTATTTCGTTGGGTACGGTATAGTTGTTGTTTTCTATATTGGTTGTGTTCGAGTTTATAAAGGAAACAAGTCGCTCTACATCTATATTGTTAATTTTAGCATTGTATTTTGCAGCAGGTTCTTGTTTTACCGTAGTTAGTCCAAGGGTGCCTGAAGCATTAAAACTAAATTCTCTTAATTCCCAAAGCGGATTGAGCGCATTTTCATTGGTACGTAATTGATTAAGGGAACTACCATTATTGTCAATCAGTGAATCTGCAGTAGGGCCAGTATTTGCCAAGGTAAACTGATTGGTGATGCTTTCTAAAGCAGCATTGTACGTAGGAGTACCAATGGTCAGACTATCGAGGAGATTCCATTCATTAGCATACGCTTTTAATGCAGTACACGTTCTTTTATTGACTCCGTATTCAAAAATCACGGTGAATCTCAAAGGGAAGCAAGTTGGACTTAAGGCATTAAAGACCATTCGACCTTCCCCAGCATTCGTGAATCCATAACCTGAATTGCCACGTAAATCCAATCTATTGACGATGGCAATTAATTTGAAAGGAGCAAATTGCATTTTCAGAATCCCTCCTGAAGCTACGCCGCTTTTTGACTCCCAATCAGAAATTAGGTTGTTAATATTCGTACGAGAAGGGATAGGGTCTCCATTGACAATGGTATCAAAACGCCAAGCATTTAGCCATGTTCTTACAAAGTTGGATACTTCTAAATCTGTCAAAGTAGTTGGATCTTCTGAAGCCATTTGTCTCATGAGTTCTCCAAAAGTCCATGGTCCAGTAGGATTACCTATGCCTGTACAAGGATTAAATATCCGCGTAGGGTCTTCTACTACCGAGGTATTGGTGATCATGAGGGTTTTGGTCTGATCGGATAGTTTTTTGCCTTTTCTAAAAAAGTCGATAGGAAGTTTTAAAATTTTACCTTTTACGAAGTCTTTGATTGAAAATCTACGTAGCTCGTCTTTCGGCTTTTTATTGAGAACCCTATTGTCGAAAGTAGCAAATTCTTCTTCACTTAGAATGAGTTTTTGTCTATTTTCCAATTCGCTTAATATCGCATTCTTATCCTCATTTAGATTGAGGATGAATAGACCATCGCCAGCTTTTTCATCGCCAAACTTGCCATCATCTCTTAACACCACTTTTTCATCGCCAACCATAAGTGCATGGTACGCACCTTTTATTTCCCCTTTCGTAAACTCAGCGATTAATTGAAAATTGTTGTTTTCTTTGTCTGGAGTACCAAGCTCTTTGATGAAAATGTTGTCCGCTATGGGTGGTTCCATCTCAAATGCAGGATTCACATTGATTTTTTGAACGAGACTTGCATAATCTGACTTTTTGCCACACTGATAAAAGCTAAACAAGATCATAGCAAATAAAAAATTTCTTGGGGTCATGATACTAAAATTTTTATATTTTGGTAAATTAATGTAACACAAAAGTATAGTGGTATAAATTAGAAAACAACCGTCTTTTAACGGTATTTGATTAAGTGGAAACACTGTTTTTAAAATGTAGGAATGCAGGAATGATTGAATGCGATATGACCGAATGGTGCCTAGCAATTTTGATATGACTGACTGGTCCCGATGAGGGAATCGATTGAAAGATTTCAATCGATAAGGAAGGAACCGAGCAAAACTTTGCGAGGCTACTCCAATGCTAATCAGAACCGAGCAAAACCTTGCGAGGCTACTTCAAATGCTAATCAGAACCAAAATCAATCTTGCGAGGCTACTTCAAATGCTCAACAGAACCAAAATCAATCTTGCGAGGCTACTTCAAATGCTCAACAGAACCAAAATCAACTTTGCTTACACAATGTAAGAATGCATGAATGCGCAAATGCAAGAATGGAAAAAGCCAACTTACCAGAGGACTTATAAACCAAAAAACTAAAACTTACATCTATTCTTCCAAAAAGTCCAAATCTCTATTATGTGTCTCTGATATCGTGATTGTGGCAAGAAAACTTAAGATAAAACAAATAACTCCTACGCTTGCACCTGCATAAATTACGCCCAACGATGGCTTTAAAAAACCAAAAAGAGCCGTCATTCCGACTACTGTTCCACGGACCATATTGGGAATGGTTGTGGCTGCTGTGGCTCGAAGGTTGGTGCCAAATTGCTCTGCTCCAATGGTTACAAACATGGCCCAATAACCTATGCCTATGCCCATAAAAAGGCAAACTGCGTACAATTGTTCGCTAGTTTTTAGTCCATAAAATAAGAACACCATTGCAAAAATTAAAGTAAAAAGCATCATGAGTCCTACTGCCTTTTTCCTCGAATGAAGGGCGTGACTTAAAAATCCACTCAACAAATCACCTATCGATAGACCTACATAACACCACATGATGGCTAAGCCTGGTTTTATGCTTTCGGCTATTCCCATCGCTTTTCCAAATTCGTTACTAAATGTTGTCAAAATACCTATGATAAACCACGTAGGTAAACCAATGGCTATACATTGCATGTATCTTTTAAAACGGTCGGCATTGGTAAAAAATGAAAAGAAATTACCCTTTTGGATATGTTTTTGGGCTTTGATCGCTGAGAAAGCACCTGATTCAAACACACCAATTCTCAATAGTAAAAGTGAAATTCCCATGCCCCCACCAATAAAGTAAGCAGTTCGCCAAGCAAATAACTCAACAGTAAAATAAGCACACACCGCCCCCAAAAGCCCTACTCCTGCGACGAGTGAAGTACCTATGGCCCGTAGGTGTTTTGGTAAACTTTCGGATACAAGTGTAATACCCGCACCTAATTCTCCAGCCAATCCTATTCCTGCAATAAAGCGAATAACCTTATACATCTCTGGATCCTGGACAAATCCACAAGCAATATTAGCCAATGAATAGGTAAGGATCGAACCGAAAAGTACCGATAATCGCCCTTTTTTATCACCAAGTACACCCCAAAAAATGCCACCTACTAAGAGTCCTGTCATTTGCCAATTGAGAATACTTGCACCTATACTAGATACTTGCTCCTCATTAAGACCCAGATCTATTAGACTTGGTACTCTTACTATACCAAAGAGGAGCAAGTCATAAATATCCACAAAATATCCTAGAGCAGCAACAATAACGGGAATGCTAAAAAGTAGACGCACTGACGATTTATCTACCGATTGATTTTTTTCTGATTCAATTTCTTTATTCATACTTTTTAATTCGAATTTCTAAAATCGATATTTTATCTCGACCTTATTTTTGACGCTAATTAACGCTAATTTTGTTAATTATTTCTATTCGATTCACAGTTTTCTACTTTTTGGAATCAAATTAACGCTAATTTTGATAAATGTTACTTTACAGACCTCCCTTTCCATTCATAATTTCCTTTAACCAATGCAGCAAAGGAGGTAAAAATTATGTATGGGTAATAAATAATAGTTGTTGGTAAAAAACCTTTGAGGGCCCATTGTATTTTGAAAAAGTGGGCCATTCGGTTTAAGAATAAAAAATCGATGATCCCTTTTATCAAGATTACAAGGAGTGCATAAAATAGGGTTATAGGTAGGAAAATACTCATAATGATAAGCAAAATGACATACATATGGATACCTAATACAGATCCTTGTATAGTGAGAAGGTTTGCATTCGCAAAATCATCTGTCTTGCTAGCCCATCTAAATCTTTGGTTAACAAATGCCTTCCATGTGTCAACCGACTGTGTGGTTACTGCGGCTCTTCTTGATTTTAAGAAAGCGATCTTTTCGTTTCCAAAAGTAGTCTTTATACTATTGATTAGAAAAACATCATCACCCGAAGCATATTGTTCATTGTTTTTAAAAGCATCTAACTGTAAAAATGTTGCTTTATCAAAACACATATTGGCACCGTTGGCTAGGTAATATTTTTGGCTAGCTATACCCGACGCAGTTACCGCCATCAAGCTCAACATGTCTAATGCTTGGAAATATCCCAAAATTGATTTTCTTGTATTAAAAATCACACCACCAGCAATGAATAAAAGGTTAGGGTCTTCAAAAAGCTTTGCGTTGTATAACGAAAGGAGGTCTGGGTGTACCGCACAGTCCGCATCAATGGATAAGATGAATTGGTGCTTTGCTTGATGGATTCCTGTATGCAGAGCGTTTTTTTTACCCCTACCTTGATTTGTTATAATGCTTACTTCTGGGTATTGTGATACCATTCTTGCCGTGTGGTCTATAGAATGGTCGTCGACTACCGTGATGTCATATTTGTCTTTAGGGTATTTGAGTGCAATTAATGACAGTAAGCAAGCGGATATGTTGTGTTCTTCATTTCGCGCTGCAATGATTATGGAAAAGGTATGTCTTGTTTTTGGTTGGGAAGGAATGATGGTTTCTTTATAGTTTGCCCATAGATCATAAATGTTAGAAATGAGATACAAGTAGTAAAATGCTACGAGCAGCGTAATAATAAATAAACCATATTCTACGTAATGAACCAACCAATAAGTTTTTTTCCTATTTTTAGACCATCAAACATATCATATTATCAAAATGATACAAATTATCGTCCAAGGCACAAAAGTAGTGTTATAACTTAAATGGTAGGACAATATCTTACGGAATAATAAATATTACCATCCAGGTAATAGATTAAATCCAAAGCTTGCTGTTCTTGTACCATCTAACCTAATTGCATAATACGGCTCTACTACCAAGTAACCGAATAAATTGACCCTCAAAGACGCTCCAGCACTTCTAGCAATGGTAGGTTTGATGCTCAATGTTTCTGTTACTACTTTACCATCAGGCCCTCTCACGGGTGTGCCATCAGAGTTAAAAACCGTTCTTATTACTTGTTGGCCTTTTGTGAAATGGTCAAACCTATTAAAGGCTGTACCTGCGTCAACAAAGAAATTGAGGTCTGTCAATAAGAAATTTGTACCTATTAACGACAACTGTTTTGGACCTGTAAATGGTATTCTCAATTCCACACTTGCTACCGCTAGCTTACTGCCCAATAATTCGTCAAATTCTGATCCAAATTGGGTAATTTGAAGGTTGTTAAATATTGTACCGTAGCCCCTTACAAAGCCCATCTGACCAACATAATATGGGATTACACTATTTACCCTATTTTCAAATCTCATATTCGAAGTAAACCTTGTAGCAAGAGAGAAAGGCTTTTTCCAAAAATACTTTCTTCCGTCCACTGTTAAACTTGTATAATTGTCGGGCCCCCAATACTGGTCAGCACTAATCCTCCAGCGATGGCCTGCCAACGGGGCTGTCATACCAAAAAAAGAATTGTCACCTACAAACCCCACGGTTGCACTTCCTCCTACCCCTTTCAAGAGCCGATAATTTGATGCAAACTGTAGTGTATCTCCAATCGGAATTCTTTCCCTTGTTTCTCCAACAAACTGATATTGGTTAAATCCAAACTGTCTGTAATAGGTATTGTACAATCTTTGGTTAAAACTTCTAAATGTTACATTGGCACCTGCTTCAAAACGCATCGTTGTCGAAAATGGATAATTGACAAATAGCCCACCTGTTTGGTCAAAAATTCGGATGATGTTTAGTTGATTATTGATCAAGTCTTCCAGTCCAAACCCAACATCCAACCTTTCAATACTAATATTCTGAAAGCCTGTCCTGAAAGGTAAATGAGAAAGACTCGCTCCCCATGCCAACCTGTTTTTTCTATTGATGTATGAAAATTGGCCTCCAAAATCTAAGATATCTCCGTTTGCGGAAGCAATACCTGACAATTGGTTATTGCCCAACATATCGCTAAATATCATGTTGACACCACCCATAAGACCTGACGCCGTACCAAAAGTTGAGGTACCTATCCCGATGCCTGTTCCTCCTCCTAAATAATCTAATTCAAACTTAGGCTTATATTTAGCGTTTGCAAAACTACCTTCACTTACCAAAACTTGTTGATCGGCCGTTCTTAAGTTGTTATTGACAATATCTATTTGCTTTCTCTTCTCCATCGGTAGCGTACCGGCAGCTTGATTTACGTCTTTTGGATCAACTAATTTGTTGATAAAATCTTTTGTAGTAGCTTCGTAAAGGATATATTTATTATCAAAATAGTGGGTATAAACGACCTTATCTCTTCGTTGTGATGCACTGATACATGGAGATAATCTTCCTATACCGCTTATACCAGTAAGCAAATCTGTAAGCTGATAGACCTCTCCAGTGCCACTCATGTATTTGTATAAATTTCTAAATCCGTCTCGCTCACTGACAAAAAGAAGGTTGTCTTGATGGTCAAAAGTAGGGTTAATGTTTTCTGCCCCGTGAAATACATCTAAAATTTCAATATTCCTGCTACCATAGTCCATGACAGCTATGTCTAGCGTCCAATGGTTATTACGCTGACCTTCTGTTATTGATCTTTTATCATAAGAGAAGGCTAATTGGGTCCCTTCTCTATTAAAAGATGGTAATAGTTCCGCATAGATATCATTGGTGATTTGAGTAACTCTACCAGATTTAATATCAAATGAATACAAATCTGTCTGACCTTCTTTCATTCCTGTCATAACAATGCTCTGCCCTTTCGGATGATAAATAGGATTTGAAATCGCTTCTACACCCTTTACTTCGTAATGAGCAACATTCTTGCCTCTATCCGCATCTTTTACAACCAATATATTTTTACCTTTTTTGTAGGCTACATACACGAAGTTATCTCCCTTTGGAGACCAAGATCCTGCTGATTCAATAAAATCTAAATTGTCAACGTCGCTATCTCGTATTGTACTAGATACTTTGTTAAGCACTTTCCCTGTATTAATATCTGCAAGAAATAAATCTACAGAAAAGACATCTTTTTCAGATAAAAAAACCATTTGCTTACCATCAGGACTCACCGATGGAGAGACGTTGATTCGACCAGTATTTTCCGAGAAGATTTTTGAGCCTTGTGGTTTTTCTTTTTTATCTCTTAGGTAAGGCGTATAATGTTTGGTCAAGGCACTTTCCCATAAGGTTGATAAATTATCCATGGATATTTCGAAAACGGCAGGTATCGCCATTTCTAATCCGTAAATTGCACTGTATTTAAACAATGGTTTGATATATTGATCCCCATATATACTTGTGAATGTACTAAAGAAAGCCTGACCCCAGCGGTAAGGAAAATACTTAGGATTGCGCATTTCCTTGATCGATGGTATCTTGTCTTGTATGATCGCATCTCGCATCCACATGCTTGTGAATGGGTCAACACTTCCGAGCGACATATACTCTGCCATACCTTCTACTAAAAACAAGTCAAGATTGCCCAATGATTGTAAGTTGGTAGAATCACCATTTAAAATACTATTAAATTGAAAAGCGTGAACCAACTCGTGGCCTAAAATATAGTAAGTCTGCTGATTAGAAAAACTAAAAGGCATTACTACTCTGTTTTTGAATGCTTCAGTAAAACCTCCCGTGCCTATGCCGATGCTCCCGCTTGTCGTGTTCGTCTGTTGGAACTCTCCATGGGTATTGTATAAAATAAGAGGAGTACTGGTAGAAAACTCATTGCCCAATGCTTGTTGATGAAAATCATACCACAACTCAGCCCATTGACCAAATTGATTGACCTTTTCTTTATTTTTACAATAATAGTGCAAATCATAATTAGGCGTTTCTAAGACCTTAAAGTCAAAGTTTCTATACCTTGGTTTATTCCTTCCAAATGATTGTGCTTCACTATTGACAGAAATTGTCAGGAAAGAAGTAATTATAAATAAAGCGACCAAAAACCGTGAGCCTTTCATTTTTATACCTTTTTAATTAGTTATACTACAACGGAATGTGTACTTTAGTTTCTTGTGTTATCTTTAATTTTAGTATAATATTAATAAATGAGCAGGAATTCGCAAAATAAATTTTAATTCTACTTAGTTAAATTCGATAACTTTTTAGTTACCGCGACCTTCAGGTCGTGGAAAACAAAAAACGACAATTCTTTTGGCGACATTTTTATATCAAAAATGGTGACAAAAACTAAGAAGGACATTTCTATTTTTAACTTTAATTGATTTTAAAAGCATTCTGATTTTAACTTAACAAAGTAGTATTAAGTATAATGTAGATATTAAAGCTTTGCCCACAATTTTGAGTTTATCAAAGCTTGAATATTTTAATCACCACTCAATGTCGATTAGTTACAGCCTCCAGGACTTAACAGAAGCCCAGTACCTGCATTAATGATAAAACTATTGGGTAAATCAACGATTGGTGCGATTAATGTTAGTTGTGCAGAATTGGTAAGATTTATATTCGACAGTTGAATTTTGTTTGAAGCCTCGATTGTAGTATTTCGTGATATAATGGTATTTTCTACATTTACATTGTTCTGCAAAAGTTTTGCCACGGTATTGCCTATTATATAAACAGAATTATTCGAAAAAATGGTAAATGAGTTGGCAGAATTGCTACCAGATACTAAGCCAACCCAACCATTGGTTCCATCAGCATTTATTTTACATACAGCCATATTAAATAGATTTCCAGCAGATAAATAAGCATTATTTGCAGCATCTAATTTTAAAATACCATGAAGAAGCAATGTTTCAGGACCATCGGCATTTAAATTTTGCCATAGGACCAAACCACTAGAATTATATTTCATAAAAGCAGCACCTGCTGTTCCTGAGTTAGGAAAACCACTAATGACTGGATTATTATCCGTTCCTATTTCAACTTTGTTGCCAGCCATTGAATTCGTATGTGTCCAAATCAAATTGCCATTTTGATCATACTTTTCAAGGATACTACCTGCATTAGAAATCAAATTTTGTCCATTAATAATATAGGTGTTGCCAAGGGAATCACCAGATGCATCGCCTATGGTTGGACTCATGATGCCTGCCTTACTCCAAACAAGATTCCCTGCTAAACTGAGTTTGAAATAACCATTGAAGTTACCAGTTATGCTTCTACAAGATACGAGTAAGAAATTATCCGCAGTAAACTTGAAATTTCTTGGCGCTCCTACACCAATGGTATCATAATAGGTCCAAATGGCTGTTCCATTAGAATTAAACTTTTTAACCCTTGTAACTTGCCCGTTTGGTCCTGTACCTAAACCCAAAACATATATATTGTCATCACTATCAACCAGTATTTTTGTGGTATAAGACCCTTCAATGGAAGATTCAAAAACATTTCGCCACAACAAATTGCCCCCACTATCGTATTTCATCAATAAACTTGCGGCATTGACGGGATTTGAATATCCTGATCGAATGGTTCCAGAAACTAAACAGTTGTTTTGACTATCAGTATGCAACCATGTCACCACTTCATGCCTTGTAATATCTGTGTTGTCAAAAGTGGCATTCCATAAAATACTTCCATTACACGCTCTTTTTGTTAATGTTATATCACCTCCTGGATTGTAGTCCCAATTTGCGGAGTATATGCTATGTTGTTGATCTACTGCCAGTGCAACCCCTCCAGGATAGTCATACCATTTAACACTCACCTGAGCGTTAGACCTAAATGAAAAAGTGGTTAAAAGCATAAGGGTAATTGTCGCCAACGACATCCGTCTTACCTTGTGTTTCAATTTTTCGTTATTTTTAGGAAGATATGTTTTCAGTCTAAATGGTATATAAAGTAGACAAAAGCTTATTAAGTTGGTTAAAACTGAGACACCTGCTGTACACAAGTTCTTTTTCATTTTTTAAAGTTTCATATTTTTTTTTGCAAAATTACCCGACAAAATTAAGATCAATTTATCGGTTATGCAGTGACCGTGATCACTAGTGTGGGTAATTATAATTTTACTTGAAATATGGTCTAATTTTCTCCAATTTTCGTATCAAAGTTAAAGATTTAATTCTTTTTGAGATGAAGAATTCTCTAGCGTCCAATCCAGATACTTGTTAAGCTGTGAAGTAAGGTAATATGGTAAATTTAATAACTGATATGATTTGCCTTTACGGGTGCTCATGGTTTCAATAGACAACTTACCAGAATAGTTTTTATCAAATTAAGTTTAATTTCATAGGTAATATTCAACGATTTTCATGTAATTTCATAGGTAATTTTCATCAAAATTCATCAGATTGCATAGGTAAATCCATCTTTATTCTCTAGTGTTAGCCAGACTTAACCTCCTTTAACTTATTCAGCCATATGCGTTTAGACGTTAGCTGTCAGCAAAACTTATCTTACCTTAACCTAATTATTAAGCCATTAACATTCTAAAACTTAACCTCCTTAAACCTAAAGACTTAACCTTCTTAACCTCTACTGATAACACTCATCAAATCTTCCAACCCCAAAGCACGCTGCTCCCCCGTCTCCAAATTCTTGCACATCACCACTTGATCAGCCACCTCTTGGTCCCCAATGATACCTGCATATTTTACCCCTTTATCGACAGCGTATTTGATTTGTTTTTTAAGTTTTCCAGATTCCGGATAAATATCGACATTTAAGCCTTGGTCGCGCAATGTGCTGGCAACTTGGAAGGCATACACCAGACTATTTTGATCCATTGCCATGAGAACGATGGATGATTTAGATTCTACATTGGGTGGAAATAAATTTAGCTCAGTCAATACATCAAAAATTCGCTCAGCACCAAATGAAATGCCCACACCCGACATATTGGGTAGGCCAAAACTTGAGGTTAGGTTGTCATACCTACCTCCGCCACCAATGGAACCCATCACAAAACCTTCATGGATATGGGTATCTACAGCTACCTCAAATATACAGCCCGTGTAATATCCAAGGCCTCTTGCTAGCTTCACATCAAATACGAGATTTTTGATCTGAGTGCAGCTGATGAAATCATACACTTGTTTTAGCTCATCTAGACCCTTAATCCCTTCACTACCTTCGTTAAAAAACGGTCTGAGGTCTTCAAAATGAGTAACCTCCAACATTTTGAAAATCTTTTCGGTAGATTCAAGAGAAACACCTCGCTCTGACAATTCTTTTTCTACACCCTCTTTACCAATCTTATCCAATTTATCAATAGCAATGGTCATATCAACAAACTTATCTGCAATACCCGCAGCTTCAGCCAATCCAAATAGGACCTTACGATTGTTGATCTTGATTTGTACACCGATACCGAGTTTTTTAAAAACTTCATGATAAATTTGGACCAATTCTGCTTCGTATAATAAGCCATCAGATCCCACCACATCGGCATCGCACTGATAAAATTCCTGATATCTACCGCGCTGAGGACGGTCTGCTCTCCAAACAGGTTGTATTTGATACCTTTTGAAAGGAAAAACGAGATCATTTTGATTATTGACAACAAAACGAGCAAATGGGACCGTCAAATCATACCTCAAGCCTCTTTTTGCAATGGTGGGAGCCAATTTGAAAGAGTCTTTTTCCAATAATGCTTTTTCATCGGCCTTTTCTAGGAAGTCTCCATTGTTGAGGATTTTAAAGAGTAGTTTATCTCCTTCTTCCCCGTATTTTCCCGAAAGGGTACTCATTTCTTCCATAGCTGGGGTCTCGATCTGACTAAAAGCATACTTCTTAAATACATCTTCTATGATGCCAAAAATATATTTTCGTTTAGCAATTTGTTCAGGAAGGAAATCGCGCGTACCTTTTAGTGTTTTTGCTTTCAAGTCAGCTGTATTTTATGATAATTATACGATGGGGGCAAACTGTTTGATAAATCGAATGTCATTCTCAAAAATGAGTCTGATATCATTGATGTCATACATTTGCATGGCAGATCTTTCAATGCCGATACCAAAGGCATAGCCTGTATACACTTCTGGGTCGATACCACAGTTTTCCAATACTTTTGGGTCTACCATTCCACAACCTAAAACCTCTAGCCAGCCTGTACCTTTGGTAAGTCTTCTCGTCGTATCTGTATCTGTGCCCAACCATACATCCATCTCCGCACTCGGCTCTGTAAAGGGAAAAAAGCTTGGTCTAAGTCGTATATCTGTATTCGGACCAAACATTTCTTTAGCAAAAAACAGTAAAGTTTGCTTCATATCTGCAAAACTCACATCTTTGTCAATATAGAGGCCCTCCACTTGATGAAATTGGCAGTGAGACCTTGCCGATACTGTTTCGTTGCGATACACACGTCCTGGAGCGATAATTCTAATCGGTGGCTTTGTATTCATCATCACCCGCGATTGTACGGAACTTGTATGAGTGCGCAAAAGATTGACCGTACTGTCTTTTAAGTAAAAAGTATCTTGCATGTCTCTGGCTGGATGATCTTCAGGTGTATTCATCGCAGTGAAGTTGTGCCAATCATCTTCGATTTCGCGCTCTTCGGCTACGGTAAAGCCAAGCCTCGCAAAAATGTCAATCAACTTATTCATCACGATACTTATAGGATGTCTTGACCCAACCATTGGATCTTCAATTGGGGCTGTGAGGTCTATTACTGCATAACTTGTGGCGGAATCTTGGTCTTCTAAGGATGCTTTTGCTTCCTCAAACTTCTGTTCAGCTTTTAATTTTAGATCATTTACTTCTTGTCCAAATTCCTTCTTTCGCTCATTGGCTACATTTTTAATTTCACCAAAAAGATCTTTTATAATGTTTTTTGAGCCAATAAACTGCAGTCTGTAGGTCTCAAGGGAGTCTTTATCCTCAATTTTGAAAGCTTCAACGGAGCTTAATATATCTTTTATCTTTTCGAAAATGTCCATGGTAGTGATTTAAAAACCTTTTTTAGGATTTAAGTGACGCAAAAGTAAGGAGGAATGAGCAGAAATTGAGTTAGATGACGGAAGAATTTTATAATTTTGTTTTACTCGTTTCATTTTGATGCAAAAGTTTATGTCCAAAAGTAATTCTTTCGTAATAGAAATATAATAAAAATTTTATAACCCTAAAAATCTAGTGCTCCGTCTAATTAAAGATATAAATTAGAAGCATAGCAGTGCTACGCTGAGAATTTTTAACGCAGAGATTTGGAAAAAGAACAACATTTAATTAGTTTCTTTAATTAGATGGAGAACTAGGAGATAATACTGATTTTTTTATTTAAAATCTTAAATTGTTATAATATTTATATAAAAAGTAAGATAATTGCATTGGAATTAATGAAATTCTAACAGTCATTGATTTTAACTCACTACTCGGTCCCTTACGTATTACCTTCATAAAAGAAAGTATGCGTAGGGGATTTTTCGTTAAAAAATTCTATTTTAGTGTTACAAATCAAAAGAGTAAAAGTCTTTTTAAGACCTACATACCATCTTGCTGAGCGAAAACACGCTTAAGTAAGTCAGATGTCCTTTGGTTGATGTCGGTTCTAATACCTAATTCTTTCTTTTCGATAAGATCAAAAAGGCCATCAAGTGCTTTGTTTGTAACATGGTCTGCAAGATCAGGATTGATTTTATCAATAAAAGGAATCTTATTGTATGTATTCATTGCTGTACCCCAATAATCCAAAGCCCCAAATTTATTTAAAGACGTATTTAATTCTGGCTTAAACTCACTATACAAAGAAGCGTAAGTAGTCCTTCTGAGAAATTGTGTTGCTGCATTTTTTTCACCTTTTAAAATGTTCATTACATCATCAAAAGTTATTTGTTTAATTGCATTAACAAAGATAGGTCCAGCCTTAGTAGCAGCATCCTCTGCTGCTCTATTAATTCGTTTTACAACTTCTTCTTCAACATTGGCAAAACCTGGTATAACCTTAAGCCGCCTAACAACACCTTGAGCTTCAGAAGGTAACAAAATCTTGTATACTGAATCATAAAACCCACCTTCTTTTGCAAGTGTAGCAACAGCAGATGAAACACCTTTGTCTAAAGCTTCTTTCAAGCCATTGGCTACATCTATTTTACTTAGTCCCCCAGAATTAAGGATAGTTGACAATGTTTTAGGGTCACATGACACTGTTAGCAACGAGAACGTTAACAAGAATATACCAATTTTATATTTCATCTGACAATTTTTTGATATTGTAAAAATACAAAAATAGTGGATAAAACGAGCATACAAAGAATATTTAAAGAATATCGTTATAAATCTCAAAAGGCATAATCATTACATATCTTCTCTATTCTTCTATTTCTATGCGTTAACATGTCGAAAAAATAACATAAACAGTATGCACAAACCTGTAACCCAGCCGTTATCAGTAAAATGAAAACATTCTGAAAATGAAGTATCTCTTATCATTTGGTATTTTATTTCTTATGGTAGGGTGCCATAAGGATTCAGAAGATTTAATAGTGGATGGATTTGCACCCGTATATATAGTCTATGATGTGACCAAAATCAAGAACGAAAAGCCAAAACCCCTTATATCGGGAACAAACTTTATACTTTACAAAACATATATTTTACTTATTGAAAAAAATGAAGGAATTCATATTGTAGACAACTCAAATCCCGCACTGCCTAGCTTCATAAGCTTTATTGCCCTACCCTCAGTACAACACCTAACGGCATCCGAAGATGTGCTATATGTTAATTATGGAAAAGACTTGGTAATAGTAGATATTTCCAATATTAATAATGTAAAATTTTTATCGTCCGTAAAAGGTTTCTTTTCGACCGATCAAGAAGTTATACCACCAGATTTTTCTGGTTATTTTGAGTGTATAGATGATAACAAGGGTGTTGTAAAAACATGGGAAAAGAAAAAACTTGTTAACCCAAGGTGTAGGACAGTGATTTAAATGATTAAAATACTTTATAAAATGAAAAATGTAACATCACTCGTACTTTTTGTTTGCGCTTTATTCTTATATGGATGTAGTGAAAGTCTTGGTGTGGGCAATGATCAATCAGGCGGTAATATTGCAAAAAATGGCTCCTATACCAAAATGTTGGTTGTTAAAAATAGACTGTATGGGGTGAGTCTTTCCGACATCTCCACTTTAGACATTTCAGACAAGAATAATCCTAAGCTTTTAGATAAAAAAAGATTAGGTTTTGGGGTCGAATCTATTTTCCATCATCAAGGATTACTTTTGATAGGTTCTAATCAACAGATGTATATCATGAAAATTGATGCCAACGGGGTCCCAAACCTTGAAAGTCAATCGAGGTATTTTGATGTTGAGGTAGGTAGTTGTGACCCAATAGTGGCTCAGAGTACAACCGCATATGTAACATTAAGCCCAAATACGATTACTGGATTTGGTAATTGTGGCATTCAAAGAAATACAGCGCAAACATTACTGATCGGTCAATTGAGAAGTTACGATATTACAGATGTAAAAAACCCGATATTAAAGTCAACAATCGATGTAAGCAACCCAAAAGGGCTGGCGATAGATGGTGAGTATCTCTATGTGTGTAATTCAGAAAAGGGAGTTAATATTTATGACATTGGAAAAAATAAGTTTGCACCTGAACTTTTGTACTCCTCAGACCCTTTTGAAGCATATGATGTGATTGTAAATAATGGGATTATAACTGTCGTAGGAGGTAAGAATCTACATCAATACAATTTAGAAAAACAAAGTGGAAAAATTAGCTTAAAGAAACTTAGTACCATTGAACTTTAATAATTCATTGATTGTAGGATACTTTTTACTCGCATCTACATTTTCATTTAGCCAAAGAGTAAAAGATAAGTCTTTAAATTCAACAGAAGAAGGGTGGAGTATTGGTTTTACGCCTACTGCTTTTATGACAATAAATCCAAATTTTCAGTTAAGTGGTTCGTATAGATTTGAGCAGCCTGTTGAGATTAATACAGAGGTAGGTGGCTCACTTTATACACGAGGAGAATTAAATTTAACCAAAGCAATATTCAGAACTGAAAGCAAATTTTATCCATTTAAAAAAATCCTTTATCTAGGATTTGGTTATTATGGTGTTTACTTTAAAGGCTCTTCAGATAGATTTTATAGACATGATTCCCAGCTATTCGACAAGCAAATCAGAATAGATAACCACAATTATCAGCACTATTTTGTCCTAAATGGTGGTTTAAAATTTAAAGTTGATAAAAATGTATTTATTAAAATAGGAGGTAGAATGGGAAATGGGGTCAATATATCAAAAGGTGATCAAGTCCCAGAAGGGTTCAGAGCGTTATTCGGAAGAGGATTAGGTTTATTTCCGTCGTTTAGTCTTTATCGAGAAGAACCCGGTAGATATAGGCAGGGCTTTATACACTATTACCTTAATCTTAGCTATCATTTTGGAAATACTTAATAAAACATCTTTATCACAATTCAAAATGCCTAAATTTATATTATTAATTTCAACTTTTTTTATTATTGCATGCAGTCGAACAGAAGAACCTGATAATTGTGTATTAGGCAGAAATAATATTGAAATAAATACAAACAATCTAGAATATATTGAAAGTATGTATAACAGTAAAGACTGGAAATCAAAAACTAAACCATTTTTTAAAAAAGATGACACAATTTCACGTTTTTCATTTACTAATATCGACGATTGCGGTTTAGAAAAAGATTTTTTCTCAATTACAAACTTTTCCATTGAAAATAATGAAAAACAAAACGATATTAATGTAAGTATATACATCAATTCTGCTCTTAAATATGAATTAGTTTTTGGCTCACCGTTAGATTCTCTTGACAAAAACTTTAATAATTATATAAAGATTAATCGTGCGATTAATGATTCTATATATGTAGGTGAACTTCAATTTAAAGTTCATAGGAGAGAGATTTACAGTAGGTTTAATCAAAGTGAACTAAACACCTATACATTTGAGAATGGAAAATTTTCTTTTATATGGAAAAAATAGAATCTAAGATTTATTAATTAAATTAAAATAATTACTTACTGGATTATTTATGAATCTTCATTGCTTCAATTGTAAGAGCGGATTATTAACTAACGTGAATTAGGGATTAGCACAATTTAAGAAAAGGGAATTTGTCTCTGTCACTCCGCAATCCAAGTCACAAAACCTTACAATCCACTATATGGCTTCACTCCTTTATTATATGGATCTCCCATACCTGAATTATTAGGTTGATAAGGTGATACAGGAGTTACATCCATCATTGGTTTGATTTGGCCTTCTTTCTGTATAGACCATAATATGCCATTGATTGCTAGTCTACGCATACTGGCGTCCTTGAAGTCATATGGATGCCCGAGTGTAGTGAAGAAAACTCTTGCACTTTTACCCGATGTTCCTGTATATGTCTTGGTCCATGCAACAGGATTGGTAAGAGGAAATTTATCAAGTTTACCACTTTGCTCATGACCCGATTTTAAGCTTTTACCCATTAAAAAAGGCTTTGAATCTCCATTCAACTTCCAGTCACCACCGTCTACATGGTACAACCAAGAATACGCTTTGAACGCTTGCACTCCAGTAAGAATGATATGATTTGACCCCTCATTATACACATCTGTTAATGGGAACTTACCATCGTCAAAATGACCATGATGCGTGATCCATTGCTGACCAAAAACTTTAGCTGGCCACTCATTATTATAGGATTTTAAAGCTTCGTTTTTTTCATACAAAAAAGCATGTGTGGAAGTTCTAAATCCCACGATAGGCTTGCCTGATTCTACATAATCCGTTATTAATTTGAGTTGATCGGCAGGTAATGCCCTAAATCTCATAAAAAACACAACTAAATCTGCCGTTTTTAGAGCTTCTAAATTGGTTATATTCGTTTTTGCAATCGGATTGATAAATCCTTGCTCGTCGGTAGAAAAGCAAAATGAAACCTTAGCTCCAATTTCTCTTTTCAATATACCGGCAAGCATAGGCAGTGATTCTTCTGACCTATATTCATCATCGCCAGCTATAAATACTATGTGAGGACTAGCTAAGTAAGGTTCAGTTTTATTAACCTTGCAAGACAAAGATAACAATAGAAATGTATATAAGAAAAAGCCAAGTTTGATA
The DNA here is from genome assembly GCA_022844565.1 of Saprospiraceae bacterium. Lineage (GTDB taxonomy): Bacteria > Bacteroidota > Bacteroidia > Chitinophagales > Saprospiraceae > JADKBO01. Next base: position 115,010 of record JALHLK010000006.1, read on the forward strand.
CTATTTTTCATACTAATTATAATTCATCTGTTTTAAAATACTCTTTTTTGTCTTTGTATTTAGCTCTAATTTTTGTAACCGTTTCTGGAGATACTTGATCTGCCCTATTGCCAAAAGATGTCCTGACAAAACTTATGACTGCTGCTATTTCTTCATCGGTGAGCATTTTTTCATAAGCCATCATAGGGACACTGCCTTCATATCTTTTACCAGCTATACTCATAGGACCTACTACACCTTTCAGTACGATTTTTACTAATCTTTCGACATCTCCGACAACCCATTCTGATGCAGCAAGCGGAGGAAATCCTGATTGCAATAATCCTTTGCCATCTGGTTGGTGACAAGTCGCGCAAGAAGCCTCATCATAATATATTTCTTTGCCTTTTGCTAAGAAAGGAGATAGGTTTTCTTTCCCACTTTTTAATTCTCCACCTGTTGTATATTCTGGTAGGTTAACAGGCTTTATACGCGTTGTGAAGTTTTTAACGACCGCTTCGTATGTTGGTTTTATCCATAAATCCAAACCTTCGACGGTATAGTTGGCCAGCATTGGTTGAGCCACATTCTTAGGCAACCATGATATAGCCACAAGAGCCTCTAGTCGTACACGGCCATGGATGTCTTTTGAAGCCGCATCAAGGATAGCCATACTGTTGGGTAGACGATCTAAGTTATATCTCACACACCTTACCACTGCTGATCGTACGCGGTAATCTTTCGAAGCGAATAGTTTATTAAGCAAATTTTGGTCTATATCATTCATACCCCAAGATACCCAAAATGCCTCTAAAAGATGATGCTCGTACCTCGGATCTTTTGTATCCAGTTTGTCTATCCATTGTTTTAAAGCCTTTTTCACGTCTGCTTTATCTCTGCCACGCAATTCTCTTTTGGTACGATACCTAGCTCTATACTCTGGTAATTTTAAATTATCTAAGAGATCCGCTATACTCGCCTTATCAATTTTAGGTGGTACTACCAAAGGTCTACCAGGGTAAGTAATTCTATATACACGACCATGCACATGATCTCTCAATGGATCGCGAGCATTGTGCTGCATATGCCCTACCAATACATTGTGCCAATCTATAAAATAGAGCGACCCATCTGGTGCAAACTCCATATCTACTGGTCTAAAATTAGGATCCTTGCTTGTGACTAAATCGTGTCTAAAACATGAGACAAAGCCTGTTCCATCATCCGTCATGGTATGCTGCTTCATTCCTAAGAACCCAATCGTATTATTGATGAGTAAGTCACCCTGTACATCCTCTGGAAAATGTCTGCTATACACAAATTCTAAACCAGAAGTAGGTCGCACGCGTTGGAATGGCTCGAATAAAGACTTAGATGACGGACCGCTTATACCATAGACGGGCTTGATGGTACTTGGCATCAACCATCGGACATCTGGTCCTGAAGTCTCTGCAAAAATGTCTTGTCCCCACTCATCGAATGCTATACCCCAAGGGTTTGGAATAGGGATTTGGGCATATCGTTCTAAATGTTTTCTGTTAGGATTAAACCGGTAGAATCCTCCATTCGTAGCGCGTACAGGGCCATATGATGTCTCAACATTGGTATGCAAAAATACACCTTCAGCCATAATGATCGCACCAGATGGATCCGCACAAAAGGCACTAATAGCATGGTGTGTATCATGATCGTCAAATCCACTTAATAAGATTTCTTCTCTATCAACTTTGTCATCACCATTATCATCAACGAGTAATTTGAGATGGGTACTTTGTGAAACATACACCCCCTCAGCTGACAACTCAAACCCAATTGGTAGATGAAGATTATCAGCAAAAACTTTACTTACATCAGCTTTACCATCATTATTTGTATCCTCCAATATCAATAATTTATCGTTTGGTTTTTCGTCACCAGGTTTGTAGTGTGGGTAAGATGGCATAACAGCTACCCAAAGTCTACCTTTATTGTCAAAGGTCATTTGTACAGGATTAGCCAGTTCTGGAAAATCCTCTTCCGAAGCAAACAATTGAAGTTTATATCCTGGTGGAACTTTGAAGGTAGCCAATACACTATCTCCATAAAGATATCTCGGCTCCTTACCTTCTATCAACGGATAATTGGTAGGAATAACAGGAATTTGTGTTGTTTTAGCATCTGCTTTTTTTACATCAAAACTTTTACCACTTGCCAGGCTCCAAATGAGCGTATCCCTAATCGAGATCATTTCATCGAGTTTCTTGAGCTCATAAGGATAGTTGTCTTGACCGTAAGGATTGTACCTCCTTCCAAACACATGCACACCATTAGGTATCTTGTAGAAGTTCTCCCAGTACCAGTTTTTGTCTTTGACTGCTTCAGTGATTTCTTTGTCAACTGATTGACTTGCCTCTATACCAAAAAGTTTTTGCATAAGGTATTCAGAAAATATAGTATATCCTTTAGTATTGAGCTGAAACCCGTCTGTAGTCAAATCATCGCTTTCTTTGCTATACCAAGATTTAGAAGCTTCAAAGAGATTTATAAATGGGACCCCTTCTTTAAGCGCTACTTCTTGCATCATATTGGTGTAAATGGCTAAGTTGGCGTTTTCTTTTTTACCATCGGGCAAATCTAAAGAAGATGACAAATCTTCAAAAGCTATAGGAGATAATAAAACTAATTCTGGAGCAGCAGTACCATTGTATTTTTGCTCTTTTGTATGTTTTATAAATGCAGATAATTCCTCTTTTAAAACATTAATACTATCTATACTTTCAAATGATTCGCTATACCCAAAAAAGGCAAGAATTACATCAGTTTTGTATCTTGTAAGCCATTCATCAGGATAGGCGAATGTACCTTGGCTATTTGAAATGTTTGCATATTCGGACTGAAAAGCCTCTGCACCTGGAAAAGCCCAAGGTAAATTCCGACCCGAGTGAGGCCTAAAACCCGGTGTATCACCCGACCGACAAAAATTACGCACCAAAATTGATGAATCCTTAAAGGCAGTTTGAAGCATGGGTTCGAAGGTGTCGTAATTGAGTAATCTGCTACATAAGTTGCTGCCTATTAATGAAAGCGTCATGTTTTTTCTAGGAGTAATAATGCCTGATTCTTGTGGCTTATTGCATGTTGAAAAAACAAAAATGAGAAGCAGAATTAGCCCCTGACCAAACAGAGATGATTTAGATTTAGCCATGTTGATTTAAATTTGGAATAAAAATAGCGTTTTGTTTAAACTTCTGTGTTTTATATCCAATTTTTTTGAGCTTTTACTTATTTGATTAGATTTAAGGGCAGTTTTATGTGATAGAAAAAAGGTTTTTATAAGTTTTCGTCCTCCAACATTTGTAAAGCAGCATTTAACTCCGAAGCAGCATGAAAATCGGCTAGTTTTTTGGCATATTTTACACCTCCATTATAGATATTCTTGGCTTCATCAAATTTCCCTATTTTTTCATAACATTTGCCTAGATGGTAGTAAAGACCTACATACTCGGGATCCAATAGCTTAAGTTTCTCAAATATTTCTATCGCTTTATTAATGTCGATTTTTTCCGTTTCTTTAGCTAAAGCGAATAATAAAAATGGATCGTTATCACCTTTTTCTATGAGTTCCTTGATATGTTCTAATCTACTCAATGTTGAATTCATGTTAAGTATATATTATAAAATAAAAAATATTAACTTAAAGTTAAATTTTTGACGTAAACAATTTACCTTTGTGTCAGTTATTTAACTATAACCTAAAAGGTGAGACAAAAATAAGGAATTGTATGAATTGTTAAGCTTTTACTTTTCCTAAATCAAAATTAATATTGAAAATTTAAATTATCGAATTAATGAAATTATTAGTTTGTATTAGTAAAACCCCAGATACTACTTCAAAGATAAGCTTTGTAAACAATGGGACACAATATAATGAAGAAGGAATCAGCTTCATAATGAATCCATATGATGAGTGGTATGCCTTGGTTAAAGCAATTGAGATCAAGGAAAAAAATGGTGGAACTGTAACAGTAATCAATGTAGGTGATGCTTCTAATGATATTGTGATCAGAAAAGCACTTGCTATTGGGGCAGATGATGCCATAAGGGTAGATGGTAAACCTACAAGCGCAGAATACGTTGCTAAACAAATCGCGCACATTGCTAAGCAGCAAGCTTATGATATCATTTTCACAGGTAAAGAAACGATAGATTATAATGGGTCTGAAGTTGGTCCTATGGTAGCAGAATTATTAGATTATGATTATTTTGCCTTTGCAAGTGACTTAAGTATTGATGGATCAAAAAAGACCGTAAGTAGAGAAATAGAAGGAGGGGTAGAAATTACAACTTCTACAAATCCAATAGTCGTATCAGCTGCAAAAGGATTAGCAGAACAAAGAATTCCCAACATGCAGGGTATTATGATGTCTAAAAGGAAGCCCCTTGAGATTGTAAATCCAATAGCGGTAGCAGAGAAAGTAAGTGTCAAAATTCATACACTACCCGAAGCCAAAAAAGGTGTAAAACTAGTAGATTCAAACGATATGGATGAATTAGTTAGATTGCTTCACGAGGAAGCGAAAGCGCTTTAAACATTTTTTTAAACTTAAAATTAGTAGTAAAATGTCAGTATTAATTGTCATAGAGGCTGTAGAAGGTAAATTAAATAAAGGTGCATTTGAGATATGTACCTATGGATATAAAACATCTAAAGTATTAGGCACCACTTGCGAAGCACTTATTATTGGAGATGCTCATAATGCCACTGAAGTGGGTAAGTATGGTGTTGCAAATGCACTCCAAATAGGAAATATTAGTTTTGATAGTAAAGTATTTACCCAAATAATTGCAAAAACAGCCAATGACCTAGGAGCAGATACCATTATTTTTAGACATAATTCGACAGCTAAAAATGTAGCTGGAAGATTAGCGATAAGAATGGATGCGGGGTTGGTTTCAGGCGTTAAATCTATACCTCAAGCCAATGGAAATACCTTATTAGTAGATAAATCTGTTTACTCTGGTAAAGCTATTGCAACTTATGAAATAAACAGTCCCGTTAAAGTCTTAACTGTCATGGGCAATACCATACAGCCCGAGATCGTAGGTGAAGCTGCAATAGTTACTTTATCGAGTACTCCGATTCCTGCATCTACTACACAAGTAATAGAAAGAAAAACCATAACTGGCATCGTACCGCTTCCTGAAGCTGAGATGGTTGTCTCTGCCGGACGTGGTATGAAAGGCCCCGAAAATTGGGCAATCATCGAAGAATTAGCATCAGAAATTGGAGCTACTACAGCATGCTCTAGACCTGTCGCAGATGCACATTGGAGGCCTCACCACGAGCATGTCGGTCAGACAGGTGTCGCTATAAGACCTAATCTATATTTTGCCATAGGAATATCAGGAGCCATCCAACATTTAGCTGGAGTAAATAGCAGTAAAACCATCGTTGTGATCAATAAAGATCCCGAAGCACCTTTCTTTAAAGCTGCAGATTATGGGGTAGTAGGTGATTTGTTTGAAATTGTACCTAAGTTGACGGAGGCGATCAGGAGGTTTAAGCAGCATTAAAAAAGTGATTGGTAGTAACTTTTTTTAATCTTTGTAAGCTATATCTTAGGTCGTTTTAATCATACGTAATTATTGGGCTCCATGTCGATGTGTATGGATTGAGAAATTGTTTATAAATAACTTAGGCTCATTCTTGAAGTGGCCTTAATCAAAAATACGTTAAAAAATTACGGAATAAAACCGTTAAAAATTTGAAACTGTTTGAGCACGTAATGCTATAAAATCAAAATGATATTGTATTATAACATATTAATCGAAGCTCAAAATTTATGCGAGTTTTTCAAATTTAGGTTTTATGAAGTGATTTTAGTATTTTTGGTTAAAGCCTTGATTTTTTGGTTCTTTTGTATCAAGACAAAAGAACAGAGTATTGATTGAGGGGTATTGCTACTTGATTACGTAGAATTCTTTTACATGTGTTTTTACCCACAGCTTTCGATATAGAGCCAATTTTTGTTACATTTATGTGATAATTCCGTTATACTTTTGTTTTAAAATTTATTAAAATGAAATATAGTATAGTTCTTTTAAGCTTACTCTTTACATTAAAAAGCATAGCTCAGCCCACATATGCTGATTGGAACACTTTTTTAAAAAAATATGTATCTACTACCGGAGAGGTAAACTACAAAAGTATTAAGGCTAATCGCAGTGAATTGGATAAAATCACTAAAGAATTTAGTAACACAAAGGTGTTAGATGCGTGGTCAAAAGACGAGCAGTTGGCATTTTGGATTAATGCCTACAATGCGTTTACCGTGTCGCTATTGGTAGATAATTATCCATTGAAGAGCATCCAAAATCTCGACGGCGGAAAGACTTGGGATGTGAAACGAATTACCATTGATGGAAAAAAGTATTCCTTAAACTATATTGAAAATGACATTATCAGACCAAAGTATAAAGATGCTAGAATTCATTTTGCTGTAAATTGTGGTGCTGCATCATGCCCGCCATTATTGAATGCTGCATTCATGGGTAAAACGCTTAATACACAATTAGAAGCGGTTACCAAAACTTTTATCAATAATAAGCGATTTCAGACATTATCCCCTTCATCTGCCAAAATATCCAAAATATTTGAGTGGTATGCAAAGGATTTTGGAGATCTCGTCACCTTTATAAATAAGTATAGTGCTGTACAAGTAAAAAAGGATGCAAAAGTGATTTATAATGATTACGATTGGTCTTTAAATGGGAAATAAAGACCCAAATTATACTTGTCATTCACCCTGAACTTTTAAGCAGTTTTTATTAAAAATTGCATAAAACTTACCTCAGTTCTAAAAGATTTAACGTAATTATAGGGTAATGCCCTTTTTTAAAACAAGGGATATTTCTTATTTCAGCTTATGATTCTCAACATTTGAACATTTCCAACATTTGAACATTTCCAACATTTGAAAATTTCCAGAATTTGAACATTGAAAACATGTCCGAAACTCCCTTTAATTAAACAAATGACATCTTAATACGTTTGCATTTTATGTCAATGAAAGATGAAAAGTAAATTTATATTTTTATTATCTATTGTAAATGACCTTTTTAAGTTAAGTAATAAAAATTTCACATATTAATTTATAAGATGTGATATAGATATTATACTTTTGTAACACACACAAATAGAAAAGAAATTTGATAGAACCAAACTCAAGTAGCCTTGCTGAAGTAAATATCAGTATTGAAGGAATAAACCCTTTAGTCATATTCGGAGAAAATGACGCAAAGATTAAATTAATCAAAAAATCATTTCCAAATGTAAAAATAACATCTAGAGGTATGTTGCTCAAGATCGTTGGTGGCGATGAAGACGTGGCAATCGTTGACGTATTTTTTAAAAACATCCTTTCGACCATCAAAAAGCATGGTAATGTGACGATGCAAGAATTAGAGGATCACCTTTTAGGCAACGATCCATCAATTGGCAAGATAGCCAGTGAAGAAAACAAGCATGTAATCGTATATGGTAAGGATGGCCGACCAATAAAAGCCAAGACAATTAACCAAAAAAAGTTGGTTGATCAATCGAGAAGTAATGATATATTATTTGCCATAGGACCTGCGGGGACCGGAAAAACGTATACAGCTGTAGCATTAGCAGTTGCCGCACTAAAAAGTAAATTGGTGAAGAAAATCATCTTGACGAGGCCGGCAGTAGAGGCAGGTGAAAGTCTTGGATTCTTACCTGGAGATCTAAAGGACAAGATTGATCCATATTTAAGGCCTTTGTACGATGCTTTGGATGACTTATTTCCTAGTGATAAGCTTAAATTTTTCATGGAAAATAGAGTGATCGAAGTGGCTCCGTTAGCGTATATGAGAGGACGAACGCTTGATAATGCTTTTATCATCTTGGATGAAGCACAAAACTGTACACCTCCTCAAATCAAAATGTTTTTGACAAGATTGGGGCCTAACGCCAAATGTATTATTACAGGTGATTTAACACAAATTGACCTTCCCTACAATCAAAAATCTGGTTTAAAAGGCGCCTTAGATATTCTAGGCAATATCAATGGTATCGCTCAAGTCTTTTTAAGTGAAGAAGATGTAGTCCGTCATCGATTGGTCAAAGAGATCATCAAACGATACAATATCATTGAGGAGCAAGAGCGAGAATGGTATGAAAAACAAAAGAAAGAAAAACAAGAGCTTAGGATGGCCGAGCAAAAAGCAAGATTAGAACAAAAAGAAAAAGAAGAATAATATGACTTCGGAAGTTTTATACAAAGGTGGACTTCGCACAGTGTGTACGCACATCAAATCAAAAGAAGAAATCATCACCGACGCTCCAACAGATAACAATGGAAAAGGAGAGGCTTTCAGTCCTACAGACTTATTGGCTACCTCATTGAGTGCGTGTGCTATGACCATCATGGGGATCGCAGCAAATAATCACGAAATAGATATTGAAGGTACCAAAGCAGAGGTACTCAAACACATGGCTTCTGACCCAAGAAGGGTTAGTCAAGTAGATGTAGCATTTCATATGCCAAATAGGACATATACCAACAAGGAAAAAACTATTTTAGAAAAAGCGGCATTAACTTGTCCCGTGGCCAAAAGCCTTCATCCTGATATCATTCAAAACCTTACTTTTTTGTGGAATGACTAAACAAATAAAGATTACCTGCCCTCAAAAAGACCTAAAAGGGAAGATAAAACTTACTGGTTCGAAGTCAATTGCTAATAGGGTGCTATTAATTAGGGCCTTATGTGGAGAAGATTTTGAGATAGAAAATGTATCTGAATCAGATGATACAGCTACCTTAATGCAACTGTTAGGAAGTGACGAATATGTTCTTGATGCACATCACGCAGGTACCACTTTTAGATTTATGACGGCTTATCTAGCCATAAAAGGGGAAGACAGACAGTTGACAGGTTCTTCAAGAATGAAACAAAGACCTGTAGGCCCATTGGTTGATGCACTCAATATGCTAGGATGTAATGTTACTTATCTTGAAAATGAAGGATATCCACCACTGCAATTTGGCCCACACCAATCTACGATCAACAAAGAAGTGAGCATCAAAGGCAATGTAAGTAGTCAATATCTTTCGGCCTTATTGATGGTAGCTCCGATCTTACCTCATGGTTTGAAATTAACGATTTTAGAAGATCTAGTCTCTAGACCATATCTGGAGATGACGCTTTCGATTATGCAATATTTTGGTGTCAATCATACTTGGATAGACAATATCATTACTGTAGAAAGACAAACGTATCAGGCAAGACCATATTTCGTCGAAGCAGATTGGTCAGCAGCATCGTATTATTACAGCATCGCTGCTATAGCTGGTAGTGCAGATATTACCCTCGAAGGCCTTTTCCAAAATTCATTGCAGGGAGACTCAGCGATTGCATCTATCGCGTCTTCATTTGGTGTAGCTAGTACTTACAGTGATAAGGAAGTGAGACTTGTGAAGTCCGCGGATTCAAAAGCTCAGACATTTATAGAATACGATTTTATTAAGCAACCAGACATTGCTCAAACCGTATTTGCCATGTGCGCTGCTTTAAATGTCAACGGATTGTTTACGGGATTGAAGACATTGTTTATCAAAGAGACAGATAGAATTAAAGCATTTCAAACAGAGTTGGCAAAAGTGCAGGTGTATCTATCTAAAGTGCCAAAAAGATTCATTGATAGTGAAGGAGATGATTTCTACATGATAGAAGGTGAGGCAACTTACGGTATGAGTCCAACCTTTGATACGTATCAAGATCATAGAATGGCTATGGCTTTGGCACCTCTTGCCATACAGCACCCAATATTTATTAATGACCCTGCAGTGGTTTCAAAATCTTATCCAGACTTTTGGGAACACCTTAAATCATTGGGATTTGTGATTGAAGACAATGATTCTTCTCTATGAAAAAATCCATAAGACAAGACGTATTTATCAAACAACCCATCTATGAGGGAGGTAATAAGGCTATGACGACCTTCTTACAAACAATATTAAAATACCCAGTAGATGCACTTGAAAGTAAAACGGAAGGTGTCGTAGAAGTTAGAATTACCATCGACTTTGAAGGTAATGTGACAACCTCACAAATTTTAGGTTCATTATCCCCAACTTGTGATTTAGAAGCTAAGCGGATTGTAGAATTATTAAAATTTACGATTCCTAAAAACCCAAGAAATCTCAAGGTGTTGTTCCATAAAATTATAAAAGTGCAATTTACCTTACCTAAAGTTCAGGCTCAAAATATGATTCCACCTACGATTCAACAAATATCTTATAATATTGTGTCGGAATCAAAATCTACTGAAAATGTGAGCACCACGCCTGCGGCAACTACCTATCAATATACGATTAAAATTAATAATTAAACACAATTAGTCTAAAGATGTGAGATCATTTTGTAGATAAAAATTTTACAAAAAATCTTTGAATAGTAGTGCTACGGAAATATCTTATTTATTTGGGTGGATAAAAATTGGACGTACCTAAGACACTCAAAAATTTGTTATAGTTTCTACACCTACGGTTTAAAAACCGCAGTTACAAAATTTGTCAACCTTACAGGTTTCGATTCTCTTAATAATTATTCTTTGAGGCAAGATAGATTTTTTTCACCAAATATTCCTTTAAAAAAGACCTTGAAGGTCGGAGGATTTTGTAACAATGGTTTGAAAACCATTGTTAATAATAAAAAGCAAGCTAGAGTGCCGTAGGTACGACCAATATAGGAATCCTTTTTTATTTAGTTCAAAATAATGCCAAAGTTTTAACCCCCATTTCGCGTGATTTTGTCAATTACCAAACCAGCAAATAAACCACCCAAACTAGCAATAAACCCAAAAATTAATGGACTAATTTCTGATTCTTTGATAAAGGCAAAATAAATCCAAACGAATGTACCACACAACATAGAAAGGATTGTTCCTACTCTCGAGTTATACTTTGTAAATAAAATAGCACAAAAAGGAACAAAGATCGAGACAAGCCCAAATACACTCGACTCACTTACGAGATTGAAGATATTTTGGCTAGAAAAAGCGAGTAAGGTGGAAATAAAACCAACCACAAGAATGGCAAGTTTGGTCTTGTTAAGAAGCTTTGGTTCTTCATCAGAAGTGCTCAATATATTCTCAGACAAAAGTGAAGCGGGTGCCAAAAGTGCCCCACTACATGTACTCATAATAGCACTAAAAAGTGACCCAAAAAATAAAACTTGTAAGCCAATAGGCATGGTGTTTAATACCATCGTAGGCAATGCTACTTGTAAGTCTCCTTCTAACACATTGGGTTGGATCACTCGTACAGCACTTACAATATATAATGGTACAAATGCAAAAATCCCATACAGTAAAGCCCCATACAAAGTCGACTTTTTGGCTACCTCCGCAGATTTTGAACTGTTAACCCGTTGAAAAATATCTTGAGAGACGATACTTCCAAATCCTAGCACCAGCCAAGCACCTATCCAATTTGTGATCGACACGGCATCCTTTTCTGGAAAAAATTTAAAATGTTCTTTTGGAATACTATTAAAGATCACTTGGTATCCTCCCGCTCGATCAGTGACGGAGATGGCAATAGCAACAAGCCCAACAATGATCAAAATACTTTGTAAAAAATCATTCAATGTTACAGCCAACATACCACCTTTGAAAATATAGAAGACAACGATTATGGCACTTATGATGATGCCAGCAGATAGACTCACCTCAGGAAAAATAGTAGAAAACAACAAACCTAAGGCTACAATTTGTGCTGCGGCATACCCAAAAAAGCTCACTATCATCATTACACTCGCCATAACTTCGATATCTCTACCCATACGTTCGTGAAATATATCACCGATGGTAAAAATATTGAGGTTGTACATCTTTTTTGCAAATACCAAACCCACCAACACAAGACAAAGCACTCCGCCAAACGGATCTTCAATAATCGATCTAAAACCACCCTTCATAAACTCCGTACTCGCCCCAAAAATAGTCTCACTTCCAAACCAAAGCGCAAAAAATGCTGCCGAATTGATATAAGTTGGCAAACTTCTACCCGCGGATATAAAATCTGAAGCAGACTTTATTTTACTATGAGCATAAAAGCTGATACCGATCGTCACAGCTATATAGAGAAAAATAAAAGCTACAAGCATTTAGCAAAAAAGATTTAACAATGTAGAAATGATGATTTTATATTAAGAAGCGAAAATAATGAATAGATTTTATTAATGGTTAATTATTAGTTGTTAATTGTTAACGAACCCCATTACCCATTCCTCATTAACCATTAACCATTAACCATTAACCATCAACCATTAACCATTAACCATTAACCATTAACGATTAACCATTGCTCATTAACCATTAACGATTAACCATTGCTCATTAACCATTAACCATTAACCATTACCCATTGCTCATTAACCATTAACCATTAACCATTAACCATTAACCATCAACCATCAACCATTAATTGCTAATGTTGGCTTTTGTTGATTTTAAAATAGCGGTTATCAACTTGATGATTTCAGTTGCATCGCTGTTCATGCTTTCAAATTGTTCTGTGGTCAAGTAATCCGTTTCTTTTAAGAGTTCGAGCCAGTAAATGGTTTCATTGATTTCTTTTTGGGCAATGCCCATTTTATGTTTGAAGTCATTCTTAGTTTCAGCGTGCTCAGCTTCCCGCACCATTGCCCCAACACTTGTCCCACTTCTAAGTAACTGTTTTGCCAACACAAACTCCTTTTTCTGCTCACATAAATACTGATAGAGCTTTACCACCCTAACTGCAAACAAAAAACTTTTATTTTTTATAACATTCTCTTTCACCCCCATTAACCATTTATCATTGAACATTAATAATTTACAATTGATCATTAACCATTAATAATTTATCATTAACCCTCATTAACCATTAACCATTAACCATTAACCATTAACCATCAACCATTAACCATTAACCATTAACCATTAACCATCAACCATCAACCATCAACCATTAACCATTAACCATTAACCATTAACCATCAACCATTAACCATTAACCATTAACCATTAACTTTTTTATAATTCCTTTTTCACTTGACAAGGATTACCAAATGCTAAAACATTGTCTGGAATATCTTTCGATACAACACTTCCCGCTCCAATTGTTACATTGTTACCAATCGTTACGCCTGGAAAAATCACAGAATTCCCACCAATCCAAACATTGTCGCCAATGGTAACTGGCTTTGCTGAAGTCAGATAAGGAGATCCGATTCCGTTTCCAATTACTCGTTCTGATGCTTTTAATGGATGGGTCGCTGTATATATTTGAACATAAGGTGCAATCAGCCCATTTTTTCCTATGGTTATTTTATTATCATCCAAAAACATACAATTTGTATTTATAAATGTGTTTTCTCCGATTGAAATATTCTCCCCATAATCACAGAAAAATGGTGTCTCAATCCAAACGCCCGACCCTTTATATCCAAAAAGTTCACTTAAAATTCGTTCTCTTTCGTGGGTTAATTCTGAATTAAGATTATTATATTCTTTTAATAACCTCCTTGCGTTATGATACATTTTTATCAATTCCGAATCTCTGGCATTGTAATAATCTCCTTTAAGCATTTTCTCTTTTTCTGTCATGGCTGTTTTATTTTGAATGTTTAGTGATATCTCGCTTCCTGAAACTAAGGCGTTTCCCAATAGATTATTTTTTAACATACTTGCTCACTCACGGCTCAAAACACGGTATATAAACTAACATAGTATCAGATGACTTTAATCTAAATAACACATTTCTACCTGTATAGTTACACTTTTTTGATGTAAAAGAAGAATCTACTAAGGAATACTTGGCTGTGGAAGCGACAGTACTTTCAATTGATAGATCACAAAGATTCCCATTGGATGTGACAGTATGATCTTCAAAGAATTGAATGGTTTTATCACTTACCACAGGCATAAATTTTCCACTGCCATCACCAGGATCTGTTAATATTTCTTTCAAATGCCATACTCCACCTAAATCACCTTTTAATGGAATTAATTCTTTTTCGCAGGAAAGGAGCGTGAAGAGAAGTAAGGATAATAAAAAGGTTGTTTTCATGTTTTTATTCTATGTGACAGGGTAAAATATAATATTGGTTGGAGAAGTCTGTTATATTTCAACTGGTTCTTTCCTCAACGCCTCTCTTAAAACCTGTTGCATTTCCTTGTTTATTGTTTATTCTTTGACTTTATAAAATCTATCTCTCAATCTATAAGTTAAATTATTTATCATTTCCAAGTTTGGTTCATTTGGCAATTCTGAATTTTCAAAAGCCAATTCCATTTCCTCCTGTTTTATGTCAGCCATTTTTAATAATTCTTCGTATTCGAATTTGCCTGATTTAATTTCAAGTAAAAAATCCCGATTTGGTCTTTTTACAATGACTTTTTTCTGTGTCCCAATTTCGATGGCCATTTCTAAAAGTCTGAATACGTGCATCATATTTTTAGCATCATAATTCTTTCCGTGACTTTTAGTGTTTTCATATCTTTCATCGTTTCGTTTATCAACCCAATCCCAATATTCACGATATTCCTTGCAATAGGTCGAGTAACCGTCCCGATTAAAATATAGTAGAGATTCTTGCTTAGTTCCTTTTGGAATTGAACTCAAACAAACATCATTAGAATCTTTCCCTTTTATTATTCCACAGAATCCAAGACCTTCAGAATAGAATAATCCATAAATATCTTTCATGTATGGAATATTCACTAATCCGCAATTTTCTTGATTCCAGCCCTTAATATCCAGATATTTTTCAAGTGGAATCGCTCCTTGTTCGTAATTAACAAAACAAAATGCCAATACACTTTTTCGTTCTTTTGCTACAGGATTTACAATCTTCTTTTTTAGCCCTTTCGCTTTTTTAATCTGAGATAGTGCAAATTTCCCGAAAGTATTACTGCAAAGTTTGGATAAAATAAATTCAGATTTAATTTCAGATAGAAAGGGATGCTTATAGATTATTGCATTCTCTGGAGTGTTGAGTAATTCCAAAATGTTTGGATTGTTTAGCGAAAGCAACTCCATAAACCGGCCAAGCTCATAAAATACAATATCGTTTGTTTCATTATTCACCTGAGGAATATAGTTCAATCCATAATATTCCTCTTTAGGCAGAATAAAAACTCCTTTAATGTCAGTGTCAGAAGTTGGGGTATCTAATCCGTATGCTTTACTACCACTAATACACTCAAGAATTATTAGGTCTCTATTTCTTAAATCATCAATCGTCATAAGTTAAGCCAATGTTTTGAGAAAAAAATCATTCAAATCAGTCATTTTTGCTTTTGAAGATGGTAAACTTTGTGATTCGTTTTCAGCTCTTTCAATACAGGCTTTCATAAATTCAATCAAGTCATTCTCTCCTTTATGTATGTATGTTTCGCTAATAGATGATTTTATTTCTATTAGTTCTCCAATCCTTGTTTTTAAATTTGCAGACAAATCGAGCCCATTTAACATTTGACCAAACTCAATTGGAGGAATTTCCACCTTTTCTAAAATCCATAAACAAGCCGCAGACGCACGAAGTGCATAAAAGAATTTTTTCAGTTTATATTCTTCAGAATTCACTACTTCTTCAAATGCTTTTTTTGCCATACTCAAATAATGGTGGATTGTAGCAATCCTTGAATATGTCTTTTGGGCAACAATATTAATTCCAGTCAGGAACGCTTTATCAACTTTATAAATTATAGGAGATTGAATTCTTTCGAGCAAAGGGGGATTCGATTTTGCTAGTAATCGAAGGCTTTTTCTCAAATCCCAACCACTTATATCAATTTCATTATTTTCAAGAAAATATTCGATTGTGTCTTTTTCTTCGGTCAGACCTAAATACCAATCTTTCTCATGTTTGTAAATAATCCTGACATCAAAATCACTGTCAGGTGAAGGAAATCCCCATGCTCTTGAGCCTGTCTCACAAGCAAGCAGTATTTTAATTCCTTTTTCTTCCTCTAAATCAGACAAGTATTTCTTTATTTTTTCTTCCATTATTCGTGTTTAATTATGTGCTGGATGTCTTTTTGCAATGAATGTCAACGGTCCACAACTACACTCAGGTAGGGATTTTTAGCATTAAAATTAAAACTTTGATTTAGCACTTCACTTTCATAGGAGCACTGAACCCTACTTTCAGGTAGGTGCTTTTGGTGACTTGTGTTTTCATTTGTTGTTTACCTCATCAATTATTTTTTCTAGTTCAAAAAGTTCGGCAACAAGTTTATAAACCATAGTGCGAGGGTTTTGGACTGAATAGTTTTGTTGTCCAATATAAAGCTTTTCGAGATTCACAGCGTTTCTTATAGCATTTTCTCTACTTGCATAGGTTTCTAATAAGGAATACATTTCTGTGCTATTCTTTTTGTATACGTAATCTTTTAGTCCTTTTTTCTTAAAATTGTCTTCTATCAAATCCTGGTATTGCTTTCTACTTATACCTGTGTTGTAATAGTGAAAATGCAGTAGATACCAAAGTTCAAACGCTTCATTTGTCCACGCACAATCAATACTAGGACTATTTGCAATGCAGGTTTGAATTGCAGAATTGAAAGATTGGTCTGAAAAACTATCTTTATCAAACACTATCCACAATTTGTCAACGGTTCTATTTGTTTGTGCTTGCCATTTATTACGTAAAGCCATTGCACTATTGACTAGTGAAACGGTGTTATGCCCATTGCCTAAAATCTTAAATTCATAAACATCCAACACCCCTTTAGGTAAATCGTTTTTAATAGATTCGAAATAGTTTGGTTCTGTTTTTTCTCCTTCGCACACAATGAGGAAAAATCTTCGCTTAGTCTTTGTTTCTTCTAAACGTTTTGACTCGGTTCGCTCGTGTCTTTTTTTAATATGATTCGGTATTTTTACTTTACTTGCCATTCCGCTACTATTTTAGAAATATCTCCAATGTATGGAATAGCACCATATCTACCTTGTATATAGTCACTTTCAAATGAACGGTCTTTACGAACCTTATTGCCATCTTCTTCACGATACTCAACCAATGAATATAAATCAGATGCACCGTATTTGTCTTTTTCTACAAAATAAATTTGGTCTCTTCGATACTTTCCATAGGAAAATAAGTTGGTATCGTGAGTTGAAAAAATTAATTGTGCATTTTTAGAATTATCTTTTTCTGAATTAAAGAGTCTTGTTATAGCAAGTGTCATTAGTGGATGTAAACTTGAATCAAGCTCGTCAATTACCAATACGCCACCATCGTGTAATACATCAAAAATAGGTCCTGATATATTAAATACTTTGTTAGTTCCTGCTGATTCCTGACTACGCATGTTAAATTCTATTTCACCTGATTTGTTATCATTTTTATCGTATTTATGGTGAAATGTTTTAATGTCAAAATGATAGCCATCTTCTATATCTTTAATAAAAGATCGGGCTATAGATTCTTGCCCAATTTCCAATACGCTTTTTGGATTTAATTTTTCTTTTTTGATAGAAATTCCATCAAACCCTAATTCCAATGTAAAATAAAAATCACTCATTATCTGATTAACATCCCCTTTTTCCAACATTTTTAATGTTATCAATTCATAGTTCTCATGTGTGAGTCCTGAAATGGTAATAAAGTTATTAAACCAATTCATTATTTTTTTAGCTGTAACTCCATTAAATTGGTCTATAATTGATAAAAATAAAGCGTTATTTCTTGTTTTGCTTTCAAGGTTTTCTGCTTCTTTAAAAGAAGGCGAAACTTCTATTCCATCACCTTCTCTTATGAATAATAATTTTTCGGCATTTTTCTTTGATTCAAATAACCATTCACTTACTACTTCCTTGTTTGTTATTTCAAATCCATATCTGTATCTGATATTTAATATTTCAAATAGAACTTCAAAATATGATGGGCTATTTTCAGTTTCAGTATTCAATAAAAATGGAGTAACATCTAATGTCTTTGTGGAAGATTGATTAAATGATTGCATTACTATTCTTTTCATAGTGCTCATAGCACGAATGAAGTTTGATTTACCACTAGCATTAGCACCATAAATTATAGCTCCTTTTAAAAGTGTATGCCTTTCAGAAGTAATCGTATTTGATTCTTTGTAGTCACTTATGCTAGATGCAACTAAGCTCAAAGTCTTTCTTTCACGAAAAGAAAGGAAGTTTGCGACACTAAATTCTAGTAACATAATTGCTTTTTTTTGATTATTTCGCCAAAATAAGCATTAAAATTGAATAATTGTCAAAAAATGAGAATATTTCTCAAAATATCAGCATTTTTACTATGTTTTTTTGAGAATAGTTTTAGTTGTTACGCCTGTAACGATTTCCCCTTTTTAGTCAACCTATATTTTTGATTCTTACTTGTTTTCTTTTCAGGTAGGGTTAACTCTATTAAGCCATCTTCTATCGCTAATTTGATATATGCTTTTTGAAAATTATCTCTGTTTTTAAGCTCCAAAGTAGACATTATTTCATCCCTGCTCATTTCATCATTTAGTAACCATACAACCCTATGAGATAGGTTTTCTATGGCAATAAACTTAGCATCATGTATGGTATCATGTATGGTATCATGTATGGTATCATGTGCGGTATCATGTGCGGTATCATGTGCGGTGTCATGTATGGTATCTTTTGCGGTATCATGTATTCCTTTTCCAGAAGCAGAAGGTCTCCACAAAATCACCTTAAATCCTTCATTGATAATAAATTCTGGAGATATCAATTCTGCTTCTTTAGAAAGTTTAATCATTTCTAAAATACCTGTTCCATACCGTTCGATATCGCCTACCTGATGCATTGTTAATGATGGCTTTTATGATTCGTTTAATTGGTTCGTTATTGACGAACCAATTAAAAACGAAGTATTCCAGGCAGTAAAAGAAACTTCCTCCAATATCTGCTTCTGTTTGTTCCACCCCGCCTTTTCCAAAGCAGGAGTAATATACTTGGTACAAACATCTCTTTCTGAAAGGGTCTTTTTATCCATTACTTAATTTTCTAAATAAAGTGCTGCAAAATATGAATTTTAGATGATATTTTGGGGAAAGGATGAGTTAATTTGGTATCCATACTATTTTGAATATTTTATTTAATATATCAATAGTCATATTTGATTGATCATTCAAATAATTGTAGTTAACATTAAAATAAAAAATACTAGGAATTTCATAATCTATTTTTTTGCCTTTTATCTATGTTTTACAACCTCCGTAAGGTGGGACTTTTACCACAAAACTTTATTTGAAAAACTAATGTTTGATTGACCACAAAACTGTCTTCGGAATACGAAACCCAGCCTTTTGGGTATGTGCGGTCACCACCACTGCTTATCTGTCTGTCGAGGCTTGTATGTCTTGTTTTGCTTACTCTCATTTGTCTTTTTGTCGTGTGGTGGGGCATTTTTAAAAATTTCTTTTTCTTTTGGGTCGGCTTTGCAATCTATTAAAAACTTTGGATATGTGTCAGCTTCACGAAAGGTCGTGACAAGTCGTGCGGTTTTTAATTGAGCTTGCAAAATGGGTTGGCTATTTAATTAGTTTGTTCAAAATATTCCAATGTCTTTTTGTTTGTTGTTTGATTTTATTGTTAACCATTATATTAGATGCCTTGTAAGCATAAGATAGGAAATTACCCCAATTATATGACTCTATTTTTTTAAATTTCTTTTCAACTTTATTCCATACATATTTTTTATATCTTTTTGCTCCTTTGTAAGAAAACTTTCTAAATATTCTTCGTTTAAAAATAATGCCTTTCTCAGGATTAAACTTTCTGCTTGAAAAATTTTTCGCTCTTGCAATTGCACGCTTCATTTTCCTATAATAGCCAGAAATACTTGCTGATTTTAGCAAAACGTGACTTCCATCAAACTCAAAACCAAGATAAATGAAGTTTTTATTCCAATTAATGCAGTCTTTGAATTCCTGACCACAAAGTAGTTTATTTTCAACACGCTTAAATTGAAAAATTTGTGTTTTGTCTTCATTAATTTCTAATTTGTAGTTTTTTATTTTGTCATATACATGTTGTAGTAATTCTTCTTTAACTTCACTCGGGCAAATTACAACCATATCATCTGAATATCTGCGATAGATACCGTCTCTGGCTGAAATAAATTTATTCAAAAGTGTATCGAAGTGCAATAAATAAATATTTGCTAATACAGAACTTATAGGTGAGCCTTGCGGAATACCAAAATCTCTATATACTTCAATATCGTCAATAATTCTTGTCTTTGAAGGTTGAAGAAGTTTACCTTTTACTTTAAAAAATTCTTTCTCTTTACAAAATGCGATAGCGTCTTGATTCCGTAAATACTTTATTTTATCAACCTTCTTTTGTTTTATTTGTAATGGTTCGCCAAGTTTATTTGTTTTCCTAGTATATATTTTGTCTTTGAACTCTTCGAAAATATCTACAATATCTACATGGCTAAACCTTGTTATATTTTTAAAAACATTAAAATGGTCAATTGGTAATTTTTCTACTCCTAAAACATCAGCCCAAACCTCTCGGAGTTTTTTGTGATTAAGCTTATCAAAGAAACTTGAAATATCAAAAGCAATTACAGTAAACTCTTCTTCTTTATAATTCAAGATATATTTAAAAATATCATTAGCAAAATCAATATTGCATTTATTTGAACCATCAATTTTTGATGGATTAATAGGAACAGAACGATATGCGGTCACTACCTCATCAATGCCATTTTCTTTTATTTTGTCTTCATAAGCATCAGAGAGTAACATTGCATAGTAACTAAATATCAATGAATCCATGTGGCTGGCATAAAATAGTTCCCTTTCTTTTTTTGATGGATTTCTAAGTACTTTTTTTTCAGATAGCTGGCTCATAATTGCGGTTCCGTCATCCTTTGAATAGGACTTCCTGAATTTTTTAACCTTGGATTTCTTATGGATAAAAGGTAAGAAAGAATGCTTGGCAATTTTTTCAGGGTTGGTGATATAAGGTTCAATCCATTTGAAACGGTCACGATTGTCTAAGGGCAATCCTATGTGAGGATACCTTTTAATTTTAAACCAATCTTTCTTTTTCTTTACTTCCATTTTATTTAAAAAAAGAGTGAGCAGCGAAGACCCAATGCGAAGCTATTTGCTTTTAGAATTAGTTACCTAATTCCCGAAATGTGCATGCTTTTACAGCTCGTACTTACTTTTTAGTAAATAGTTGCTGCTCCGACTCAAGCTGGGTAGCGAAATATTAATCGTATATTTGCTTATAAATTCAATTATGAACTTAAAGAAACATCCAATCCTAAAGGTCTTCTCAACAGTTGTTACACTGGTGGGTCAGCTTATTGCTTTATCTAGAAGTGAAATAAATTCATCTATTAATTGCAAATGTGAAATACCTTAGCCCCAACCGTTTTTCAAGTTGGGCGTGACAAGATTTTCATCTATACCATAAAACGCACACTTCAGCTCTTCGACTGCTCACAATGTCAGTTGTTTTTCATTTGTTTTATTTTTAATTATTTACTTCTTCCATTTCCTTCACCTCAAATGCCTGATGCAACAATGCTTT
Organism: Saprospiraceae bacterium; assembly: GCA_022844565.1. GTDB lineage: Bacteria > Bacteroidota > Bacteroidia > Chitinophagales > Saprospiraceae > JADKBO01. Next base: position 136,579 of record JALHLK010000006.1, read on the forward strand.
TAGCAATTGTTCTGTGGCTTGTTGGTTTGCGATGATGTGTTCTTTTAATTGCTTTGTTTTGGCCAATTGCTTCTCTATTTCGGATACGATGCTTTTTTGTTCGGATAACGGGGGAAGGGGGATTCTTAAATTTTCTATTTGAGGCAAACTCAGAACAGGCCTTCCAATTCCATAAACCGATTCCTTTAAGTCAGTACTAGTACCGATTGGACTTTGAAAACAGTAATGAATGAATTTTCCAATTCTTATGTCTACAAGTTTAGTTAACGCAACTGATTGACTAACATAAGATTCTGGAATTACAAAATCGATATACGCACATTTGCCAACATTACCTCCTGTTATTGTTGTAAGTAAATCACCTTGTTCAACTAGGCTTCTTTTGCCTTCGATTTTCTCTGGCAGTTTAACTTTGATAGTGTCCTTAAGTACAACAGAATTTGTTTTGATTTCTCCTGATCGTATAAAGTGTGCACCTTCCTTCGAGTAAAATTTAGACCAGTCCCTTGAACCACTAGTTATATATTTACTGATTTCACCCAACCGACACCACACCCAATTTTCAGGAATTTCAAATGGAATTTCTTCGGGTTTGATGGGTGGCAATAGTTTTTCTTTTTTGCCAGATTTGGCTTTCTCGGCTTTGATGCGTTTGAGTAGTTCGCTGGCATGTTCGTCTTTTGGGTCTTGCTTTACCAATTTTCCTTGTACGGCTTCTTGTAAAATGGCTTGGTTTAGGTTAGAGATTTGGGAGAGTTGGTTTTCAAAACTATCAGATAAATCAATGTAGCTATTCTTGTACTTGTAAATTCGTTCAACATCTTCAAGCACTTCAGGAATAAAGAAATTATTGTCAATGCCTTTGCCTTGTTCAATTGCTTCCAAGAAATCAACTATTTTCTTTTGAATTTTTGGGTCAGGAACTACGATTGAAGCATTATTAATTACTGTTTGACTAATGTTCGGCTGTGCTCCGCCTTTGCCAATAGCTATAAATTCAATACGTTGTTGTTTGAAATACCAAAACAAGAAATCTTTTGAAATGTCAACTTTCGGAAAAATTGCACAGACCGCTTGATTTGTTGTTGCATCAAAATCTAAAACACCAGTCTTGCCAATGTTTGCACCATACATTGCAACTAACAAAGTGCCTTTAGGAAAAAGTTTTGCAGATGAGTTTTTTAAACCTGATGCTGTAATGTATTCATCACAATTTGTAATAATGCCATCTTTTAATTCGCCTGATTTTACCCAAGGAATATCACCGTTATAATATTCTATCATTCCACGGTTTGGAGTGCCACCGCTTGAAGTATCGGCAATGTCGGAGATTTTAAGTACAGGAAAATTATCCTGCAAATGCTTAAAAATCATTTTGGCAGCCAATACAGAAGGATGTACTTTTTTGAATAGTTCTAATATTGTCATTTAGCCAAATCGTTTTCAAGTTCTTGAATAATAGAACTTACTTTATTGTTTTCTGTTTTTAGGATGCTTAAAATTTTACCAATGTTTAAATCAACTTCTTCTACAACTTTATTCGGGTTTTTAATATCCAAATCATAATTGCGTTCAATGATTGTATCTATGGAAACTTTCCAACACACTTCGCTTTCCTCTCTTTTTTTCCACCATTTTTTTATGGTATCAAATTCTTCAATACGGATTGGTTTTGTTTTGTTGTAGGCTTTTGCACCTTCGGGCAAAGTATGTTCATAATACCAAATGTCTTTGGTCTTTTTGCCTTTTTCAAAAAATATCAAGTTGGTGTTTACGGTGGCATAAGGTGCAAAGACAGATTGTGGTAACCTTACAATGGTATGCACATTACAATCTTCTAGCAATTTTTGCCTTACACGTTGTTTTACGCCATCACCTGTTAAACTGCCATCGGGCAATACAATTCCTGCTCGTCCGCCATCTTTTAGCAGTTGAATAAACAAAATTAAAAACAAGTCTGCACTTTCTTTAGTGCGGTAGTTCAAAGGAAAATTTGTTTCCATTCCATCACCAACCACACCACCAAATGGAGGATTGGCCACAATAATATCAACTTTGTCGGCTTGGCGTAATGAAGTGAGTTCACGGCTTAGTGCATCGGTATTTAGTATTTGTGGCACTTCAATGTCATGTGTTATCAAGTTTACCACACTTAACATAAAAGGCAAAGGCTTTAACTCTGTGCCTGTGATGGTTTCTTGTAAGGTTTTGCGGTCAGCCAAATTTTTTACTTGCTTTCCCAAATGTTCAATGGCACAAACCAAAAAACCTGCTGTGCCACAAGCTGGGTCAATAATTTTTTCGCCCAATTTTGGATTTACCATATCAATGATAAACTGCGTTACGGCTCTTGGGGTATAAAATTCGCCAGTGTCTTTTTTGGTGGCAAGTCCTTGTAAAATGTCTTCGTAAATGGCATTGAAAACGTGATGCTCTTTACTGCTGTTAAAATCAATTTCGTTTAGCTTGTTAATGGCTTGACGGAACGTGGTTCCGCTTTTCATATAATTATTAGTGCCGTCAAAAATATTACGAATGATAACGCCCAAACGGTTGTCGGTAGTAACTGGCAATTCTTTTAATTGAGGAAACAGTTTGTTGTTGATGAACTGAATTAATTCATCGCCTGTAATACCTTCGTCATTTTCTGCCCAATTACGCCACTGCAATTCCGTTGGTATTGGTGATTTATATTTTCTATCAAGAATTTCTCTTTCCTTGTCTTTATCGTCAAATAGTTTTAAAAAAATCATCCAGCCCAATTGTTCGATGCGTTGTGCATCGCCACTCAAACCAGGGTCTTTTCTAAAAATATCTCTAATTGATTTTATTACTCCGCCTATGTTGCTCATTTATTATGCTACTATATAAAGTTCGATTTCTAATTCTTTAATGGCTTTGTCGTATTCTTCACGACTACCAAATACTTTTATGATTTCAGTTACTGATCCAAAATCGCTTATTGGTGGTACAGTTAAAATTTGAATGTTCTCCATATTTTCAATGCCTTGATCGGCATATTTGTCTAACAGTGCTTCCAAAATATTTCTTGCTTGGTCCCCATATTTTGTAAAATAGTTGCGTTTTTTCACATCGTTGGCTCTTTCTTTTCTTGTCATAGGAGGTTGATCATATGCTACATGACAGATTAAATCAAACAAATCTACCTGCTTGTCCACAGCTTCATACAATGCTCCCACCATTATGCCCTGTTCCTGAAGTTCTGCAATGATGGCCTCTTTGCGGTCTGAGTTTTTCCACTTATTGAGAAAATCATCTAAGGAAGCAAACTGTTCTTTGATGATTTTTTTGGTGTGGTCTTTCAAACTTGTAGTGATTGGTCGACCGTGTTGGTCAAAATGTAATTCTCGGCTGATCAAAATCGAAACATCTACACCGTTTACATACACCTTTTCTCTAGGTTCACTTGCAAAAATAGGTGGGTAGTCTACATCAGGATAGCGTATGGTAGGCGGAGAAATATCAATTTCTTCTCCTGTTTCAATGTCGATGATGGGTTCGGTATTTTGCTCTTCTTCATCCACAATGCCGCTTAAGTCGGTATCTTGAGCAACGGGTTTTACTCTTATCGGGTCTCCGTCAAATTGCGGGTCGGCAAAAAGGTCTGTTGCATTTCTAAAATCCAAAATTGTGAAATACAACTTGCCGTATTCTTCATTGATTCGTGTTCCTCTACCAATGATTTGTTTAAACTTGGTCATTGAATTGATGTTGCTGTCCAACACAATGACTTTGCAAGTTTGAGCATCTACACCAGTTGTCATCAATTCAGATGTAGTTGCAATGACGGGATATCTTTCTTCTGGACTAATGAAGTTGTCCAACTCCCTTTTCCCTTCGTCATTGTCGCCTGTAATCTGCATAATGTATTTATAGTTCTCTGCAACTAAGTCAGGGTTTTGTTTGGCTAATTCGGATCGCATTCTTTCTGCATGGTCTATGTCTACACAAAACACAATCGTTTTTGCAAAGCGGTCATAACCTTTTAGAAATTCGGTTATTTTTTTGGCAACCAGCTCAGTTCGTTCTTCAATTACCAAGCTTTTATCAAAGTCTTTTCTGTTATAAATGCGATCTTCAACTTCATTGCCATCTTTGTCCGTTTTGCCTTGGTCTGGTCGCCATCCTTCGGCATCTATATTGAGTGCAACCCTTATAACGCGGTAAGGAGCAAGAAAACCATCATCTATTCCTTGCCTTAAAGAGTATGTGTATACAGGGTCACCAAAATATTCGGTATTGCTTGCTTCGTTGGTTTCTTTGGGTGTTGCAGTTAGACCAATATGCGTAGCATTTTGAAAATAGGTTAAAATCTCTCTCCAGCTGCTGTCTTCTTTTGCACTTCCTCTGTGGCACTCGTCAATGACAATGAGGTCAAAAAATTCTCTTGAAAACTGTTTGTAGACATTGGCTGCTTCATCTGTTCCTGAAAGGCCTTGATAAAGCGCTAAGTAAATTTCATAACTTTTGTCTATTTGCCGGTGTTTTACCACCGTCATTTTATCCTTAAAATGTTTGAAATCGCCTCTCCGTGTCTGGTCAATCAAAGCGGTACGGTCAGCTAAAAACAGAATGCGTTTTTTTGCTCCACTTTTCCAAAGTCGATGTATGATTTGAAAAGCGGTGTATGTTTTACCTGTACCTGTTGCCATAACAAGCAGAATTCTATTCTGTCCTTTGGCTATGGCTTCAACGGTTCTGTTTACCGCAATTTGTTGATAATATCTAGGTTTGCGATTTGTTCCGTCAAAATAATAGTCCTGCGACACTATTCTTTCCGCTTCGGGAGTCTCAATGCCTTTATACTTTTTGTATTTCTGCCAAAGTTGATGGGGTGTAGGGAAGTCGTCTAAACCTATTTCACTTTCTATGTTACCATCTGTCGCTGTGCGGTCGTGAAAAAGAAATCCGTCACCATTGCTGCTGAAGACGCAAGGAATATCAAGTATTTTGGCATAGTCCAAACCTTGTTGTATTCCCGCTCTTATCGAATGGTTGTTGTCTTTAGCTTCTATGATTGCAATCGGAATATTCGGTTTGTAGTACAAAATATAGTCTGCCCGTTTCCTCGTACCTCTTGCTGTGATTTTCCCTCTTACATAAATCTTACCATCCGTAAAAGAAACCTCCTCCAATACCTGCACGTGTTTGTCCCATCCCGCTTTTTCTAAAGCAGGAGTGATAAACTTGGTACAAATATCTCTTTCTGAAAGGGTCTTTTTATCCATTACTTAATTTTCTAAATAAAGTGCTGCAAAATATGAATTTTAGATGATATTTTGGGGAAAGAATTGGGTAATTTGGTTTTGGTAAGTTGTGTGCTGGGCGTATAATTTATTTTTCTGGTGGTGTCGTATGATTTTTTTGCGGATTGTTTGAAACGTTTGCACCTACAAAAAGTTGGTGATTTCGAAGGACTAAACTTGTTTGCCAGCACTGAACTTGATACGAAGCACAAAGCTTTATTTAAGCACTGAACCCGCTTTTTTGCCAAACGCCTATTAGTGCCAGTGCTTCTTTCCATATTCTGTTAGGGTTGTGTCTATTGTTTCGTAAAATTTAATCTTATCAAAGTCCTTTGGCTTTTTTGTTAACGTGTCAAAGTCATTAATTCCTTCTAATATTTTATGTTTCAATAACTCGAATTGTTCTTTTCCTTCAAAGTCTTTAACAACCGAATAGTCAAAGTGCTTAACAACTAAATAGTTTTTATATTTTGTCCCATAGCGTTTATAACTTTCAGTTTGCTTCATAAAATTGGCAAATCCACCATTGAAGTCGTATAGTTCAAAACCAAAATCAATTGTGTTTATTGATTTCCCGAAGGTCATTCCAGCAATATTGTTATTAATCTCGTCTTCAATTTCATTTAAGTCGAAGTGGATTTTTTTCTTATCAACTTCTATGGTTTCTGTCCTTCTGAAATTGAAACGTGTTGTTTCAAAGTGTTTGAAAACAATTTTTTTGTCAAGGATATTGTTAATCAGTAAAGAGTTTTCAGTTAAATATTTTTCATAGTCGTTAACTAAATCTGTCACAAAAAATCCTTTTGGCAAGGGAACATTTTCTGCTAAATACATTGCCAGAATTAATGAAGAGGTCAATAATAGTTTTACCTTTTCTTGTTCCGTTGATTTTTCAAAAGTGTGTTTGTCAATATGTGTTGTTAAATGAGCACAGCCATTATAAATTGTGTCGGTCTGACGTCCGTAATTGATTGTAGGTTTTACGTAAATGTCGAAACGAAAAAGTCCAACGCCTTTACCATAGTCTTTGCCTGAAATAAAGTCAAGAAAAATTCGTGAGGCTTCTTTTTCAAGATTCTCAAATTCTCGCTTTTCTTGGTCTTGATTTATTAAAAACCAACAGTTGTATGTCTGTTTCGTTGTCGTCATAGCATTGGCACTAACGTTTCTCATATTTGCGAAGGCGGGGATTTTTAGCACAAATGTTCATTTGAAAAACTGAACTTGAACCTTGCATTAAACTTTCATACAAGCACGAAACCCCCGCTTTTGCAAATATGAGTTGGGCGATCGCTCTTATTCAATTAAATTCAAAGTTTCCATTAAATATTCTTCTTGTTTGACATTTATTGGTTTTAAAATCGACCTTTCAGTTGTCAAATCAGTTAAAATCAATTTAGCTTCATTTTTCATTAATTCACTATTATACTCATTTGCCGACTTCGGATTTTTTATTGACTCAGCAAATGAAAAAATTATTTGTTCATTTTTCGGTTTATTTCTATAAATAAATTCTAGAATCATTTTTCTATTGTCCTCATCTATATCTTCTTTAAAAATGGCATCTAATAAAAATGGAAATCTATGTACATATTCTGTTTCTTCAATTACTTTGTTAAAGGCAAAATAATAAGCTAACATAGTTTTTAATAGTTCAACACCTTGTTTTGGGAAAATACCCATCCAGTAAAGCAATGTGTATTTATCATCTTCAAATTTTTTCACTTTCAGTTCATCTAAAAGCTCGATGAAATATTTTTTAAATTGAAAATCTCGTGTATTTCTCTCTTTTTTAATCTCATCATCCGTTTTGTATTTTCTTAACTCTTCAATTTTTTTATTGAGAATTATCGTTGTTTCACCTATTTGAGTTAAAACATTTTCTGAAAGTTTGACATTTGTTTTATTATCTAACCAAGTTCCAAATGATAAATCTTCAATTTTGTATTGAATTAGAACTGAATAATCTTTTGAAACTTTATCTTTCAGAGTGCTTATGCTTTCCTCTAAACTGTTTATAGAACTTTGTAATTCTTTAAGCTTATCTTTTACTTTTTGAATTTCTGCAAATGTGTTATTCACATCTTGTGAATATTCATAAATATTCTCTAAAGAACTCGGTAAATCTTGTTTGCAAGTTGGGCAGTCGTTTTTTAATGGATTTTCGCTTTTTAAAGACTTATTTACTTTGTTTAAAATTTTTAAACGCTCTTCATAAAAAGTTAATTCGTTGCATTTTAATAAATGTTTCTTCTCTGATTGGATTAATTCCTCTTTATTCTTTTTGTAAGAGTCTAAATATTCAATTGACTTTGAAATAAATGATTCATCTTTTAATTTAGAGAGATTTAATTCGTCTTTTTGTTGTCCAATATTAGTGAGGAATTTAATTGAATTTTCTAAATCCTTTTTCTCTTTTTCGAGTTTTTGTTTTTCTAATCTATCAAATTCATTAGTAATGCCTAAATAGTAATCAAAGTAATCATATTTGAAATTCCTGAAAAATTCTAAACCGCGAAATGACTTCAAAGCCAAAACCCAACCATAATCTTGGGCTACATAATAGGGTAAAAACATAGCTTCTATAGAGGCTAATTTGTATTCTCCAGAAGTTTCTAAATACAAATTGAAATCAAACAATTCTGATAAAAAATGTTTTAATTTGATGTGTTCTTTAGATGAGTTACCACTAATGCCAGAAAACTTTTCTAAAGGATGATTTTCTCGTTTGATAAACATAAAATCATCATCTCGAACAATAGTTACATTTTCTTCAATTCCTTTTTTTAAAATAAAATCTAATCGAAAAATTACTTTTTCAGTTAAAATTTCGGCCAATTTATGTTTTTCATCATTTATCCCGAAAGTATAATTAATCGCTTGAATAATTGTGCTTTTACCTGATGTGTTTTTCCCGTGGATAATATTTATTCCATCACTAAAATCTGTGTAGAAACTTGTTTTGTGTTGTTCACAGTAAATAAAAAAGTTTTTATATATAATTTGTGATTTCATACTTAATTTTCTTTTATGTATAATACTTCAAAAAGAGCTGCAAAAAGAATTGCCTTAATTTGCAAGTCATTAAAATTTGTTCTTTCTGAATTTTTAAATAACTCAAATAGCTCTAATACATTTTCCTCTTCTGAGTAGGAATTTAAATTATTAACCTGCTCTTTAACAAAATTGAAAATCTTTTTATGTTCGCGTTCTTTGATACTTTTGAATAGATCAAATGCAGAATTAAAAACTAATTGAAACTGCTCTTTTTCAACAGGTCTTATTTTTAATATTCTTGCAATGTCAGTTTCTTTGCTATGCCAATAATCAAAGCATTTAGCTTTTGAAGTCAGAATATTAAAAGCATTTTCAACTTCTGAATTGCCTACTCTTTTTGTATTGTCCAATAATTTTACTGTATTACCATTATTATAGGTAGTTTCTATTTTTCTGAAAAGACAAACTAAAGTATCAATTGCAGCTCGTTTATCAAAAACTTGGTTTCCAAATACTTCGTCTATTTTACCAACAAGTTGATTTTCTTGCTCTTTTTCTGTTGTCGTAAATGGAATCCAGATGAACCCTAAATTGTATAATTCGCTATGCAAATCAGTTTCTGTAATACTTGTTTTTATTTTTTCTTTTAGTTCTTCCGGTAAATTTGGAAAAATATATTCCTTATTGTCAGCTTTTATTGAAACGGAAATAACTGGTAATTGCTCACTTGGTTTTGGTTTGTGCTCTAAATGAATGGTTTGATTAGAAGAGAAATAAAGTATATGATTATATTCCAAAGATTTAGAAATTCCATCTTGAATTAATCCTTTACCTGTTTTTAATAATTTTGTTAATATCTCAAACAACTCATTATTCAACCGCCAAATATCAGGTGATTTCTTTTTTGATTGATATGCTTCAATTAGAGATACTTCATCATTTTCATTTAAAAAACAAAACAAGAAATCCTCGTGATGTTCAAGACAAACGAAATACTTTTTATTTTGAAACTTAACAAAATAATTCTCTAATAACAAAAAAATCGCAGTATTCCTTTGCAAAGCGAATCCGTTTTGTGCGTCTGGTCCTGAATTAATTGTTTTATCTATCATTTTGCGGTGTCATTTTAGAGTGTCGCCCAACGTTCAGCACTGGCGACGGACGCAGCGTTAGCAAGTCTGTACGTCCAGTGCATTGTTCTCATCAGTTTCTATTTATAATTTTATCTGCTATTTGTGGTTTACCCCCGTAAACATTAATTGTTTCAATATGAGTAGTTGCAATAGACGATATTAGCTTTTTAAAAAAAGAATTTTCTTCTCTCAGCAATCTCTTCTCATTGTTTAGTAAGCGAACTTTTTCTTTCAAACTGTTTATCTCAACTAATATCATTTTAAGATTAAATTCATTTTCATGTTTATTGAAGGTCTCATTAAATACCTTCTCCTTAATATTGCTTGAGGATTCTTGAAGTAGAGAAATGTATTCAACTATCAACTCATTAAAATCTGTATAATCTAATCCGTCAGTCACTTTGGATTTAATAATTATTACATTATCCACATCAATTATATCAATTTCGACATCATTAAATCCTTTATTTTTAATATATTCTTTGAAGTAGAAAAGATATTGTTTAATTGGAATAATCAGCTCATTAGAAAGTTTAAGAACAGTTTCAAAAACTCTAAGTTGAGTATACTCGTATTCAGTTATATTAGTTCCAATATACTCAATAAGTTTCTTTTTATCTTCTCCAAATTTATTTAAAATTTCTTTTGGTGGAAATAAAATAGGATTTTCAAATATGTAAATTTGACGTTTCCATTCAGTTGCTCCGACTTTTTTTCTTATTCCCGAAATGTAAATTTGATTAAAATTTGATATATGAAAGAGCCACAGCGGGAGATAAGAAATGTTATTGTAATTTAGCCTTACGTTTATCAATTTTGATGTATATTGGAGAAAATTCGGAATACTTGAAATTTGATTGTGGTTCATTACTAGTTCTTCAAGAGAAGACATAGTCGATAAAAAAGCAGGAATCTCATGAATCAAATTATTTGATAAATCTAAATGTGTTAAGGATTTTAATGAGATTAGAAAACCTGGCACCTTTCTTAATCCGCAATCAATTATTGATAATTTTGTTAATCTTGGAATTGGAGACAAATCTAATTTATAATTTGGTAAATTTCCATTAATTTCTAGTTCTCTAAAATTTTTGAATTGCACTAAATCGTTAAAATTTTTACATTTCGAACTTAATTTTATTTTCAGTTTTACGATACTATCTGGAAATTCGAATTTGGGTATTTCTTCAAAAAAATAATTTCCAAAGCTTATTTGTGTAAGCTGCGGTAATGAATATAGTTTAGATGGAATACTTAGAAGTGGATTGTAATCTATGCGAAGCTCCTTTAAGTTTTTTAATTCTCCAATTTCTTCAGGAAGTTCTGTTAAGTTATTATTTCCAATTTCCAATATTTCTAATGATTTCAATTTTTTTAAGTCTTGACTAATAAATGTGATAATGTTTCCATAGATACTTAATTTCTTCAAACTTTTAATATTAAATATTTCATTAGGAATTTCACTTAAGCGACAATCTCTCATAAGTAGTTCCTCCAAATCGGTTAAATTTGATATTTGGATTGGGATAGTTAATATCTTATTATGACTTAAGCTTAGGAGTCTTAAATTTGTTAAAGTGTCAATCCAGTCAGGAAGAACATTTATATTATTATCATCTAAATAAAGATATCTTATATTAGAATTATTTTTAAGATAAAGTGGTAAACTTGACAGCTTTTTGTAATCCAGTCTAAGATACTCTATATCAAATATTCTAAGCCTTATAGCGATAAGTTTAGGAACAATTTTATAGTACCAAAAGTCACCTATACTCATAATAATTTATAAAATATAACTTAAATACGCAGCACCTTGTTCAAAAATTTCTTTTACTAGTATCTTAGTTGACTCTTTTACAGCTTCATTTTTGAAGATTTCTTTGAGTGAATCACCAGCTTTCTTTTTAATTGGTTCACTTTCGCTCTCGGATTTTATTTTTTCCAAGTTTTTAACTAATTCTGCTCTTTCTATTGGAGACTCTGTGTGTTCATGGATTAATTGAAGAAACTTAGAATCAGTTTGGTCTAGTATACTGCTATTATTTAATATCATATCAGCAAACTGAATTTGTCCCCCATAAATATTTAGATTATCAATTTTCATTATATTTTATTTTTGTTTATTTAATAATTGATGAGAACATTTTGCTATACGCAACCCCAATTGCGTATATTTCCCAAATAACTTCACTCCGTTTTTTACGGAAATTACTTATAATCCATATTTTAAATCCATATTTTGAACTTTTAATAAACCCTCCTTCCATCTAGAATTATATCCGTTTTTAAATGTTATTTTACGATTAAAAACAGAAAAGACATTCCTGAGGGCTATTTAATCAATTTATTAACCATGGTGCAGCCTACATAGGTATTGCAAATATAATGCATCTTCTTGCTAAAAGCAAAATTTTGTAAATAAATAGGAAAAGATGTTAGGCTAATGTATTTTGATTTTGTAATAGGTACTATGCTTTGCAGTTGATCGCTTCAGGAAGCATTTGGAGAAAGGGCTTAGCTTCACGATAATTCAATTCTTCATAATCAAATCCTAAACACCTTACAATATTTCAAAACTTCCCGACTTTTGTAATTGTTATAAATCAAAACAATTATTTGATTTAAATTAAAACAAAAAGTATCTTTACACCGTTAAATACCGAAACATAAATAGATATGGTCAAAGAATTGTCACAAAAGCAAATAGGTCAAAGAATAACCGAACTGCGAAAAATGAAGGGCTTGTCTCAGGAAGATTTGTCAAAAATTATCAAAATATCCCGATCATCTTTGACTCAAATTGAATTGGGCAACAGAGGTGTTGATATTCTGGAAATGCAAAAACTTTCAGTTGCTTTAGAGTTTTCATTAGACTACATTATGTCGAATGATTTCATAGTGGATCAGAATTTTGAAGATAAAGAGAAAGAAGAGATAAAGCATGAAGAACGTATCTCGGTGCCTACTTTACAAGTCAATAAGTTTAAAAATGTTTTATTGTATATTCTTGAACGCTGTGCAGGCAAGCCTAATGTTGGTGAAACCGTCCTGTACAAGTTGCTTTATTTTTCGGACTTCAATTACTATGAATTGTATGAGGAACATTTGACAGGTGCTCAATATCGCAAATTGCCATATGGACCTGTTCCACAAAAGCTAGATTCAATAATTGGTCAAATGATCGAAAATGGACAGGTGCAAAAAGTAAAAACAGAATATCATGGTTATCCTCAGATGCGTTATTTACCTTTAGAGAAAGCGGATTTAACAGCGTTAAAGGCCAGTGAAACAGAAGTTATTGATAGAGTTTTAGAACAAATGAGCGATTGGTCAGCTGCTATGCTTAGTAATTATTCACACGGAGATAAACCATGGAAGGCATCAAAAGAAGGCGAAGAAATCAATTATGAATTAGTATTTTACAGAAGACCTCCTTATTCAATTAGAGTTTATGAAGATGACGAACAATATTGAATTTGATGAACTTTCAGAGTTTAACCGAGATTACGCATTAGAAATTAACTGCAAGAAAATATAATCTACCTAACTTACAGTTGTAATAGCTGTGACGGGGCGCCACAGTTCAAGACTAAATTGACTTACGGTCAATTTTTAACGTCTTTCATGTCCTCAATGCAGCTAAGGCTGCAGAATTTAAATTTAGCACTTTACTTTCATAGAAGCAAGAAACCCTACTTGTCTTTAGATACCATTGACTGCTGTGTTTTTTAGACTGTTGTCCAATCTTCAATTATAATTTCATTTAGATTGGCAAAATCTTTTACGTTTCTTGTCACTAAGGTTAGATTATTATAAAGGGCAGTAGCACCTAATAGTAAATCAAAATCATCTATTACTCTTCCTTTCGTTTTTAATCTTGCTTTTTCTTGAGCGTAAATATCAAGTACTGGAAATATAGGAAGGATTTTAAATTTGGAATAAAATTCTTCATTATTCTTTTTATTTCTTTCTTTTTGAATGCTATTTTCAGCACCATACTTAAGTTCCGCTATAGTTATCTCAGACAAGTAACAGTTTTCTTCACCAATTTCTTCTATTTTTCTATTTAATTCATATTGACCTTTAAGGAAATAAATACAAATATTTGTGTCAAGAAGATATTTTTTCACAATAGTTCTCTTTTGCGATTAAAATTTCTGGAATTTTTTATTTCCGCTATGATTTCATCGGCTGATTTTTCAGAGACCCAAGACCCATAAAGAGAATTTAATGAAACTTCTTTTTTACCTTTTTTTGAAGTTTTCATTGATTTAGATAATCGGGCGATAAGTTCCAATTTAGCATCAGCACTTAAATTTTTCAAGAAAGAAAAATAATTGTCAATTAATGTAGTATTTATGTCTGCTGCTTTCATTTTGATTTATTTTATTACAAATTTACATAAATTTTAGTTGTGATTCAATATTTTTCAATGTCATATTATTTAATTAGTAATTAGTTTAACTTTCTCACCTATTCCCCCCAATATATTCCCTCGTCATCACCTCAAACCTCCTCATAATATCCTGCGTCACTCCATTATCCCTACTATACTCGATATCATCAATAACAAAAACGGGCATGATATTCTTACTGCTCCCTGTAATAAAAGCTTCTTTGAATGTCTTGAGTTCATCATATGCTACGGGGCGTACTTCAATGGTATAATCAGTGGCTAAGTGCTCTAAAAGCTTTTTCCTCGTTACACCCTCGAGGATAAACTCATTGCTGGTGACTAATGTATGTTGGTCTTTGACATAAAAGATGTTGGCACGGGTACTTTCTGATACATTGCCATTGTATTTAAAGAGGAAGTCATTCGCATTATGTTCTTTAAGGAGGTGTTTATTGGCCATCAATTGTAGGTAATTAATACTTTTGAACTGATGTAAGTAGCGTGCATATTCATAGGTGATCAACTTCCAACCTTTGGCGATATCTTCTGCAGAAGGAAATACAATGGACTCACCAATACAGAACACTTCAGGAGTGTCTCCTTTGGTACCTGAGTCAATACCTACACCAGGTGTCACTAAAAACCGTACGGCAAATGTTTTGACAGGATGATGCTTGATAACGGTCATGATCATATCCTTGAGCTGGTTTTCATTGTATGGAATAGCTAAGTCAAGACCCTTACAACTTTTCATCAGCCGCGCTAGGTGATCTTCTACAAAAATTGGTACTCCATCAATGACCTTAAAATAATCAAATAAACCATATCCGCGTAATGCTACTGTATCTCTGACAGAAATGAGGCGATCGGTATCTTGGATTACTCCATTGTGCATGTATGTGTACATAAGCTATGTATTTAATTATTATTTAACCAGTTAAAAGCATTTCTAAAAGCCAAGCTCCATGGCGAGGCGTGATCTTTGTTCCTTTCTATTGGGTAATAGGGCCAATTCCATGCAAAAAATGATCGCTCTATGTGTGGCATCGTTGCAAGATGTCTACCATCATGGCTGGATACCATCGCTGCATTGTAGTTGCTACCATTGGGATTAGCGGGATAACTATCGTACCCATAGGTTCCGACGATGTGGTATAGATCTTTGTTTTCAGGTAGTAAAAACTTACCTTCTCCGTGCGATACCCAGACGCCTAGCTTTGATCCTTCTAAATTTTGCATCATGACGCTGTCGTTTTTTTCTATGGAGACAGAGGTAAAAATGCTTTCATGTTTATGAGAATCATTGTACCCCATTCTCGCGCCTTTACCTTTCTCAGGATAGATCAGATCCAACTCCATAAACAACTGACAACCGTTGCAAATACCGATAGAGAGGGTCTCTTCTCTTTGGAAAAAGTCATTGATTGCTTTATTGGCTTTGTCATTATATTTGAAGGCACCGGCCCAACCTTTAGCAGAACCTAGTACATCACTGTTGCTAAATCCACCAACAGCCCCTAGAAAACGAATATCGCTAAAATCTATTCGCCCTTCGATGAGGTCGGTCATATGTACATCCATCACTTCAAATCCTGTTTGGAAAAGGGCATTGGCCATTTCTCTTTCGGAATTACTACCTTTTTCTCTAATGATAGCTGCTTTTGGTTTTGATTTTATCAGAATATTTGGAATACTACCAGAGAAATCATTAGGAAAAGCATAGTTGAGCGGTTGATTTTTATAATTTTCAAATCTTGTCTTTGCTAATCCTTTGGCAGTTTGTTTATCATCTAAGAGGTAGGATGTTTTAAACCAAAAATCTCTATATTCATCAATTGAAAAGCTTAATGATTGGTTGTCTTTTGTTATCGATAATGTCGGATTAGTAGATAGTTGACCAATTTTAGCAAAAGACACATTGTTTTGTAAAAGTAAAGATTCTACCGCTGTATTTGCTTGGATAATCAAACCAGCTTGCTCAGAAAAAAGAAAAGAGAGCAGGTCTATTTCTGAAAGTTCGTCTAAGTCAATATCGAGACCATAACTTACCTGAGGAAAACACATTTCTAACAGTGTCGTGATCATACCACCGGCTGAAATGTCGTGCCCCGCATAAATCAATTCTGAACGGATAGCGGATTGTACAGTAGCAAAAGCATTTTTGATATATGTTGGATCTGCAGTGTCATATGTAGTATCTCCAATTTTATTGAGGACTTGATATAGCGCAGAACCACCGAGCGCAAAAGAATCATCGCCCAAAGGAAGAAAGTAAACGCTACTTTCTTCGATGGGTTTGATATATGGGGTAACGGTTTGTCTAAAATTATCCGTGTGACCTACACTGGAGATGATCACAGTGCCTGGTGCTAAGACCGTCTGATCCTTATATTTTTGGGTCATGGATAAAGAGTCTTTACCCGTTGGAATATTGATACCAAGGGCAATAGCAAAATCCGACGCAGCTGTCACCGCTTCATACAATCGAGCATCCTCACCAGGGTTTTTGCAAGGCCACATCCAGTTAGCAGATAAGGAAATAGATCGGATACCATCAGAAAGTGGGGCCCAGATGATATTGGTAATAGATTCTAAAATAGCCTGCCGAGTACCTGCCTCTGCGTCAATCATACTGGCTATCGGTGCGTGACCGATCGAAGTAACGACACCATTTGTGGTTTCATAATCTAAAGCCATAATAGCACAATTGTTCAAAGGCAATTGAAGAGGCCCGCAACATTGCTGAATTGCCACTTTACCCCCTACACAACGGTCTACTTTATTGGTTAGCCAATCTTTACAAGCTACAGATTCTAATTGAAGGATGGCTTGAACATATTCTTTGATGAGCGATTCGTTGATTTCTGGGTTTTCGTAGGTCTTGGCTTCGGTAGCGTCTTTCAAAACTAATTTAGGCGATTTCCCAAATAAGTCTTCCAATTCCACATGAATCGGGGTAGAATTCCTTTTTTTAGACACAAAAGTAAATTGCCCATCGCCCGTCACTTCTCCCACTACGTACATGGGAGCGCGCTCACGAGCAGCCACTTTTTGTAGCAAAGGAATATCTTTTTTATTGATGATCAATCCCATTCTTTCCTGAGACTCGTTGCCTATGATTTCTTTTTCGGACAAAGTAGGATCTCCGATAGGTAAGGCATCAATGTGTATGATTCCGCCTTTTGGCTCAACTAATTCTGAAAGACAATTGAGGTGTCCTCCAGCTCCATGATCGTGTATAGAGACAATTGGATTATCATCACTTTCTACCAAAGCAACGATGGCATTTGCTACTCTTTTTTGCATCTCAGGGTTGGACCTTTGTACCGCATTGAGTTCTATACCTTTATCAAAAGCACCTGTATCAGCAGAAGAAACAGCGGCACCACCCATTCCTATACGGTAATTGTCTCCGCCCATGATCACAATCGCATCACCGGTATCAGGATGTCCTTTTTGTGCTTGTGCAGCTTTTCCATAACCTACACCACCCGCAAGCATGATCACTTTATCATACCCAATCGTTTGGTCATCTTCTGTATGTTCGAATGTCATCAAAGATCCGCAGATCAAAGGTTGTCCAAATTTATTTCCGAAGTCAGATGCCCCGTTACTGGCTTTTATCAATATTTCAGTAGGTGTCTGATATAACCACGGTCGAGGATTAAATCCTTTTTCCCAAGACCGTCCACCATCTAATCGAGGGTAAGAAGTCATATACACAGCCGTACCCGCAAGAGGAATAGACCCTATGCCACCAGCTAACCGATCCCGTATCTCACCGCCAGAACCCGTAGCCGCACCATTAAAAGGCTCTACCGTAGTCGGAAAATTGTGTGTCTCTGCCTTGAGCGAAAGTACACTCTGCCACTCTTTTAATTGGTAAAGAGAAGGTTCGTCAGGTTTAGAGGGAGCAAGTTGTTTTATTTCGGGACCTTCTACAAAAGCCACATTATCCTTGTATGCTGAAACGATATGATTAGGATGTGCTTTAGATGTTTTTTTGATAAGTGCAAATAAAGAGTCTTCTTTTACCTCATCATCTATCACGAAGGTTCCGTTAAATATCTTATGTCTACAGTGCTCACTATTGACTTGAGAAAAGCCAAACACTTCAGAATCTGTCAAAGGTCGACCCAACTTTTGAGAAAGACCGTTCAAATATTGAATTTCATCCTCACTTAAGGCAAGACCTTCAGATTGATTAAAAGCGCCTACATCAGCAATATTTTTGACCGTATCTGCAAGAATTGCAATATCAAAAATCGTTTGATTTAACCCATTATACTTAATGCTTAGCATAGGGTCAAATTTTGTATTGTCAGAAGATCTATCAAAGCATTCGATCCTCAGAACAGTAGAAATTCCCATGTTCTGCATGATCTCGACGGCATTGGTAGACCATGGAGTGATCATGGTGGGTCTTGGGCCAATGAAAGTACCCGTAATTTGACTATCGTGTAGGAATTTACCATTACTGAATGCCCATTCCATTTTTTCTATATCACCGCTTGTTAATTTATCAGTGCTTTGGACAGCAAAAATTTTTGTATTCTGGTGATCGGAAAAGAAAGAAATCATCTGAAATTATGGTTTTGTAAACGTGGGCAAAGGTAAACTTTTTTCAAATAGAATAGCGGTATAGGTAAAAATTAAGCATGAAAACTTCCTAAATATTGGCTAAAGTCCGAGGAGTGAGTCACTAAGGTGGTAAGGTAGATGCCAACCAACCTCATTTCATTGGGAGGATGTTTTTTACTTATGATCGAAGGTAATTGTAAGTAAGATATTCACATACCTGGGCAATAGCTAATCACCCTATTTGATATTTCAACCTGATAATTCATAAAGTTGATCGATGGTGACAAATTTATCCCAACCTTTATTTATCAAGCCAGTTCTTAATTTTTTATCGCCACTCCATAAATATCCATTAATGTGTTCAGTTAAGGCCACAAACTCCGTATCATCAACATCTACATCCTTAGTGAGTTCTTCAGCCATTTCAAGATGAGATTTTTTTATAAACACAGGGTCGATAAATCTAATCCTTTGTTTTACCAATTGAATTATCCTTTCCAATTCAGTAATAGAGTAGGGAGATAGCTTCAATATTTTATTTTTGTGTTCTTCTATCTCATTGTTTAGCTGGAAAGTGCTGTAAAAATTAAGTCTGGTACCCGGTTTTAAAAGTATAGTTCCTATTTTACTTTCAGTATTTAGAATAGCACTAAAAACAATATTTGTATCTACCACTATTCTCACAGTGCCAATTTTTCTTTAGTTTTTTTCCATCTGCCTTTCTTAATTGTCTTTACTAAAGCATCAACAGAATCTTGACTAGCTTTTGACTGTTTGGTAAGTTCTTTATATTCCAAAAGATCTGAAATATCCTGAAGAATATCGATATCTAAATCACCAGAAACTTTAAATATTATTTCATTTGATTTTTGCTCTATAGTCATCATCCAAGTTTTATTTAACAAAGTTAAGCTATATTTTCTTCACGAAGTAAACTTTTTTCTTCGGGCCCCTCACTCTCCCGATGCATTAGCTTGGGGTTCTCACCCGATACTCCAGTTTCGGGCAATATCCCCCCTTATATCACGATCGCCTCATGCTTAGGCACCAAAGACTTCATAATAAACCATGCAATCAAATATGCCACAGCACAAAAGGCAAACATAATCGAGTAACCTGTTTCTATTTGGTCTAAAGCTTTGTAATGATCAAATAGTGCTCCAGCTATTTTTGTAACTATTACACCACCTATACCTCCAGCCATGCCACCAATACCGACAACACTTGCCACTGCTTTTTTCGGAAACATGTCTGATACGGTAGTGAAAATGTTAGCACTCCACGCTGCATGTGCTGCCGTTCCAACTCCAATCAAAAATACAGGTACCCAAAAAGAAATATACCCGAATGGCTGAGCTAATAATACAACAAGTGGGAAAATTGCTATGGTGAGCATTGCTTTCATTCTACCAGAATACACCTCTGCACCTCTGTTGATGAAGTAAGTAGGAAACCATCCTCCACCTACACTGCCAATCATTGTGATAGAGTACAAAAGTGCTAAAGGAACCATCATTTCTCTAGTTGTCATACCATATTGATCCTTTAGGAATGCAGGTAACCAAAATAAAAAGAACCACCAAACACCATCAGTTAAAAACTTACCTATGATAAACGACCATGTTTGTTTAAACTTCAACAGCGTACTCCAGGATACTCGCTCAGTATTTGTATCATTCTCGATTGTAGTGTCAACGTCAGAATTGACATAACTATATTCTTCTTTGCTTAATTTTAACTCTGGAGTGTCATAATATTTGTACCAAAAAATCAGCCATAAAAATCCTATCGCTCCTATCACAATAAAAGCAGCCTTCCAACCCCAAATACTTTCCATCCAAGGAACACTCAATGGAGCCAAAACTGCCCCAATATTAGCACCAGAATTAAAAATACCCGTAGCAAAAGATCGCTCCTTTTTAGGAAAATATTCGGCAGTAGCTTTAATTGCAGCAGGAAAATTACCTGCTTCCCCAACAGCTAGCACAGCTCTTGAAAACATAAATCCAATCACAGATACAGGCACAGCAGCTAATCCAATCCAGCCCAAGATACTCAATAATCCTTCGCCAATTGGTACCGACCAGGCATGCACTATAGCACCAAGTGACCAAAGTATTATAGCATAGGCGTATCCTTTTTTAGTACCTATTTTATCAATAAATCGACCTGCAAACAACAACGCAATCGCATATGTAAATTGGAAAGCAGCTGCAATATTGGCATAATCTGTGTTAGACCAACCAAACTCCTCCTCAAGCGTGGGTTTTAATAAACTTAATACCTGCCTGTCTAGGTAATTGATGGTTGTTGCAAAAAATAGTAGAGCACATATGGTCCATCTGTAATTGTGTTTGCTTTGTGACATTGTTGTTGATTTGAATTTGATAAATGGTTTTGCTAAGAGCGCAATTTTGATAATATTTCTAAAGTAGCTTTTACATCTTCAGTAATTTGAGTATAGTTTTTTGATTCCATTAATTGTTTGGAAATGAGCTTACTTCCCATACCCACCGCGCAGACACCCGCATCAAACCATGACTTCATACTTGCTTCGGTTGGGTCTACTCCTCCAGTAGGCATAAAACTGAGGCTTTGGAAAACATCTTTGACACTACTCATAAAGGCTACACCAATGATATTACCTGGAAACAATTTAATAAATTTAACACCACAATTCTCAGCTTGTATGATTTCTGTAGGTGTCATACATCCAGGAGCATAAAAAATATCCTTTGCTACGCAATATTTAGCTACTTCTTCCACAAACCCAGGACTAACAATGAAATCTGCACCCAAGTCAAGATATTTTTTTGCAGTATCGAGATCTTTGATGGTGCCAATACCTAGTTTCATATCAGGCATTTGTTCATCTCTCAATTGGAGCATAGCTTGGAAGTTAGCCATGGCAGCTTCTCCACGATTGGTATACTCCAATACGCTAATTCCCCCGCTATAGACGGCTTTAAGTATTTCTAGGCTTACCTCCTGATCTTTATGAAAGTACAGTGGCAGAACACCCTGTGATTTGATAAGATCTAAAATTTCGTTGCTTTTCATAGCTAAGTTTACACGTTATTTTTTAAATTAATTTCTCTTTTTGGTTCTACTGCAAATTTAATGGGAAGTTCAGAAATTAGAGCCCAATACTTAAAACAAATTACATGATCCTTTTGAATAATTTAAATTGGAGCACCTTTATTTAGAGCTAAAAGCTTACTGCTCAAGGCTAAATGCTTTAAACCCTTTATCCATTAAAATCGTCGTAGAACCCTCTTTTTACTATCGTTGTACACGGCCACTACCGTCTCCTTTGACCAATTCTTGTACTTCTTTGAGAGTAGCATGATTCAAATCTCCTGGTATGGTGTGTTTTAATGCACTAGCTGCAACACCAAACTCAGCGGCATCAGCCATGCTCATATTGGTCACTAACCCATAAATTAATCCACTAGCAAATGAATCGCCACTTCCCACTCTGTCCACAATCCTTACATTGTAACTTTTAGTATGGTAAAAGTCATTGCCATCTGAGACCAAAGCGCTCCAGCCGTTATCACTGGCACTATGACTCTCTCGTAGTGAAGAAGCTATAAATTTAAAACCAAACTTATCTTTCATCTGTCTGAATACATCTTTGTACCCATCGAGATGTAACTCACCTTTAGTAACATCTGTATCTCCCGCTTTAAATCCTAATGAAGTGTCTGCATCCTCTTCATTGCCAATACATACATCCACAAAATGACACAACCTTGTCATTACTTCTCTCGCTTTTTCTTTGCTCCACAGTTTCTTTCGATAGTTGAGGTCTATGCTCGTTGTAATTCCTTTAGATTTAGCAATTTTTAGTGCCTCTTCGGTTAAAAGCGCTGATTTATCACTTAATGCTGGTGTAATACCTGTAGTATGAAACCAATCAGCTCCATCAAATATAGCATCCCAATCAAACTCATCTGGCGAAGCTTCGGCAATTGAAGCACCTGCTCTGTCGTAGATGACCTGTGAGGCCCGCATAGACGCACCAGTCTCTAAAAAATATATACCCAAACGGTCTCCTCCTCTTACAATATGACTGGTATCTACACCATATCTTCTGATGTGATTTATTGCAGACTGGCCAATAGCATTATCTGGTATTTTACTTACGAAAGTACCATTCAACCCGTAATTGCAAATCGCTGCTGATACATTGGCCTCACCACCTCCATAAGTCACATCAAAACTATCGGCTTGAACAAATCTTTTGAAATCTGGTGTTGAAAGCCTAAGCATTATCTCACCTAGAGTTACTACTTTTTTTGACATAATATTATAATAATTTTATATTGTTTTTGAATTTATCTGTTACTAAATAAATTATTCATCCCAAAATACTCTTCTACATTATTGTAACAGATATCTTGTATGATTTTGCCTACCCAATCAATGTCTGAGGGTAATTCACCTTTTTCTATTTCATTACCAAAAATATTGCACAATATTCTTCTAAAGTATTCATGTCGAGGAAAAGACAAAAAGCTTCGAGAATCTGTCAACATACCGATAAATCGACTGATTAAGCCCATATTAGAAAGGGTGTTTATCTGTTTTTCCATGCCGTCTTTTTGATCTAAAAACCACCAACCCGAGCCAAACTGTATTTTTCCTTTCATACTACCGTCATTAAAATTGCCAATCATGGTGGCCATCATTTCATTGTCAGCTGGATTGAGATTGTAAATGATGGTTTTAGTCAGTTTATCTTCATTGTCTAACTTGCCTAAATGTCTTGAAAGATTTATTGCTTGTGGCCAATCACCGATAGAGTCCCAACCCGTATCTGGTCCTAAAGTGCGAAGAGCACGCTGGTTGTTATTACGTAATGCTCCTAAATGGAATTGTTGTGCCCATCCAAGCGTATGATAGATGATGCCTAAGTGATAAAGTAAGGCAGACTTAAATTTTTCAGCTTCTTCGTGGGATATGTTTTCCCCATGTAAAGCTTTGGTATAAATTGATTTTATCTCACTGTCTGTGTAGCTGCTGGCAGAAATATACTCTAAACCATGATCAGATGCTCGACAACCTAAGGAATTAAAAAAAGATGCCCGTTCAGTAAGCGCAGTAACCAAGTCATCAAATGAGTTGAGGGGCTTATTTACAACAGTAGATAGTCTGTCTATATGGGTTTTATATTGAGGGTGGTCAATTAATATGTACTTGTCCGGTCGAAAAGAAGGAAGCATTTTTACTACCTCTTTTGAAGCTTTTTGATGAGCAATGTGGTGTTCTAAAGAATCGGCAGGATCGTCGGTGGTACAGACTACACGTACGTTCATCATACCAAGAAGGCCATGTACGTGATGTGATGATGATGACAAAAGACTATTACAAGTCTCGTAAATTGTAGACGAGTTGGTCTTGTTTAATACATCATGTACACCAAAATACCTTTGCATCTCCATATGAGACCAGTGATATAAAGGATTTCGGAGCGTGTAAGGAAGTGTCTCCATCCACTTTTCAAACTTCTCATAATCTCCAGCAGTGCCAGTAACAAATTTTTCATTTACACCATTAGCGCGCATAGCTCTCCACTTGTAATGATCGCCATTGAGCCAAGCCGAGGTGACTGTATCGAAACGATGATTATTAGCTATTTGATCAGGAGGAAGATGATTGTGGTAATCGATAATGGGCATTTCTTTTGCAAAATCAAAGTATAATCTTTCAGCTGTTTCACTGTGAAGTAAAAAGTTATCTGACAAAAAGGATTTTTTCATTTAAAAGAATATTTTTTATAAAAAACTTCAAATATAGTGCTTTGATTTTAACTAATTATATAGCAAGTATTTATTGTGTGTATAACATATTGCACTTTTCAAAATATGGCGTATGTTTTACCCCGACACTAAACGGAGCCATAGGCCAAATTTTAAAATGTTTTTGATTTGGTTTTCCCTTTCAAGGGAGTTAGTGGGTAAAATCAGAAACATTTTGTGCAATACGTTATACACACGTATTTATTTTGAATATGACGAAATAAAAAGTGTATTACCCTTACTACAAAAAATTGAAAATGGAAATGAATAAAACATACTTCAAAAAAATCCTTAATGACATTTGTTTGGCATTTGATGTTCGAAATTGTACTTTTGTGCATCACTTGAAAAAAGAAGCTATAATTAAATGAGCAGTTTTGTTGTATCCGCTAGAAAATACAGACCCCAAAGGTTTGAAGATGTTATTGGCCAAAACCATATAGCAGGTACCTTGAAGAATGCATTGCAAACCAATAAGCTTGCTCATTCTTTCCTTTTTTGTGGCCCTCGTGGAGTAGGAAAAACTACCTGTGCTCGAATACTGGCCAAAGTAATCAACTGCCAAAATCCAATTAACAAAGTAGAGCCTTGCAATGAATGCAGCTCTTGTAAATCATTTAATGAAAATGCATCTTTCAATATATTAGAGCTCGATGCTGCTTCAAATAATAGTGTAGAACACATTCGGACACTGATAGAGCAAGTCCGTTTTCAACCACAACAAGGCACCCACAAAGTATTTATCATTGATGAGGTACACATGTTATCTACACAAGCCTTCAATGCATTTTTGAAGACGCTAGAAGAGCCTCCTCCTTATGCCATATTTATACTAGCCACCACAGAGAAGCATAAGATATTACCAACCATCTTGTCTCGTTGTCAAATTTTTGACTTCAAACGTATACAGCCGACAGACATCGTAGAGCAGTTGGACATCATACTTAAAGAACAAAAACGAACCGCAGATCCTGAAGCTCTTTATCAAATAGGTGTAAAGGCCGATGGTGCTATGAGAGATGCACTTTCTATTTATGATAAAATAGCGAGTGCCACTGAGGGTCACATCACCTACAAAGATGTAACATCTAACTTAAACATATTAGACTACGATTATTTCTTTAGAATCACAGACACATTTATTAGATCTGACTTATCATCTGCTATTTTAGTTTTTGACGAAGTAATCAAGCAAGGTTTTGAACCAGATTTATTTATTTCAGGTCTATGCGACCATTTCAGGACTTTGTTATTAAGTAAAAACCCATCTACTACCGCTATCTTAGATTTTAGTAATGAATTAAAGCAACGATACTACAATCAAGCCACTATTTGTCCTGAAAGCCTATTATTATCGGGACTTAGTATTTTGAATCAATGTGACATCTTTATCCCTAGAGCTACTAACAAAAGGCTTCATGCAGAGGTAGCATTGATGAAGTTATGCCACTTTAGCAATCTTTCTGAGACAAATGTTTTAGAAAGTAGTGGCGAAAAAAAAAAAGTGACGACCTAAAGCCTGCAGAGGCTCCACATAAACCAATCGAAAGTAGGGAGGATTCAGTTCAAAACACCGCGACAATTCCCTCAATATCCGCGATAGCTCCCTTAATAGAAAAAGAAACAATTATACAAACGGCTAACCAAAATGAAGTTGACCGAAAAGAGCCTTTAAAAGAAATAAAACTTACACCAACAAGGCTCGAAGATTTGCGAGCAAGAGTGGCAGCCGAGGCCAAACAAAAGATTCAAGCCCAAAGTAAAATCAATCTAGAAAGTATAACAGCTATTTGGGATGAATATAGGGCTAATAATACTTCTACCAGCACAAAATCAGCAATGGGACAAGCCATATTGGATTTTATGGAAAAGAAAATCATGATTAAAGTTCCAACAGCAGCGACAAAAAATATCATTCTTCAAGAAACACCACTTATGGAGCAACTTCGAGATTCATTTGGTATGACTGACCTAATGATGGAAATAACTATAGACCTCACCCATTTTCCAGAATATGAAGAAACTAAATCGGTAGCAATAAAAAGTCAAAAAGAAGTATTTGAAGATTTTGTTCAGAAGAATCCTAATATCTTGCAGTTGATGGAGAAATTGGATTTGAAGTTGGATTAATGATATAATTTTAAGAAAAAAACACTATATTTTTCTATTTTTAGTAGAAGATAGCCACCTTATTATACCTAATAGGGTTTAAATAAAATAAAAAATGTTAAAATAATACTATAAAGGGTATAAATAATTAATAAAATAGTATATTTTTACCTAAAAGGGTATAAAATCAATGGAAAATTGCTGTCAAGTTATGTAAAAAATAAAAGGAAGCTTTCAACCCAAATTGGTCATTAGAACTTTGTCATGAGGGGTTAAAGTGCAATAAAATAAGACATTTTACCGACTGAAACATAGCATCGCTATGTTAAAGGAGGAAAATGGAGTGAAACGCCTTATTTTGAAGCAATTTACCTCCTTAATAAATTTTCTAATGACCAATTTGGGTTCAAAGATCACCCAAGAAGAACTAGCAGAAAAAGCAGGAGTAGGACTTCGATTTGTGAGAGATCTTGAGCAAGGAAAGGCCACGCTGCTCATGGATAAAGTAAATAATGTTTTATTATTAAATAGCAGAATGAAATTACTACAACAAATGCCCAAATAAAGTCTTTTTAGATTCCAAGTACTCGGCATTAGCTTCTTTCGGCTCAATAATCACAGGGATTCTAGACATAACCTCTATACCGGCTTCATCCAAAGCCCTAATTTTATCTGGATTATTGGTAATAAGATTTATTTTTGATACTCCGAGACTTTGGAGTATCGTAACAGCATCATCATATTCTCGAGCATCAATTTCTAGACCAAGGGCAAGGTTAGCTTGTGCGGTATCAAGGCCTTTATCTTGATGAATATACGCGTGTAGTTTATTGATGATGCCAATTCCCCTTCCTTCTTGACGAAGATAGATTATAATACCACTGTTTTGACCAACATAATTCATACTAAAGTGCAACTGATCTCCACACTCGCACCTATTTGAGCTAAATACATCTCCAGTGATACATTCTGAGTGAATTCTAACATTGACGACCTTGTCAGCATCTAAGTTTTCAGATAGGAGGGCAAAATGAGGCATAGGATCCAATGGTTTTGAAGAATAAGCCTTCATAATAAATAGACCAAAATCAGTAGGCATTTGGGCCTCTGCCTGAAGTTTTAAAACCAACCTTTTCTTTTCCAAAGATATACTCACTTATTATTTTATGTGTAGGAAGCTGCAAAGTTACGTTAAAATGAATTAGCCAGCTTGATCTTATCTCTTTAAACTATAAAATCTTGTCAATAGTTTTAGCAAGATGAGCATAATTTTCATCGGACATGTGAAATAGCGGTAATCTTACTTCATTCGTTGTGATCACACCCATATATTTCATAGCGGACTTGATACCTACGGGGTTGCCTTCGATGTACAACCATTTGTGCAAATCGTAGATACTCAAGTTTTCTACTCGAGCTTGTACAAAATCATCAGCCAAAGCATGATTGACCATTTGCGAAAACTGAACAGGGAATGCATTAGCAATTACGGATATCACCCCATCGCCACCACAAGCGATCATTGGCATTGCGATTTCGTCGTCTCCAGAAGTGACAATAAATCCCTCAGGTTTATTTTTTATAATCCTTGTCGCTTGAATCAAATCTCCCGATGCTTCTTTGATACCCACTATATTTTTTGCATCATTTGCTAAGCGAATTGTTGTTTCCCACTCTATATTGGATCGTGTTCTCCCAGGTACATTGTATAAAAGTATTGGAATAGGACAAACTTCAGCTATTGACATATAATGTCTATAAATACCCTCTTGTGTGGGCTTTACGTAGGCAGGACTCGAAGATAGGATCGCATCTATTCCTGTAAAGTCATAATTTTTTATCTTTCTGACAAGGTCTTTTGTATTGTTACTTGCAAAATTACCAGCTACAATCGGTCGGCGACCATTATTTTTTTCTATTACATAATCTAGCACTTGTTTACTCTCTTCTTCATCAAGTGTTGCTGTTTCACCAGTACTTCCTAAAACCACTAAATAATCCACTCCTCCCGTAATCACATGTTCTACCACCCTACCTAAGGAGTCAAAATCTACTTCTTGATTGATAAATGGGGTCACTATTGCAACTCCTGTGCCTCTAAATTTGCTCATGTATTAGTTTTAAATAAAATTTAAGGCTTCAAAGATACGTGTTGATTTAGCCAAAGAAAAATTGTAGAGGTATTTTTACAAAAAATTGAGGATGTTAAAAAATTTCACAAAATTACTCATTGATTGGTTTATTGCAATTGCTGCTGTAAATGGTTTACATAAATATAATGACTAGACAATAGGTAGAATCGATTAGCTCTTCCCCAAAAAGTTTTTTTAAATCGATAGACTTTGAAAATATATTTCCTTTTTCTTCCCAAAGTAGTATTCCTATAAACTTAATTTAAAATTAAACTTTAATAAGGGCGTATTTTCCAAGCTTTTTGAGTATTTTTCGCCCTCCAAAATTTAAATTAGTTTTAATGAAAAATTTTATTTTGACCGGTGCCTCACGAGGGGTAGGATTAGAGATTTGTAAGCAAATTCTCGCAGAAGGAAATAGTGTCATCGCTATTTCTCGCAAATCTTCACCGCAGTTGGAAGAATTAATTAATAAGTACGATGAGAAGGTTCAATTTATTTCTTATGACTTCGAAGATATTTCATCTGTAAAAGATAAAATCTTCAAACCACTTAACGATAATAATACAATCATCCATGGGTTTATAAACAATGCAGCTATTGCCTATGAAGATCTCATTTCAAATATAAATCTGGATAGCCTAATTAAAATGACCAATGTAAACCAAATTTCTCCCATGCTATTATGTAAATATGTAATCAGAAATATGATTTTGCATAATACTAAAGGTAGTATCGTACATATTTCTTCCATTTCTGCTCATACCGGTTTTAAAGGATTAAGTATGTATGCTGCAACTAAAGGCGCTCTTGAAATATTTTCGAACAATTTAGCAAGAGAGTGGGGCAGTTTAGGAATAAGATCTAATTGTGTCGCAGCAGGTTTTATGGAAACCGAGATGACCTCTGTAATGTCTGATGAGCATAAACAAAAAATATATAATCGTTCATCCCTAAAAAAAGCTACTGAAATTTCCTCTGTTGCTGCTACTGTGCGTTTCCTTTTAAATGACGAATCATCTTCAATCACAGGCCAAGTTATCAATGTTGATTCTGGTATGATATAATAAATACAACAAAATCTTATGTTTTTAAACTCTGCAATTTATGACTACATCGGTAAGAATCTTGGATTTAAAGAATCCAAAGCTGGCTTAACCTTAGTCAAGGAAAATAAAATAGTTGACGTATTTCACAATAGTGAGCAAAGGTATATTGAGGTTGTGATTCATGATAAAAGTAATTACTCCGTAATAATAAAGTATGAAAATGCATTTAAAATAAATAGCATTTCTATGTTAAATGGTAGAGATGAACCTGTATACATTTCTGCAGCTTTACAATACCTGATTACAAAATCTGACCAAGATTTATTTATTAAGAGAAACGTTGTTTCTGACTCCTTTATCGATAAAAATAGCTTAGGAAATTTAGTTGGTTCCAATATTGACGAATCTCTAAGAATGCCACTTCAACCCCCAATTGAGAATAGAAATTTACCTGAAGGCTATTTAGAAAACTTTAAAAATTTTCTTCTTTTAAATAAAACTAACTTCTCTGAACTCATTAGGGATATTTCAAATAAAATTACAATCTTACCTGACGGAGTTGTTCAATCACACATGCTTGTCAACAGTGTTTATGACAAAGTCAAAGAAGTAATTATTAAATATGATACTTTAAATCAGACAATTCAGTGTTCAGAATGCGATGCTCCAAGACAAACCTTATGCCCTCATCAATACTTTTTGTTTAATAGTCTTATTGAAGGTAATTTATTCCAAAGATTAAACAATATCAAATTTGAAGATATTAAATCTGATTTCTTAAATGGAAAAGCCTTAAGCACAGTCGATTTTAATAAGTTATACGAAATAGGAATTGTTAATAATGAAATAAAAGTAACAAACAAAATAAAATCCTTTCAGGATAAAGATGGCATTTTTAAAATTACTACTTTATTAAAAGAATTCACCACCAACAACCACCGCCTATTACAAAACACACTGACTCAGGAAAAAGGAAAGGGGGTGAGTGAAAATTTAAAAAATATTTTTGTTTGGCCTAACCCAACCCTGAATGAATCAGAAACTCCATTATTACTTGAAACAAAAGTATCTGGCAATTCTAACAAGGTAACTGGAGCCACTGTGGCTGTTCCATTTCCATCTCATTTTTCTAACGAGGAAAAAGACTTCTATAATAAAATTTCCAACTCTAATTTGCGATTTAAAAATGCTAATTTATTAAAATATAGGTCCTTGTTAGCCCTTTTACAAGCCAATTTTGATACATTGAATGGAATATACAACTATTATTCATCATCTATTTACTACAATAAAAATACGCTTTTTGCTTTCCAATTTTATCCTGGATTAATAAGAGTAGGCTTTCAGGTAAGCGAAAATGATTCATTTTATACGGTCTCGCGACAGGTTTTTGTTGATGATGTTGAGATTTCAAGCAGTTTTACAATTTACGAAGCTTTCATCTTAATTAATAATCTAGCATATTTATATAAAGATGTGCATCAATATTATGCCTTAATTGTTGATGATTTGCAAGAAATGACGATTCAAAAGGAAGAGAAAACTGAATTGGATAGATTAATCATTTCACTTATGCAAACTCATGATGTTGATCTCCCTTCGGATTTCGAACTTGACGTTATCCAATGTCATAATGGAATTAGAGAAGTAAACATAACTGAGGCAGGTGATTTTCTTATTTTTACTCCATTTATAAGGTACGACGATTCATTAAAATTTAACGTAATTGAAGATAATTATGTAAGCTACCTTGGAGAGGAAAGGGATACTTATTTTCAAATTGATGAAGATGAAAAGGTTTGGTTTATTAATTTTTTCACAAACATCAACCCCGCTTTTGAAGAATCTTATGCCCTAAACAAAAACTTTTTGATCAGTGTAAAAGATTTTGTAAAGGAAACATGGTTTTTAGAATTTTTTGAATTATGCAAAATTCAAGAAATTAACGTTTTTGGACAAGACAATCTTAGTAATTTTAGATTTAGTACCAATCAGGCATACATCAGCACTTCAATTTCTTCTGGTATTGATTGGTTCGATGTTGATGTTCAAATTAAGTTTGGCGATTTGACGGTCAGCACAAAAGCGTGGATGGACGCAGTCAGAAACAATGAAAAGTTTGTAAGACTAGACGATGGCACTTTTGGTATTATACCTGATGAATGGTTGAATAAATTAAAAAAATTAGCCATCTCGGTCGATGTAGATAAGGAGGTGCTTACCATTTCTAAGTATAAATTTGGAGTCGTTGATGAATTGTTCGAAGAATTATCTGATGATAAGCTTTTTCTTGATATTCAAAATAAAATATTTAAATTAAAAAACTATAAAGGTGCGTCGCAATATGAAGTACCTGTTACTATTCAAGCCACTTTGAGACCATATCAAATCGAAGGTTATCAATGGTTAAAAGCACTCGATGATACAGATTTTGGTGGTTGTCTTGCAGATGATATGGGCTTAGGTAAAACACTAGAAATGATTTGTCTTTTGGCAAATCAAAAGGATCTTAAACGGGGCACCTCTGTAGTTGTGGCTCCAAGAAGTCTCCTTTTTAATTGGGCGGCAGAAATTGATAAGTTTTGTCCAAGTTTGACCTATATATTATATCATGGTAACGATAGAAGCCAATTAAGAAAGCAACTTTTAAATTATGACATTGTCATTACCACATATGATACAACATCTATAGACATTGAGTTTTTAAAAGATCTTAAATTTAACTATGCAATTTTAGACGAATCTCAGGCAGTAAAGAATCCTAATAGTAAAAGGTATAAAGCTGTAAGACTATTAAATACGCGTAACAAGATGGTTATGACTGGTACACCTATGGAAAACAATACGTTTGATCTTTATGCTCAATTTAGTTTTGTCAATCCCGGTATTTTAGGCTCAATGACCTCCTTTAAAGATAGGTTTAGCATCCCAATAGACCGACATAATGATGTAGAGGCTATTAATTTACTGAAAAAAATTATTAGTCCATTTTTTCTACGACGCACTAAGGAAGTAGTAGCAAAAGATTTGCCAGAGAAAAGTGAAAATGTGATTTATTGCGAAATGGAGCCAACACAAAGGCAAATGTATGACCAGTTAAAAGCTCAAATCAAGCAAGATGTAGAAGGTACTCTAAAACTTCAAGGATTAAACAAATCGAAATTTAAAATATTAGAAGCATTGCTTAGGTTAAGACAGATGTGTAATGCTCCAGCTCTTCTGGATAAAACATTACCAGACCACAAAAAGACCTCAGTTAAAGTCAATACTTTGGTAGAAATTATTAAAAATGATTTAGCAGGTCATAATGCCCTTGTATTTTCACAGTTTACCTCTATGCTAGACATTATAAGGAAAGAGTTAGACAAAGAAGGCATCAAATATGCTTACTTAGACGGTGCAACAAGAGATAGAAAACAGGCCGTTGCAGACTTTCAAGACGATGCGGAAACAAAGGTTTTTCTTATTTCTTTAAAAGCGGGTAATACAGGACTTAACCTTATTAAGGCAGATTATGTATACATTGTTGATCCATGGTGGAACCCAGCTGTCGAGGCTCAAGCTATCGACAGAACACACAGAATAGGACAAGACAAACATATTTTCGCTTACAAGATGATTTGTAAAGACACTATTGAAGAAAAAATCATGCTTCTTCAACAAAAGAAGAAAAAAATTACTCAAGATTTGATTTCTTCTGATGAAAATGTGTTTAAATCCCTAAGCAAAGAAGAATTAATTGATTTATTTACATAAAATGTTTATTTTAAAAATTTTAACATGAGTCTCTCCCAATCTACATTGCCTTCTGGCCAAAACTTACTTCACATTAGCAATGACGCCAGCGCAGCCATCATTTCTCTTTTTGGAGGCCAATTATTGAGCTGGATACCATCGGATCAAAAAGAAGTAATTTATGTAAGTGACTTGGCAATCTTTGACGGAGAAACCCCAATTCGAGGTGGCATTCCTATTTGTTGGCCTTGGTTTGGCAATGTAGAAAATAGACAAGCACATGGATTTGTTAGAAATACAGTATGGGAAGTCGCTCAATTGGTTGATGAGTCTAATTATTCAAAGGTAGTCTTAAATTGTGTGCATAGACATCCAGAGTTTGAAGGCTTATTACTTTCGGTGATATATGAAATCGGTGAAACATTAAGCATTCAATTAGTTACACAGAATGTATCTCCAAGTCCTTTTACCATTACTGAAGCGCTACATACATATTTAAAAGTGTCAAATATTGCAAATATTACTGTAGGTGGCTTGTCCAATTGTAAATATTTTGATAAGCTAACTGCTAATTTTCACTCTGAACCGTCTACTAAATTTCAATTTTCACAAGAGACTGACAGAATCTATTCCACATCATCCGCTCAAATAGTATATGACTCAGATCGTAAATTAATTATTGAAAAAGAAGGTAGCGCGGATACGGTAGTATGGAATCCATGGGTTGAAAGATCAAAAGCTATTAAAGATTTAGATTCTAATTCTTATTTTGACTTTTTATGTATAGAAGCTGCTAATATTTTGAATCCTATTGTCATAAATTCGCAACAACAACATGTCATTTCTCAAAGAATTACTGTCGAATCATTTTAATAATTATATCAGAATTTTAAAAAGTGTATTTACGCCTGTAGTTTGTTATGGGTGCAACACCAATAAGATTTCTGGTCAAAATAATTATTTATGTACGAGCTGTCTAATGCAACTACCTTTTACAGATCATTTTGAGAGAAACTATATAAATTCTGTACATGAAAAGTTTTATGGAAGGTTTAATATTGAATTTGGAGCGGCTCTCATATATTTTAGCCCAAAAAGTATAGTTGGATCATTGATTCACCATTATAAATATAGAAACAAGAAGTATTTAGGTACTTATTTTGCCGAAATGATATGTGAAAAAATTGACACATGTGACTTCTTGCCACAATTTGACCTTATTACTAGTATACCAATTCATAAAAAAAAGTTTGAAAGCCGTGGTTTTAATCAAAGTACAATTATAGCAGAATATATCAGCGAGCATATAAACTGTCCCGTAAATTGTTCTCTTTTAATAAAGATTTTTGAAACTACCTCCCAAACCAGAAAAAATCGAAAACAAAGATTGATGAATATAATGGATTCTATAGCAATAGATGAAAAGAATATTGAAACAATCAAAGGGAAACACATATTGTTAGTTGACGATACCCTCACTACTGGTGCAACCATCGAGTCATGTGGACGAGTATTATTAAAGAATGGAGCCAAAAGCATTTCAATAATGTGTATATCCCAAGCTGTTTAATCTGAATTGGTCATTCGAAGATGTCATGAGAGGTTAAAGTGCAAAACTATGAGCCATTTTTCCGATTGTGGCATAGCTCGACGTGGTAAAGGATAAGCTTCATATAAAATTTGTATGAATGCACCAATTTAGGTGAGAACTGAAAGCCTTGTCTTTAAGCATATACAAATACTAGTACTATAAAGCAATTTAACTCTGTAATAAATTTTCTAATGACTAATTTGAGTTTATATGATAATAAATATTAAAAATGTAGTTTTCCAGTCTTAAAACCGTAAAACTTGATTAAATTTTACGATTTAGATATCCTAACTCATTTTCTAGACATAATTAATAGTCATTTAGAATAATATTCTGAAATCCATAATAAATCAAAAGAATTATAATAGTTATTAAATTAATTTTGGCGATTACACGAAATTAAATATTGAACTGGTAATTATTTTTAAAAATTATTTTTCTTTTTATAATAATTTAAATTATTGATAAATAAAGATATATAGTTTATTAAAAAAAAAATATAATGATTTCTAAATAAAATAAGATAAAAAAGCTTGAATAATAGAAAAGGAGCTAGTATCTTTGCGGTCCCAATTCGAAGGAAGGGGTTTTTATAGAGGGAGAAGAGAAGGGGAAGGAAGAAGGCGAGATA
>JALHLK010000007.1 GCA_022844565.1 Saprospiraceae bacterium
TGCTAAAGTTTAAATACTGAATAACAAGAGCCGTATGAAGGGAGACTTTCAAGTACGGTTCTGTGAGAGGCTTGGGCTGAGATGCCCTTGCCTACTCGGCAATTGGTACTTTGGTACCAGTTTTTTACGGAGCTCATACTCACTTTTTGCTTCGCACCATAGCGGTACTATGATTTGTCGCAAAAAGTGTTGATTTTTTTGTACTTTTGACCTTCACTGCGGAACCCATTTTAAATTTTTAGGTATGAGTTT
This sequence comes from Saprospiraceae bacterium, assembly GCA_022844565.1. Classification (GTDB taxonomy): domain Bacteria; phylum Bacteroidota; class Bacteroidia; order Chitinophagales; family Saprospiraceae; genus JADKBO01. The sequence goes on from JALHLK010000007.1 coordinate 253, forward strand.
AGTAAAACCAGTTTCTTTTCAGCAATTTTCGGATATTGTAATTGGACAAAGTACTCGCCTTGGAGGAATACCATCTAAATACGGGGATTTTAATTTAGGGGAGTCAGTCGGAGATAGTCTAGATATTGTTACTCAAAATCGAGAAATTTTTTGTAGGAGTTTGGGGTTTGAAATACAAGATTTAGCTAAATCAAAACAAGTGCACGGAAGTGAAGTGATCATTGTAGAAAATGGTGGACAATATAATGGTTATGATGCACTAATCACGAACAAGAAAGGTATTTTACTGGCTGTGACTGTTGCTGATTGCGCTCCTATTCTTTTGTGGGATAGCAAGAATGAAGTGATAGCTGCCATACACGCAGGTTGGAAAGGAACATGCGAAAAAATTGTAACAAAGACCCTCCAATTGATGATGAATACATTTGGGACAGATGCTAGTTATGTTTTTGCTTATATAGGTACCTGTATATCCAAAAATAAATATGAAGTGGATTATGACGTTGCTCGACATTTTAAAGAGAAATATAGACCAATGAATACGGAGACTGGAAAGTACCATTTAGATATAAAGCTACATAACTACGATCAACTTATTGCTCTAGGAGTACCTTTATCTCAAATTGAAGTATCTAATTATTGCACTTTGGATAATAAAGATAAATTTTACTCACATAGAGGTGATAAAGGCAAATCTGGGCGGATGTTAGCAGCGATAGGTATGAAAAAGTTATGAATTTAAAATAAAGTAAGATTAAATTTTAACCATTAACCATTAACCATTAACCATTAACCATTAACCATTAACCATTAACCATTAACCATTAACCATATCGAAAAATTCATCTAATTCATCAAAAGATTTTATACCTACTTTTATCTCTTCGCCGCCCCTCACTACAATTCCAATATTTGGGTCATTTTTTGTTATTGTGGCTATTTGTTCATTTGTAAGAGGACCATCCAGAAATATATTATTATGTTTTACTGATCGAATTTGGTTGAATTGAGCCAAATTGAGAAATTCTGAAAATTTAATTATTTGAAAATCAATGTCGTCTACGTCAGGATAGATAGTAGTTGTATATATGGTATTTGATAAACTAGGATATTCTGTGAAAGGGGACAGTAAAACTATATCAGGTTGTAGTTTATTGATGAAATGTTGGGTATGAGATGAGACTTCCATATCATCTACTTCTAATGCTATTTTTGGTCCCTCAACCCAGTCTTTGATTGCCAATATTTTGAGAAGATCAACTTCATTGACACACTTGAAGCTTAGAATATCTACTCCCATAGCTGCAAAGTATCTTGCATCTGATAAATTATTGACATCTGCTGCCCAAATTCTAATATTTGACATAAATTTGTTCTTGATTATGCTTTTAAAACTTAATGACAGTGCGAAGGTAACTTAATTCATACATTTAAAAATATACATTGGCCGATAATTCATATTGGGAAAAGGTTTTTGAGGTGACATCAAGTATCCCAAAAGGGAGAGTTTCTACCTATGGAGCGATAGCAGAGTATCTCTCTTTAGGATCAGCCCGAATGGTAGGATGGGCGTTAAATCACGTGCATAGCAATGGTAATGTACCTGCACACCGTGTAGTAAATAGAGTGGGAGAGTTGAGCGGCAGATTGATGTTTGCTACACCTACATTGATGGAAGAACGTTTAATCTCTGAAGGAATTAAGATTGAAAACCATAAAGTCCAAGATTTCAATAAAGTATTTTGGCACCCTGGAAACGATCAATTTGATACAAGTAAGTCTAAAGATTATATTGATGTTCAGTCAATTTTGGAACTTGATAGAGTAGCCCAAGAAATTTTGAAACGTGTAGGGCAAAATAATATTTTACTGTTCGAAGGAGGACTTGGAGCTGGGAAAACAACAACTATAAAAGCGATTTGTAAAGCTTTAAATGTAACCGATAATCCTTCAAGTCCTACTTTTGCATTGATAAATGAGTATAAAACCATTGAGAATGATATAGTTTACCATATGGATTTGTATAGACTCAATTCAATTGATGAAGCATTAGATATCGGAATTGAAGACTATTTATACAGCGATAAAATGGTACTCATCGAATGGTCTGAAATTATACAACCCCTACTTGAAAATGCGGCTGTAATACATATTGAAAGACAGTCAAATGGGAGTAGAAGGATTACTGTTCAATTAGTTCAATTCCCTGTGGGGCAATGAATTCAATGGGCAATAAGATCAATTCCCTGTGGGGCAATGAATTCAATTGGCAATAAGTTCAATTCCCTGTGGGGCAATGAGTTCAATGGACTATGAGTTCAATTGGCTTCGCCGCAATATTGAAATAGCCTAAGATTAAGTTGTGACAATTACGTATAGAAATTTTAAGGATTTAGCTAATCTTTAACCAATTGCCTATTGAACCCATTGAATTGCGTAGAAGACAATTGAACTCATTGAACTCATTGCGTCACAGACAATTGAACTAATTGCGTAGAAGACAATTGAACTCATGCCAATTTCTTTAAAGTCTTACTCTCCAATAAGGATTTCTTTTTGCCGTAATTGATTCTTTTATATATTTGTTGTAATCTTCCTTGAATTTTTCAAAAGTAATCTCTTTACCTTTTATTTTTTTTGGTAATGTGATTACTTTAGGGTCTTTTTCTAATGTCACGTATGTTGCCTCTATGGTTACATCATCATTACCATAGCTGACTAAAAGAATCATACCCGGCAAGCCCGTTAGCCCTTCTGGCCCAGAACTTACTGGAATCTTGTCAGTATACCATGCAGTGATAGGTGTGTCATGTATAGGATGGATACCTTCTGCTTTCATACAAATATACCCTTGAATATCGCGAAGTTCATTTTGTATCTTCCATTTTATTCTTGGGATATCTCCTTTTATAAGAAAATCTTTTTCGGCCAATGGTATTTTATCAATGATTGTTTTATTTACTAGATCTCTGAAAATCAGTATCTCATCACCTCTCCATGACCAACCGCCTTCGTTTTCGGATTTAACTTCTTGATATAGTGATTGAGTCGAGTTGAATTGCAAATCATACTTTTCTCCATATTTGCCTTGCTCTTTTCCCCAAATCGCCAATTCTTTTTCTTTCTCCTCTTGAGTTAAGAAGGGCAATTTTGAATACAGGTTTGCCCAAAACACTTTCCTTTCAAATGTGATTTTACCCTGAGTCTCTTGAGAATTTAGATTTAAAATCGACCCGAAAAAGAATATAATTAATAATAGTCTCATAAAATTTAGTTTTTTATATATGAATAAAGCGATGACTTAGTACTCCCATTGATTTCCAGCATTTGTTACTCCAGACTTTAGTCCTTTGATATTGTAACTAAATATCACCATAAAATATCGAGCGAGTGCAATTGTGTTGCTTTGAGATACCGTGTTGCTTCCTGCGTTTATACTAAAATTTTGATTTTTATCTAAGATATCATAAGCGGCTAATCTTATCTCACCCTTATTTCCTTTCAAAAACTGTTTTGAAATGCTTGTATTTATAATAGGGATATTGGTGTTTTGACCAAAGCGATCATTTTTAAAAAATCTATGAGTATAATTACTATTTAAAATTAACCCTTTAGCAAGTTGCAGACTTAAAGTAGCGCTGTGTGTCTGATTGATTATGGTTTGGTTTTGACTTGTATTTATACTGTAAGATGTCTTTGATTGGTTAATCCGCGAACTCAAGAATAAGGATAATTTTTCATTTGGAGTAATATTAAAAGTTAGGTTAGGACCTACTCCGAAAGTTTGTGTTTTATTCTCAATACTATTAACGAGTCTATAAGACTGACTTTCATTAAGTTGCATATTGATGGAAGCCCTCAATTTATTTTTAATAATAGGAAAAGATACGTTTGGGCTAAAACTTAAATTTCTACTATTTTTATAATTGATAGGTCTTGTGGTAGTTACCAAAGATTCTGTAATGATTTCTTCTTGTGTAATAGCGTTTTCAAGCATGGAAATATTAGACCAAATATTAAATCTCAAGCCACTCAATGGTTTACTCAGCCAAATGCCAAAAGAAACGGTATTATTGACTTCCGGTTGAAGCTCTGGGTTACCTTCTCTTATATACAAAGGATTAGCATTATTTATAATAGGGGTTAGTTGACTTATTCTAGGTGTATTAACTCCTCTTGTATAGCTTGCATCGACACTACCATTTCTAGATATTTGGTAAAAAATATTTGAGAAATATTGAAGGTTTCTGTAGGTAGTATCTACATATCCATTGTTATTGCTGAGTCCGACAAAGGCACCATTTAAGTCTGTTACTTGATATCCTGTACCTAGTGAAATATTCAATCCTGCATGGGAGTATCTTAAAGAGGTTCCAGTAAAATTATACGCTACTTTGGTATCATAGTTTCTCGTTAAAGTAGCATTGATGGATTCCTTATTTTCCTCCTTATCTTTAACTAAAATTTCTCCACTTTGGTCTGTGTTATCATAATTATGGAAAAGTGATAAGAAAAGTTTTTTGGTTAGTGGTTCGTTGTATGTAGCATTGATCTGTAGTTGTGTTTTTTGAGCATCATTATTGAAAGCTTGATTGATATCTTGATCTATACTATTTGTAAAATTAAGTAAAGATGTATTAAGTGTATTTTCTTCAAAAGTAGATTTGGAGTAGGTGGTATTAAATCCGATAAATCTTCCTTTTTTTCTAAAGGTTTTATTATATAATATAGTACCTCGGCCTAAATAACCAGAATTATCTCTTACATTATTAATATCTGAGGTGGAAATAAGATCCGTCACGTTTCTAAAAGAACTTCCTTTACTATCAAAATTTCTATCCGAAATAAGATTACTATAGTCTAGATAGACTTTGACATTATTAAAACTATCAATGTCTAAGGAAAAGTTGCTTTCTATTTTATGAACATTACCACGGGTTATAGTATTTGATGTTGTCGTGTCAAAGTTTGTGATATTACCAGGAAGAAATCGGTTCACAGACCGAAAGCTTTGCATATCATTTCCTTTATGATTAAATACATACCTTGCACCTGCTTTTAACTTTTCACCTTCATAATTATAATTTAGACCAGCGAGACCATTTCGAGGCAGTCCACTGTTGTTGTTATTCCAAAAAAGTTCGGATATTTTATTATCTAAATTAATATCATCTTCCTCATAAAAGCTAAAAAATCTCATACCACCGTTAAATCCATATTTCAGTTCTTGAAAATTATAAGCTTGAGCTCCAAAAAAGTCCTCGCGATCGTCCCATCCAAGTCCATTCCTTCCAGTATTGTTTCCAACACCTATAAAACTATACTGATGAAGTGGAGTAAACTTATTAATGCTGAGTTTTCCCTCCATTCTGTCAAGATCTCCTAATCCCACACTGCCTTTGCCAAAAGTAATGTTTTTAAAATCGTCTTTTAAGACTACATTCATTTCTTTTTCATTAGAAGGAGTGGTATTGCCAGTAGCTTTCTGTTCGTCAGATTTTCTATCATACACTTGCACTGTAGAGACGCCATCAGCGGGCAAATTTTTTGTAGCCATCGTAGGATTATTACCAAAAAAGTTTTTACCATCAACTTTTACAGATGTCACATCTTTACCATCCATTTTGAGCGCTCCTCCTTGTTCTACTTCCATTCCAGGAAGTCTTTTTAATAAGTCTTCTAATGAGCTATTTTGAGGTACCTTAAATTGGGTGACGTCAAACTCAATGGTATCTCCTCTCATTTTAAGTGGAGCTTTAGCTGCCTTGACTACTACCTCCATTAATTGTACATTGATTTCATTCAGTATTATTTTTCCAACAGTAGTTTCTTTACTCTCCACTTTTACAGGAATGGTCTGCGGTATATAACCAACATAAGTCACTTTAACTAAATAATTCCCATAAGGTATTTTAGTAAAAGAAAAAGATCCTTCCACATTAGATTGTGTAAATTCAATCATTGTAGAATCCTCTTCTAACAATAAGATCGAAGCATTAATTAGATTGCTTCCTAGGCTATCAGTAACAGAGCCTGAAATTTTCGAAGATTGGCTATTGGCGATAAAAGAGTAAAAAAACAAGCAAACAAAAAGTAGTAAATTTTTTTTCATAGTTTTGGTATTGACATGTTAAAGGTTTTTAACTAATTGTAAAAACTCACAATTAATTAATTAAAGACGTAAGATTACGTTATATGTTGTATCTTATTGTAAAATAGTAGGGTAAAATAAGGTAAAATAAGTTAAAAGAAGATATTTGCTTATACATATAATACAAAAATGTTTCTGATTTTACCCACTAACTCCCTTGAAATGGAAATCAAATCAAAAACATTTTAGAATAAGGCCTATGGCTCTTTTTAGGGGCCGGGTAAAAAATAGGCCATATTATCAGAAGTGCAATATGTTATACACACGCTTATTTTTTGGCATATTTCACTTAAAGAATAAAAAAAAATGAAAAAATATATTAAAATATTTTGTAATATATAAAACATATTATACTTTTGTCTAATATATCAACTTGGCGTACTTGATTAGTAGGAACCATTAATAAAATCAAGTACTATGAAAATAATTGGATTAAGTAAGAAAGTAGGATTCTTAGTGGCATCACTTTTGGTCATGAGTGGTGTGTTTGGTATTGTAAGTATCGAACAATTTTTCTCCCTGAAAAAGGTTGAGGAAAAGTTAAGTCAGACAAATTTTTCTCAGATTTGGTCATCTGCAGAAAATGTGGAAATGATGCCGTGCCCTGATTTAAATTTTACATGTACTAATGTAAATTTGAGCTTAGACACAAATTGTGAAGCGATCATAGACCCTAATCAATTTTTGCTTATTACTCCTCAGGGCATGAAGAGAGATACTTTTCTGGTGTCTGTTATGGACTCTCTAACAGGAGCTAGCCATTCTGATACTTTTGGCATTGCAGATATTGGTAAAGTGTTTAAAGTAAAAATATCAGTCATAGGATGCAACAATGCACCATGTTGGTCAAGGTTATTGATAGAAGATAAAATGGCACCTGTTCTTACATTGTGTGCAAGCGATACGATCAATTGTAGTGAAGACTATAAGGATAGTATTAGCTTTGTGGCAATGGATAATTGTGGGATAAAGGATACTGTTATAACATCTACGTATAAACCTATTCTATGTAATAATCCAGCATCAAGGCTGTATTTAGGATACTTTGATGTTAATATAGTCATTGAAGATTTTGGTGGCAAGAAAGATACGTGTAATCAAGAAATATATGTGAGAAGGCCTAATCTTGATAGCATTAAAGTCCCAGATCCAGCTACTGTAGAATGTGGGAGTTTCCAAAGTAGATACCCGCCTGAAAGCACTACGGGCTTCTTATTATTAAATGGGCAACCTTTGACATCCACAAGTAAAGAATTGTGCATGGCAGAATTAAATAAAAAGGATACAATACTTTCACTAACTACTTCATGTATTAAAATATTGAGGAGAGATTGGGAGCTTATATTATGGACATGTGGTGCACCGATCATAAGGAAGTATACGCAAATTATAACGATTGCCGATAAGACGGCACCGTCGATCACTAAGATTTCAGACTTGACAATAAATCTTACTACTGAAAATTGTTTGTATACAGGGCCATTGCCTAAAATTACAGCATCTGATTGCAATCAAGACAAACTTCAATATGAAGTATTTTATCCAGGAGGGTCTGCAAATGGTAATGGACCAAATGTAAGCTTAGGAATAGGATTTCACCCCATTGTGTACCGAGTTACTGATGGTACATGTGGAAACGTGGCACTTGATACATTTAACTTTGTCATAATAGATAAAATTTCTCCTGTTGCTTTATGTGCTTCTCCAATTGTCGCTATTACCACCAATGGTGAGGGTCTTTTGGTAGCAAAGGATGTTAATAAAGGTAGCTACGACTATTGTGGTACAATTGCCAGTATAAAAATAATGCGCTTAGAAAAAACATGTAATTTTGATACATTATGGCAGGATACGGTTACCTATTGCTGTACAGATGTTGGCCGTACTGACCTTATGGTGGCATTAAGGGTAGAAGACACAAGTGGCAATTTTAATATTTGTATGGCACCGGTTATTGTTCAAAATAAAATTGTGCCTGATGCTGTTTATCCTGATGATGCTTCGGTAAAATGCAGTCTACCAATAGACTTGAATAATTTGAGAAATACATTTGGATCACCAAAATTGGTTGGTACCGATTGTCCTAATAATGCTACTTTCGATTCTTCATATGTTGATTTACGAGATGCTTGTGGATTGGGTAGAATAATAAGAAGATTTGGGCTTAGGTTTCAAGGTGTCGTGATAGAAAGAGATTCACAAATCATAACTGTTGAAGCGGACACGCTGCTTCAAGCCAGTTCTATCGATTGGCCTTTACAAATGGTAAACGCCCAATTAGGAAAAACGGATACATCTTTCACGGGAAGGCCTACTTGGCCAGTTTTACCTTGCAACGTAATAGGGCTTAGCATTAAAAATGATACAATTGGAACTGCAGCAAATGGCACCTGTTTTAAAATTGAACGTACATTTAAGATTCTTAATTGGTGTGGACCAAATAAAAATGAAGTGAGAGAAGGTTTTTCATTTACCCAAATCATAAATGTTTTGGATTCCGTTGGACCAACAATCACTACACCAGACACATTAAGAAGAGTCTGCTCTTTTGCCGATAATTGTAATGCAACTGAATTGGCAATTTTGAAAGCAGCAGCTACGGATAACGGTCCTCAGAAAGATCTCAATTGGGTGTACATAATAGACTTAGGAAAAGATGGACTAAATTTAATAACTGGAGTTGGGGATAGTGTTGCAATACAGGCTCCAATAGGAAGACATACAGTTACTTTTAGGGTTACAGATGCTTGTGGTTCAAACGATGAGATTACCTATGATTTTGAAGTTAAAAATTGCAAAGGTCCTATAGCTAAATGTGTAAATCTTGTTTCTGTGCCAATGGGAGGACCAACAGGTATGGTAGAGATATGTGCAAAAGACTTTAATGCCAGAAGTGAAGATATTTGTTCGGATACTTCATTATTGATTTATACTTTTAATGAAGCTTATCCAGTGTCTGATAGTATTGGTGTCACTCATTTTTTCAAAGGCAATGGTATTGTGGCGACACTTGCAGAATACAATGCAGGTAACGCTCAAAAATGGGATCCAATTAGAAGAACATCATGTAGAATAGTTAGGTGTTCTACTTCTAGAACGTTTTTGATGACGGTATGGGATGCAGATAGAAACCCTGGCAGTTGTAGCGTCACACTACGATTAGACGGCTGTTGTGTAGATAATACTCCTCCTGTTATTACTACTTCTGACACATTGCGAAGAATTAGAAATACCAATCCTAATTGTACTGGACCCATGATAGTAAATCTAAGTGCAGCCGGATCAGATACTGGTACACCTGTAAATAGATTAACTTGGACATTTGAATTGGATAGAGGAAACAATGGTGTTGATTCTACCGGAACAGGTAATAATTTTAATGTTTCTCTTCCTGTTGGCACACACAAAGTAAAATTTACGGTTGAAGACACTTGTGCTAACTCTTCAATGGTTATGTATTTAATAGAGATATTTAATGATAAAGGGCCTAGAGCTGTTTGTAGGGACACGCTTCGTATTACTTTAGGCAGTGGAACTAATATGGCTGGCATGTATATTCTACAAGCTCGTGAATTGGATAATCTTGTAACTCCAAGTGCAGACTCTTGTACAATGGATTCACTTCAATACACTTTTGGAGGAACATTACCCGTATTAGATTCAATTAATAAGGTACATTATTTCAATGGAAATAGGGTTATATCTACTGAAGCTGCTTTCTTAGCAGGAAATGCATTCAGATGGAATCCAACGAGAAGAACTGCAGAAACAAAACTAGGCTGTGGGCAGGTTGGTACTTTTACAAGGACATTGACTGTTTGGGACCCAAGTGGCAAATCATCTTCGTGCAATACAGCCATTGTATTAAGTGGTGTTTGTCCGGCTTCATTGGGAGATTTTGTTTGGGAGGATTTAAACGCTAATGGAAGGCAAGATGCAGGGGAACCCGCAATACCAAATGTGCGAGTTAGATTGCTCAATGCAAATAACAATATGGTCATTGATTCACAATTGACAAATAATCTAGGTATATACTGCTTTGATAGTTTAACACCGGGTACATATAGAGTACAATTTGTTACACCATCTGGATTTACGCCTACTACTAGAAACGCTGTTGGTGCGGATGGCACTAATAACAGTGATCCTTTTACAAATACTGGCATTACAGATGTTGTCAATATTCTAGCTAATCAAACAAACAAAGATGTTGATGCAGGTTTTTATAAAGTAGGAGCAATCGGAGATTTTGTATGGACGGATACGAACGCAAATGGAAGACAAGATGCTGGAGAAGCAGGTATTCTTAACGCCCGGGTCGTGCTGAGGAACAACAATGGAATAGCTATTGATTCTCAACTTACCAACGCACAAGGTATATATTGTTTTGAAAACTTAGTTCCTGGGACATATAGTGTGTTATTTAGGACGCCAAGTGGATTTTCATCGACAACTTCAAATGTTGGCACAGTAAATGATACGCTGGATAGTGACCCTGTCAATGAAATTGTATCTAATATTGTCATCGCATCTGGTACCAGAAACAAAACAGTAGATGCAGGTTTTGTACCACCTGCTAATTTATGTACTAATCATCCATTTACTGGCTTTATGGTGGGTTCATGTACAGCTTATTCAGGTACAAATGCACCCGTTGCTGTTATATATGATACAAGGCCAAATGATAATGTCGTTAGAAGTAAAAACTGGGTTCCAACCCAAATCATGGGGAGTAATTGGACAATTGATTCTATTGGGCAAATATTTGGTATTGCAACTGACGATAGTGCAAATGTTTATTTAGCCCATTCTGAAGTATATTTAATTCAAAACAATCATCCTAGTGATATTCCAGCTGGAAGAATATACAAGGCAAGACCACCTTTGTTTAGAGCTGAAGTTTTCGCGACTTTACCGGTTTTTTCAAATGCTACACCGTACAATAGTGCCAATCCATTTTCTGTAGCAAATTCATTTAACGGTATAGGTAATATCGTTTATGACAGAAAACACAATCAATTATTTGCAACCAATCTTGAAGATGGTAAAATCTACAGAATTAGTAATACAGGGGTCATTTTAGATTCTTATGATCCTTTCGGGGTTGATAATAACGCAAATGGCATAGCACCTCAGGCAGAGCAAATCTGGGGAATCGGTATCAATTATGAAGGAAGTCAAGCAAAATTATATTTCCCACGAATCCAACTAATTGGTCAAAATCAAACAAGGCAAATGTTTTCTTTAACATTAACCCCTTCAGGTGGATTTCCAAATACAGCAAACTCAGAAATGTTAGTAATAAATGGATTGCCAGGTGATCAACAAAGAATAACTGACATAGCGTTTAATAGTACAGGAACGAGGATGCTTTGGGCAGAAAGGGGAGGAATAAATAAGTACCCTCAAGAATTTCCAATTACAGAAGGAAGCCACTTTTCAATCTCTGCACAGTATAATTTATCGGGAGGAAGTTGGATTTTTAATAAAGTGTTTCAAATAGGTACCAATGTAAAAACAGATTTTCAAGGGGATACTGGAATACCTGGTCAAGTTGTTGATGGAGAAAACTCAGCAGGAGGAGTTGACTTTGGATTTGTTGAGAAAAACGGAGATCCATTTGCCGGAGTTGATGAAAGAGGTTGGTTTAGTGGTAACTGGCTTCATAAAGGAAATAGATGGAACCCAATAGTAGAAGACGATAGCCTGTTCTATGGAGCACAATCAATTGTTTTTGATTCTATTGGAAATGTGAAGACTGATATTGTTATTGATTTTGATAATAATGGGACAAATGTTGGAGATAAAGGCCAAATCGGTGATGTAGAAATTTTCAGATGTAGATTTATTCAAGGTACTCAATTAGTATCCATAGCTGGAAATGTTGCAACTCCTCAAAATGAAAGTGTAGAAGGGGTAGATATTAACTTATTAGAAAGTAGAAATGATGGATCAAGAACTCGTCAAGATGGCAACTTTGAAATAAACAATCTACCATCAGGTAGCATTTATACCATAGCTCCTCACAAAGATGATGATGTGACCAATGGAGTCAATGTTATTGATTTATTACATCTTCAAAGGCATATTCTTGGTACGACAAAATTAAATACAGCTTATAAGCATATCGCTGGTGATGTAAATAATGACCAAAATATTAATATAAGCGATATTATTGCTTTGAGAAAGGTAATTTTAGGTGTAGAGGACAAGTTTGTTAATAATACTTCATGGAAATTTATTGATAAGACTCAAGTACTAGATCAAAAGAATCCGTGGACAGAAATGATAAAAGAAAGTATTGAGTTCAATGGTATTAATCAGGCTACTTTCTCTAACTTTATTGGAGTCAAAATAGGTGATTTGGACGCTAATGTGGTTGCTAATACAACTCAATTACAAAATAGAAGTAATTCTAACAAGCATCTAATTGTTGAAAAAACTTCTGGTGAAGGATTGATCAAAGTACCTATATACGGAGATTTTTACTTACACGCTGCCATGGAGCTTTCATTTAGGTTAAAAGGATTCGAATTAAAAGATATTGAATCCGGTCAATTAACAGTTTTAAATGAAAATATTAGTAAAAATGACAACACATTTAAGTTAATATCATGGTCACATACACAGCAAAATATTGATACTGAAAAACCGCTATTCTATTTAGTGATAAAAGGTAGTTCAACTTTTGAAGGAAGGAATTTGGAGATTATGAATTCTAGCTTCATTTATAGTGATAATGGATTGGTGAGTAATCTTGAGGTTACTGATAGAAATCGACCAATACAAAACATAACAGATCAAGTAGTTTTACATCAAAATTACCCAAATCCTTGGGAAAATATTACAAAAGTCGTTTTTGAAATGCCTAATGCAGGCAAAGTGAACTTTAGAGTATTTGACCTGACTGGTAAACAAATTTTATCAAGATCACTTGAAGCTGAAAAGGGTAATAATGAGATTAATGTAACAGCGTTGGATTTACCTGCTGAAGGAATGTATACCTATTCTCTTCAAATTGGTCAAACAATTCTTAACAAACGTTTTATTTTCATAGGAAGGTAATTTTATAACTTTCCAAATATTTTAAAGGCGTCAATAATGTGAATGAACATTGTTGACGTCTTTTTAATTGGTGGTTTATTGATTAACCTGGATTCCGCATTAGAAATGAACTGCCTAAGATAATTTGGGTTAAACCACCTAACTTACAATTGCAATAGCTATGACAGAGCGCCACAGTTCAAGGATAAATTGACTTGTGGTCAATTTTTAACGTCTTTCTTATCCTCGATGTAGCTTTGGCTACACCTGCAGGATAAAATCTCCGAGTAATGCCAACTATTTTGTCATATATTCTTTTGAATAAAGTCTAATGAGGAATCTGGGATTAATAAAAATATTATTGCATTCGATGATTAGTGGCAAAACAGAATTAATAAGCTGATTCATAGAGGTTTTTTGAAATATTATGATATCTTTTGGAGATTCTACCCAACAAGTTAAAATAAAGTTATTTCATTTAGTTAAATTTTCGATAATAGAAAATAAAATTTAAATTTGGAGTTGTAAATGAAATTGTTTTTTATAGTTTTACGTCATGGATTTAATTTTTAATAATTTAGCAGCTGAGCAAATCTATATTCAAGCCTGTATTGACAAAGAGTCTTGGGCTTTGCAAAAATTGTATGAAGAGTTTTATCCGATCATGTATCCGACTTGCTTACGATATGCAAACACTGAAGAAGACGCTTTAGATATATTGCATGATGGTTTTATAAAAGTATTTAATAATATAGAAAAATATCAAGTAGGCACCTCTTTGGGTGCATGGATCAAAAGAATTATCATCAATACTTCTATAGATTATTACAGAAAAGAGTCTAAAAGGCGAACGACTGATATCGAAATGGTTGTGGATGTGGCTCAAAGCGGACCTGATGTAATAAGCCAAATATCAGCAGAAGAATTATTAAACGCTTTACAACATCTCACACCTTCTTATAGGTCAGTTTTTAACTTATATGTCATTGAAGGCTATTCTCATAGAGAACTGGCTGAAAAGTTGGGAATCACCGAGAGTACTTCGAGATCCAATCTAGTAAAAGCTAGAACAAAATTAAAGGAGATCATATCAACATTTTACTTTAGGTAATCGTTCTATAAAGACGATTGGATATGACAGACAAAGAATTTGACGATATTATAAAAAACAAATTATCAGCTTTTGAAAATAATTCAAAACCTGACTGGAATTCTTTTTCTAAAAAACTAGAAGAATCAGAAAAAAGCGAAAAAGAATTTGACGCCCTAATTGCAGCAAAATTAAAAAACTTTACTAAGCCTGTAAAGTCATCACACTGGGAATTATTAAGAAAACGATTAATCAAGGAGGAGTTTGTTAGACGTAAAGTTTACTCTCTAAAAAGCATAGAATCTTTCTCACTACTGCTTTTATTACTAATTACACTTAATAATCAGTATGTAAAATTTGATTTTGCAAAATACACAGATCCCACATTGTATGCAGAATTGTTTAATAGGAATGAAGTTCTGCCAAAAAGAATAAATAACCAATTGGTCTTTAATGAAAAAATTAATGTAAGCTCAAGTGAAATTGAGGTTGTAGTCGATGATGAAGTTATTAAGGAAGAAAATAATGATGTTGTAATAGACCAAAACCTATTTACTGTTCCTTTTCAATCATTAAAATCAGTACCAATTGTAAATGTGTTTAGCACTAAAATTCGGGAAATAAACAATACTATAGGTGATGAAATATTGCTAGCAACAGATGGGGAACGAACATCAGTTGAGCCTTTTGATGGCTTGGAACAAATCGTATTAAAAGACCAAATGAAGTCTCTTTACAAACCATATGTAGATACAAGATTCATTTATAATCCACATATGTATAACAAGGGATTCACCTTTTATGATTTAAGTATTTATGGTAACTCTGGGATGGTCCAAGTAAATTCACCATATGACCCAATTTATGACGTGGAGAGCAATAAACGATATGGTAAAGTATCCAAAATTGGAGTATTATTTGGTGCTGGTACAGAACGATTTAAATTAAAAACAGGTCTAGAATATCAGTCAATAAGTTATAAGCCACAACAAGTAGAAGAGATTTTTGGCTCGATGTCCAATGGCTTGAAAAAATATAGCCTCGATGGTATTAAGTTTGACATCATAAGTGTCCCAATGAGAGTCAGTGTTAATATGTTAAAATCTGAAAAAGCTAGTCTTAATCTATTAGCTGGTGTCAATACAAATGCCATCTTTAATGCTGATCATAGGATACAAGAAACGGAATTATCTAGAGAAGAAACGATTAGTTTAAACAGTGCTTTTCCAACAGGTCAAAGATCTGTAAAACAGGAACCTAAGTTATTTCAAAAGACTTTTTCGAAGGGTGTATTTTCAGAAGGTGGACTTGATAACATTTATTTTGATGCAAATGTCGAGGTGGAATATGAGCGAAAAATTAATGATACAAAATCATTCCAGATTGCATTAGGAACATCTCGATTTTTAGGTTCAAAAGGGGTAGGACCCAATAATGATGCACTGCATGGCGTCTATGCCAGATTAGGGCTATCTTACAAATTGAATTAAGGGGGAGTTCTAAAACCTCTATTTCTCACAATGAAAATGGGTATTTATAACTACCCTAAAAAATCAACCCATCAACACAGGCTTTTCAATCTTTAGTCTTTGACCAGTTGCATCCATTATTGCTTGAGCACCAACGGGGATAGTTAAATTGTTAGTAACGTGACCAAATGGTGTACCAGCTAGAATTGGAATATTTAATGGCAAAAGTCTTTCCTTTATGGTTTCTAATAATGTAAAGGAATTTGATGGGTCCTTAGCTCCGCAATCAGTAAATTGACCAAGTAAGATACCACTTGCTTTTTTTAGATTTGTACCATATATCAATTGAGTCAGCATTCTATCGACTCTGTAAGGCTCCTCACCTATATCTTCAAAAAAAGCAATCGAATTGCTGAAATCAGGTTCGTAAGGCATACCCACCATACTTGTTACAACCGTTAAGTTACCACCAACAAGCTTGCCTGTAGCCACGCCCGGGCGTAAAGTCTCCAGCAGGTCATACTTAGAAGTATCATCTATCAAAGGCATATTCTTAAAATTGTAATCAACAGCTTTGTTGTCAAAAAATATATTTTGAAAAGATTCCAAAGTTATACCACTCATCATTCTTATCGGGATAGGACCATGAAAAGTAATTAATCCCGTTTTTTGTAAAATTGCAATGTGATAAGCACTAATATCGCTATAACCTATGAATGGTTTAGGATTTTTTTTGATTATTTTATAGTCCAACATATCCAATATCCTTGTAGACCCATATCCACCCCGTCCACACCAAATCGCTTTGATACTTTTATCTGCAAACATAGTATTGATATCTTCTGCCCTTTCTTCATCTAGTCCTGCTAAAAATCCATTGTGAGCCAAGATATGCTTTGATAAAATGGGTTCCATCCCAAAACCTTTAATTTGTGCAATTGCCACATCAATCTGTTCTTGCTTTAACTTAGAAGAAGGGGTAATTATCCCGATCTTATCACCTTTTTTAATTAAATTTGGCATGATCAACTTTTGATTGGCAGATGTACTTGCTTGTAATTCATTATTTGTGGTTATTATCCCACCACCTAAAAGTAAACTTGATTTTGCAAATGATCTTCTATTCATTTTTTAATTATTTTGTGACAATATTAGCAACTGTACGTAATACAATCCTCCTAACCTGTCGATGAATTTCTTTTCTAACCTCTTTTAGTACATATTGAAACTTAAAATCAATCACATCTTTAGAGACTTTTAGCAATTTAAGATTGTAAGAATCTGGCACAAGATAGTGTTCCATCGGTTGACAAGCTAAAATTAGCTTCTTTTCCAATTCTTCAACACTCCTTATCTTATTGATGTCCATTTGAAAGTCAACTGACATACTTCTGATATTTCTTTTGGTATAATTGACGATGTCTGCATTATAAAATTTAGAGTTGGCTACATAGAGCACTTCATCGTCCTCTGTAAGAAGCGTAATTTTTTGCAACCCAAGTTCTACAATCTTTCCTTTTTGATCATTGTATTCTACGATATCATCTATTTCAATTTTCGAAGAAAATCCATTGATAATGCCGATGATGATTTCTGCAATAAACTCCTTGGTCACAATGGCGATCGCAGCTGCTACGATACTTAATGATGTGAATACTTGTTTCAAATCCAAGCCCATCAAAGATAAAATGACTAAAAAAATAGACAATACGACAATAATGGTATACAAGTTTTTTAGTCCGACGAGTATATTATCTCTGGTTCGATTCTTATTCATCTCTTTGCCTACGATCGTGTAGACGATTGTAATTTCGATAATGGTTCTAATGCTGATTAAAAGGATAAGTAGACTCAATATAGTCCTGATTATTGCGGCATTTGTAAGTTTACTATAATACTCAGGATGAGTCCTTAGAAATAGAAAAAAGATCATTAATAAAATAGATATGATAATTTTTATCATTCGTTCTCTCTTCATAGTTTAAGATTAAATTTTGGGCAAAAATAGGGATATTTTTAACATTAATAGGCGTTGTCCTAATACTATATACAACCAAAAGGGATTTTAAAAGCTTTTCCCACATTTCATTGCAAAATTTCAAAAAAAAACCAATATCCTCTTGACAGCAACAACAAAAAAGATATATCTTTATAAAAATATTCAAAAATTAGTCCTAAACCGAAGTTTTTTTATAAAACGTGGAATCATTTTTGAATAAAATATGTTAAATTTAAAAATCTAAAGTGGATTTCCTATTACAGCTCAAAATTACTGCAAAATCAGGTGTTTCACTCACTTGCTTCGCACCATCCCGAAAGCCATCGAGATGATTTGTCGCAAAAAGTGCTGATTTTATTGTTCTTTTGACCTTCATTACGGAGTCCATTATGGATATTTAGGTTACGAATTAATTGGTATCACATCCTAAACAAGGCATACAAAATATAGTATGAGTCAAATAAGCAATTACGAATTACTCTTAAGCAAGCTGGATCAATTTATAAGGAAGTATTATATAAATAATTTATTAAGGGGATTATTGTATTTTACAGGTGTAGTGGTGGGATTGTTCCTACTTATCAACTTACTAGAAAATAATTTTTACTTCGATAAGTCAGTCCGAAAGGTAATGTTTTATGGATTTGTAGGCATATCTATGTTATTGGGATATAAATGGATGGTAGACCCTATATTTCGGTACTTCCATCTAGGCAAGACGATCTCCCATGAGCAAGCTGCGGTCATCATAGGTGATCATTTTACTGATATTAAAGATCGACTTCTCAATATTTTACAGCTCAAGAAAATGGCAGATGGACAAGACCAATCGAATCTAATCTTAGCGAGTATCAATCAAAAGACAGAAAAAATCAAATTAATTCCTTTTCAATCAGCCATAGATTTGGGAGGAAATAGAAAATATTTAAAATATGCTGCACCGCCCTTATTGTGTTTGGTGGCCGTATTATTTATGTCACCTTCTTTGATCAAAGACAGTACTTTTAGATTAATCAATAATGACAAAGATTTTGAGAAGGAAGCACCTTTTCAATTTAAGATAGAAAATAAAGACCTAACAGCTGTACAATTTGAAGATTATACGCTTAAGGTAAATGTGGAGGGTAGTATATTACCTGATGAGGTATTTGTAGAAATCGACGGGTATAATTACAAATTGGAAAAGCAAGGTGCAGATCAATTTGAGTATACTTTTAGAAATGTACAGAAGAATACCAATTTTGTCATCAACGCAGCACAAGTAAAAGGTTTGCCACAAACCCTTGCAGTAATAGAAAAGCCAAACATTGCTAATTTTGTAACTTCGCTTAGATTTCCTCAATACCTTGATCGATCCAATGAAGAATTAGACAACGTAGGTGATCTCATCGTACCTGAAGGAACGGTGATTGACTGGTCTTTCAGTACAAAAGCCACGGAAGATGTAAACTTATTATTTGGAGAAAAAGGACCCCTCAAATCAGCAGAGCAAAGAGCAGAAAATCTTTATAATTTCAAAATAAAAGCCAACAATTCAACTCCATATAAAATATACTTGTCCAACCAATTTTTGGCCAATGCAGATTCATTTTTATACAATATTACGGTCATAAAAGATCAATACCCTACTGTATCGGTAGAGCAATTGATTGACAGTACCGATAAGTCAGCGATCTTGTTTACAGGTAATGTAGCTGATGATTATGGTGTATCGTCTTTGGTGCTCAATTATACACTATCTGATGAAGCAGGAAAGTCAAAGCCAGTTAAAAAGGTAAAAGTTGGTTTGCCAAGCATGGCTAATGAAGCGGGTTTCCAGCATGTATTTAGATTGGAGGAATTAAATCTTCAGCCTGGCGACAATCTGAGTTACTACTTTGAGGTATTTGACAATGATGGTGTGAATGGTGCAAAATCTACGAAGTCTCAAGTACTTACTTTCAAGAAGCCATCTGTATCAGAATTGAAAGAACTAGAAGAAAAGAATGAAGAAGCGATAGAAAAGAACCTTCAAGAGGCGCTCAATAAGTACGACAAGATGGAGGAGCGCTATAGAAAATTAAAAGAAAAACTTCTTAATAAAAAAGAATTGGACTGGCAAGATCGAAAAGAACTTGAAAAGATCTTAGAAGAGCAAAAGAAACTTCAAGAACAAATGAAGCAGTCTAACGAAAAAATGCTGGAGAACATGAAAATGCAAAATGAAATGCAAAACATGGACCAGAAGACTGAAGAGAAGCAAGAAAAGCTCGAACAAATGATGAAGGAGACCATAAGTGAAGAAAATAAAGAGCTTATGGAAAGAATTCAAGAATTGATGCAAGAATTGGATAAAGAAGACGCGCTCCGTATTATGGATCAAATGCAAATGGAGAATGAAAACATGGATAAGAAAACTGAGCGTCTAAAAGAACTTTTCGAACAGCTCAAAATGGAAAAAGATATTAAAGAGCAAATTGACAAACTGGATAAATTAGCGGATAAGCAAGAAGAGTTGGCTAAAAAAACTGAAAAGCTAGACGAGAAAAATAATAAGGACGATAATAAGAAAGAAGGAGATAAAAAAGATTCTGCTCAAGAAGATAAGAAAAAAAGTGAGGAGCTCCAGAAAGAGCAAAATGATATAAAAAAGCAGTTGGAAGATATTCAAAAAGAGCTCAAAAAGCTAGAAGAAGAGAATAAAGAATTGTCTCCACCAAAAGATATGGGGGAAGATAATCAAGAGAAAATGGATGACGCCAAAAAGGATATGGATAAGGCCGACAAAGAGATGAAAAAAGAAGATAATAAAGCTGCATCGAAAGCTCAAAAGTCTGCTGCCAAGAAGATGAAAGATCAAGCTGGAGAAATGGGCGAGTCTATGGAAGGTGGAGACCAAGAACAACAAACCGAGGATATTAAAACGATCCGTCAGATATTAGAAAATTTGGTAACTTTATCAGTCAATCAGGAGGATCTTTTTGGAATGTTTGCAAAAACTCCTTCCACAACGCCTAAGTTTAGAGATCTAGTAAGAGAGCAACTAAAAATCAAGGATGACTTTAAGATCGTAGAAGATAGTCTCATAGCCTTGAGCAATAGAAATGATCAAATCTCAAGTTTTATCAATGAGAAAGTGACGGAGATTAAGTACAATATGTCAAATAGTATTTCATTACTTGAAGAAAGGCAAGTACCTCAGTCTACCGACAAGCAGCGAAGGTCAATGACAAATTTAAATGATTTGGCATTAATGCTTTCCGAATCTATGGAAAATATGCAAAAGCAAAAAGCAGGAGGTATGCCAGGAGCCCAAATGTGTCAAAATCCTGGAGGTAAATCAGGTAAAACGGGGAAGGTGCCTATGGACAAAATAGGTGAAGGTCAAGATGGAGTAGGCGGCAAGCTTAAAGAATTAAAAGACAAAATGGGCAAAGGTGGTAAAGACGGTCCAAATGCCAAAGATTTTGCAGAAGCTGCGGCCAAGCAAGCTGCTTTGAGAAAAGCACTTCAAGATCTCAAAAAAGAAAAACAAGAGCAAGGCAAAGGTGGTAATCAATTTGATGATATCATCGATATGATGGATAAGATGGAAATTGACTTGGTCAACAAAAGATTGAATGGTGAAACTTTAAAAAGACAACAAGATATAAAAACAAGATTACTGGAAACAGAAAAAGCTGAAAGACAAAGAGGTGAAGACGAAAAAAGAAAGTCAGAAACCGCTATGGATGTTAAGCAGTCTCTTCCACCTGCATTGCAAGACTATTTAAAAAAGAGAAATGCTGAGGTAGAAACGTATAAAACGGTATCACCGGCCTTAAAACCATATTATAGATATTTAGTAGACGAGTATTATAAATCGTTAAAGGCGAAATAATGGTGCGATTTTTGTAATAATAATGATAGGAAATTATAGGATATAAAATGACAGATACGAACGAATTGTATTTAAAATCATCGGCTCAAAGTATAGTTGAATTAGAAAACTATCTTGAAAGCCTTCTAATAAATAATTATATTTCATCGGACAGGTATGCAGAAATTCTTATTTCTCTTACAGAAGCAGTGAACAATGCAATTATACATGGGAATAAAAATGATGAGAAGAAGCATGTAGTTGTACAATGTGTAAATAAAAGAACAGGATTTTCATTTATCGTCAAAGATGAAGGTAGGGGTTTTGATCCTACTAATATTCCTGACCCTACACACCAAGATCAACTGGATTGCTGTGGTGGTAGGGGCGTACATATCATGAAACAATTGTCAGATAAAATCGCTTTCAAAAACAAAGGAAGGGTTGTGGAGATGTATTTTGAAAACTGCAAATCTTATGTGTGAACCAGAAAAGTAATATTCATTTTGAGTATGAAGAAGTTGAGGCTCCAAGCTTTTTGGATCACGAGACTTTGTCTAATTGGTTGATTGAGATAGCGTCAGGTTATCAATCGAAAATAGTCAATTTACAATATATTTTTTGCGATGATGAGTACATGCTTGAAGTTAATAGAGAGCACCTCAATCATGATTATTACACAGATATCATCACATTTCCCTACCAAGAGGGTAAGTTGTTAGAAGCCGATATTTTAATTAGTTTGGATAGCGTGAAGGAAAATGCAGATCATTATAAAGTAACCTATCAAGAAGAATTAATGCGTGTAATGGTACATGGCTTACTTCACGTAGTAGGCTTTAGTGATAAAACAGAGGAAGAAAGCTTAAAGATGCGAAAGGCAGAAGATGAGGCAATAGATAAAATTTTAAAAAAATAGTATCTACAATTATTTTCAAAATAATTCTAAAATAATTTCCAATAGACAATAATATATTTGTATATTTGCACTCGCTTTCAAAAAAAGGCGACCAAAAGTAGAAGTACTTTGGTGAGATGGGTGAGTGGCTGAAACCAACGGTTTGCTAAACCGTCGTACCTGTCAAAGGGTACCCCGGGTTCGAATCCCGGTCTCACCGCATTTATGAAAGCTGCTATATTCGGGGCGTAGCGCAGCCCGGTTAGCGTACCTGGTTTGGGACCAGGTGGTCGCAGGTTCGAATCCTGCCGCCCCGACTTAAAGAGAATTAACATGTATTTGTTGGTTCTCTTTTTTTTGCAGTACAGTAGACCTTCTACGCTTAAATCAGTAAGAAAGCACATCCGAACTATAGAAAAATATCATAACAATCTGCGAAAATCAGCGGGAAAGTACACCCGAACCATTAACAAGTAGGTATTGCATACTGCGAAAATCAGCGGGAAACACCCCCGAACTATTCAAAATACTCATAGAAATCTGCGAAATTCAGCGGAAAAGCACAAACGAACTTTATGAAATTGTCATTGCACTCAGCGAAAATTAGCGGGAAGGTACAACTGGACTATGCAAAACATCCATGCAAATCAGCGGCAAAGCATACTCAAACTATACAAAACATGCTTCTTCGAACATTTTTTATTTACCCACAGAGTATTTGATATTGGTTGCCATTAAAAATACAATTATTATCGTACTTTTGTTTTTCTCCGTATTAGGTACTGTAAATAGGGAACAATAAAATACAAGTCAAAATGTATACATCATTTCTTTACAGTTATTTAAGAGGAGCAAGGCATAATTAAACTCATTTTATATTATTTGGTTACAACCTAAATCTTAATCTATGGCAAATCAAATCACATTTGACAGGCAAACATACATCAATCGCAGACTAAAATTTATCGAAGAAGTAAAAACAGGGATGTATTTTTTTATGGGGAATGATGACATAGGGGCAAACTACAAAGACAATGTCTATCCATTTAGACAGGATAGTACATTTTTATATTATTTCGGAATTAATCAGCCAAACCTTTATGGATTAATCGATGCAGATACAGGAAAAACTTATATTTTTGGTGACGATATTGGTATAGATCATATCATTTGGATGGGGAAATTACCACTATTAAGCGAATTAGCAGATAACGTAGGCATCGATATGGTTCTCCCATTAAGTAAGACGAGGGATTATGTGAGTAGAAATGCACATTACTTGCCACCTTACAGAGGAGATCACTATTTATTTTTTAATACGAATCTTGGTATGAACGTTGACGAAACAGATCAACATGTTTCTACCAAAATGATCAAAGCGGTGGTCAAGCAAAGAAGTATAAAGGAGACCCAAGAAATAGAAGAGTTGCACAAAGCCGTTAATGCAACAGCAGAAATGCACGGTCATATTTTGAAGAGTGCTAGGCCTGGGTTGAAAGAATATGAACTGGTAGGAATGGCTGCGCAAAAGGCTTGGGAACTCGGGTGCACTTGGTCTTTTAATCCAATAATGACTAAAAATGGGCAAACATTGCATAATCATGACTACCATAATATGTTGAAAGATGGTCAAATGCTCTTGTTTGATGGAGGGTGTCAAATGCCTAGTCTTTATGCAGGTGATATGACGAGAACGATGCCCGTTGGTAAGCGATTTGATACTAGGCAAGAAGAAGTGTACCAAATAGTTTTAGCAGCTTTAGATCACAGTGTCTCACTTTTGAAACCTGGTGTCAGATACCTCGATGTTCACCTTGCAGCGGGACGAGTGCTCTTTGAAGGATTAAAATCTTTAGGAATCACAAAAGGAAATACTGAGGAAGCAGTTAATGCAGGAGCTCACTCCGTATTCTTTCAATGTGGTTTGGGGCATATGATGGGATTAGACGTACATGACATGGAAAATCTAGGAGAACCAATCGTTGGTTACCATGAAAATCTTATAAAAAGTACAGCTTTCGGCCTGAGATCTTTACGCCTTGGTAAGGAATTGGAAGAAGGATTCGTTATTACGGTCGAACCGGGGTTGTATTTCATTCCTGAATTAATTGATCTTAGAAGGTCTGAGGGCCAATATAAAGAATTTATTAATTATGATGAACTTGAAAAGTATAAAAACTTTGGTGGAATCCGTATTGAGGATGACTATGTAATTTCAAAGGATGGTTATACACTATTAGGGCAACCTTTGGCTAAATCTATAGAAGATATCTATGGCCTGAGAGACCAAGCATTTTAGATTTTAGAATGAAAACAAAAATTGGAGTAAAAGGGGCAGAGTTTTTTGCTTATCATGGATTCTATGATGAAGAACAGAAGACAGGGCATACTTTTATAGTGGATTTTGAAGTTTTTTTTGAATACAAAAGTGAAGAAAAAGATCAATTAGAAAATACAGTAAATTATGAGATACTCTATCAAATTTGTAAAGTAGAAATGTATGATGTGTCACGCTTGATTGAGACTGTAGCATATCGTATCATGAAAAAAGTACAGATTGATTTCCCATATTTGCTTGGTGGAAAGGTGATGATTCAGAAAAAAGGGCCGCAACTTGGGGGTAAAGTAGATAGAACAGTAATAGAAATGGAATTTTAAGTATAAATTAAGAACTCCTAAAACATCTTTTTTTGTTACTTTTGCATCTTTGGAAGTATAAAAGAAAAACATGAGATTTTTTGTATTCGTATTTTTGATCATTGGTTTGACATCCTGTAGTGAGCAGATGAAAACCAATCTTACTCCAAAACCTAAGGCATTTGGTAAAATGAACCAAGTTAACATCATTGCCGATGCCACAATTTATGATAGTCCTGTAAAAGATAGTTTAGAAAATTATTTTGAATCTGCTTATCCTGTAATGCCCTCTCCTGAGCCTATGTTCGACCTGAGGTACTTTACAATGGAAGATATTCAAGCGGACAAATTAAAGAAGGAACTCCGTTCTTATATTATTTTAGTAAATATTGATGATTTAAATAGTCCAATCACTAAGATGCTTCAACAAGATCTTGGTTCGGAAAACTTTAGACAAGTACAAGGAGACAGTAAAAAGAATAACATAGCTTATGGCTTAGATAAATGGGCACAAGGGCAAATAGTCATTTATCTTATGGGTAGAGGCATGGAGGGTATCACAAGCGCGATAAGATCGCAGTATCCCAATGTAGCAAAAAGATTTAATGATCATGATGAAGAACAACTTCATGCCAATTTGTATGGTAGTGCAGGTGTAAACAGTGAAGGTAATATAGCAATTAAAGATAGTTTTGGAATAGATCTTTCACTTCCTTCTTCATTCAAAAGATCTAAGACAATTGATAATGCTAACTTTATTTGGTTTGTACGCGATTTAAGAGAGGCCACCCAGCATATCGTAGTTAGAAAATTTCCATATACATCCGATTCTCAGTTTACCAAACAATCAGTGATTGATATGAGAAATGAATATGGTGCAAAATATATATCATCACAATCTAAAGGTTCTTATATGGTAACACAAGATAAGTTGTTGCCTGTATTCGAATACAATGCGACAATTGGTAAGGCATACGCAAAAGAGTTTAGAGGAGTATGGGAGTTAGAAAATGACTTTAAGGGAGGTCCTTTTGTTACTTTCCTTATAAAAAATGAAGCAAAGAAAGAAATAATATTTGTAGATTGCTTTGTATATGGACCTGGTTCAGAAAAGCGTGACGCAGTGCAGCAGTTGGCTTATATCGTAAAGAAGGCGAAGTTGATTTAATTTTTTAATTATCTAATGTTCAAATTTTCTAATTTTCAAATGATCTAATGGTTAAATGATCTAATGATCAAATGGTATAATAATCTATTTTGAAATGATATAAAGTTCAAATACTTAAATGATTTTATTAACATTTTTGGCTTTTAGACTTTTCGAAGGAGACTTAATTTTTAATGAACTATTTTTTAAAAATTTGAAAATTTCCAATATTTAAAAATTTGAACATTGGGTTTTAGCTTTGCTCTTGTTCTACTAAATCCATCCATTTCATTTCGCGTTCTTCGATTTCGGTATTAATTTCATCTAATGTTTTGGAAAGTTTTATGATATCGTTGGTAGACAGTGTTGCGTCTTCAAATTGGAGGGATATGGTCTTTTTTCGTTCTTCTAATTTTTCTATTTGTTTTTCTATGGACTTGATTTCTTTGCGTAATTCAAAGGTTAATTTTGAGTCTGTGGTAGGTGAGTTGCTTGTGTTAGAATTGTCTTTTTGGCTATTTGCTTCTTGTTCTTCAGCCAATTTTGCTGTGCGATATTCTGTGTAGGTGCCATTGAAGTCGATGATTTGTCCGCCAGTTTCTACTACGAATATGTGATCCACTAATTTATCCATAAAATACCGATCATGAGATACAATAACTAGACACCCAGGGTAATCTTCTAAGTAATCTTCAAGAACATTGAGTGTGATGATATCTAAGTCATTCGTAGGTTCATCTAGGATTAAAAAATTTGGGTTTTTAATGAGTACGGTCAATAAATATAATCTTCGCTTTTCTCCACCACTCAATTGAGATACAAAAACGCGCTGCTGCGATCTAGGGAATAAAAATTTTTCTAAAAGAGATTCAGCGGTAAGTTTAAGACCTTTCGCTAATGGGATATAGTCAGCAATATCTCTTATCACATCAATGACCGTCATGTCGGCCTTCATTTGGAGACCTTCCTGGTCATAATACCCGAATTGGATGGTCTCACCATGGATGATTTTACCTGTAGTAGGTGGAAACTGCATGGTCAATAATTTGACAAATGAAGATTTTCCAGCACCATTTACTCCCACGATTCCTACTCTTTCACCTTTCTTAAATTTATAGGAAAAATTGGACATAACTGTTTTTTCACCAAAAGCTTTTGATACGCTGTGAAACTCGACAATTTTGGAACCGAGGCGAACAGGCTCAATCATGATCTGAACTTGTTCGTCATTGCGTTTATTTCGCATCTCATTTTTGATGTCGTAAAACTTGTCTATTCTTGATTTTGACTTCGTAGTTCGGGCTTGGGGCATTCTCCGCATCCATTCCAATTCACGTTTGAATAGTTGCGTATTTTTTTCATAATTGGCTGCCTCATTTTGCAATCGCGCTTCCTTCTTTTCCAAATATTGGGAGTAATTACCACGATATACGTGCATCTTACCTTGATCCAACTCTATGATTTCATTACACACATGCTCCAAAAAGTATCGATCATGGGTCACCATTAATAGGGTAATATTAGGATTTTGCAAATACTCTTCCAGCCATTCTATCATATCGATATCCAAGTGGTTAGTCGGCTCATCAAGTATTATAAATTCTGGATCTTCGATAATCAATTTTGCTAAAGCTACTCTTTTACGTTGTCCACCGGAGAGCGAATTGATTTTTTGATCTAGATAATCAATTCTTAATTTGGCTAAGACAGTTTTGACTCTTGCTTCAATATCCCAAGCTTTGGTGTCGTCCATTAAGAGCGAAGCTTCGTTGATTTCATTTTCATTTCCAAATAAAAGAGCAGATTCATACTTTTGTAACGCTTTAATTTCAGGCAAGTCAGCATCAAAAACAGCATCAATAGTCCGAGCTTCAGGATCCAAATCAGGTTCTTGGGCTAAATAGGAAATTCTAATGTCTTTTGAAATATTGATTTTTGCGTTTTCACCTTCTATACCTTCTTCACCACAAATCATCCTCATAATAGTAGTCTTACCACTCCCATTTTTAGCGATGATGGCAATTCTATCACCTTTGGATATCGATAAATTTAAGTTGTCAACTAATAGTTTTTCACCATAGCTCTTCGAAGCGTTTTCTATAGAAAGGTACTGCATTATCTGAATTGAAACAATTTACAAAAGTGCAAAGATAACCAAATGCACGTGTGTGGGAATTATTATCAACACTTTCAGTAATATTTTAAGAATTATCTTTAATAACTATTTATGGCATGTTGAAAAAGTCATCCAGCCTGTAGAAAGTAAACGTTTAACAATGTATGTTCTTTTGTCTTGATACAAAAGAACCAAAAAATCAAGGCTGTTAGAAATTTTGCTAAAATCTTTCCTTCAATCCTAAATTCTAAAAACTCGCTTTAACCAATGTACTTCTTTATTCAGTTCAGGTTATGTTTACCTTTACTCAACTCTATTAAGCAGAATTTGCTCAAACAGTTTAGAATTTTTAACGGATCGAATACAAGATTTCTTAACGCTAAATTTCTAAAGGCCAACCAATAAAAAAACCAGTATACTCATGTGCAAGTTTATAGGAACAAAGTGTCTCTACTTTTAATATATTTACATGTTAATTATTATATAAACTAAGATCTTTTGTGATGTTAGGTTTGTATATTACTAACAGACCTATTTTAAGACAAGGAACTGAGTGTGAAATTTTATAACGAAATTTAATTAAATGCAAAAAAATATTTTAAATTTTCTCATTGTAGTGATTATAAGTTTCATTCCATCGTTGTCGTTTGGGCAATTTAATATTTATAAAACAGTGGAAGAATTTGAAAATAAAAAGCCTTTTAGAGTCAGTAAAGAAATACAATTTATGATGTTTTCGAAAAAGGTAAAGTTGTACGACTATAGGGGAAAAAGCGAAAAAATACATAGAGACAGTTTGTGGGGATATTCACATGAGAAAAAAGGTAATATTAAATATTTTAGAATCTCACAAGGAAGATCTTTTGAAATAGAAGTTATACACGATAAAATAATCATGTATAAGTTTGTAAACAAAACTGTCACATCTGTAAATAGTTGGGTACTACCAGATAAAGCAATTTCCTATTTTTTTAGCAAAACACTGTATAGTGATCTAAAGAAAATTACAGCTGATAATCTCAGGAATGCTTATAAATTTAATAATAGGCAAAATAAAAAATTGATTGAGCTATCTAAAGAAAGAAAGTTGAATAAAAAAAATATAGAGACTAATGTTTTTTTCATAATCGAAGAGTTATTTGGGGCTTTCTGAAAAAGTCATCAAGCCCACTCTAGAATATACTTATTGTTCTTTTGTCTTGATACAAAAGAACCAAAAAATCAAGGCTGTTAGAAATTTAGCTAAAATCTTTCCTTCAATCCTAAATTCTAAAAACTCGCTTTAACCAATATACTTCTATATTCATTTGAGGTTGTATTTGCTTCAACACAACTTTATTAAGCAGAAAGTGCTCAAACAGTTTAGAATTTTTAACGGATTGACTACAAGATTTCTTAACGCTAAATTCCTAAAGGCCCACCAAGAAAAAGAAAATCCAGTAACCATTTGCAAGGGAAACTAACAAGCGATACTTAATACCTTGCATATAAATTTTTAAATTAAATATAGTTTATTGATTATATTTTTTTCAGCAGTCCCTATTTAGTGATAATATGCAATAAGTTTAAATATTTTTGAAACATGCCATAATGGCAATCTATTTATTAAATAAGTGTCAATATGGCATTTTTAAAATATTTAAACTGACATAATTACCTGATAGTCAGTAATGGTACATAATTTGAATGTAAATAATCATTATTAACAAATTCAAATAATTTAAGTATGTATCATAATCATTCAAATGTAGGACCCACCATGTTTAGAGTTTTTAAGCCAGTAATTGATGAGCTATTAAACGAAATCGAGAATCCAAAGACAACGACTTCCAAAAATGTTTTGGCAAATATTGTTGAGTCAGAAACTGCTTATGAAATTCAGCTATCTGTAAGTGGTCACACCAAAGAGACTGTTAAAATCAAAATTGAGGATAATGTTTTGAAAGTGGAAGGAACTGCTCAGCCAACTGATGTGAATTTTAAGCTCAAGGAATTTGGTGTTAGATCTTTTACCAGAAGTTTTAACTTACCTAAAAATATCGACAAGAACCAAATACAAGCTCGATTTGAAAATGGTATTTTGTTAGTGACCATCGCAAAGAGTGCGCTTGTATCAACCAAAGTAGAAATTATTTAATTAACTTTTAATTTTTTAAAAATGAAAACAAACAACATTCAACCGTTTTTTCCATCAAGGAGTATCAATCAGGTTTTTGACCATTTATTTAATAGGCCATTAACTGATGTAGTTGGATCTGACTTTAGTCATAGTAGTCCAGCTGTTAATATAAAAGAGAATGAAAATGCTTTCGTTCTCGAACTGGCTGTACCAGGCCTAGACAAGAATAATTTTGATGTAAAAGTAGAAGACAATTTTTTGAAAATCTCCTACGAACACTCAAGTAATGAAGAAGAGATTAAAGAAAATGTGTATACAAGAAGAGAGTTTAAGTATACTTCATTTAGTAGATCTTTTCAGTTGCCAGAAACAGTGGAAGCGGATCAAATAAAAGGAAATTATCAAGATGGTATTTTATCGGTAATTTTGCCTAAAAATAAGCAAATTATCGAAAATAAGGTAAAAACTATTGAGATAGCATAATTAGAATTTTTGTTTTAAGCCCTCGATATATGGTGGTAATATACTCCCTTTATCGAGGGCTTTTTTTTATATATTAGATTTATCTTTTTGAAAATGTACCTTATTTATTAAGATTTTGTTCAATTTTATCATTTAGGCAAAATGGTTAAGGAGGTGTAGTTTTAAAGTTAAGGAGGTTAAGATTTTAAGTTAAATAAGGTTAAGTTTACTTGTGCTTCTTGTCATCCTTGACCATCTTAACTTCTCTTAATCTTTTTAACATTAGGACTAAGTGGTTAAGGAGGTCAAATTTTTAAGTTAAGTAAGGTTAAGTTTTCTTAAACATCTGATCATTCTTAACTATCTTAACTTCTCTTAACCTTTTTAAAATTAGGACCAGGTGGTTAAGGAGGTTAAGTTTTTAAGTTAAGGAAGGTTAAGTTTTCTTGCACTTCTGGTCATTCTTAACTATCTTAACATCTCTTAACCTTTTTAACACTGGGAAGGTTGAGGAGGTTGAGTTTTGATGTACTTCTGGTAATTCTTAACCATTTTAACTCCTTAAAACTTTTTTAACATTGGGAATAGGTGGTTGAGGAGGTTAAGTTTTTAAGTTAAGTAAGGTTAAGTTTTCTTGCACTTCAGGTCATTCTTAACCATCTTAACTTCTCTTAACCTTTTTAACATTGGGAAGGTTAAGGAGATTAAGTTTTCTTGTGCTTCAGGTCATTCTTAACCATCTTAACTTCTCTTAACCTTTTTAACATTAGGACTTAGCGGTTGAGGAGGTTAAGTTTTTAACTATTTACCTTGCAAGAGTACTATTAAAAAAAATAACATCATCTTAAGACTGGTAAAATTCTTTTTTTATCAGATCCCATTTAACTTTGCTCAATTATAAATCAAAATATTAAAATAAGTTATCATGACAAAGAACATTTTTACGGTATTAATAGTATTACTCGTTTTTACAATGGGAAATACACAGATTAACACTCCACAAGCAAGTCCATTATCTACCATTACTCAAAAGGTAGGATTGGCAGATGTAAAAATTGAGTATAGCAGGCCTTCTTTGAAAGGAAGAAAAATGATAGGTAGCACATTAGTACCTTATGGATCCGTATGGCGAACGGGAGCAAATGCGATCCCAAAATTAGTGCTTTCACATGATGTGATGATAGGTGGAAAAGATGTACCTGCGGGTACTTATGGATTGATCACTATACCAAATTTAAAAACTTGGACCATTATTATTACAAAAAATGCTGAACAGTGGGGTACATATGGATATAAAGTAGAAGAAGACTTAGTGAGATTTGATGCAAAAGTAGAGGCTTTAACTAAAAAAGCAGAGAACTTCACGATAGGTCTAACTGACCTAAAGGATGAAAGTGCTAATATCTATATAAAATGGGACATGGTAAGTGTGAAATTTCCTATAAAACACGACGCTCACAGCATAGTAATGAAAGAAATTGATCAAAAAATGCAAGGAAGTGATATAACTACGGACTCTTATTTTAGCGCTGCAGATTATTATTTTGATAAAGGTATTGAGTTAGAAAAAGCATTGCAATGGGCTAATAAAGTAGTAGAAGCTGACCAGAAATATTGGACATATTACTTAAGAGGTAAAATTGCGGCTAAGCTTGGTAAATGCGATATAGCACTAGAAGATGCTAAAAAAGGAATCGAAATGGCTAAGGCTGAAAAAGATCCTGCATATGTGAAAAACCATCAAAAGGTGATCAATTCTTGTACTAAGAAGTAGGAAAGAAGGTAAAAGGCTAAGCCAATTTAAATGATATGGTTACAATAAAAACGTAGCATATTTTATATTAAATAATATCTTAAAATCTAAAATGGGTTCCAGAGTGAAAGTCTACCAAATAGAATATCATAAAAGGGATAAAAAGTGCAAAAAGTGAGCCAAACGCCTGATTTTGCAAAAATTTTGGACTGAAAAAGGAAATCCATTTTAGATTTGAAGGTAATACTAATAATGACTACTTCTTAGTTTTTGTCACCATTTTTGATACAAAAATGTCGCCAAAAGAATTGTGGTTTTTTGTTTTCCACGACCTGAAGGTCGCGGTAACTAAAATTATTGAATTTAACGAAGTATAATAAACTCCAATACTGTTAAATAAATTTTTACACATGAAGGATTCGGAAATAATGAAAAGTGAAAACCAAAATTTGCAAGCTTGGGAAGAACCTGAACCCACCAAAGAGGAAATATTAGCAGGTATAAAAGAGGCAATTGAAGAGGTAAAATTAATTAAAGCTGGGAAGTTAAAGGCAAAATCCTTAAGTGATTTGTTGAATGAGTTATAGCATTGTTGCAAATAATTAAAGCCTAAAGAAAATACTTCACGACCCTATATCCGCTCCGCCACAGAATACTCATTCCTTTCAGTAGCATTGCGAGTGATCAATTCTGCTAAAAAGCCAGCTATAAATAATTGAACACCAATAATTATCGACAAAATTCCTAAGTAGAACAGTGGTCTACTTGCAATTTCAAAAGTAGAAAAGAGTATTTTACTTATCGAAAGATATAACAAGATGCAAAAACCTATGAAACTTAAGATTGTACCGATGGTACCAAAGAAGTGCATTGGTCTTTTTCCAAACTTACCCATAAACATAATGGAAAAGAGGTCTAAAAAGCCATAAATAAATCTCGATAAACCAAATTTGGTTTTACCATACTTACGTGCTTGGTGCTGCACCACTTTTTCGCCAATCTTATCGTATCCGCCCCATTTTGCAATGACAGGTATGTAGCGATGCATTTCTCCATACACTTCAATGTTTTTGACAACATCACCTCTGTATGCCTTAAGGCCACAGTTCATGTCATGTAGCTTGACATTGGTCAGCCAACCCGTGACACCATTATATATCTTTGTGGGGATCGTTTTTGAAATAGGGTCAAATCTTTTCTTTTTCCATCCGCTCACGATATGGTATCCATCATTGATGATCATATCGTAGAGTTCAGGGATTTCTTCTGGGCTGTCTTGAAGGTCAGCATCCATCGTAATGACCACTTTGCCTTCGGTCACTTTAAATCCTTCATTTAAAGCCGCAGATTTACCATAGTTGCGAGCAAACTTAATACCTTTAATGTTGGAATGAGAAGACTGGAGCTCTTTGATGACATTCCAAGAGTTGTCTTTACTTCCGTCATCTATAAATACGATTTCAAAACTTTTCTGCCATTTGTCAAAAACTCTGACTATCCATGCATGGAGTTCTCTCAATGATTCATCTTCGTCTAAAAGTGGTATTACAATTGATACGTCCATCTGCTAGCTTAAATATGTAATGCTCTATTGTCCGTTGCAGCCAAAGCCGCTTCTTTTAAGGCTTCTGTGTAGGTAGGGTGGGGGTGGCAGATTCGTGCCATATCTTCGGCAGAAGCTTTAAACTCCATTAAGGCGACTGCTTCCATGATTACATCAGCTACGCGAGGACCGACCATGTGAACACCTAATAGTTCGTCTGTATCTTTGTGTGCTAAGACTTTGACCATGCCATCAGTATCCATACTTGCCCGTGCTCTTCCCAAAGCTTTGAAAGGAAATTTACCAACTTTGTAAGGGATACCAGCCTCTTTGAGCTCTAATTCTGTTTTGCCTACAGCGCTTACTTCTGGCCAAGTGTAGACCACACCAGGTATTAGATTGTAATCAATATGTGGTTTTTGACCTGCTATCAGCTCTGCTACAAATACACCTTCTTCTTCTGCTTTGTGTGCTAGCATCGCCCCTTTTACTACGTCTCCTATGGCATATATTCCTTCTACATTGGTCTGTAGATGATGGTCTACTTCGATTCGACCTTTATCATCCGCTTTTATACCGGCATTTTCGAGTGCCAATCCGTCCGTATATGGTCTTCTTCCTATAGCTATTAAGCAGTAATCAGCTTTTATTTCTTTAGTCTCTCCACCATCTTTGGATTCAAAACTAACCGTTGCTCCCGTTTTAGATCCTTGGACTCCAGTTACTTTATGACCAAAATGAAACTCCATTTCTAGCTTCTTAAGAGACCTTGTCAATTCTTTTGAGCAATCTACATCCATTGTTGGTAAGATTCTATCTTGAAATTCTATCACGTGAATTTTTGTACCTAGTCTAGCAAAGACGCTACCCAATTCAAGGCCTATCACGCCACCACCTATGACTACCATACTTTTGGGTACTTTATTGATGAGTAGGGCTTCTGTGGAAGTAATTACCCTATTTTTATCATAATTCATAGTTTCTGGTGTAATGGGTTTTGACCCTGTGGCTATGATGGTTTTAGCAGTAGTTATTTCTTTAGTTGTACCATCTGCCGAAGTAACTAAAATCGTATTTTTATCTTTAAAAGAACCGACACCTGTAAAAACTTCGATTTTATTTTTTTTCATTAAAAATTCTACACCCTTGCATGTTTGATCTACGACTTCATTTTTGCGTTTGATCATCTGTGGCATATTGATTTTTAAGTCCTTAAGCTCTATGCCGTGCTCTGTAAATGTATGTGCGGCATTATGGTAATGTTCGCTGCTATCGAGTAGAGCCTTAGAAGGGATACATCCCACATTAAGACAGGTACCTCCAAGTGTATTGTATTTTTCTATTATGGCTGTCTTCAATCCTAACTGGGCACACCGTATAGCAGATACATATCCACCTGGGCCCGAACCTATTACTGTCACATCAAAATTCATATTGCTATATTTCTATTATTATTAGTTATTTGATTGATTATTGTTCTTGTTTCTGTTTTTAAACTTATTTTTATTAAACTTCTTCTTTGGACCGCCTGGTTGAGGAGGTGCCGAAGTGTCTGCATTGTTATTGCCAGTTACTGGAGCAACTTCGTTCGTTTTCTCTGTATTAATGGTTAAGTTTAGGTTCTTTTGCTGATTTGGATTATGAGGTTGTTTAGACCCCTTTTGTTGGTTTGGATTGGTATTCTGATTTTCTGGTCTTTGATTAGGGTTGTTAGGCCTTGGCTGTTGATTCGGATTTGGTGGTCTTTGATTTGGATTATTAGGCCTAGGCTCTTGATTATCTGGAGTCTTTTTCTGATTAGGGTTATTTTGAGGCCTAGTATTCTGATTTTCTGGTCTCTGATTTGGGTTATTCGGTCTTGGCTGCTGATTTTGATTTCTACCTTGAGATTGGTCAGCAGATTGATTAGATTGAGGGGCTCTATTTTGATTATTAGGTTTTTTCTTCTTTTTCTTGTTGCCTGAAGGCAATTCTATCACACCGGTCACATCAGCATATTCAAATTCTTCTTTTTCTGCGGCCTTTACTGGCACTCCAAATTGTGATAAATCTTCAGGTTTTATACCTTTAGCATTCATCGCAAGGATTTCTTTTACCCTGTCTTTAGGTAGCGGATGGAATACACCCCTCATGCTGATGTCTTCATAGGTATAGTACATGATCCCTCTAAAAATATCAGTTTTGACTAATAAAGCCCTACCTTTTTGGGTCATCAAAAAGTCAGCTCGATTAGGGAAGTGTTGTATAGCGTCCATATAACTGTCCAATTCATAATTGAGACAACATTTAAGGCGCCCGCATTGCCCCGAGAGTTTAATCTGATTGATCGAGATATTTTGGTATCTTGCAGCAGATGTATTGACGGATCTAAAATCGGTCAACCAAGTCGAGCAGCAAAGTTCCCTACCACAACTACCTATTCCTCCAATTCTCGCGCTTTCTTGCCGTGAGCCAATTTGTCTCATTTCTATTTTGACCTTAAACTCTTTGGCATATTCTTTCACCAACTCTCTAAAGTCTACTCGACCGTGAGCAGTGTAAAAGAATGTAGCTTTACGCCCATCTCCTTGAAATTGGATATCACTTAACTTCATATCAAGCCCCATTGTATAGGCTATCGCTCTCGCTCTAATCAATACTTGGTTTTCATTTTGTCTTAAGTGATCTAGTTTTTCTAAGTCTCTTTCGTTAGCTTTCCGAATTAATTTAGTTGATACACGCTCTGCTGGAATTGATTTTTTCTTCAATTGCATTCTCACCAACTCGCCCATCAAACTTATGACACCCACATCATATCCTGTGGCTGCTTCTACCAAAACTGTATCGCCTGTAGCAAATTGCCCAGGATACTCATTGATATAAAACTCCTTATTGGCTCCATTTTTAAATGAAACCTCTACAAGATGATACTCTGTTGGATCTGATAGCTCCATCGCATTGATCCAATCGTACGTATTCATCTTATTACATCCTCCTGTGGCACAATGGCCTTTATCTCCACATCCTCCCGGACTACAACTGGTACACCCCATTTATTTATTATTGAATTGCAAAGTTAATGGTATTCACGTAGTTATTTATATTATTTTTTAAAATATCTCCAATCATTATCGTCTGTGCCATAAAAAGCACCTTAAGATTGGCATTCCTACGTACCCCAAAAATCGTATTTTCAATGACTTCTGTAAATTTTTCTATCTTTGAGAAGTCCAAAAATTGCACTAAATTTTTTGAAACTATTAATTCTTTATCATTCAATCGCGGTCTTTGATTCGTAGCCATATAGTATGAATGTTCTCTTACAAAATGTAGGCAATAATGTAAAAAATCATCAATTGTATCTTTATTGAGACCGCTCAATTGATTGACCAATTCCACCATGGCCACCGCATCACCTTTGAAAGCCACTCGTAGCCAATTGATGATCAATTCTGAGTAATCCGCATCATTACCTTGTACTATTTTTATTGCCTTTGCGAGATTGCCATCACTCAGCCTTACCACTTGATCGAGGTTGGTAATATTTCCAAATTTAGTGGTTAGGTAAGCTATGATTTCTTCATCAGAAAATGCATTGACTCTCACCACTTGACATCGCGATAAAATGGTTGGCATAATCATAGATTGGTTTTCCGTCACTAAAAACAAATGTGTATTGTCCCTAGGCTCCTCGATCAACTTTAGCAATCTATTGCCCTCCTTACCCAAATATTCTGGCAACCAGATAATCATAATCTTCGGCCCATCCGAAAACGCTTGCAGTGCCAATTTCCCCGCAATTTCTTGACATTCTCTCACATTGATATTGGGCTTGGTATTGGAGTCCATCGCCTTTGCCCAATCACCTTCTGTCAAGAAATAATTGTTCAAGATCGCATTCCGAAATTCTGCCATAAACGCATTGCTCGTCGTCTCCTCCCTTTTCAGATCACCCTTTTTAGTCACGGGAAATGCAAAATGCAAGTCAGGATGCACCAATTTATGCGATTTGACACAAGCCGGACACACTCCACAACTGTCTTCTTGAGTACGATTATTACAAAGCAAATATGATGCATAAGCCAAGGTTAATGGCAAACTAGCATATCCTTCATTGGATAAAAAAAGTTGCGCATGGGGTACCTTATCTTCTTGGACGAGTTGCCTAAGAAATGTTTTTTCTTTATCGTGACCGGGTATATCTTTGAAGTGCATAATTAATGTAATGGTTTGGATTTGCAAAAGTTTTTGATTAAAGGTAAATCTTAATTGACAAAGGTAAGGAAAGTTGATAATATGTGTATAAATCATAAAAATGAAAATTTAAACCATTGTAATCAGCTCAAAATTATGCTTTGTTGATTTTATGAGTATTTTTTTATTAAAATAGATAAAATATTTATCTTTATGCGAGTAACTATTTTATTGACAATTATTTACGAAATTTTACACTAATGAAAAATATTTATCAAATTTTTATAATTATTTTTTCTATCTGTTTTTATTCAATTTCATTTGCACAAATCCAAATAGGCTCTGATATAAATTCAACCTCTCCAATTAGCCAACTTGGTACAATTGTTAGAATGCCCGATAAGTTTACAATTGCAGTGGGAGCATTTAATGCAGGATATTGCAGAGTCTATAGATGGGATGGAATTGATTGGATTCAAAAAGGTATTGATATTCCAGCAAATACGAATGGGTCAGATTCGTATACTGATTATTTAACAATGCCAGATAGTAATACACTCGCAGTATCAATTCCAAATGAAAATGGTGTAGGTATAAAAAGAGGCGTAGTTAAAATTTACACGTGGAATGGAAATTCTTGGTCTGCTAAGGGCGATAATATTTTTGGTGAATTCGATTACCATCTCTCTGGTAGTTATATTAGTATGCCTGATTCTAATACAATTTCAATTGGATCAAGATATAGTGGAGGAGCAAGAATTTTTAAGTGGCAAAATGGAGTTTGGATAAAAAAAGGAAACACAATAGATGTAGATTGGGGACAAACAGTTGATATGCCAGATAGTAATGTCGTAGCTGTAAGTTCGTACTATGTCTCTAATTTTAATAATTCAGAAGGGAGAACCAAAGTATATATATGGAATGGCAGTGATTGGAGTTTAAAAGGATCTGAAATTATTGGCGATCCATATCAAAAAGAATTTGGGAGATCCATTATTATGCCTGATTCAAACACCATTGCCATAAGTTCAATAGCAAATACTCCTACAATTGAGGCTAGAACCACTATTTTTTATTTTAATGGTTCAAATTGGGTTAAAAAGGGATCTACGATCAACGATGAAGAAATTTATGATTCCTACGTAAATTCTATTTCAATGCCGAACAGTAACACTATAGCTATTGGTTCAGATTATAGTTCAGAAGGAGGTTTCGCTAGGGGGCAGGTTAGAATTTTTGAATGGAATGGCTCTTCATGGGTGAAAAGAGGGAAAGATCTACAAGGTAGACTTGACTATGAAAATTTTGGAAGATCGGTTAGTATGCCAACTAATGATGTTATAGCTGTTGGAGCTTTTAGAAACTATGAAAGATTCACAGAAGGAGGACAAGTAAAAATTTTTGAATATGGTCTAAATCAACCTCCTCCATCAGGAGAATTATTGGTTATAAACAGCGAATGTTCTAATTGTAATTTATCAGGAGGAAGTGTAAGCTTGGGGTCAGTTTCCACATTAATGGGCTCAATCGAATTTTCAGATAGTTTGCTTCAATGGTCGCAATCCCTACCTACTTATTATCAAAATGGAAAGTCTAGAGTTATCTATGCAAGATCAAATTATAATGGTAAATATAGTGATATCGTGAAGGTTGGTTGTTACGAACCTGGAAGTTGTAGAGTTCCGGAGCCACCTATAGGAGCTTTGGAAACTCAAGACGGTAATTGCATAAATTGTAATTCTATCGATGGATTAGTTGAGATTGGTACTCTAGTATCAAATGAGGGTATTATTCAATATTCTTTTGACAATGGTAACAACTGGATTAAAAGAATACCTAAATATGAGGAATTAATAAAATATGAAAATATTATTGCATCTGTTGTTGATTCTTTTTCGAACTGCATTTCAGAACCTTTAATTGTAGCAAGTAAATTTCAAATTAATCGAAAAGGCAATGAATTAACAAGTTTTTTTTATGATAAAAAATTTGGGGAAGTGGTTGAATTTCCTGATAAAAATACTTTAGCAATTACAACCCCTGGATTAAATAAAACGACAGTTTATAAATTTGTAAATAATGAATGGATTCAAAAAGGTTCTGATTTCTATGGGAATACTTATATTTCGATGCCAGATTCGAATACAATTTCAGTCGGAAATAGTGTTTTTATTTGGAATGGTGAATTTTGGGTACAAAAAGGTAATCAAATTGATTTATTAAATTATGGGTACACATTTTCAGAAATGCCAGATTCGAATACCATTGCTTTTACCATTTTTTACTATAATTTTGAGATTGGAGATTTTAGTCGTGAAATAAAAGTTTACAAATGGGTTAACAACGAGTGGATTCAAAAAGGAAATAAAATTCACTTAAGTAAATCAGGAAACTATAGAAGTGTTATTACTATGCCAGATTCAAATACCATTGCGATTG
This sequence comes from Saprospiraceae bacterium, assembly GCA_022844565.1. GTDB lineage: Bacteria > Bacteroidota > Bacteroidia > Chitinophagales > Saprospiraceae > JADKBO01. The sequence continues at coordinate 41,131 of JALHLK010000007.1, forward strand.
GTATTTCTGGTAATTCAGAATATTTTTATTATGGTGGTTTAGTAAGAGTTTACATTTGGAACGGAATTGAATGGGTTCAAAAAGGTTCTGATTTATACGGAGTTTCAAATGAAAGCCTCGGCAGGTCCATAGATATGCCAAACAAAAATATTCTAGCAATATCAGGAGGTGGAAATGTAGGTCAATCTACTCCCTCTACTTATATTAAAATTTTATACTGGAATGGTTTTGAATGGATTTCACAAGGAAATATAAACGGTCGTAAAGAATTAGAATACTTTTCGGCTGACGAAAGTGGTAGCTCCACATTGAGCATGCCCAACGAAAATATTATTTCCTTCACTTCTAGGCATAAAAACGGATCAAGTATTTATTTATATCGATATAACAAAAATAATTTCATTTGGGAGCAATTTGGAATTGATAATTTAGGAATTGATATTGAAGTTGATAACGTTTTAATTTCAGACGATTTAAATATTGCTGTAGGGTCTCATAGAATTAAAGTTGATTTTGGAGAAATTGGGAAGGTAAATGTTTATAGTATAGATGAACTTGGTACTTGTCCCGACACCTGCTCACAAGATACCATCTCTCAACTCACCTGCCAAGCCGAAATCAACCTAAGCCTAGATTCCACATGCAGAATTTCAAATATAGAAAATATTTTTCTCACGAGCCAAGGATATTTACCTTCTACACATTCGTTATCCTTTTCTACTTTGAACGATGAGGTTGTTAATAGATATGACTTAAGCTCATATTTAGGTCGAAAAATTAAATACACCATCACCCATCTTCCAAGTAATAATTCTTGTTGGGGATATATCAACATAGAAGACAAGTTAGGACCGAAACTAGATGCACCGAAGGACACATGTGTATACTGTGTAGAAAGTACCTTGCCAACAAGAACAGGCCAAGCTACAGCAACGGACTGTGGTAGCACACCGAAGGTAGAGTACAGAGATGTAGTTGCTGCCTTTGCATGTAAAAAAGATGGAGATACAATACAAATCATAACAAGAACATGGTTTGCAACAGATGATAAAGGAAATACGACAACAAGTGTACAGAAAATCTATGTAAAAGCCCTATCAAGCGATAGCATCAAGGCTCCAGTAGCACTTGTGACATTAGCATGTACAGACGCCTATACACCAGAAGCGATAGCGAGTAATTTAGGAGTAAGCTATGGATATCCACACTTTATCAGCCCAGTGACAGGCTTACCAGTAGCAATTACAAGAGGTAGCTCATGCCACTTTGAAGCAGATTATGTAGATAAGCCGATCATAGAAGAGACATGCAAAGCAAACTGTAAGAGTACACAGAAAATACTACGAACATGGAATGTATTAAATTGGTGTACAGGCAAGGCTGAGAAATATCTGCAAGTGATCAAGTTGGAAGATAATGTAGCACCAACAATCAGAGTTACTAGCCCAAGCGAGACATATAGCGTGAATGCATGGGGATGTGATGTAGACATTACAATGCCAAATGCAACGGTACGAGACGCATGCGATGCAGATGCTACAGTAGTAAGTATCCAAGGTCCAGTAGGAGTGAGTGTGGTGAAGAGAGGCAACACATGGGTAGCATTAAATGTACCAAGTGGCACACATACCTTCACATATTTTGCAAGTGACTGTTGTGGTAATGAAAGTACTGCAACGATCACAGTGAAAGTGGTAGACAGAGTGGCCCCAGTAGCGACAGTGAAGGAGTTTATCACAGTGAGCTTGGTGCGAAGTGGTGATGAGAATATCTTAGGTATAGCAAAACTATTTGTAGACCAAGTAGACAATGGAAGTTATGATAATTGTACGAAAGTTTACAGAGAGATTAGAAGAGAAGATGATGCACCTGGATGTCTAAATGCTGGAGATTTATGGGACCATGACAATAATCCGAGTACACCTCGCATCCCATCATGGAACAATAATAGAACATACAATAACGACGGACATCTACAAGATAATCCAGAAGATACAGACAAAGGACAATTCGTCAAATTCTGTTGTGAAGACATCGGAAAAGAAGTAAAAGTGTGGTTGCGCGTATGGGATGATGCGAATGGCTCAGGAATCTATGGTGACGTGGTAGATGGGTTATCAGACAATTACAATGAGACCTGGTCAAATGTAAAAGTAGAAGACAAGACGGTACCGAAGATCACTTGTAAGCCAGATGTGACGATCAATTGTTCAAGAGATACAGGAGCGGTGACAGAATACAACTTCTCACGCACGTGGATAAGCACTGTGGGTAAAGTACCAGCGCGAATGTTACCAGGAACAGAAGGTACATGTGGAGTGTATGAGTTTGAATTCAGAGATGAAGGAAGTTTGAATACATGTAATGTAGGCACATTCATAAGAGAATATCGAGTGAAAGCTCACCCAAGCGTGGTGTGCACAATGCGAATAGTAGTAGATAATACGACATCAAGTCCAGTGTTAGAATGGCCAATCGACTTACATGAGTGGTCAAGTTGTACATTGACAGAAGCAGATATATACGCTAATACAGTGAGAGCAATAAGAGCTGAGCAACTTAATGGATGTGGAGTAACGGGCACAGATCAGTGGATGTGTGAAGGCTTAACGGGCACAGAGTTAGCAAATTGTAGAAGAGCTCAAGCAACAAATGGGTTCACACCAAACTCAGGACCATTAGGATCAAGCTTGAGAGATAGAGTAAGGTTTAATTCAAACTACAAGAATGTAGGCTGCGCAGTATTTGGCAAGAAATTGACAATAGAGGAGTATGCTGTAGGTGAAGGATGTAAGAAGTGGGTAGTAAGATGGGATTACATCAACTGGTGTGATAACAGTAATGCAGGCTGTAGAACAACGATCTACAAATACGAAGACACGACAGCCCCAGTGATCACAAGCTGCCCAGGAGCAGATGAGGATATCGAAGATGCGACATGTACGTTCCCAATCGTATTGAGACCAACAGCTACAGACGCTGGAGGATGCGATGCGGCATTGACATGGAGAGCACGAGTATATGAAGGAACGAACATTGGTATCAATCCAATAGGAGCAGTCTTACGCACAGGTACAGGAGTAGGTACAAATCCGACGATTAGCTTTACAGGAGCCAATGCCCTAGAAGCAGGTACGTACACGGTGAGATACTTTGTGACGGACGGATGTGGTAATGTAAGCGAGTGTGATGCGACAATCGGTATCTGGCCAAAAGCAGCGACACCATATTGTGTAAGCTTGAGCAGCGCAGTAATGAAGAATGGTTTAGTAGAATTGTGGGCAAGAGACTTTGACAGAGGAAGTTTCACAAATTGTGGATCAGGAGTAATGTTATTCACGTTCAATAGAGGTGGAGTAGCAGAACATCCAGCACCAGCACAATTAGACAGCCAACACTACTTCAATGGTACGGGCAACTTCTTAGCATTCAAAACAGATGCAGGAAATGCAACAGGTGAAGCAGCAGCAAGATCACTGTACAATGAAGGAAAGGCACAATTATGGTTACCAGATGTGACGGTAAGACCGAGACCAACTTTACCAAACGGAACAGCACAAGATCCAGAAAGAATCGTAACAGGAGGCACATCAGGAATGAACTTTGGATGTAAAGCAGGTAATACGATCGGAGTGCCAATCACGGTAGAGATGCGAGTATGGGATAGAAGAAGCTTCAAAGCAGGAAGTACCCAAGGAAGTGACTTCTGCCAGACACGATTGACCTTGATAGACAATCAAGGTGGCTGTGGAGCAAGTACACTGGTGCCAGTGGGCGGAACAGTACAGACCGAAGGAGTAGAGATGATGAACGAAGTAGAGGTAAGCTTACAAGCAGAATTGCCAGAATATCCTATAGCTACGAAGACAGACAAAGATGGTAAATACACATTTAGCAACTTACCAATCGGAGTAAACTACACGATCGAAGCTAAGAAAGGAGATGACTACATCAATGGAGTGAATACATTAGACCTAGTACAGATTCAAAGACATATCTTAGGTATTAAGAAGTTAGACAATCCGTACAAGTTGATAACAGCAGACGCAGATGGCGACAAAGCGATCCGGGTGAACGATATCGTGACATTGAGAAAAATGATCTTGGGTATTACAGACAAAATCGAAGATATGCCAAGCTGGAGATTTATCGATGCAAGTGATAGGATGGAGAACGGTCCATGGCCATTCCGAGAAGTGATAAGCCACGGAGCATTGACGGAGACCACTATTAATAACAACTTCATAGGCGTAAAACTTGGTGATGTAGACGGTACAGCGAGTGCCAATACAGTAAGCAAATCTACACAACCTAGAAACACAGGTGTGAGATTGAGTGTAGAAGACAGAGCAATGAAAGCAGGTGAAGAGGTAGAAATATCATTGACAGCAGAACAGTTCAACGAAGTACACGGTATGCAGCTGACCCTAAGCCATGAAGGAATGGAGTTAATAAGCATAGACGGTAGAGCGATAGAAATGACAGCAGACCAGGTAGGAAAAGTAAGCAAAGACAAGACTACGATGAGCTGGGCATCTGCAAATGGCACAACAGTAGCCCAAGGCAGTGAAGTAATGCGAATGAGATTCAGAGCTACGAAAGCACAGCAATTATCAAATGCATTATCGATTACAAGCGAAGTGACAGGAGCAGAAGCATATGTAGGTACAGACATGGAGCGAAGCGCAATCGTATTGGAAATACGCAACGATGTTCGGCCGAACGTCTTCGACGTAGCTCAAAATGAGCCAAACCCATGGAAGACAAGCACTGTGATCAACTACACATTGCCACAAGCAGGTGCCGTGAAATTGACTGTCCTAGACATAACCGGAAAAGTCATACGGACGTATAATTCAAAAGGCGAAGTCGGGCAGAATCAAACAACGATCACACGTGAGCAATTGAACGGAGCAGCAGGAATCCTAATCTACAAGGTAGAGTCAGGAGCCTTCAGCGCACAGAGAAAGATGTTGGTGATAGAATAAGCTGTGAGCTTTGAGCGATGAGCTGTTAGCTAGATCAACGTAAATAAATGAGTCTCGGTTTCAATAAAATGAAATCGGGGCTTTTTGTTTTATAGCCCAGATTGAGTGACGACAAGCTCCTAATGGCTTGCCAAATTTATTTGGCAAAATATGAATCCAAATTTCTTTGGTTTGCCATTAAGAAAATAATACAAATACGGCAATGGGGTAAATTGAAAAATTGGTTAATGTTCAAATGATCTATAGTTGAAAATGTTCAAATTAACCAATGTTCAAATGATCTAATGTTGAAAATGTATAGATATAGAAAAGGCATCAACGACGTAAGTTTTTGTTGCCTTTTTTAAGTGCCATTTGTTTGTACCCATACCTATAAAGTACCAAAATTACTGCCACTTTCTTCATTTTTTTGGGTTTCTCAAAATAATTTACTTATTTTTATGATGGTCAAGCATTTGTACAAAGCTTACCTTACCATGCTCCCCACAAAAACGGGTGGATTCTTTTTATCCGTCATCATATGTTCATACTTTACGCTGATATTTTCTTTGTCAAAAGTGCAAAGGATATTTTCTGTATGAGGACCTTCTATGTATTTAATGGCTAGTTTTAACTCCGTGTCGGAGATCCAAGTACAAGAGCCGAAAGTCTCAAAAGGAGCAAGGCCTTCTTGACTGTTTTTGGCTTGACCAGCTAAGTTGGGGCCTTTTCGATCGGTTATGGTTTTTGTCCATTTATTTTTGCCAAGGGTGTATGAGTGTGTTTTGCCTTTTTGCTCGAGTACTATTTTGCAACTTTTTTTGTCATCAGAGATGGTGATGGATTCGAAGGGCATCATGGCTTTGGATTCCAATTTGTATTGCTTTGGTGTGGTACCACTGTATGATTTTGAAGAAGGGGTAGTATTCAAGGGGGCTATGTGTAAGGAAGCTAATTTTTTGGTCAATTTTTTAGTTTCTCCAGATTTAGGTAGTGGTGTGTTACTTTTGAATGCGGGTATGAGGTGGTCCCAAACGAGTTTCATGCCTTTGCCCATGTCATTCATTTCAGATGTGATGACGATAACAGCGTTTTGGTCTGCTAATTGGATGATGTATTGACCAAATGCTCCATCTGCGCGATAATGATTGTGGCTTCCTCTCCACATTTGATAGCCGTAACCTTGCTCCCATTCGTTTCTGTTTTCAGTTTTGGAAGGGTTTTGGAATATTTGAGCTTTGGTGGCTTCAGCAATCCAGGATTGAGGCACAATTTGTTTGCCATTCCACAGGCCTTTTTGCAAGAAAAGTTGCCCAAATTTAGCCATATCTTCCGTTTTGATGCGCAATCCCCAGCCGCCTACATTGATACCCATTGGATCAGACTCCCAGTCCATGCCTTTGATACCAAGTGGATCAAAAAGTCGGGGTTTTAGGTAGTCTATCAATTTTTGACCCGTTACTTTTTGGACAATGGCAGAGAGCATATACGTAGCAGCCGAATTGTACAAAAAGCGTGAACCTGGTTCGTAATCATAGGTCGAAGCTAAAAAGCCTTTTACCCAATCGTCACCCACCATAGATAGACCAGGCTCTTTTGCCATCCCTACACTCATTGTCAATAGGTGATGGATAGAAAGTTTTGATAAGTTTTCAGACACATTTTCGGGTAATTTGTCTGGGAAGAAGGATATGACTTTGTCTTTTACGTTGATTTTACCCTCTTCTTGTAATAAACCTATTGCAGTAGCAGTAAAACTCTTGCTCACAGAGTACATTGTGTGTTTTAAGTTTGGTCCGTATGGAGACCACCATCCTTCTGCTATTTTTTTCCCATTTTTCAAAATCATCAGACTGTGAAATTCCAAGCCACTGCTGTTTGCAGCATCGATGAAGTTACTAATTTGTGACGAAGAGACACCTTCTGCTTCAGGTGTACTTTTCGGAAAAGTGCCTTGGCCGTAAAGCGATGCTGTAAGGAAAACGAGTAAAAGAATTCTTACCATGATTATTGTTTTTTAAATGGATAAATGACTTTTGTCACATATTTAGACGGATCTTTCTCTTGTATAGGATCGGTGATGTATTCTTCTATAGCAGGACCATTTTTTACTAAACTTCTATCCATCATGTAGGTTTTGATGGCTTCGTGTACGAGATCAAGCGTTTTGTAATCACCTTTATGTTCTACTTCAATGGCCGTCTGAGGAGGAATATTTAAGTAAGAAAGGTCCTTTATTTCACGAGCTATATTGATGGGTACACCTGCTGCCATATCGGTTTCTAATTTCAGTTGATCGTAGTAGAAGTAAAGTGCTACTGGTTTTCCAGTCATAGTGAGGCCTTCACTTTGTATTTTTTGAAAAATGGGACCTAAGCTTTGTGCATAGAAGCCTCTCACTTCAGCAGCTTTGACAGTTTTCCTATTCATTGCATATTTTCTATCAGATAGCAAGGTTTCGTTGATCTTAAATCCATTGTATATTTGCTCACTCATCCTTTGTAACGCTATCTTTTCGATATTATCGAGCCCCTTTTTATAGCTTTTTCCGATCATATATTTAAAAAAAGGTGCCATCACATTGAAAGGGAACTCCAATCGAGTGTCCATGGTCCAAGTCACATTGGTTTCATTGCCTTTTGGCTCGAATTTGAAGGCATATTTAGACCCTTTTTGACCCTCAAAAGCGATATCTGACTCTATCAAATCGTTAGTGACGGATTTGGTATATATATTAGATCCATTACCTACTACTTCTGAGGTCCAGGAAGACGCTGCACCTATACCTTCCCACTTTTTACCTACTTCGAAATTGATTTTCGGATCTTCCATTATAAAGGGATTCCATTGTCGACTATCCTTAAGATTATTAGCTAAGTTGAATACATAAGTGACGGGAGCTTTGATCAATTTAGATCGGCTAACAGTTACATTTTTAGGCATAAATATTCCTAAGATGAGGAATAAAACCAAAATAATAGCTAAAACAATTGCTACTTTTTTCCACCATGGCATTTTTGTCATTTTTCCTTATTGATTAATGTTGAAAATCAAAAATAGGTAAATTATTTTAAGATCTGATTGTTCTGGTTTTAAAAAAGAAAAATCGAATAAATTTTTTCAAAAGTAGATCTTATAAATTTTTGAAAAATGAGAAACTCCTGAAGTGTGTATTAATGCCCCTTTTCATTCAAATCCTTGTTTAAAGTAGTAAAACTTAATCCATTCATTTAGTTTTTGAACAAGCAAATGTACTTTAATACTTAGGTTTGCTTTGAATGGAGATATCTCCTTTTGTTTTTCTGGTAGAACTCACCGTAATGACCCTAAAAGTATGAGAATTTATTGTGATTGTGATCTTATTTTCAGGGTTAGAAACATAATAATTTTTGCCAATTTTTACAAAATACTGATCTTCGGTTTGAGATAAAGTTGTGAATATCAATTTTTCTATCTCCGGTCTTTCTAATTGAGTCTGAAGCTTTTTATTAATTCTTAAGTATACTAAGTCTGTATAACAAATATTTTTTAAAATAGTCTCTTTCATACTTTTTGATACAACGAAATGTCCAATTAAAACGTAGCAAATAGGCTTATTTTGATCTCCTATTGTCAACTTTAGGTCGAGACTTTCCAATTCTTTTTCCACTGGGTGGTTTAGGAAATTTTGAATCATTTGCCTTTTTAGATCTACTCAAGGTTGATTTTTTATCTTTAGTTTTTTCATCAGTTTTTTCTTTTGAAGCAGTAGGGGATTTTTTGTCAGAAAATTTATCCTTATGGAAGGAAGATTGAGTTGATTGTCCATCTTGAATAAATTTTTTGAAAGGTTTTTTGCCAAATTTCTTCTTCTTTTGGATTTCTTTTGATTCGTCTTTTGGTAAATACTCAGAAGATGACCCTTTGGTAAGTTGATGTATTTCTTCCATCTCCTCGTCTGTTAAATCTCGCCACTCTCCCAAAGGAATACCCTTGAGTCTAATATTCATTATGCGTATTCGTTCGAGCTTCACAACTTCGTAACCAAAGTATTCGCACATTCTTCTGATTTGTCTATTGAGACCTTGTATGAGTGTTATTCTAAAGGATTTTACTCCCTCTCGAGTTACTTTACATTTTTTTGTGACAGTGCCCATGATCGGTACTCCCTTAGACAAACCGCTTATCACAACATCAGTAAGTGCTTTATCAACAGTGACGATGTATTCCTTTTCGTGATTATTTCCTGCTCTGAGTATTTTATTGACGAGATCACCATTATTGGTTAAGAAGATAAGACCTTGGGAATCTTTGTCTAATCTACCAATGGGGAATATCCGATCTGGATGGTTGACAAACTGAACGATATTGTCTCTGACATTTTCAGTAGTTGATACAATCCCAACAGGCTTATTTAAAGCTATAAAAATTACTTCCTCCTCTAATCTTGATTTTAGAAGCTTGCCATTTATTCTTACTTTATCACCTCGTTTGATTTCATCACCTTTATTGGCAATTGTCCCATTTATAGTAACTTGACCATCAATAATAAGTTTGTCTGCCTCTCTTCGGGAGCAAAATCCACTTTCACTGATGAATTTATTTAACCAGATTGTTTCGTCCGCCATAATTAGATACTATAAATTTTAAGACACAAAGCTAGTGTTTATCATGCTGTAAACCCCAAAGATGTGGATAATTTTATCCGATCTCCAATTTATACCCCACCCCATGGACATTTGATATCTTAATCTTATCGTCATGGATCAATTTTTTTCGCAACTTAGAAACCAACACATCCAAGTTTTTTGAAACAACTAATACACCACTTTCTGCCCAAATCTCATTCATTAAAAAATCCCTATTAAGAATTTCGTCTTTTTGATTTAAAAAAATGGTTAGTAACTTTGCTTCTTTTTCTGTTAAAACTTCATTTTGATTTTCAAAAAATAAGACTTTTTTCTTAGGATCAAAGGAATAGGTACCTATAGAAAATAATTCCTCTGAACTCTTGACATCTATATCTTTAAATTTATGTCTAAACAAAAACAATGGAACCAAAACAATAGGAAAAATAAACATAACCAACCACAGTCTATTTTGATCTTTTAAAATGGTAATTTCGATGGTGTAACATCCTTCTGGTAAATCTCTACCAGCACATGGTGTGATACTGTCTTTTGATGGATTAAACATAAAAGATAAGTATACATCTTTAGATTTACATTCTTTGAGTTCTGAAATAAACTCTGTTATGCCAATTCTACCCAATTCAAATGCAATGATCTTATACAGTGAGTCCGCCTTGACATATAAAGGCTTATCAAATGAAATAGCATATAGATTGTCATCTAAAGTCTGTATCGGCAACACTCTGGTAGAAGAGTCATTGCTAGAAAGTAATAACCGATGGCCAATTTGTCTAAAAACCACTTCGCGCTCTTTATGCATTGGAGAGCAAAATAGATATGATGACATCATACCTATGAAACAAAATATTAAAATTATTTTTCTTAGCATGGTGCAAATTTAGATCAAAAAACAAATGCTTTGTGCTAGATTTACTAAAATTTACTCTTTTTTTACAAGTAAAACCTATATTATCAACCATTAGTACCACTACATTTGTGTATTCTTAAAAAGTAACTATTCAGGACCCCGACTGTTCAACCAAAAAATTTTCATTTTAAGTGATCCATCGGCTTTATTTTTTCATCAATAGCGATGCTATTAATTCAAAAAAGAGCCTCGTCTGACATAAAATGTCCTTATTTTTATGATTTGAACGGGGGGCCTGAATAGTTACCTTAAAAATTTTACCTAAATTTTTTCAAAATGAAAGTAATGATGAGCTTTTTACTTGTTATCATAATGTTGACGAACTGTGTCATGACGGATCACAAAAAAGAAATCATTAAGTCAACTGCAAAGTCTTCAAAATTAGAAGAGGGCAAAGTGACTTCTAATGATTTTGGGAAAACATGGGCAACAGTGAATTCAATCCCAACCTCAAGCAATGAATACACAATAACAAAAGCTGAACAAAATCCAAATATTGTTCGGACTATGGGCACACAATCAGAGAATGTAATTTGTCAGCTTCTTGATAGAGACGGCAACATATGGTTTAGTATCCATGGGGAAGGTGCCTATTGTTACGACGGAAAATCATTTACCAACTTCACCACTAAAAATGGTTTGTGTAATAATAATGTAGGGTCAATTATTCAGGATAAAGAAGGTAATATTCTCTTTGGTACAAAAAATGGCATATGCAAGTATGATGGTCAAAAATTTACTAAATACCCTGCGACAGACACATTGAATATTAAATGTATGTTAGAAGACAGAGATGGAAACTTATGGTTTGGTGCGATGAATAAAGGAGTATATCGGTATGACGGAAAGAATCTAACTAATATTCTTTATCAATACAAGCATCCCAAATTTGGTGTTAAGTATGAGAAAATGATCAATGATATTATGCAAGACAAAAAGGGGAACATCTGGTTCTGCTCATGGAATCGTGGAGGTGCATGGAGATACGATGGAACAATCCTTACTCACTTTCTTCCTTCTGATGATTATTATTCATACTTTGAAGATGAACGAAGTAATGCTTATTCTTCTAACGTAACAAAATACGTTCATTCTCCAGACTATATTACAGATGATATGATTTTTTCTATCTCGGAAGACAGAGCAGGCAATATTTGGTTTGCCACCCGAAGACACGGGGCTTGCATTTTTAATGGGAAATCCTTTACCAGTTTCAGCGAAAATAAACGTTTTGGCCAAGATCAAGGATTTTATACCATTCTTGAAGATAGAAAAGGAAATATTTGGTTTTCCACGGACAAGAATGGAGTATACTGTTATGATGGCAAAACATTAAAAAAATATACAGAAAATGATGGACTTGTAAATAATGCAGTAGTAAGTATTATGGAAGACAAAAGCGGCAATTTGTGGTTTGGAACAAAATGGGTTGGCTTGAGTCGCTTTGATGGTAAAAGTTTTACTACTTTCTCACAATCTGACAATTAAACCGATAGACTAATATGACAAAAAAAAATAAAAATATTAGCTAATAATTATGGCTTTGAACGGCAAGAAAGGGCTATTGAACAAATGCATAATAATCTACCCTTAAAAATCAAGTCGATTCCTAAAAGTCTAAAAGTAAAAAATTCACAAATTATATTAATCCAAAACAAGTCTTTTTAGCGCCCTCAAAAACAATCATTTTAACCTTAATTTACCAAAATTTACCCATTTTTTACCTGCAAAACCTATATTATCAACCCTTAGTAGCGTTACATTTGTATATTCTTAAAATTTTATTCATAATTTATTAATTTTTCAAAATGAAAGTAATGATAAGCACTTTATTATTTATACTGTTTTTTTCGAATTGTGTTATGACAGATCACAATACAGAAATCGTTAAGACCTCTGCAGAACCTACAAAATTTGAAGGGAAAATGGTAATTTCTGATGATTTTGGAAAAACATGGACATCAATTGAGCCCAAAATCACCAATGACTTAGAAATAGCCACTGTCTCTTTCGATGAAAAAAATATTTATATTGGTGCTGAGAAAGGTCAAGTAATCAGTATTGATCTTAAAGACAATAAAAATATAAAGCAAGAAAATACAATGACTGCAATATTGAACAAAACCCCTGAAATGGGTAATAGAGTATATTCGATATTTTCTTGTCCATCGGGTCAATATGCTTTTACCGCTAATGCTGGTTTGTCTAGGAAGGCGAATAATGGAACCATTTGGCAACCTATTTCATTACCTGTTGGTGTTTATGATCTCAATGGTGTGGTAGAAGACACTAATGGAAATACATTTATATCTACTAGTTTCGGAATATATCGTACCGACCAAATTGCAAAGAACTGGGTGAAAGTGTATAACTATGGGTTGACGAAGCAAATGTTTATTGCAAACGATAAAATTATCGTAAATGGTTTAAATGGGATTTACCAATCTGAAAATGGAGGTAAAGACTGGGGTCCAATAGCGAATTTTAATGAAAAGTTTGGTGTAAATTCAAATACTACTACCACTACATTATTTAAAAATGGTGAAAATCTTTACGTTTTCGGAAAAAACGAGGACAGTATGAACAATGCAATTCAAAATGGATCTTTGATTCAACATTTACAAGGTAATAAATTATTATTTTCTAAAGATTTTGGAGCAACATGGGCAAGTCATCCCGCTGAACATTATTTGAAAGGTCAAAATAATCTACAGTCTATCGCAATAGATGGGGATAAAATTTACTGTGTTGTAGATAATGAATTGAAAATTTCAAAAGATAATGGCTCAAATTGGGAAACCATTTTAACAATGGATAAAAGAGAGCAAAATGAGTCATTCAGACTTTTTGTAGCTGAGGGTAGATTAATTTGTTTTAAGACATTGGCTGGCTGTTAATATACTTTCGATCGTAAAGAAAGTTTGAGGTCATTGCAGAGCGACGCTCAATCCGACAAATATAAAATAAAACCTCAAAGAAAGTATAAACCATAAAAGCAAATTCTGACAAATGCAAGTTTTTACTTTTCTGACAATACTACTTTTGGGGACTGCCTGCAATGGACGAGTTAAAAAAGATTTGCCAAAAGAAAAGTATGATTCAAAGCTAATAGAAAGTATAGAAAATGGCATTGTTCAACGTTTCCTACAGGACAAATCTGGTAACCTTTGGTTCGGAACCACAGATAATGGACTTTATAAGTATGACGGAAAATCTTTTAACCAATTTACAACAAAAGATGGGCTAGATTGTAATAAAATTTATTGCATTTTGGAAGATAAAGATGGTAAAATTTGGGTGGGTACTGAAGTAGGGCTTTGTCTTTACGATGGAAAGGCATTTTCCAAAATTCAGATTCCTTTACCAAAAAATCTGCCTCCTAATATGAACCCTTACTATCAAACCCACTGGGTATACAATATGTTACAAGCAAAAAACGGGAAACTATGGTTTGTAACTATTGATGGTGTCTATATTTACGATGGCAAATCTTTTACACATTTCCCAATTAATGAAGCTCCAAATGGCTTTTTGACCAGTAATGATAAGGTGGAACGCATTTTAGAAGATAATGCAGGTAACATTTGGCTAGGTGGACGAACGAATGAAGGTGTTTTTCATTACGATGGAAAATCTGTAACCAACCTCAAACCAATGGATTTATTTCAAGATGGACCAAAGCCAAAAGCTCATAATTGGGGGTGGCCTCAATTGCAAGACAAAAACGGAAATCTTTGGTTTAGCAATTGGGGTGGTGCCTACCGTTATGATGGAAAAACATTTACAAGTTTTACAACAAAAGATGGGTTGCCAAGCGAAGTTACCCGAATTATTGAAGACAAAAAGGGAAATCTATGGTTTGGTGCTAGTGATGGACTTAGACGGTACGATGGTAAAACTTTTACCTACTTTAAAGATGGGCTAATCAATCCCTGGATTTGGGAAATCTTGGAAGATAAAAATGGAAATCTTTGGGTGGGGACTAGAGAATCAGGTCTCTACTTTTTCGATGGAAAAGTATTTATTAGTTATTCAGAATATAAACAATAGCCTTCAATGAACTAACAAACAAAATTTGCAACAACAAAAAAAGTGAATAAAAGTAACGAACAGCTAAGATGAAAATTGCTGCAAGCGTAGCTGAATGCGATTATCTTTGGTTGTACTTCTAAAGCAGTAGCAGTTACGGAGGACGGAATTCAGTAGAACTTTTTGTTCTTATCTTGTGCTTTAAAATCTTTATTGAACAACAATTTCAGGCCAGACATAATTTATTCCACAACTGTTTAACAATAATTGGACGTTAATTTTTTAAAATACAAAGACAAAAAAACTAATTTAATTTGAAATTAATAATAAACATAAAAGTAGGTTTGATAAGCTTATTTATCATAGGAATGGGTTATCCAACTTTTGCCCAACAAAATAGTAAAAAAGAAATTCTTTGGACTGCAGATTGGAGTCCTGATAATAGGTACATCGCTGTAGGAGGAGATATCGGTGTATTAAACATTTACAAAGCAAAGGATCTCCAATTATTCAAAATTGTGCCTATTCACAATACTTTAACTCGTATCAAATGGCATCCAACTAAGAATATCCTAGCTATTGCGACACAAAATTCACTAGATAAATGTCACCTACTCAATTTGGATACGAATGAAAAAATAGAATTGAGTGATATTGCACCTGAAGGAGCAAGAAGTATAGATTGGAACCACACTGGCGAATATGTAGCAGTAGGGGATAATGATGGTCAAATCAAAGTTTTTGATGTGTCTGGTAAACTGATAACTTCCATTCCAAAAGTTAGCAAGAGTATCACTGCACTTGCCTGGCATCCAAAGAAAAATTTGTTTGTTATCGTGTCTAATGAAATCCAAATTTTTGATATTAAGGGAAAACATATCAAAACCATAATACATAGGCCAGAAGATGTATTAATCTTAAGCGTTGTTTGGCATAAAACTGGTAATTTTTTTGTGACAGGCGATTATGGATATGAAAATATAAAGTCTAAATTGCAATATTGGTCAGAAGATGGAAAACTTCTACATACTTCTGATATCAGTAAAGGTGAATACCGTAATTTAAGTTGGAATCGTGAAGGAACAAAACTAGCCTCAGCAAGCGATGCACTAAGAATTTGGGATAAGAAAGGAAATCTACTCAATGAAAATGGTATAAATGAATATTTGTGGGGCGTTGCATGGAATAAAAAAGGAAATCGAATTATCACATCTAGCATAGCTCAGCGTATAACTTTATGGAATGAGAGGGCTAAAATTTTACAAAATATTAAGTGAGATGTTTAGTGGTCCCTTCTTTTAAAAATGTAACAGTTGTTCTGAAGGAAAAATGATTTGTATTTGCTGAAGGATAGGGTTTTAAAAGTACAGAAAAAATAAAGGAAAAATGATTTCAAAAGTTTTAAAGAGTTTAATGATTTACAAAAGAATACAAATTTTTTTGTGTTTTACACTTTTCTTAGGTTGCACAAATAAAGTTATCTCTACAAATTCAGGATTAAAATATACAATTTTGACAAAAGGTACTGGGCTAAAAGCTAAATCTGGTGATGAAGTCTACATATTTGAAACAACATCCTACCGAAATGGTACTGAGCTATATTCAAATTTTAACTCTAAAACTCCGGTTAAACCCAAATTGGTCATTAGAACTTTGTCATGAGGGGTTAAAGTGCAATAAAATAAGACATTTTACCGACTGAAGCATAGCATCGCTATGGTAAAGGAGGAAAATGGAGTGAAACGCCTTATTTTGAAGCAATTTAACTCCGTAATAAATTTTCTAATGACCAATTTGGGTTAAAGTACTCATAGGTGGAAATCAGGCCACAACAGCAGTAGATGAAGGTCTAAGGGGTATGCGAATAGGTGAAGTTAGAGAGCTTTTTGCACCATCATATTTAGTAAAAAGGAAAGGTTATCCTCCAAATGTTTCTCCTGACTCGAGTTTAGTCATTAAAATTAGACTTACAGGTATTGTAAGAAGTTGACTATATCTTGGCCGTAGAAAGTCCATTTTGATCAATTTAATTTTTTGACACAGGTTTTATGCCAAAATTATCAAAAATCAGTACTTAAAATCCCCATTAACATTTTAACTCCATTCACATAATTGCCTAATCTCAGGTTTTCATCAAATGAATGTTGGTTGTTATCAGAATTGACAGTTGGGAGTGTAATGGCTTCAACCTTTAATAAAGAAACAAACGGAGAAATAGGAAGTGAGCCGCCCATTAAAGGCAGTTTAAGAACTTTTTCGGTTGAAGTCTTGGAAATTGCTTTTTCTAGCCATTTTGCCATTGGTCCATTAACATCTGAGCTGAATGCACCATACGGAGGTCTAACATTTAAACTAATGATTTTATCATATTTTGCTCGTTGCTCAGGGGTTGGGTCTCCATCTATAATGTGATATCCTTGATTTGTAATATGGGATTTCAACTTCCGAAGGAGAGAATCGGGGTGTGATTGGGTGACCGTACGTATATCAATTTCAGTTATTGCACGTTCAGGTACGATCGTTCCGGCTTTATCAGCTACTCCACCTGATTTAAGTCCTCTTATGTTGAGGCTAGGATACATCAGTGCTTCTCGGTAGGAGTCTCCGACTTTATCAGTAGCTTTAATGCCTAATCTTTTATGAAGCTCAGGAATATTGTCAGGTATTGATTTTAAATATGCTTTAGTTGATTTATCGATGTTGATACCATCATAAAAACCTTTAAGAAGTACTTTGCCATCTTCTGATTTCATGGTAGATAACAGTTTGACCATATTCCAAGCAGGATTTGGCACATAATTGCCATAATGCCCACTATGCAAATCACTGTATGCACCAAAAGTAGTAAGTGTGACAGTCAGTATACCTCTAGCACCAAAAGATAATGTCGGCAAATTGGAGTCATGAGCTGGACCATCAAGTATTAAAAGTAGATCAGACTTAAGGACTTCTTTGTTTTCTTTTATGATAGAAGGCAAATTGACCGAACCTTTTTCTTCTTCAAAATCTACGAGTATCTTAATATGGTAGTTGGCGTTGATATTTTGACTTTTTAGTGCGTCGATTGCAGTCATTAGCATGATACCTGGGCTTTTATCATCTGAAGCTGCTCTTGCGAAAATCCTCCATTCAGGGTTAAAATCATTTTGAAGTGACTCAAATGGTATTTCTTTCCATTCTTTTGTCTTTGGATCTTGGGCTTTTAGCACAGGAGTGAATGGATCTGCTTGCTTCCATTCAGAAGCATTGACAGGTTGCCCATCGGAGTGAAAATAAAACATGATGGTCTTTGCTGATGGATTGGAAGAAGTCTTTTGTAATAAAAGTACGGGGATGGTGGAAGTTTCAAGCCTTTTAGTCGAAAAGCCTCTTGTGGCAAATTGACGCTCTACCCAATCTACATTTTTTAAAATATCTTCTTTAAAATTGGCATCGCAGGGTAAGGAAAGGTATTCTCTTAATGTCGGGATTGACTTTAATGCAAATTCTTTTGAAATTTTATCATAATTAAGCTGTTGAGCTGGTAACCATACGAATCCTAACATAAAAAAAAGAAAGAGATAGAGATGGTTTAATTGTAACCTTTTCATTAATAAGTTTTAAATAGATTATGAGAAAGGGGCAAAAAAAAAACAGGATGCAGAATAAATTCCGCACCCTGCATAACCCCAAAAAACCAATTGAAAATTGTCTCTTTATGTTTTCGGTACTGCAAATGTACTATATAAATTAGGTTATATCCAAACTTTTTTGTGTGTATTTACAAATTATTAACAAATATATAACCTAAAGTGTTGAAATCGGAACATGATGGTCTAAAATAGGGAATGGTCTTGGACCAATAAGCTTCTCTACGTCACTTTTTAAGAGCACTTCTTTCTCAATCAATGTGTGTGCAAGTTGGCTTAACTCTTCTCTTCTCTCCATCAATAATTCTTGAGCACGTAAATACTGAGACTCTATTAACTTCCTTACTTCTTCATCAATTAATGTGGCTGTATTATCAGAAAATGGTTTTTGGAAAGAATCTTGTGACAATCCATGAAAAGATACATTTCCTACTTTTTCATTCATACCAAATATAGATATCATACTGTATGCCATTTTTGTCACTTGGTCAAGGTCACTTTGAGCACCTGTGGATATTTTATTGAATATAATTTTTTCTGCAGCTCTACCACCTAAAGTCATACACATTCGATCAAGGAGCTGTTCAGTCCGTGTGATATACTCTTCTTTAGGTAAATACTGTGCATAGCCCAAAGTCCCTACACCTCTTGGTACGATGGTAACTTTAACAAGTGGACTAGCAAATTCCAAAAACCAACCACACACTGCATGGCCTGCTTCATGGTAGGCAATGATTTCTTTTTCTCGTGGTGAGATCAGTTTATTCTTCTTCTCTAGACCACCGATTACTCTATCTAAAGCAAAATTGAAGTCATCCATCTCAACCGCAGTTTTGCCTCTTCTCGCTGCAACTAAAGCTGCCTCATTACATACGTTGGCAATTTCTGCACCCGCAAAACCAGGAGTCATTTCTGCCAATATTCTTGGATCCATATCGGGACCAACGGTAATACCTTTCAAATGTACTTTAAATATAGCTTCTCTTCCGATGATGTCAGGTCGATCTACCGATATCAATCTATCAAATCTTCCTGGACGCATTAAAGCACTGTCCAAAACATCAGCACGGTTTGTGGCTGCCATCAAGATTACACCTTTATCTGTGCTAAAACCATCCATTTCAACCAATAATTGGTTAAGTGTATTTTCTCTTTCATCATTACCTCCTTGTAAAGCGTTTTTGCCTCTTGCTCGCCCGATTGCATCAATTTCGTCAATAAACACAATACAAGGGGCTTTATCTCTTGCTTGCTTAAACAAATCTCTCACTCTAGAAGCGCCTACTCCTACAAACATCTCAACAAAGTCCGAACCTGATATGGAGAAAAAAGGTACGCCTGCTTCACCAGCTACCGCTTTAGCAAGCAATGTCTTACCTGTTCCCGGAGGGCCAACAAGAAGTACTCCTTTTGGGATCTTACCACCAAGAGTTGTATATTTTTTAGGGTTCTTGAGGAAATCAACTACTTCAACTACCTCTTCTTTTGCTTCGTCAAGGCCTGCAACATCTTTAAAAGTTACATTTACCTTGCTTGTGTCAAATAAGGTAGCCTTTGATTTTCCAATATTAAATATTTGACCACCAGGTCCACCACCTCCAGGTCCACCCATTCTTCTCATGATCAAAATCCATATACCTACAAGAAAGATGATAGGTAATAAATTCCAAAATAGGTTTCGGAAAAGGGAATTGCTTTCCTTTACTTCAATTCTAAAATCATTTTTTGATTTTAGATCTCTTAAGCTTTGGTCAAAATTTTCTGGAGACAACAGTTTAAATTTATACTGCGGTACTGTCTTAGCGATGGTCTTGTCTTTAAATGTAGTTAGGTAAGGTTCTCTTTTTAATGCTTCATCTTTTAAGTAAACTTGCACTAAGTTTTTATCCAATATCTCTATTCTATCAACGGCACTGTCAGCAGCCATTTTTTCAAACTCAGCTTCTGTGATGTCAACAGTTGTTCCGCCTGTCATCCAGGTAATTAGCTGAAGTGCTATAATAATTGTGAGAAAAATAGCATAAATCCAGTAAGAATTCTTTTGGAATTTCTTTGGTTTATTTTCATTATTATTTTCCATTATTTTTTTCTAGTTAGTGTATTTTTTTGTAAAATTACAAGGTAAGGTTTATAAATTATTGTAAGTAGTAACACGAGCATCACTCCAAAGTTCTTCAAGACCGTAATGTTCTCTTGATTCTGGATAAAAGACGTGGACGATTGTATCAAAATAATCTACTAAAACCCACTTACAAGAAGCGAGCCCCTCTACATGGTTAGGATGAACATTTAGTGTATCTCTAACCTTTCTTTTTATACTTTCTGAAATAGCTCTTATCTGTGTAGTAGAATCACCTTCACAAATAATAAAACAAGATGTTGGTGCATCATCTAGGTATTTTAAATCGAGCTTGATTATATTTTTACCTTTTATGTCTTGGATTGCATCGATAATTAGGTTATTTAATATCTCTGCTTGTGTTAAATTAGTTATTCTTAATTTTGATGTCAAATTTATAATCTTTAAATTAATGTCTATAAGTATTCTTGGGTAGTCTTTTATGTTTTGTGACTCAAAGATACAATTTTTCAAGTTTTTTTATTAATTAATTGTATTTAGCATTGTTTTGTTGTAGATTTTCATTTAAATATAGTATAAGAAACATAAATTTACAACCTATTTCATACTCAATTTCATTCATTTTATCCTCAAGTTAGCAATACGATATCAAAACTTATTTAAAAAATCAATAAAAATTTTATATGTCCACTTTTGGGAAAATTCATTTTCACTTCGAAACGATTACCTCCACTAATGACTATGCTATCCAACTATTATCAAAAACCTCTCCAATCGAAGGTACTGCCATTTCTGCAGATTTTCAGTCCCATGGCAAAGGTCAATTTGACAGAAAGTGGGAAGGAAACAAGCGCGAAAATATTGCAGTGACAGTTGTCCTCAAGCCACAATACTTAGCGATACAAGAGCAATATTTTCTAAATAAAGCTATTGCCCTATCTGTTTATCAAACAATATCGTCTTTTATTCCTGCAAATGTTATCAAAATCAAATGGCCAAATGATATTTTTGTGGAAGATAAAAAAATAGCAGGAATATTGATCCAAAATATTATTCAAGGTGCAAATTTTAAATATTCAATTGTTGGCATGGGGATCAATGTTTTACAAATGAAATGGGATACGGTAGAAAATGAACCTACTTCGATCAAATTGTATAATACTTCTATTGAAAATCCTCATGAGTTATTTCAAATTCTTTTTAATCACCTAGATTTTTATGTCAACCAAGTAAAGCAAAAGGAATATGATGTATTGGAAAGAGAATATAACGAAAAGCTTTATTTAAAAGGGGAAACGGCCATGTTTTTGGTAGACAATAAACAGATGGAAGGGATTATCAAAAGTGTAAATAGTTTTGGACAACTATGTTTAGAAATAGAAAGTGAAATTCACTTTATTGACCATGGGACCATAAAATATCTATGAGATTCAATTTTTTTTATAATAATTACTAAAATTAGTCTAATTTTGCATAACATCTATAGTGCTCTTTCATGATTAAGACTTAAAACTAAAATGGGAGTAATTTTTTTCAAATGTCAAGATGAAGAGCGTTAAGAAATCGTCTCAAATGATTTTAGCTCGGAACTTTGGCCTCGTGCCACCGCTACTTCAATGATAGCTCCGCTACGATGAGAGTTTTTAACGCAGAGATTTGGAAAGAATGACATTTAATTAAGATTTTTATCTTGACAAAGTACTAGTATTTTTTCAAAAGAATAATTCAATAAAATGAAGATCAAAAACAAGCTGGTAATAAGTTTAATGGTAATATCATTATTCCAATGTACTCCAAAAGTTGCTGAAGTAATAGAAGAAGAAAAAGATACTTTTATTTTAGTTGATACATCAAAACCGTGTAGGACCTTAGATGACCTACCTCCACAATATAAAGAAGAGGCTGAAAATGCATTTGTCTTGTATAAAGATCAAATGAAGCAAAAGAGATGGTCAGAAGCACTAAATATCTGGAAAATGGCTTATCAACTTGCTCCTGGCTCAAATGGCAAGGTCATGGGACATTTTGGAGATGGGGTCACCATATATAGTGAATTGTCTAAACAAACAGATCAACTATTTCTTAAACAAAGATATCTTGATACAATTTACATGATCAATAAAAAATTTGACGAGTGTTTTAATGTGGACGCAGAACGCATGGCAAAGCGAGCATTTGATTATTATTACAATTTTGGTGATATCATTCCAGAAGAAGAACAGTGGAAGACCTTTACAAAAGCCATTGATATGAATAATGGTAAAATGTTATATTTCGTTGTCAACCCATTTACTAAAATGTTGTATGATAGAGTAACTGAAGAAAGAATATCGCTGGAAGAAGGAAGAAAATGGGCTAATCTAATATTTAAATCTATAGAAGATGGTACTAAAAATTGTAAAGGCCAAGAGTGTGAAAGTTGGGATGTCGTAAATAGTTATGCTCCAGATAGACTAGATGCATTGGAAGCTGTAGATGACTTTTATGATTGCATGTATTATACAAAAAAATATTACGCCCTTTATAAATTATCTCCTGATAGCTGTGATGTGATCAATAGAGCTTATGCAAGAATACTTAGAGGCAAATGTCCAACGGATAATCCGATTTTAATGGAAATCAGAGAAGTGAGAAATCAAAAATGTGTTGCAAAAGCTATACCTGTGGCTCCTGGTCCACTCAGATTAGCATTTGATGCTTATGGTGAGGGTAGATACAAAGAGGCTATTGCACAATTTGAAAATTTCATAAGTACTTCTACCGATGATACCAATAGATTCAAATATGCCATGCTAATTGCTAAAATATATTATGGTGATTTACGTAACTTCCCTTTGTCTCGTAGATGGGCTACTGAAGCGAAGAAATACAATAAAAGATCAGGAGAGCCTGATTTACACATTGGTAAATTATATGCATCAAGTGGTCCATTATGTGGTCCAGGGCGTGGATTTGAAAGTCAGAAAGTAACTTGGGTAGCTATTGACAGATTTGTAGCTGCCAGAAATCTCGATTCATCCGTAGCCGCAGAAGCGAATGGTTTGATAGCTCAATATTCTAAATACATGCCATCTAGTGAAGACGTATTCTCAAGGACATTGAAAAAAGGATCGTCATATGTTGTAGGTTGCTGGATCAATGAAACTACAACTATTAGGACGGCTGATTAACATTGATGTTCGATCAAGTTAACTCAGATTATTCATATGCCATCCAAATGAGTTTTGGATTTTCGCTCCAACCTGAATTTGGTTGGTCTAATCTTCGAACGGATAATGTAACTTGTGAATTGGTTAAAGACTTAATAGTGACCGTATAATCATTATTGGTGCCAGGTAATTCATTTTGTACAATAGCCTGAAATTTAGGTATTGAATTAAAAGCAGTTTGAAAATCTATTGTGATAAGTTTTGTCGAAATAGCGATCGGTTGATTACCGACAGATTGAATTCCATCCAAAATTTTATTGAGTGTTATGCCATTGCCTATTTTTAAGTTAGAAACTTTCACAGCATCTTTATCCACTCTAAAAATTTCACTGCTGCTGACCAGCATGTGGGTTATAAAACCAAAATCAACTGCTTCTCCAAAAAAACTTAATCCTTCAGGATATGCAGAATTAGGTGAAAAAACCCAACCAGAAAAATTACTTAGGTGAATAGTATACTTTTGTCCTTGCGTCAAGGGAATATCTAATGCAGGAGATTTAATCGGAAGTTGAGATGTATTAACAGCTGGTACTGTCCAAGAAACTTGGGCCAAGACATTTCCATTTATGCCCTCTCCTTCATATATAGTTAGTATTTTCTGCGAAGAGGTTATTAAATTTAGAAAAAAGCAGGAGACATTTTTTAAGATCCCAGTAGAACCGGATGTGAAGGATTGCCAAGCGGGGGTACTTACAGCAGTAGCCACACTATTAGCTGTTTTCAGACTTTGATCTTCAATATCTACGAAACTTAGTACCTTGATAGCTGCACCTCCTTGGCTACCTTGCTCAATCACAAGACTATCTGCTTTTATACCCCCATTTACATCAAATGTAGTACTAGGATTAGATTTGCCAATACCAACGTTTTGACCATTAATCTTTACTACACAAAGAAAAAGTACAAAATAACAACAGAAATATTTTGGTCCTAAGATCATTGATTATGGTATTAAATCATTCAAAAGTATGCCAAATATACGAATTTAAGAAGCATATTGTTGCAAATCTATTTTCTAATTTACTCTACTTTAATGGTTTACCCTTGTTTGTAAGTGTTTTCATGGGTATAGATATTCCTTCATTCACTCAATCGCTTTAGTCAATTTCAGGATGTAATCTTGTATGTACTGATCTTTTTGCTTGAGTTTATACTGCATAATGTACCTAGGATGTTCCAAAGGGATAAGTTGGTCAAAGAGCTTTTCCTTCTTATTTAGGTCATTGAGAAATTTGTAATTCTTACCAGTTCCAAGGCAGTATGCTATGTCTGTATGTAATCCAAAAGATATTTGCGTTTTTAAATGTTTTGTTATGTGAGGTGCTATAATATCTTGGAGGGGCTTCTCGTCATAATAATTATAGTTTACTTCTTTGCCGAGATCATTTGTTTTTGTAAAACCAAGAGGGAATGCTGAAGTAATGTAAAAGAATTTATAAAAATCTAGTGGATTAGAGAATATGTTGATCATGTCATATATAAATACGGATGATGGTTCGTGGGTAGTTTTTTCGCCTGCATTGATTTGACAATATTTTTCTAATCTTTTGGTATCGGTAAAAGGGATACCTGTAGCTCCTGCTCCTAATCGACCTGGATTAATGCCTATGATGGTCCACCTTTTTGTATTGTCACCATAATATTTATCATAAAAAAGTCGATTGATTTGCCTTATTTCCTCAGAATCTCTGTATGGATTCATGATACTTATTTGATTTGGAATTTTTAAATTGGTAAAATCCAATTCTTCCATATACTTTAATATTTTATCAGCCCAGGTGTTCAAATATTACAATTCAATTTTATGCGCTTGTAATACCTCTCTATTGGATTGAGCGCTTACAGCAATAACTATCGTAAGATTATCTAAATTATATATAGGAGGAACTGTGTAGGAAAATGTTTTATTAATCAAATCTCCTTTTTGTAAATTTTGACCTAATACATCACCATCCCAAGCGGTCATCATGTGTCTTAGTACATAATCATGGACGTAATCCTTAATGACCGTACCCACAGATTCTTGTGGATCAATGATTCCACTTTCTGTTACATAGACACTTACTTTATAAGCTCCCGAAAGTATTTCAGAGGCTTGAACACCTATATTTAGGTCTAATTTCCTAGTTAATCTATTTAAAGAGTGGTCTGAGACGATACTGACTTTCGGTTTTTTTGAAATCTCATCAGTGATATAGGCAGGCCATAAATCAGGGAAGTCTGCAGCTAAGTTAGGCTCATCAGGAAATTTAATCCTATTGATCATTGAAGCTGGCTTACCGATAAAAGGTCTATAAGACTCTTCTAATTGTCTGGAAAAATCATTCCTGAAGTCAAACTTACTGGTAGAGAGTGGCTCCGTAAGGAATCTGCCATGTATGCCGACTATGACCATATTTTTTGGAAATTTATCTTTGACACCTTTTAAAATAGTGGACCCTTTCGGGCAATTAGGACATTTTACACCTGTGAGATACTCGACCAATACGACTCTTTCGGTTGACGCTACTTGAAACTCTGGGATAGTAACAGGCGTCTCTTGGCAACCTAACAAAAGTGCAATAATAGATAGCAAAATAATATGAAACGAACCTTTCTTAATCATGCTTTAAAACTGTGAATTTAAAGAAAAACGAATACCACTAAAAGCTGGCTCTAATCTACAAATACCCCCACTACATACGATACCCTCTACCTGCTTAACATAACGTAATTGAAGGCGATTTTGTCCTGCAATGTGGGTAACTCCAAATGATGGATAAGCAATTTTTTCGGGCTCGGTAGCACCGATCAATGTCCGCTTAGGTACGGTATTATACATAACAGAAGCTTCAAAAAACCATTGAGGAGCAATTGTGTATTCAGCCAAAGAATGGATCCAACTACCAAAATCTTGTTGTGTAAACATATATTGAGTTTCGAATCTGATAGATTTTTTTCTATTTATTTTATACAATATATCCGTAAAAGGCACATAAGTATTGACTATTGGAACGCCTGGTTTCTCTTCGTAGATTTCTTGATTGTATTGCACATGTTGGAATCCACCTGTGATATTCCAAGCAGTATTAGGTTTGTAATTGAAGTCTCCATAGATTTCGCGGTAGAGTTTTTGCCCTTCTTTTGTGTTCATCCATGACAAATTAATATTATGATTGAGCTTTTTAGACCATCGATGTTTGTAGTCTAATTGGAAGGCAAGTTCTGATATTTCTTGGGTAAAAGGAGAATATCTTGCGGTCAAGCGATAGGTATTTTGTCGGTTCATTGGTGGTAAATAGGTGATATATCCTCTTAATAGTCTTTGAGTTGGGTCTGTTCTGAAAACAAAATTTTCTGTACGCTTAGCTTCTAAAGTTAAACCCACAACATCACCTGCGTAGCCAATGGTAGTGTATAGTACAGATCCACTTGCATTTTGAAATTTACCTCTTGTGGTGGCTCCACTAGCTTCTGATTTTTGAGCAAAATTATTGAAATAAATGTCGTCTTTCTTCAAAGAGCCCTCTAAATACCATGAAATATTTTTGTAAGTTAAGGTATTATAGGCTGTAAATGCATAACTATTAAATACGGGGCCAAATCGATCTACGGGTAAGTAAGATGACAATGCCCTTACCACTTTATCCATAATCTCATCAGATAAAGTTTTATTTACAAACCCAAGTCCTGGTGCCAAAGTAAGTGGCGATTCTTCTCCTTTTGATAAGAAATAATCGACATTGATACCTTTGATACTTCCACTGTATATGTCAAATGCATTTTTTTGTTGACCACCAAGCGCTTTAATGGTTAAGTTGTCAAATAATTGGAATTTTAAGCTCACTCCTAATAAAGCATTATCAATAAATAAAGGTCTAGATTCGTAAGCTCTATAGATGATGCCACTACCTATTTGATCATATAAATATCCTACATTGACGTCTATTTTATCAAATTTTTTACTAATATACCATCTACCTATTCCATTTTGGGTGAATGAGTTGTTTGGATCTGGTATATTGGAGTTTAGGAAGAAGTCATAACGTATACCCGCACTCAATGACCCATAATCATATCTCAAATTCAACCAAGATTCCCCTCCAAAAAATTGTTTTTCATATTGGGGTATGTTAAAGGCATTAATAGAGCTATCTTTCAAAAATACATTGGCATTGAGATCCAAACTACCAGAGAGAATACCCTTTGGTTCAGAAGTAGATTGAGCTAAACTTTCTAAGCAAATCACTATTAGTATTAAGCTGCAGAATATTTTTAAAGATGTATATTTCAAGACGATATAAAATTTAGTCACAAATGTAGGTCTGATATATCATAAATTTATAACAAATTTGATCAAAATTGATACTTTTGTAAACACATAATCGTTTTATTTGTGATTTGTAATAATTTAGGACTATAACAATTCAATCAAAAAATATCCTTAATATTATGATTTGAACACATATTCATAAATAGTTACAGTGATTTTAAACAAAACGATACTTTAAATTTTAATAATAAAATGAGAAAAAGTTTGATGTCTTTAGGAATGGTAGTTTTACTTTCTGCCATAGCATTTGCACAAGATGGTAAAAAATTTCCTGATGTACAGTTAAAAACGATGGATGGCAAAACCGTAAATACTGCCGATATCATAGGTAAAAATAAGTATACGTTTGTATCTTTTTGGGCTACATGGTGCGGACCTTGTAAGAGGGAAATGGATGCCATTTCTGAAGTCTACACAAGCTGGAAAAATGACTATGGTCTTGAAGTGATAGCTATCTCTATAGATGATGTGAGAGGTGCAGCTAAAATCCCTGCATTGGTAAAACAAAAAGCTTGGGAATACACCATTTTGATAGATGGAAATGCTAGTTTACAACAGATTTTAAATTTTAGTAGTATACCACAATCTTATTTGTTGGATCAGAATGGTAATATTATTTATGCACATTCAGGATATAGCCCAGGTGATGAATTTCAGATAGAGGATAAGATCAAGAAATAGAAAATCTCTATATACCTTTGATAAGTTTTGCTATTATTAATTGATATGGAAATATATAGTTTCTGCCTTTCCTATCTAAAATATTTTATACCTTCGCTTAAATAATACAATCTTAGAATTATGGACACACTTGCTAAAGCAGTAGAAAAGTTAGATCGTAAAGGATATCTTGACATCGATATAGATCCTAATATGGACTTAGTGGCAGAGATCAATAAGCTCAAAAAGGAAAAAAATGCCATCATACTTGCGCATTATTATCAAGAGTCAGAGATCCAAGATATAGCTGATTATATAGGTGACAGTTTAGGATTGGCACAAATGGCCGAAGCTACAGATGCTGATATGATTGTTTTTGCAGGTGTACATTTTATGGCAGAAACAGCAAAAATGCTAAATCCACGAAAGAAAGTGGTCTTACCAGATTTGAAAGCAGGGTGCTCTTTGTCTGACTCATGTCCCGCTCCTTTGTTTAAGCAATTTAAAGAGCAATATCCGGATCATGTGGTGGTGTCTTATATCAATTGTACCGCTGCACTTAAGACTGTGACAGATATCTGCTGTACTTCCTCTAATGCAGAAGTCATCATCAACAGCATACCCAAAGAAAAAGGGATCATCTTCGCTCCTGATAAAAATCTCGGAGCATACCTTCAGAAAAAAACGGGTCGAGACAATATGATTTTGTGGAATGGTGCATGTATGGTCCATGAAATCTTCTCTCATGAAAAGATTACTAAACTCATGGTCGAACACCCCGATGCCAAGTTCATCGCTCACCCTGAGTGCGAAGCCCATATATTGGATAAAGCTGATTTTATTGGTTCTACAAGCCAATTATTGAAATATACCAAAGACAATGAAGCTCAAAAATTTATTGTAGCTACAGAATCTGGGATACTACATCAGATGGAGTTAGCTTCTCCATCAAAAGTATTCATTCCTGCACCACCTAACAATACGTGTGCGTGTAATGATTGTCCACACATGAAGCGCAATACAATGGAAAAATTGTACCTCTGTATGAAATACGAGCAACCCGAAGTGATCTTGGATCAAAATGTGATTGACCAAGGAAGGGTTTGTATCGATAGGATGATGGAGATCAGTAAGGCAGCGGGGTTTAAGGCGTAGAAATCAACTTTATTGTATTCCAATTAAATTATTGCTTTTGATTTATTATTTTTGATATTTGTTAATCTCTAACCTATATTAAAATGGAAGAAAATACAAATCTTTATTCTGACAACACTAATCAATTGCAAGTAGAAGAAAACGCCAAGTCTTATTTAGTTGAAACCGCTAAATGGGCAAAGTTCCTTTCAATTGTTGGATTTATTGGAATTGGTCTAATGATCATTATGGGTATATTCATGGGGGCATTTATTTTTAAATATGCAGGTGCAATATTGATCCCAGGATTAAGTCTAGGCACATTAAGTTTTGTTTCCTTCATTTATATAGTGATCGCACTATTATACATTTACCCCATATTAAAGCTTTACCAATTTGCAGATTTGTCAAAGAAAGCTTTAACCACTAATGATTCCGCTATTTTGACCAAGGCTTTAGAAGCTCAAAAATCCATGTTTAAGTTTATGGGTATATGGGTCGTAGTAGTGCTTTTTATTTACGTTATCATAGTTGTTGTTGCTTTAATAGGTATTGTGTTAAATTATTAATGATTTTTTTGATTTGAAGAGATCGATAAACCAATCGATTATTAAAGATACCTTTTGCTTTAAATCTTTTCCAATTATCTTTTTTACACTGTAGTCTATCCACAATAATGGAGAAAACAGAAAAATTGACACCCATTCCGATTTGACTGCTCCGTACTTCTATATTTTAGATGTGATGCCAAGTTCATCGCTCACCCTGAGTGCGAAGCCCATATATTGGATAAAGCTGATTTTATTGGTTCTACAAGCCAATTATTGAAATATACCAAAGACAACGAAGCTCAGAAATTCATTGTAGCTACCGAGTCAGGTATTCTTCACCAAATGGAGTTAGCTTCTCCATCAAAAGTATTCATTCCTGCACCACCTAACAATACGTGTGCGTGTAATGATTGTCCACACATGAAGCGCAATACAATGGAAAAATTGTACCTCTGTATGAAATACGAGCAACCCGAAGTGATCTTGGATCAAGATGTGATTGACCAAGGAAGGGTTTGTATCGATAGGATGATGGAAATAAGTAAGGCTGCGGGGTTTAAGGCATAGGCAGAATCTTTAGATAATCTTCATCTCACGCACCCGAAAATGCCTCTTTAATAGTGCCACATACTATGGGTAATACCGTATCACAATTTTGGGAAAGGTGATTTTTGATTAAAGAATTGATTATAGTTTTAGGAAACTAAATGATGACCATATTTGACATAAAAAAATGGCGTCATCTTTCTTTTATAAATTAATTTCTTGATAATGTGGACTTACTGTACAATTTAATTTTTATATAATTTTTGGTAAGAATCCAAATCCTTAAAATATAATATAGATCATCACGCTAGATGATATTCATCACCTTTGCTCTGTTTATGATTAAAGTCATAAATTTTGGATAGCTAGTGAATGTAGTTTTGATGAATTATTAAGTAACACATCAAAATTATATAACAATGAAATTTTTTCTAAAGAGTATAACACTCCTATTTTTTTTGACTTGCATTATTACCTCGTGTAGTGATAAAAAGAGTAGCGCAACTCCTACAATGGGAGAAAATGCTGTTCCAGCTACGGATGATTATGACCCTAATCGTGGTGAAGGTAAATTTAATGAGTCAAATCTTAGTTTAGATGGATTTGATATGGCGATGGCAGAAAAGGGAGAAAGCATTTCAAATACCAAATGTGCTTCTTGTCACAAGATAACTGATGAAAGATTAGTAGGACCTGGTTGGGCAGGTGTCACTCAACGACGACAAGCTCCGTGGGTGTTAAACTTTATCACAAATCCTGATCCGATGATCGACAAAGACCCTGAATTACAATCACAACTCGAACTATGCTTGGTAAGGATGCCCAATCAAAATTTATCAGAAGATGATGCAAGGTCTATCTATGAATATATGCGTAAGATAGACGGAGCTAAATAAGAAATGAATAAAATATATTAAATATGAGAAATCAAGTATTATTTTTAACAGCACTAATTTTTATAATTTCATCGGGATGTAAGCCAAGAAATGCTGCTACGGCTGTAAGTGGTGATATGGCTGCAAAGGCTTATGTAGCACCTGGCCAACATGATGAGTTTTATAATTTTGTTTCTGGCGGCTTTAGTGGTCAAATGAGTGTCTATGGTCTCCCGAGTGGAAGACTTTTTAGAGTTATTCCCATTTTTTCTGTTGATCCTGAGAAGGGTTATGGATACAGTGAAGAAACAAAACCGATGTTGAATACAAGTCACGGTTTTGTGCCATGGGATGATTTACATCACGTAGAGTCATCTCAAACCAATGGTGTAATAGATGGTAAATGGGTATTTGGAAATGCTAACAATACTCCCAGAATAGCTAGGGTAGATTTAAAAACATTTAGAACTGCCGAAATCATCGAGTTACCAAATAGCGGTGGAAATCACAGTTCCCCATTTGGAACAGAAAACACAGAATACATCGTAGCAGGAACACGTTTTAGTGTACCTTCGGATTATGCTGAAACAGATATTCCAATATCTTCTTACAAAGAAAATTTCAAAGGTCACATTAGTTTTGTGAGTGTTGACAAAACTTCAGGTGAAATGGATATTTCTTTCCAAATAAGAACTCCTGGTGTAAATTTTGACTTGGCAAGGAGCGGACGAGCCAAATCTCACGGATGGTTTTTCTTTAGTTGTTATAACTCAGAGCAAGCCAATACACTTTTAGAGGTAAATGCTTCTCAAAAGGATAAAGACTTTATCATGGCCGTAAACTGGAAAAAAGCAGAAGAGTACTTGAAGGCAGGAAAAGGTCAAAAGCAAAAAGTTAAATATGCTCACAATAGATTCAATGAAGAAACCCATACAGCTGAGTCTACGATTAAAACTGAAGTAACAGTATTAGATGCGAATGAACTGAAAGATATCTGTTATTTTATACCTTGCCCTAAGTCTCCACATGGATGCGATGTAGATCCGACAGGTGAGTATATTGTAGGTTCGGGTAAACTTGCAGCTGTGATTCCTGTTTTTAGCTTTGATAAAATGATAAAAGCTATTGCAGATAAATCATATGAGGGAGATTACCAAGGCATACCCGTTATTAAATATGAATCTGCTTTGTATGGTGAGGTAAAAAAACCAGGTTTGGGTCCATTACATACAGAATTTGATGGTAAAGGCAATGCATATACTTCATTTTTCGTGTCATCAGAAGTGGTAAAATGGAATATTAAAGACTTAAAAGTATTGGATAGAGTGCCAACGTATTATTCTGTAGGACACTTATGCATACCAGGTGGAAATACGCGCAACCCATATCCTAAATATCTAATAGCGTACAATAAAATAACAAAGGATAGGTATTTGCCTACTGGTCCAGAATTGACTCAAAGCGCTCAAATATATGACATTTCAGGAGAAAAAATGCAGATGATTTTAGATTTTCCTACCATTGGTGAGCCCCACTATGCACAAGCTGCTCCTGCCGAATTAATTAAGAACAATGGACAGGTCAAAATATATAAAATTGAAGATAATAAGCATCCTTATGCAACCAAAAGCGAGTCCGAGGCTAGAGTAGTGAGACAAGGTAATAAAGTCCATGTCTACATGACATCCATAAGGTCACATTTTGCTCCAGATAACATTGAAGGAATACAAATGGGGGATGAGGTTTACTTCCATGTTACCAATTTAGAGCAAGATTGGGATGTGCCACACGGCTTCGCTGTAAAAGGTGCCGCAAATGCTGAACTTTTAATCATGCCAGGTGAGACCACAACATTAAAATGGGAACCAGATAGAACTGGTATTTTTCCGATGTATTGTACAGATTTTTGTAGTGCTTTACACCAAGAAATGCAAGGTTATCTGAGAGTTTCTCCAAAAGGAAGTAAAGTTCCTATTCGGTTTAGTCTTGGTAAAAATGTTGAAAACTAGCGCTATAAATCATCAGAGGTTAATAAGACATAATTTCTAAAGTTTTCATGAACATAACTTTCTGAAGGGGGATTGATCTTAAAAAAACAATCCCCTTATGTTTTAAAATAACTAATATTTTTAAAAAATTTATGACTTATGGATCAAAAATTATCTAACTTACACAGATCGCTCATAGTTGTTTCAGGTTTAGTTTTATTAATATCCATTTTTGTTCCCATTTGGAGAATTGAATTAGACGCTCCGCAATACCCTGAAGGGTTAAAACTTCAGATCTTTGCAAATAAAATAGGTGGAGATGTAGATATAATTAATGGGTTAAACCATTACATAGGTATGGATACCCTTCACACAGAAAATTTTATAGAATTTACCCTTTTACCTTATATTATTTCAGCTTTTGCGGTGATTTTTATTTTTGTTGGGTTTTTAGGCAGACCAAAATATCTGGTATTTATCATTCTTCTTTTTATCCTTTTTGGGGTCGTATCGATGATTGATTTTTATAGATGGAACTATAACTATGGGCACAATTTGGATCCCAATGCAGCGATCATAGTACCTGGTATGGCCTATCAACCGCCACTTATTGGGTATAAAAAATTATTAAATTTTGGAGCATATTCTGTACCGGACATAGGTGGGTGGCTTATAATACTTTCTGGATTAATGCTGGTATCAGTGTATGGATCATATAAAAACTGGGCTTCAAAAATATTTAGAAAAAGGGAGCCCAAAATAAAATTAATTGGCCTCTTGTGTTTTGCTGTTTTGCAAAGTTGTGGAGTGCCAGAAAGTCCAGAGCCTATTTTACTGCATGCTGATATGTGTCATTTTTGTAAAATGAAAATTTCTGATGCAAAGTTTGGAGCAGAAATTATAACGGCAAAAGGGCGCATTCAAAAATATGATGATATAGCGTGTGTTTTAGAAGAGATAAAAGAACAACCTGATATTGAAATAGCTTCGTTTTGGGTATCTGATTATTTAGGTGAAAACGAGTTAGTAAAAGTAACCGATGCATTTTTCTTAATCGCTGAAGATTTTCGCAGCCCGATGAGGGGTGATATCGCTGCTTTTAAAAGTGAAGTAGAAGTAAATAATTATGCTAAAAAATTTAATACAAAAGTATTGTCTTGGGAAGAGCTTTTAATGATGGAACGATGAGATTTGAAATTGCTTTTGTAATTTTAATCTTAGTGCCTTTTAAGATTTGGGCTGCAAAATACTATACTGTTGCAAACTCTTCGTCAAGTGATATAATCAATACTTTAAAAAAAGTAAAGGATTACGATACCATCTATATTAAAAAGGGCCATTATAAAGAAGGAAATATTAAAATTTCCAGACCCCTTACTATTATCGGTTTGAATTATCCAATAATTGATGGTGAATTGAAGTATGAATTGATCTCAATTGCTTCGAACGATGTGATCATCAAGGGACTAAAACTTATAAATTCTGGGCATTCCGCTTTAGACGATCCTTGTGCAATAAAAGTTTATAATGCTTCAAATATCGTCATAGAGCATAATATTTTTGAAAATAATTTTTTTGGGATATACATTCAAGAGGGGCATAATTGTCTTATTCGAAATAATAAGTTGAATGCAGAAGGGATAAATGAACATGAAATAGGAAACGGAATCCATGCTTGGAAAAGTACCGATCTTAAGATAGTAGCCAATACAATAAAAGGGCATAGAGACGGTATTTACTTTGAATTTGTAACACACTCTGTGATATGGAGAAATATTGCTGAAAACAATATTCGATACGGGCTACATTTTATGTTTTCTAATGATGATGCGTATTTTACAAATACTTTTAGAGCAAATGGTGCAGGAGTAGCGGTAATGTATAGTAAAAAGGTAGTAATGATTAATAATAAATTTGAAAACAATTGGGGTGCGGCTGCTTATGGATTATTGCTAAAGGATATTACGGACAGTACAATATCAGGAAACCATTTCTTATCAAATACAATGGGAATATTAATGGAAGGATCAAATAGGATAGAAATAGATAAAAATATCTTCAATTCTAATGGGTGGGCATTAAGAGTACAAGCAAGTTGTATGGAAAATAAGTTTTATAAAAACGATTTCTTAAATAATACTTTCGACATAGGAACAAACGGATCTGTAGTTTTAAATAACTTTGATCATAACTATTGGGATAAATATAAAGGGTATGATTTAAATAAGGATAATATTGGAGATGTGCCCTATAGACCACTCAGCTTGTATTCAGTTATTATTGAAAAAAATAATGCTGCAATGTTGCTATTTAGAAGCTTATTTATAACCTTGCTGGACAGGTCTGAAAAAATATTTCCAACTATAACACCCGAAAATTTTATTGACAATTATCCATCAATGAAGGCTAACATATGAATATTGAAATACAAAACATCACCAAAAGGTTTAACAAAGTAACCGCTTTAGAGAATGTATCTACTTCGTTTTCCTCTGGGCAATGTATAGCACTTCTTGGACCAAATGGGTGTGGAAAGACTACAATGATAAAAACGATCTTGGGTATGGTAATTCCGTCTGCCGGTGTTATCAAGGTGAATGGTAAAAACATTCATAATGATTACATCTACAGAAATGATATAGGGTATATGCCGCAAATTGGGAAATATCCTGCTAATATGACCATAAAAGAAGTGGTGGAAACTATCAGAAAACTAAGAAAACCTGAAAAAGATATCGATTTAGAGCTTTATTTTAGTTTTAAATTGGATGAAATTGAAAACAAAAAAATGAATACATTAAGTGGAGGAACTATACAAAAAGTAAGTGCGTGTGTTGCATTTATGCATAATCCCTCCATTCTCATATTAGACGAACCAACAGCTGGTCTCGATATGATTGCAATGGAAGTTTTAAAAGAGAAGATTCTAAAAGAGCAGGCAAAAGGTAAACTAATTTTGATCACTTCGCATCAGTTAAACGAACTCGAAGAAATACTTACTCATGTGTGCATGATGGATGAAGCTCGCATACTTTTTTTTAGATCAAAAGAAGAAATAAAAATAAGTACCCAATGTGACAAACTTGCAACTGCCGTTTATAGTTTATTTAAGAATATAAAATCCTGATGAAAGAGCTTTTAATATTGATTTCTAAAGACATACTAAAAAATAGAACCATCATTGCTTTTGCAATACTATTGTTTTGTATTACGTGGAGCGTCTTTATTTTAGAAGATAGTAACGAGAAGGCGCTACATACGCTTGGAAACTTAGTCTTGATGGTTGTACCGCTAATTTCAATATTATTTAGCACAATTTATATTTACAACAGCACTGAATTTATTGAACTGCTGGTAAGCCAACCGCTTAAGCGAAAATCAATTTGGATGAGCTTATTTGCAGGTATCAATGTAAGTATGATTTTTGCTCTTTTCGTATCTATATTTTTACCAATTTTGTTTTACTCCCCAACTTATTTGGGGTTCTTGATAATGTTGTTAGCAATATTCCTGAGTGCTGTATTTATATCGCTTGGCTTTTTATCCAGTATTTTATTTAAAGATAAAGCCCGAGGTATTGGCTTTTCTATGATATTATGGTTGTTTTTTGCTTTGATATTTGATGGCCTTATTCTGTTTTTCTTATTTCAGTTTTCTGATTACCCGATTGAAAAGCCGATGACTGTTATCGCCGCCCTAAATCCAATAGATGTCTCTAGGATATTGCTACTAACAGAAATGGACAATGAGGCATTAATGGGGTACACAGGAGCTTTATTTCAAAAACAATTTGGGTCTATTTATGGAAAAATGATTATTGTATGTATCCTAGTCTTATGGGTTTTTATACCATATTATTTTTCATTAATTAAATTTTCTAATAAAGATATATAATCGAAAGAATGGGTGATATAAAGGACAAAGAAGATATCGTATTATTAATCAATGCGTTTTATACTAAAGTTAGATCGGATAAAGTGATTGGATATTTTTTTAACGATGTAGTGAATGTAAATTGGGAGGCCCATTTGCCTAAGATGTATGAGTTTTGGTCAAAGGTACTTTTTAGTAAAGGAGATTATAATGGTAATCCTATGGCAATCCATCAAGGAATTCATGCACAAAGTGCGATGACCGGTGATCATTTTGATCATTGGGTTGAGCTTTTTCAACAAACTGTGGATGTTCTTTTCGAAGGTGAAAATGCCGAGATTGTAAAATACAGAGCAGCTACCATCGCTTCAATCATGAAGGTTAAAGTCATTCACTAAGTCTTTACAAGTACATTTTTATCAGCATCTTTATCAGCTTTAGTTTAATCGAATGTAGACAAACCAACTTTCTAATATAAGAAATTAAGAATTTTTTTGTTGGCGATAAAATTTCATTTTTCACAATAAAAAAAGGAGTGCCTAAAAATTTATACACTCCCAATATCATCAAAAGTTATTATATTTATTTAGGCAAAAGAACTTCATCAATCACATGAATGACACCATTTGATGTCTTAATTGTCCCCTTTAATTCATGGCCATTTACAGTAGGTTTTCCATTCGAGCTTCCGATTTGTACCTTACCACCAAAAACCATGTCGTATTGCATGCCATCTTGAAGTAATGCGCCATCCAATACACCAACATAAGTGTGATAACCTAGGATATCTGAAAGTTTATCTTTGTTTTCGGGCTTCAAAAGTGATTCAACAGTCCCTGCGGGCAGTTTTTCGAAGGCTGCATTAGTGGGAGCAAATACGGTAAATGGACCTGCATTACTCAATGCGTCAACAAGTCCAGCAGCTTTAAGTGCGCTAACCAAAGTTGAATGGTCAGCACTGCCTACAGCGATTTGAACTATGTTTGGCTTTGAGTCCGTATCCACAACTGCACTTTGCCCTGGTCCAGTTGGATTAGCTGTATTAGCATCAGAATTTGAAACAGAATTTTCTTTACAACCTATAGAGATTAATAAAACAAGGCAGAATAGTAAATTAATTTTTTTCATCGACATTTTTTTAATAAACATTACAACATGCAAATATTTACAATAAAAATACGCCAATGCAATACTTAGAAATTATGATTATAGTCATAACCTTCTAATTATTTTGTTTTGTAGGTAAAACAGTAAAAAAGAAAGAATTACCAATATAAACGACAAGATAAATAGTATCTCAGCATTATAAGGTAGCGAGCGATAACTGAATGACATGATCCCTTGAAGCCCTAGAATTAATTCTGTTAGGAAAATTAAACCCATTATCCCAATTATAACATTTCTAACAATCAAGTTATTGATAATCAATCTACTAACTAGGCCGTAAAATATCAAAAAAACGGTGGTTATTGCAAGTAAACTCAAGTGCAAATAGGCAATTACAATATTCCTATAGCCAAAAGCCAAGGTACTCAATTCGGGATGAACCGAAACCAACTGTAGTAAAACCTTAATTGTAAATGCCGTAGCAATAAAGATGAGCATGTATTTTTCTAGCGCAATTAGAGACGCTAATGCTTTTATTTTTGAAAATAATTGTTTTACGAGTATCCACCATCCAATCATCAGGCCTATTGCTGATAATATTGTAATAAAATAAATGAAAAATGGTAGTTTTAGCCAAAGCACAGAAAGGCCAAAACTCGGCATACTAGTGGTGAGAAATAGAAAAAAAACTAATTTTTGATGTCTAAATGAAATTTGATTTTTCTCCAAATACTGATGTAATAACCCAAGACAAGAAAACAAAAACCATCCATTATATTGGAAATGTAAATACCAATAAATTGAAGAAAGATACCAAGATTGATCATAATTTTTGGTAATCATGTTAAATGCAAGAACAAATGTGCCAAGGAAAGATATTATTCCGAGTAGTAAACCACTTTTAATATACAAATGACTACTCAGTGTTTTGATTTTTGAAGTATCGCTAAAATAAAAAATCGTAAATAAAATGAACACTACGATTGATAGCGTCGAAAAAGTAATAGAAATAATTTTATAACCAACCATCGAAAAGTATATTAACATTCCCAAAGACGTGATATAATTCGCAATAAGTATTATATTGTACTTAACTAGTCTAGTATTTGATAATGTTTCTTTAAGTGTATAAATGATATAGACCATCAACAATTGTGTAATCCACCCAGCAAAAGCAAAATGGGAGTGCCCGTGTTGGAGGTTTTTTTGATTAAAGTATGGGAAATCAAAGGCAATTTTATACCTCATCAATGTTCCCAATATGGCAACAATGACAAAACTTAATAGAGATATTTTTACCCAAAACCTAGAACTATGTTCACTGCCCAAGGTCATATCACAACTTTTTTATTCAAAAAATTAAGAGTTCCCCTTTTCTTCATTTTTGATAGCGCTCTAATCACTGTTTCAATACGAAGCCCAGTAATATTTGCCAGTTCTTGACGAGTGTAGGGAAGAACCGTCCTGATGTTTTCTTCAATGTCATTGTCAAACCTATATTTGTTGATGAATAAAAGAATTCTCTTTTCAGGCTCACAATTAGCTAAACTACTCAGTCCAAGAGATTTAGAATAAATTCTCCGGGCTAAAATCACAAGAAATTTACTTTTCAATTCAGGATTTGAATCAACAAGTGCCAAGAACTTCTCTTTACTTAACCTTAAAACTTCTGTATCTATTTTAGCTCTGGCACTTGCGGGATAAGGTAAGTTTAGAAAGAGCGGTGGCTCGCCAAAGGTATCATTGTCAGAAAAAAAACCTTGAGTAAAATCTTTGCCTTCCTCTGATAAAAAAAACATTTCAACCTTACCACTTACTACAATATGAAAATATCTGGGTTTTGATCCTTCTTCAAATATTATTTCATTTTTCCCATAAAACTTTGAAGTTGCTCCAACTTTGAGAAATATGTTTAAATCCATAGAAATTATATTATGGGCTAAATTTAATCATGTTTTAGTAAAGTGTTATATGATTATAGTCATATAAATATTTTATGCTTGTCTTTTCAATTGCCTTTTGGAATTTAACTTGGGTGAAAGTTGATTTTGCTAATCCAAAAGAATTTTAGTCACTTGTTCTATTATACAAATATTCTACTTCAAAAGAATTAATTGCGATTTTCGTGTTGCTTTTAGCCAATGCTTCACGTTTGGAGTTATTGACACATAATCACCTGATTTTAAGACAATTTTCTGACTTGTTTCATCTTCATATTCAACTTCGCCTATAACACATAAGAGTAATGCAGGTGTTTTAGTAATATGCTCTTTTAATAAACCATTCTCCAGAAGTTGAATGGCCGTAGTACTACCAACTTCACCTTTAAATAAATTGATTGCTGAAACTTCTTTTTCGTTTTGATGTAATTCTGCTATGTTCATTGGAAATAAGTATTAAATGTTATGAAAGATTCTTTAAGTTGATTTATAGTTAGTTGTGCGGTTTCTATATTTTCAGCTTTTTCAAGCGCTGCTATCAAATCCATATGTGGATGTAGCCATTTATGTAATTCGTCATGACTTTCACCTTGCATTGTGCAACTTTTGATAAGTTTTGAATTATTTTCTTTTAACTGTGTTGCAAGTGCTTTGTAGTCATTTGTACCTTGAGTGATATAGTATGTCAAGATTGATTCTGAATCTGTAATAAATGGTTTCATTTCCTCATTAATTAACCATTTTTTATTTTTATTTAATTTGATTGTAATGTTTTCTTTTTCATCACTTTGTGAAATTTGTGCCTCTTTGCTATGTTGATCCTTGGTGATTTCTTTTGCGGTGTTACCACAGCTAATAAGGATTAAACTTAAAATTAAAGCCGAAAAAATAATTTTTAATTTTTGCATAATTTTTAATTTTTTATTGTTTTTAAATTGAAGTATGAGATTATTGAAAAGATAACAGTTATTGAGATTCTAAATATCATAGCACTCATGGTTTTTGCTCCATATAGGCCTCCAGAATTGGCATGAATTTTTAATCCGATATATGCCGCAACTAAGATGATTGCTGAAATTATCAGCAAAAAAGGTGGCCATTTTTTGAGTGTTAGAATTCCATAGGCAGCCAAAGGATAAAGTAGGCTACTTATAAAATCTGCCCACACGACACATAGAACATAGCATCCCTCTTTTGCCTTAATATTAAGATCATATATTATGGATGAGCTAGGGAAGATGATCAGTAACCCAAAAAAGGTCAAAAAAGTAGGGATGAGGTATGAGATTTATTTTTTTCATTATGGTTCAATTATAATTTTTTGTGTTGCTTTTTCATGTTTGGTTTGTAAGGTGACGTAATATGCAGCACCTTTGGGTATTTTATTGTCCTCTTGAATGTAAGAGTTGGTACCCTCCTTTAGATTTTTAAGTTCCTTACTATAAATTAGTTTACCATTTCCATCGGATACGCTTAATTGTACATCTGTGCTTGTCGTCAAATTAAAATCTATTTTAAAATTTCCATTGTTTGGATTGGGCATTACACGCATTTGGAGTGTTCCAATACTTTGTTTGTTTAATTCGTGAATACCAACCGTTGTGTTTTTTATTAAATAAACTTTAAATATTTGACTACTCGCTTTGCTTTGTGAACCCGTATTTGTAAAAAAAATGTTTGATGCTGTACTGCTGATACCTCCGTAAATATACCCAATTAAAATGCTGTCTCCAATAAATTTATCTAAATTAAAAACTTCGTTTTTAAATTTTGGAAGGCCTTCTACGGGAATAAATTCAGAGCTCGCACCCAATAAACTTGGCATTTCTATTGGCAATTTATATTCGGCCATTACGCCATTTGCATCTCGTGTAACTCTTGCGATCGTTTTTACAAATGGGACATTATTGTCTTGAACTAATATTCCAAAACTTTCATAATATTGAGCAATGCCGCCAAAAAAAATGGTGTGCATTTCATTTTTTGAAGTGCTGTATAATGGAATATGAGCACAATGATAGTGATTGTAATATTGTGTAAAAGAATTATTGACCGTATGGCCCGTGCTATCTATATTAACACAATTTAAATAGGGCAAATCAACGCCTATTTGAAATACGCCAGAAAAAGCAGTGATCCCTTCTTGTCCTTTGGGCATTATTTGAGGCACTACATTGTAATCTCTTCTATGCAGATTTGTGCCATCTTTTATTTCAGGCAGATGGGTAACTTTTAGGGTCACCCCATTATCTATTAAAGAGAATTTTCTAATGGAGTTTGTATATTCTTGTGTGAATCCAGGTCCGTTATTTGGGCCCATAGGATTGTATCTTCCTACAAATTTTTGTCCTCCAGTGAGATAAAAGGTGTTATTGATTTTATTAAGGTAGCCCCCAGTTATGGCAAATTTAATATCTTCGATTTGTCGAAAATAGGTGGTAAAAGATTTGTTATTGATGATTGAATTAATTACATCAGGAACTTTTATTGCAGAAAGATTAGGATAAGTAATATGGTTGTCAAATGTATTGCTGTAGCCGTAGCCCCCAATCAAATACAAATACTCACCTTCTTGGTAAAATTCCATATTGGTAGCGCTTAATTGTTCTTGAATACTATATGGCAGTGACGAAAGTGGTGCCGACCATTTTTGAGTGGATACAGGGTCAAAAACGATTAATTGATTATTATGTCCGGCAATGTCAAACGCGGCAAATGGTTGTCTACGATGTAAACCATCTAACCTCCCACCTATAATGAGCCACTTACCATTGTGTTGTCCCCAAGCAAATGCTTGAAGTCCACCTAATTTACCACTATTCATCGGCTCAATTGCTATTTGAAAAGGAGCAGTTTGAGCATAAGTTTTAAGGGTGATCGTCAAAAAGATACTTGACAAAAAAATAATTAGTTTCTTCATCTATTTTTTATTAATGTTAAGATTGATTGAATCATGTTGTCACCATTTGTAATAATATCAAATTGAAAGTTTGCAACCCTCCATTTATACATCAACAGTCTGAATGTACCCATAACGATGTGAACCATTTCTTCACTGGTGATGGCATTTGTAAAAATATGCTTTTGTTGGCCTTCCAAAATGATAGGCAATAAATGTTTCATTTTTACGCCCATTATTTTAGAGATTGTTGCATTAATTCGTTGGCTTTCTTCTAACAAACCATCGGAAAACACGGCTACTACAAAATGAGGGTTATTTTTAAAAAAGGA
This sequence comes from Saprospiraceae bacterium, assembly GCA_022844565.1. Taxonomy (GTDB): domain Bacteria; phylum Bacteroidota; class Bacteroidia; order Chitinophagales; family Saprospiraceae; genus JADKBO01. The sequence continues at coordinate 84,800 of JALHLK010000007.1, forward strand.
AAACTGATTTTGAAACATCGTCGTGAATTTTTCCTCGGGTGTTTGGATACTTGTAATGGCATTGGTATACCTAACATCCATATTAGCAGCTAGGTATTCGAGTAGGCCAATAATTATTTCTTCCTTACTTGAAAAGTGTCTGTATAAGGCACTTTCTGAGAAATTCATTTCTTTAGCAAGGTTTTTAATTGTCAAACCACTCACGCCCGAAGCTGAAAGGATCTTCCCAGCAGCTTCTACAATTTCTAACTGTCTTTCTGATATTTTTTCACTAAGCACCATTCAATTTATTTTAGTTTTGGCTTCATTTTTAGTTTATCCATCTTTTTTTTGATATTTAATTTCTTAGGTATTGGTTTTCATTTTTAAAAAAGAAATTCCCAGCCAAATTACAGAAGCTGTCATTGCTATTGCTCCGATTAGTACAAATATGGGAGACATACCTAAATAAATCTCCGCTAAAATTCCCAAAGGCATCAAGATTCCTGTGAGTGAAAGCCAAGAAATCACCTTGACATTTTTTAGTTTATCTCTAAAATGGAGGAGAAGATATCCAATTAGAATATTCAAAAAAGCGAACAAGTTTCCATGTACGTGCGCGAGCCTACTTTCGAAATGTTTACCAAAACTGTAAGAGTTTATCCATTCTTCTTTGCCAGGAGCAAAATCGCGAAGGTAAATAAGTAAGAATCCGTATGCCATAAACAGCCCCATGGTCAGAAAGCCGATTGCAATATTATTCTTGCCATTCATCTGATATGATTTTATGTTAGTGAATATTCACTCACCAAATATACATACATTTAGATCAATAAAGCAAGTTTTATTGTTTTAAAATCAATAATAAACAGAATTATTTGATAATAAGGTAGAATTTTAAACTAATCAGGGGTGAATCTTGCACGTTTTATGCCGAAAAGGGAGAATTAGCTAACTTCTTACATGTACTTGAAAGGCTAACCAAATTAGATTTTCCCGCATAATCAAATTGTCTTTATATTCTGACAATTTAAAAATCAGATTTTTTTAAAGAGCTAAGAGCAGTTTTAAAAACCATTGTACTTAAGTTTTATTTAAATTGGTTTAATCCCTATTTACTTACTTACCTTGTTAATCCAACCTATCATCATCCCAATCACCTCCTCCGAAAATGTCTCCTCAATCGTACCATATTCCGTGGGTAATCCTGAAGCACAATTTTGGAAAAGATGATTTAGATTTGGGAATGTTTTGGTTTCAAAATGTTTGTTGCCAGCTTGTGTAAGGTAAGTTTTGGCCAAAGCTTCATTTTCTTTAGGAGGTACTTGTAGGTCTTTTTCTCCGAAAATAAAGAGCGTTGTTTTAGTGAGTTTGGTGAGATAGTCTTGAGGATCGAGTCTGATCATGTCATAAAGCCAAGGAGTCGTAAGTTGGCCGACGATCATATTAAGCTGATTTTCTGGCAACATTGGGAATATTTCCTTTGCCGTGGTGGCCAAATCCTTTTTGGTGGTTTCCATATCAACGTGTGGTTTTAAGAGCGTTGCATACAATTTTTTGAAATTTTCGACACCGGGTTTGACCATTTGTTCTGGATAACCCATTTTGACTTCGATCAATTCTTTTTGTAGTAGCATTAATTGGTCTCCTCGCATAGTAGGTCCTGCGAGGGCAATGACCGAGTGTACATCAGATCTTTCTTGAGCAATTTTAGGACCAATGATACCACCTAAACTGTGTCCGATCAGACAAATTTTAGGGTTGCCTTTATTTTCTTTTTTGATAAAATCAATAGCAGCTTCTGTGTCATGTAGGAAGTCAGTGAGTCTTGATTGATTATAGTTGCCACCTGATTTACCTGCACCTCGATCATCTACGCGCAGCACAGCAAAACCAGCTTTTGTAAATCTATCTGATAAGAGTAAAAATGATTTGTGACCTAGTAAATCACTGTTTCTATCCTGGGCACCACTACCACTGATCAATACAATATGTGCTTTTGGGGTGATACCTTTGGGTTTTGTGTAGGTGCCTGATAGTAGTGTGGCATCTGATGAAGTGAAAGCCACGGTGTCACTGAGATATTCCTTTGTAGTAATGCTATCTGTCTGAGGTCGTTTGGACTTGCTAAATGCAAATAGTGTGAAAGAGAGAAAAAACATAGTGGTTATAAACTTATGCATGAGCAGTATATTTTTTATAAAGTAAATAAGATTGAATTACAGGACCTAAAGTGATTAAAATTATAATTGAGAAGAATATAGGTGTTAAGATTTTATTGGGTAAAACGAGACACATCAATAGTAGTACGATGCCTGCTCCAACCCATAGATAACTTGCAATAGTATGAACCTCTCTCCATACTTTTTCATTTTTCAAAGTCCATGGAGTTCTTATACCAATAAAATAGTTTTGACCCATTGATTTCATATAGTTGCCTATGACGATAAACAACACAGCTAAAAATCCAAAAACAATATTGATATTAGTGACTTGCATCGTCTGAGATGAATAAATTATAAAAATAGCAATCAAGGAAGTGGATAGGATTACACCAAACTTAAGATTTTGAAATTTTTCTCCCATTTTTTGAATTTTCCCATCTGAATCGAAAAGAGGAATAATCAAAAAAAGACAATAGCTCAAAAGGGGCAATACTATTGAAGCAATTAATAATTCGATCTTATCCCCATACCGATCAATTTCTCCTGCCACATTCCAATGAATAGGCACTTTGTCGGGCAAATCTTGCCAAATATAAGAAAGGTATAAAAATGGCACCAAAACGATTCCAATAAGGGGTAATTCTTTATTAATGTTAAATTTCATTTCTATTATTTTGTTTTGATGATTGTTACTTCTTTGACGGCTGAATGCTCAGACTTGAACTTCAATATCCATGTGATGAATTCTTCAAAAACAGAGGTATTTAATGTGTAGATAATAAACTGGCCATTTTTAGTGGAGGAAATTAATCCGGCCCTTTTGAGAATATCTAAATGATGCGAAATACTTGGTTTAGAAATAGAAAAGTGATCAGCTATCTCTCCCGCATTTAAATCGCCCTTTCGAAGCAATTCCAAAATGCTTCTTCGTGTCTCATCATTAATAGCTTTAAAAAACTCGTCCATGGTCTTATTTATATATTTAGACAAATATCTAAATAATAATGTAAACGATCTAATATTGTGTGCAAAAATTTACTTTTAAAAGATGAGTTTACTAAAACACTGGCTCAATACCGAATATTGTGGGTAATTAAATTTTACCTTTCTTCGTTTTAGAAAATCCTTGTAATAGATTTAAAAATTATTAAAATCTTGGCCAAAAATGTTCTTTATTGAAAAAGGACTACTATATGGGTCGTACTTACGGCACTCGACGCGGCTTTTTACTATCAACAACGGTTTGAAAACCATTGTTATAATATCTTTCGACCTTACAGGTCTTTTTAAAGGAATATTTGTTTCCAAAAATCCTTATTTGCTTAAAAGTAAAATATGTAAGAGGATCGAGACCCTTAGGGTTGATAATTTTGTAACTGCGGTGTTTAAACCGTAGGACAAAACTATAAATAATTATTGAGTGCCATAGGTACGATCCATATTTACCCACACAAATCGACATAGACTCAAAATATTTAACTATGTTTGTTTCTATCAAAACAAAAATATCTTAAAAATGGAAGAAAATTCAAACTTATACGCTGAAAATACGAATGGATTGCATGTGGACAATGAAGCAAAAATGTATTTAGCAGAAACGTCAAAATGGGCTAAATTTTTGTCGATAATTGGTTTTATTGGAATGGGACTAATGGTAGTCATGGGGTTTTTTATGGGATCAATTATGTCAAATTATGCTGGATTGATGGGAATGCCTGAGACGGAAGGAATTATGATGGGCAGTATTTCATTGATTTACATTTTGATAGCATTATTGTATATCTACCCTCTGTGGAAGCTTTATCAGTTTGCAGATTTGTCTAAACAAGCTCTGGTAACTAATGATTCTACACTTTTGACTAACGCATTGGAGGCACAAAAATCCATGTTTAAATTTATGGGAATTTGGGTCATAGTTGTGCTAGCCATATACGCTATTTTACTCGTAATAGCTTTAGTTAGTTTTGTGTTTATCGGTGCTAAAATGTAAAACACACCTTTTTCTATAATGACGGAAAAACCAACTTATTATTTAAGATTCCTTTGGCTTTAAATTTTATCCAGTTATCTTTTTTGTAAGAGAGGCGATCAGCTATTATGGTCAATACGGAGAAATTGACGCCCATGCCTATGTGACTACTTCTGACTTCTATATTTTGGTGGATTTTATCTTCATCTTTTTCTATACAAAACTCCCAAGGCACAATACCATCAACTTTGGAGTAAATCGCGGTAGTGGGTACAGGTGCAGGAAGTGGAAGATCTTCCATTAAGCTTTGGTTGACTTCTTTGACCTTTTTACCATAATTTAATACTCTGTATATCCATGCTACGTTATTTGGTTCTCCAAGCCCTGCAAAAGGTGCTGCTAATGTAATAACTTGGCGAGTGAGGTGTGGTCTTTCTTTAGCAATTTGTCTTGCAAATACTCCGCCCAGACTCCAACCTATAAGAGAGACTTTTTTCTTGGTTTTACGATAAATTTCATCTATTCGATCTATCAAAAGTTCCATATACTCCAACTTACCCATATTTCGACCCAGACCCCAATCGTATACATCGTATCCGAGGTCAGCCACATATTCTCTTAAGGCTTTGGTTGACACTTCTGAGCTTAGGAAACCGGGTAATATCATCACAGGATGCCCATCTCCCTTTTTCGTTTTTGTAAAAAGTTTCTTATATGGATATGATGCTCCAAGCTCCATTAACGCCCTTCCGGGTTCGCTCAATAACCAAAATATGGATGGTCTTGAAATAGTCTGAGTCATCTTAGCTTTAACTTTACATCACAAATAAAACATAAAATATTCAATTAGTTCACAAAAATTGAAATTTCAATTTACAGTAACAATTCCTATTGAAAAGTCGATATTTCTTTAAATAATTGTATTTTTTAGAAAAACAAAATTAAGTTTTGATAGATAAAATCGATTTGATATCTACCGATTAAAAAAATCAATTAATCTCCAATTGACAAATAATATTTTATGTAGAAAACACTCTGCAACCAATTAATTATTTTAACATTAAATTGCAAAATCAATATTTGTCAAATATATACTTTAGCATCATACTACTTTTGTGAATAATTTTATACCTTTCCGACTGTTAAAGCTAGAAGAAAATATGGACAACAAGTCTTCACATCTTAAGATTAAAAACATCATAAGTGATAAGGATTTTCAAAAAACCTTATCACGGATTTCTATTCAAAAAGAGATAAGTCTAGTGCAGGCTAATATCGAAGCTGAAAGCTATTTTCAAGAATTGTATGCAGAGCACGACCCAGCAACTAATATTGGTTTTATCGAAACTTTTCAATATTTGATAGGTAAAGGTTTTGACAAAAATATCGATTTTGATCCATCAGAGTTGAAAGCACTTGCAAAATTGATGCGTAAACATCCCGTAGCTTTTGTATTGACTCATAAATCTTATATTGACTTATTGGTGCTGATGATTATTTTAGCAAGACATGGTCTACCATTGCCCTACATGTTTGCTGGAATAAACTTAGACTTAGCATTGGTGGGTAAGTTAGCAAGGAAAAATGGTGTAATATTCATTCGTCGATCATTCAAAGACAATCCAATTTACAAAGCGACATTGCGTTTTTTTATAAGTTATCTTTTAAATAAGCAATCGAACTTTATGTGGGCGATCGAGGGTACGCGCTCACGCACAGGAAAGTTGGTTTGGCCACAAATGGGTATCTTAAAATACATCGCTGAAGCTGAACATGACATTACACAAAATGTAAAATACGTACCTGTATCCATCGTTTATGACCTCATACCCGATGTAGACGATATGACAGAAGAAGGTCGCGGACTCAAAAAGAAACCCGAAAGCATCAAATGGATGATCAATTATCTGCGGAAGATGAGCAAAGGTAACTTGGGTAAAATATCGCTCCGAATAGGAGAGCCTGCCGAGCTTCATGGAGATGAAAGTTATGAAGTCGAAGCTGTAAATCACGAAGCCACCATTTCTGATAATGCGATTTCAAAATTAGCTTTTAATCTAATCCAAAAGATAAATGACATTACACCTGTCACCACTATTTCTTTGATATGTAATGCCTTACTTAGTAAGTTTGCTCTTACCAAAAGAGGTGTTGAAAGTAATGTTGCAGATTTGATGATGATTATAGAAAATCATAAAGAAGATGCATTGGTAGATCGTGGTTTAGCCATTGGTGAGGGTGTGCAAAAAGCATTAAACTTATTGATTCAAGCTAAAATTATTCATCATCAAGGAGATGGATTGCACAAAAAGTATACGATCAACAGAACAAATTATTTGCAAGCAACCTATTATGCAAATATGTCTGTTCACCATCTTTATCAGCGAGCGTTTATTGAATTAGCATTACTAAAAATCATTAAAACTGATCAGAAAAACAGGCAGTTGGATTTTTGGAAGGAAATCATGGCACTAAGGGATTTCTTTAAATTTGAGTTCTTTTATGCATCAAAAGAAATTTTTACAACAGAAATAGAAAGCGAATTGGAGTATATGTTAGGCTCAGATTCTATACATATTTTTACTGATAAAGTGGATATTGGAGAGATACTAAAATCTCAAAAAATCTTAGTGGCACCTGTGATCATAAATAATTATATAGAAGCGTACAAAGTAGTGGCCCAAGGTTTACAAATATGGGATCCGGCTATAGAATTCGATGAAAAGTCATTTATCGATTATTGTCTATTCCTAGGAGAAGAAATGCATTGGTTGGGTCAAATTAGGAGAGTCGAGGCGGTATCAAAACCGTTTTTGCAAAATGGAATGAGGTTAGCCTCCAACTTAAAATTGTTCCCATCAGAAAATGAAGATAAAAAAGAAGCCACCAAAGCTTTTAATTTACAAGTCGATGATATAGCCAATAGAATAAGTACATTACAAGGATTTACTTTAGAAAAACACGGTAATAACGAATATTCCGTGCCTGTAGAAAGGGAGATTATTCCAGGCTCTAAAACAGAAACTTTGACTCGTGATATTTTGGAAGGTGAGCGAGGTGCACATGTTGGAGCTTTTTTTGATTTAGATAGGACATTGATCGATGGTTTTTCAGCCAAAAACTTTGTAAAATCAAGGTTGATGAGTGGTAAGTTTACTTCAAAAGAATTGATCAGTCAGTTTTCAGGAGCACTTTCCTATGCGACCGACAATGGTAATTTTGCTGCGATGGCATCCATTAGTGCTAAAGGAGTAGACGGGATACCAGAACAAGTTTTTATCGAAGTTGGAGAAGAAGTGTATCAAAAAAACCTAGCGCAAGCAATATTTGCAGAATCGAGAGCATTGGTTGCAGCACATATTTCTATGGGTCATACGGTAACCATTGTGTCTGCTGCTACGCCTTACCAAGTTGAGCCCGTAGCTAGAGACTTGGGTATCGATATCATCATGTGTACCCGACTCGAGGTAGAAAATGGAAAATTCACGGGTAAAATAATAGAACCTGCATGTTGGGGTGAAGGTAAAGCCATCGCAGGTCGCCAGATCGCAGAAAAATATAAAATAGATTTGCAAAAAACCTATTTTTATACAGACAGTGCAGAAGATTTGCCACTTTTGGAGATCGTGGGTAATCCTAGACCTGTCAATCCGGATATGAAGCTATCAAGTCTAGCCTTTCAAAATGATTGGCCCGTTATGAGATTTGCAGATACGAATAATTCTAAAATTGCCAATATGGTCAGAACGGGTTTGTCACTAGGGGTGGTTGTTCCAGCATTGCTCAAGGGTATCAGCACTGGTGCTTCGAATCTATCGTGGGAAGAAGGAGTAGAATCTATGATTACCTCTATTGGTGATCTTGGTACGATGATGGCTGGGATAAAACTCAGTATAAAAGGCGAACCATATCTGTGGACACATCGACCAGCTGTATTCATTTTGAATCATCAAAGCAACGCAGACTTACTCATTGCTATCAAATTGATTAAAAAAGGAGCTCGAGGAGTGGCTAAAAAAGAATTGCAAAAAATGCCGATCGTAGGTCAGATCTTAGAAGCTGCGGGCACTATTTTTCTCGACAGAACAGATAAAGAAAAATCTATAAACGCACTTAAACCAGCAGTAGAAAGCCTTAAAAATGGTACATCTATTGTAATTTTTCCAGAAGGTACCCGAAGTTATGATTACACATTAGGTAAATTTAAAAAAGGAGCCTTTCACTTAGCGATGGAGGCTGGTGTACCTTTGGTTCCTATCGTGTTGAAAAATGCGCATGACGTAATGCCAAGAGGTAAAAACGTGTTCAATCCGACCCTTGTAGAAGTGATCGTCCTCGAACCCGTACAAACCCACGATTGGACCCTTGCCAATATGGATGAAAAAATAGCTATCATTAGAAATCAATTTTTACACGAATTACATCAAGAAGAAACTTTGATCTGAAAATTAAAATAATTTAAGCAAAACATCATGGAGCTCAAAATAGGTCTTTTAGGGGGTGGTTCTTGGGGAACCACAGTAGCATCTCTCACTTCCAGAAATTGTCCCACAACCATTTGGGCTCGCGACATAGATACCGTCAATGACATCAACAAAAACCACAGAAACGAAAAATACTTACCCGGACTTCAACTTCATGAATCCCTTAAGGCGAGTCAATCTTTAGAAGAGACCTTAAGAACTGCGGATGTGGTCGTAGTAGGCATCCCATCTCAGAATTGCCGATCTGTCATGGAAGAAGCTAAATCATACATTCGACCATGGGTACCGATCGTAAGCCTCACAAAAGGACTCGAACAAGGCACCAAAATGAGGATGACCGAAATTATTGAAAGTATCTATCCCCAGCATCCTGTAGGTGTATTGACCGGGCCAAATCTAGCAAAAGAAATCCTACAAGGTCAAGCAGCAGCAGCCGTTATCGCAATGGTAGATGCAAATATTGCCACCGCACTCCAACAAGTATTCAGAACAGGGTTATTCAGAGTATACACCAATGATGATGTGATAGGTTGCGAGTTAGCAGGAGCACTAAAAAATGTAATCGCTATCGCTGTCGGTATGGGAGATGGAGCTGGGGCAGGCGATAATACGAGATCTGCAGTTATCACGAGAGGTTTAGCAGAATTGAGTAGATTAGGTATTGCTATGGGAGGCAAACCAAGTACTTTTGCAGGCTTAGCAGGTATGGGTGATCTTATAGCCACGTGTACAAGTCCTCTGAGCAGAAATAGATATGTTGGCATACAATTGGGCAAAGGTCGCTCAATTCATGATATAATCGCTGAAATGTCAATGGTCGCAGAAGGCGTAAAGACATGTAGTGTTGTTGCAGAATTGGCAGATCACTATCATGTAGAGATGCCCATTTCTCAAGAGGTCAATAAAGTTGTAAATGAGGCTGTTACTGCCCGAATGGCATTCAGAGGATTGTTGGGTACGAAGACACGGTCTGAGGCAGATCCTGGATAGAGAGAATATTAAATACTGGAGTTTCGGACATGTTTTGAATGTTCAAATTTTCAAATATTGGAAATTTTCAAATGTTGAGAATCATAACCAAAAAAAGAAATATCCCTTGGTTTAAAAGGGATTGGCACTATAATTAGGGCTGTTGCACTTTAAAAGATGAATCGAAATCAGTATTTAACAAACACCGAAACTTTAGTTAAATTAATTTGACAATATTTTTATTGCCAAGTTGAATTACAATCAAGCTCCCAACATCTTCCCCAATATCTTTCCCATCCTCATCGCCTGATCAAAATCTCCATCAATTTTTAATCGACCTTGAATAAACGCAGTCTGTACATCAAGTTTTCCATTAGCGATTTTTAGTAAATGTTCTTCATCAATGGTGAAGGTAGCATCTGGGTTTTCAGCTTTACCTTTCACCGCTTTGCCTGGATACACGCTGATATCTACTACCCATTCCGACTTTTCGTCACCTTTTACTACAAATTGGAAGACTCCACTTTTTGGCTTACCATTATCGGGCATAGCTTTCAGGAACTTATCCAATGAAACAAACAACTTTTCAGATTCTGGTTTTGTCTTTTTCTTGGTTGCTGGTTTTTTCTTTTTAGCCTGATGGGCTATTATTGCAGCTTCGAGTTCATTGGCAGATTCCCAAAGGTACCTAGTAAAATCATCAAGGTCAGGCATAGAATTCGCATCTGATACAGGACTGATGGTGATATGACCATCATAACTCAATATTGTTATGATCAACCCCATGCCATCAATAATTGGAGCCGAACCCATGACTGTGATCATTTTATGTCCATTAATATAGAGAGGTATTCTTGGTCCTGGTACATTGGTGATGGCCACATTAAAAACAGGTTTGTGAAATTCTGATATTTTGAATCTTGAATATAATCTAGCTGCTTGATTGGCTATCCCAAAAGGTATAGCATCGGCCATGCTTGAAAGTGTTTTTGCACCAATAGCTCCTTGATACGTCTTGCCTCGATTATTATTTTCATGGATAATCTCCAATCGCTCAATCGGGTCAGCAATATTAGTTGCAATTTGGACCAACATAGCAGTGATTTGATTGTCGGTTTCTAGTGAATCTTTGTCACGGGTGGATATAGGCACCATCGCTACAAGTGATTTTTCGGGCAACTTTCCTTTTTCTAATAAATATCTTCTCAATGCACCTGAACAGATACCTAACAATACATCATTGAGTGTTGTACCCATAATGTTCTTAAGATTTTGCACTCTTTCTAAGGAGAGAATAGCGGAATTCCATTTGCGTCGTGCTGAGATCAAGCCATTCAGAGGTGTGGCAGGTGCTGTAAAAGGCACAGTGGGTAGCTCACTCAAGTGCATTCTTGTCAGAAATCCTGCTTTAAGAGTAGCTTTTAATGTATTACTCACCATTTTTGGAAATTTCAGTGGGTCTTTGGCAAAACTGAGTGTACTATTTACAATCAATGATATTTCGCTAGGTAATGGCTTTGGATTGTAAGGCTTAGGTTCAGGTATTTCTCTGCTCTCAGGTGTAAAATCCAAAAACAAGCTCAATAATCCTGCTCCACCAACTCCATCGATAGCCACATGATGAATCTTAGATATTATGGCAATCGAACCTTTAGGCACCTGAGGAATATTATCCAAACCTTCTACAAAAACCATTGACCACAAAGGTCTATTTTGGTCCAAGGGCTCACTAAATATCTGAGAGGCCACATCTCTGAGTTGTTTCCATGCTCCAGGCTTTGGTAGCGCTATATTCTTAATGTGCAAATCTATGTCAAAATTGGGATCATCTACCCAATATGGATAATCAACAGAAAAAGGTACGTAGACAAGTCTTTGACGTAATTTTTCAAATTGATGGATTCGTGAGTGAACTGTATCCTTAAATGTCTTGAAGTCTATGGTGCCATCTATTATTACTACCGATCCGATATTCATTGGACTAGTGGGCGTCTCTGTGTATAAAAATGCAGCATCGATACCAGAGACAGGAGTGAGATTTTCCTTTACTAAATTTTCTACAAGCTTATTTAACATGTGGCTTATTTTATGAGTTGTAAATATAATTAAATGTTTCAAAAAAGAATATGATTGTCAGAAAATTCAAATTTAAATGAGTTTAAATGGCATTTATTTATAAAACATAAAATTTACAAACTTTTTGTGTTTCGTTATTTTTAAGTTAAAGTGAAGATAGAATTACCAAAAAAGTTGTGTACAGTAGTTTTAAATACTAATTTAGTGAAATATTTAATAAACTATAGTCGGGTTTTTTTTATTAAGTTAGATAGAAAGACTTAAGACAACAAAATATTATGAAATTTATGAATTATAGAAGTTCCATTATCATAGCCATTATCATTGGCTTTTTAGGTTATAAAATGTTAACTCCCACAGAGAATAACTTAACCACAATAGACGAACGAGAATCTATTATTTTAAAATCTGTAATGTCTATGATGAATCAAGGACATTACGCTCCCAAACCGGTAGACGATGCCTTCTCTAAAGCCGTATACAAGACTTTTTTGGAGCGACTAGACGGCAATAAAAGATATTTCACGCAATCAGATTTAAAGAAATTTCAACAATATGAAACATCCATTGACGACCAAGTGAATTCTAGAACTTTGACTTTCTTCGATATAGTGTACGAGGTATATGAAAAAAGAATGAAAGATTCTAAATTATATTATGATGAGGTCATCGCCTTGCAACACGATTTTACGAAAAAAGAATCTATCGAATTAGATGGTGAAAAAAGTGTTTTTGCTAAGGACGAAAACGATCTAAAAGATAGGTGGAGAAAGTTGATTAAATATGAAATTTTAACAAAGACTCATGCAAAGTTTGACAAGCAAAGCAAGCCAGATTACAAAGGTGAGAAAATAGCAATAGCGGACTTGTACAAAGAATCCAACAACGAGGTTAAGAAAACATTTGATACTTGGTTTGAAAGAATGTCAAAACTCAGAAGATCAGATAGATTCGAGCTCTATATAAGCTCAATAACCAATTACTTTGATCCACATACAGAATACTTTAATCCTAAAGAAAAGCAAGATTTTGATATCCAGATGGGAGGTAAAGTCATTGGAATTGGTGCTAGACTTTCTCAAGAAGGAGAATATATCAAAGTAGTGGAAGTAGTAGTAGGTGGACCAGTGTGGAAGGATAAAAGAATTGAGCAAGAAGATATCATCATTGCTGTTACCCAAAAAGGTGGCGAAAGATTAGACATCACGGGTATGAGGGTTGACGATGTTGTATTAAAAATAAGAGGTAAAGTCGGAACTGAGGTTATACTTGATGTAAAAAAGAAAGATGGAAGCATCATAAAAGTTAACTTAATCAGAGAAGAAGTCAACACAGAAGAGACATTTGCTAAATCTGCTATCATAGATTTAAACGCAGAGCTTTACAACATTGGTTATATCTACTTACCAAAATTTTACTCATCTTTTGAAGAAGGTGGTAATAGTTGTGCTATTGATGTGGCAAAGGAAATAGAAAAATTGAAAAAGGAAAATGTAAATGGAATTATTTTAGACTTAAGAAATAATGGTGGTGGTTCATTAACCGATGTAGTCGATATGACAGGATTGTTCATTGAGTCAGGGCCAATTGTACAAGTAAAAGGCAAAGAGTCTCGCCCATTCATCAATCAAGATAAAGACAAACAAGTACAATTCACTGGACCAATTATCATAATGGTGAATCAATTTAGTGCTTCTGCATCTGAGATTATAGCTGCGGCCATTCAAGATTATGGCAGAGGTATTGTAGTCGGTTCAACTACTTTTGGAAAAGGTACAGTACAAAGATTTTATGAGATAGATCGGTTTATAAATGACCGAGAGGATCTTAAACCTTTTGGAAGTCTAAAAATAACAATGCAAAAATTTTTCAGAGTAAATGGCGGGTCTACACAACACAAAGGAGTAGTGCCAGATATTACCCTACCAGATATCTACAGATACATGGACTATGGTGAAAAAGAATATGAATATGGATTGGCCTATTCAGAAATCGACGCTGTCCCATTCAAACAAAATGTTGTTTTATTGGAAGACATCCCTTATTTAGTGAAACAAAGTAACGAAAGAGTAGCTAAAAATAATGACTTTTCACTCATTGAAGAGAGTGCATTGCTACGCAAAAAGAATAAAGAAATGAGTGTTTACCCACTTTCTTTCAATGGCTACAATGATTACATGAAAAAAAGAGAAGCTGAATATGATAAATTTAAAGATCTCTTTTCTGTATCGCGTGAAAACATGAAAGTAAAAAACCCAAAAGAAGATCTTCCTAATCTAGAAGAAGCCTCTAGAAAAGCTAAGAATGACGAATGGGTAAAAGGGTTGCAAAAAGATATCTACTTGGAAGAAACAATGTTTATCATGAGAGATATGATAAAAAATGAAAAGTCATTGGTTGCATTCACTAAAGGTTTAAAAAGTACAGAGATTAAAAATTAAGTATAGTATTTTAATTGCTTACGGCTTATCAACGTACCCTTCTATCTAATTAAAAAGAGATTAATTAAAATAAAATTTAATGAACTCTGGCGATGTAGGTAGTTGGTTGAGTGTCCATTTTAAGGTGTAATCTTTTGTTTATTTTTTAAAGTCAGAAATCTAAGATGAAAAAAGATCATAATCAAAACATTCGAAGAATCGGCCTTAAGTTAATAACAACAGTGCTGTTTTTAGTTGGTTTTTTAATAGGGATAGTTTTAAACCCAACTTTACTCTATGCAAAAAAAACTACTTTTGGCAATTACACAATTTTTCATAATTCACAACTTGACAAAAATTTTATTTATCGACTCGAACAATCAAAGGCGCTCTTGCAAAAAAGCGAACTGTATGACGCCAATTTTAAACTAGAAATTTGTTTGAATGATGGGTCCCTGTATCCTAAGCTATTGGAAAATATAGTAGGTCAAGCATTTGGATTGGGCTTTTATAATAAAATCGTTTTAATGGGTAAGGTAAATTGGAAAGACAATTTCACAGAACTCAATGGTTACAAGTTTAACTTGAGTCAATTACTCGCACATGAAGCTGTTCATTGCCTACAATTTAATAAGTTTGGACTGTGGAAATCAAATCCGATGGCAAACTATCCAACATGGAAATGGGAAGGTTATCCAGAATATGTGGCAAGAAGAAAAACAGATTCTAACTTGCAAAAAAGCATAACGAGAAAAATTAACCAAGAAAATTTTCAGGAAAACGGTTGGGCAATTAGTTTTGAAGATAGAACAATTACACCGAGCGTATATTACGATGCTTGGCTTCTAATGCAATATTGCCTTGATGTAAAGAAAATGACTTACAAAAATTTATTAAAGGATACAACAAGCCAACAAAACACAAATGCCCAAATGATGAAATGGTTTGTAACTCAAAAAATAAGCACCGAAGAATAAAAAAATATCATTAGATGAAATTTTGAAACAGCTTTTTGTAGTTTCTATTTAGATTTCTAACTGGTCCTAAAAAAGGAAATTTCCCAATAAAAGAAAAACCAAATTTCTCATACTTTCTTTACTTATCTATCAAATTTCTAGGGTAATTACACCAGTTCTTCAGAAAAATCAACCTCTAAAGGACTTTTTTGTATAAATATTTGCCTACTTAAATACCAATCGGTATCTTTGTGCATGCGAAATCCAGAATATACAAAAAATATTATCCTAGAGAAGGCTAGCATCCTTTTTAACTCTAAAGGATATAAGGCCACATCAATTAGCGATATAACCACCGAAACAAAAATGACCAAAGGGGCCATTTACAAACATTTCAAAAATAAAGAAGCTTTAGAAAAGGAAGCTTTTAACCATATGCTCTCTATGGTTTCTGAACAATTGAGGGCCAAAATCAAAGCTCAACACAGTGCACCTACAAAGTTGAGAGCAATGTTGACCTTTTTTCAATCCTATGTCAGTATGCCCATCATCAAAGGTGGCTGTCCATTGCTTAATACGGCTATCGAATTTGATGATAGCAAAGCAGAGATTAAAAAATTAGCAAGAAAATCTTTACTAGAATTTAAAAATACCATTGTTCACATTTTAAAAAATGGAAAAAAATACAATCAAATCGATGAAAACTTAGATGAAGAAAAGTTTGCATCCTATCTATTTGCAAGTATTGAAGGCGGAATTATGGTAAGTAAGTTGTCCGGTAAAAATGATGATATCTTGGCTGTGATAGAGTATTTACATCAATCCATAAACCATATTACAAAAGTCGTTTAAAATTTTTTACTTATATAGATACCGATTGGTATATTAAAATTTTATTTATGAAAGTTCTTATATTTTTTTACAAATCAGTTTTGAATTTTTTGGTTCTAATTATTCCAAAACAAGTAGGTAAACACGCTTACTATAAATTACTAACACCCATTACTAAACCATTAACTCCTTTTCACAAAGAGTTTTTAGAAATTGGGAAAGGAGACACCTTAATCGTCAATAATGTGCCAATTCAGACTTATAAGTGGGGGAATGGAGCTAAGAAAATTCTAATGATTCATGGATGGGCGAGCCATTCATTTTGGTTTAAGTCTTACATAGAAAGCTTTGACAAAAGTGAATTTACATTGTATGCTTTGGATGCTTATGGTCATGGCATGTCGGGAGGTAAATATTTGCAGCTAGAATTGTATGCGGGATTGATCAATGCATTCATTAATAAAACAGGAAAAGTTGATATATTAATGGGGCATTCATTTGGCGGTTTTGCTTGCACATATTATATGTATAAGTATCAAGACCCTCATGTGCAAAAAGTCATAGTTATGGCTGCACCTGCGAGATCAAGTGATTTTTTCAATTTTGCGCAAGAAAAAGTAGGCTTAAAAAAGTCAGTCATTGACTGGATGAAATTTTATTTTGAAGAACAGACAGGACACCCTGACACCTACTATGTTGCTTCTGAATTTGCTAAGGCATTGACCGTACCTTGCCTTATCATGCACGACAAAGAAGACAAAGATACCAATCATAAAAATTCCATTACGCTACATGAAAATTGGAAAGGATCACAATTGATTTTGACAGAAGGATTGGGTCATAATTTGAAAGGTCCAAAGGTGTATAATCTTATTTTACAATTTATAGAATCAAAGACGCAAGTAGGCCAACCTTTATTTGAAAATCGTTAACCAGCCATTAACCACGTATTAACAGCCGTCAAATTTATTAAATTCTACCTTTGATTCATTATTAAAATTAAAATTCTAATGAATATGAAATGTAGTTTTTATCTCCTTTTATTGTTATCAATTTCTTCTTTTGGTCAATCAAATCAAGACAACCCAAAGACTAAAGATTTACTAGGCTTAATAAATAAATCTGAGTTGCAAAAAGAACCCTTTAATGAGTGGTTTAAGCCAAATTATGAGCAGTATATTGTAGATGAAGCGAAGCTCAAACCATTTAGCGAACGATTAAAAAAGATCTCAATCAAAGTCTTTTTAGGTACATGGTGCGGTGACACAAAACGTGAAGTGCCGAAGTTTCTTAAGATTACAGATACTCCTTGGTTTAAATGCGAAAAGTTAGAACTCATTTGTGTAGACAACGGTAATAACGCACACAAACAGAGTCCTCAACGAGAAGAAAAAGGATTGGCAATTTTAAGAGTTGCAACATTTATCTTTTTTGAAAATGGCAAAGAAATAGGAAGAATAGTAGAATCACCAGTAGTTTCTTTTGAACAAGACATGGCCAATATTCTTAATGGCAATAGATTTAATCACAACTATAATATTGGAACTACCCTTTTAAAAATTATTTATCAAAATAATGGAGCATATATCGAAAATAACTTAATCACACTTTCGGATGAGTGGAAAAACATGATTAAAAATTCGAGTGAACTAAATTCTTTAGGATATGTACTCATGGACCAGAGTAAAATATCTGAAGCGATCAATGTTTTCAAGTTAAATGCCTTAATATTTCCGAATGTGTCAAATGTTTACGATTCACTTGCAGAAGGATATGAAAAAAATGGTGATAAAAATAGTGCAATAAAATACTATTTGAAAGCTGTAGAATTGGACCCGAAAGCTGAAAACGCTATTCAAAAACTGAAAGAGCTCTAGATTTTAAATCATAGATTTGGTTAAGCCGTAAAACTTAATAATATTATAAATTGTAAAGTTTAACGGTTTAACTTTCTTCTAACCTAATCAGATTAGATGACGTCTAAGTGGGTGTATAACATATTGCCCAAAAATGTTTTTGATTTTACCCACTAACTCCTTTCAAAGGGAAAACCAAATCAAAAACATTTTAAAATATTTTATAAACACCGTCTTAGTAAAAATAAACTCGATATAAATGAAAGAGTCATTGGTATTCTTAGTAATATTTTTTTCAATTTTAGCTTGTAATATTTCTGAAGATATCGAAGATTTTGATCCATCTAAATTGCCAATTTGTACTACAATAAACTCAATAGATTCTTGTTTAGAGGTTCAAAAATTAGTGTTTATTTCAAAGTTCGAAAATGAAAAAGATTATCGAATAAAAAGTGCTTTATATCGGGGTCAGTTAGTATGTATTTTTGACTATTGCTTAGCATGTGATGGTACAGCGTCCGTGATAAACAACTGTTGTGACACTATTGGACAGCTTTGTGGTGAATGTTTTCCCACTAGCTTTCAAAAAGATTTTGCAAAAAACACTACGCAAACGAAGCAGATATGGCCTTAGACTATTTCTTACATTGTATTGATGATTAGCTTATATTTTTAGCAATTTTATTTTTAAACTTCCCAAATTTTACGATTCGTACCAAAGAATTAATCTGAAAGAAATTCATGGTAGACCTATAAATTCATTGTCTATCTCATCAGAATTAATATTTTATTGTAGATTTGAACTTAATTAAAAAAGATAATTTACAATGAAGTTGGCTGAGATCAAATCTATCTTAAACACCATTTTTTTGATGACATTACTATATCAAACACCCGTATTTTGTCAGCAACCTGCTTCTACCCTAGAATCTTCTTTTTTGACTTATCAACAAATGAAAAAGAATACTCCGTACAAAATGAATTGGGTTTCTTTGGGTCCGACGCTCAATTCTGCAAGGGCCGATGTAGTACAAGTTGATCACAAGAATCCAGGAACCATGTATGTAGGATTTGGCTCCGGTGGCATTTGGAAAACGGAGAATAATGGGCTCCATTGGCAAAGTATTTTTGAAGAACTAGTCACTTGTGGAATTGGTGATATGGAGTTGGCTCCTTCTAATCCGAAAATAATCTATGTTGGTACTGGTGAAAATTTAAAAAAGCCACGAAATTTTACACTTCCGGGCAATGGAATGTATCGATCCGACGATGCTGGGAAGACTTGGAAACACATAGGGCTCAGTGATTCTTGGGCCATAGCAGAAATAGACATTCATCCTACCGACCCCAACATTGTGCTCGTAGCAGTGTTAGGACATTTGTGGTCTACAAACAAAAACAGAGGACTTTACAGAACCGTAAATGGTGGAAAAACATGGGAACAAGTCATCTATATTGATGAAAAAACTGGTGTAAATGATGTAGTCATTTCAAAATCAAATCCTAAGAACATGTATGCCTCAACGTGGGAGGTATATCCGTCAATCAGCGGAAAGAATAGTGGAATCCACAGAAGTATAGATGGTGGAAAAACATGGATTAAATGTACTAATGGATTACCCAAAGGAGATAAGTTAGGCAGAATTGGATTGGCCGTTTCTCATTCCAACTCAAAGAAAATATATGCATTAATCGACAATCTTAACAATCCACAAGGCCAATCTTCAGAGCTCTATAAGTCAATAGATGGGGGATTGAATTGGACTAAAACACATCAGGAACCTAACTTTAATTTCTCCGTGATCGGTTGGTATTTTACTGATGTATATGTTAATCCAAAAGATGATGAGGAAGTATATTGCTTGGGTATTCGTTTACAAAAAAGTAGCGATGGAGGTAAAACATTCAAAATTTTAGGAGGTAATGTCATGCGAGCTAGTCCCAGCTTAGCTAAAGGATTTCACTTGGACCAATGCGAACTTTGGATTAACCCTACCAATCCCAACCACATTGCAGCAGGTAACGATGGTGGTTTTTATGTAAGTCACGATAAAGGGGAATCTTGGTTTCATTATAATAACATACCTGTTGGTGAATTTTATGACTTAACGATAGATCAAAAAAATTATTTAATCTATGGAGGTACTCAAGATGACGCCACAGTATATGGACCTCCAAAAGAATACAATCCTAACTATCCTGACCCGTGGAAATATATATGGATAGATCCTTGGGATGGGGGTGATGGATGTGTGTCTCAAGTAGACCCTGAAGATGAAAATACGATTTATTACAGCATGCAGTATGGGAATGCAATAAGATATGATAAAAAAGAAGATACTACATTTTCAATAATTCCTAAAAGGTCTCCAGCCATTAAAGATACCCTTGTTTTCAATTATATAACCCCTTATTTCATTTCACCCCATGATCATAAAACCTTGTATCACGGTGGCAACTACATATTTAAAAGTGTAAATAGAGGCAATAAATGGGAGGTGATTAGCCCTAATTTGGCAAAATCAGCAATAGAAGGAAAGGAATCATTTTCAGTTGGTGCTTTAGAAGAATCAAAAATAGTCAAAGGATTATTGTATGTTGGTACTGACAAAGGCGCATTTTGGGTATCACAAGACGATGGAAAATCTTGGGTAGAATATTCAAAAGGCCTTGCTAATAATTACATCAGAAGTATATGTCCCTCTAGATTTTCAAAATCGAGGGTTTACCTTGCTATGACAGGGATCAATTATGACGATTTACGTAAATATTTGTATGTATCGGAAGATTTTGGTAAGACTTGGAATGATATCTCAATTGGGATTCCAAACGAACCCGTAAATTCAATTTTAGAAGATAGTTTTAATGAAAATATTTTATACGCGGGTACATTGAGAGGCGTCTATATTTCTTTAGATAGAGGTAAAGAGTGGAACTACCTCGGGACACATATGCCCAATACAGCCATTGCAGATCTTGAAATGCATCATACTTCGCAGGATTTGGTGGTGGCAACTCATGGACGAGGAATTTATAAAATTAATCTAAAGCCAATCTACGAAATGTTGGACAACAATAAATTTTCTTCCACTGGGCATTTTTTTGAATTAACAGAAGCCGTTTTACCCTATTTTAATTCACTTGGTAATGAGCCAGATTTTCGCACTTTAGAAAAAACTGAAATTAGTTTTTGGCTTCCAAATGATAAAAATGTAATTTTGACTTTGAAAGATAAAGAAAATAAAGAAATTTGGTCAAAATCTATCGAAGGCAAAAAAGGCATCAATCAATATCGTTGGGATTTGATCTTAAGCAGAGAATCAAGTGATAAACCTTATTTTGTACATTATAATAAATTTATTAAACCAGGTGAATACCAAATGACTTTAAATGATGGGCGCTTAAATTTAGAGCGAACTCTTATTGTAAAAAGTGGTATTTCCCCGTATAAAAACAATTAATCAATGACTTCATATCCAAGTATTTTTAATGATGTAATTGGTCCTGTAATGAGAGGACCTTCGAGTTCGCACTGTGCTGCTTCTTTGCGTATCGCGCGTATGTGTCGTGACCTCATGGATGAAAATATCAAAGAAATATTGATAGAATTTGACCCAAATGGATCGCTAGCAACCACGCATAAAAGTCAAGGTTCGGACATGGGTCTTTTTGGAGGCTTCCTTGGATGGGAGGCCTATGATGAGCGATTACCGGCGTCGGAAAAGTACCTTGCTATTGCAGGAATAGATGTAGAAATAAGAATTTGTGACATCAGAGCAGATCACCCCAATACGTACAAATTCACCTTAAAAAGTGTACACGAAACTCGCAAAGTTACTGCCATCTCTACTGGTGGTGGCATGATCGAGGTGATAGAGATTGATGGCAATAAAGTATCTATGGCTGGTGATTATTATGAAACATTGATCTATTGCTCAAAGCCAGATGAAATCATACTTTACTTATCTAATGCGGTGGATTACGATGAAATTTTATATCATGATGGAGCCATCTCTTTTATCGAGGTTAAATCACAAAAACCACTCGATTTTCAAATTGGAGCAGAATTAAGTGCAATAGAGGAGGTTTTATTTCTCAAAACCATTCATCCTGTCTTGCCGATTATGGCTAGAAAAGATATGCAGGTACCTTTTATCACTTGCAATGACATGTTGGTTTACAACACAGGAAAGAACAAAGCGCTATGGGAACTCGCAATAGATTACGAATCTGCTAGGGGAAACATCACCAGAGTGGAAGTATTTGAGATGATGCGTAAAATCATTCATATTATGGGGGATGCGATCGATCTTGGGTTAAAAGGGACACAATATGAAGACAGAATACTGGGTAGTCAATCCGTACAATTTAAAGAAAAGCATGAAGCAAATCAGTTAGCAGGTGGTGATTTGAGTAATCGCATTATTATGTATGTATCTGCGATTATGGAGGTCAAAAGTTCAATGGGAGTCATCGTGGCTGCCCCGACAGCTGGGTCTTGTGGTGCTTTGCCAGGTGCTTTATTTGCAACGACGCATGCTTTGAATTTAGTAGAAGATGACTTGATCAAAGGGATGCTTTCCGCAGGATTGATCGGTGTTTTCATCGCTGCTCATGCGACATTTGCAGCTGAAGTGGGGGGCTGTATGGCAGAAACGGGTTCAGGAGGCGGTATGGCCGCGGCTGCAATAGTCGAATTGCAAGGTGGTACATTGGAGCAATCGATAGCGGCATCTTCTATGGCTCTACAAAATTCACTTGGCATCATCTGCGACCCTATTGGCAATAGAGTAGAAGCTCCGTGTCTAGGCAGAAACGTTATGGCGGCTATGAATGCTCTTTCATCAGCGAATATGGCTCTATCAAATTATGCACATCTCATACCTTTGGACGAAGTCATACTCACGATGAAATCTGTGGGTGATCAAATACACCATACTTTGCGATGTACTAACCTAGGAGGACTTTCTGTGACGCCAACTGCCAAGAAAATAGAATCACAGTTGGAGGCTCATTCAGAAGTAAAATATAAAAGTTGTTAAAACCCTGAAGGTTTTCTAAAGATAAAAAATCAAAAAATGTATAAAATATTGCTCCTCATTCTTACAACAGTATTACTGCAAAGCAGCTCCTCTAGTAAATCTACCAGCCCAAATATTATTTTGATATTTATGGATGACTTAGGATACGGAGATTTAAGTTGCTACGGAGCAGTAAATTATCAAACGCCTAACATAGATAAAATGGCCGCAGAAGGTATGAGGTTTACCAATTTTGTGACTGCGCAGGCAGTATGTAGCGCTTCAAGGTCCGCCATATTGACGGGATGTTATCCCAATAGAATAGGCATCTCCGGGGCACTTTTTCCAGATAGTAAAAATGGTATAAACAGTGATGAAACCACTATTGCAGAAATGCTCAAAGAAAAAGGGTATACCACAGCAGCATTTGGTAAATGGCATTTAGGCCATCAAAAACAATTTTTGCCACTACAACATGGATTTGATGAATACTTAGGAATACCATATTCAAACGATATGTGGCCAGTAGACTATGAAGGTAAGCAATTGCCTGAAAGTCATTGGAAAGGTAAGTTACCTACTTTACCTTTTATACATGGCAATGAAAAAGTTGAAGATATCAAAACCTTAGACGATCAAGCTAAGTTAACTACCAAATTGACAGAAGGGGCAGTTAAATTCATCAATCAAAATAAGAAAAAACCCTTCTTTTTATACATCCCCCATCCTATGCCTCATGTACCCATAGCCGTTTCTGACAAATTTAAAGGCAAGAGTAAAGCTGGATTATTCGGAGATCTCATGCTAGAAATCGATTGGTCTGTTGGAGAAATCATGAATGCACTAAAAGCAAATAAATTGGATAAAAATACACTTATCATCTTTACAAGTGATAATGGTCCGTGGCTCAACTATGGCAATCATGCTGGATCTTCAGGAGGATTTAGGGAAGGTAAAGGGACTTCGTACGAGGGTGGGCATAGAGTACCTTGTATCATTCATTGGAAAGGGACCATCCCAGCAGGCAAAGTATGCAATCAACTAACTTCGACCATTGATATTTTGCCGACAATCGGTCAAATTTGTCAGGCGTCTAAACCTAAAAATAAAATAGATGGTATCGATTTTTCCCCTATGTTATACGGTAATATCGACACCCCAATAAGAAAAACGTTTTACTACTACTATCGT
This sequence comes from Saprospiraceae bacterium, assembly GCA_022844565.1. Taxonomy (GTDB): domain Bacteria; phylum Bacteroidota; class Bacteroidia; order Chitinophagales; family Saprospiraceae; genus JADKBO01. The sequence continues at coordinate 108,717 of JALHLK010000007.1, forward strand.
AAAAACGCATTAGAGGCGGTAAGATTAGATAATTGGAAATTGATTCTTCCACACCCTGGTCGATCTTATGAAAATCAATTGCCAGGCAATGACGGATATCCAGGTGCAGCTCCAGAAAATATACCCAACGCTATAGCTTTATATGATTTGCGTCGAGACCCAGCAGAACGATATGATGTCTACAAATTGTATCCTGATATAGCAGCACGTCTTCAAAAAATAGCAGAAGAAGCTCGTGAAGATTTAGGCGATGATTTGACAGAGCGAGTAGGTAAAAATATAAGAGCGAGTGGTAAGGTGGAATAATCATTAAATTAAAATAAATATCAAAAATATAATCATAAACTTACCAATGAAATACATCTATTCGATTATTCTGTTCAGTTTGTTTTTCTCGACAATCGCATATCCACAATCTTCCAAAAAGAAGCAGCCCAACATCGTTTGGATAGTTTGTGAAGATCTCTCACCGCACTTGGGATGTTATGGTGATCAAGTCACAAAAACACCAAATTTAGACCAGTTTGCAACAGAAGGAGTTAGATATACCAATGCTTATACGACAGCAGGTGTGTGTGCACCAAGTCGCAATGCCATCATTACAGGCCGATATCAGACTGCAAATGGAGCACATCATATGCGTACATTAGGAATATCAGGAGTAGCTTCCGATGCTTATCCAAAGGGTCATAAATCCTATTCTGCATTATTACCTTTGGGCGTACTTGGTTATCCCCATTATTTAAGACAAGCGGGGTACTATTGCAGTAATAATTCTAAAGAAGATTATCAATTTTTAGGTTCACCTACCATGTGGGATGAAAGTAGTAATAAAGCACATTGGAAAAATAGAAAAGACAAGAATCAACCTTTTTTCAGTATCTTCAATCTGAACATTACACACGAATCTTTGGTATGGATGAGAGACAAAGAACCCCTTTTGGTCGATCCTAAAGACGTGATTGTGCCTCCTATTTATCCTGATGACAGCATCAGTAGACAAGTCATTGCTCGTTTTTTAACCAATGCAATGATCATGGATAAACAAGTTGGAGAGATTATAAAAGAACTCAAAGAAGCCAATTTGTATGACGATACGGTAATATTCTTCTTTAGCGACCATGGTGATGGGTTGCCTTATTATAAAAGAGAACTGCACCACAGAGGTCTACACATTCCTCTGATTATAAAAGGGCTTGGTTTAGTGCCAGGAACAGTTGACGACCAATTGATTAGTGCGATAGATTTTGCTCCTACCCTTTTATCAATAGCGGGATGTCAGGTGCCCAAGACCATGCAAGGCAAAGCTTTTCTTGGTAATCAAAAATCAAAACAAAAAAACAAGTATATTTTTGGTGCAAGAGACAGGATGGATTCTGAAGTTGACCGCGTAAGGTCCGTGTTTGACGGGCAATATAATTACCTTAAGTATTACATGCCTGAAAAGCCATTTTACCAAGACATAAAATTTAGACTTCAAAATAAATTAATGCCCCACATACTCAAGCTCCGTGATAATGGACAATTGAATGCAGATCAAATGAGTTGGTTTAGGCAAACAAAGCCAGAGGAAGAGTTATTTGACATAAAAAATGATCCATTTGAATTAAAAAATTTGGCAACCGATCAAGCTTATGCTGCAAAATTGAACGAATTACGTACTGCTCATGAGCAATGGAAAAAAGATTACAAAGATTGGGGTGAAATGGAAGAAATGGAAATGGTAAAACAGTGGTGGAATGGTAAAGATACACCTCCATTAACGGAACCTCCCATGCTAATAGAAAAAGGAAATAAGATAGCCATCACGTCCAAAACCAAAGGAGCGTCAATTGGCTACCGTAAATCCGTAAAAGACACTTGGACCATCTATGATAAGCCTATTAATCTAGCGAAAGGAGATTCGTTGTACTTTTTTGCACATAGGGTAGGGTATACGTTGGCAGAAAAGAAGATTGTGAGATAGATAAAAAGAAACTTACAAGCACTAACTTCTTTCCAATAAATACTTTTTGAAATCGGCATAGATTGGACTTAACTGCGTAGCTACTTTGTCTCTAGATGCTAGTATTGCTAATCTTTCGGGGATTTCTACTGGTATTCCTAAAGTATCAGAAACGACATCTTCAAATTTTGCAGGATGCGCAGTCTCGAGGAATGCTCCGACACAATCAGGATGATCTTGCAAATATGTTCTTAATGCTCGGTGACCAATTGCACCATGCGGGTCAGACACATATTTATTAGTATCAAAAATGAGCTTCATTTCTTCTCTTGTCTCCTCATCAGTGTAATAATATCCAGAGATTTTAGAGGCCATCGCTGACCAATCTTTTCCAAATAAGTCGAGCATACGAGCAAAGTTGGAAGGGTTACCTACGTCCATGGCATTGGAGATGGTAGGTATGCTAGGTAGTGGTTGATATTGTCCTGAAGTTAAGTAGTCAGGTACAATTTTATTGATATTGGTGGCAGCCAAAAAATGATGAACAGGCAATCCCATTTTAACAGCTAAAAGTCCCGCTGTAAGATTACCAAAATTGCCACTTGGCACACTAAATACTACTTTTTTGCCATACTTCTTGAGTTGTTTATAAGCTTCAAAATAGTAAAATGATTGTGGAATGAGTCTCGAAATGTTGATACTATTAGCGGAAGATAGTTTGTATACTGCATTTAAGTCATCGTCGAGAAAGGCTTCTTTTACCAGTGCCTGACAATCGTCGAAAGTACCATCAACCTCAATTGCGCTGATGTTTTGTCCAAGGGTAGTCAATTGTTTTTCTTGTAATAAGCTCACATTACCTTTAGGATACAAGATGATTACTTCTACTCCAGGTACGCCCAGAAACCCAAAAGCCACCGCCCCTCCCGTATCTCCGCTTGTTGCTACTAAAATAGTGAGTTTTTTGGTGTCACCTTTGTGAAAATAAGACATTAGTGCAGCCATAAATCGAGCTCCAAAATCTTTAAAAGCCAAAGAAGGCCCATGCCACAACTCCAAAGAACCTATTTTTTCATCTAGCATAACGACAGGCGCTTCGAAAGTGATTGATTTTGATATGATGTCTTTGATATCTTCATCAGGTATAAAGCCTTGAAATAATTTATGACATACTTCAAATGCGATCTCTTGAAAGCTGTATTGCTCTATATTGTCAATAAATGTAGGATCTAATTGGGGAATGATCTCCGGCATATATAATCCTTTATCATCGGCTAGAGATTTTAGGACAGCTGTTTTTAGGTCTGCTTTTAAGTTGGGGTTGTTGGTGCTGTATAGTATCATGTACTCTTCGTTTTTTTTGCAGCGGTAAAGATAAGAGAATTTATTATTTTTTTTTTGGAAGACCTTGGAGGGAAGGGTTGGGAGGAAGGTTAAGTGAGGTTAAGATAGGTTAAGGGAGGTTAAGTTGGGAGGGTTAAGGGAGGAAAGTTAAGGAGTTAAGGAGGTTTACTGAAGTGAAAGAAAGAAACTTAACCTTCTTAACCAGTTTGCCCCAATGGTAAAAAGGTTAAGGGAAGTTAAGATAGTTAAGAGAAGTAAAGGTTCAAGATTTGAAAAGTGGGGTTTTAGAACCAATTTTGGGAGAAATATAATAGAATAACAATTTTTATTAATTTTACCAACTTAAAGATTTGATATGAGATATGTAGCATTATTGAGGGGTATAAATGTAGGTGGTAATAAAAAAGTGCCTATGAAGGATTTGGCTGAATTTATGAAGGTTTGGGGATTTAGTGGTGTCAAAACATTGTTGAATTCTGGAAATGTGATTTTTGAAACAAATGAGCATGATGGAAAAGCTTTAGAAACATTTTTGCAGGAGCACTTGAAGGTTGCTTTTGGCTTTCCTGTTCCTTGCATTATTAGAAGCTTAGACGATATCCAAATTCTTATCAAATCGGACCCGTTTAGGGATGTGGTGGTTCATGATCAGATAAGGCTCTATGTGACTTTTTTCAAAAATGAATTTACAAAACCTTTTGTGAGTCCGTGGAGTGCTCCTGACAATTCGTATCACATTTTGAGTCACGATGCTCATCACATGATTTCTTATCTCGACTTATCAGTGACAAATACGATTAAGGGGATGGATGAATCAGAGAAAATATTTGGGAAAGAAGTGACGACTCGGAATTGGAATACAGTGGAGAAGATTGGGGTGATGTGAGTGCAGTTTTTAGAAGTTCCCTAATCTAACTCCTTTACTATTTTTGGCAAAGAAAACAATAAATAGAGTGGTAAATTTATAAAACTATCGCTGATATGCACATTTTTAGGTGAAGTACGGAATACTCTTTTAGGTTTGTACTTTGCTTCAAAATTTCTAAGGCCTGTTGTATTTTTATTAGTACCACTTTTCACTTCTATGGGAATAATCAAGTGATCATTTTGAACAACAAAATCAACTTCCGCACTTCCACGCTCATACTTCCAATAGTATATATCCTTGTAGGTGAGCTTTACGAGTTCACAACAAACGTAGTTTTCTACCAATGCTCCATTGTATTCTTTAAAGAGGGCTATGGGGTCGATGACTAGATTGGAAGAAATTTGGAGCATAGCACCTAAAATTCCTGTGTCAAGCATGTAAAGCTTAAAATTATCCACATCTTTATATCCTGCAAGGGGAAGTTTTACATCTCTGATTTGGTTTACGATATGTATTAATCCTGCCTGTTTTAGCCAATAAATAGCGCTATCATAGCTTGAAGCCCTGGCCTTGTCTTTTACATCAGAGTATTTAAACTTTTTATTTTCTTTGGCTAATTGGTAAGGTATGGCTTCCCAAACTTCTAATATTTTGATGGCTTGAAGAGGGGTGTTGTATTTAGAAAAATCATTTTGATAGGATTCTAAAATATCTAGTTGAATTTTTCTTGCAGAAACAGGGTTTTTGTTAACGATGTAATCTTGGACGACCTCAGGCATGCCACCAAGATACAGATGTAGTTTGTAAAACTCTGTCAATCGTTCATGCAGATATAAATCTAACGTAGCCAAAGACGAATTTTCGAGGTAACTAGCCAACAAATCTTGACCAAATGCAATTAAAAATTCATAAAAGTTTAATGGATACAAGTCTAAAAAATTCACCTTACCTACAGGAAAACTTGACGGCTTATTTACTCGAACACCAAGTAATGACCCTGCTGCTATAATATGAAAATTGGGTGATTTTTCATAAAAATATTTTAAACTTGTTATTGCCTTGGGACAAGCTTGAATTTCATCAAAAAAGATAAGACTGTTCTTTTCGTCGATTTTGCGGTTGGTGTAAAGACTTAATTTCTCGATTAAGATCTTAGGGTCAAGTGTATTTTCAAATATTGAATGTAATTGATTATCTTCTTCAAAATTGAATCTGAAATAATTTTTATATTCATTTTCGCCAAATTCATTGATTAACCAAGTTTTTCCAACTTGTCTTGCACCTTGTACGATCAATGGCTTTTTATTATCCTTATTTTTCCATTCAATTAATTGATGGTATGCAATTCTTTTCACTGAATATTAATCTATTACAAACTGCAAAAATAAGTAAAATTATGTAAATGTACCAAAAAGTGTCAATTTTATTTTATAATATGTATCAAAAAGTGTAAATAATTAAAACTAAAATGTATCAAAAAGTGTCAATTATATATTGTAAAATATATCAAAAAGTGTCAATTATTAATAATAAAATGTATTAAAAAGTGTCAATTAATCTTATAAAATACTATGTAAAAGTGTTAATTGCCAGTCATTAGCTTGAGTTAATAATATCACCTAAAAATCTAAAATTAATTTCCTATTCCATGACTAAACTGCTTCAAAATCAGTCGTTTCACTCACTTTATTTTCGTCACCATAGCATAATGTTTAAAGAGTCAAAGGAAATAAGAGCTGATGAAAATTGATTTTATTGAAAAATTCCTAATACCTACAAGCCTTCTCATCACCCACCACATAATGCTTCTTATAGTTTTTGGCCTTCGGATTCATACATCCCTTTAGGCTCAAGAGTTCCACTTTTCTAAATTCGATAGGGTGGCTTTCGCTTTGCAGGGAGATACTACCTTGCGTGAGCATCATGCCATCTTTTTTTACTAAAGGATCAAAGCCATTGACTACATCTCCACCTATGATAGGCTGACTGTACTCCATCACTATCTGTCCATTCACATAATGTCGGATTAAAGAGTCGCCAAGCACCTCCACTTCGGCTCTCACCCATTGATCTCCATCATATGTGGCAGATTTTGATTCTATGCAATGTCGAGTATCCAATTTTCCTTCATAGACCACATGGGTGCCAGGAGTGCATAGGTTGCAAGTGGGACGTGGGTTGCCATCACTTTTACCACCAAGTAGTTGGACCTCAATAGAAATTGGGAAGTCTTGATCTTTGAGCATGCTTTCGGGTGTCTGGCCGTGTACCATGATGCCGCTATTTCTAAATGCCCAACCTTCTCCTTCATTGGCTTGTGCACCTGTGAATCGGTATTCTACAGCTACTCGATAATGAGAATAAGGGTTTTTATAAAATATGTGACCATATCGAAAATTGAACTTGTCATAAGCATCATATTTTACGACTATTTTCTTGTCTTTTACAGAAAAAGTATTGCCAAAATTATCATTTAGATCATAGCCCTTTATTTTGACTTTCCAATCTCTCAGATCTTTGCCATTAAAGAGTTGGACCCAATCTTTTTTGTTTTGAGCTTGTGTGATGGAAATGCTGATAGCCATTAAAAAAAAGAAGAGAAGAATATTTTTTACCATGATTCGAATTTTATAAAACATAAAAATAGTACTTTATTGGTGATAAATAATCCAAAAAGTGTTCAATAATTTTAATATAACTTTGTCATGCAATGTATTGCCACACTATTTCTATTATGTTGTGCCAAATATCTGTATTTAAATTTATACTTTCACACAAAGAAAATCAATAAAATGACTAGTGTATTACAAATTATAGATTATGTGGGAATCTTAGTTTTTGCCATTAGTGGAGTGCTGATAGGCATAGAGAAGAAATTTGATTTGATTGGTGCTTCTATTTTGGGTTTGGTGACGGCTTTTGGTGGAGGTACATTGAGAGATCTGTTGATAGGTGAAACTCCTGTAGCATGGATGAGGAATGATGAGCCAATCATCATTGTTTTGATCGCGATTTTTATTGCTTATCTGTTTAGGAATACAATAAATAAGTTGGATAAAGTGTTTTTTACGGTTGATACTTTAGGGATAGCTTTGTATACGATGTTGGGACTTCAAAAGACCTTAATCATCGGTTTGAGTCCGATAGCGGCCATATTGATGGGTACGGTTTCGGCAGTATTTGGAGGGGTGATCAGAGATGTGTTATCTAATGAAGTACCTTCGATATTCAGAAGGGAGATTTATGCTACAGCTTGTCTCTCTGGTGGGGTCATCTTTTTTATCTCTCGATTTTTCATTGGAGAAAGCATCATTAACATGCTCACAGGTATGATAACCATAATCGTCATCAGATTTTTGGCAGTAAAATATAATTGGTCATTGAACATTGGACACGGAAAAAGTAGTGATAGCGATGATTAATCAATGTATTTGAGATTTATTTAAACTGAAAATCTAAAATGAATATTCTAATCCGAATCAAAATTACTTACTACCAATTACCCTTTGAGACTAAAATTTGTTTACCTAAATATTCAACCAATAATTGACTTTAAACACCACTGCCCGGTTTTTTGATTTAAAGACGTCGGTAAAATAATTATCTGTATAAACTAAGAAAATATCAGAAGCTGGACTGTATCTCCATTGCATTCTAAGATTTAGATTGGTATTATTGATCTGATTATTGTATTGAGCCAGACCGGAGATAAAGAGATTATTGGTTAGGGTCAAGTCAATCCTTGGGCTGATCAACCAAAAGTCATAGTCGGTATTTCTTAGTTGTGCAGGTACTTCCGGATTGGCCTCAAAGGAAATGGCATTGTAGTTTACCGCGGCTCCTATAGAAACATAAGGCTGGAATCTGTATCCAATTTCTCCGATGAGACGCAATCTTTTTCCGTCAGCAAAAAATCCACCGTATCGCGTGCTGAATGAATAGGTAAAAAGACTTTGAGGTTTTGAAGTAAACTCTGTACCCCATGCGCTCCAGGAATGTTCGGTACCTTTTAAGAGTTTTACACCAGTAAAGTTGGTTGGGTCCACATCGTTTTGCAAAGTAATAAAATCCCTGGCTACCCAGGCTACCAAATTGGAAGTATTCCTAAAATTGATTCTGTAAGATAAATAGTTTTCATTTTCGATGTTTTGGGTGAGGCTTTGATTAAAATAATTGGTACTGCCGATACCGGGACCGTGCGAAAGTATATGCTTACTTCTTTTTGGAAAAAATAGGTGATTGCCCATAGTTTGTATTGAAGTATAGTTCGATCTGGGCACAAATCCCACTTCTGCAAGATACTGCTCTCCCACTCTGTCCACGCCTGCTGAGAGGTTCCATCTTCTTTTTGCGAAAATAATATTCCCGCTTAAAGCCTGATCGTCGTTCTTACCATTTGGTGTTATAGAGGATAAATACATCAATTTACCTCTCCACACATTGTCTGCGGAGGCGAGGTTGTATTCAAGGCCTAAGTTCCTGTTGAAATTTGAAAATTTATTTCTTTCTGATGGATTTAATAGATCTATGCCAAAGGTCTCTTTATTGATAAACATCATGGCAATATTCGACCTTGAAAAGACCCTTCTTTGTAGTACCAAAGTGCTGAAATTCTGACTTGGGATGGTATTGTCCACCTCATTGGTCTGCATATTCATTACTCCCAATCGCCAGTCTTTATTCAATCTTCCGCTCATTCTAGCCCCAAAAGAGATCGGAGCATTCAAACCAATTCTTCTCGAGAAAAACGGACGAATATTTTGTGTTCCAAAATTGTTGAATAAGTCTGCATTTTCTATGAAAAACTGTCTTCTTTCAGGAAAAAAGAGCTCAAAACGATCTAAATTAATTTGTTGCCGATCGACCTCGACCTGTGAAAAATCAGGATTGTATGTTAGATCTAAATTAATGGCTGATGTGACCGCATATTTGGCGTCAGCACCAAAGTCAAATGAATTTTTAGTCGGTGTTCCTACCACAAAGTTCCTGACAGAACTACCTGTGATGTAAGGTATAAACGAAATGTTTGGACCTGCTGCTGGAGGAGGATTATCCCAAAGAAGATTGCCCGTAAAAGCCAAAGACGCAGTAGGAAACTGTCGAGGAACCGGAGCCCATGATGACTTTTCTGTTGTCTTTAAGTCCAATCTGCTAAAATTGATGCCCCATTTGGTCAAATCTTTTTTATACCTCAGCGTTTTAAAAGGGATAGCACCTTCCCAGATCCATTTTTCATCATCGTAGGTGACCTTTGTATCCCATTTGTTTTCCCAACCCAAATTTACTGCACTGCCATCTGCCATTAATCCTTCCCACATTCCACCCATGGCATTGGATCCGAAAGAAAATCCATTCGTCTGGTCATCAAACGGATCTATGAACAGTAAATCATTGTCATTTTTGTTAAAAGCCCAGTCTCTTTTGAGGGATTCCACGATCCATTTGCCAGGTATTTTATTATTGTAATTCACAAAACTGAAATACAGATTTTTGTCATCATAAGTGAGTCTGACTTGGGTATTCAGCCACGCTTTACTCGTGTCCATGGGTAGGACTTGAGCAAATTGGTCAGCTACCTGTGTTTCTTGCCAAGCCTCATCATCTGTTTTTCCGTCGATCCTTATGGGTTTTTCTGTCTTTTTTATGTGATATTGGTATTGATCGTTCACTTTTTGAGCTGAAACGAAACAGGAAAGACACAGGAAAATAAATGTGGAAGTGTATTCTCTCAATCTTATGAAATTTTATAGGGCACAAAACTACATTTCTAATATTATCTTTTACTTTTTGAAGATGTTAATATTGAATTAAAGCCCAAATATTTTATTAGCATCCTCTTTTTTCGTTTTTGTTGCAACCCTACATAAATTCTGCGAAAGGAAAAGTTTTTTAAATGAGATTTTGGGTATAATTACTACCGTGGTTCACTTACGATTAGAGAAAAGCGGAAACTTATGGACACGCATAATTTTTAGTATCAAGTTAAGAAATTCACCCATTTAGGTGAATAAAAATAAGAATTTCAGCCTGACTTTTGTTGATAAATTAAAACAACTTTAAAAAAACAAAATAAAAATGAAAAAATCAATTGTATTTCTTGTAATGTTAACCTTAGGTTTGCTGTCGTGTGCAAAACCTGATCCATGTGAAGAGATTGTTTGTCAGAATGGTGGGACTTGTGTAGATGGTACTTGCAATTGTCCTGAGGGTTTTGCTGGTACATTGTGTGAAACGGCATTGTTGCCCAAAACGGTCGAAGTTACCGCCATTAAAGTAATAAAAGTGCCTGCGACAAAAGCTGATGGTACAGCTTGGGATACAGATGGGACAGGGCCGGATATTGCCCCTGTACTCACAACTTTAAAAGCAGATAATACAGCAGACATGATCCTATGGTCATCAGATATTTCAAAATTAAATGTATCGACTAGCCTTCAACATGAGTTTAACTTGATATTGCCAAAATTAACCATCAACATTATCGATAAGCCAATCGCTTTGTTTTTGTTAGATAGAGATGCCTCAACTTCTGAAAATATGGGAGGATTAATATTTACACTAAAAGACCTTATTGCAACAAAACCAGCAAAGATTACTCTTGATTGTGCTACTTGTAAGCTTGGGTTTGAATTGACAGTAAGTTATCCATAAGATATTTGAATTAAGGTAGTTTTTACATAATAGAATTAAGTTGGTTTTTTCTGATAAAGTTAAAACATGGAAAATGAAGATGATGTATTAAGCAATGAAGATTTTGAAAATGGTCAAAATGAGGAATATTTATTGACTAAGGAAGAGCATTTTATGATATTGAGTTTTTTAAGTCATGATTTAGAGCAAATTTGTGATGAAATAGAGGATAATTTAACAAGAGCTGATACTAAGTAAAAATAATTACTAAATTTACACAATTTCAAAGTTAACTAATGAGTAGAGCATCAAGGTTTTGTGGAGTTGTAAATCATTTGTATTGCATATTGCTTTTTTTGGCATTTCTTTCTCCAATGTCCCTTTCAGGTCAAAACACAATTAAGCAATCTTTGCAATCAATTCAAGATAGTATCCAAAAATATTATCAAAATGAACCTAAAAAAGCTTTCAATTTTGCTTTAGAATACAAAAGCTTAGCCAATAATTCAGATAGTTTATTTTATAAAGCAAAAGCAGATAATTTTGTAGGAATGTGTTATTACGTAAATGGCAATATTGACAAATCCGTAGAATCATACATATCCAGTCTCAAAAAGTTTGAAACACTTAAAGATACTTGGTTCGTAGCAATGCTCAATAATAATATTGGAGCTGCATATAGATTGAGAAAGAAGCCCGTAGAAACTATTAACTATTATGAAAAAGCATTAAAGGGATTTGAAGAAGAAAAAGATACGCTTTGGATGGCAAATTTATATCAGAATATTTCTATCCAAAAGAATGAATTGGGATTGTATGAAGAAGATCTCGTCTATAAGCAAAAGGCTTTGAAAATCTATACTGCTCAAAAAGATACTCAAATGGTATTATTGATAATGGCTAACCTAGCAGATACATATTACAAAGTGGGTCTATACAATAAGTCAAAAGAAAAAGCAGAAGAATTTCTTTTTTCACCTTACAATAAAGCTGACCAATCTATAAGAGCTTCAGCATTAGTGGGATACGGCAAAACACTGTTTAAGATTGGCAACACTACAAAAGCTATTGAATATATCGTCGCAGGGAAAAAAATCGCGGAACAAAATGGATTTAAAGAAATAGCAATGCAAGCACACCAAAACTTAGCTTTAATTTACAAAGATCAAAATAATTATAAAGAAGCATATTATCATTTGAACTTATACCACAATCTGCAAGACACATTGTTTAATCAACAAAAGGATCAAACCATCAATGATCTTTTGGTAAAGTATGACACAGAAAAAAAAGATGCAGATATCAATAATCTTAATGCAGAAAATAAACTTAAAAACCTTAAAATCAGACAATCAAACAATATTAAAGGAGCCCTAATTTTTGGATTATTTTTAGTTTCATTACTAGCCTTCTTAGCTTGGAGATTAAAAAATATTAAAGCAAAAAACAACATTGAACTAGCCAATAAGAATGAAATCATATCAAAAGCCCTTGACGAAAAAAACATCCTTCTCCGAGAAATCCACCACCGCGTAAAAAATAATTTGCAAGTCATATCGAGTCTTTTAAAGCTACAATCTCAATATATTGAAGATGAGAGCGCAGTAAAAGCTATCGCAGAAGGTCGTAACAGGGTACATTCTATGGCTCTTCTCCATCAAAATCTCTACAAAGAAGACAACCTTACAGGTGTGAATATGAAAGAATACTTTACCAGTCTGATAGAAGGTCTTTTTGATGCTTATAATATCAATGATGATGATATCAAATTACAAACGGAGATAGAAGATTTGACCTTAGATATTGATACTGTGATTCCATTGGGATTGATTACTAATGAGTTGGTCAGTAATGCTTTAAAACATGCTTTTGAAAATAAAGAAAATGCCTTGCTGATCGTAAAGTTATGGGAAGAAGACCATCGATTAATGCTACAAGTGAAAGACAATGGGAAAGGTTATAATCCTGAAAATGTAGCAGAAGGGAAGAAAAGCTTTGGTCAAAAATTGATTAAGTCCTTATCAGATAAATTGGAAGCAGAATTACTGGTAGACACCGATTCTGGGGCTGAAGTTACAATAAGTATTAAGGATTATAAAAAAGTAAGTTAAACAATGTCACTAAGAATCTTGATTGTAGAAGATGAACCCATTATATCAGACGATATTGAGTCTACTTTGATAAGCAATCATTACGACATTGCAGGTAAAGCATATTCGAGTACTCAAGCCGTCGATATGTTAATAAATAGATATCCTGACTTAGTATTATTGGATATCTCTATAAAAGGTGATAAAGATGGGATAGATATCGCTACCATCATTCGTGAAAAGTACCATATTCCTTTTATTTATCTTACTTCGTTTAGCGATAAGTTAACACTTGACAGAGCCAAACTAACCATGCCTTACGGGTATATTGTAAAGCCTTTTAAAGATCGTGATTTACTCACAGCTATTGAATTAGGTATGTACCGGTTTTCTACTGAGAATAATATATCTCCCCTGATCAAAGAAAATGTAGAACTAAAATTTAATCTTCTCCTCACAAAAATGGAATATAGTATCTTACTTTTGATTTGGGAAGGTAAGTCTAATAAAGCTATGGGCGAAACACTTTTCATATCTATCAACACCGTCAAAACTCATATTAAGAATTTATATGAAAAATTTGAAGTGGGTAGCAGGAATGAATTGTTGGTTTTGTTGAGGTGAATTAGTAATTTTTTTTAAAAATATTTGATAATTTCAAAGAGTAGAAATCATTTTGAAAGAAAAACGTCAGCGAAACTAGTGTTCCGTACAGACATAATGAGATGATACATTGACTAAGCCGCAAGCATTTATTGAAGTTGCAAGAGGAAATGGACAGAATTCGAAAAAGAACTAAACCCAGATTACGCATTGGACTTTATTCGAAAGGAAATTAGGCAAAATAGTAGTGAAGCACATGAGCTGCGTAAAAAATTGATATCCGAAATATCAATTTAGCAGCGAACTAAAACCAACTGGATTTTAGCTTCTCCAATAATTTTTGCAACCTTAGCTGCATAGAGGACGGAAAATTGAGTACTGAAACTAATATGAAGCATAATTTTCTTGCAGTTAATTTCTAATGCGTAATCTGGGTTAAAAGGAGCGATGAATTAAAATAGATTGAAATTTCGATATCTTCTTTCAAAGTGCTTCGATACAATCATTCAAAGAAAAATTTAGACCCATTCTTGTAACTTTATGGTTAGAAAATGTCCTTTTTAATCTAATAGGGTTAAAAAAAGGGATTTGTTTTCTGGACTATTGATAAATCCTCACATAGTCTACGATATACTTTGACGGAAGCTTAGTATTTTCAAGACTTCCTCCTCTGTTACCTCCCAAAGCTAGATTGAGCAATAAGTAGTGCGGCTGACGGAAAGGATTTTTACCATCACTTTTGTTGATGGTCGTATTCAAATCGATGTCATTGAGCAGCTCGCCATCGACAAAGATTTTCATTTTATTTTCATCCCATTCTAAGGTCCATATATGAAATTCATTAGCCCATTTTTGACCACCAAAATCTTCTACTTTTTTTGAAGCACCATCCCAGATAGCCTGCCATTTTTCTTTATTTGCGTAGGCATAGTTTGCCAAGATTTTTTCTTCATAATACTCCATGATGTCTACTTCTCCATTAGATGGCCACTCTCCTGCAATACCCAATGTCCATATGGCTGGCCACAAGCCTGGCTGTGCATCTATTTTTGCCCTCACCTCTACTTTACCATATTTGAATGCGTGTCGTTTCTTCATCACTACACTTGAGGAGGTATATTCTATATATGCTCTCTTTTTTTTCCAATCTGTACTTCCGGCTTCATATGTTGGATTGGGCTTTCGTTCTTTTTTTCCTGTAATGACCAGATATCCATTTTCACATATTGCATTTTCACTTTGATACCATTGTGCTTCATTATTTCTTACAAACCCAGATTCAAACATCCATTTTGAAGTATCCAGTGTACCGTTTTTATCAAATTCATCAGACCATATAAGTTTTGATTCTGATAGATGTTTATCCTCGATAGGTCTGATGTTCATTACTTTATCTAAAGCCATGAGTACCAGAATAGACATTGCGCTTAGGACAGTTTTTTTATTACTCCATTTCATATCTCGACTTATTTTAAGTATTTTGGATTTTGATCAGGAAAGACGGCATTCACTTCGGTAAACCATTGCTGTAGTTGGGCGGACATTTTTTTAGAAATTTTGGATTGTATTCCAGAAAGGTTTTGTTGTTCGCTTTGATCTGTTTTCAAATTGTAAAGCTCGTATGATTTGTCTTCATGATTGTAAATCAATTTGTAAGGATATTGCAAGATGGCAGAACTCGGTTTACCTCCTTGATTACTGTAATGCGGATAGTGCCAATAAAGTGAGCGTTTCGAAGCATTTTTAGGGTTTTTGATAAGATATTGAATAGGTTTACCATCTATTTCTTTAGGATTTGTTTTTTCGCCCATTGCTTTGATACATGTTGCAAAAATGTCTGCTGTTTGCACGGGTATATCTGAAAGATGATTTTTTGATGACTGGCCGGGCCACTTTATGATGAATGGTACTCTGATACCACCTTCGTACATCCATCCTTTGCCTGCACGTAAAGGAAAATTTGTAGTCGGACTTCCTTCTGATGTGCTCAATCCTCCATTATCCGATGTAAAAATGACCATAGTATTGTCTGCTATCCCCATCTCTTGGAGCTTTCGCATGATTTTTCCGATATTTGTGTCCATATTTTCCACCATGGCTGCGTAGACGGGTTGTGACTGCACTACTCTTTGTTTCCAGCTTTTTTCTGGAGCCATCCAAGCCTCGTCTTTGCGAAAAATACTGTCTTGGTTAATTCTTAAATCTTTTTGTTTTTGTTTGTACTTATTGACTAATGCAGTAGGGGCTTGCATGGGATTATGTACTGCGTAGAGAGAATATACCATTAAGAACGGTTGATCGGTGGTGGTATTTAAGAAGTTAACACATTCGTCTGCAAGTCGATCGGTCAGATATTCGCCTGCCGGTCCGTCAGTCATACGAGGATTTTTGTAAGGTGTAAAAAATCCACCGACGGTATCATTTACAAGGCCCACTGGACTCCCTTTGCTAAACCCTCCAATGTTTATTTCAAATCCTTGACGTTCTGGCCAATACTGCTCACTTTCTCCTAAATGCCATTTTCCAGCAAAAAAAGTTTGATACCCATTTTTAAGTCCATATTCGGCCAACGTTTTTTCTTCTAATGCTAGGTTATAATTGATGGGTTTAGCTATCATTTTTTCATATGACTTTGCTTGACCACCTGCCTGACGTCCTGTTATCCAATCGGTAATTCCCGTTTTGACTGGATACTTGCCCGTCATAAGACTTGCCCTCGACGGACTACACACTGGAGCAGTGGCATAGCCGTTTAGAAATTGTACGCCTTCTTTGGCTAATTTATCAAGATTTGGAGTTTCGTAAAATGTACTACCATAACAAGTTAGATCTGCCCAACCCAAGTCATCAGCATAGATTAATACAATATTTGGCTTTGATGTCTTTTGACCTGAAAGATGAAGATTCATTGCAAAAAGTAGAAGTATGCAAAACCTTAATTTCATGTTTTTAGCTAAAAATATTACAATCTTTATTTCCATTATTTGAATTTCTTTAAAACTGTTTTTAGGTGTTGCTGGTTTTATGTTAGCAACGACACGTAAGAATCAGCCACAAGGTATAAAGCAAAGTCGAGATAAACAGGTTAGTTTGTTGCAAAAAAAAGGTGTAATCAGTCAAAGCTATCGTTTTATTGATTGAAAATTAAAAAATTGAATTATTTAACTTCGATTAAGGATTCAAACTAAGATTGTAAAAATTTTATGATGCGTATTATATTGTTTAAAAATGTTGTTAACTTAGCCTAAAATATAAAATCTTTGATAGAACGATTACTTGCTGATTATAAAGGAATAGATAAAGGTCCACTACTGATCGTCATAGCTGGATTGCATGGCAATGAGATGGCTGGTGTAGATGCTGTAGAAACCCTGTCCCAAATGTTAGTAGATGAAGGGCAAAAAGATCCTTCATTTAGGTATCATGGTAGGTTCATCGGCATAGCTGGTAATATACCTGCACTCTCCTCAGGAAAACGAATGATCGACCTTGATTTGAATAGAATATGGTTAGACGACAGGCAAAGTATTATCAATTCTACAGAGTTTCAAGAGATGAATAGTATTCAAAAATTGATTCATTCTTCTGTCATTGATCACCCAATCAACGAATCCATCTTCATCATGGACCTTCATACTACGTCATCACCAAGAGGGATCTTCGCAGTTTGTACCAATTCTCCAAACAGTAAAAAAATCACAGGTGAATTGCACTGTCCAGTGATAACCAATATGACTGAGCAACTCCGAGGATCTATGATACAATACTACATGGATCATACCATAGAAGGTAGGAAAATCACAAGCTTTGCTTTTGAAGGAGGACAACATGATGACGAAAACTCCATCAGTAGATTGATAGCTGGTATGGTCAATTGTATGCGTAGTATAGGTGCAGTTTTACCTCAAAATGTAGAAAGTAGGCACGACATCGTACTCCAAGAATACGCCACAGGATTACCAAAATTCTGTAAAATCACCTATATCCATAAAATTGAAAATGCCAACCTTTGGAAAATGAATCCGGGTTATTATGGATTTCAAATCGTCAAAAAAGATGAAATAGTGGCAAAATACGATGGAAAAGACGTAGCCATACCACATGATGCTTTGTTGCTTATGCCATTATACCAAGATACAGGTAAAGAGGGCTTTTTTTTGGTAAATGAGGAGTGATTACTTAAGAGTTAGGTTTTAGAGGGTAGGTCTTAAATTTAGGTGCTCGTGGGTTAAAGCCAAGAGTGGCGATGAGACAGAGGTAGTCGCCTCGCATCTCCATTCTTAAAAACCATTGCCGATACTCATTTCGAGCGCAGCAAGAATTCGTCTTTACTTTTCATGGATTATGAATATCTTTTGGCTTGAGCGAAAACAAATTGTAAATCCTTAACCCATATTGTTTTTTGTGTTTGACAAAGAAATCTTTAGCTAACTCCGTAAGCGTAAGAAATAAGAAAACACTCATTCAAGATCCAACTAGGTATGTAAATAGAAAGGATAAAAGTTTGCATGCTGGGTTAAAGCACAATAGGCCTTTTATTTGCGATTAGGGCGATGCATCCTAAGAATTCAAAGTAGATGATGTTTATTTTGACGATTTGTCCAACAAAAATTAATGCTTATACCAGAAATTGTTAAGTTCCTAATTTTATAATTCATACTCGACTGTCTAGAAACTTAATGATTTCTTAATACTGCATATAAGGGTTAATATTGGCCTAACATTAATTTTGCCACGAATTTATAAGTCATCATAGTGCTTATGACTTGAAATTTCATAAATTTACCGTGCTTAAAGAATAATAAATTAATGTCTAACCAAGCAAGAATACTGATAGTA
The DNA here is from genome assembly GCA_022844565.1 of Saprospiraceae bacterium. Lineage (GTDB taxonomy): Bacteria > Bacteroidota > Bacteroidia > Chitinophagales > Saprospiraceae > JADKBO01. The sequence goes on from JALHLK010000007.1 coordinate 127,036, forward strand.
GATGACGAAGAGGATATTTTAGAACTTTTAAAATATAATCTTCAACGAGAAGGATACCTTATTGATACAGCACTTGATGGAGTATCAGCCTTGCAAAAAATTCAAGAATTCAAACCTCATTTAGTTATCTTAGACATCATGATGCCAGGAATGGATGGTATAGAGGTGTGTGAGAAAATTAGAGCGATGGAAGAATTTAAAAGTACCGTTATCGTATTTTTAACAGCAAGAAGTGAATCCTTTACCCAAATGAGTGCTTACGACACAGGTGGAGATGATTTTGTAAACAAACCAATCAAACTCAACGTTTTCAAATCAAGGATTAAAGCTAATTTGAGGAGACATCCAGATTTTTTGCATGTTTCTACACCTCAGCATATCCTCCAATTAGGTACGCTCGAGATCAATTTGGAGAAATTTAAAGTATTAAAAGAAGGAATTGAAGTACAACTTGCCAAGAAGGAGTTTGAATTATTGGCTCTTCTAGCCAGCAAGCCTGGCAAAGTCTTCAAAAGAGAAGAAATTATGAGCAGAATATGGGGAAATGAAGTCATCGTAGGTGATAGAACCATTGATGTACATATCAGAAAATTGAGAGAGAAAATCGGTGAGGATAATATTTCAACTATGAAAGGAGTTGGTTATAAATTAGATTTCTAGTCCAACGGTATGTTAAAAAACTTTTCTATCAAACAACTTATCATTTACGTGACTGTACTCATTATAGTCAGTAATGGAATACTCTATTTTCTACACGATTTTGCAAAAAGCAACCTTGAGAGTAAGTATATATCAATGATATTTTTGATTATTGCTATTGCTGTAAATTTTTATATGATAAGTTATCTTCTAGAGCGATTTGTATTTAGAAGGATCAAAGTGATTTATAAGATAATTAGAGCAAGTAAACTCACAGATTCTGAGAAAGAAGCTGAGGATTATAAAAAGCTGACTTTAAAAAGTGTCAATGAAGATGTAGTGGAGTGGGCCAAGAACACAAAGCAAGAGCTTGATGAAATGAAGAGTCTTGAAGGTTACCGTAGGCAATATGTAGGTAATATTTCTCACGAGTTGAAGACACCAATTTTTTCTATTCAAGGATATTTGCATACATTGCTGGATGGAGGCTTAAAAGATGATACAGTCAATGTTGACTTCTTAAAGCGGGCTGTAAAGAATGTAGATCGATTGCAAAATATTGTAGAGGACCTTGAGATTATTACCAAGTTGGAGTCAGAAGAAGACAATATGGAGTATGCTAATTTTAGTCTTAAATCTTTGGCTTTAGAAGTGATCCAAGACCTTGATGTCATCGCAGAAGAAAAAAATATCAAAATAAGTCTAAAGGAAAGTGCTGACCAAGACTTCATGGTCAATGCCAACCAAGATATGATCAGACAAGTATTGAACAATCTAATCGTCAATGCTATAAAATACGGAAGTGACAATTCTACGATTAGGATATCTTTTTATGATCTAGATACACAAGTCCTTACCGAGATATCAGATAAGGGCATTGGTATAGAAGAAAAACATCTTAAACACCTCTTCGATAGATTTTATCGCGTAGATACATCTAGGTCAAGAGCAGTTGGAGGCTCTGGATTAGGCCTTTCTATTGTCAAGCACATCATAGAGGCACACAAACAACAAGTGCACGTAAGAAGCACAGTGGGCTTAGGTAGTACCTTTGGCTTTACACTTAATAAGGTAAACCGAGGGTAGATTTATCCTAACAGACTATTTTACATTTTTCTGCTGATACACTGGTTTTCCACCTACAAAAGTATACAACACTTGAGCTTTCAATATATCATCGTCGCTACAAGTTACTAAATTTTTAGAAAGCACTACCAAGTCAGCATACTTACCTTTACTGATCGATCCTTTGATGTCCTCTTCAAATGCAGCATAGGCATTGCCCAAAGTATAGGAATAAATAGCTTCTTGTCGTGTCATGGATTGTTCTTTATAAAATACCATACCATCACTAGGTCTTCTTCTAGTGACAGATGCATAAAAGCTTTCTAAAGGACTGAGGTCTTCGACAGGTGCGTCTGTACCATTAGCTACAACCACTCCTTTGTCCAAGAGACTTCTCCAAGCATAAGATCCATATTTTGCTCTATCTCTACCTAATCTTTTTTCTACAAATGGAGCATCAGAGGTACAGTGGATCCCTTGCATACTTGCAATGATGCCAAATTCTGCAAAACGATTGAAGTCCGAAGTATCCAAATGTTGAGCATGCTCGATTCTCCACCTTTTGTTTTTGCCTTGACTACTTTGGGAAAGTACTCCTTCATAGATGTCTAAGACTACATTATTCGCTCTATCACCTATGGCATGCACACAAAACTGCATATCATACTGCAATGCGATATCTGCGATCTTTTTTACTTCATAGATATCCGTCGTATTTTGACCATAAAAGCCTGGCTTATCACTGTAAGGCTTTAGTAGCCAAGCACCAAAAGCTCCTAGAGCACCATCTACTTCAGATTTTATAGCATTACAAGTGTAAAAATCACCACCTACACCTATTCTTTTGTAATCATCGAGTTTTCCAACCATGGTAGCTGAGTTGTGTCTTACCATAGCCCAAAGTCGTACACCCAACTTACCATTTTTAGCAAGTTCTTCATATTTTTTCAATTCTTCCATTCGACTACCAGCATCTTGGAAGGAAGTGACACCATACTGCAAACAGTTTTCTACCGACTTATCAATAGCATCATACCATATTTCATCCAATTTTGATTGGTCGAGGGTAGCAAGGTAATCCTGATGTGATTTTCGAATCAGTTGCATAGCTCTTTCCTCAAAGACACCCACAATCTTCTTTTGCCCATCTTTTACGATCAATCCACCCGCTGGATCTGGTGTCTCAACAGTGATACCTGCTGCTTTCATAGCTGCTTCGTTCGCAAATAGGGAGTGACCGCTAGCATGAGTGAGGATTACAGGATTATTAGGAGATATTTTGCTCAGATCTTCGTGATATGGATACCCCAATACATTCCTAAACGGGATACTATCCCATTTTTCTTGGTGCCAACCTCTGCCATCGATCCATTCACCTGGCTTAGCTTGATCAACTCTTTCTTTGACTTTTGCGATGATTTCTTCCCAACTCTTACTTTTTAAAAAATTGAGATTAAGTAGGCTGTAGCCCAACCCCGAAAAATGGCCATGACCTTCGATAAATCCAGGCATCACAAAATTGCCTTTCAAATCTATAAGTTCCGTGTTTTTACCTTTGTACGCTTTGTAGTCATCTTTTCCCACGGCTATTATTCTCCCATCTTTGATGACAATAAAATTACCTTCCGACGATTCATCAACGGTGTAAACATCGCCATTAAAGAGTATGCGGTCGGCTATTTGATCATTGACCTCTTCTTTGCATGATATGAAAAGGAGGACAGAGAGTAAGAATAGGATTTGAATTTTGATCATATTGTTTTTCTATTACTATGTGATTAATTTTTGTTTAGCGATTTTGAAGTCAGACTCTTTATTGTGAAAAAGACTAAAGGTACTATCAAAATAAGTATTGTAGTAGGTAAAAACCAAGAACCTAACCCTTCTGAGTTTCCTTTAGCATGTTCTATTGTTTTGAAAGCAATCAATCCGAATGTTATCACGAGTACTAATTTTAAGAATCGCATCATTCTGGTTGCATTGGTATATTGTTTTAATGCATTTTCTTGGGTGATTTTGGTTGGGTAATTAAAGATGTGTGGAAATTGATTAATAAATGTGACCGCTAAAAAAAGGATTGTCCCAACAATAGGTAATGTAATAATGGTATTTTTTTTACCAAAATCATCAGCTTCACCGGAAGTATTAAAATGAGTAGGTATGGTTTCAGGTAAGTCATTATAGTTAATCAAAACAAATGCCCACATTCCAACCAGAGCCAACCAACCGATCAGCTCTATCGCCCAATCTAAGGTCGATAACTTTAATTTGAGTTTGGGTCTTTGTTCCATACTTTAATTATTTAGTTACAAATATAAATCTTAGGGTCGATACTTACATTTAGAATTCTAGTTTTTTATTTTTTGATAAACGGGTATTCTAAATTTTTGGATTAGTATTTTTACTTACATAATTTACTGATAAGAATCCATTATTTATTTAAATCAACTAAATTTGATATTTAATAATGAACATATTAAATCATACCTATGCAAATTTCCCACTTAAATATAGTCTTCTTATTGCTAATCTTTCATATCAGCCTTTATTCTCAAGATTTGATAAAAACGGATTTGGTTTGGCAAAACGATTTAAAAAAAGCATATCTTTCTTCCCTTGACACAAAGACAATTGAGCCACTCCAATCTTATCTTGATTCAAATATTGAAAAATATCAGGGCAATCTCGACTTCAATAAAATGTACTATTCTTACAGAATTGCTTATTTTCGCAAAGTAGATAAGCCGAGACTTCGCAAGAAAACACGAGAAGAAAAACTTCAGGATAAAGCATTGTTGCGGTACATCGAGGATATTAAAGAATATAGGGAGGCGTGCATTAAATGCTCTTTATGTGCATTAATTGACCAATACGAAACATATCAAGCATTGAAGCTCGACAGCTATTTTCCACCGGCAGACAAGGATGCAATCTTTTCAAAAGGATATAAACAATCAAAAGAAGGTCCAGCATTCAATGTAAAATATATAGGAGGTGATCGGTCGTACATTGGAGCAGAATTTTCATTTAAAGCTATACATTCACCTGCATATGTCGTCAAAGACATTGATCCATCAACAAATAAGTTGGCAAAACTATGTAGAAGTCCAGTCAATATGATAGCGCTTTCTCCATCCTTTGGTTTTAACTACAATCCTTCTGACAAGCACAAACAAGCCGTGTTTAATCTTTTATCGCTCAATACCCCATTATTTGTCAAACCAACTCAGGTAGGCCTAGAGTTTACACCTCAAAAGAATTTATTTTTCTATAGACCAGAATTAGGTTTTGGTTATAACGGCTTTACGGTTTCAGTGGGTTACAACGTTGTGTTTTCTAAAGATCTACGTTCACATATGGATCGATGGGCATTAACTTTAGGGTATACTTTTGTAAAAGATGCTAAGTAAACAATCTTGATTCATGATTATGTTCATTATTATAAACAAAAAGTGTATATTTGTGCGTAATAATAAACATTTTAATAATGACTTGGAAAAAGCAAATTATTTTTCCCAAACATCAGGTCTTACTAGAACAGATGGGAGAGAATATAAAACTAGCTAGAAAAAGAAGAAAACTGACCTCAATTCAAGTAGCAGAAAGAGCTGACATATCCAGAACTACCCTATATCAAATAGAAAAGGGAACAGCAAGCGTGGCACTAGGTGCTTATTTTAATGTATTAAGAGTATTAGGTCTTCAAAATGATTTTCTTAAACTAGCTGCTGATGACGAACTAGGGAAGAAATTGCAAGATATTGCTTTATTAAAATAGAACATGGCACAAAATAAAACCGATATATTTGTTTATGCACATTGGAAAGGGATGTCAATGCCAAAAGTGATTGGAGTCCTTTCTGCACATGTTGCTAAAGGCAAAAAGGTATTTAAATTTGAGTATGATCATAATTGGTTACAAAGTGAACAGAAATTCGTATTAGATCCTGATATTCAATATTTTTCAGGGATTCAATTTCCAAATAATAAAGAAAATTTTGGAATATTTTTAGATAGCATGCCTGATACTTGGGGTCGAACTTTAATGAAAAGAAGAGTGGCCCTTCAAGCCATGGAACATAAATTAAAAGCAAGAACATTATATGAATTAGATTTTTTATTAGGTGTTTATGATGAAAGCAGAATGGGCGCCTTACGTTACAAGACGGCAATTGATGGTCCATTTCTAGACAATAATAATTTGAATCCCACACCTCCGTGGTCATCAATTAGAGAATTGCAATATGCAGCTTATAGCTTTGAAAATGATATTGAAAATAAAGGTTTGAATAAATGGCTAAACATTTTAATTGCACCTGGGTCTTCATTAGGAGGGGCAAGACCAAAAGCAAATGTATTGGACGAAAACAAAGAATTATGGATTGCTAAATTTCCATCAAAAAACGATACAATTGATAAAGCTGCTTGGGAGTACTTAGCTTATATTTTAGCATCAAAGGCATCTATAAATATGGCTCCATGCAAAATAGAAATAGTATCAGGCAAACATCATACATTTTTTACGAAACGTTTTGATCGGGAAAAGGACGAACGTATTCATTTTGCATCAGCCATGACAATGACAGGAAATAATGAGGATACTGTTCGTAATATACCAGCAAGCTATTTAGATTTAGCAGAGTTTATATCCAATTATGGCATTAATATAGAAGCAAATTTACATCAATTATGGAGGAGAATTATTTTTAATATATCAATTTCAAATACGGATGATCATTTAAGAAATCACGGTTTTATTTTAACTACGGATGGTTGGGAATTATCCCCAGCATATGATCTAAACCCATCTATTGATAAAGATGGATTGGCACTTAATATTGATACAGAAAACAATTTCTTAGATTTTGAACTAGCAAAAAGTGTTGGAGAATTTTTTAGGCTAACAGATCAGCAAATGAATGTCATCATCAATGAAGTTCAAACAAGTGTGAGTCAATGGCAAGCAATTGCTTCAAAAATTGGAATTCCAAGAAGGGAACAAGAGTTAATGGCTAAATCGTTTATCTCAGCTTGATTACTCAAAATATTCAAAGGCCTGAATTCACTATAATTGTCAAACCAACTCAGGTCAGCATAGAGTTTACACCTCAAAAGAATTTGTTTTTCTATAGACCAGAATTAGGTTTTGGTTATAACGGATTTACAGTTTCATTGGGTTACAACGTTGTGTTTTCTAAAAATCTACGTACAGATATGGATCGATGGATAAAAACAATTGGGTATACTTTTATAAAGCATAAAAAAAGGTCCTAACTTTCTAACATAATAGTACAGAACAGTTACCTTCACAACCCAATATATATTTGTTGGGGGAGTTCTAAAAACTCATTTTCGTAGTGAGAAAATACGAAAAAGCCAAGAACAAGGCAAAAGTTAAAAAGTACCACAGATGTAGCCTTAGCTACAGTGAGGACACTTTTTAACTTTTAACGCAGTAATTGGGTTTTGCAGTTTTTTGTATTAGAAATGGAGTTTTTAGAACTTCCCTGTTATTATCAAAATCAAAAAGTTAAGCCATGGCAGAGCAAGAAGTCGTATTGACCCAATCTGAAGAATACGAAAGAGAACCTGTACCTCAATCCAAACTTAAAAATTGGAAGTCTTTTCTAGGGATGTATGCAGGCGAACACGCGGCTGGTACCGAGTTTATGATCGGCCCATTGTTTTTGACCGCTGGGGTAAGTGCCTTTGATTTGATTATTGGCTTATTGCTAGGCAATTTTTTAGCAGTTTTGAGCTGGAGATATCTTACAGCCGCAATAGCAGTCAAAGAAAGATATACCCTCTATTACAAGCTGGAGCGAATCAGCGGACGAAATCTAGTCATCGCCTATAATCTTGCAAATGGCTTACTTTTTTGCTTTTTAGCTGGTTCGATGGCTACTGTATCCGCTACTGCTGTTGGGATACCTTTTGACCTTGAGATGCCTAAATTGACCGATACGATGCCCAATGGACCAGCATGGATTGCCATTGTCGTGGTCATTGGTGCCATCACTACATTGATAGCCGCAAAAGGTTATGACACGGTATCCAAAGCGGCTAATCTAATGTCTCCAATCATAGTAGTTGGATTCATTGCTTGTGGGGTAGTGGCTTTAAATCAATTGGGTGCAAAATCATTTTCAGACTTTTGGAATATATGGGGAGAAGGCGGAGCACCTTTTCCTGGAATGATAAAGTATACGTTTTGGCATGTGGTCATATGGTCATGGTTTTGCAATGCTGCCATGCACATAGGCATGAGTGATTTATCAGTTTTTAGATTTGCTGACAAAGCCAGTTCAGGGTGGACTACCGCTGCTGGAATGTATGTAGGCCATTACATCGCTTGGATTGCAGCTGCTTTATTGTATGCCGTATACCTAAAATCACCAGAAGGACTACAATATATCAACAATGGTCAAGCCCCTCCCGTTGCTCCAGGACCTCTAGCCTATAATGCTATAGGTATTTTTGGTATCTTAGTTGTCCTTCTTGCAGGATGGACTACAGCGAATCCTACTATTTATAGAGCAGGTCTTGCATTTCAGGCTATATTACCAAAGCTATCTACGTTTTGGGTTACAATCATAGCTGGGACGATTGCTACTATTGCCGGTATTTTCCCTGCTTTTGCAATGAAACTATTAGATTTTGTCGCACTTTATGGCTTTATATTAGCTCCGATTGGTGCTATCATCGTATTTGAGCACTTCTTTGCTGATAGATTCAATATTGTCAAAGAATATGCTTTAAAGAAAGGTATCAAATTTAATATGGCAGTCCTCTTAGCTTGGGCTATATCTCTTAGTGTGTTTTACAGCATTGGTACTTTTGGAGGTGTGTTTTTGAGTTTTCTTACCTTGCCTGCTTGGATAAGTTGTGGGGTGTTGTATTTAGTGTTTAGTAAAATGTTGAATAAAGAACTATAATAAAATGGTTCTACTGCAAGTGTAATGGAAAGTTCAGAAATTAAGGGCCAATACATAAAACATTTTCCAGAATCTTTTTTGATAATTTAAAGGACAGAACTTTTTTGGAGCTCATGGCTAACTGCTCAAGGCTAACAGCCTTAAAACTCTTATCCATTATAACGGGTCTACTACAATATCAAGAAACCACCATTTCAAACTCAAAACCAGCCAATACCTCACCATTCACCTGCAATTCTATTCGATGTATTCCAGGGTACAACTGCCTCGTTGTCATATTTGCTCGAAAAGGATGTTTTTTAGAAATGGTCAAATGTTGGTCGTCCATGAGGTCTACGGTTTGTAATTTGTGGACTTTCTTGCTGTTCATTTGCCCTAATTTGTTTTGGAAAAAGACGATGTAGTCTATGACTGCTTTTTTCGAAGTATTTGATGCAATGGTAAATGAGAAGTCTAAAGAAGCACCAACTTGGACCAAAGTTGGATAGATCAAATTACTTATAGATAGGTCAGTTGCATCACTAAATCCTAGCAAGTTCATAGCTTTAGGATGCCCGTCTTTTACGAGATTTCGCAAGGTATGCTTGGTAATAAATTGCATTTCTTCTGGTGCTTGCTTATTAGATCTAAGCCATCTTTCTAAAGTGGAGAAGATCAACTCGGGGTGGGTTTTAGATAGGTCATTGAGATGATTAGCTACGCTACGTGTGACAAATCGGGTATGGTCATGGTATAAATTATCTAAGATACTGATTGTAGATGTTGGATCAATGGTAATTTTTTGGCCCCAAGGTAATTTTGCCCTTGTGCCTTCACTACACAATCTACGAACATGATAGTTGGAATCTTTTGACCATACTTTGATGGTTTCGATGGTTTGGTTAGGGAAATGATTTATAAACTTTCTTATCGCATATTCAGCTGAAAATCTTTTCGTGATTTCCTTGATGGCTTCTAATGAGAAGTCAAGTTTTTCAGCTGTGCATCCATATTCGGCAATAAATTCGCTAAAAGGCGCATGAATAAAATCTCCAAAATCATTATCATTTTTACTTTCATCAAGTGCAAGAGGAAGCGCCTGTAACAGGATGGTTACCGCATCTTGATAATTTGGAGGTAAATACGATCTCAGGCACGTGCTGATCCAAGTTATTCTTTGTTTAAGTTCTAAGTTAGGAAAGCTTGATATCACTTCATTTACAAACTCCTCTTTCCTGAACGAAGGGTATACTTTACTAATATCATATGCCAAACCGCTCACCTTTGGCTCATTAAATAAATGATCTTTTAAAGAAAATTTTTCACTCATACCTTCATCCTAATTTTAATGAATAAAAATAGTAAAAAATTAAAATCAAACGATCGAATTGGCAAATAAACATTAATTTACTAACTATATTTTAATTTAAGGATCTTCGAAAATTAGCGTAAAAAGCACGCCTTCCCAATTTCCCAAATGTTATTACATTTCCACCATTCATCACTTTAACCCCCATAAAATCTGCGAAAATCTGCGCCCCCAATCAGCGAAAATCTGCGGGAAAAATGAACACTCGAGTAATCATCGCGCAATTGACCCAAGTGATAAAACATTTCCACCATTCAATACTTTAACCCCAATAAAATCTGCGAAAATCTGCGTCCCCAATCAGCGAAAATCAGCGAGAAAAATGCACCCTCGCGTAATTCCCTCTACCGAAAATCTGCGGGAAAAATGAACAATCGAGTAGTCCTCGCGCAATTTACCCTATGATAAAACATTTCCACCATTCAATACTTTAACCCCAATAAAATCTGCGAAAATCTGCGTCCCCAATCAGCGTAAATCAGCGGAAAAAAAAGCACCCTCGAGTAAAGCTTGTATGCATATAAAATAAAAAAAGCGTTACACAAATTGAATTGTATAACGCTTTTATAATTATTGAGTGTGAGTATCTTACTTCTTCTTCTTAGCACCTGCTTTCGCATCTGCTGCTGCAGCACTTTTCAATGCTCTTGGTATTTCTATATTTGCTATCGGTGATTGAGCATTTGCAAGAATAGTAACACCATCTGTCACTTCTACACTTTTTACTCTTAATACATCACCAAGACCTAAATGACTTACATCTACTCTTAATTCGTCAACTAAGTTCTCAGGAGTAGTTTTTACTGTCAACTTTCTGATTTGCTGAATTAATTTACCACCATTTTTTACACCAATTGATGTACCTTTAAACCTTACAGGTATGTCAACTTTCACAGGGACACCATCTGTTAATGCAAGAAAGTCAATGTGTTGGATACTTTCGTCAGTATTGTGAAATTGTACCTCTTTTATTATACATTTAATGTCAGTACCTTCTACATTTACATTTACCAACTTGAAATCCGGTGTGTAGATCGCATGTCTTACGTCACCCCAAGTCACTAATACATGTAAAGGCTGATCTTTACCATATATCACTGCTGGAATACTACCTGCTTTTCTAGCAGTTGCAGCACTCTTTGATCCTACGTCTGCGCGTTTCGTACTTGAAATCTGAACTATGTCCATCGCTTATTATTTATCTCTATTTTTTAAAAAGGACTGCAAAGATAATATTTTTTTTAATTTCAGAATAATATATCGAGATATTTATTAATTTTTTGAGTGTTTTTTAGTTTCTTTATGGTTTTTACCATCAAATTGTATCATTTATTTGGAATGGACTAGTTATATCAATGGTTTTCAGGCCTATCTTCTCCTCGAAAGGTCCTTGTCTAAAAAGACCCTAGAAGCCTATTTGGATGATCTGAATAAATTGAGACTCTATTGCTCCACAATCGAAAAAGATTTAAAATCGTTGTCCTATCAAGATCTTAATAGTTTTGTGGTTTGGTTGGGAAAAGACTTACACGTGAGCGAAAGATCTCAAGCTAGGATTATTTCCGGGATTAAGTCATTTTTTAAATACATTAATCTAGAGAAAATACGGCAAGACGATCCCGCAGAACTGTTAGAAAGCCCAAAACTGACACAAAAACTCCCCGACTTTCTGACAGAAGAAGAAATCCAACTTCTCCTCCAGTCCATCGACCTCTCCAATCCACTCGGCCACCGCAATAAAGCCATCATCGAAACCCTATATGGCTGCGGACTCCGCGTATCAGAATTGGTCAGTATGAAGTGGTCACACATCTATTGGGACGAAGGATTTATCCGAGTAATTGGCAAAAACAATAAAGAACGCTTAGTACCCATCGCCCAGCACACCCTCCAACAAATCCTACTTTATGACCAGCCACCCATTTTCAAAAACCAAAAAGAGGAAGACACATTTGTGTTCAAAAATCAGCGAGGCAAACCACTATCTCGCGTTATGATATTTTACATCATCAAAGACAGCGTTGCCAAAGCCGGCATCCACAAATCCATATCCCCACACACTTTGAGACACAGCTTCGCCACACATTTGGTCGAACACGGTGCTGACTTACGCGCAGTACAAGAGATGTTGGGACATGAATCAATCACTACTACAGAGATCTATACACATATATCTAAGGAGTATTTGCGTAAAACATTGTTAGAATTTCATCCGGTGTTTAGGAAAGGGAAGGGAATACGGGTATAAATTTAATTTTTTAATTTATATTTGAATTTGTTTACTTTTGTACATCAAGACATGAAGTGTTAATTTGGCTCTTAAATATTTATTCATTTGTTGTGAAGAAATTGTTTATATATCTTTTGTTCTTGATGGTTGGTAGATTTAATAAGTAATTTTTTTCACATAAAATATTGGGAATTTACGGTATTGAAACTAATCTTAAATGGGAAAAGATATTGGGAGATTAAGTCGATATGGCGGGAAGCACGATGTTCTCTTCCAATTAGAAAAAGAAAAATTAACAAGATGAAATATGCTCAAATTTTGTTTTTACTTTTGATATTTTCTTGTCATAACACAGAAACTGGAAACCAAATAAGCAAAGATGAAATTAGTTTTTTTGACGAGCAATTTTCATATACTTCAAACGAACCAATACTAAATATTTACTGCAAATTTTCTGAATGTGGAGAATGGGGCGGACATGAAGAACATATAATTATATCCAAAAAAAATAAGAAATCATTTAAACTAAATTACGAAAAATATAGTGCAAATTGCGATAGTATAGTTCAAGTTTTTGACGGAATAGGATACCTAATAGAACCTAAAAGTAAACTAATTGAATCCAGAGAAATAGAAATTCAAGAAAAGGAAAAAAGAGCAATTTTAGATTTTTCATACAAAATGGTAAAATCTAAATTTATGGAAGAATACCCAGGACATGCAGGCTTGATTCTTTCGATAACAAACTCAGATTCTACCTTTATGATTAGCACATATGGAGGAAAAGCAGATCACTTTTTGAAATTATTAAGTGAATTGGAATTGGAAAAATGAAAACTGGATAGAACAATGCATATCTGCCAGCCTCGCTATCGCATCGGCCGATCAGATATTTTAAACGTTAGGGCATTCCTGGACACCCAAAAAACCAGACAATAAATTCAACCAATTTATCCAAAACAATGACAAACAACAATCTTGATATAAAACTTAGACCAACAGAAATCTCGGATTTGGACACTTTGTTTCAATTTCAACTTGACAAAGAAGGTGGATACTTAGCTGCTTTTATGCCAAAAGACCCAACAGACAAATCAGCATACTTAGAAAAATACACAAAATTATTAAGCGACCCAACAGTAAACAATCAGACAATAACTATTGACAAAACAATAGTAGGAAGTATTGCAAAGTTTGTAATGGAAGGCGATGCAGAAATTACATATTGGATAGACAGAAAATTTTGGGGGCAAGGCATTGCAACAAAAGGGTTGAGTGAATTTCTTGCCATTGAAACAACTAGACCTATTTTTGGGCGAGTTGCGTTTGATAATTTTGGTTCACAAAAAGTTTTAGAAAAATGTGGTTTTATCAAAATCGGTTCTGACAAAGGGTTTGCAAATGCCCGACAAGCAGAAATAGAAGAATTTATTTATAAACTTAACAATTAACGATAGGAAAAACAACCTACATATAGTATTAGATGTAAAAAGATACGATATCAGTCGTAACGGTGACCTTTTTTCATAGAATGGATGATAATGAAGAACATGATGGTATGTTTCGGAAAAAATGATACGTCAATCAGTCATTAAATCAAGGCCTACTTTTTTTTATAAATTCTCACATAATCAATTTGCATTTCATTTGGAAAAATATTAGGGTCAATTTCTCCGCCCCAATTTCCACCTATGGCAAGATTTAAAATTAAATAATAGGTTTTGTCAAAAGGCCAACCTTCATTCGTAGCAACTCTACCGTTTTGACCTTTTTGCGCTTCAAAATATAATTTACCGTCATAAATAAATTTTATACCTTTTTCGTCCCATTCGATACCATAAGTATGAAATTCATCAAAGACATTTGTCAAAGTATCAAAAAATGTGATTTGTGTCCTTTTTATATGATTATACAATGAAGAGTGTAATGAAGTATGCACTACATTGGGGTCTTTTCCAACGTGTTCCATAATGTCAATTTCTCCACAAAGAGGCCATTGTTCTTCTTTTGTCTTGTAAGAATCTGGTAGCATCCAGATAGCAGGCCAACTACCTTTGCCACGTGGTATCTTTGCTCTTACTTCTATTTTTCCGTACTGCAATTTCAATCTTTGGTAAGTGGTAAGTTTTGCGGAAGTATATGCTGACTGCTCAAAATCTTTTTTAAGAGCTACGATGTGTAGTTTTCCATTTTTTACAAAAGAATTTTCCATTGACTTTTCCAAATAGAATTGTTTTTCATTATTGCCCCATCCATGGCCACCTACGTCATAATTCCATTTTGCACTATCAGGTAGACCAGCTTTGCTAAACTCATCAGACCAAATAAGTTTCCATTTTGGCTTGGACTGTGCGAGCCCTTGATAGGACAAGGTTGAAACAATTATCAACACTAAAATTGGTTTTATCACATTCGACATATTAATCCACATAAATTAAATTTTTAGTACTTTTAGTTAAATCGTTGGAAATCTAAATATTTTATCATCATACAAAAGTGTCTACAGAATGTGAAGGTAAGGATATTAGGGCTATTTTTCCATTAATTTTTATATTAAATATTTCTGTTTTATTTGTTTCGCTGAAGACGATCCGTACAATTTTGCCTTTTGGCATCAAAAATGTAACTTGATGAATGTTAGAAATTTCAGCACTCAATGCAACATAGGCTGCAAATATTGAATATGCTGAAATCCATTTGGCTCTAGTTCGAAATTAACTTGATATTCTGCCTGCCCCGTAGTTTGTAAATCGGGGGATATAAATTTAAGTTGCTGATGTTCTTGCCCACTATATTGTGTAATCATGGATATTTTCATTTTAAATAAAGTATAATGGTAATTAGTATTAAATGGATATCCTGAAAAAAAATGGGGCTATCAATACAACAATCGTCTCTATTTTTGTTAAAGTATAAAGTTGCCTTCGCGATTTTATTTCAAAAGTTATCAAAAACCGTAAAATGATAAAAAATTTATTAAAAACACCTTTAGGCAGACTTCGCATCATAGCATTTGTAGAAGGTTGCTCTTTCTTGTTACTGGGTTTTACAATGGTCCTAAAATATAAATATTCGATGCCTTTACCCAATTATATAGTTGGTATGGCCCATGGATTTCTTTTTATGCTCTATGTTTTGCTATTGCTACAAGTCGCGTATTTACATCGTTGGTCTATAACAAAGGTTTTTTGGGGATTCATGGCTTCATTGATACCGTTTGGTACATTTTATGCTGATAAGAAGTTGTTTAGGTTGTGAAATTATGTAAGTTGAAAAATTCAAAATCAAACAATTATTTTGGATTTGAAAATTAAGTAATTAATATTGCGACCTATGGACAAAAGAGTGAAATTTGACTTTGAAATTTATTTTACAAATGGTGGAAGCTTGAAGGGTGAAGATTTTCGGATTGATATTTCGGATGAGACCATCTCTGATAAAGAGCTTGCAGACTGCATAGTAAATGATTTTCAGCTGCTCATGGTGGGCGAAACGAAGATTTTGAACAAAGAAATTATAACAGAATATCATAAAAGAAAACCTAAAAATAAAAATGAAGGTGCTAATATGATCATCGATTTAAGTCATACCATAGAACATGGATTGGTCACTTATAAAGGATTACCAGCTCCTATCATTTGCGACTATTTAAGTAGAGAGCAGTCAAAACAGTTTTATGCCAAAGGTACGGAGTTTCAAATTGGTAAAATTGAAATGGTTTCCAATACAGGAACTTATATTGATTGTCCTTTTCATAGATTTGAAGAAGGAAAAGATCTTTCTGAGGTTGAATTAGCGTGTTTTGTAGACCTTGATGCAATAGTAATTCGGATTCCATATTCAAAAACTTTAGAAATAACTGTTGATTATTTGAAAGGCTATGAAATTAGGAATAGAGCCGTCTTAATTCACACGGGTTGGGATAAATACTGGAATACAGAATTGTATTATGAAAATCACCCTTTTTTAACAGAATGTGCGGCAAATTATTTAAAAGATTGCTGTGTGAAATTGGTAGGTATCGATTCTCACAATATTGATAGTACTTTAGAAAAATCACGACCTGTACATACTGTGCTTTTAGGGGCTGAAATATTAATTGTGGAGCATCTTTGTAACCTAAATTTACTGCCAGAAGATGGCTTCAGCTTTAGTGCTGTTCCTCCTAAATTTAAAGGAGTTGGCACCTTCCCTGTAAGAGCAATGGCAAAGTTGAGAAATAATATTTTATAGAAGGGTTTTTTTAAGACAGGACCTATTCAAAAGATGTTAAAAATTAAAAAATTTACAGCACACTAATCTAGAATTACTACATGGATTTTCTGTGGAGACTAGAGCATCCATTTAACCCAAATTGGTCATTAGAACTTTGTCATGAGGGGTTAAAGTGCAATAAAATAAGCCATTTTACCGACTGAGGCATAGCATTGCTATGGTAAAGGAGGAAAATGGAGTGAAACGCCTTATTTTGAAGCAATTTAATTCCGCAATAAATTTTCTAATGACTAATTTGGGTTTAATTCGAAATGATGTGAAAAATCAATAACAATCCGGATTTATTCCCAACACATAATTCTTTACAATGTCCAATTTTACAGCAGTATGATCGCCTTTAAATCCCGAAATCATTGTGTCTTTTAGATTTTCCCTCGCCTGTAGCGTATATTTTTTAGAAAGTGGTTTATAAGTATAGTGCCATTTCTCTTCATTATATCCTGTTAATCTTTTCTTACCCTTAGTCGTATAAACTAAGTAAAAGCCAAATTTAGGACCTTTTTTTTGTAACCAAGTATACAGTTTTTTGCCATCTCCTTTCTCAAACCAACTATTCTCCAAAGAATTGAAATCTATGTCGGTACCCCAATGATGTCGTGAAGAACTTGGCATAGAACTAAATTCTAAAATTTTCTTAGCGATTGCTATATCCTTGTCAGTAGCCTTAAGTATATCTTTGTCTGTCTGTAGGTTATCCCATTTGCGCTCCCATATGCCCTTCTGAGCATCAAAATTGCGGGTAGCAGAAATAATCACGAGGTTGACACTGTCTTTTTTTGCAGCTTTATACATTTTAAGAAAAGCATCAAAAACTTCTTTCTGCAGATACATCCCTTCGTGATTGGCATATTGCAATGGTATTTTTACAAAATTAGGATTTTGGGCGGGGTCAAACTTTCCCATGAGGAAGTTGAGGTCTACTTTACTTGTATCCATGGCAGCCAAAGATATTTTTTCTTCTTTCAAAGTATACGTATTGCTGGGATTGGTATTACCGCAAGCATTAAATGATAACGTTAAGAGTAACAGTAGGTATATTTTCATTTTAAAAAGCACTTGTTTGTGATTTGTAGCCAAAATATTCTTTTTCTTTGATGATACCCACTAATGGTGTTGGTACCAAATCTTCCCACGAAGGATCTCCCATTTGGATCAATCCCAATACATTTTGAGGTAAGATTTTCAGCAGTTCCTCATCATATTGTTCTATTTCTGCTATCTGATGTGAATTCAATAAATGTTTATACAAAAAGGTAATTCCTTCTGGTACAGGCAAGTTCGTAGCGGTCAACATCTGTTTGCGGTCACCTGATAGGGCAGGGTAGGCATATATTTTGATATTTCTAGTGAATAGTTCTCCAAAGGCTACCAAAAGGCGTCCATCTTGATTTTGATAATATTTTTCATTGATGATTTCTAACAATTCACGCACACCGATGACCAATCCTGTGGTGGTTATTTTAAAATCTTCAAGGTAGTTGATCAATGCTTGATGGTTGGTACAATTGGTGATCATCACTTTATAGCCTAATGCGCAGAGCATATCTGTACGTTCGATAAAATCTGTTTCATTGATATTGTTGATGTCTTTGTCAAGATTTTCAAGGGTCAATTCGGCCATAATGTACGACTTCTCAGGATCGATGTAACTTTCTTTTTTGAACTGCTCAAACCCCGACTTAAATACGTCTAAAGTCACAACTGTGGGAGGTTTGAAGTGTCCTCTCACGACCATAAGCGATTTGCGATATAAAAACTCGGAGCCATGTATACTCATTTTGTTTTCATCAAAGATGGCGACATCAGTAAGCCCGTATTTTACTAAGTAAAAACTAAGAAGTCTATTATCTAAGGTTTTAAAATCCGGCCCTTTGACCCGAACCAAGTCAATGCTTGCCCTTCCTTTCAGCGCATCTTGCAATGATTTTATTAAACTTTTAGTATCGTTA
This sequence comes from Saprospiraceae bacterium, assembly GCA_022844565.1. Taxonomy (GTDB): domain Bacteria; phylum Bacteroidota; class Bacteroidia; order Chitinophagales; family Saprospiraceae; genus JADKBO01. The sequence goes on from JALHLK010000007.1 coordinate 145,477, forward strand.
TAATGGTGATAGGCTGAGTACAACATATTGACGCCCAAAATGCCTATCGCTTCTTGTTGCAATTGTATACCACTATCGAGCAGTTTGACATGTACTACCATTTCATTAGGCAGAGAATTTGGCTTCAATTGAAATTTGAGCCCTAACCATCCTTGCCCTTTCACTGTTTTTGTATAGTTGATCGTAGTTACTGTGTCAGCAAAAACAAAAAATGTGGTATCTGGTCTATTGTTCTGCAGCCTTTCTTCCAAAAGTACCCACTCATGCTCCAGCATTTTATACAAACGGGATTCGCAGACATACCTACCAGATGGTTCCACTCCATAAATAGCATCAGAATACGTCTTATCATAAGCAGACATGGTTTTGGCAATGGTATTTGCAGCAGCACCAGCTTGAAAAAAATTACGAGCTACTTCCTGCCCCGCTCCAATCTCAGCAAATGTTCCATAGATTGCTGGATTGAGATTGATTTCGAGCGCTTTTTGTTCGGTTTTTAATATTTGATAACTCATAAAAATGTCTAGACTGATTTAAAAAGTAACGGCTAATTTATGATTTTAATTTCGATAGTACCATTTTTTTGATTGCGGGTACGTAGTTTTTTAATTCGGTCATATACAGATAATAACTAAACGCCCCTAAGACAATCGTGTTAAATGAAACTCTGATCCAGATATTAACCTCCCATTTTTCCCTCATTAGCCAAAATAAAAGTAACACACACGAAGTACCAAAGATAAAAGTGACGATCTTCTTCACAGGATAGACCAATGGATAATGTTTTTGCCCTTGATAGTAACTGGTGATAAGCATCGTCAAATAACACAAAAATGTCGCCCAAGCTGCTCCCATGATTCCAATTCGAGGAATTAATATATAGCATACACCATACGTGATACCCATACCCATGAGCGAAATGAACAAACCGATTCTGGTATTGTCAGAAAGTTTGTACCACATACTGACATTATAATACAACCCTAAGAATACATTAGCCATCAAAAGTAAAGGCATAACGATGATCCCTGGTTGTACTTTTTCACCCAAGATTTCTTTGATTATATCAATGTATGCATAAATACCAATGACTGCAAAACACGAAAACAATGTAAAAGCTAGTGCAGCCTTCCCAAATATGGTTTTGTCATTTTCTTTATTATTATTGTTAAAAAAGAATGGCTCAGCAGCATAATTATAAGCTGTAGAAAACAGATTTAACAATATAGAAAGCTTCAAACCTGCGCTAAAAATCCCAGCCGCAGTCTCTCCATCCTTCCCTCCACCACTCATAAACTTTACCAATGGTGTGGTATAATAGCTATTGAATGCAGCAGCGGCAGCTATCACGGTGAGCGGCCAAGAATATTGGAGCGCTTTGATCAATAATGGTTTGTCAAAACCAAATTTCACTTTTATAATATCAGGTAAAACCAACAAAAAAACTACCACACTGGCCACTAAATTGGCAAAATAAGCATACTCGATCTTGCTATTTATACTTAATATATCATCCATCCAGTTAGCAAATGAAGGCAAGTACTGGTGCATCACTGAGGTAAAAAAGACCATCAATCCTACTAACAAAACTACATTGATGATTTTTAATGTCATAAATTTCAGAGGTCGACCATCTAACCTATATTTACTGTAGATATTAGTGGTAAATGCATCTAGGCCCATTACTACAGCCATCCATTGAATGACTTTGCCAGCATTGTCCAATTGTGTGATTTTTACTAAGTAATCCGTTCTTACAAAGATAAAAAGCAGAGCTAACCCTGTCAAAATGAGGATAGGAACTAACAAAGTTATATACACTTTATCTTTTTCTTCTTTTGATTTGTTACTAGCAAATCGAAAATAAGCTGTATCCATCCTGAATGTGATGATGCCAAGAATCAAGGTAAGATAGGCATAAATTTCTACATATCTGCCATATTCTGATTCGCTAAAAGTCCTTGTTAAATAAGCAGTAACAAATAAAAAATTGATCAGCCTTGGAAAAATGTGACTGATACCATAAATGATGGTGTCTTTTGCTAAACTTTTTACAGATGCCAAATTTGATTACAATTTTTGTAAGATCAAAAGTACAAAAAATTGATTCTAAAGTATAACCTATGATGGCCATAAATTTATTAACAAACCAATGTTTGGTTTTTTGATCTAAAAATTAAATAACTATCATACAAAAACGTGTTATCCGTTTATTTATTGAATCTAACCAATGTGATATGGTTTTTGAAATTTAATTTTAATATGTAAGTTAACGTATTTTTTGAAATGGTTCTTTTTTGGCTCTCTAAGGATGGTTGTCATGAATTGAATTCCTATAATGAGGTACAATTCTTTTTGCTTACCACCGTTAAGTTATACCTTTAATTTCCAAATTTATTTTCTTCTTTTTTTCATAAAAAATATATTAACCACTTTATCTACAATACTAAATAAAAAAAGACAACCCTAGGATTGCCTTTTTTTAATATTTTTCTATAAATGAGCTATATAATATTAGAGTATTAACATCGCATCACCATAACTGTAAAATCTATATTTCTCCTTGATCGCTTCTTCATAAGCACTCATGATAAGATCAAAACCACCAAAAGCAGCAACCATAATTAAGACCGAGCTTTTAGGTAAATGGAAGTTCGTAATCATAGCGTTGGCAACAGAGAAGTCATGAGGAGGAAACAAAAATAAATTGGTCCAACCTTCAGATGCTTTCAAATTTTTTGTAGCTGATACAGCACTTTCTATGGTTCTCATAGAAGTGGTACCTACAGCACAAACTTTGTGACCAGTTTCTTTCGACGCATTTACGAGTGCGGCAGCTTTTTCAGTTATTTGATAATACTCCGCATCCATCTTATGTTTTGATAGATCTTCTACATCGATATTTCTGAAAGTGCCTAATCCTATGTGAAGTGTTACCTCAGCAAAGTTTACGCCCTTAATTTCAAGTTTTTTCAATAGTTGTTTACTAAAATGTAAGCCTGCTGTAGGTGCCGCTACAGCTCCAAGCTCTTTAGCATACACGGTTTGGTACCGATCAAAATCCATCTCTTCAGCCTCTCGGTTGATATATTTTGGCAAAGGCATGCTTCCTAGTTGACGCAAGATATCTCTAAATTGCTCATCGTCACCTTCGAAGAAAAATCTTATAGTTCGTCCTCTCGAAGTAGTATTGTCTACCACTTCAGCTACTAAAAGATCGTTACCATGCTCATCTTCAAAATATAGTTTATTCCCAACTCTTATTTTACGAGCAGGATCAACCAATACGTCCCAAAGTTTAACAGTACTATTTAGTTCTCTTAACAAAAAAACTTCGATCTTAGCCCCAGTTTTTTCTTTATTACCGAATAATCTTGCAGGAAATACTTTTGTATTATTAAAAATGAAGGTATCACCGTCGTCAAAGTAATCAATGACGTCTTTGAAAAGTTTATGTTCGATTTTACCGGTCTTCCTGTCTACCACCATAAGCCTAGACTCATCTCTTTCTTGTGAAGGATACTGAGCTATGTACTCGTCGGGTAAATTAAAGTTGAAATTAGAAAGTTTAGCTCTCATGTTACAAATCTTATTTGAGGGTGCAAAAGTACAAATAAAAAATCTTATTCTTCTAATAACCCAAAACTTTTAGAAATATTTTTGAATCATACCTTATTTAAAGAAATTTTAATAGAAAAATTTTTGTTAGTTTGACTAACTTGACATGCTTTTAGCAATTTAATAGGCCATATTAAATGATACACCACTATAAAATTATATTTTTGCAAATTAAATAAAATGTAAGTATTCAGGACCCTGCGTTCAAATCATAAAAATAAGGACATTTTAAGTCAGACGAGGCTCTTTTTTGAGTTAATAGCATCGCTATTGACGAGAAAAAAGCTGATGGATCACTTAAAAAGTACATTTTTTGGTTGAACAGCAGGGTCCTGAATAGTTACAACAAAACAAACTAATGGAATATAATCTTGCAATTGGTATCGTGATAACAGCTTTCATTATGATGTTGTTTTTCAATATTTACTTTAGAGTCAAGGTCTTTAAATACTATAAGATTCTTGTCCAAAATAGAGTCCAAATAGAGGTGAAAGACATGCTTAACATCGCTAAAATAAAGGAAGAAGTTGTTCCAAAATACCCAAAACTTGAACGAGAAATCTTAGCTTTTGTCAATAATATTCGTAATTCTATTTATATCGCGATGGGTTTAATCGTTGTTATTGCTCTCTGTTGGATGATTTTAAATAGGTTTAGGTAAACTTAAGAATTTAGAGACATTTCTAAACTCTTCCATCTAGTCTAATTTGTTTTTCTTTGGATTTTGTCTGTTTGCAAAGAAAGATAGAATCTCAATACTTTCATCATTAATTCTGTAAAAAATAGAATTGAATGATAATACAACTGCTCTCCTAATATTTTTTGAAGACGAGGTTGACTGAAAGATAAAAGGATTTTTTGATAAAAGTTTTGATGTCTTTTCAATATTTTCAGCAAGTTTAATAAGCTCTTTTTCTGAAAAATTTTCTTCTAGATATTTAATAGTATTTGCTAATTCCTCTAAAGCATTTTCAGACCAAAATATCTTATAACCACTTTTCATAGAGTTTTTTGGCAGTTACATGAGGTTGTAGTTTCTTGGAATCAGCATCTTCAATTCCAGCTTGTATTGAAGCTTTTTCATTTTCTGATATTGATTCCCACCAGTCATCACTCTCCTCTTTACGCAATTTGATAATTTTTTCAATTATTTCTATATCTTCAACTCCTGATACCCATTGAATAATGTCTAATTTTTTGCTTAAAATATTTGATTGAGAACTCACCTTAAGTATTTTTGATAACCAAAGATAAATACATTTGCGTAAACTTTAGTATTTATTACTTAACTTTATAATTGGAGTTTAAAATTCTAGTGATGAGCTCACTTCATCAAGTAATTTCTTTACTGTTATTTTATAAATACTCAAAGCTATTGTGAAAGAATTTACCCTACCACAGGTAAACTCATATACCCTTTAAACTCTTCATCATCAGCAAACACCTCATCATTATAATCTTTCAGTACATTATACAAAGTATCTCTTTCTATAGGTCTCATCCCAACTGCTTTGATCAATTTTACTAAATCTTTGGTCGATAATGCGGGATTTTGTTCCTCGCTACCAGCCATAGAATAGATTTTAGTGGTGTCATCAATCGTTCCATCAATATCATCCACTCCAAATTTTAAGCTTAATTGAGCAATCTCACGGCTGATCATCGGCCAATATGCCTTAATATGATCAAAATTGTCCAAATATATTCTTGAAATAGCATACGTTCTTAGATCTTCTATCACCGACGTTTCTGGTAAGTGAGACATCTGATTGTCTTGATTTCTAAATTTTAAAGGTATAAACGTCTGGAATCCTCCAGTCTCATCTTGGAGTTGCCTTAAAAGATCTAGATGATGTATTCTATGAAAATTATTCTCAATATGACCATAAAGCATGGTTGCATTAGATCTTCCACCCAATTCATGCCATATTTTATGAATTTCTAACCATTCGTCACCTGTACATTTACCCCCAGCTATTTGATCTCGAATCTCAGGATGAAAGATTTCTGCTCCCCCTCCAGGTACTGACTCGAGTCCCGCCTCTTTCAAAATCTCTAACCCTTCTCTGTAGCTAACTTTTGCTTTTTTAAAAATATAATGAAACTCCACAGGCGTCAGTGCTTTAACATGCAAGTCAGGTCTATGTGCTTTGATCGCTCTAAAAAGATCAGCATAAAATTTTAAATCATATTGAGGTAATACTCCACCTACGATATGGATCTCCGTCACGGGCTTTTCATCAAAAGACTTGACAATATTCATCATTTCTTCTAAAGTATATTCCCATCCTTCGCCCCTTTTCTTAATCAATCGGCTATAACTACAAAAAGTACATGTATAGATACAAACATTGGTTGGTTCTAAATGAAAATTTTTATTAAAGTAAGTATTTGTCCCATGTTTTCGATTCCTTATCTGATGAGCAAGATTACCAAGATACCCCAACTCCGCATGGTCATATAGGTACAAACCTTCATCAAAAGTTATCCGCTCATTATTCTTTACCTTCTCGCTGATCGCATTAAGTGTGTGATCGCTGGTTGTTATTTCAAACATATTTTTTGTTATTACTTCCTAATCATAACTGCAAAAATACAGCTAAAGTTTAATATAATTTCTTTCTCAAGATTTTGCAATTGCGAATTTATCTTCGAAAATTGTAAAATTTATTCAATTACTATGTTAATCCGTTTACCAAGTCCAAACTCAAATAGTCTAAATAAAGTTGACAATTGAATATCAGATTTACCATTTTCAACTCTGGAGATATAGCTTTTTTTTGCTCCAATTTTATCTGCTAATTCTTCTTGAGTTAAATTAGCTTCTAGTCTTTCTTCTTTCAATAGTTCACCAATAACAAAGGATTTTGCCTTAGCTTCAAATTCGGTTCTTTTCTCAGAGCCAATTTGCCCGTATTGTTTTGTCAAATGTTCTTCGAATGTTGTAATGTTTTTAATACTTTTCATCAAAATATTGTTTTTTCGTTGAAATTGCTTTATCTATTTCTCTACTGGGTGTCTTTTGTGTTTTCTTAGTAAAACCATTCATTATTATTACAATTTTATCTTCATCGTAACAAAAGAATATCCTATAAATGTTTGACCCTTGTTTAACCCGCAAATAAAATAAATTTTTTTCTTGAGTTGAGCCTATGTGTTTGCTAGGAACTTGCTTTACATACTGCAATAAAAACAAACCAAAATCTATTTTTTCTTTTACTTTTTGATCTTGGAGTTCGAAGAATTCAAAGAAGTACGTTTTGAAGAATAGTATTTTTCGAATCTGTTCCAAAGTACAAAGTTAACTAATTGTAGAACAATTGTAGTGTTTTTTTTTAATTTTTGGCAAGATCTTTGAACAAAAGCCATAACTAAAACTCTACATCAAATTCTTATACGACCTAAAATAATAATCAATATTTTCATTCATACTCTGAGCCTCAGACATATAAACTTGCATAATTATCATCCGAGTTCTGTATAAAAATATTTTCGCACGCATGACCTTTTTAGCCTTTTTATTGGCATATCTTACTTCCGCAAATGGATGACCTTTTTCTTCATCTCTGTTGAGTTTCACATAGGTAGTTTCCATTTTATTATTCGTGGCCAAATCCAAGATTGTGTTTTGCATTACTATTTCTACTTCTTCATCATCCTTGCTATCCACTATTTCGTATGAATAAGACAAAACATTAAAAAAATAAGTATCAATAGGGTGGCCTTTCAAACCATTCACATAAAAGGTTTCATTTTCTACCTTGCCCAACTCAGTGTTTAGCTCCTGCTGCTTATATTCCGGAGCAATAGGAAAGCTAATGATAAATCGATCACTCAAATCTCGCATCTCAACCCAAGATGAATTTTGATTGAAGTATGATGACAAAAACAAAAATATAGTTAAAGTAAAAAATTTCATCTAATATTTATTTCGATTCTCAAAAGTAAAGTTTAAACGGATTCAAGATGTCAGAATAAGGCGATTTACATCTAATTAATTAATTTTTAACATCATTCTACAATACAAGTAGCCATAAATTTGTTATTTTGTATTAAAGTGAGTTCTAAAAACTCCACTAATTAAAACAACACTCTATGATTTTGCAAAAGTTAAAGACTTTCTTTACCAATTTTGGCCTAATTTTCTTTTTATCCGTTTTTGCGATTATTACTCATTTTTATAATGCCAATGCCTCCATAGAATATAATGAATCCTTCTTTCTAAATGGTATTTTTCCAAAATTAAGGATAGCTTATGATGCTACGCTAGGAAAATTGCCCTTTGGTGTGATATATCTTGCAGTTCCCTTTTTTGTCATCTTATTTGGTTATCAATTTTATCTTTTAATCAAAAATAGAAGCTTAAATGCATTTGGACATTTTATAAAATTTTTAATCACATTTGCCTTATCCATCTATTTGCTTTTCTACTGGACATGGGGTCTAAATTACAAAAATCACCCTCTTAGAGATCACCTCATCTTACCAAAAACTAACCTCGACACCACCCAAGTATATGAAGAAGCTATGTATATTATGGACATTCTAAAGCCATTGCGAGATAGTATTTCTAGTGATACTTCATTTATTCAGAAAAAATACTATCCCTTAGATACCGAAGATCAAGTTAGAAAGAGTTTGGTTGAAATCTTAGCTGGATGGAACCTCCCAACAGCGGGAAAGGTGAGAGTGAGAACGTTAAGACCAGATGGCATCCTTCTCAGGTTTTCTACCGCAGGAATTTACATCCCTTTCCTATTCGAAGGCCATATCGATGACGGTCTCGCATATGTCCATAGACCTTTTGTGATGGCCCATGAAATGGCCCACGGCTACGGTATCACTGACGAAGGTGATTGTAATTTTATCGCAGTATTGGTGTGTGCTAACTCCGATGACCCATATATTCAGTACAGTGGTTTATTGGCTTATTGGAGATATTTAGCCAATAGTCTGGTAAACGTAGCCCTTCATTCAGGCTCTATGGTAATTAACGCAAGATCAAAATCTATAGAAAATGACATCATTCACCTTAAAGAAAGGGTCAATTCCTATCCTGACCTAATGCCAAAGTATAGAGACATCATCTATGATACTTATCTGAAATCTCATGGAGTCTCAGGCGGATTGAGTAGTTATGGTACTGTGGTAAATATGATGCATATGTGGAAGAAATCAGCTTATGATCGAGGGATTTATGAGAAAATTTATAGATAAGTTACTTTTTGCAATATACAGATAATGCATAATGTTTACTGTTCCCAAGCTTAAACCATTGCTTATGCTCCTTCTTTCTTTGTGGCCCTTTGTGCCTTTTGTGGTAAAAAAAAATTCCTCCATCGAAAAGAAACACTCTTAATTTTCTTCGTTTCACTCCATTTTTAACATTAAATTTCACTTTTTTTCGTTACTCCTTGCGTATTACTTACATTTGCATTTTTAAAAGTTAACGTTTGAAAAAAATTATTTTACTCATTCTGATTTTACCTTTGGTATCCTTGGATCTTTTAGGGAATGCCAAAAGTACTTATTTGGACAATGGTAATGTCAAATACATCAATAATTACATCAACTTTGTAAACGAATCCACCCACGGATTACTCATTGTCAACAAACTCTTAGAAAACTACAATCTAGAATTAAATAAGTATGTAGATCTCGAAAGCTTTAAAATCAATAATTATACCAATGATGACCTCCCAAAAAATGTTTTTGAAGATCCAGAAAAACTTTTTTTTAATAAGTTGACACCTTTCGAATGGTACAATAAATGTATAGAAGACAGCAAAAACCTCGACCCTTCTACTGCAAAGACCTTAAATGGTCTAGCAGAAAAGATTAAAAGCCAAATAAATGTTATCAACAACATCAGATTTGAACTAGACAAAGTCACCGTAGGAGTAGACCTTTCCAAAAGAGATAATCTAGCCAAAGTATACATCGAATTAGAGAAGGCCGCTGTAGCATTCCAAGAATTTTATAAAGTAGCAGGCCAAATAGAAAAATTTGTAGCATTTTATTATGAAAAAAATAAAGTAACCACCATCGAATATAAAAGCATTTACGACATCTATACCAATGCTAAATCTCTTATTGTAAACATTCGGGATAAAAACACTACAAACTATAAAGTATCATACGAACAGTTTTTAGTAAAAACCAAAACTTTTGAAAACGATATAACGCAGAAGGCTGGTTACCTCAACAAAGTAGGGCTTCAAAAGTCAAATATTCTTAAAAATGCACAGCAAATTTCGACTACCGCTCTCAAATTTATGAACAATGAAGCCATACCTGATCAATACAAACTTTATGGCAGGTTTTATTACTATTATAATATTGGTATGTTGTCAAAGTTCAATCGATATGGCACAGGTTTATCTTCTGAAATTAATTATGCCTTGATGGCCATTAGCTCAGAATTACCCTTAGTGATGGAGTTACCACATATTTTCCAAGTGATTTATCCTAAAAAGCTGGAAGAATCACCAACATTATCTCCAAAAGAAGGTTTTATACAATCCTTACCAGTTTCATTAAAGGAAAGAATCGTTACTCAAAATAAACTAAAAATTAGAGCAGATGGAGCTGTCATCGAACTTTTATTTTATGATAATATGATTATAGATGGTGATGTTGTTTCCATCAATTTTAATGGGGATTGGATTATTGAGAAAGCCGAACTCGAAAAACAACCCCAATCTGTAAAACTAAAACTCAACCCTGAGGGTAAAAATTATCTTATTTTACACGCTGATAATGTGGGCTCACGACCACCAAATACTACAGCTATTTCCTATAAGTATAAAGGAGTCAAGCGTGAATTGGTACTCAAATCAGATTATAATCAGAGTGAATTGATTGAGATCGTGACATATTAGGAATTACTGTTTAGTAGGTTTTTTCTAAGTTATGATCAATTAATAAAAAGTGAAAGAAAATCTAAAGGCAACTAATAAAAAACGGTTTAATTAAATATTTCAAAAATACTTAGAATCGTCAAATTAAGTAAAATAAATGAGAAATCTTGATCAATTTGAATTCAAGTGTTCCACATGTGATGAAATCCATAAAGGCATGCCAAGTTTTGGAACTAACGCCCCGAACTATTATTTCAGTATTCCAAAAGACGAGATATCAGAAAGAGTTTTTTTAACAACAGACACATGTGTTATTGATAATGAAAATTTCTTTGTTCGAGCCTGTCTGGAATTTCCTGTAATCGAATATTTGGAAAAATTTAGTTTTGGAGCTTGGGTCTCTTTAAGCGAAGAAAATTTTTATAAGTTCGAAGAACTTTTTGATAAAGAAATTAGAGAAGATGAACCCCCAATGTTTGGTTGGTTTTCTTCTTGGGTTTGGCCGTATTACGAAGACACAGAAAATATTAAATCAAGAATTCATTTTCGCAACTATGGAATTAGACCTTACATTGAACTTGAACCAACAAATCACCCATTAGCTTTAGCCCAAACAATAGGAATTTCAGAAAAAGATCTTTACAAAATTTATGAATATTATGTTCATGGTTAAAAGGAATAAATTTATAAAACAGATCATAATATAGCACTGGAAAGACAAAATTGCTATTGCTTCGTCCGTAGATAGTGCTAGACCGTTAAACAAATATTTCTCCGGAATAATTTTTTGGTTCTATGATAAGATTTCTAAAATTAATTCTACTTTTTTAAATTCAATAAATTTTTAGTTACCGCGACCTTCAGGTCGTGGAAGACAAAAATAGACAATTCTTTTGGCGACATTTCTAAAGCTAATAGCTAACAACTCAAGGCTAATAGCTTCAATTGAACCATTTTTTTTAACCTTATTTGATTTTAAACCTTGGTCTTAATAAATATTCGATTACATTTGTATTCAAAATATTTTCAAAATTAAAATTAGGATTTACTTAATTAGAAATAAATGAGTTGGTTTAAAAGATTGAAAGATGGCATTCAAACTGCCACAAAGTATAAAAAAGAAACCCCAGATGGCGTATGGCACAAGTGTGATAATTGTGGTGAATTGACCATTTTTAAAGACTTAGTTGAAAACTGTTACATTTGCCCTAGTTGTGATTATCATACCCGCATAAGTTCAGAAGAATATTTCGACATTATTTTTGAAAATAAATATACTCGATTATTTGACGATGTGATTTCAACAGATGCTTTAAAGTTTGTCGATTTAAAATCTTATGAATCACGTCTTGTAGACGCCAGAAAAAAGACGCAATTAAAAGATTCAATGGCAGTTGCAACTGGTAAAATTAAAGGCAAAGGTCTCACCGTTTGTGCAATGGACTTTATGTTTATTGGAGGTTCGATGGGAAGTGTTGTTGGTGAAAAAATATCAAGGGCAATAGATTATTGTATAGAAAATAAAACACCACTCATGATCATCTCAAAATCTGGTGGAGCAAGAATGATGGAATCCGCTTTTTCATTAATGCAAATGGCTAAATCAAGTGCAAAATTGACGAGATTGGCTAAAGCGAGATTACCATACTTTTCATTGATGACAGATCCTACTACGGGCGGAGTAACCGCTTCATATGCTATGCTAGGAGATATAAATATGGCTGAGCCAAAGGCGTTAATTGGCTTTGCTGGACCAAGAGTAATAAAAGAGACAATAAAAAGAGACCTGCCAGAAGGTTTCCAAACTTCAGAGTTTTTGTTGGAAAAAGGTTTTCTAGATTTTATTGTACACCGTAAAGAACTGAGATCAAAGTTAGAAGATTTGCTGACCATCTTTTCTAATATTGAAGGTGATAAAGAAGCTACCATTAGCGAAGATGTTATATAAATGAGAAGATGGACTTAGATTTTGATGCAATTGTTTTTGATTTCGGAGGAGTTCTAATTGATTTAGATATCGAAAAATCTTATGAGGAGCTGGCACTATTGGTTGATATCAATCCTCTAGAAACAGAAATTTTGGTTGCTAAGATGTACGATTCTTTTGAAGAATTTGAAACAGGAAAAATAAGTAGCGAAACATTCATTTGGAGAATTCAAAACCTTACCAATAAAGAAGTAGACCCAATAAAAGTAATTCATGCGTGGAATGCTATGCTCTTGGGCTGGAACCCCGCTAAGCTTGCGTTTTTAAATAAAATTAAAAATAAATATCCTATATATCTATTAAGTAACACCAATGAAATTCACTTAAAATGGGTAATGAATGACCTAAAAGTCAATCATGGAATTGAAGATTTTGATAATCAATTTTTTATTAAAGCATATTACTCACACCTCATCGGACTAAGAAAACCAGATATTGCAGCATATGACTACATAATAAAGGACACGGGACTAAATCCTACACGTACACTCTTTATAGATGACAATTATAATAACATTCTAGGAGCTTATGATGCAGGATTTCAAGTGTTACACCATATTACTAATGATAGCTTAGACTTTTTATTATAAACTTTGGTATAATTTTAGCTCATTCACGTAGATAATAATTTGTTAAATGGCTTATTTAATTCAATTGCCAAGTCATTCTGACGGAAGAGGCAGTCTTACTGTCATAGAAAGTGAAATTCCATTTTCCATAAAACGAATTTTTTACATCTATGGCGTTGATAACAGCAGTAGGGGAGGACACCGACATGTCAAGACCACTCAAGCAGCCATTTGTATTAATGGTAGTTGTGAAGTGTTTTCAGATAATGGCATTCTAAAACAAACATATTTGCTAGATCACCCCAATAAATGTTTGATTCTTAACCCACAAGACTGGCACACAATGCAAAAATTTTCTAAAGATGCTGTTCTTTTGGTGTTAGCATCAACCATTTTTGAGCCTAGCGATTATATTTTTGACCCTTACTAATTAGCAAATATTTGAAGCAATTTATTCCATACGAAGATTTAGGTAAAGTTAATGCTCCCTTTATAGAAGATATTAATAATGCAATTCAGACTGTAGTCTGTAAAGGGTGGTATATTTTAGGTTCTCAAGTGGAAAGTTTTGAAAATGAATTTGCTGAATATCTTGGAGTTCGACACTGTATAGGTGTTGCCAATGGGCTTGATGCAATGATATTGTCACTTAAAGCGTTGGATTTAGAACCTGAATCTGAGATTTTGGTACCATCAAATACCTATATTGCCACCATTTTAGCAGTGGTACAAGCTGGTTTAAAGCCGGTACTTATAGAGCCCAATATAGAAACCTATAATATTGATCCTTTGCTTATCGAGCAATCAATCACTAACAAAACGCGTGCAATTTTATTGGTACACCTTTACGGTAATCCTTGCAATATGGAGCCTATTCTAAACATTGCAAATAAAAACAACTTATATGTGTTGGAGGATTGTGCTCAATCACATGGAGCATTGTTTAATCATCAGCATACGGGGACCTTTGGTATGGCTGGTTGCTACAGTTTTTATCCGACAAAAAACCTTGGGGCGCTCGGAGATGCTGGTGCAATCGTAACAAATGATGATGATTTTGCTCGAAAGTTGCGATATCTTAGAAACTATGGATCACTTGTAAAATATCAAAATGACTTTATTGGATACAATTCTCGACTCGACGAGATCCAAGCTGCAATATTAAGAGCAAAACTTAAGCATATCAATGTAGTCTTGGATCATAAAAAAGCAATCGCAAAAATTTATACGGATAACCTTGGGTCCAAATTCATTGTTCCTATCGTATCAGACAACACCCAACATGCTTTTCATATTTTTATCCTAAGATATATGGAGAGAGATAAACTGCGTGCTTTTTTATTACAAAATGGGATAAATACAGATGTACATTATCCAACCCCTCCTCATAAACAAATAGCATACAAATTTATTCTTCAAGGGAACTACCCAATTTCTGAACTTATTCACCAGACTGTGATAAGTTTGCCTTGTTCTTTGGCCTTAGACATTGATCAAGCTACTTACATTTGTGAAATCTTAAATAGTTTTAGTACTGAAAACTGATAATTTGAAAGTAATTAGAAAATCATTTTTTTGCGGTCTAATATTTTTCTTTTATACTAATTTTGTTTTAGCTAATTTTAGTTTTCATATTCCAAATGAAGATAGTTTAAAAATAAGAAATCAATTTTTAGCCTACCCAATAGCATATTATCTTCCTGAAACTAGATGGGGCTTCGGAGGTGCTGGTTTTTATAATTTTCGCTTCAAAGGTGAACCTTCTACTTCTTTTCCTTCTCAATTACAGTTTGCAGCCACTTACACAATTAATAAGCAACTCGTAATCCTTATTCCATTCGAACTGTATAAAAAAAACAACCTATACAAATCCAAGGGCGAATTGACTTATTTTAAATACCTGTTTAATTATTATGGAATCGGTGTTGATTCTAAGTTTTCAGATAGAGAGACATTCGAGGTAACCAATCCAAGATTTAAGATTGACTTTTTAAAAAGGATTAATAAGACTTTCTTAGGTGTTAGAGCAGCATTTGATAATTTTGACATTATAAATATTAAACCTTCAGGCAAATTATTTAATGATAGCCCATCAGGAATCAATGGTGGAAGGATGATGGGTTTGGGTGTCCTATTACAAAATGACCACAGAGACTTTTTGTTTAATTCGACCAAAGGCCATTACCTTGAATTTGAAATATTTAAGAGTTCAAAATACTTATCCAGCGATTTTTCATTTACCAGATTGTCTTTTAATGGGATGAAATATGTAAAGTTAATGGGAGATCATACCTTGGCTTTTAATGTAAATGGTACTAGTCTGATAGGCAATCCAGCTTTTTATGATATGGCATTTTTTGGGTCACCTAAGATTATGAGAGGATATCAGGATAGAAGATATTTGGACAAGAATATGCTGGTAGTACAATCCGAATATCGCTTCCCAATATATCGATTATTAGGTGGTGTAACTTTTTTATCCTCAGGTACTGTGGCTAACCGATTTTCATCACTATTTGATAATTCTTACAAATTTGCATATGGTGCAGGGCTAAGATTTACGTTAAATAAAAAGGATCGAGTGAGGCTTAGATTAGACTACGGAAGGACATTAAATGAAGGTGGTGCCATGTATTTAACTGTAAATGAAGCATTTTGAAAAGCTGATACCCAAAAAAATAAATAATTAATCCGCATATTTATTTTTTATTTTCTTAAATTATTTTAATTTTGCAGCCCAATATAACAATTTTTTTATTAAACTATTAAATTTCAATCATTTAGATGAAAAATTTTGAAGTAACATTCATCGTCGATCCCGTTCTGTCAGGCGATGAAATTAAAGCGACAGCTCAAGTGTACGAAAACATGTTAAAAGACAATGGGTCGACAATCGTACATATTGATGAAATGGGTCTAAAGCAATTGACCTATCCTATTAATAAAAGATCAAGTGGTATCTTTTACTGTGTCGAGTTTGCTAATGAGTCAGGTGTACTTATTGATAAACTAGAATTAGCACTTAGAAGAGACGAAAGAATCATGAGATTCCTTACTATTTCTTTAGATAAGTATGGTGTTAAGTACAATGCTGATAAGAGAAATGGTCTAATTGGTAAGGCTCAGAAAAAAGTGAAGGTCAAAAAAGAAGATATGCCTTCTAGAGGTTATGCACCGAATTCTGCTCCTTCACCAGCTCCAGTTGCTGCTCCAATCGCTGCCGCGCCTATAGTAGCTGCTCCAGTTGTAGAAGAAGTAGTCGCTGTACAAGAAGAAGAATAATCTCAAATTATTATTAATATTTTAAATTAATGCAAAATGGCATCTAGAGACGATATAAAATTTTTAAGCAATCCTACCATAGGAAAATCTCAAAAAAAATATTGTAGATTTAAAAAGTTCGGAATCAGACATATTGATTACAAAGACGCTGACTTTTTACTACAATTCATTAACGAACAAGGTAAAATTCTTCCAAGAAGAATTACTGGTAATTCATTAAAATACCAGAAAAAAGTTGCTGTAGCTATAAAAAGAGCAAGACATCTTGCTATTTTACCATATGTGACAGACTTATTGAAATAATTTTTTAAACAGGTTGTAAGGATGAATATAATATTATTAAAAAATATGGAAACCTTGGGTGACAAACATGATATTGTTTCTGTTAAACCAGGTTATGCACGTAATTATCTTATACCTCAAGGTGTAGCTGTAGTTGCGAATAAAGACAACATCAAACGTTTAGATACCATTAAGGCGGAAGAAGAAGCAAAAGAAGCTGCAAGATTGGATGATTACAAACAAATTGCAGAGAAAATAAACGGCCAGACACTAAAAATTGGTGTCAAAGCAGGAGTTTCAGGAAAAATCTTTGGATCTGTTACGAGCGTTCAAATTGTTAGAGCGCTTAGAGAACAATTAGGTCTTGACATTGAAAGGAAAAAAGTAGCTATGGCCGACGAAATAAAAGAAGTGGGTACCTACGATGTTACTATCAATTTACATAAGGAAGTTCCAGCTAAAGTTAGTATTGAATTAGTAGCTGAATAGTTCAGCACTTTATGCACATAAGAAAAGGAGAAAGTCTATTACAGGCCTTCTCCTTTTTTATTTTAGGATGTATGGTTTGCATAAGTTTTAATGAAAACACAGACAAAAGTGAAGTTAAATATTTTTGTAGATTATTTTTGTATCGGATTTTGGTTTTAATTATCTACTTTTGAATTGGATTATATTTAAACCTAAATCTTTAAAATGAAATTCGTCGTGAGGATTCAAAATATAAAAAGATAAGCACTTTTACTGACTGAATCATCCTGATTGCTATCGGGATGGTGAAGAAAGAAAAGTGAGCAAAGCAACTTATTTTGAAGTAGTTTGAAGACGCAACAGAATTTTCATACTAGATTTTAGGTTAAACTTTACAACACAAATTTTATTTCTATCCTATTATGTTTAACAAAGAAGATCATTCCGTTTATTTTAACCTATCGAAAGAGTATCTAGCCTCAGATTTAGTTATTGAAAAAATAGAATCATTAAGAAATGTGATTAGATATCACGAATGGAAATACTATGTCGAAAATGATCCAATCATTTCTGACTTTGAATATGATACTCTTTTTAAAAAATTACAGTCACTGGAGAATAATAATCCCATTTTTATTACTTCGGACTCTCCCACACAAAGAGTTGCAAAAGATATTATCAGTACTTTTGGCTCTGTAGGTCATATTGTTCCAATGTTGTCTTTAGAAAACTCCTATAATAGCGATGATTTAGACGATTTTGATAAACAAGTAAAAAAGTTAGCCAAGCTTGATACAGATCAAATTGTTGAATATAGTGTTGAGCCAAAGTTTGATGGAGGAAGTATCGCTCTTCTGTATGAAAATGATTATTTAGTCAGAGCAGCTACGAGAGGTGATGGTATTCAAGGTGAAGAGATAACATCCAATATAAAAACACTTGGAAGCGTACCGTTAAAAGCTCAGTTCTCTAAATTTGGTATTCAAAAAGCAGAATTAAGGGGAGAAGCTGTTATTGCCAAAGATAGGTTTAAGTTAATAAATGAAATCAGAGAAACTCAAGGTCAACAACTTTTAGCCAATCCTAGAAATGCGGCAACAGGGGGATTAAGAACAAAAAATCCCAATGAGACGCGAGATAGAAGTATTGAAGTTTTTGTTTTTCAATTTGGTTATGCTGCTGATTCTAATGGGATTGATATTACCGATTCGTTGAATTCTCACCTCAAAAGTATGAATATGTTGCACGAATTAGGCTTCAAAAGCTCATCATCAATTACTAAGTTATGCAAAGGTATTGAAGAAGTTAAGGATTTCGTGGTTGAATGGGAAGCTAAGAGGGATGATTACAGATATGAGATAGATGGCATGGTCGTAAAAGCTGATAGCTTTACTATTCAAAACATGTTAGGTTTTACTTCTCATCACCCTAGATGGGCTGTAGCATTTAAATTTAAAGCCAAACAGGCTACTTCAAAATTACAAGCTGTAGAATATCAGGTAGGTAAAATTGGTTCTATTACCCCAGTTGCTAAAATAGAACCCGTCTATCTTGCGGGGGTAACAGTTTCTTCCATTTCTTTGCACAATGAGGAGTTTATAAGAAGTAAAGATTTAAGAATTGGTGACACAGTTTTAGTTGAAAGGTCCGGTGATGTGATTCCTTATATTGTCAAATCTTTCCCAGAATTACGTTCAGGTTCAGAAATTCCCATATCTTTTCCTGAGTTTTGCCCTATAAACACAACAGATAACATCGCAGTTTTGACACAAGTGGAAGGTGAGTCAGCTTGGAGGTGTGTAGACTGTAAATGTGGTGCTCAAAACTTGCAAAGGATTATATTTCATGTTTCCAAAGAAGCTATGGATATTGAAGGTTTTGGTAAAAGTATTGTTGAAAAGTTCTATGATTTAGGATGGATAAAAGATTATGCTGATGTTTATGCACTTGATTATGATAAAATTGCAGAGCTCGATGGTTTTGGTCTGAAATCTTCTATAAAACTCAAAGAGTCGATCGAAAAAGCGAAAAATAATCCAATAAGCAAACTATTACACTCATTAACAATTCATCATCTAGGTAAAAGAGCATCAAAGATTATAGCAGGACAAATTACCCATGTATTGGATTTAAAAAATTGGACAGTAGAAGATTTCCTTATCTTAAAAGACATTGGCCCAGTTGTAGCGGAAAATGTAACAAAATACTTTAGTGACGACCAAAACATTGCCCTTCTTGAACGAATGGAATCTTTAGGCGTAAATTTACACCAAACTTCAGAAGATAAACCTTTGGAGATAAGTGCGGATGCTCCTTTGGCTGGCAAAACTATTCTTTTTACTGGCTCTATGACTAAAATGGGAAGAAAAGAAGCAGAAGAATTGGCCGAAAAATATGGAGCGAAAAATATCTCCGCAGTATCTAAGAATTTAAACATTTTAGTTGTTGGAGAGTCTGCTGGTTCTAAACTTACAAAAGCACAAGCCCTAGGTACAGTCCAGATTCTTACCGAGGATCAATTTTTGGACTTAATAAATGGTTCTTAATGCAAATAGTCTCGTTCTATATATTTAATATTTCACAAGGGAAAAAACTTAAGGCTTTCACAAAAATGGCTTTCTTCCCAAATGAATTAAAACTAGTTGAAGGATGTTCATTTGCAAAAATGATGGGCAGTGGTCATGGACAAGGATTTAGTATTAGACCAAATTTCGGTATTTACGCTGCAATGATGGTTTGGGATGATCCTAAGTATATTCATAAATTCGAATCCTCATTTAAGCCATTACTTGAATACCAAAAAAATACTTCTTCAACCACAAAAATTTACGCAACTCCATATAAGTTCCATGGTACTTGGGATAATAAAACACCTTTCAAAATAATTGAACATGATTTTACTTCCATCAAAAGATTAGTACTCACGCGTGCAACCATCAAACCAACAAAACTTATTCACTTTTGGAAGCATGTACCTAAAACAAGTAAAGCAATTGAAGAAGCAAAGGGTCGATTATATTCTATAGGTATTGGCGAACTCCCCTGGATTCAACAAGCCACGCTAAGTATTTGGGAATCAGAAGAAGCAATGAAAGAATATGCTTATTCCAATAAGTCTCATATTGAAGCTATCCAACTAACTAAAAAACTAGATTGGTATAAAGAAGAAATGTTTACTCGTTTCTATGAGCTAAGTAACTTTATACCTGAAGATTATAAAAGTAATTAAAATAATTTATTTTCTAAGGTCTACTAACTTTTGTAAGAAGGGACTAGCAAATATGAAATCATGCAATTCCTCACTCTCAGATGTTAGCACTTCATCCTTACTACCTTCCCAAACTAACATACCCTTGTCAATTAAGCATATGTTTTCACCAATTTCCATCACCGAATTCATATCATGGGTATTAATTATCGTAGTTATTTTGTTATCCTTTGTAATTGAAGAGATAAGTTCATCGATAGTAATACTCGTTTGCGGATCGAGGCCTGAATTGGGCTCATCACAAAATAAGTATTTTGGGTTGAGTACGATGGCCCTTGCAATACCTACCCTTTTTTGCATACCCCCACTTATTTCAGAAGGATATTTTTTGTTAACTCCCGAAAGTGAAACCCTTTCTAGACAATAATTAACTCTTTCAGTTTTTTCTTTCAATGTCATTTTTGTGAACATATCCATTGGAAATCGAATATTTTGCTCTATAGTTAAAGAATCAAAAAGTGCATTTCCTTGAAAAAGCATCCCTACTTGCATACGTAAAGTGGAAAGCTCTTTTTTTGTAAGTGCAAAAAAGTTTTTATCTCCATACCATATTTCACCTTCAGTCGGTGCTACCAATCCTACCAAAATCTTCAACAAAACAGTTTTGCCAGCACCACTTTTACCGATGATTAAATTCGTTTTACCATTTTCGAAAGTAAAATCTATCCCTTTTAGTACTTCCTGACTTCCAAAAGTCTTTTTTATTCCTACACATTTTATCATGCCATATTCACTTTTACGCTGTTAATGCAACAGCTATAATATAATCAGCTACAAGAATCAAAATATCACTATATACCACAGCCCTTGTAGATGCCTCTCCCAACTCAATACTCCCTCCTTTTACATAGTATCCTTGATAGCAGGATACTGATGCCAAAATGTATGCGAAAACTACTGCTTTTACATACATCATTGTAACATTATGAGGTATAAAAAATTCTCTAATTCCCCTATCAAAATCGGCACCACTAAATAAACCCATCGGAACAGAAGCTAAATAAGCACCTAATATACCAACTATTGCAGCCATGGTAACTAATATAGGTATAACGATTACTGCAGCTATCAATCTCGGTTGGACTAAATACGCAGAAGTATTTACACCCATAATCTCCATCGCATCAATATGTTCTTTTTGTCGCATTCCTCCTATCTCTGCAGCCATATTTGATCCTACTTTTCCAGCAAGTACTAAACAAGTTATTGTAGGTGCTAATTCAATAATTGTCATATCTCTAACGATGTATCCAATATAATAGGCTGGAATCAACGTACCTTCCATTTGATAGTAAAATTGTTGAGAAGTAACCGCCCCTATAAATATTGATATTAAAAAAACAATAGATATTGACCCAATACCAATATCATACATTTGACGGATTGTCTCATTATAATACATCCTTAGATTCTCTGGTTTTTTGTAAATTACCTTCTGCCAGATCATGAACTTACCTAAATGATAAAATAACTTATTACTTCCTAACATTATCCTTAATTTGGTTTTGCAACAACGCAAAAATATGACTTACTTTACCAAATCTTATTCTTTTATCATTATTTAATCTTTTCTTTTAACTTATGGAAATAATATTTGATCTTCGTGTAATTAAATAAATGGATTATATGAGAGATCAATATGTACTTGTGACCGGAGCCACTAAAGGTTTAGGAAAAGCAATTGTTTATGCTTTGGCGTCAAAAAACTTTAATATTGCTTTTTGTAGTAGGTCACTCCAAAATGGACTTGACATGAAAAATGACCTAGATTCAAAGTTTCCTTTATCAAAATTCTATTTTGACATTTGTGATGTAAGTATAAAGTCTGATATTGATAGATTCCTAGACAAGATGTTCACTGCCTTTAACAATCAAATTCATGTATTAGTAAATAATGCTGGGACGTTTAAACCAGGTAATTTAATGGACGAAGATGACTCCCAGCTCCCTTTCATGATAAATACAAATCTATACAGTGCTTACTATATAACAAAGCCGATAGCTAACAAAATGAAATCGGTGAAGAGCGGTCACATTTTTAATATATGTTCAGTTGCATCTTTACAGGCATATCCAATGGGAGGATCATACTCCATATCTAAATTTGCTCTTAATGGATTTTCAAAAGCATTAAGAGAAGAATTAAAACAATACAACATTAAAGTTACGGCCATTTTCCCAGGGGCAACATGGTCAGATAGCTGGCAAGGGGTCGATTTGCCCAAAGAGAGACTTATGGAAGCAGAAGATATTGCGAAAATTGTACTCTGTGCATTAGATCTAGGAGATTCTGCAACTTTGGAGGATATTATAGTCAGGCCACAACTTGGAGATCTGTAGAATTGTACCTTAATTTTTGATTTTTTTTGTAAAAATGATGTCGCGTTCAAATTTTTTCAAATTTTTTTAATTTTTTTTCGAAACGTAACTAATTG
Organism: Saprospiraceae bacterium; assembly: GCA_022844565.1. Lineage (GTDB taxonomy): Bacteria > Bacteroidota > Bacteroidia > Chitinophagales > Saprospiraceae > JADKBO01. The sequence goes on from JALHLK010000007.1 coordinate 168,246, forward strand.
AAAATTAATTAATAAAATGAATCAGAAAAAAAATTTTAAAAAAAATTAATAAAATAAGATAAAAAAGCTTGAATAATAGAAAAGGAGCTAGTATCTTTGCGGTCCCAATTCGAAGGAAGGGGTTTTTATAGAGGGAGAAGAGAAGGGGAAGGAAGAAGGCGAGATA
>JALHLK010000008.1 GCA_022844565.1 Saprospiraceae bacterium
ACTGGTAACTCAATAAAAGAATGTTTTCGTGACATAGATTTTGATTTTTAATATTTAGCCACAAACATATTATATTAATTTGTAATATTTAAATATCCAATATATGTTTTTCTTCTTTTGTTTTTTTAATTAGACGCAGCACTAGAACTTAATCATATTAACCTCAAAACTTAAACATCGATCTTAGCATACTTTGCATTTTCTTCTATAAACTGTCTTCTAGGAGGTACTTCATCTCCCATTAACATAGAAAAAACAAGGTCTGCACCAATAGCATCTTCAATAGTAACCTTACGCATTAACCTAGTGGTTGGATCCATCGTAGTTTCCCATAATTGCTCAGCATTCATCTCACCGAGGCCCTTATATCTTTGTGTTTTGATACCAGTAGCGTCTTCCTTACCTTTTGAGTATACTTCTATCGCACTTTGTCGCTCCGTTTCGTTCCAGCAATAGATAAACTCCTTACCTTTTGCTACTCTGTAAAGCGGTGGGGCTGCTATAAATATATGACCATTTTCTATGAGTGGTTTCATATACCTAAAGAAGAAAGTCATAATCAATGTTGAAATGTGACTACCATCTACATCGGCATCACACATGATCACTACTTTATGATATCTCAATTTGTCAATATTGAGAACCCTCTCCCCATCTTTGTCTTGTATACTTACTCCTAGCGCTGTGAAAATATTTTTAATTTCTTCATTTTCATAAATCTTGTGCTCCATAGCTTTTTCGACATTCAAAATCTTACCTCTTAAGGGTAAAATAGCTTGAAAGTTTCTGTCCCTACCTTGCTTGGCTGTACCACCTGCTGAATCTCCCTCCACTAGGTAAACTTCGCACTCTGCTGGATTTCTTGATGAACAATCTGACAACTTACCAGGTAAGCCACCACCTGTCAATACCGTTTTTCTCTGAACCATTTCACGGGCTTTCTCAGCTGCGTGCCTTGCGGTAGCGGCTAGCACTACTTTTTCAATGATTCTTTTTGCTTGGTTAGGATTTTCTTCTAAGAAATATTTAAGAGCATCACCAACCGCTCTCGATACAATACCGGTTACTTCTGAGTTACCTAATTCACCTTTAGTTTGGCCTTTGAATTGAGGTTCAGGGACTTTCACAGATACAATAGCTGTCATACCTTCTCTAAAGTCATCACTTGATATGGTGACTTTAGCCTTAGCAAAAAGGTTATTGTCATCGCCATATTGCTTAAATATTCTTGTCAAAGCTCTTCTAAAACCAGCTACGTGGGTACCACCTTCTCTTGTATTTATATTATTTACAAAAGAAAAAATATTTTCCTGATATCCAGTATTGTACGTCAGCGCAACTTCGACTTCAACATTATCTTCCTTGCCTTCAATATGAATCGGATTTTCAAGAAGTGGCGTCCTTGCACCATCTAAATATTGTACAAATTCTTTAAGTCCCCCTTCAGAATGATAAGAAGTCTTTTTGAACTCATCAGAATCTTCTTGCTTTTCTCTTTCATCTATTAAGGTAAGATATAAACCTTTATTAAGGTAAGAAAGCTCTCTAAATCTTTTTGAAAGCGTGTCAAAATCATAAACCAATTCTTCAAAAATGGTGTCGTCAGGTAAGAAAGTAACAATTGTTCCCCTCTTGTCAGAAGTACCGATTTCGTTTACAGGCGTTTGTGGAATACCTTTGGCATATATTTGCTCAAACTTCTTTCCTTCACGGTGTACTTCTACACGAAGATAATTAGACAATGCATTAACACAAGACACACCTACTCCGTGGAGTCCACCTGATACTTTGTAGGTATCTTTATCAAATTTTCCTCCAGCATGTAGTACCGTCATAACTACCTCAAGAGCAGACTTTTGCAACTTCTGATGCATACCTGTGGGAATACCTCTACCGTTATCTGTTACTGTGATTGAGTTATTCGTATGGATGATCACATCTATATGTGTACAATATCCAGCTAAATGCTCGTCTATTGAATTATCTACAACTTCCCAAACCAAGTGGTGTAAACCCTTTGTATCGGTACTACCAATGTACATTCCAGGCCTCTTTCTTACCGCTTCTAAACCTTCTAAGGCTTGGATATTATCTGCATCGTAATTGCCTTTCGGATTTTCTTTATTTATTTCCTCACTCATTCTTTGATGAATTATATTTTTTTATATGTGTTTTTAATATAAAGCACGCAAAATTACTCATTTTTATTGGTATAAGCAAGAAAATAAGTTTAAAAACTGATTTATCAAATATACCAAGAGCCTATAAAAAGTAAATTATTCTTTTCCTTAGGAATCTAATGAATTTTTACTATTTGCTGAAGATTATTGAAAATAAATTAATGTCAAATTTGTACAAGGTGCACAAATGAAAGGGTTAATTGTGAAGGTTAAGGGAGGTTAAGATGGTTAAGATGGTTAAAAGAAGTTAAGAGTGATCAGAAGTGTAAGAAAACTTAACCTTCCTTAATTTAAAAACTTAACCTCCTCAACCAGTAGGTTTACACATATTAATTTTACTTTGTTAACTTCAATAATTTTTAAGTTACCGCGACCTTCAGGTCGTGGAAAACAAAAAACCACAATTCTTTTGGCGACATTTTTGCAACAAAAATGGTGACAAAAACTAATAAGGACGTTGCCATTTTTAACTTTAATTGAATTTAGAAGCATTCTGTTTTCAACTTATCAAAGTAGAATTAATCAACATCAGACATTATGCCAAATTCCGCATTAGACTTTATTCGAATGAATATATGACAAAATAGTTGGCATTGCTCGGAAATTTTATCCCGCAGGTGTAGCCCAAGCTACATCGAGGATAAGAAAGACGTTAAAAATTGACCGCAAGTCAATTTAGTCTTGAACTGTGACGCCCCGTCACAGCTACTGCAATTGTAAGTTAGGTGGTATATTTTTTCATGCAGTTCATTTCTAATGCGGATTTTGGGTTTATCAATTTTTTGGCTTTAAAATTTAGAATTGCCAGTAAATTATACACATAAAAAAAAGGGGTAAAACATGACTGCTTAACCCCCCTTCTATTCAAAAACTGCAACTATTTAATTGTTCACCGCGCTAGTAACTCTCGTAGTGCTTGTAGGTGTATTTACCTTTTCATCCATATTCATCATGAGCGGAATATTATTACCGCTTGTTATGATGACTTTTGCATTGGCTGATTTTGACAATTCCATAAAGGCTTCGATAGCTTTAAATTGTAAAATTTTGTTGTCTAATCCTTCGGCAATAATCATTTGGGCGTCTCGCGTACCCTTTGCTTGGATGATTTTTTGTTCTGCTTCTTGAGTCGCAGACTGTAGAATAAACTGCATTCTCTGTGCTCTTTGTTCAGCTTCTAATTTTTCTTCTATGGCTCTTGCCAAACTTGGAGGCATTTGAACACTTTTTAACAATACGGCTTCAATTTCGATCGATTTTCCTTTTAAAAGTTGCATCATTTGATCTTTAATAGCTACCTCTATAGCTGACCTTTCACCCGTATGCATGTCTTTTGCAAAATACCTTGACGACACATCTGCTACAGCAGACCTAAATACTGGAAGTATTAAGTTGGCTTCATAATCATCTCCTATATTTCTCAAAAGTTCAGGTACCTTTTTCGGCATCACGTTATACAGAATGGATACTTCCGATCGAATGTTCAATCCTTCTTTTGAAGGAATAGATAACTCAACTTCTAAGTTTTGAGTCATTACATTTACCTTTTGTACAACTGAGATAAAAGGATTGAAGAAAGCTAAACCGCCATTGTAGGTTTTGTCTTGATACTTTCCAAGGGTACGCTTTACTCCAATTTCTCCTTGGTTGACAGTGACACATGATGTTAGTGATGCAAATAGTATTGCAAAACTCAAATAAACTAATTTCTTGTTATTCATAATCTTATTCTTTTAAATTTTATAAAAATTATAAATAGTACGGTCTTGACCAAAAATAGTTCTTTGGATATATAATTCTATTTAATAAAGTTTTGTTAAGAGATATTGCTCGTCAAAAAACCTTAAGGTGTATTCAAATGTAAAAAAGAAAAGATGGTAATAGCGACCCTAAAAAGAAAAAACCCAATCTAACGTTTTAGACCGGGTTTTTTGAAATTCAAATCGTTAAAGCCACATTTATTTTTGGATGCTGAAATTATTCAAACATCTTTCAGAAGGATGATACAAAGATATACTGTTGTAAAGTATCAAAACACAAATATATTTACATAATTGTGTGCTATTTTACCATAAATAAGAATTATTAGAACTAAGTGTGTTAATACTAATGATTACTTCTCAATGATTACCAAATTATGTATTGATAAATGTTTTGAAATAAAATATAAAGGGAAATAGAATTGTTAGAAATACAACAATAAGAAATTTTCTGTAGTCTACCGTGATTTTAAAATCAAGTCAGGCGGGAGACTCACTTCTAAATAAAATAATTATAAAAATAAAACAAAAATTTAAATAGTGGGCTTAAAGAAAAAAACCTAGTCTAACTTTTTAGACCAGGTTTTTTTTGAAATTCAAATCGTTAAAGCCACATTAATCTTAAAATCTGAATTGCTCAGATCGTTTTCATTATGATGATACAAAGATACAACGACAATATTCTCTGAGCTACAAATATATTTTCACAAATATGTTCTATTTTAACTTATATTGTCGTATATTTGTTATCTTAATGTTAATTGGGTTTAAATAATCCATCTAGGTACAAATTAAACTAATGAAAAATGCAAAAAAGAGCATTTATTGAAAGAATTGAGCCATCTTTTGGAAGTTCTTATACGTTGAAAAAGTTTGATAGTGTAATCAATGATAAGAAAGCTATGTGGCACTATCATGAAGAAATAGAATTAGTCTACATTAGAGATGGCAGTGGTACTAGACACATAGGTAATCATATTTCCAACTATTACAACGGAGAACTGATCATGATTGGTAGTAATTTACCCCATCTGGGTTTTGCAGATCGTCTTCAAGGTTCAGGTGTAGAATTTGTGCTTCAGTTTAGAGAAGATTTTCTTGGTGAAAATATCCTAACACGACCAGAATTTATAGCAATAAAAAGATTGTTTGACATCGCCAAGAATGGCCTTTCATTTATAGGTAATACACGCACCGAGGTTGGAGAGCGTTTTGAGAGTCTTTTTTATATGAGCAATTTTGAAAAGTTAATAGAAGTTCTTAAGATTTTAAATATATTAGGGACCTCAAGGGATTATGAAATCTTGAACGCAGGCGGAGCCTCTTTGATGTATACTGTACAAGGAGCAGACCGATTGGACGAAGTTTTTAATTTTGTAAGCGAAAAGTTTCAAGATCCGATTACGGTAGATGAATTGGCCTCCATAACTGCTATGACTGTACCATCGTTTTGTAGATTTTTTAAAAAACAGACAGGTAAAACTTTTATTGAGTTTTTAAACGAATATCGTATCTCCCATGCATGTAAATTATTAGCCGAAACGTCTACCCCAATTACGGATATTTGTTATGATTCAGGTTTTAATAATTTCTCACATTTCAATAAATACTTTAAGAGGATAACAAGTAAGAGTCCCTCCATGTATAGAAAAGAGATGTCCTTAACTATTATTCCTGGTAATCAGTAAAAATTATTTTAAGCCTACCTAAAAATTTGACTACCACCCTATTCCATAATCTTCTCCATGATTACTCGAGCCTCCCCATAATGTACCATGTTTCCAGTCAAACCATATCGCATTGACAGGTCCACTCGTTCTATTTTCTGTTTGTATTTTATAACCCATCGCTTCGAGCTCTTTTCTTATTTTTTCAGACGTTGCAGTATTGAGCATCATATTTCCTGGTTTACGTTCGTGTTTTCCAAAGGTAGAGTACATTTGGTATGTTTTAAAGCTTGGAGCTTCCGTTGCTTTCTGTATAGGGATGTCAAACTCTACAACATTTAGAAAAAATTGTAGTAAAAGCTGGTCTTGTTCGTCACCTGCTTGTTTTGCAAATGCTAGAAAAGGTTTACCATCTTTGAGCGCCATACTTGGGGTAAGAGTCACTCTTGGTTGCTTACCCGGAGCTAGGACATTGTTAGGCCCATCTTTTTCATTCAATACAAATGATTGCATTCTCTGACTTAGACCTACACCGGTATTACCCGCAATACATGCTGGTATCCAGCCCCCACTTGGAGTGAAAGAAACCACCCATCCAGATTTATCAGCAGCAACTACAGTTGTCGTACCCATTTGAAACTCTTCTTTAAATTTGTCATCAAGGAAACCCGTGCTCCTTGAGGTGTCAATTTCTCTGAGATATTTTGCAAAGGGGTTCGGCTTTCCTATAAAACTATATGGATCCCCTGGTCTAAAAGCAGGATCATTTTTGTCAGGGTTGATCAGTTTTAATCGATCTTTAGCGTAATCTTTTGATATCAAAGTTTTAATAGGTGAGTTTTTCATAAACGCTGGATCTCCATAATAGAAATCCCTATCAGCAAATGATAAATTCATAACCTGATATAAAGTGTGAATGTATTCGGTAGAATTATAACCCATTTTCTTTAAATCATAGTTTTCTAACATATTAAGCGACTGTAACAAGACTGGCCCTTGGGTCCACTCTTGCAATTTATACACTTCTATACCTCTATAATTGGTAGACAAAGGTTCTTCTATCTTTACTTTCCAATTGGCTAAGTCACTTTTTTCTATTAATCCTCCCATTTCTTTGGTGCCTCTGACCAATTCATCTGCTATATCACCTTTATAAAATCTGTCATAAGCCGCCATGATGGCTTGTTTTCTATTTTTACCTTGCTTTAATGCTTTAGATTCCGCTTCAATCAGTTTTTCGAGTGTAGCTTTTAATTCTTTTTGTACAAAAATTTCTCCAGCATGAGGTGCCTCTCGCTCTTCTCCCAAGTGTGGCAACAAGATCTTTTTAGAATATGGCCATTCCTTTATGAGCTTCTTTTGTCTTTCTATTGAATTGGCCGTTTGAGCTTCGATAGGATATCCATTCGCCATACTGATCGCTGGTGCTAAAACTTCCTTTAGACTCATCGTGCCATATTCAGCTAATACCACCATTAATCCTCCTGGTATCCCTGGTGTAACAGCAGCTAAAGGACCATATTCAGGTGGAAAATTCTCGTGTCCCGCTTTTTTATAATAATCAACCGTTGCCTTTTGTGGCGCTACTCCCAATCCATTGATTGCAATTACTTTTTTCAATGTAGGATGATATATCAAGCCCTGTAGCTCTCCACCCCAACTTAACACATCAAACATCGTACACGTGGCAGCAAGCATAGCACATGAAGCATCTATTGCATTACCTCCTTTTGTAAAAATCATCGAACCTGCTGTTGTAGCGAGTGGCTTACCTGTTATAGCCATCCATTCCTTACCGTGGAGTGGTGGCTTTTGTGAAGGTGCTGGTAGATAATTACCATATTGAGCTGTCAATACTTGAGATGTCAAAAAGGTGATTAATATTGCTATTCTTTTCATTTTATAAATTTATTTTTCTTCTTTAAAATTAGGATGCTAACATTTTGACGCCTTTAATAAAGACATCTAACTCTTTGGTAGTGGTATATATATTAGGTGTAATCCTACATCCGTGTACTCCTACACCGTCAATGGCTACTGTGTAAACATTGAATTTTTCAAGTAAGTTCTTAGCTAGGTCAGCAGGTTTCATATTCTTTAATCCCACATTGGCAATGCCACAAGACCTACTTTTGTCGCGAGGGGTGTTGATCATGACATTGGGATGATCGCGCAATTGATCAACAAAATAATTTTGCAAAAACCTTAATCGATCTTCTTTTTCTTTTTGGCCTATACTCAAATAATAATCTATGGAGTCAATAATTGCTAATTCAGAATAAGAGGGTGTTGTACCATTATTACTTATATAGCTTATTTTACTATTGTCATCATCCCAACCCGCTAATAGGGGCCAAATAGTCGGGATATGCTCTTTTCGTATGTATAAAAATCCTACACCAAGTGGGCTACTCAACCACTTATGCAGGCTTGCCCCATAGTAATCACAGTTTAAGTCGCTCATCTTAAATTCAAAGTGAGCAATACAATGTGCACCATCTACCAATACTTTCACTCCATATCGATGTGCCATATCACATATTTTCTTAACAGGTAGAATATGACCTGTAATGTTTACCATATGAGGAATCATGATCATTTTGGTCTTGGGTGTAATCATTTTTTCATATACACTCACGACCTCTTCATCTGAACTGGGGTCAAGAGGAATATCGACCAATTTATTGATTACTCCGTGTCTTTTAGCCACTTGCCTAAACATACTAAGCATAGATCCGTAATCTTGATTGGACATAATTGCTTCATCTGCTGGCTGCCATGGAAATCCGCTAATGATCAAGTCTAAAGATTCTGTAGTGTTTCTAGTCACTACTACTTCTTCTTCGCTACATCCCATTAAGTTGGCCAATTTAACTTTTACTTTTTGCCTGTCATCTGTGCGATAGGTTCGCATATAAAAAGAACCTAAAGTATTAACTCTATCTATATGAGCGATAAATTTTTTCATTATCGGTTGAGGAGTTATACAATAATAACCATTCTCTAGATTTATAAACTTGTTTAATTTGTAGTCTTTTCTTACTTGTTGCCATTTTTTATCATCACTATTGTCAGCATATTGATCTGAGGTAGCTTCTGCAAGTAATTCAGAAGACAAAAGTGGAGCGAAACCAAGCATATAAGCTGTATTTCGAAGGAAAGTTCTTTTATGCATCGTAAATAGTTTAGTAGTAACTTATTTTAAATAAAATGTGTCAATTGATTTTTAAAGTTCTTAAACTCAAATTTAATAGGATAATTTATAATTTTGCTGTAAATATCTATTTTTATTACAATGGTATATCATTTTTATAAAATATTTCTTGCGATTTTACTGACATGCTCATTATTAGTAATAGCTAAAGGTAGTGATACACTCCAAAAACCTTTTTATCAAGTATCTTTATTGACAATTGCACCGGGGACAGAGATTTACAGTCTTTTTGGGCATACAGCAATTAGAATCAAAAATGTAAAAAGTGAAGAAGATATCACCTATAATTATGGAACATTTGATTTTAACACACAGGGATTTCTTATAAAGTTTTTGCGAGGCAAACTCCCATACCAATTAGCCAAAGCTCCTTTTCAAAACTTCATGTATGAATATAATGAAACAAAAAGAAGTGTATCAGAACAAGTCTTAGATATTTCTCAAGAAGAAGCAGATCTAATTTTAAAATTTTTAGAAAACAATGCGCTGCCAGAAAACAAAGATTATTTATATGATTTCCTTTATGACAACTGTGCCACCCGTGTGCGAGATGTTTTTAATAATCATCTGCCAATTTCAATTGTAGATGAAACCGGAGCATCAAAAACATTTAGAAACATGCTTCATGAATACTTAGGCAATTATCCGTGGACACGTTTTGGAATAGACTTAATTGTGGCATCACCTGCGGACAAAATTACCGATGTGCAAAGTCAGATGTTTTTACCTGATTATTTATCTTTACATATGACAAATGCTACTATAGGACAAGAGCAGCTTAAGAAATACACCTTTATGCCCAATAGACAATTACTTTTTTTTGATCAGGGACAAGAACAAAAACATATTTTTACTCCATTTAATATTTTTCTAGCTTTATCTATTTTATTATTGGTTCTTTATTTTACCAAATTTAAAGCAGTTGCCTTCGGTATATTATCATTAAGTTTTGTCATTTTTGGAATAGGTAGTATGATATTGCTGTTTATGTGGTTTGGTACTGATCACCAGACTACAAAAGTCAACTATAATCTAATCTGGTTGAGTCCACTATACTTATTGTTACCTTTTTTATCCAAAAAATTTACTATTGGTTTAAGTGTTTTATTAATTTTACTAACCATTATAAGCATGGTAGGAGTCTTACCACAGGTTATGCCCACTGTTGATATTTACATACTTATTTTTACCCTCTTGGGTTTGAATATCTATTTTCATCTGACTAATAATAAAGAGGATAAGGTTTTTATTGATTAAATTTTGAATCCTCTCCGATTGTACTACAGTTGAATATTTAAAATATTTTGCACATTTAGAAAAAATTATTTTGTATTTTTGTAAAAACAAAGTAGTGTAGAAATTACAATCAAAATAGACAATAGAAAACAAGAAGCTAAAGCATTACTCGCTTATCTTAATGAATTACCATTTGTAAAAGTCGAAAATAAAAAACCTCGCTTTAATGCCGAAACAAAAAAAGCAATACAAGACGTTAAAAACGGAATTGGAGTAACTAAAGTTGAAAATGTTGCTGATCTGTTCGAAAAGTTAGACGCTTAGGAATTTAAAGAAAAGTAATTCGAATAAAAATGGACTAGCCAATTTAAGCCTTTCAGGTTTTATTAATTTTTGTGATTCTGAGGTCTGTTGATTCTAGTCTAGAAGATTTTAATTCAAGGGCAATCAATGTTATAATTTCAGAAGTCAACATTTGAAGGATTCTTTGTTTTACAAAAGGTCTGTAATATACAAGACTTACCTCTCGCACCGGATATGGAGCATCAAATTGCATAACTTTGGATTTTCGTTCTTTATCTAAATCTTTATAATACAATTCTGGGAGCAAAGTCAAGCCACCAAATTTATCTACCAAATTAAGTAGTGAGTCAAAAGTATTGGGTTGAAAAGAAATATTTTGTTTGATATTTCCAGGTTCTAGTGAACAAAGGTCAATAATTTGCTCTCTTAGACAATGTCCTTCTTTTAGCAACCACATTTGGTGATATGTTAAATCTTCTGGAGAAAGGTATTTTCTATTACTTTCTATATGTCCATATACCATTAACTTTTCATAATATAAAACTTGACCTTCCATTTCGCTATTATCGATTGGAGTGGAAATAACACCTGCGTCAAGTCTTCCTGATTTAAGATGTTGGATTATTGTTTTGGTCGTAAGTTCTTCTATATTAAAATGAAGGTTAGGATATTTGTCCAGTAAGTCAGGTAATAGTCGGTGTAAAAGACTACTTGAAATTGTTGGAATAATACCGAGATTAATTTCTCCTTCTATTTCAATATTAAGATTTGAAGCTTTTTCTCGAATTCTTTGAACGTGTTCTAGTATTTTCTTTGCTTCAACAATGACTTCCTTACCGCTATCAGTGGTACAAAGAGGATTGGCTTTCCTATCAAAAATAACGATTCCTAGTTCTTCTTCTAATTTTTTGACCATGGTACTCATCGTAGCTTGGGTAATAAAACAAGCATCCGCAGCCTTACTAAAATTTTTAAACTGATCTAAAGCAATGAGATATTCAAATTGTTGTAAATTCATATATAGATAATGTGAATAGCAAATATAAAAAACATTTATAATATCAATAGTAAAAATGTGTTAACTTTGCATTGGAAATTTGATCATCAAAATAAAGGTTTGAGATTTGATTTCTAGAATGATTACAATCACGTTGGGTTAGGACTGAAATCATATAAATTCTTATAAAACCATAGTAATTTACCCAATAATTTTTAATATAATAATTTTAAAATACGATTAAATGGAAGAATTAAAGAACGAAGGAGGCAAATGTCCTTTTGGATTCGGTGCTACAGTACCCTTGGCAAGTGGAGGTACGAGTAACAGGGATTGGTGGCCCAATCAGCTTAGACTAAATATTCTAAGACAAAATTCCAACTTATCCAACCCAATGGATACTGATTTCAATTACGCAGAGGAGTTTAAGAAGTTAGATCTAGCTGAAGTAAAAAATGATATCTATGCTTTGATGACTGACTCAAAAGATTGGTGGCCAGCAGATTACGGACATTACGGTCCTTTTTTCATAAGAATGGCATGGCACAGTGCAGGTACATATCGCACGGGTGACGGTCGTGGGGGTGCAAATTCTGGTACTCTAAGATTTGCCCCACTCAATAGTTGGCCTGACAATGGCAACTTAGATAAAGCTAGATTATTATTATGGCCAGTAAAGAAAAAATATGGCAAAAAATTGTCTTGGGCTGACTTAATGATTCTAACAGGAAACTGTGCTTTAGAATCAATGGGATTTGAAACTTTTGGGTATGCTGGAGGTCGTGAAGATGTGTGGGAACCTGAAGAGGATATTTATTGGGGATCTGAAACCGAGTGGTTAGGTGATAAACGATATACTGGTGATAGAAATCTTGAAAATCCACTAGGTGCTGTACAAATGGGTTTGATCTATGTCAATCCTGAAGGACCAAATGGAAATCCAGATCCAATTGCTTCTGCTCGTGATATTAGAGAGACTTTTGCACGAATGGCTATGAATGATGAAGAAACAGTGGCATTAATAGCAGGTGGGCATACATTTGGTAAGACGCATGGTGCAGCTGACCCTTCTCAATATGTAGGTAGAGAACCAGCTGGTGCTCCTCTGGAAGAAATGAGCATGGGTTGGATCAATAAATTTGGCAAAGGACACTCTGAGCACACGATAACTAGTGGTCTTGAAGGTGCATGGACATCTACTCCAATCAAGTGGAGTCACAACTATTTTGAAAATCTATTTGGCTTTGAATGGGAATTGACGAAGAGTCCTGCAGGTGCTCACCAATGGATACCAAAGAATGGCCAAGCCGCTGATATGGTTCCAGATGCGCATCAGGCAGATGTAAAACACCCGCCTGTTATGCTGACTTCTGATCTAGCATTACGATTTGATCCTGCATACGAAAAAGTGTCAAGAAGATTTTTTGAAAATCCTGATCTATTCGCAGATGCTTTTGGACGGGCATGGTTTAAATTAACGCACAGAGACATGGGTCCTAAATCTAGGTACTTGGGACCAGAAGTGCCTACAGAAGAATTGATTTGGCAAGACCCAATCCCTGCGGTAACGTACCCTTTAGTAAGTGATGAAGATGTACAAACGTTAAAGAGTCAAATACTCAATTCTGGCCTTACAATATCTGAATTGGTTTCTACTGCGTGGGCCTCTGCCTCAACTTTCAGAAAGTCTGATATGAGAGGTGGTGCAAATGGTGGTAGATTAAGATTGGCTCCACAGAAATATTGGGAGGCTAACAATCCCACTCAATTATCTAAAGTTCTTGATAAATTAGAGGCCATTAAATCATCTTTTGGAAAAGAAATCTCTATGGCTGATATGATCGTACTTGGTGGAGTTGCAGCTATTGAGAAAGCTGCTTATGGAGCAAGTGTAGCCGTTAAAGTGCCTTTTACACCGGGTAGAGGTGATGCTTCACAAGAGCAAACTGATATAGATTCTTTTGGTCCTTTAGAGCCTCAAGCTGATGGTTTTAGAAATTACTCAAAAGGTCATTTTTCAAAAATAGCAGAACATTTACTAGTTGATAAAGCTCAATTACTTAATCTTACAGCACCTGAAATGTCAGTTTTAGTGGCTGGAATGAGGGTACTTGGTGCAAACTATGATGGATCTAAACATGGTGTTTTTACAAATCGTGTTGATGTATTATCTAATGACTTTTTTGTAAATGTTCTAGATGTAAATACTGCTTGGACACCTACGTCTGATAAGAAAGAGTTTTTCGAAGGAAAAAACAAAACAACAGGCGACTCTGTGGGAACGGCAACAAGAGTAGACTTAGTCTTTGGATCAAACTCTGAACTCAGAGCGATTGCAGAGGTGTATGCCTGTGATGATGAGCAAGAAAGATTTGTTCATGATTTTATAAAGGCTTGGACAAAAGTTATGAATGCAGATAGATTTTAGTGCTTAAATTTTTAGGTCCTAAATCAAAATTTAAAAGCCATCCTGAATATTAGTTAGGGTGGCTTTTTTAAATATTAGTAAATCTGTTTAGCCAAAATTTTGGTTTAAACGAATTAAGTGAATAGTTCTCGATGGCAATGTCCTTCTTAGTTTTTGTCACCAATTTTGTTACAAAAATGTCGCCAAAAGAATTGTCGTTTTTTGTTTTCCACGACCTGAAGGTCGAGGTAACTAAAAAGTTATTGAATTCAACAAAGTAGAAATAGTTATTTTAAGATTTACCTTTTGCAGTTTTTAATCCAACGGTTATTTTACTTTTATTACCTGCCTTATCCACTACCTGCAGCCTTAATTCTTCTAGAATTTTGTCTTTTTTTGATAAAATTTCTATAAAATCACTATCGATTGAGTGGATCTCATATTCCCAAATATTCTTGTATTTTTTAAAAACAACAGCACGACTTAGGTTGGACTTTTCAGGATGTGACCAAAAGATTTTTAATCCAGTTTCTGAATTTTCTATTTTTAACTTTGGAGCTTGAGGAGCCTTTTTGTCTATCCATGGACTTTGAGGAATTAAAGCTTGATCGATGTACGGTCCTTTTTTTAATGCTTTTGCCAAAGTGTCAAATTTCATATGAGGGGCAATACTCCAATGTAGGATACCTGAATCAGAAGGTTTCATACCTCGGGATATCATAATTTTATTAAATGCTTCATCAATCATCGCAAGACTGTCTCGATTGGCAACACTAATACCTGGCCAAATATGTTTACTCTTTAAGTTTTGTTCATGCCACCAATTGAGTAATATTGGAAAACTTTGTGGAATTTGATTAATGGGCCAATAAAGTTGTGGTGCCAAATAATCCAACCATCCTTCATGTGTCCACAGTCGTACATCTGCATATAATTGATCATACTGGTCAAATCCTTTGATGGACGCAGGATAACCTGGACGCCAAATGCCAAATGGACTGATTCCAAAAAGAACATAAGGCTTTTCTTTTTTAATGCCTAAATGAACTCGTTTTACAAATTTGTTGACTGCATCACGACGCCAATCTCCTCTTGATAATTTACCTCCCTGATTTACATATGTTTTATAGCCTTCGTCATCAGGAAAATCTTTGTCATTGTTATAGCTAGGATATGGGTAAAAGTAATCGTCCATATGAATACCATCAATATTATACCGCTTGACGATATCCATGATTACTGCATAAGAATGATCTTGAGTGTTTTTATTGGTCGGTTCAAACCAGTAATAACCATTTGCTAATCTATGTATGGCTTTTCCGAGCACTGGATGTTTGACTAATGATTTTGAAGATACTTCACTTCCACTGATGTGATGTGCTCTGTAAGGATTGACCCATACGTGTAAGTCCATACCGCGAAGATGCGCTTGGTCAATCCAATACACTAAAGGATCATAAAAAGGTTCAGGAGCTCTACCTTGTTCGCCTGTGAGGAAATAACTCCAAGGCTCTAAGGCAGATTGGTAGAGTGCATCAGCTTGAGGCCTCGCTTGAAAAATTACTGCGTTGAAGTTCATAGATTTCATCCGATCAAGTATGACCGTAGCTTCTAATTTTTGACTATCTACAGAAAGGCCAGGTTTACTTGGCCAGTTGATATTGGCTACGGTAGCCACCCAAGCTCCCCGAAATTCACTTTGAATGACAGGTAAACCATCTTGAGTAGTAATTACCTTTTTACTTGGTGAACACGATACAAAAACCACCAAGATCAAAACACAAATACAAGTAAGTCTAGATTGCATAAATTTTTAAAACATATAAGAATTTAAATATTGGACAATGTAAGCGTATTTTAAATTCTAATTATAAAAAGCAAACAAATATTAATTAGCAAAAGCATTACTCAACCTAGATGCATCTAATTTACTCTGTATTTTACGCTTGATAATGATCGTTTCGAATTTGTCATCCGTTTCAAACCCAAAACCGTAGGTAGTATCACGAGAGATTGGACGAGAAACTTTTACAAATTTTTCGGTGGTAAGTTTACGTTGATTTTCGTCCCATATGAGCTCACTGGTTTCTAATTTATCTTGTTGTACATTATAAAACTCAACGTTGCCTTTTACGATCATTTTGCCTAAATTGGTATTTCTTACGGCATGATCTGACTTTAGCCAAGCTGTTGGTTTTCCGGTATGATCCATAAATGTGATTTTTATACCTTTTGGAAATACTTCTTTTGGATCTCTTGGATCATTGTGTTTTTCTAACGCAGGACTTTGAAGAAAAACCTGTACGATGCTACTATCAGAATAAGTCATGGTGATATCCTCTCCAATGTCTGTTTTGGGATCACCTACTTGATCTAATATCTTGTCTACTTCTTTTATGTCATTAACACAAGATACTAAACTACAAATAATACAAATAATTAATATAGATTTTACCATTCTTAGTCTACCACGGTTATGCTCCCTTTTTGAGTAATGACATTGCAATCAAGATACTCTAAATTTGCTACCCAAACGTACACCCCAGGCATAACGGGTGCTCCCTTTGTTGTTCCATCCCACCCACTAAGTTTTTCATTAGGTGTAACATCGGTACTGTACCAAATCCTATTACCCCATCTGTCGTAAATGGATAGGTCTACGATTTTTCTAAAATTTATATCACCAGAAAATGATAAAAACTTGTTTTCTGGCTCAGCGGGAGCTATCTTAATGATATTAGGCACAGTCAGTAAATATTCTGTATTGACTGAAATGGTTACGGAGTCCGTGTCAATGCAGCCATTGCCATTTACTCCTGTCAGAATCAATGTGGTTTTACCCAATGGAGTAAAACGTTGACCTAAAGCAAGTGTATCAAATGTTGTCACATCACAACCCTCACTTTTAATTGTCCAGAAAAACCTTAGATTGGCAGGTTCTAAACTTCCGAGGATTTGTGTGCTTTCGCCTAATGAAACGGTAGTGTCAAGTCCAGCATTTACCGATAGGTCAGGAGGTCTCGGGATGACTATTTGGCTAAGCCCTTCACAGCCTTTTTGATCTTTGGCATATAGTGTATAAGTACCTTCAGCTAGTGAATTAAAGGTATTAGAATCAAAAAATCTTTTATTGTCAAGAGAAAATAAATATTCACCTCCACCTCCACTAGCATTTATTCCAACAACTGCATTCGAATCTCCAATACATTTTAGCTCTTCATCTATAAAAGGCATCATTCTGATCAGACCAGTATCTTTACAACATGGTTGAATAAAAAATTCTAAAACTTTTGTAGTAATACATCCTTTTCTACTCGTCAACGTTAGTGCTGCCGCCTTGTCCCCAAAACGATCATACGCTACATTGTGAGGGCCGGGTCCATTTGCTGTAGGCATATCCGAATCTTGCCCAAAAGTCCATTTATAACTTACTATCGAATCTATCCCTGCTGTGATTTTGCTTTCAAATTTTACCTTTTTGTCACACTCCAATTTGCTAATATCTTCGACACCTACATTAAAGTCAGGTCCTTCAAAAGTACCTGTCCCACCAAATTGTATCGAGAAACCTTTGCCATCATTACTAAAATTATTAATTACAAGAGCGTACACTTCTCCCACTTTCATATCAAGTGCGGCTACAAAATTATCGTCTCCTGGAGAACACCCAGCCTCTTCTTGCTGGTCCCTAGATGTCAAACTTAATCCAGTTGGTCCATTGCATGGTGCATTTTGGGCTGCACTGTTACCTTGAGTATTTCCCGAAGCCATACATCTTACTAATTCTTTTATTGAGCAATCATTTTCTCCTCGAGGTAAACGATATACAGCAAAATCTAGGTCTTGGTCAACGCCAAATGGGGTCAATGTAAATGAAAGTGTACCCGCTTCTTTGACTTTCCATTTATACCATGCTGATGCAGTTTCACTGTCAGTATTACCTGGTACCCTATTAAAAAGATCAAGGCATGAATTATCAGCTTCATCAGTTATTTGACCTGCTCCAGCTAGTATAGGAACTCTAAAAGGGTCTTTATCACACAATATTTGTGCTCGATTACAATCAGATTCTGCTATTCTATCTAAGTTGATGCCATCAATACATAGTGAGAAACGGCCTTTACTACCTTGTTTACCACTTATCCTTAGGTATAATGTCTCGCCAGGTACAATATTGGGTACTACTAATTCTGTGAAATTAACCCGCTGTGTAGTATTACAACTCAACAATTGAAGACTGCTACATCTTCCTCTGTATAATGATGCTGTTGGAAGATCTAGCGTATTACCTGCCCCTTCTCCTCGCCCTGATAAACGCACATTTACACCCAGTCTCTCTATTCTAAAAGAAAACCAAACATCTCCGTCTGTAGTTCCTATTTGATTACAAATGTTGGTCATGTTTGTAGAAGGTGTACTATTGACATTATTTAGAACGGTAGTACCAGAACAATAAGATCTTACCAATCCTAGACTAATCGCTTGATTACATTCATCATTGATTATACTTTGTCCAAATATGCTTATAGAAACAAAGAGTAATACAATTGTTTTTCTAATGTTTCCTGTAATATTTTTTTCCATAAAATCTTTTTCTAAGACTTTTTTAGTTTTGAACTCAAAATTATCAAATAGAACGACAAATTTGTAATAAATAGTTAGGAGATATTGATTATTTAAATAATTTTTAATGTAAAACCTATTAGTTTTGTGTTTAAATTTTCAATTTTGATGATAAAAAAGGCTCAGCTAAGCGATATTCTCAACTTTATGAGTAAACTATCATTGCTTAAAATATGGAATTTTGGCCTACTTTTAGTTAGTTATCAGTTTTCAAAAATATACAAAAAATCTATTCATAAAGGCTCTCCAATGACCATTTCCATCGAGCCAACAACGGCCTGTAATCTTCGATGTCCTGAATGCCCAAGTGGTCTAAGGTCATTTACAAGAGATACGGGCAATTTAAAGTCAGATTTTTTTAGAAACACGATAGATCAACTTCATCATAAATTGATCTACCTCATATTATACTTTCAAGGTGAGCCATATATCAATCCTCAATTTTTAGAAATGGTGGCCTATGCAAAAAGTAAAAACTTATACACAATAACTTCTACAAATGGACACTTTTTAAATGAAGCTAATGCAAAAAAAACAGTAGAAAGTGGCTTGGACAGAATCATCATATCGATCGACGGCATAACACAAGAGACATATGAAGTCTATCGTAAAGAGGGCAACTTGCAAAATGTCATACAAGGAGCTCAGAATTTGATCAAATGGAAAAAGGAACTTCAATCTTCAACACCTTACATAATTTTTCAGTTCCTCGTAGTAAAGCCGAATGAACATGAAATTGAAGGTTTATTCAAATTAGCAAAAGAAGTTGGTGTAGACGAAGTCAAACTCAAAACAGCACAGGTTTATGATTTTAAAAATGGAAATGAATTAATCCCAACGTTAGAAAAGTACTCACGATATAAAAAAAATGTTGACGGAACTTATTCTATAAAAAATTATTTACTCAACCACTGTTGGAAAATGTGGAATTCATGCGTCATAACTTGGGACGGTATCGTCGTTCCGTGTTGCTTCGATAAGGACGCAGACCATCGATTAGGTAATCTTAAATCTGAAACTTTTGCGGATGTCTGGAAATCCAAAGAATATGATAAATTTAGAAATCTTATCATCCAAGGGCGAGACAAAATAGATATCTGTAATAACTGCACTGAGGGTTGTAAAGTTTGGGAGTCTGTAAATGTTTGAAATTGTATAATTAATTTAATACTTTTACAATTTAATATTTAGAATGGTTTTAATCGGCGTTATTTTTCTTTTACTTTTATCAGCTTTTTTTTCTGGTACGGAGATCGCTTTTATATCTGCTAACAAACTAAGTATTGAGGTTTTAAAAAATAAAGGTCACAAGAGAGGAAATCTGATAGCCAAATTTTATGAAAAGCCGGGCAATTTTATCTCTGCCATGGTGGTAGGTAATAACATCGTCCTTGTACTTTTGACAATACTAGCAACTTCGTTTATCGAACCTTTCCTATCAGAATATTTACAAAAAGGTAGTCTTATTTTAGTGCTCATTGTCACTTTAATTATTACCGTTTTTGTATTAATTTTTGGAGAATTTTTACCTAAAATTTTAAGTAGATTGTACAGTAATGAAATGTTGTACAGGCTTGCTTATTTGGTCAATTTCTTTTTACTTATTTTAAAGATTCCAAATTGGTTTATTTCAAAGTTGAGTTATGGAGTATTGAAATTGATGAAAGTCAGCCATAACAATGATGAAAGCGAATTTTCTCGTGTAGACTTGGAAGTATATCTCAATGAAAGTGTATCAGGGGAACAAGACATTGACAAAGAAATATTATCTAACATGCTCAATCTTAATACTTTAAAAGTAAAAGATTGCTACATCCCTAGAAATGAAATAATACATCTTGACAAAAGTGATAGTTTAGACGTTGCTATTGACTTATTCAGGCAGCATAAGGTTTCGAGGATAATTGTTATCGATGATGATATGGAAAATATCTGTGGCTATATCCACCACCAGCAATTATTAACCAATCCTAAAAAGTTAGACAAAATCATATTACCAATTACTTTTATTCCCGAATCAATGGCATTGCCAGAAGCGTTAAAACAATTTATCATAGGAAGGAATAGTATTTCAATTGTTGTGGATGAATTTGGTGGTGTGAGTGGATTAATCACACTAGAGGATATACTTGAAGAGATATTTGGGGAAATAGAGGATGAACATGATGAGGGAGATCTTTTTGAAAATCAAATATCTGAAGAAGAATATATATTTGCTGGTCGATTAGAAATAGACTACCTCAATGAAAAATATCCTGCACTACAATTACCCGAAGGGGAGTATCAAACACTTTCAGGATATTTAGTTTCTATTGACCAAAACATTCCTTCTGAAGGTGACCTTATTCATTCGGATGGTTTATATTTTAAAATCGAAAAAGTGTCTGGCACGAAGATAGAACTAGTGAAAATACTCACTAAAAACCCCAATGAAAACCCCCAAATTTAAATTTTCACCATTTTAACTCCCTTATATCTATATATTTTTTGATATTTGGACATCATAACGCAAAATATACACTAACTTGTACTTAATATTTTATTTAGAGCTTTAACCAATAGGTCATGTGGATGTATATTAGAAAGTATTTAACTATTTTAGGACTCTTGCTCTCCATAAGTCTTACAGGTCAAGAGGCTGGTGCTACCATATATGGTGGACTGATTAATGCCAAATTGCATAGCCAGAACTATTGTCTTAGCTGTAAATATCAGTCGGGTTATGTAGTAGGCCTAGATGGAAGATTAAATAGTGGTGCTTTGTATTTTATGGTCTCTGGTGATTATGGGAAATTAGATCTTTTGCCTGTAGAAACAGTTGATTACATTGGAAAAGATAAAATGACACTATTCAAGTTAAAAGCTGGGATGGGATTCAAAATATTAGGATTTTCAGATCGCGTTTATTTATCCAGTAAAATTCAAATGTCATTTACCAACATATTTAAATACGATGATACTATTTTAAAATTATCAAATTATCGATTAAACGATGGGTTTTTAGGGGCTACTACTGGGCTAATGTTAAATTATGGAGTTTTAATTATTGAATTTGAGTTTGAAAGGGGGCTTTTAAATATGTTTTATGATGAACCCGAAACAAAATTGAATTTTCTGACCCTAAAGACTGGCTTTAAGTTTTAAAAAATCTTAGGAATTACATTTTTTTAGCTATCTTATTTTTTTAGAAAATGAGTCATTATTCTTCACTTTATCTATTTCCAATGTATCCTCGTCGATATATCTAATATTTCAGAATTATTTTTTTGATCGGATTGTTTTAAGATTGAATTTGGTCGAATTTGATCAGATAAAAAACTGTAAAGAAATAACATATACACTTTATCTATTTACAGTTGCTAAGTTAACAATTAAATATAGAATTATGATGGTATTTGGTTTGGGTGGAGCAGAATTGACAATTCTTTTTTTAGTTATTTCTGTACTTTTATTGCCCGTTATAGCATTAATTGATGTGGTAAGAAATGATTTTCAAAGAGATAATGACAAAATTATTTGGGTTTTGATCATCTTGTTTTTACCATTCTTGGGTTCGATGGCTTATTTTTTTGTAGGAGTAAATCAAAAGGTGAATAGGGGTTAGTCTACTTTTGTTTTTGACCAAGGAGTTGAACTTTGGCTAACCATTTTTCTCTTAATTCTCCTGTTGAAGTTTTTACTATACCTACATAGGTGACTTTTACAGGTTTGATACCGCAGTATTCTAATACGGTCTTTTTGAGTTGATTTACACTCGGTCGTCCATATACAAATCTATAGTACCAACTAGGTTGATCTATTGTTGTAATAATATGTGCAGATCTACCTTTTAGCAATTTATCCCACCAAACAGAGTTTTCTTTAGGCTGAAAAGCAAAGCCTGGCAAAAAAAGTCGGTCAATAAATCCCTTTGTCATCGCTGGAAGGCCGCCCCACCAGACAGGATGAATCCAAACGAGATGTTCTGCCCACAATATTTTTGCCCATGCTTCTATCAAGTCGGGTTCGAGTTCTATCCTCTTTTGATATCCAAATTGTAGATTAGGGTTAAAGTGTAAATCTGTGATAATGATTTCTTTTACTTCAGCGCCTGATTTTTCAGCTCCATTTTTATAGGCTTTCGCGATGCCAAAATTGAAAGAATCTTTATTTGGATGCCCATTAATGATGAGTATTTTTTTCATAAATTGCCATTTTAATTAGGTTAGTTTAGTAACAAAAGCTGATATAAAAGTTGTAGATAATATTTTAAAAGATCATTTATCATGAATAATGTGAGAATAAATAGAACCTCAACAAAGTAAGATGAGGCAATATTTGCTATTGTTTACGGACGTAAAGGTATAGCCGAAGTTTTTAAGATTTCAGGACATTTGTCTAAAAAAATACTTGTTTTCTAATTCTGCTTAAATGTCTTTGTGTAACCCCTAAGTAGGAAGCTAAATATTGTAAAGGTATTTGTTGTAAATATTCTGGTTGATGAAGTAGTAAGTCTTTATATCTTTGAAGTGCATTGGTCTTTTGTAATTGAAATATTCGCTTTTCTAGTGCGATATATTGATATTCAGCTATTATTTTTAAAAATTTCATCCAATTCTGACTTTTTGAGGCAAAATCATCAATCATATCTTTTGAAATGACCAAAAGTTCAACTGGTGTTATTGCTTGGATATTTTCTTCAGTCCTATCTCTTGTTATCAATGAAGAATAAGCTGTCATAAAGTTAACAGGAAAAGTGATACAATAGGTAATCTCAACTCCTTCGTCGGAAATGTAATAAGACCTGAGTGATCCACTAATAATAATCGCTACTTCATTACACACTTCTCCTTGGTGGATAAAATAGTCCGCTTTTCTCAAATATTTTTTTTTAACTTTGGAAAGGAAGTATTCAATCTCAACATCTGTTAAGACATTGAAATTTTCTAAAAAATATTTCGCCGACGTTTGGTAAGAAATTGTCTCCAATTGAGTTAATAATGAGTGAGTTAAATTTAAAACTGCTTTGTTACTTATTTGTAAATTAAAAACTATTTACTCCCTAAAAAAACTTAAATCTTTAAACAGTGCATGAACATATAATTTTACTTGAATGGCAGCAGTGAGATTTTCCGCTCTCGTCTGAAATAAAGGAATATCGGGTTCGTCAATTATGGCAGTAACTTGCATATTGTATGGTTTATAGTATTCATCTGCTAGCCTATCTATTTGTGATTGAGCCATTTTTATTTTATCAGATATGGCAAATTCTGACATCTTATTAAGTTCTTTATTTATTTTTCCTTTGAGTAGCCATGTAGCAGCCGAAACAAAGATATTATTAGTTCGCATTGACATTTTAGGCTCAATTATTTTTATAATTTTGGTACCCTTGTCGTATGATAAAGCACCAGTCAGAATAATATCACCATTGATAGACCCCGATACATTGGCCGTAATTTGCAGTTTGGTGCCCATAGGACCTACTTTTATCCTTTGCACCGTAATTGATTTTCCACTTTCTTCAAAGGTTTGTCCCTTGAATTCGGCATTGGCAATAGAGTCAAGATATGAATACGACAAGTCCATAAGTAGTGATATCTTCGAACTGTCCTTAATCTGAGGGACCCAAGCTACTTTGGGCATCTTTGGAAAGATTGCTTTATCTGGCTTTGTAGATGTAACTTTTGTACGCGTGATGAGCGAAATTTTACCATTAATGGTATTTTGCTTGTTAACAATACCAGATAAATACGCACTATCAGGAATCATATAAAACCATCCCCCATATACGTTATGAATTTGATACGGCTTAGCATAGTTTTGTGTCACACCCATAATCATTGACCTAAGATTAAAACTCTCCCTTATACTTTGATCGATTCCCTCTTCAACAATTTTTTTTGCCCTGTTGATGATAATGTTGGACACACCTTCGAAAGGTAGGTTAAATCCTCCTACATTCAGTTTTGGTTGTTTTGTCCATTGATGAGATATAAGTTTTGTATTTGTTTTTAGTCTCCAAATTGAGTCTATATCAATGTTTGAAACAAAGCTCATTCTTACTTCGCCTTTGGCTTCTACATTACCCAATAATGTGACTTTAGAAATAGAGATAGAAATAGGTAATTCTACTAAGAGATCTTTATTATTCATTTCAACATTCATAGGAGCAGTGCGTGTCAACTTACTTTTCACCTTATACTCGTCTATGATAAATTCTTCTTTAAAAACACTATCTACAATAAATTGAAAAGTATCTTTTATAGCTTTGTTAGAAATGGCATAATTAATAGTGATAACTGACTTTGCTTCTAAAAGGGCATTAATATCTTGGCTTGAAACGGAAGTCGTTTCTATCAGTGTGTTATTTTGGGGAATCCCAGTTTTTTTACTACATGAAGCAATACTGATAACCAAAACAAATAAGAAAAGAACTCGCACAATATTTTGTAAAATATTTAGTTTCATTTTTTTAAACTTATTAGGATTTAAGGAATTTGGCTGTTGGTCTTTAGTCTTTGGCTTTTTTAAATTAGTATTTGGCTTTGGTCTTTAGTATTACTCATTCTTCCTTTCTCGCATTCTTGCTTTCTTGCATTAATTACCTATCAGCATCTAAACGGCTTCACAAGGTTTATTTTTGTTCTGATCAGCATTTGAAGAAGTCTCGCAAGGTTTATTTTTGTTCTGATTAGCATTTGAAGAAGTCTCGCAAGGTTTATTTTTGTTCTGATTAGCATTTGAAGAATCCTAGCAAGGTTTTGCTCGGTTCCTTCATTATTTTGATAAATCTTTATCAAAATTGCTACTCACCATTCGGTCATCTCATCAACCTTTCTAATTCAAGAGCTGCAAATTTTACATTATACATTGCATTGATGTATCTGTTGGATGCATTATCAAATCGTTCTTGTGCATCATTGACTTCTAAAATAGTTGAGGATCCTAGTCTAAATTTCTCTAATGATATTTGTAAATTTTCTTCAACTAAAGATTTTGTAGTTTCTTCAAGTTGTAGCGTTTCTTTAGCAACTTGCCATTGATTAAAGGCTAAACTTAATTCTGATTTTATCCTTTGTTGTACCAATTCTCTTTGTTTAAAAAGGACTTGCGATCTTTGTTTAGCAATATTGGTCTGATTTCGTACTTGACCACCGTCAAAGATATTCCATGTAGCAGCAACTCCTACATTAAAACCAGTGCTCTGGTTAAATAGTAAAAAGCCTGCGTTGGAAGTAGAAAACGAATATCCAAATGTCCCAAACACATTGACCTGAGGCTTTTTTTGTGCCTGAACTACCTGAACTTGCAGCGCATTAATATCCAAATCCTTTTCAATTAATAACAATTCTTCACTTTCTCTTTCTGCTTTTTTATACGCTTCAGTTAAATCGTAATTTTCTACTGTGGCCAAAGGTTCGACTATATCAAAGTCTAAGTTTGGTTCTCGACTTAGCAATAGGTTTAATCTAACTTTTAAGTTTTGTAATTGTAGTTGAGCATTCTTAATATCAGTAAGTTGTGTATTGTAGTCATTTTGGGATTGTAAATAATCTAGTTTTGACCCACGACCTAGTTGCCACCTTTGATCAGTTATAGAAAGACGTTCGTTGTAATACTTAGTCACAGAATTTAAAAACTTTAAACCTTCTTTTTGACGAGCTATTTGGTAAAAAGTATTGACCACTTCATTTGTCAAAAGTTCTTCAGCATTTTTAGTTAAGATGGAAGCTCTTTGACCTTGTTGATCTAAGATGTCTAACCTTGTCTTCATGCTATTCCCATCATACAACATATAGTTAGTGGAAAGGTTGGTATTAGGAGCAAAACTTCTACCAAGACGATTAATAGTCGAACCACTAATAAATTCTTGATTTACATAGTTAAGTGCAGAGCCAATATTAGCATTCCAATCTAAACGAGGTACCATACCAACGTTCGCTTTATAAACTTGCATCTTCGCTATTTTCTCCTCCATTTGGATAATAGAAATAGAAGGATTACTAGATTTTGCGATTTGGATAGCTTCTTCTAACGTAAGTACCCCTTGACTATATGAAATAGAGCAAAAGGCCATAAATACAAAAGCAACAATATTTTTCATATAACTATATCTGATGTTCTAACTCCATTTGTTCGATTTCCTTCTTAACCCTGAAGCTTTTCTTTTTAGAAAGTAAGAGATACATTGCAGGAATTACATAAAGTGTCAAAACTAAAGAAAACAATAATCCCCCCATAACCACAATACCCATTCCTTTACGACTTGAACCCGCAGCACCCAAGGCAAATGCTATTGGTGCAGCTCCAAGTACGGTAGCTAAAGTAGTCATAATAATCGGGCGTAATCTCATCTTTGCAGCTTTTGTGACAGCATCCAATTTTTCATATCCTTCTTCCCTCAGTTTGTTGGCAAATTCAACAATTAAGATACCGTTTTTGGTAACCAAGCCGATCAGCATAATAATACCAATCTGACTAAAGATATTTAATGTTTGGTCAAAAAACCATAAAGAAAACACAGCTCCTGCTACAGCTAGTGGTACCGTAAGCATGATCACAAACGGGTCAATAAATGACTCAAACTGGGCAGCTAGTATCAAATAAACAATTAGCAAAGCTAACATAAATGAGAATAAAGTATTTGAAGAACTTTCAGCAAAATCTCGCGCAGTACCTGTCAAAGAAGATTTTATGGCAGGGTCATTAATTTCCTTTTTAATTCTATCCATGGCTTCTATAGCTTCTCCAATAGTCTTGTCGGGTGCTAGACCAGCTGACACTGTAGCGCTCAACATTTGGTTGTACCTGTACAATTGAGGAGGACTACTTTCCTCTTCAGTTTTTACAAAATTGTCTAATTGGAGTAGCTCACCTCTAGAATTTTTAACATACAAACTTGATAAATCTAAGGGCTCATTCCGTTCTACAGTTTCGAACTGACCTATAACACTATATTGTCGTCCATTTTGAGTAAAGTATCCAAATCTTTGGCCTGCAAAAGCTAACTGCATTGTATTTGCCACATCAGCAACCGACACACCTAAGGATTTGGCTTTTTCTCTATCAATTTTTACAACTAACTCTGGTTTAGAAAATTTCAAGTCTACTTCACTCATCGGAAAGGTAGGATCTTGACCGACTTTTTCAAGAAACTTTGGAACGTATTCTGTAAGTTTTTCGAAGTTTGGAGCCTGAAGTACGTATTGCATAGGCAGTCCCCCACGTCTGTTTAAGGAAATCGTCTGTTGTTCTGAAGCAAAGGCACGACCATCATTCTGTGATCTAAAGATTCCATTTACTTGATCTGAAATTTCCTTTTGGCTTCTATCCCGCTCATTAGGCTCGGTTAGCATGATTCTACCCATAGCTGTATTTGCTGCACCCGAACCAGCCCAACTTGGTGCTGTAATCAATAAAACATCTCTAGCTTCTGGGATTGATTCCTCTAATATTTTGGCAGTATTATCTACATATCTATTCATAAAGTCATATGTCGATCCTTCTGGAGTTGACATCGAAAGTCGTAACCATGATCTATCTTCTACTGGAGATAATTCTGATTTGAGGGAGGTTCCAAAATAATAAATCATTCCAAAGCAAACCAATAGTAAAGGTAATGCAAACCATTTTCTTTTTAAAAACCCTGAAAGCCCTTTTTCATAGGTTAGCTCCATATTTGCATAAAATGGTTCTGTCACTCGGTAAAACCATGTTTCTTTTTTGGTTTTTCTAACTAAATATGCGTTAAGTACAGGTGTAAGTGTTAATGACACAAAAGCAGAAATCAAAACCGCAGATGCCAATACAATACCAAACTCTCTAAAAAGCTTACCAACAAATCCTTCCATGAAAATGACAGGGATAAATACCGCAGCCAAAGTAATCGATGTAGATATAATGGCAAAAACAATTTCATTTGCCCCTTTAATTGCCGCTTGAATGGGAGTGAAACCTTCTTCTATTTTTTTGAAAATATTTTCAGTGACGACTATGCCATCATCTACTACCAATCCAGTGGCTAAGACAATCGCTAATAATGTAAGTACGTTGATACTGTAGCCCATTATCCACATCACAAAAAAGGTACCAATCAACGATACCGGAATATCTATCAACGGTCTAATAGCTACTATCCAATCTCTAAAAAATAGAAATATGATGATAACCACTAAGCCAATAGCTATAAATAAAGTTTCCTTTACCTCTGTGATGGAATGTTTTACATATATCGTATTATCATACAACATATTAAGCTTATAACCTGGTGCCAAATCCTTTCTGACCTCTTCTAATCGCTTGTGAAACTCTTCTGATATATCTATGTAATTTGATCCAGGCATGGGTTGCAATGCTAATCCAACCCTTGCTTCATTGTTTACTTTTAATACGGTTTGCTGATTTTCAGCATCTTTCACAGCATAGCCTACATCCTTTAAGCTAATTTGTGTTAAGCCCTCGGTTTTTATAATGAGGTTATTAAAGTCTTCTTCTGAGGTAAATCTACCACTTGTTTTAACTGTCAATTCTGTTGATTTGCCCTCAATTTTACCACTTGGAAGTTCAATATTTTCTCTGTCTAAAGCTGTTTTTATGTCTTGCGTTGTGATGCCGAGTGATGCCATTTTCTGAGGATTCATCCAAATTCTGATGGCTATTCTTTTTAGACCCCAAAGCTGTACATTTGCAACACCATTGATGGTTTGAAACCTCGGTGCGATATCATTTTCGGCATAATCGCTTATCTCTAGTATGCTTTTATCAGGATTGGTTAAGTTAACAGAGATAATAGACTCTGAATTAGCGTCTGACTTACTCACTGTTGGTATACCATCAAGATCTCTTGGCAACTGACTTATTGCTCCAGTTACTTTGTCTCTCACGTCGTTGGTTGCTGTCTCCATATCGACGCCAAGTTCAAATTCAATCGTGATTCGGGCGGAGCCTTGATTGCTCGAAGAGCTTATGGTTCGAATCCCCTCTGTGCCATTAAGTGCTTTTTCAAGAGGTATCGTAATTTGTGATTCTATAATATCAGAGTTAGCACCGGGGTAATTGGCAGAAACAGATACCACAGGTGGGTCTATTGATGGAATCTCTCGCACACCAAGGAAGGTGTATGCTATCCCTCCAAATAATATGATGATCAGATTTAGTACGATCGCAAGAACTGGCCTTTTTACTGATATGGTAGATAGTGACATTATTTTACTGATTTTACGGTTAAGCTTTGGCCTGCTTTAATATTCATGAGTCCACTTATCACCACGGAGTCACCAGGTGCCAATCCATTGATTATTTCGAGTTCAGTCTCTGTCCGAAGACCAGATACAACAGGTACTTCTACTGCTTTACCTTCTTTCATGATAAATAATTTCTTACCTCCTGCAAAAGGTATTAATGCTTCCGTAGGTATCATTATGCTTCTAGTAGTACTTAAAGGCACCTCTATTCTGGCAAACATACCAGGTTTTAAAGTGCCACTACTGTTTGACAAGGAAGCTCTTAGTCTCACAGATCTCAACGTTTCATCTACGACTGGATTAATGGCAATGACTTTTGCTGATTGTGGTGCGTTGTTATCTTCGGTAGATATCATCACCGTTTTCCCTACAGACAATCTAGTATTGTATTTTTCGGGAATATCAAAATCTATTTTTATAGGACTTATTTGCACCAAACTTGCTATTGTAATAGATGGGGTTACATATGCTCCAACACTGATGTTTTTAAAACCGATTCTACCTGAAAAAGGAGCTCTCACTTCGGTCTGACGTAATCTAACCATCAATGCTTCTTTGTCAGCTCCCAAGGTATTTATTTTATTGACTGCTATATCATATTCCTCTTTACTGATTGCATTGATATCTAGTAATTTTTTTTGTCTTGCCTCTATCTGAGTAGCTAATTGATCTTCAAATTCTAGCTTTTTTATTTGAGCTCTTATGTCATCATCTTTAATTTTTGCAATAAGTTGTCCTTGCTTTACTGATGTTCCTTCATTGATAAAAAGGCTTTTGATGATGCCAGAAGCTTCACTACGTAATTCTACTTGCTCATTAGGCACAAAAGAGCCAGACGCAAATATCTTATCTGATACATCTTGCAAAGTTGCTATCTGAATACTTACGGGAAAAGCTGGTCCCCCACTACTGGGTTTGCCGGGGCCTCCTGCACCTCCCGGACCTCCTTGTCCACCTTGCTTAGGAGCACTTGTAGACATCGTCGGGCCACCGCTGGCATTTTCAGCCTTTTTCGACATCAACCATTTCCCAATAATCATTAATAAAATGATGGTTATTACTATTACAATTGATCTCATTAATATAATTTAGTTACAAAAAATTAGAATCTGCCGATTATACACAGAATAAAAGGCTAATGTCTAAATTTTGTTATAAATTACTATCAATGCTTAATGTTGTTAACAAAATATTAATCCAATTTGTCTGCATATTTTGATGAAAGGAATGATTTTCATTGTTTTTGAAGATGTTAGATACAAGTCAAACTACTTTTACCCTAAGTCACCTCCTGAGCTTGTCAATTTATACTTTCTAATCTCCTTGTGCATCACATAAAACCATAGTGGTGGCACGAGTGCAAGTATCATCATGCCTGGATAACCCGTCGGCATTTGTGGACTATCATCAAAGTGTCTTAAAATTTGGTATTTGCGATTGGCCATAAAATGATGGTCCGAATGCCTTGACAATTCTAGCAATACAACTCTACCTATTGGGTGGTTAGAATTCCAAGAATGAATGGGCATGGTTCGTTCATATCGATTGCCATTTTTGACCCTTCTCAAACCATAATGTTCGATGTAATTGACCGTTTCTAATAATAAAATGCCTATAAATGCGGACACTAGAAACCATAATAATGCATATAACCCGAATGCAATAACAATGAATAAAAGCAGCGTAATTTGAATAATCTGAAAGACCAACATTTCGTTTTGTATTGACCAAAATGATACTTTTTCTTTTTCAAGTCTTTCTTTCTCTAAGGCCCATGCCGAAAGCCAACTGTCTTTGATTGACCTAAAATGAAACTTATAAATATGCTCACCATACCTACTCGATGCGGGGTCTTCATCCGTTGACACATGTTTGTGATGGCCTCGATTGTGCTCTATAAAAAAGTGCATGTACAATGTGGTAAGCAATAACATTTTTGCCATCAACTTTTCATACCAAGTATTCCTATGTCCTAGTTCATGCGCTGCATTGATCCCCAAGACACCACAGGCCATACCCAATGCCAAAGCTTTTCCAAACTGCACAATAAATGTGTCGTGTGAACTACTGATATTTATCAAAAAATAGATTAATAAAAAATATTGTATAGGCACCAAACTGTATAGTAACCAATCATAAATCGCATCATTTTTAACCACTTCCTCTTCAAAATCTGTTAAATTATTAGTGGATCCTTTGGTAAAAAGTTCTAAAAATGGTAAAACCCCAAATAAAAAAATCACCGCTGAATAAGACCAATATCCTCCTTTCCAAATTGAAAAAAATACTACTGCCGGTGTTAAGTAAACAAACAGATACTTTAATGCTCTTAATTTCATTAGACTTTTGATTTGAATATTAGGCAAATATAGGAATATGTTCGTAATTCTATTTACAAATTAGATGCACCTAAACTTGCAGAATAAACTAGCCCACCCCTTCTAATCAAACTTCAACATAAACTGATCCACCTCCGTAAAAATTTGGTGAGATTTTTTTGACGAAGGCCACATATTTTTGAAATCTTCAAACCAGAGTCGTGAATTGGGTTGAATAATATCAAGTTGTGCCAAAACCAAGTCAGCATCAATGGTTTTTTTGGAAGGTACACCTTTTGCAATACATTCGAAAGTTATGGCTCTGTCAAATGCTGAAAGTAATTCACCAATTGAGTAGTATTTACTTTCTTTTGCCAACAGATCAACTGCACTATTGGCTAATTTTTTGACATGAAACAATTTTTTGAAAAATTCTTTTCTTTCTTTAAGACTTGGGGGTCCGACAAAAAAGGGATAATTAAATTTTCCTGTTGTGAGAAACATGGCATCGAGTTCCCAAGGTTTTGAAGTTGTTGCGATGATAAATTGTTCTTGAAATCTCACGTGGTCTAGTTCTTCAGCCAGTTTTGATACGATAAGTCTAATTTCTAAACCAGAATTTTCCGTCAATCGTTGTGCATACTTTTCTACATCTTCGATAAACAAGATACATGGATTGCCCAATCTCATTTTACCAAAATAATAGTGAATAAGCCCTTCTGGTTTGTAGCTGTATATATCCATTAACTTATCAATGGTTAATGGAAGGATAGGAGTTTCAATTTTACTTGGTAATGCTCTTACAATATGTGTCTTACCACACCCCGAAGGACCATACATCAAGAGACCAACTTTTTTGAGGTGAAAGGTTGTTAGATTTGAACTTATCTGGTCATTTTTGAAAATGATAAATGATTTTAACATTTCATGGCCATTGATTTCATCCCATTTTATATTCAAATCAGGAAGAAATAAATGGGAGTCATCATCAAAAAATGGATTATCAAAGAAATCCCCATATTCGTCATCTTCGTAATCATCTTGATCGCGATTTGGTAATGCGTCAGAAATGTACTCGTCTTGATCTTCTAAGACAGAATCCAACTCTTCATCAAAATAAAACGGATTGTTTTTGATAATGCGTTCGTATACTTCTTGAGCTTCTTCGATAGAATTTTGTCGCAATAAAGCTTTTGCATAGAGTTCCATCATCTTTTCACTCGCTGCATTGGCTTTTACTAACTCTTCTGCAATCACAATCACGGCTGAATAATTACCCTTAGCAAAATACAATTCCACCAAACCTTGCTTAGCTTTTACATTATTTGAATCAAGTTTTAAAACTATTTGATAGTTCTTTTCACTTTGTTCAAACTCTTTTAATTTAAACAATTTTAGTGCGTACGTAAGTCTAAGTGCTATGTTGTTTGGTGAGTTTTTGAGCTCATCTTCTAAACCTTTAAGTTCTTTTCTATTCATTGCTTAACTTTAAATAAGGTAAAATTCTTGCAGAAAGTTTATGATCAGAAGTAAAGTTATTCAAATTATTTGATAAAATAGTTTTTGTTTTATGTATATTTTCTTCAGTGAGTATTTTTATTTTTTCACACCAAGACTTTGAAGAATAATTAAATTCCTTATTTTTAACATATAGTAAGTCTAAATAATCACTAAAACAAATTCCAACCCTTTCATTTCCTTCAGTTAATGCCATCAATAAAATTCTATTACCATTGATAGTGGAAAGGTCTTCGAATATATCAGTGGCGTCATCGTTGATTTCTGTTACTAGATCAAAAATTCTCCAATCCGATAACGAAAACAATGTTCTTAATATTGGAAAATTATCTAAAATCAATCTTCGCATCAACTTTACATCGCAAGATTTATAATAATAAAAATGATGCATGGTATAAGATTGGGGCAAAATACCTTGTCGAATACTTTTTTCATGCGCTTCATACATCTTTATATGGGCAACGTATGCTTTATGTTTTGCGGGCTTAACACCTATATCATTAAGACATTGATAAATAGTATTCCACTTGGATTCGAGTATGCCATCATCGAGGTTCCAATTTTCTTCTAAGTAAGCGTCTAAATAGTATATACTAGCTTGTAAAGTCTTTAATTGAATATGGAATTTAGCTAAAACAGAGTTTTTTTCTCCAGTTAATTTATATAATTCTCCAAAAGCTCTGTATTCGAATAGCTCTTCTATCTTAAGATCAAGAGTTTTTTCAATGTCAAATATTCCCAATTAATGCTATAATATTTAGGTGATAAATCTACTTGTACTTTATTTTACGCATTCTAAGGCTTAGAGGGGTGACTTCTAAGTATTCATCTTCTCTAATGTACTCCATAGCTTCTTCTAATGAGAAAAGTGTTTTTGGTATAATTTTGACAGAGTCATCACTACCACTTGCTCTCATGTTAGTCAATTTTTTACCTTTTATCACGTTTACTTCGAGATCATTCTCTCTTGAGTTTTCGCCAATTACTTGACCAACGTATACTTGCTCGTTAGGATCAATAAAAAATTTACCTCTATCTTGTAGTCTATCTATTGCGAACGCTAAAGCTTGGCCTTGCTCCATACTGACCAATGAACCTTTAGTTCTTTCCGCTATCTCACCTTTGTAAGGTTCGTATGCTTTAAATCTATGAGTCATTACAGCTTCACCTTGAGTAGCTGTTAACATCGTATTTCTTAGACCTATAATACCTCTTGCAGGAATATCAAATTCTAAATGTTGAACATCACCTTTTGGCTCCATTACAAGCATTACACCTTTGCGCTGTGTCACCAATTCTATGGCTTTGCCGGCTGTTGAATCTGGTACATCAATAACAAGGGTTTCAATTGGTTCGCATTTTTGTCCGTCTATTTGTTTGAAAATTACCAAAGGTTTACCAACTTGTAGTTCATAACCTTCTCTTCTCATGGTCTCAATCAAAACAGATAAATGTAGAATACCTCTACCATACACGTTAAAAGCATCTTCACGATCGGTTTCTTCAACTTTTAAAGCTAGATTTTTTTCAAGTTCCTTATAAAGTCTATCTCTTAAGTGTCTTGAAGTTACGAATTTACCTTCTTTACCGAAAAATGGTGAAGTATTGATCGTAAAAATCATACTCATGGTAGGTTCATCAATCTCAATTCGAGTTAATGCTTCAGGATTGTCAAAATCTGCGATTGTATCGCCAATCTCAAAATCTTCAATACCCACGATTCCACAAATATCACCACTTCTAGCTTCGCTAACTTTAAGTTTTCCTAAACCTTCGAATATGAATACTTCTTTAACCCTTACCTTTTTCTGTGAACCATCCTTTTTGAAGATGATACAATCTTTATTTTCTTTTACATCTCCTCTAAAAATTCTACCAATAGCAATTCTACCCTGGAAAGCATTGTAATCTAAAGAGGTAATCTGCATCTGTACAGGACCTTCAAAATATGGTGCATTTGGTATATTATCTAATACAGCATCTAATAAAGGGAATACTGAGTCTGTAATAACTTTATGGTCAAAACTCATCCAGCCGAGTTTACTTGACCCGAATAAAGTTACAAAATCTAATTGATCTTCTGTCGCTCCTAAGTTAAACATTAAGTCAAATACATCACTTTGTACTTCTTCTGGTCTACAGTTTTCTTTATCTACTTTATTTACTACAAGTATTGGCTTAAGACCAAGCTCTACTGCTTTATTGAGTACAAATCTAGTTTGTGGCATTGGTCCTTCGAAGGCATCTACCAAAAGTAGTACACCATCAGCCATTTTAAGTACACGCTCTACTTCACCTCCAAAATCCGCGTGACCAGGAGTATCTATAATGTTGATCTTTACACCTTTATATCGAACAGATACGTTTTTAGAAAGGATAGTGATTCCTCTTTCTCTTTCTAAATCATTATTGTCAAGTATTAATTCTCCAGTTTCTTTTCTATCGTCCAATGTCTTACATGCATGGATGATTTTATCTACTAAAGTTGTCTTACCGTGGTCAACGTGGGCTATGATAGCAATGTTCCTAATTTCTTGCATTATAATAAGTTATGATAAAAATGAAGGTTAGATCCCTCAAAAAGACCGCAAAGGTACTAATAATCAATGAGAAAAGATAATTACTACCTCTTTTTTGTTGTTACCTTAATATTAAGTATTGTGGGCAGATTGAATTTTAGTTGGTAAATGCACTACCTAAAAATGTAAAATGAGTTACGTAATGAAGATCAAAAGTCCATAAGGTGTAGGAATTGAATACTAGATTTTTAGGTATTAATAAATATCATTGTATTTAAATTATTTCAGAGTTAATTTCTATTGTGTAATTATGGTTTGATTAAAAACGCTATTTTTGTATTTTACATTTGATCCTATAATCTGAGATACATGATAGACTATTGCCATTTACATAATCATACACAATTTTCGCTATTAGACGGTGCTACAGACATAGGTAAAATGATGACTAAGGCTGCAAATGATGGACAGAAGGCTGCGGCAATAACCGATCATGGCAATATGTTTGGGGTCTTTAAGTTTGTGAAAGAAGCGAAAAAACAAGGTATCAAGCCGATCGTTGGTTGTGAATTCTATATGGTGAGTGATAGGCACAAAAAAAGTTTTGAAAAGTCTAAAGGCGAAAAGGATAAACGATATCATCAATTACTTTTAGCCAAAAATGCAAAAGGTTATGAGAATTTATCAAAGTTGTGTTCTATTGGATTTTTAGAAGGTTTTTATAGTAAATATCCAAGGATAGATAAAGAAATCTTAGTGCAACATAGTGAAGGACTTATAGCTACCTCTTGTTGTGTTGGGGCTGAGATCCCACAAGCCATTATACAAGGTGATCTAGAGAAAGCTGAAAATCTTGTAAAATGGTGGTTAGATTTGTTGGGAGAGGACTTTTATATAGAAATCCAACGCCATGCTAACATGGAGAATATTGATGGAACAGGTGTCTCTGAAGAACAAGTAAATCTCACACTTTTGGGATTTGCAAAAAAATATAACATCACTGTCATCGCCACAAACGACTCCCACTATTTAGATGAAGAAGATGCCTTGCCACACGATGTGCTTTTATGTGTCAATACAGGAGCTAGAATCAACGAGACAAATAGATTTAAATTTGGAAGTAACGATTTTCATTTTAAGTCAAAATTAGAGATGAATCAACTATTTTCTGACCTACCCTTTGTATTAGAAAATACATTGCAAATAGCAGATAAAGTAGATACACTTAACCTTGCCAAGGACATACTTTTACCTGAATTTCCAATACCAACAGGATTTAGCAATCAAGAAGACTTTCTCCGCCACATCACCTACATAGGTGCAAAGAAAAAGTACAAAGACATTACTCAAAAGGTAACTGAACGCATCGAGTTTGAGCTAAATACCATAAATAAATCAGGTTACGCGGGGTACTTCCTCATCGTGCAAGATTTCACCACCACAGCTCGACAATTAGGTGTCGTCGTTGGTCCTGGTAGAGGAAGTGCAGCGGGTAGTGTGGTAGCTTACTGCTTAGGCATCACCAATATTGACCCTATAGCCTATGATCTACTTTTTGAGCGTTTTTTGAATCCAGAACGGGTTTCGATGCCAGATATCGATATAGATTTTGATGATGAAGGTAGAGAAAAGGTCATCAACTATGTAATAGATAAATATGGTAAAAATAAGGTAGCCCAAATCGTAACTTATGGTACCATGGCAGCAAGATCGTCCTTAAGGGATGTTGGTAGGGTACTAGATATACCTCTGCAAGAAGTGGATAAAGTAGCCAAAGCATTCCCAAGCAATCCATCGGCTACCTTGGCTGATATCCTTGCAGATAATGACATCGCACCTAAATTATTAGAAAATTTAGACTCAGATGACAAATCAAAGGCCTATGCTATCCGCGAAATGTCGAAGGAAAATTCGCAGCTTGGGGAGATGATCAGAACAGCTAAGAAATTAGAAGGATCTGTTAGAAATACTGGGGTTCACGCATGTGGGGTGATCATTACGCCTACTGATATGTCTTATATTATACCAGTCGCTACTGCCAAGGATAGTGATTTGATGATTAGCCAATTTGACAATAGTGTAGCCGAGGAAGCTGGTCTATTAAAAATGGACTTTTTAGGTCTTAAGACATTGACTATCATTCGCGATGCCGTCCTCCATGTCAAAGAGACTAAAGGTATAGAAATGGACATCGAGGAGATCGATTTGACAGATCAAGCAACATACGAATTGTTTCAAAAAGGCGAGACGGTGGGTATATTCCAATATGAATCACCAGGTATGCAAAAGCACCTTAAAGATCTCAAGCCAAACAAGTTTGATGATCTTATCGCAATGAATGCCTTGTATCGTCCAGGTCCTATCCAATACATCCCTAATTTTATCAATAGAAAACATGGTAGAGAACCCATAATATATGATCTTCCTGATATGGAGGAATATCTTGACACTACCTATGGCATCACGGTATATCAAGAACAAGTGATGCTCCTTTCACAAAAATTAGCCAACTTTACGAAAGGCGAAGCAGATGTATTACGAAAAGCTATGGGTAAGAAAAATCGAAAACTCATAGATGAACTTTGGCCTAAATTTTTAGAAGGTTGCAAGACAAATGGTCACCCTGAAGAAGTTGTCAAAAAAGTTTGGACCGATTGGGAGGCTTTTGCATCGTATGCTTTTAATAAAAGTCACTCAACTTGCTATGCATTTTTAGCTTTTCAGACCGCATTTCTCAAAGCCAACTACCCTTCTGAGTTTATGGCTTCTGTATTGAGTCACAACAAAAGTGATATTACCAAGATCAATTTTTTCCTACAGGAAACAAAACGAATGGGCATTGATGTGCTTGGCCCAGATATTAATGAGAGTCAACTCAATTTTAGTGTTAA
Organism: Saprospiraceae bacterium; assembly: GCA_022844565.1. Taxonomy (GTDB): domain Bacteria; phylum Bacteroidota; class Bacteroidia; order Chitinophagales; family Saprospiraceae; genus JADKBO01. The sequence goes on from JALHLK010000008.1 coordinate 38,859, forward strand.
TAAAAAAGGTCAAATACGATTTGGTTTATCAGCATTAAAAGGAGTAGGTGAAGGTCCTGTGGAAGCAATTTTAATTGAAAAGAAATTGAACGGTCCTTTTAACAGCATATATGAGGTCGTACAAAGATTGAACTTAAGAGCAGTTAATAAAAAGTCTATGGATAGTATGGCTATGGGTGGAGCTTTTGACTGTTTTACCGATATACATAGAGCTCAATACTTTACACCAAGTGGAGGTTTTGAAACCTTTATCGAACATTTGCTTAAATATGGTCAAGGATTTCAAGATCAAAAAACCAATGTTCAAGTTAGTCTTTTTGGAGATATGGATCTAGTCTCGGCCCCAATGCCTGTAGTGCCAATTTCTGAAGAATGGCCACTTTTAATTGCCTTAGAAAAGGAAAAGGAAGTAACAGGGATTTTTCTTTCAGGTCACCCGCTCGATGAGTATCAATTGGAGATCAAACACTTTATGACCCACACTATTAATGCAGCCGATGGCCTTGTGGATAGACCAATGAAACTAGCGGGAATGATCAATGATGTAGTACATGGTGTAAACCAAAAAGGCAATGGATATTGTAGATTTAAACTCACAGATTATGACGGGTCGATGGAATTTGGCTTGTACAAAGAAGCCTATGCCAATTTTAAAAACTTAATAGAAAGGGGAAGGGCTGTAATGATAGACTGTATCAATGCAAAAGGTTTTAGTGATGACCGTACATTTATGCGCGTAAATAACATTGAATTACTAGAATCTGTAAGTGCTAAAATGATAAAGTCAATCACCATAAGATTGCCTATTCAAGAGATCTCACAAGAGACGATTGATTGGTTTCAGCAGTTGGCTCAAAAACATCCAGGCAATCATGGGGTAAAATTTCTGATTGTCGATGAAGATGATCCTAATATTAGGTCATCTGTAGATTTGACATCAAAAACCACCAGAATCATGATGGATAACCGGATAGCCAAAGAATTAGAATTACGTAACCTTGCTTTTAAACTGAATTGATCCGATATAAAATTAGGTAGATGAAAATATTTAGTGTCATAACATTACTATTAGGTGTTGTTTGTGCTTTTGTGCAGATTAATGATCCAGATCCTTATCTATGGATTGCAGCTTATTTCCTCTTAGTATTACTGTCGATCATGCATTTTGTAAATAAGAAAAATACCCTTATTGCAAAAATCGTCATCATGGTATACGCAGCTGCATTTGCTTTTTACATTCCAGCTATTATGCAATGGTTTCTAGATGGCATGCCCAGTGTGGTACAATCTATGAAGGCTGAAACAAAATATGTAGAATTGGTAAGAGAAGGTGGTGGATTGTTGATGGCATTGTTATTGGCTTCGGTATTCTTTTTTGATTGGAAGAGTAAAAAAGGATAAAGCTTTATCTGGTTAAAAAGCAAGAAATAATTAGTTTCATTATTTAGATGGATCATTATTTATAAAATGTTTTCTACTTCACAAATACTAGTCTGAAATTATCGTACTTTTGCCTCTTGGTACAAACAAAAAAACACACATATTGCATCAAAATAAAACAATAAAACTTGCCAAAGGCCGGGAACAGTCCGTACTAAGATTCCACCCTTGGATTTTTTCTGGAGCCATCAAGCAAATGGATAAAGACATCGCTGATGGGGAAATTATCACTGTGCTAGACTATCAAAATAACATACTTGCCAAAGGGCATTATCAAAGTGGTACCAGTATAGCGGTGAGGATTTTGACTACAGAAGAAGAAGAAATTAATGCTTCTTTTTGGCATAAAAGGATTAAAAATGCATTTGAATATAGAAAAAACATACTTCATCTGCCAAATAATACAACAAGTGCTTTTCGGTTGATCCATGGAGAAGGTGACAGGTTACCCGGTTTGATCATAGATGTGTACCACCACACAGCAGTCATTCAATGTCACAGTCTTGGGATGGTCAAGGTACAAAACCTCATCAAAGATGCCGTGATCGAACAATCAGCAGGAATGATACAATATGTCTTTACAAAAAATAAAGAATCGCTCCCAAATGCTCAAAATGAAGACCAATGGCTAACCGAAGAGGGACCTACTCCGATCAAGGTTTATGAAAATGGTCATACTTTTTTGGTAGATGTGGTCAAAGGTCAAAAGACTGGATTTTTCTTAGATCAGCGGGATAACAGGCAGATGGTAGGAGAATATTCGAAAGGTAAAAGTGTGTTAAATCTTTTTAGTTATACAGGTGGATTTTCGATTTATGCATTAAAAGAAGGGGCTACAAAAGTTACTTCCATTGATGTAAGTAAGACAGCGATGAGTGCTTGCGACCTCAATGTAGCAGAAACTGATTTTGCCAATGACCATGAAAGTATCACAGCAAATGTGATGGAATACCTCAAAAGTGATGAAATACCACCATATGACATCGTAATAGTCGATCCACCAGCATTTGCAAAAAGCGTCGCAAAAAGACACAATGCAGTACAAGCATACAAAAGATTGAATATGTTAGCATTGGATAAGGTGAAGAAAGGAGGCTTGTTGTTCACTTTTTCATGTTCTCAGGTAGTCGGTACCCAGTTATTCTATGATACAATTGTTGCTGCAGCGATAGAATCGGGTAGAAACATAAGAGTCATGCACCATTTATCACAAGGAGCAGACCATCCAGTCAATTTATTTCATCCAGAAGGCCATTATCTAAAAGGCTTACTTTTAGCAGTAGAATAATGAACAATCAAAACTTACATAGATCTTTAGTCAATGGTATTGTCTTTGCTTTGACAGAAACTTTTATTGAAAAAAGAAAGTCAGACAAAGTACTATCCCAACTTTTTAAGCTCAATAAGCAATGGGGAGCACGCGATCGAGGTTTTATAGCGGAGAATACTTACGATATCGTGCGATGGTGGAGAAGCATAGCCGAAGCAGCTGAGCTCGACTTTCAAAAAGTAAAAGCGCACGAGATTTGGTACTTAGTAAAAGGTTGGCTTGCTCTTCAGCAATACGACATTACTTCCTACAAAGAATGGGATAAATTTCAAGTAGATAAGTTTTTAAAAAACTACAAAAATGCTCAAAAACACAGAGTTACTCGCGTAAGCATTCCCGATTGGTTGGATGAGGTAGGAGTTGCACAATTGGGTGAGGAGAAATGGGAGAAAGAATTATCTGTAATCAATGAACAAGCACCAGTCGCCATCCGAGCCAATCTCTTTATGAACGATGTGAACAGCTTACAAGCCATCCTACTCAATGAAGGGATAGAAACCAATAAGGTAGTCGGAGCTAAAAATGCCCTTACCCTTGTAAAACGGCAGAATATCTTTAAAACATCTGCTTTTACGGAAGGACGATTTGAAGTGCAGGATCCAGGATCACAATTGATTGTAGAATTTTTAGATGTGAAACAAGGACTTAGGGTTGTAGATGCGTGTGCAGGAGCAGGGGGTAAATCACTATATCTGTCCAATCTAATGGAAAACAAAGGTCAACTAATTTCACTCGATATCGAACAGTGGAAATTAGACGAATTGAAAAAACGTGCTCGACGCAATGGGGCTCACAATATAGAAACACGACTCATCGAGGCCAAAACCATTAAGCGGATCAGGCAAAGTGCAGATCGATTGCTCTTAGATGTGCCCTGTACCGGCCTTGGTACTTTAAGAAGAAATCCTGATGCTAAATGGAAGCTCTCTCCATTATTTTTAGAAGAAGTGGTGGTGACTCAAGCTCAGATTTTACAAAATTACGCCTCCATACTCAGAGTGGGAGGAAAAATGGTCTATGCCACTTGCAGTATCTTACCAATCGAAAATGAAAAACAAGTTGAAAATTTCTTAGCAAAAAATCCAAACTTCAAACTCTTAGAAGAAAGATGGACAAATACACCCGAAACAGGATTTGATGGCTTTTATATGGCTTTAATGGAGCGCATTGCCGAGTAAAGTTTATTCAAATGGATGAAGCAATAGATATCATCATTCTTGCAGCAGGAGAATCCTCACGATTGGGAAGACCAAAGCAAATGCTCGATTATAAGGGTGAAACTTTATTGCAATACACCATAAAAATTGCTTTACAATCAAAAGCAAGGCATGTTTATACCATTTTGGGGGCCTTTTCAGATGTTATTAATCCTACTATTAAAAAATTTTCTATTCGAATTATCCAAAACAATTACTGGCAAAAGGGTATGTCCTCCTCTATCAGATGCGGAATGAATGCCATATTATCTTCAAATAGTATTCCTCAAGCGGTCATCGTCATGCTTTGTGACCAACCATTTGTTACCTCTTTATTAATTGATGAGTTAATTGAAACTTATCAATCAAAAGATGCTTTGATCGTAAATTGCAAGTATGAATCAAGCTTTGGTCCTCCCATTTTATTTGATCACAAGCTATTTTCCGAGATGGCCAAATTAGAGGGTGCCGATGGGGCGAAACCTTTGGTTAGGAAATATTTTGATAGAGTGAAACATGTAGATTTTCCAGATGGTGAGAAAGATATTGACACGGAGATGGACCGTTTAGAGTATTTGAGAGATGGAAAGTAATGAGGTTGATCCTATTTATTGATATAGAAGATTTTACGCTGTAGGATGTTTGATTTGGCATATTTGCTGCGATCTAAACTCATGCTTTGGGAGGTGGGGTTTAGTTGCTTGATTATACAGGTGAATACCTGAGAAACTGGTCAGTGTCTATTCAACAAAAAACGCTTGTTTTAGCTATGTCTCCTAGATATAATTACCTACTTCAACAAAATATCATACTCCTGTATCAAAGGCGGATTCTCTGGCGACAACGTAAAGTATATTTCGATATTTGCTTTCTCGCCTTCAATGACAAATTTGCCTCGCAATGCATTTTCCGCTACAATATCATGTACTTTTATTATGTTACCTGCTTTCTCAAATATGTCCTCTGCCTCAGTTTTGAGCAAATCTGAGAAATAATCCAAAAAGAAGTTTTGTGCAAATATGGGTGACTTATCCGCATGTTGCCAAGAAGGTAGAAGGGCCATTAACTCACTTTGACGTTGTTTAAGGATGGGCGAAACAGGGAAGGGATCGGGTGCTAGACCAGCTTTTGCGACAATGAATGGCAAAATTTGAGTATTCATAGCCGATGCACTTCCATAGGTTCCGTTGGTAAAAGTCACAATACCAAGTCCATAATTGGGTAATATCTTCCAGTCTGATCCATATCCTGGTAGGCCTCCTGAGTGTCCAACGGTCCTAATTTGATTGCAATTTTGATCAATACGCAGCCCATATCCATAAAAAGCGACATTGCTACAAGGCTCACCTGTACCTGTGTAACCGCGATTGTTCATTGTATTGAAATTAGAAGGAAAGTGCATTTCTCTGATAGAACTCTTTTTCAATATGCTAGAATTGGGAGCAGATGCTTGATACGCAGCTTGATGCATAGCCATGTACTTAGCAAAATCTTGGATAGAGGTCAACACACCGCCCATGATACCATATGCTCCATCTCCTTCGATGGGTTGCTCTACATATTCTTCTCGTAAATAGCGGTAGCCCATTGCGAGTTGATTTTGTGGTACTTTTTGATAATCCCAATAGGTATTAATCATCCCCAAAGGTTTCCAAACATGATTGATGATGTAGTTTTGGTAACTCTGACCTGATACTTTCTTAATGATATATCCCAACATGGCAAAGCCCATATTACTGTATTCATACCCAACCCCTGGCTCGGTTGAAAAGGAAATACCTTTCTTAAACATTGATAACATGCTTGCTTCGGAGATCCCCAACTGACGATCACCCCATGGATTGTCTTCTGGAAATCCTGCAGCGTGGGTAAGTAAATGTCGTATAGTGATTTCTGGAGCATCGTTGGAGTATTTTTGTCCCTTGAGTTCCTTTATATATTTTGATACTGGGTCGTCAAGTTTGAGCTTACCAGCGTCTCTCAATTGTAATATAGCTACCGAAGCAAAGCTCTTTGACATAGAAGCAATGCGGTACACCGACTGATTATCCGCCTCTTTTTGAGTTTTATAGTTGATAATGCCATTATTACTCTGATGAATGATCTTTCCGTCAAGGACCAAAGCATACGACACACTCGACAAATGATTCTTAATTTTAAAATCCTGAAATTTTGCTTCAATATCTGGAATTATTGTTTTGATTTTGTCTTCTTTGCTTTGAGCAAAAAGGTTAATGCTAAGAAAAAGGAAGAAGAATATGTTTTTCATTTTTTTCAATTGATCAAATTAATAATGTAAAGATAGTGAAAATTTTATGGTAAGGAATCTGACATTAGCCGATCACCATCTTTTTTGAGTTTGATAAAGATAGTGACTATAGTTTGCTCTACACTACCTGATGATAATACTATTGATGTTGTAGTATTTGGCACATATAATAAAAAGAGGCTGCATTTTTAGTGCAACCTCTTCTAATTATATTCTAAAATAAATTAGTGAAATAATTAATTCTGATATCCAGGATTCTGAACCAATTTCTTATTTCTATTCATTTCATCTCTACTGAGTGGTCTGAAGTACATCTTGTCTCTCCATACTCTTAGTTCATTTTCAGTATTGTTAAACACAGTATACTTATAATCATAAACTGTAGGGTCATTCTTATAAGGAGAATGTGCTGTTTTACCTGGTTTTACAGTAGCAGTCACCGTAATGGCTTGGATAGGTCTACCTAATTGTTCACCTATCATCCATCTCCTACCGTCATGATATCTGTGCTCCTCGTAAACCAACTCGATTCTTCTCTCATTCTGAAGTCTGGTCTTTAAAGCTGGACCAGCATCAGTTATAGCAGGCATGCCCGATCTAAATCTAATTCTATTTAACCATGTTCTTGCTTCTGCCTCGTTACCTAATTCAAGCGAAGCCTCTGCCAAGATAAATGCCATCTCTGTATACCTGATAAAAGGGAAAGGTATAGTTTGTGCTGCAGATTGATTATCTGGTAATGCTGGATTACCGTCTATGAATTTTCTGGTGTAATAGTGCGTTCTTGTACCATTCCAGTTTTCAATAGGTGATTGACGAGTGTCTATCCCTGCTTTCCCATCATAAGTACCTGCCTGTATTTGATTGTTTGGATCTAAACCTGCAGATGATGATGGTCTTGGTTTCCAAGGAGCCCCATCATATAGGACGGTAGCATAAAATCTTGGATCTCTATTTACATATGGAGCAGCGGCATGTTGTGGATTACTCCAACTAAATTTGCTTCCATCCATCATTTCATAGTCATCTACCAATTGCTGAATAGGCGTATTTCCTGCCCAATTGTTGTATCCATTCGGACCATTATTGATACCATAATGTAGTCCTCCAAGAGGCCAATTACTTTCCCTTGTAAATAATGCTGTATGAGTTCTTTCAAAAATAAGATCTACAGCTGCGGACTTATCACCGATACCACTTTCTCCGCCCATAGCAATAGACATATAGTTATTACGTCCTTCTGCTGCTGATACGGGTGCTGTAAGATTCAATTTATACCCAGTGCCTTCATCCAATACCGCTTTAGCAGCATCTCTTGCAGCAGTCCATCTAGCTGTTTGACTACCTGTAGTATATGCTAATAATTGAATATTTTGGAAACCATTAAATAAACTTGATTTACCTTTTGCTTTGTTAGCATCGTGAAGGTCAGATGCTGCATAAGCTAACTGTCTCGCTTTTAAAGCCATTGCTGCTAACTTATTAGCTCTTCCTTTTGTATTTGGCTTACCATTTAATAAAGAAATAGCTTTATCTAAATCTGCTACGATAAACTTTACGCAATCTTCGTAAGATGATCTTTCTAAGTTGTAATCTTCATCCAAACCATAAGATTTTGCAACTAATGGTACACCACCATAAAATCTAACTAATTGATGAAAATAATATGCCCTTAGAAAATGTGCTTCTCCCAATAATCGATCTCTATTTGCAGGATCAAAAGTAGCAGTTGGCAAATTTTCAATAGCCACATTTGCAGCTCTAATAGCTCTGTACATTACCGGCCAAGTCCAAGTATCACTTTGCCAAGCTAAAGCACCTGGCTCTTCTGTACCTTCAGTAAAGTTGTTGATGTTTCTACCAGCATGTGTAAACATAGCCTCATCTGTTACCGAGGCTAAAGCTTGCTCCTCAAAACCACCATAACCTAAGAATGAATAAATATTGAATACAAACGCCTGAGATAATGCTGCATCTTTCCATGTTGCATCACTTGATATTCTGTCTAAAGGCTTTGTATCTAGAAAGTCGGTATTACAAGACATTGGAATTGTAACGACAATCAGTAAAAGCAATAAATATAAAAAATGTTTTTTCATTATTATAAATTTTAATTATTTTATTTTTCTAAAATGATACCATTGCACCAAAATTGATTACTCGTTGTAATGGATAATATGTACCTGCTTGATTTTCTGCCTCTGGATCAAAGATTCCGTGTTTGTCTAACGTAAATATGTTTAATCCATTGACATAAACTCTTAAATTACTGATACCTATTTTTTGTTTAAATGCTCCATCAATAGTGTAACCGATTTCAAGATTTTTTAATCTCAAATAATCTCTATTGAATAAGAAATAGGTATTGTTTCCAAAAGAACCACCTGAATAGTAAGTATCACCTCTACTTGCTAAACGTGGATGCTCAGACGAAGGATTTTCTATACTCCATCTGTTATCATTAAAATACTTTAAAAAGTTTCCAATGTCACCTGATTCTGTCTGAACTCTAAATCTTGCTCCCATAGATCCTTGTAACAACATAGCTACGTCAAAGTTTTTATATCTAGCATTAAATGTACCTCCAAAGAAAAATGTTGGCTCATTATTTCTATCAATTCTTTCTTGATCATCAGCATTGATCTTACCATCTCCATTTATATCCTCAAATTTCATATCTCCTGGCAATAATCTATTAGTAACACCAGAATAATCAATTTTGTTCGCTTCGATCTCTGCTTGGTCTTTGAATACTCCTGCAGATTTATAAACTAAGAATGCGTTTATTGGTTTTCCTTCTAATTTTTGATACTCAGGTACACCAGGTACTTCATCTAAAAACTCTACATTGTTTCTAGAGTAACCACCGTTTACTCCTGCACTCCATTGTAAGCCACCTGCAGTTGTATTATTATAACTTAAACTATATTCAAAACCTGCATTGTTCACTATACCTGCATTAACTGGAGGTAAAAGTGCTGAAATACCTGAAGACTGGGGTGTAGAACCCGTTTTTTGTATTAAGATTTGATCTCTTCTATTTCTAAATGCTTCTAAAGTTAAATCAAAGTTTTTAAAGAATGTTGCATCCAAACCTATATTGTAATTATTAGCCCTTTCCCACGTAAAACTTGGGTTGGCTAAAACAGTTTCACTCAAAGTAGTTTGCACTGCATTATTGATAGGATATTCATTAAAACCATAAGATGCTAAAAATGCATACTCTTGTAATCTACCATTAAAAAATACCTGATCATTACCCATTTGTCCGTAAGAAGCTCGAAGTTTTAATCTATCTAAGTTAGGTACTTTAAACCAATCCTCCTCTGTTACATTCCACCCCAATAATAACCCTGGGAAGAATCCAAATCTACTGTCAGCAGGGAAAATGTACGAACCGTCGTATCTCCAAATAAATTCAGCTAAATACTTTTCTTTAAAGTTGTACTGTGCTCTACCATAATACCCTAATCGAGCTCTTTCATATCCACTACCGTTGGTATTCATTTGTAAAGTACCTCCTGCAAATATTTGGTCTAATGCTGGTGAAATAAAGTTTCTTCTAAAAGCTTCAAAGTTGGAGCCTTCAAATCTTTCTTGCGTTACTCCTGCTAATAAACTAATATTATGTGATTCTCCGATTTTAGTATCATAAGTTAACATACCAGTTAAGTTGGTATTTAATACACTGTTACTAAATTCTGAAAGTCTAGGATCAGTAAACGTAGATCTGACAGAAGGTGACAATTTAGGTGTTGTACCATCTGATTCAAAGGTCTTATTATCCCAAAAGTACAACTCCCAAGGAGTTCTCCAAGTTTTAGATATACCACTTCTCCTATCTACCGCAGCAGAAAGTGACAATTTTAACCCTTTAATCCAAGGGTTGGTAATATCCAATCCTCCATTTACCTGAATAAAATCTTCTGGACTTTTTTGATAACCCGTTGCATTCGTTGTGATGACATAAGGATTTTGACCATTTTCAATATCTGGACCAGGTCTTCCATTTGGCCACACTTGATGCTCTGTTGGTCTACCTCTCATCAACATTCTAAATATTGATCCTGCACTTTCTGTAGGGTAATTCCGATCATCTCTTCTCAATTGTACTCCAAGACTTGATTTGATGTGCTTGCTTATTTTAGCATCAATATTCGTTCTAAAGCTGTATTGATTGAAGAAAGTTGCAGAGTTTTTATAAATCGCATCTTGGTGTAGGTACCCTAATGAAACAAAATAATTGACGGATTCTGTTCCTCCAGAAATATCTAAGTTTTGTCTGTGCATAGGTGCCCAATTTTTGAAAGAACCTTCAAACCAATCTGTATCTGGATATCTCCAAGGGTCTGACCCATCAGCATGCTTTTTTATGGCTTCAGGGCTATATTGAGCTGTTATTGCTCTTACCCCTGCTGTCGGTGACTGATACGTTCCTGTTGACTTTATAGCATTCCAAGCATTGCTCCACTCTCCTACAGGTACATTTCTATAGATACCCAATTGGTTCATGATATTGGCATATTCTTCAGCACTTGCCATTTCTGGAACTACAGTTGGCTGTGTATTACCAAAATTATAGCTGTAATTAAGTGTTGGTTTACCAGTTTTACCTCTTTTAGTAGTAATAATGATAGCACCATTCGCAGCTCTAGCTCCATAGATTGCAGCTGCTGCATCTTTAAGTACAGAAATGCTTTCAATATCCTGCGGGTTAAGACGACCAAAACCACCATCTCTATCAGGAACTCCATCTATTACCACAAGAGGGCTACTGTTACCTAAGGTATTTGTACCCCTAATTCTTATTCGAGCACCATCTTGGCCCGGTTCACCACTTGTTTGGACCACCACAAGACCTGGCAACCTTCCTGAAAGGGAATTACTTAATTCAGATGCTGGAGATGCAATTATCTCAGCACCTTTTATAGCTGCTACTGCACCAGTTACGGTTACTTTTCTTTGCGTACCGTAGCCAACCACGACTACCTCATCCAAAGCAGTACCTTCAACCAATGACACATTGATTACGGGGTCAGTCCCCACAGTAATTTCTTGAGTACCAAATCCTGTATAAGAAACAACAAGGACATCACCTGGCTTAGCTTGCAATTCATAGCCACCTTCTAAATCAGTGACTGCTCCTCGTGTAGTATTTTGGACGGTTACGGTTGCACCTATCAATGGTTGGTTGTCTTTATCTACGATCTTACCCCGTATCATCTGGGCAGAGAGATTTGTACCAACCACAAGGCATAAAACGACTAAGAGTTTTGTGTAAAATTTACGCATATATGTGGCTTTAAATAACGAATAAATAAAATTTCGGGGTAAATTTATAAAATTAAGTAAACTTCTTACATGATTTTTTTTTAATTTTTTTTTGTCCTAATTTAAGAAAAGAATTGAAAATAAATGCTTTTTTAGTTATCCCAGAATATTAAGATATCTAATTAATAAATTGCAACTTTATGTGTAACTAAAATGTTAATATTTTTAATTATACAAAATTAAAAATATTTCACAGTATGAATATTTGTATCCAAAAATCACAAATTCTGACATAAAGAAGTAAAAATTTACATCAGATTTAGAACCTAATTTATAGTACCTAAACAAGAATTTTTACTTTTTATCACAATTAGCAAAAAATTGATTTGTCATTCAACTTTTATTTATACTTTTGATCTAATCTAAAGTTTAAGTTGATGAAAAGGATTATTTTTACTTGTATGGTTTTTTTATATATTTCCTTCATTAATAAGGCATTATCTCAAATAAATATTGGCTTCAAAGTTTGGCATACTACAGAAATGACAGATTCTTGTGAAGCACATTATCTTTTTGTGATGAGCGACCAGTATTTTACCAAAACAAGGTACCGAACAGATAATGGTGGTTTTATCAACTCTAAAGGTGGCACATTTAAAATCGTTGGAGATAGTATCAAGTTCTTCTACGAATTTGACTCGGAAGATAAAACCAAGGTAGGTATCACAACCACCTACTTATATAGGATAAAGAAAGGTGAGTTGACCCTTGCCTCTGCTAGAAAAAAGAGAATTTTATCGAATATTGATCAGAACTCAAGTTCGCCCTTATCTGGCACTTACCTTTTCTCTGGTCGTAAAGAAAAAGGAGGAGAATTGACACGTAGAAATACAGATCAGCCAAGAAAAACTATGAAGATATTGACCGGAAATCGCTTTCAGTGGATCGCTTTTAACACGGAGACGGGTGAATTCTTTGGTACTGGAGGCGGCAAGTTTACCTCCGAAAATGGAAAATATACAGAAATTATCGAGTTTTTCTCTAGAAATAATAGTCGTGTAGGTGCAAAGCTCAGCTTTGATTATGACAAACAAGGAGAAGACTGGCACCATACTGGACTTAGTTCCAATGGTGATCCTATCTATGAAATTTGGAGTATAAGGAAAAAGTAAAACCTATTTGTTTAAAACTTTCAATAGATACTCGCCATAGCCACTTTTGATATATTTTTCTCCTAGAAGACGCAATTGATTTTCGTCAATAAAACCCATCTCATAAGCTATTTCTTCTATACAGCCAATTTTGAGCCCTTGACGTTCCTCTATGACCTGAATGAATTGTCCAGCTTGCATAAGTGATGCATGTGTACCCGTATCTAACCAAGCATACCCTCGACTAAAAATCCCTACTTTTAGCTTTCCTTTCTCTAAATATATTTTGTTTACATCCGTGATTTCGTATTCGCCACGTGCACTGGGCTGAAGATTTTTTGCAACTTCAACGACAGAATTGTTATAAAAATAAAGTCCAGGTACTGCATAATTTGACTTTGGATGTGTTGGTTTTTCTTCGATAGAAATTGCATTCAGATTTTTGTCAAATTCTACTACACCATATCTTTCTGGGTCGGCTACTTGATAAGCAAAAACCACGCCTCCTTCAGGATCTACTGACGATTGTAATAACTCGCTAAGACCATTGCCGTAAAATATATTATCACCTAATATCAATGCAACGCTGTCGTCTCCGATAAATTCTTCTCCTAAGACAAAAGCCTGTGCAAGACCATTTGGAATTAATTGTTCGATGTATTGAAAATTACACCCAATTTCGCTTCCGTCTCCTAATAAATTTCTAAAATTTGGCAAATCCTGAGGGGTAGAAATTATCAAAATATCTTTTATTCCTGCCAACATCAAGGTTGATAGCGGGTAATAAATCATAGGTTTGTCATAAATAGGCATCATTTGCTTACTCATTGCTAGGGTGAGGGGATAAAGTCTCGTCCCTAATCCTCCTGCTAATATTATACCTTTCATTTTATTGTATTATTTGATCTTATTTTTTTCTCTTGATTGTGTATTCTAACAATTTTGAAAGTGCGATCTTTGCATCATTGTTTGGAAATTCATCTAGTAATACAAGTGATTTCTGATAGAATTCATTCATCTTCTCGATAGTATATTCTATTCCTCCACTTTTCCTTACAAAATCTATTACTTCTTTTACCTTCTCCGTCTTGTTGTTATTGTTTTTCACAATATTGATGATCCTTCGTTTATCAAAATAAGTTGCATTATTTAAAGCATAAATCAAAGGAAGTGTCATTTTTTGTTCTTTTATATCAATGCCTAAAGGTTTTCCTATATCCACATTGCCATAGTCAAAAAGATCATCCTTTATCTGAAAACATATACCAATAGTTTCACCTAAAACTCTCATTTTTTCAATAATATCTTCATCCGAAACTACTGATGCTGCACCTGCACTACAAGCAGATGCGATCAAAGATGCTGTTTTTTTTCTTATGATTTCAAAATAAATATCTTCTTTGATGTCTAGTTTCCTTGCCTTTTCTATTTGTAACAGTTCTCCTTCGCTCATTTCTTTGACTGCTGTAGAAATGATTTTTAACATTTGAAATTGATTCTTATCTAGTGCCAACAGAAGTCCCTTACTCAATAGATAATCACCAACAAGTACTGCAATTTTATTTTTCCATAAAGCATTAATAGACATAAAACCCCGTCTTTCGTAGGCATCATCCACCACATCATCGTGCACAAGAGTGGCTGTGTGTAGTAATTCTATCAAGGCTGCTGCAGTGTATGTTGCATCAGTGGCCTGACCAAATAATTTTGCGGAAAGAAAAACAAACATCGGTCTTACTTGCTTTCCTTTACTCTTCACAATATAATAAGTGATTTTATCCAATAATGCCACATCACTTCTCATGGATTCCTTGAAGTGATGTTCAAAATTTTCTAATTCAACTTTTATAGGTGCTTTTATTTCATCAAGCATAAATAAGATCGATATTCTGATATTAAGGCCACAATATAGTCACTTTTAAAAAGGTGACCAATTAATTGTCATAGGGAAGTTCTAAAAACTCTATTTCTATTACAAAAAGAGTTTTTAGATCTTCTCTGTTATCTATAATAATATTAATGGTAATCAGTTTAATTCATTAAGTCATTTTAACTTATAATTGATCAAAAAATCAACCTTCCTTATATTCAATATCTTCGGACTTAAATGAAATCAAAAATATTAATAAAACTACAATAGCAAATACAGCGGGAAATGTCCAAATAATATCCCATTGACCTTTGTAGGCATCTGCTATTCTTCCTGCCGCCCAAAAACCAACAAGCATTCCAACACCATAAGTAGCCAAAGTGATTAAGCCTTGAGCAGAACTTTTAATCTCAGCACCAGCTTTTGCATTGGTATATATTTGACCACTTACAAAAAAGAAATCATAACATATGCCATGTAATGCAATACCAATGATCACCATAAACGCCATACTCCCGCCATCACCTAGCGCAAAGAGAAAATACCTTACCGCCCATGCCCCCATGCCAAATAAAATTGTATTTTTGAATCCATACTTTTTAAAAAAGAAAGGAAGTAACAACATAAATAAGACTTCTGAGACTTGACCTAAGGTCATTTTACCAGTTGGGTTGGATATTTGAATATCAACCATAAATGGGTTAGTATATGAGTAATAAAATGCAAGTGGTATACAAATGAGAATTGATGAAACAAAGAAAATCAAATAATTCTTATCCGCTAACAGTTTTAGAGCATCGAATCCCAATATTTGTTTGACACTTAATTTTCGGTCTATATTAACGATAGGGGGTGTAGGTGGAAGCAAAAAGGATCCAAAACCTAGAAAAGCTGATATGGCAGCTGTTAGCAAGAATGTATTCTTCAGAAGTCCGTCTTTTATACCTTGGGGCGAATCCCAATCAAATAAAAAGCTTATTGACAAGCCAACAACTACCCATCCGATTGTCCCCCACACTCTTATTTGTGCAAAATCTTTAATTGGATCAACAAGGTGTCTAAAAGCCACTGAATTGGCTAAAGCAAGCGTGGGCATATAGACGATCATATATATAAATAGCACTGGAAAAAACGTGGCAAAGCTATTCGATGTGTATAAAAAGTACATTAATATCGCACCAACAATATGAAGCACACCTAATATTTTCTCAGCATTAAAAAATCTATCTGCTATCATACCTATAATAATTGGAGCAAGTATAGCACCCCAAGACTGTGTGCCATATGCCGAACCAATTTGACCACCCGTGGCCATCATGTTACTGCCTAAATAGGTGCCCATTGTCACAAACCACGCTCCCCAAATAAAAAACTGTAGAAACATCATGATAGATAACTTATTCTTTATGCTCATATGCTTTGTTTTTCTCCTTTAAATTTATTCTTAGATTATGGTTTTCTATTTTATCTTTGCAATGTATAGACTTAATTCAATATTTTGTACTCATGTTTAGAAAAAAAATCTACTGTCTTGTATTTTGTATACTTTGTTATTCCTGTTTGACATTTTCCGTCTCATCTTGCAAGACGAAAGAAGGATGTGGCTATGAAGAAAAAATGGCCCCAAAAACAGATAAAAGAGGGCGGTTGAGTACGAAAAGAGGGAAGTCTAGGCTTTTTGAGTGATCAATATGAATTATCTAATGTTCAAATGGGCTAATGTTCAAATGATCTAATTAGTACCTGAATGACCTATTGCTCTCCATTATAAATAAGGAGCGAAATACCGAAACCACTTGGATTAATTTCATTTGCTCCTCCTTGATTATTTCCTAAAATTCTCTTTGACTCTGTTAGCTCAATATTTGAAAATGCTAATTGATAAAAAGGTCTGATACTAATGGATGACTTTCTATTTTTTGCTTCAAAAGCTACATAAAAAGTACTACTGTAAAAAGATGACTTATCTATTGAAGGATATTTTCTGGTAGCGGGCTCATTTTTTGTAACAGCCAAATCCGATCGGTTTATACTTCCACCTATGTAAATACTATTAAAACATAAAAATAATCCAGCATTAAACTCACTATATCGTGTAGACCATTTCTCTGTATTTGCCGAAAATGTAGCCTTATTGATACCAGACTGACCATATTTACCTCCTATTTCAAATCCAAAATTTGACGACAATTTTGATCGCAATCCTAGATCGAGGGAACTTATGGCACTCGTTTTTCCAAAACCTTCAATCAAATTAGGATTTTGAGCATTATATGCATTAAACAAATTATTCAAACCATCAAAATTAGGGCGATGATAGGAGTAACCTACTTTGATATTCATTTGACTCAAAAGTGTCATAGAAATACAAACAAAAAAAGTTAAACTTAATATCCTTAACACGTTACCTAATTTTTTTTACAAAAGTACAAAACAAGACACTCAAAAAGGTGTTAATACCTCGAAAAAATAAATATATGGGCAATTTTGTGATAATAGGAGGAAGTTCTGGAATAGGTCAAGGCATCGCGTCAAGGCTCATAGATAAAGGTCACATTGTGGTAAACATGAGTAGAAATCCTTGCAATATATCTGGTGTTAAAAATATAGTATTTGATGTTACAACAGACGAAGTTAATACGGAGTCATTGCCTGATGTAATTAATGGCTTGGTTTATTGCCCAGGTAGTATTCACCTTAAAGGATTTAAATCAATTAAAGAAGATCAATTTTTAGCAGATCTGCAGATTAACGTGTTTGGAGCTATAAAGTGTATAAAAGCTTGCTTGCCTAAGATAGCAAAGGATGGCAAGGGTTCGATTTTAATGTTTAGCACTGTAGCTGTTCAACTTGGCATGCCTTTTCATACATCTGTAGCGGTATCAAAAGGAGCAATCGAAGGCTTGGTAAGGTCCCTTGCTGCCGAGTTAGCACCTCAAATCAGGGTCAATGCCCTAGCACCTTCGCTTACTGATACCCCTTTAGCAAGTCAGTTACTCAGCAATGAAGAGAAAAAGGAACGATCGGCCAATATGCACCCATTAAAAAGGTATGGTAATAGTAATGATCTAGCCAATGCTGCAACTTTCTTATTGACAGAAGAGAGTAGTTGGATAACTGGCCAAATCATTGGAGTCGATGGTGGTCTCTCTACCCTGAAGGTATAATAAATTGATAGTAGGTATCGATTATGGATCAAAATTGGCAGGCACTACTGTCATTTGTTACAGTACAGAAAATGGAGTTCTTCACTTAATCTCCTCATCAAAAAATCAAGATGCAGATAAAATGATTCTAGATTTTGTGTGTGAGAATAATGCAAAAATAATTGGAGTTGATGCACCTCTTAGCTTACCTCCTGGTGTACTTGGTCAAGGCCAAAATTACTTTTATCGGCATTGCGATCAACTTTTAGGTGCAATGTCTCCCATGTTTTTAGGAGGTCTCACTGCTAGGGCCATGAAATTGAAAAACAATATTCAGCATCTAAAATCCATTGACATAATTGAAGTCTATCCCAAAGCCGTCGTAAAGAATATCCTAAGTGACGAATTTAAGCAATTATATAAACAAAAAGATACTTATCAATTAAAAAAATTTGTTGAAATACTTCTTGAAGCGTTTAATTTTCAATTAGATGCTGAAGTTTATAATTGGCATCAGGTAGACGCTATCCTAGCATGGTTGTCCGCAGAGAGATACTCCAACTCAAAAAGTGACCAATTTGGTGACGAAGTTGGGATTATTCATGTATGATGAAGTTAATTTTTAGCTAAAAACCTTAATTTTATTTACAAATGCAACATTGTTTCATTTGTAATTTGTACTTTTGCAACAAAATTGCATAAACTTGCTAAAGAAAATCACTATTCTGTTTTTTATTTTGAAGATATCCTACCTTCATGGACAAACTGCATGTAGTATTACTTTAAAAGGTAAAATCGTAGATGGTCATGAGCAAGCTGGTTTAGAGTACGCGAGTATATTTTTGCCTGATGTAAATCGTTTTGCTTATTCAGATAAAAATGGTGAGTGGATTATTGACGGCCTGTGCCCGGGTGCTTATCACCTAAAGATTGACCACTTAGGATGTGAATCCAAGAAATTGTTTCTGACTATTACTAAAGATACACTTATCCAAACTAAATTAGAACATCATACCGAGCTACTCTCTGTAGTAGACGTAATGGATCAGCGATACTCAAGTTCTGTAGGCAAAGCAAATTATGAAGTCACGGGAAAATTTTTAAGTAAATCCGCGAGTTTAAGCCTTGCAGAAGTTGCAAAATTAATTCCTGGTGTAGATGCAGTGAGATCAGGATCCAATATTTCTAAACCTTTGATTCACGGCCTATCAGGCAATAGAGTGGCTATCATGAATGATGGGATTGTCATAGAAGGGCAACAATGGGGTATGGACCATAGCCCCGAGGTAGATGTGAGTAATGCAGGATCGGTGAAGGTTTTAAAAGGAAGTGCTGCAATATTGTACGGCAGTATGGCAACAGCTGGAGTCGTCATATCTGAGTCCGACATCAATGTATCGAGTGACCCACATTTACATGGAAAGTTTAGATATAATTTTCAATCAAATGGCCTTGGCAACCATATTGCATTAAACTTATCAAAAAAATCGGGTGATTGGCATCAATATTTAGGTGCTGCATTAAAGAGAACTGGCGATATGAAAACACCCACTTATTATTTGAGAAATACGGGACTTTCGGAGCAATCATTAGACTACATCGCTCAAAGAATTAGAGATAAATCAAGCATAAAGTATACTTTTAAACTCTACAGATTTAACGCTGGTATATTACGGAGTGCACATATTGGAAATCTTACAGATTTGAAGGGTGCGATCACGCGTGAAATTCCCTTTTTTACCGAAGAAAATTTCAAATACACAATCAACGCACCTAAACAAGCGGTCAATCATGCTACTTTCAATGTAAATTACCAAAAAACATTATCCCCAAGTAAAAACTATTACTTAAAATATACAACTCAAATCAATAATAGAAAAGAATTTGACGTAAGACGAGCAGAACGAACAGGCACACCAGTTGTAGATATGCTATTGACATCCAATCATTTTGAGACACTGTACGAACACAAAATCAATCATTCTTTAAAATATTTATTAGGAACAGCACTTCGAGTAAATGTAAATTATAATATTCCTGGCACTGGATCTCTCACCTTATTACCCGATTACAGACTATTTAATCCTAATCTTTTTGGTATTATCACCAAAAAAATCAAAAATCATACGCAAATCGAAGGAGGACTTAGATATGAAAATCATCAGTATTTTGTTGAGCGTTTTGTAAATAGGACTTTGACCAAAAATTCTTCTAATTTTCATAGCTTAAATGCAAATTTTGGTATCGGAAGTAGGATAAAAGACGTTATAACCTTCAAAGCTGATTTATCCTATGTGTCTAGACCACCACAAATCAATGAACTGTATAGCAACGGTGTACACCAAGGCTTGGTTGCTTTTGAACTTGGCAATGTAAGTTTGACCAACGAAAATTCATTAAAATCTGTGATTGATGTAGGCTTAGATTTACATCACTTTGGTCATTTTAGTTTTGCCTTTTTTGCTCACAGAATCAATAATTTTATCTACCTTCTACCAAGAAGAGAGCCTATTTTAACTATTAGAGGAGCTTTTTTTGCTTTTGATTACACCAATAGTGATACTTGGTTGCGAGGATTTGAGGGTATTTATAAAGTCAATTTAGCCCACAGCTCAGAATTACTCTTGTCAGGTGGTGTCACAAGATCTTTTAATAGAGATACTAAAGAAGAAATACTATGGACCCCCCCACCCTTTTTGAAAACTCAATTTTCTCAAGACCTTTACATTTCAAAGTCAAAAAACCAAGAAATCAACTTTTCAGTTGGCCTTGAACACACCTTTGAAAACCAAATTGTGTCAGCTTCTCAAGATTTGTTGCCTCCTCCACCCGGATACACATTGGTAAATGCTGATGTAACCTACAAACAAAGTATTTCCAAAAGACCCATTCAAATTACGCTTTCTTTCAGAAACCTTCTGAATGAAACCTATCGCAACTATCTCAATCGATTTAGATATTTTGCTGATGAACCCGGTAGATCTATTGATGTAACATTATTATATAATTTTTAAATACATTTTTATTATGAAAAAGAATTTATTTTATTGCCTTGCTTTTGTAGCTTCAATTATGTTAATCTCATCTTGTACAAAAGAAGATAGTAACGATGAAGAGTTAATTACCACATTGACTTACAAACTTACACCTGTAGGAGGCGGGAACGCGGTCACACTGTCTTTCAGAGACATCGATGGAGATGGGGGTAATGCACCTGTCATCAGCGCAAGCCCATTGAAAGCAAATACGGTATACAATGGGGAATTGACCATACTTAATGAAAGTGAATCACCTTCTGATGACATCACCGCAGAAATAAAAGCTGAAGACAAAGAGCACCAGTTTTTCTTCGAATCATCCATTCTTAAAGTTGAATATACTGATAAAGACGCTAACGGAAATCCACTAGGCTTGCTCACAAAAGTATCTACAACTGCACCTGGAACAGGAAAATTAAAAGTGACTTTAAAGCACGAACCTAACAAAACTGCGAGCGGAGTTAAAGATGGCAAAATTTCAAATGCTGGTGGAGAAACGGATATTGAGGTAGAATTTAATATTACGGTGCAATAGGCATTTCTTGCACATTTACTTTTATAGAAGCAAAGGCTCCGTTTAATACAAACTGAGCCTTTGCTTTTTTAGTAAACCTTATTGTTAAAAAACCAGGGACCGACTCTATATACTATACCCAAAACCTACAGTAAAAGTATTCAATAAGTTGATGGCATTGACTTTCTCTGCTTTGTAAATAGGATTTTGATAAGATAAGCTTACTACACTTTTGTTGAAAAAATAGTCTATACCAAATTGAGCATGATGTTCCTTTCTGCCATGCATACCATGAAAAATTTTATTCTCACTGTAGTCATCTAGTATATGATCATAAACATATGCCGTACTCAATAGTAAATTGCCCGTACCAACATTCATCCATCTAGAGTATCTGATCGTACCTCTATACTGATTGCCCAATTGGTAAAAAGATTCATTCATTGTATTAATTTTGGCATTAAGGTCAAATTGTATACTATTTTTCTTAAACTTCATGATATAATTTGTACCCAAGACATAATCTAAACTCCCAGATCCAGGTTGCATTCTTGGGTTAAATAATTTACCAGTTCCATCGAGTACATTTGTTTTTCCTGTTGGTAGTTTAGCACCAAAATTGATTAAAAACAAATGCGTAGTTTCATCTTTTTCAAAATTAGTTTTATTGAGTAAAAGGAATGATCCCATTACAGTCATATCGCCAAGTCCTACTAAGTTTACTTCATTAAAATCTCCCTTTTGATTAAAATTATTAAAAGGCAAGGCCGCAGAAATCTGGAATCGATTATGAAGTTTAAATCGTACTTGAAGGTCTAAAGATTGAGTTAGCTCCTTATTGGTTGATTCACTATATGCAAAGGGAATTGTTTTAAAATTTGAATATGTATACCTCGACGAAATCATATTATTCCTCAGTAATGGCATAATGCCAAGATTTACACCATTAGAAAAACTAGCACAAGCATCACAAGCAAATATTCCTGTACTTACTGTCAATAAAAGAGAAAGTAGTATTATCCTCATTGTTCTGAAAATTGTCTATTAGTGATAAATTCTTTGTCTGTCAAAGTTTGTAGGAAGGAAATAATTGATTTTTT
Organism: Saprospiraceae bacterium; assembly: GCA_022844565.1. GTDB lineage: Bacteria > Bacteroidota > Bacteroidia > Chitinophagales > Saprospiraceae > JADKBO01. The sequence goes on from JALHLK010000008.1 coordinate 61,184, forward strand.
ATCTGATTCTGATAGGTTGATTTTGTTTTTGAGTAACGGGTCAAGGTTTTTGGAAGGAGTAATTTGATCAATGTAATGATTGAGCACCGCTTCCAGACTATAAAAACGCCCGTCGTGCATAAATGGTGCTGTGATTGCTACATTACGCAGACTTGGAACTTTAAATTTATATTCATCTTCTTCTTGCAATGTGATACGTGCTCTTCCTAGATCTCCAAAATGTTTGATGCCATTATTCCTAAATGAAAAATCAGTAAATAATACTCCAGCATGACAAGTCGCACAATTCTTTTCGAAAAGTTTCAGCCCATTCTTTTCCTCTTGATTTAATATGTTTTGATCTCCTAATAGAAATTGGTCATATCTTGAATTAGCTGAGATCAGCCTAAGCTGAAATTGCGACAATGCTTTTAAAAAGTGGTCAGTAGTAATTTCACTACTTCCAAAAGCTTTTTTAAACAAATTAGGATAATCTTTATGCCCCCTCAACTTGTCCAATACGTTACTCAATTTATCATCCATTTCTACTGGATTTTCTATGGGTGATATGGCAAATAAATCTAAATCATGGACTCCACCATCCCAAAACAAAGTAGGACTCCAAGCTACATTCATCACCGCTGGTGTGTTGCGATCACCTAAAAGATCATCAATACCATGACTTACGTCGTGTCCATGATGTGTAAATGCACTAGATTGTATATGGCAACTCCCACAAGAGACACTTCCATCTCTGCTGAGTATACCATCATAAAAAAGTTTCCTCCCTAACTCAAAACCTTCTTTAGTGATTTTATTTTTTGAAAAATCATATTCGGGTTGAGGAAAGTGACTGGGTAAGGTGAATTTGAATTCTTCACTATCTTCAGTCAAACAAGAAAATAGCAAGAAGCTAAGCGCTATGATAAAATAACTCTTCATTTACATACTTTAAATGATTATAAGTCAGAGAATAGATGTCCATTCTCTGACTTTAAATAAATCTTTGATACCTACAAAGGATGATTAATGAAAATGATCCAACTTAAACATTGCAGTATAGTTATCTGCTACATTGACAGAAAAAGGATTAAACATAGTAGTATGGTTTGTGGCGATACTAACATTTGTTTTACCATTCATCACCTTTGATGCATCAACAAAAATATGTGCATGTGGTGTTTTATTCTCTTTTACAGTGAATGGATCTTCAGCAGTTAAGGTGATTTCCTTAATGTTATTAATCGTTTTTGAGTTTAAGCCACCAAATCCACCAATATGAAATCTAAACCCTCGTTGACCGGTAGTCTGATTTAATGGGGCGGCTGGACTTGTTCCTTCCATTTTTAGAAAAATATATCCAGAATTCCACGACCAATACATTCCTTGCGCAGCGCCTCCCACGTCCAATGCACCTGTTCTTTCAGATACATCCATCGTATTTCTCATACTATCTACACCGATTAGGTATTTTATATTTGTATACTTTCCTTGAGGAATTCCACTAATTGTAAATTTTTGGCTTGCTGGATCATTGTGCTTTACAATGAAATAACTCTCTTTCTGTGGTACTATGAAAACTTCTCCATTCTCTTTTGTTAATTTGATATTGGATATAAAATAATCAAATTGAGAAACAGTGTGCTCCTCCCCCATCGCATTTTTATAGGTTTGAGAATTTAACACTAACCTTTGTCCATCATAAAGATTTTCGAATTCCAACTCCAAACTTCCTAATATATTTTCATCCAACTCTTTTGTACAGCTAGATATAGAAATCATTATTCCTGATAAAACTAATATTTGAAAAACTATTTTTTTCATTTGTAATTTATTTTAATATTTTAATAAAGGTATTTTATTCAGAATTATGTACTGAATAGGTATTGATTAAATAATAGATTAATCTAAATGACTAAATTTCATTTAGAAACCCAAACAATAGAATAAGCCTTAATAGTAACTAAATGATCTTAGTGCTCCGTCAAGTTAAAGATCTAAACTATGTTGTGAGATATTTTTGGATAGATTGAGGCAAAAACGTAGATGAACTGGATAGTTCAGCGAGGCTTTTTAACGAAAAGATATTCAAAAAGAGCCACAAATAATTAGTTTCTTTTTCTGGACAGAGCAATAGTTACTTTACGCAAAAAAATCTTTATTAAAATATCTTGGGAGGATCTAATGGGCCATCGAGATACCCATTATGATTACGAAGTAAATGAGATGGTATTTTTTCAGTATCAATCGCTGAAAAAGTGGACCAAACTAATAGGTCCTCCTCCTTTTGTTCAAAGTATAAGTTTTCAAATAAATCCAGTATTTCTACAATCTGTTGTTGCTTTTTTTCGGACTTTTTTTGAGTGCTTGCTGCCAATTTTTTCATTAACACACACTGCCCTTTACAACTCAACTCTGGTCGATCTTTATTGATACAAAGTGTGTTGGCATAATACGTTTGATTGGCAAGAAAATCCACAAAAATAAATGATGTATAACTCAATTCTGCCAACAAGCAGATCAAGCTAAAAACAACCACTATTTTTGAGAAATATGCCAATTTTTTACTTTATGCCACAAAGTTACATTAAATTTTTAAATGACATTGATGATTTTAGTCATGTTTTGAAATGACTTTTTAACTTTCGTAAAGTTAGTTACAAAATTTGAGGAGAAGATTTTTTTGGATAGAAAAACTGACAATATTCAATTTACTTAATACCTTTGTAATAGTATTTTTTTTAATTTGAAAGATAGCATCCATATAGTTCTTATATTTTCTATCCTATTTCAGTTGATGAGTAAGGCCAATACTTTTTTTACTTTTTTTAAAAACCAAAAAGAATTGACAGAAAAGTATTGTGTTAATCTTGACAAACCTGAAAAAATGTGTAGTGGTAAATGTTATTTAAATGAAATGCTAGCCAAAGATCATGATGAAGAAAGCAAAAGAAGTAACTTCGTTTTTAAATTTGATGTTTGGATAAGTTTAGAGTTACCAGTCTTGGACATTTTTACTTATAACGAATTAAGTGAAAAGGCCTTAAAAAAAATAAGCTACATCAAAGGATTTTATCTTAATCCTTTTCAGACACACTTAGGCCCACCTCCAGAATTTGTATAAGAGGTAGTCATCAGGATGTATATCTATTAATTTTTGTAGTATCTTTAATTACAGTCATAAAGTACAACTTTTTTATTGAAGTAATTAGACATTTGACTTACTTGCTGTTAGTAGGTCCAAATTTTACTTAGTGCAAATATTTGATTTAATATTTTCCTTTCAACTACCTATATTTTTTGTTGAGATTTATCATTGGGTCAACAATTTGTACTTTGTCAAGATAATATGCATATCACTTAGCTAATTGTCAAAACCAAGAATTATTATCATCAATAATTATAAAGTAAAAATTCGATCAAAATGTTCAACTTTTATTGATTCATCGAATGACAAAACTCTTAAGTTTTTTCAAGCATTGATCAAATAAAAAGCTTTGATCATCATTATTTAATTATAAACTATGACAAATATTAATATACATAGAAAAATCAGAACTTGGCACAGATATTTAGGGTTCGTTTTGGGTTTGCAATTTTTGGCATGGACCATAGGAGGACTCTATTTCAGTTGGGTCAATATTGAAACAATAAGGGGTGAAGATTTACGAGCAGAAAAAAAGCCTTTGACAATACCAGCCAACCTTTCTTCTTTTTCAAAGATAACCGATTCGCTGTCTTCTAATGGTATCCAAGTTATGGATCTTCAAATTGTCAACTTGCTCGATAAGACATATTATTTAGTAAAAACTAATCAAGGTACAGAAGAATTTTTGCTATATGATGTTATAACGCAACAATTAAGGCCAAAAATATCAGAAAAAGATGCAGTTACCATAGCCAAAAATAGTCTTAGACAGCCATCTAAACCCCAAAAAATTGAGTATATCACCTCCACACATGGGCACCATGAGTATCGCGAAAAGCCCCTCCCTGCATATGCCATTACATTTGACCACCCCAACAATACGACTGTTTATGTCTCTGAAAAAATAGGAAATGTACTATCTTATCGAAGTAATAAGTGGAGATTTTTTGACTTTTTATGGATGTTGCACACGATGGACTACAAAGAGAGAGATAACTTCAACAATTGGCTATTGAGAATCTTTTCGGTGTTTAGTGTAATAACAGTGATGTCAGGATTTACACTCTTTTTTCTTAGTACAAATTTTAAAAGACTTAAAAAATGAAGAAAATCATATGTTTATTTTTTATTATAGGAATTCAATGGGGCTGCGATCATTCAAAAAATGATAATTCCCAAATAGGACCAATAGTTTCTGCTGATTCAGATAGTGATTCTTTGATTTATACCAGAATAAATGATACTATAAATATAGAAGATCACTCTATGATCATGGATCTCATTCTTGGTAAACCTAAAAAGAATATAAAGGAAATTGGAATTTTAGTTTATGATGGAGTGAATGACTTAGACTTCATTGGTCCGAGATATGTTTTTGGGCAAGTGGGAGCTAAAGTACGACTGATTGGTTTAAAAACTGGAACTTTCAAAACAGTAATGGGGCTTGAAGTTAGATCAGACACGGTCATAGATTCAATAGATAAGTTGGATATTTTGATTATCCCTGGAGGATTTACCGGGACCATCGAAGCTGCATACAACGAAAAAGTCTTGAATTGGATCAGAAAAATAGATCAGAATACTCTTTACACTGCATCTGTATGTACAGGTGGATGGGTACTAGGAGCTTCTGGCCTCTTAAAAGGTAAAAAAGCAACTACTAATTGGTATAAAGAAGAGGAGTTCTTAAAAAAATATGGTGCGATAAAAGGAGGGGAAAGATATTCTATAGATGGAAAATATTGGACTTCTGCAGGTGTTACAGCAGGAATGGATATGTCTTTGGCTATAGTAATGGATAATTGGGGTCCAAAATATGCCCAAGGTATCATGTTGGATATGGAGTACGATCCTGCCCCACCACTTAATGGAGGAACACCCGAAAAAACCAATTGGTTAGTCAGATGGATGATGAATTCGATGTACGATGCAGGAGTAAATCCATTGATTGATAGTCTAGAAAATATTAGTAAACAACAAATTAATTAAAACATGAACAAGAAAATATTTATTCTGATGATTAGTATCATTGTCACATTTGTAATTTGGATGGTTGCCCGTCTTGGTATTTTGTCTAATGAAACATTATATCCAGCGGACAGAGTGATGATTTTACAAAGAGATAGTAATCTTTTTTACTTTGCATTACGATCTACTTTTTTCGTAGTTTTCATATATGGGGCATATTTGATGTGGAAGTACAACAAAAAAGTACTATTTTTGACAACAATACTATTCTATACAATCATTATTTCAACTGAAAAAGTAATCATGAAAACATTTTGTGATCACTTTAATTTAGTCAATGATTTTTCATTAAACATGTATCCAGTTAGCATTTACAAAGGAATGGGTGAAGCTTTTGGAGTGATCGTATTAGGCATAATTTCTTATTTAGCCGTAAGTTTTAAAAATTCGGTTAAATTTAACACGATATAATTCATTTAAATTTTTTTTTTACAATTAAACACACACATAATGTACAGTAAAACAATGTTCTTTTTTGTAGTATTTTTTGCTTTTGGCTTAAATCAAACCATCAAAGCACAATCAATATTTGATAAATGGCCAGAGCTCAAAACTTTTCACGGTGTCATGTCTCAAACATTCCATCCAGCAGAAGAGGGAGATTTAAAACCAATCAAAATGAGAAGTGAAGAAATGAAAGATAAAGCAGCTTTACTTGCCAAATCAAATGCTCCCGAAGAGTTTAAAACTGATAAAATCAAAGATGCCGTTAAACGCTTAAAAGTGGATAGTAAAAAACTTCATGAAATAGTAAAAAAGAAGAAAACAACTGACGCAGAGATCACAAAAGCGATTACAGACTTACATGATGTATTTCATGAAATCGTAGGTCTTTGTAAAGATGAACATCATTAATTCCGAATTGGTCATTAGGTGCAATTACCCTCGTATGTAAAATTTCCTACGAGGGTAATTGCGCTTAACTCCATAAATATCTTCGTCACTTTGAATAAAGAGAAGTAAATCTATCTTTTGCAGATCCAAAACTCACTCACATGGTCCTACTGCGTGACTTTTTAATTGACTCACAATTCTAAGATATAAAATTCTTTCTTAGTCTGTAAAAAAATCGCAATTATCGATCAAATATTATCAATAAAAAGTAAGTTATTTATTACCAAAATACATACAGTTAGAAGAAGCACTAGCCAATTTGCAAAATGATTTTGGTACAATATTTGATATATTAAATAAAAATGTAATATGAAGAGAACTTTGTCTTTCCTTACAACGTTATGTTTGCTGGTCAATTTTACTGATTTATTTGCCAATGACAGAGCCCGCTCTTACATTGAACAGTATAAAGAGATCGCCCAAATGGAGATGCATCGTACTGGTATTCCTGCCAGCATCAAGCTTGCGCAAGCATTGCTAGAGTCAAGTTGGGGGCAAAGTGATCTAGCAACAAAAGCTAACAATCATTTCGGCATCAAATGTGGTGGCAATTGGAATGGCAAAACCTTTTACAAGCATGATGATGATTATGACAATGATGGCCAATTGCTAGAAAGTTGTTTTAGAGTATTTAGCAATGCCCAAGAATCTTTTCAAAATCATTCAGATTTTCTCACTGATCCAAAGAAAGCCAATCGATACGGCTTTCTTTTTCAATACCCCACTACTGATTTTGTTTCTTGGGCTCACGGTTTGCACCTAGCTGGTTATGCCACGGACAATAAATATCCAAAAAAATTGATAGAAATCATCGAAAAATACAAGCTACATGAACTCGATCAGCCAATCAACGAAAAAACCTTAGCCAAAAGTAAAGATCGTAAAGTAGATCAAGAAACCTCCTCAAATAAAATCTTGAACAACACCAAGGTCGTATTTGCTAATTCAAAAATAAATTACAACATAAAAACGGCTAAAGTGGATAAAGACCTTTCTGCAAAACTATTAGCCGAAAAATACAGTATCCCTATCCGCAACTTTATCACATTCAATGAAATTGTCCTATTACCAGATGATGTAATCACAGCAGGTACCACCATTTTCTTAGAAAATAAAAAGCGAGACTACCAAGGAGAAGAAACAACTTATACGCTCAAAGAAGGCGAAACGATAGAATACGTCGCTCATATATACGGTGTCCGAGCCCGCACTTTGCGATCTATTAATAAGATCAAAAAGGGTGAAGAAGCTAAAGCTAATCAGGTCATTAAGTTGAAGAAGTAGTTTTGATGTCTTTGGTCTTTAGCTATTAGTCTTTGGCCTTAAAATTCAGGATTTTGCTACGATTATTTGACTTTCTGCTGATATTTCGGAATTTACACACTAAACAGCGTTTGATCACAATCGATTGTATCACATCATGACCAAACATTCATCTCTTATTCAAGTTTTCTAGTATTTTCACATACTTGATTCTAGCATTCAGGCATTCAAACTGTTTGACATTAGTAGTAGCCTCGCAAGGTTTTGGTTTTGGTTCTGATTGGCATTTGAAGTAGCCTCGCAAAATTTTGGTATTGGTTCTGATTAGCATTTGAAGTAGCCTCTCAAGGTTTTGGTATTGGTTCTGATTGGCATTTGAAGTAGCCTCGCAAAGCTTTGGTATTGGTTCTGATTGGCATTTGAAGTAGCCTCGCAAAGTTTGATTTTGGTTCTGATGAGCATTTGCAGAAGCCTCGCAAAGTTTTGCTCGGTTCCCTCATTATTTTGATAACATCCTCACAAAGTATTGTTCGGTTCCTTCATTATCGAGTGAAATCGTTCACTCGATTTGTTCCTTTTAGTCACAATCTTTCAGTCATTATCAAAATTACTACGCACCATTCGGTCATATCAAAATTGCTACGCACCATTTGGTCATAATCGATTTGCTCCTTTCGTCGCAACCATTCGGTCATAACATAGCAGCTCCAAACACACCAGCACTATCACCCAATTTAGGTTTTACAAACAACGTTTCAATCCTACCGCTATTAAAAATAAAGTCTTTAGCATATTTAGGGCCTTCGATATACAACTCATCAATATTCCCTACACCTCCACCGATTACAATTACCTCAGGGTCTATGATATTGATCACTTGTGTAATTGCTTTGCCAAAAAAATAGAATAACCGTTCCATAGTTTGATTTGCAAATACATCATTTCCTTCCCTATAATTTTTCACAATATCGGGGAGTTTTAAAGGTTGATTCGAAATTTCATAATAGTATTTTTCAAGATGTGGACCACTTAGCACCTTTTCGATACATCCAGACTTACCGCAATAACAAGGTCCTCCAGATTCGTCTAAGAAGTTGTGCCCCCATTCTCCTCCTATACCATGCCTTCCATTGATGACCTTACCATTTACCACAACACCACCTCCTACACCTGTTCCCATGATTACTCCAAATACGACTTGGGCATCATCATATACTTCAGGTACAGCACCCATCAAAGTTTCTGCTATGGCAAAACAATTGGCATCATTACTCATTCTTACTTCTTTGCCTAGTGCTTTTTCTAAATCCTGTTTAAGAGGCATGCCATTCAAGACGGTCGAATTGCTGTTTTTCATCGTGTTTGTAGAGGGATCAAGACATCCGGGTGTACCAATACCAATATGTGGCGGATCAAAATTGTTTTTTGAGCAGATATCTTTTACTAATTTCGTAATTCTGTTTACCACAGCTTCATAACCTTCATGCGAATCTGTAGATACACGCATTCTATCCAAAACTTCAAAATTATGTTTATTAATAATAGCCGCCTCTATTTTTGTTCCACCTAGATCGATGCCTAGTAAATAGTCTGTATTCATTCTTACTTATTTATATTCTTGTGCAAATCTAAGACTAAAAATATATTTTTGTTTGGTTGTGTAAAATTAAACTTAAAAGCTATTAGCCTTGAGCTGTTAGCTATTATCTAGACTTTTCCTAGTATCAGCATGCCTAATGGCCCTCCAAAATTATTTGGAGGATAAAGTTGCAAAATAAATTTGGCAAACCATTAAGGCATTCACTTAAAGAAATGCGAGGATGCAACAATGTGAGAATGCGAGAATGTTTCAGCCTGAAAGAGATAGTCTTTTACTAGTATCAGGATGCCTATTGGCCCTCCAAATTTATTTGGAGGATAAGATTGCCAAATAAATTTGGCAAGCCATTAAGGCATTCACTTAAAGAAATGCGAGGGAAGTTCTAATTCCCTAATATCTAACACCTAACCCCTAAACAAAAACTGCCCCTCAACTTATCGTCAAGAGGCAGCTATTTTGTTTAATAAAAATTACAAAAACTTTGTAACAATTATTGTACTACATTCACTCTGTAGAAAAATGGTGATGAATAAAATGCTCCACCAGTAATATTTGGACTAGTATTAGCAGCAGTAAATTTCTTACCATCTTTCAATACCATAGTTGCTCTTACTTCGAATCTATCACCAGCTGCCATTTTATCATTGGCCAAACCAACAGCAGTAGCCAACTCCCTACCAGTAGACCCTAAAGTAGCTCTAGGATACCCAGTCTTGGTATCTTTTGTAAAGCTGCTAGCTTGGTAGGTTTTGAAAGCTTTATCAGCAACTGAGTTTGAACCATTTGCAGCGGTAGCATCTACAAATCTAACCACCCATTCGTAAGAAGAAAAATTATCACCAAAGTTTGGAGTAACTGCCTCGGCAACAAACTCCCACTTACTGCCAGCTAGATCACTAATCTTTACATTAAATGTTGAATTCCCAACAGGAAACGGAGTAACCGTTCTTACATATCCTCCCGTAGGAAGGCTGAATTCATCCACAGATACAACAGGGTAATCTGAAGTACATGCAGATAAGAATCCAATTATAGCTATCATTAATATTTTAAATTTCATGTTTTTCTCTTTTTTGATTATTTAATAAATCCTGCTGGATTCTTATCCCAAAATACTTGTACTGCACCATTTGTCTTTTGCTTAGCATTAGTATTAGCAACAATAAAACTTAATGGATAGTAAAAAGACCGTACAAAAGGACCAGGATTAGGATCCAATGCAGGCTGTAATGCAGAAGGGAAGCCCGTTCTTCTATATAAATTGTATATTTCTATACCATTACCCCAAGAAGCATACTGATACTCTCTTGCGATGATATCCATCTTAGCATCATTATTTGCTGCTTTTGCAAAAGCGTCCTTGACAAAGTCTTTGTATTTTTTCACCTCGTCAGCCCATACAAATCCACGAGCAGCTTCACTTGCAGTGATTTTACCAGACTCCGTTGTACCCATTGCGAAAGCTCTCACAGCATCCATGGATAATTGTACACCATCTTCTAAATACTTAGCAGCGTCGCCAGTTGTACCCAATGTTAAAGAAGCTTCAGCTAACATAAAATGAGTATATGCAGCCATCATGATAGGGTGAATTCCAGCCCCTCCTGCTCCAGCACCTAAAGATACATTACCGCCAGTACCTTGGTCAAAAAGCCCACCTGCAGGATATAACCCCCACTGTGTTCTTCTTAAACCATCTGGTGGAATACCTTCGTTACTTAAATGGTCTCTACCCCAATAACCCACATTGGTAGGAAAACAAAAATAATCTTTTTCAGAATAATGATTAGGTTTAGGATTGGTCACACATCTGATCTCATTTACGTCTGCAGAATTTCTCACCACTGGTCTGTAAAAATAATATCTCATACGCGGATCTTCAAAACCTTTTCTGTCATACATTTCACCCATATAAGAATTCGACATATAGTCACCTCCTCCTGTAGGTGTGTACCCACCCGCATATCTTGGATGTCTGTTATCTGGATTACTTAAGTTAGTTCCATACCTGAAGGTAAAGTTATCTGCATTAGCAGTTAATAACTTACCACCTGCTACTAAAGCATTGATTTCACTTGTTGCTGTTGCTCTGTTAACACCTTTGAGATTCAAATTAGCTTTTAACTTAAGATTATTGGCTAATCTTGTCCATCTATCCTTATTACCGCCATAATACAAATCATTTGCATTTGCTGCTGAGTTTGCTGCAAAATTAGCGATGGCATCATTAAGATCCTTCAACGCTGCAGCATACACAGATGCACCATCATCCACTTTAGGATTAAAGTTGGCAGGATCTAAAGATTCAGAAAAAGGTACATCGCCATAATGGTCTGCTAAATTTAATAGTACAGCTGCTCTAATCGTACGAGCTATACCAGCATGCACAAATAATTGTGATTTATCACCTATCTCTATAATTGTCTTTGCATCCACTAGTAAGTTTGCATATGCATTAGACCAGTTACCATTTTGGCCAGCCGGAGTAATAGCATTATCATAGATCGCAGCACCTGCATTCAACATTCTAGTTAACCTCAGACCAGAATCATTAAATCCATTAAAATGTCCGGAAAAATCTAGTGAAATCCGATTAACTAAGAAATTTATATCAGCATTCTTTGGTGTTGCTGAGTTTGGATTGTCTAATAAATCCAAATCACATGATGCAACTGAAAATAGCACCACCAATGCCAGTAATTTATACTTTATATGTTTCATTACTTTTTTATTTTTAAAAATTATAAAATATTAGAAGGTAAGTTTTAATGTACCTCCAATTCTTCTAGCACTTGGTCCAGTTAAGAACTCAAATCCAAGACCATTTCCTACTCCTAAACCTAAGTTATCCGTATCCAAATTAATACCTTGAGGAATATTTGGAGCTCTATACCATAGATTATTGCCTGATAATTGGAAAGAAGCACCTTTGAATGGAGTCTTTTTAACTACACCTTTAGGAATATTATAGGATATAGACACTTCTTGTACTCTCCAAGTTGTACCGTCGAACATAGATCCTTGATTACCAAAGAAATATTTATTATTAAAACCTACATCAGATGCTGTTAACTGAATATCATTTACTGAGCCATCAGAGGTTTTTACTCCTGGGAAAATATATGTTTGAGCTCTATCATAACCAGCAGCCAATCCAGTGTCTTCTGTTAATCCTCTACCCATCATAGCTAATGCTGTAGCACTATAAAGTGCACCACCATGACGGTATGTGATTAAAGCGTCTATTGTAAAATCTCCTAATCTGATTGCATTACCCATAGATAGATTAAATAAAGGGTTAGGATCACCTAAATCTACCGGACCAGGAGTCGTGATAAAGTTTCCACTTCCATCAATTAAAAATTGACCACCTTCATTTGTTCTCCATCCTGTACCTTTAATAATGTTAAACGGCTTACCAACTTCTGCATAGTTACCAAGTCCACCCCCAAAACCAGAGATTTGTACTTGTTGCAACTGACCACCTAAGTCAATAACTGTTGGAACGTTTCTACCATAAACAAAGTTGATATCATAACCAACTTTCTGAGTTTCAACTGCTTTCAAACCTAAATTGATTTCTGTTCCTACGTTTCTGATTCTACCTATGTTGATGGTAGTACTGGTATATCCTGTAGATGGATCTAAAGGAGAGTTAGTGATCAAATCTCTTGTATCTCTTCTATATCCTGTTACCTCTAGACTTACTCTATTGTTAAAACCTTTAGCTTCAATACCCGCTTCATATTCGGTATGTAATTCAGGCTTTAAATTAGGGTTACCCAAGAAGTTATCTACCGATTGCGTTTGTACCGCACCTGCAGATGTCAACCATCCTCTTGCATTTTGGTTCAAGATATTTCTTGTGCTATATGGATTAGGGAATCCCGCAGAAGTACCCACACCTGCTCTAATCTTCAAATAAGAAAGTGCATCTGATGTCATACCTTCAAACATAGAAGTAGGCACAAAAGATAAACTTACGGAAGGGTATAAAATTCTTCTATTTTCTGGCTCTACTGTAGATGTCCAGTCATTTCTACCTGCAAAGTTGATAAAGATACCTTGCTTATAGTCAAATGATACATCTCCAAAGATACCCATTCTCACTTCTTCAGAAATACCATTAAATGCTACTTGGTTAATGAAATTTGAATGCCTAAATAAGCTTCTGGCTAGCTGTTGATCACTGTTAGCACCACTAAAGTTTCTAACATCATTTCTCACATTACCTCCAATTCTCGCACTAAAACCAAGATCAGTTCCTAGTGATTTTTGAATAGTTGCAATCAAACTATTATCCCAAATTGTATTTTTAACATCAAATGTTTGATAAGCTCCCAAAGGAAAATCTACACCACCTTTATTATACTGATATTCTATAGCTTCATTGTACGTATCTAAACCAACTTTATACAATAAATTAATATCATCACTTACTTTGAATGTAAAGTTAGAAGCAGAAAATATTCTGTTTGTAATACTATTGTATTTGTAGTTAGCCACGATCCATCTTGGATTTGGTATATCGTTACCACTTCTAAAGTACACACTACTTCCATCTACTGGACTTTCATATGGCCAGCCATTCAAGTCTACTTGTCTAGGCGTAAAGAATACGTTTGCCAAAACTGAAGGAGTACCCACAGCATTGTTACCTTGTCCAGCTGAAACTGGAGGGCTTGTTTGCTTTGTATTTGTAAATGCAAAAGAGGTTGTAGCAGACAATCTTTCTGTAAGTTTAGCCGTAAGTCCTAAACTTAAATTTAGTCTTTGTAAACCATTTTCTCTTATGTAACCTTGCTCATCTGTATAACCTGCAGATAAGTTGTATGATACTGCATCTGTACCACCACCAACACTTAGACTTGTATTGGATATTCTACCTCTTCTGAAGAAACCACTAACGTTGTCAGGAAAAGTTTGAATTTCATATTTGCCTAAACTCTCTACATATGGAGCCATTGCTGCTCTTAAACCTGCATTTTGTAAGAAAGCATATGGGTGAGTGTTTATGGCAGCGTTTGTATTCTGAGAAGGATACGTTTTTGCTTCTTCAATAGTTGGACCCCAGTTAGAGAAGAAGAAACCTATGTTCTGCTGGAAACCTCCCACATAATCATTTTGGTATCTTGGTAAGTGTGCTTGATTAGAAAAAGCAGACTGTGTTAATGTAAAGTTAGTCTTCTTTTTGCCACCTGCACCACTCTTAGTAGTCACAAGGATTACCCCATTTCTACCTTGGTCACCATACGTTACAGTAGCAGCAAGACCTTTTAATACAGATACAGACTCAATATTGTTTGGATCTAAATCCAAAAATCTTGAAGCTGCATTCTGTCCACCACCTGTAAATCCACCTGTAGCGTTATTTCCAGAGTTGAAAGGCACACCATCTACCACAAAAAGTGCTTGGTTAGAACCAGTAAGTGAAGAATATCCTCTTACAGTTACGTTTGTACCAGAACCTGTTACACCCGATGTAGAAGTGATATTCACCCCAGCAATCTTACCTTGTAACAAACGACCTACGTCTGCAACAGGTCTGTCAGCGATCTCTTTTTCACCCACTGTAGTTACTGCATACCCAAGAGCTTTTTTATCTCTTTTGATACCTTGGGCTGTTACCACAATTTCTTCTAAGACCTGACCTTCTGCCAATGTGATCAACACACTAGACACAGTCGAAACATCTAATACCTGCTCATTGAAGCCCACAAAACTCACTATGAGTTTAGAGCTACCGGCTGGTAGGTCGACAGAAAAATTTCCGTCAATGTCGGTTACCGTACCGACAGACGTACCTTGTACGAGTACAGACGCACCGATGATCGCATCACCAGCAGCATCTTTTACCGTACCTGTTACTGTTTTCTGAGCAATAGCCATCGCCACTGTACTCAAGAATACAATAATTAGTAGAGACATTTTTTTCATACTAATAAAAATTTGGTTAAATAAAAAATTAATAAAATGCGCTTGGCTTTAAGAAGTTATTTCCCTTTACATTAACTTATTGTTAATTAAATTCGCTGCCAAAGATGCTAAAATATCTTAAATATTACTTAATTATTATTTTTTTTTAACATTTTTTTGAAAAATTACCGGTTTGCGAAGATAAAATATACGCTTCTTATTGAATTTTATCACCCTCGAATATGATTTTTATCATATTTAAATTCGAATGAAAAATCTACTTTTGGAAAAACATTTTTCACCTAAAAATAAAAACAAATGAATATTTTATTTCCAACAGATTTCTCATCTAATGCGCAAAAAGGTTTAGAATACGCTACAAATTTGGTAAAATCACTTGGCGGAACACTCCACATACTTACCAGTTATGCCAACCCAAGACCCACAGGTAGCTTTGTCTCTTTTGCAGACATCCTAAAAAAAGATGCAGAAAACGATTTAAACATACTCGTTAAAGAAAATCAACCCAAACTAGACCAAAAAATCATAACGCACGTCGCACAAAGCGAACCAGACAATGCAATATTTAATTACGCCCATAATAATAATATTGACCTCATCATAATTCCTACCAAAGGTATGAGCGATATCGAAAATATGTTTTTAGGATCCGTCGCTAAAAAAGTAGTAGAAGGTGCCGAAATACCTGTCTTAGTAGTACCCAGTGGTACTGAAAAGTTTAATGCCCGACACTCAAAGCTACTTTTTGCCATTGATTCTAAAATAATAAAGCAAACTTTTGGGACCGATTTAGTCCGAAAATTGGCAAAAACCCTCGATTCAAAGATAAAATTTGTCCATGTAAATGATGAAAGTGAACCACTAACTAGAGAAACCATACAAAGCATTCACAATGTCTTTGGCGACTACTACGAAGATTTAGTTTTGCTTGAAGGTAACGTACCCTCTGAAATCATCGTGGAGTATGCCTTCGAAACAGAATATGACATTGTAATTATGGTCAAAAGAAAAAAATCATTCTTTGAAAAACTACTCACCACCTCCCAATCATACAAAGGGGCAGGAATTACGCATGTACCATTGTTGGTGATTAAGGAGTAAAGTTATGGGGTGGTCTTTGGTCTTTAGTCTTTGGTCTTTAGTCTTTAGTCTTTGGTCTTTGGTCTTTAGTCTTTGGTCTTTAGTCTTTAGTCTTTGGTCTTTAGTCTTTGGTCTTTGGTCTTTAGTCTTTGGTCTTTGGTCTTTAGTCTTTGGTCTGGTTGTTACTCACAACCTAACCAAAGATTATTGGATAAAGCCACGAGTAAAAGACTCCATCTTGGCGTAGCGCTAGCCGCTAAAGACTAAAGACCAATAGCCAAAGACTTGACATATTTAATCGCTACCACCTATAATCCCATCGGCTCTAAAGTTAAAAAAGCAGTATCTCTCCTACCATTACAGGTCTCCACGATGCCCACAACTTGGATGCCGCCAGTGTTTAGTGTGTGATTATCAGGACATTCTAAAAACTGCTTAAGGTCTTCCATCGCTATTCTATTTGTTTTGAGGCAACAGGTGGTGAGAGGCAAACATTGTCTCTCTTGTGGTAATATACCGTGCATACTTAAAGCTAAATTATTATTTTGATTCCTACAAGTAGCCCCCCAACCTCCTGACAGCTCTAGGCACTTAATGCCTCCAGACGTATCAATGCCTGTCAAATATACATTTGTTGTAACAGAGTCAGCCATGGATAATTGGACATTTGACCCATCGGGGGCAATACTTATAGAACTTGTCGCTGTGCCATTAGAGTGTCTAACAGCAGTACTTACTTCAAAATTTATTGTCAAAGTACTGCTGCTGCCCACTTTAGTCAGATAGGGATCATCACAGGGGGGACATGCAGGGTTGCAAGATGTGAAAATAATCACAATCAAACAGCAAGGGGTCCAAAGATTTGTTGGCGTTAATTTCATTTTTAGTCTTTTAGGATATTATTGTAAAATTGTCTTGTGATACAAATATAAGGCAAAAAAAAATTAATGTACACTATAATCAACCATTTAGGGTTAAAACACTGTGCGTTTACCGTGTTTTAACGGTAGCTAAATCAGGGTTTACCCTTAATTATTCTAAATAAATCCACATTTGAATATACCATTGACTGCTCTAAACATAGAGTAAAGTTTGCATGGAAGTTATATTTGATAAGATTTTATACCCTAAAGTCGGAATTAAATATTTATTTTTTTAACTTTGAGTTAAATTTAATAGAAAGAGCTATGTTATACAAAGATAAGGTTGTCCTCATCACTGGAGCCGCTAATGGATTAGGCAAAGCAGCTTCACTCCTTTTTGCTAAAGAAGGTGCCACCGTGATAATGGTTGATATTGATAGTGAGAATGGTAAAAAGAATAGTGAAGATATAAATAGTCTTGGTTTACACACACATTTCTATACGTGTAATTTAGCAATTGAAAAAGAAATCGCCAATTTGATGGCAACTATTATTTTGAATCACAAAACGGTAGATGTTGCCATAAACAATGCAGGTATTGGTGGTATTCTCGCACCTACACACGCATATCCTACCTCAGAATTTGAGAAGATCATGGCTGTCAACTCTACTGGGGTATTTTTAAGCATGAAGTATGAGTTAGAACATATGGTCACTCAAAAAACAGGTGTCATTTTGAATGTATCATCAGCGGCAGGCATGTGTGGTATGGCCAATAATGTGGCTTATACAGCAAGCAAACATGCCGTAATAGGTATGACCAAAGCCGCTGCTTTAGAATATGCGAAACATAATATACGCATCAATGCTATTTGTCCGTCATTTACTATGACCAATATGGTAGAAGATCTTTTCGAAAGGATTGGAGAAGGCAAAGAGATATTAAGAAAAAATATTCCCATGAAGCGATTTGCGGAGGCTAATGAAATAGCAGAAGCGATGGTATGGTTATGTTCTGAAAAAAATACATTTATGACTGGAACTGCTGTACCAATAGATGGCGGCTTTTTAGCAACTTAAAAAATAAATATTCAATGACAAATTATCCAAAATTACACACTCCACTCGATCTAGGATTCACCACGTTGAAAAACAGAGTATTGATGGGGTCAATGCATACAGGTCTAGAGGAGGAAAAGAATGGATTCGATCGGCTAGCTGCTTTTTATGGAGAAAGGGCTAAAGGAGGCGTTGGTTTGATTGTAACAGGAGGCATATCACCAGATTTTTTTGGTACCGTTCTTCCAAATGCCGCTCGTATGTCGACTACGTCCCACGCTAAAAAGCACAAAGTCATTACCGAAGCGGTTCATAGAGAAGGAGGGAAAATTTGTATGCAAATCTTACATGCAGGGAGGTATGGATATCAACCTTGGAATGTTGCTCCAAGTGCTATCAAATCCCCCATTACTCCTTTCAAACCGTTTAAATTGCCTACTTGGGGAGTAAAATGGACCGTCAAAAATTATATCAATTCCGCGATACTTGCCAAAGAAGCAGGGTATGACGGAGTAGAAGTCATGGGCTCAGAAGGATATTTGATCAATCAATTTATCGTAAGCACTACCAATAAAAGAACGGATGAATATGGTGGTAGTTATGAAAATCGGATCAAATTTCCTCTCGAAATCGTGAAAGGAATCAGAAAAGCTGTGGGTCCTAATTTTATCATCATTTACCGCTTGTCGATGCTTGATTTGATCGATGGAGGAAGCACTTGGGAAGAAGTTGTACAGCTCGCAGTAGCCATAGAAAAAGCAGGAGCCACCATTATCAACACGGGCATTGGTTGGCATGAAGCCAGAGTACCAACGATTGCCACCAAAGTACCTAGAGGTGGTTTTGCTTGGGTGACGAAAAGGTTGATGGGCAAAGTTACCATCCCGCTCATTACTACCAACCGTATCAACACCCCTGAAATTGCAGAAAAAATTTTAGAAGATGGATGTGCAGATATGATCTCCATGGCTCGCCCTTTTTTGGCTGATGCTGATTTTGTGATCAAATCTAAAGAGAATCGTGCAGACGAGATTAACACTTGTATTGGTTGTAATCAAGCTTGTTTGGACCATACTTTTGCTCGAAAGATATCTTCCTGTTTGGTTAATCCAAGAGCGTGTCACGAAACAGAACTTGTCATCACCAAATCCACCACCAAGAAAAAAATTGGTATTGTTGGTGCCGGTCCCGCTGGCTTGGCGGCAAGTATTACAGCAGCTCAAAGAGGTCACGAAGTCCACCTTTACGATGGGGCTTCAGAGATAGGAGGTCAATTTAACATGGCTAAGAAAATACCAGGCAAAGAAGAATTTTATGAAACTATCCGATATTTCAAAAAACAACTTCTACTCAACGGTGTAAATGTACATCTCAACACCCATGTGAACACCCAAACATTAATTGACCAAAAGTTTGACGACATTATTTTAGCAACAGGCGTTTCTGCTCGTAAACTAAATATACCCGGTATAGAACATCCAAAAGTATTGAGTTATCTCGATGTATTGCGTAATGAGGCAAATGTAGGTAAAAGTGTAGCCATCATTGGAGCAGGAGGAATCGGCTTTGATGTGGCCGAATACTTGAGTCATCAAGACGAGTCAACCTCATTATCTGTAGATGCATTTATGAAAGAATGGGGTGTCGATATGACCTACCATCATGGTGGAGCTATCACAAAACCACAGCCAAAACCTTCACCACGCGAAATTTTCTTGCTCCAAAGGTCAAAAGGTAAAGTTGGCGAAAAACTTGGCAAAACTACTGGTTGGATACATCGCGCAGGTCTAAAAATGAAAAACGTCAAAACGATGAGCGGTGTGAGTTATCAAAAAATAGACAACAGCGGACTTCACATCAGTATTGATGGCAAAGAGTCCATCCTACATGTCGATAATATCATCATCTGTGCAGGTCAAGAACCGCTTCGATCACTATTTGACCCTTTAAAATCAGCCAATCTATCTGTACACTTAATCGGAGGAGCTAATGTAGCTGCTGAATTGGATGCCAAAAGAGCCATTGATGAAGCGACGAGGTTGATGGCGGGGATATGACCTGACGGTGAGGCATTGGGTCATTAGCCTGAAGCTGAAGCATCAGGTTAATGATATATATTATTTCATGAGATAGCCCGAGGCTGAAGCATCGGGTTAATGATGTACGTTATTGTATGAGATAGCCCTAAGCTTAGCATCGGGTAAATGATATATCGTTATTTCATGAGACAGATTTAGAGATGACTTTCAATAGCCTTCGGCTTTATGTGATGGGTTATAGGTCGGCTCCCTATCTTGGGCTTTAGTCTTGACATTTTAACCCAGTTTACGCATTAGAAATTAACTGCAAGAAAATATATACTACCTAACTTAAGGTTGTAATAGCTGTGACGGGGCGCCACAGTTCAAGACTAAATTGACTTGCGGTCAATTTTTAACGTCTTTCATGTCCTCTATGCAGCTAAGGCTGCTAATTGGAATAAGCTGAAATCCAGTTGGTTTCAGTTCGCAGCTAAATTGATATTTCGGATATCAATTTTTTATGCTGCTCATGTGCTTCACTACTATTTTGCCTAATTTCCTTTCGAATAAAGTCCAATGCGTAATCTGGGTTTAATCAAAATTATATCGTTTAATACGATCGTATTTTTGGGAAAATCTATAAAAAAAGGATACATTTTCCCAAATATGAATTTATAATTGGGAAAATGTGTATATTTGTGCTAGATTTTCCCAAATATAAATTTAATTAATATGATAATTGGTAGACAAAAGGAGAAAGAAATACTTGATAGATTGCTTAAATCTCCACAAGCTGAGTTTGTTACAATTTATGGGCGTAGAAGAGTTGGTAAAACTTTTTTAATTAGAGAACATTACAGTAAGAATATTGTATTCGATTTTACTGGATCTATGGACACCTCCACATCTATTCAATTATATAATTTTTATAACGAACTTAATCGAGTTAACCAAAAAGATAACACAGGTAAACTACCGAATAATTGGTCAGAAGCATTTAAATTATTGACAGATTTCCTTTATTCCTTTAAAAAACACAAAGGAAAAATAGTGGTCTTCATAGATGAACTGCCTTGGCTTGACAAACCTAAATCAGGCTTTTTACAGGCTTTACAATACTTTTGGAACCAACATGGCTCTAAAATGAAAAACTTAATATTCGTCACTTGCGGCTCAGCAGCATCTTGGATTATACAAAAATTATTAAAATCCAAAGGCGGTTTATACAACAGAGTAACACAACGAATAGAGTTAAAGCCATTTAGCCTTAGTGAAACCGAAGCTTTTTTTGCTTATAAAAATCTAAAATTCACACAATATCAAATTATTCAATTATATATGGTCACTGGCGGTATACCGTTTTATTTGAATTTTATCAAAAATGGTAAAAGTGTCCAACAAGCAATTGATGAGTTATGCTTTGAAGAAGGAGGACTCCTTACAAACGAGTTTAAACCTTTGTACCAATCATTATTCAAAAATGCCGATTATCATATAGAAATAATTAGAGTATTAGCAAAGCACCATAATGGATTATCGAGAAAGCAATTACTGGAAAAAACAAATATACCAAAAGGGGGTACTTTTTCTAGAGTAATTGACCATTTATTAGATTGTGGCTTTATGAAAGCCTTACCCTCAATTGATAAAAAAGCAAAAGATTCTACCTTTAAAATTAATGACTTTTATAGTTTGTTTTATTTAAAGTTTATTGAAGGAAACATTGTTAGTAGGAAAAACACCTGGCAAAGCCTAGCAAATTCTGCCAATTTTGCTTCTTGGTCTGGTTACGCATTCGAAATCATTTGGTTAAATCATCAAGAAAACATTCATGCTTCATTGGGTATTTCTGGAGTCTATACAAAAGTAAACTCTTGGAGATTTGCAGGAAATGACGAAATAGCAGGTGTTCAAGTAGACTTGGTTATTGAACGCAATGATGGAATCATACATTTGTGCGAAGCGAAATTTACAAATTCTGAATATACTTTAGCCAAAGAATATACTGGAAAACTTAGGCAAAAACGTGCTGCTTTTGAGTATATTACTAAAACAAAAAAATCAGTTGTCACGACCTTACTTACAACCTACCCTGCTAATAGAAACAGCTATTATAATGAAGAGATTCATTCAGAGGTAAGTATGGACGCATTATTTCATAAAGGAATATAAAAAAACTCAAAATCAATCGCTTGATATCTCCTTTCGGAACATCAATCTTATACCTGAAAATCTAACATGGATTTCCTATTACAGCTCAAAATTATCGAGAACTTCTTTAATAAAAATGTGTAAGCCTTCAGGTTAGCTGACGGTTCCTTTTCTAAATTGAGTTACCTCTCAATTTTGCTAAAGCACCGTTCTGTCATGCACCATAGCAGTGGCAATGATTTGTCGCAAAAAATGCTGATTTTATTGTACTTTTGACATTCATAAAGGAACCTATTTTAGATTTTTAGGTTATATGTAAAACCTACAAAAACCTCATTTCTTCTATTTGCTCAGCTAATTTAAGCGGAGCATCTGTAGCCTCTATAACTTGTTCTACCGTGATACCTGGAGCCAACTCGATCAATTCAAAACCGCCACCATTTGGCAATACATCAATGACAGCCAATTCGGTAACTATTTTTTTGATACATTTTAATCCTGTAATCGGTAAGGTACATTCTTTGAGAAGTTTTGATTTTCCATCTTTACTTACATGCTGCATAGCTACAATAATGTTTTTTGCTGAGGCAACAAGGTCCATCGCTCCACCCATGCCTTTTACCATCTTGCCGGGTATCTTCCAGTTGGCTATATCGCCATTTTCTGATACTTCCATAGCACCCAGAATGGTGAGATCTACGTGTTCTCCTCTGATCATGGCAAAGCTGTCTGCACTGCTAAATAGGGCCGAGCCTGCTAACATGGTAATGGTTTGTTTACCTGCATTGATCAAATCAGGGTCTACTTCTGCATCTGTGGGGAAAGGACCAATACCCAATAATCCATTTTCAGATTGTAATAGTATATTAATATCATTTGGGATATAATTTGCTACCAGTGTAGGAATGCCTATACCGAGATTAACGTAATAACCATCTTTAATTTCTTTTGAGATCCTTTTGGCTATGCCATATTTGGTTAATCCAATGCCATACTCGAAGTAGTCGTCAGAAGTAGTTTGGTCTTTTTCAACTAGACTTATTGTCCTTTGTTCAATTCTTTTTTCATAATTTGTACCTTGGAAAATTCTTTGGACATAAATGCCTGGAACATGGATGTTGTTGGGATCGAGTTCGCCTGGACTGACCAATTCTTCTACCTCTGCGATACATATTTTGCCAGCAGCAGCCATCATGGTATTAAAGTTTTGGGCAGTGCCTTTGAATACTAGATTTCCAGAAGTATCACCTTTCCATGCCTTCACAATGGAGAAATCAGCTTTAAGCCATTTTTCTTTGAGGTATGATTTACCATCAAATTCTTCTACCTCCTTGCCGAGTGCAACCTCTGTGCCCACTCCTGCAGGTGTGTAAAATGCAGGAATGCCCGCACCTCCGGCCCTAATTCGCTCTGCCAAAGTACCTTGAGGCAACAATTCTACCTCTAGTTCGCCACTCAAGAGTTGCCTTTCGAATTCTTTATTTTCTCCAACATAAGAGGAGATCATTTTTTTGACTTGTTTTTGCTTCAGCATGAGCCCAATACCAAAGTCATCCACCCCTGCATTATTTGATATACAAGTAAGATCTTTCACTCCTTTGACTACCAATGCTGCGATGCAGTTTTCGGGTATTCCGCAGAGTCCGAAGCCTCCTAACATGAGTGTTGCACCATTTGGGATATCTTGAATTGCTTCTTGAGCGTCTTTGACCGATTTGTTCAGCATGATTATGTAGTTTTTAACAAATAGAGAACGAAATTATAACTATTTAGGTCTATTTACATGAAAATAAAATTTCACAACCGTACAGCTTCCCCAGCCCTTACCGATTCATCACATGCAAAAGCAATTTTCAAACTATTGACAGCATCATCCAAATGATTAGTTAGATCTAGATCATTCAAAATGGCATTATAGAGGAAAGTTTGTTCACGCTGACAAAGCTCATCATGATTGGGCTCATCTTGCATGATTATCCACTCATCTTGCTTCGTAAAATGATTATTTTGGTCAATATCTGCATAATGGATTTTTAGAGATTCGGTCTTCGTATGTGCATCCACATTATCAGAATTGCCAAAAGAAGAGGCGTCTTTTGCCACAATAGAGACACATCCTTTTGGACCGATAACATCTTTGACAAAAAAAGCAGTTTCACTCATCATAGGACCCCACCCTGCTTCATACCAACCCACGGAGCCGTCTTCAAAACGTATCTGCAATTGTCCATAATTATAATTGTCTTCGGGTATTTCATCGGACAATCGCGCACCTATGGCACTAACCCAAACGGGTTTTGATCGAGTCATTTGACACATCACATCAATGTAGTGTACCCCACAATCTACGATTGGACTTAAACTTTTCATTAAGCTCTTGTGCACATCCCACATTCTACCTTGACTCTGCTGATTGAGATTCATTCGCATCACCAATGGTTTGCCAAGTAAATGTGCTTGGGCAATAAATTGTTGCCACGATGGATGTACCCTTAGTATATATCCCACGACCAATTTCCTATTGCATTCCAAAGCTTTCTTAGCTACTCTTTCTGCACCTGCTACCGTATCAGCAAGTGGTTTTTCTATAAAAACATGACAATTTTGTTCTAAAGCTGCCATAGCAAAGGCTTCATGGGTATCCGGATAGGTATTGATACTTACCACATCAGGATTTGAAGACACCAAAGCAGTGAAATAATCCGTAAATAATGGATAACCTCCTCCCAACTTATCATTAAGTATATCTTTACTTTGCCCTGTAGATACTAAACCACATATCTCAAACTCAGGCATGGTATGATAAGCCAAAGCATGTGCTGCACCCATATTCCCACAACCTACTATTAAGACTTTGAGCTTCATGATTTTGATTTATTTTGCTAAATCCATTGGATTCTCTGAAAAATCGTACTGATTTAGATTGTACCTTAAGACTATATTGATGAGTTTTTCAGCATAATTTGGGTCTGTAGCATATCCACACCTTTTCAAACCATATGCCCACGATTCATAATCTGTACTATCATAATCAAATAGGCTAGCATAATTTTTACGCTCCACCAAAAAATTGGAATGATCAATGTATGAAAAGAGCACCATGTCATACTTTCTAAAACAAGAATTTATTAGATTACCTTTATTATCAAAATCATCGTCTTTGTGGTAAAATGTTTCTCCTGTCCAATATGCCTTACATTTTATCCCAAAATGATTTTTTGCTTCGCTAGCTAATCTACTTTGACCGTAATTAGACTCGTGAAGTGCTTGGGCTAAGGTAATACTTGCAGGCACACCTGTTCGATACATTTCTATTACAGCCAACTCATTATGTGATTCAACATATTCATTTGCAAGCTCATCAAGTTTGCTATTATTCGAAATATTGAATGAATAAAATGATAATATCAGCACAGTAACTATAGAGGAAATTATCTTTTTTCCACTAAATGAAGAATGCCTTTTTAATATAGTTTTGATTTTTCTTTTGTTTTGCATAAAATTTGACTATTTCGAGCGATCAAAAGACAAATCTTATGCCAAAAATAACTATTGTCGATAAGATTTCGTTATTGGTATAAAAACGGATGAAATTCAAAAAATTAAAATTAGATTTATTCTGTTTTTAAGAGGGTAATTTACGATAAATTTAAAAAACTCTTTTATTTAAAATATGCTGTAGCAAATGAAATACTTATTCTTTTTAATTACAT
Source organism: Saprospiraceae bacterium (assembly GCA_022844565.1). Classification (GTDB taxonomy): domain Bacteria; phylum Bacteroidota; class Bacteroidia; order Chitinophagales; family Saprospiraceae; genus JADKBO01. The sequence continues at coordinate 86,920 of JALHLK010000008.1, forward strand.
CGTTATTTACAGGGTTTCTAGGTCTAAGCCAGAAGCCAGATTACACTACTATCAACCCAAAATTTAGTAAAAAAATCAACTTTTATTTAAGTTACAGCGTACCTGTTGTGTCGGTAAGTCAATTAAAAAAGATGGATAAAGTAACCATTTTTGATGCAAGGGAAAAAGAAGAATTTAACATTTCACACATACCAAATGCCAAATATCTAGGGTATAAAGATTGGGATGAAAACCTCTTAAAGAATATTCCTAAAGATCAAACACTGGTCTTGTATTGTTCTATCGGCTATCGGAGTGAAAAAATTGCTGAAAAATTAAAAAAGAAAGGTTTTAAAAATGTCTACAATTTGTATGGAAGTATATTCGAATGGGCCAATGAAGGCCAACCTCTTCAAGATAATCAAGGCAACACGACAAATAAAATACACGTCTACAATAAGTCTTGGGGACAGTGGATGGAGAATAAAAATTATGTCAAAGTCTATTAACATCTTACAAAACATACTAAATATTTATAATTAAGTAATTTTTTAACTTTTAAAATCAATTAAAGTCAAATGAAAAATTTATTTACTTTTCTTTTGTTATTTTCTTTAGCTTTTACCACATTTTGTCAGTCTTCGTATAAAACTGTATCAAAACAAGATGGTTCGTTTACCTATCAAATTGTAGAAGGCGATCCCACCAATACTAGATTTTATACGCTAGCAAATGGATTGACAGTGATACTTCATGAAAACAAGCTTCAGCCAAAAGTTATGGGCTTGATCACCACAAGAGCTGGTAGCAAAAATGACCCAAGCGATAAAACAGGACTCGCCCACTATCTCGAACATTTACTTTTTAAAGGTACAACATCCTTAGGCACTGAAGATTATGCTAAAGAAAAAGTGTACTTAGATCGAATAGAGGAGCTTTATGAAGTTTACAACAAAACTACAGATGTGGATGCTAGAAAAAAGTTGTATAAAGAAATTGACTCACTTTCGTTTATTGCAGCCAAAATAGCCATCCCCAATGAATATGATAAAGTAATGAGCTCATTAGGGTCCAACTTCACAAATGCTTTCACCTCTTTTGAAAATACAACCTATATGGAGAATGTACCCTCTAACAACCTAGAGAAATTCTTACAAGTTCAAAAAAATAGATTTGAAAATCCTGTGATACGACTATTCCATACAGAGTTAGAAACGGTATATGAGGAGAATAATATGTATCAAGATATGGGATCTTTCAAAGTGTATGATGCCCTTTTTAGTGGTCTTTTTAAAAAGCACGCTTATGGTACTCAGACTACTTTAGGTACACCCGAGCACCTCAAAAACCCATCCATAAAGAGGATAAAAAGCTTTTTTGAAACTTATTATGTGCCTAACAATATGGTCGTGATCTTAGCAGGAGATATTAATGCTTCCGAAACCATAAAAATGGTAGATAAATACTACGGTACATGGAAGCAAGGTGCTGTACCTCCCTACATCTATCAACCTGAGGACGAGATAAAAGAGCCCGAAGAAAAATTTGTCTACACTCCAGACGAAGAACTGGTAGCATTTGGCTTTAGACTACCCAATAAAAATGATAAAGAAGCAATCACTGCTGATCTAGTAGCCAACATTTTATACAATGGCAAAAGTGGTTTGATCGATAAAAATCTAGTAAAAGCTCAAAAAGTTTTAGAAGCTAATGGTTTCAATTATTTGTTGACAGATTATGGTTTTATGGGATTCACAGGTAAGCCATTACAAGGTCAGACCTTACAACAAGTAAAGGATATGATACTTTCTCAGGTAGAATTACTAAAAAAAGGAGAATTTGATCAAGACCTCATCACCGCTACGGTCAATAATCTAAAAGTCAATAGGATTAGAGAACAAGAAAGCCCTATGAATATGGCCTTCGTATTGAATGATCTATTTGTTACCAAAACACCTTGGGAAGAATATCTAAAGGGTTCTGAAACAATGAATAAAATCACCAAACAAGATGTGGTCAATTTCGCTAACAAATGGTTTAAAAATAACTATGTAACCGTTTATAAACTCACAGGACCAGATCCTGAAAATAAAAAAGTAGAAAAACCAGCTATTACTTCGATCGAAGTGAATAGAAATGGGTCATCCGCTTTCTTTAAGCAAATTACCGAAACACCAAATAAACCATTGACACCAGTATTCCTAGAATACAGTAAAGATGTAAAATTTGGATCTATCCACAAGGATGTGCCTATTTGGTCAGTGCCAAATACAATCAACAACTTGTTTACCCAGTACTATGTATTTGACATGGGTAGTCATCATATTCAGAAGTTACCATTGGCGATAGAATATCTCAAATACATTGGAAGTAAGACCAAGTCAAATGAGCAAATCAACAAAGAATTGTATAATCTAGCTGTAAGTTTTGATATCTTTACATCGGATGAGCAAGTATATGTGAGCATATCAGGATTGGAAGAAAATCGACAAAAAGCATTGGCTATCATCGAAGATGTAATGAGAAATCCAGTACCTGATCAACCAGCATTGGACAATCTTATCAATGCAAAAATCAAGGAAAGAAACGACAAAACGCTTAATAAAGATGCAATATTCTGGGAAGCGTTGGACAATTATGCCAATTACGGTCCAAAAAATCCATTTAATTCTGTAATGTCCAATGATCAGTTAAGAGCCCTCAAAGCAAAAGAGATGACCGACTTGATCAAATCTTTATTTACTTACAAACATAAGGTGTTTTACTACGGACCGAAAGAAGTCAATAAGCTTGGTCTAGAATTAAAGAAATCGCATCAATTATTGCCCGTACTTAAAAACTATCCAGCTAAGAAAGAGTACACAAAGTTAAAAGCCAGTGAAAATACAATTTATTATGTAGATTACGATATGTCGCAAGTAGAAATAAGTATGCAACGTTGGGATGAAAATAAGTACGATCCTAAGAAAACAAGTATCGTAAGATCATTTAATGAATATTATGGAGGTAGTATGACTTCCGTGGTTTTCCAAGAAATCAGAGAGGCGAAGGCATTGGCCTATTCGACATATGGATATTACGGTGTTCCCCAAAAGAAAGATGAACCATATTCTGCTGGATTTTATGTAGGTACACAGGCTGACAAACTTGCCATAGCCTTCGACGCAATGAATGACCTGCTCAACAACTTCAAAGAGTCAGAGCAAAATTGGAATGTAGGAAAAGCTGCTATCAAACAAGGTATAGAGTCGGATAGAATAACAAAGACAGGCATATTATTCAATTATGACACCGCTAAAAAAAGAGGCGTAGATTACGACTTGCGAAAAGACATCTACAGTCAAATTGACAACATAGCTTTAAACGATTTAAAAACTTTTCATGGGCAAACTATGAAAGAAAAACCTTGGAATATCAGAGTGGTTGGATCAAAAGACCGAATCAACATGTCTGATATGGCCAAATATGGTAAAGTTATTCAATTGTCTTTAAAAGATGTTTTTGGATTTGATGTAGATAAAAAAGAGTTGAAGCCTTAAGGGATGGTCTTTAAATAATTGTCTTTGGTCTTTAGGAATTGGTCTTTAGTTTTTTTAAATGTGTGAAGTATTTTGCTTGTGAAGTATATAATGACTTCACAATTTACAATTAACCCAGATTTGGATTTATGGGCAAGCTCATAAAGAAGGCTTTTGCTAACTTTTATGATGAAATTTTTGCTATTGAATATCAACTAATTACATTGAGTTAGATGGAAATACGCATTAGACTTTATTCGAAAGGAAATTAGGCAAAATAGTAGTGAAGCACGGTCTCGTCTTTTGGACGAGATCATCCGCAGATGCAGCCTAAGCTGCATAGAGGATGGAAAATTGAGTCATGAAACTAATATGAAGCATAATTTTCTTGCAGTTAATTTCTAATGCGTAATCTGGGTTTAACTTTTAAGCCAATTCCTAAATTCTTTTACCTTCTCTCTTGCAACGATGACCGACTCATGATGAGTGGGTACTATTGTCAAGAACAGTCTATTATTAAAATAAGGTTCAAAACCTTTGACACTAACTTTTTTGATCATCATACCTCTATTTATTTTGAAATAATCATTTTGAGACAGCGTGGTACTTATTTCTTCAATCGATTCGTCCAATATAAATTTTGATCCATTTGTGGTACGACAATGAGTATAACCATTTTCTGAATAAAAATATAATATTTCACTTTCTTTGACGATTGTGGTCTTTTCTCCTTGCTTTGAAAAGAAATGCTTGGTTTGACCACTATTGATAATTAACTTAGTTAAAGCATGAAAATCAAATGGCTCTATTACAGGGTTAAGGCCGATAAATTTTTTTACAGCATCCTGTAATTCAGACTCTTCGATTGGTTTTAAGAGATAATCTATACTATTTACTTTAAATGCTTTAATTGCGTATTCGTCATAAGCTGTTGTAAATATGACAGGGATTTTTATCTCAATCTGATTAAATATTTCAAAACTTAAGCCATCTCCTAGTCTGATATCCATAAAGATTAGATCAGGATTCTTAGGCACATTTTGAAGATAGATCACCGATTCCTTTATAGACGAGCAGTGATCAACCGAGCAAAAAGGAAGTATTCGCTTGATCATTAATTCAAGTCGTTTTGCAGCTGGAAGCTCATCTTCGACGATGAGTAAATGTAGATTGTTTAAGTTCATTTCATACGCTTATAAATTACTTAGGAGCTATAAAGAAATAACATGCACATTTTGACTTGTTCTTTTGTCTTTTTTCTTCATTGTAAATTTGTCAAATAGCTAATGCTATTCTCCTCATTAACGCTTCGAAAACAAACAAAATTACTTCGTCAAATTTGCGCACTTTATTTATTTATAGTTCCTTAAATCAAAGGAAGTCCTATTGTAAATTGTTTTTCATCTTGATTGATTAAAACTGGCAAGTCTGTAAAAAAAGAATATCTCTTTTTAATGTTATTGATCCCTACCCCACTCGATGGCTCATTCAATTGCAATTTTTGAATATTGTTGGTGATGAAAATATAGTTCTCTTTTTTAAAATCAATGAATACTATCAGTGGGTTTTCATTTGTTACGATATTGTGTTTTACACAGTTTTCAAAACAAATTTGAAGACTCAAAGGAACTATTTTTTTAAATCTCCTAACTTCATCCAATTTATCCATATGAATTATTAAACTGTCACCAAATCTTTCTTTTAGCAAATGTATATATGATTCTAAGTAGGTCAATTCTTGATCTAATGTTACTAAGTCTTCACTACTTTTATCGAGAATATATCGATAAACTTTGGCCAATTTTGATACAAATGATTCAGCCTTATTTACATCAGTTGCAATGAGAGAAGAAAGTGTATTTAAAGAATTAAACAAAAAGTGTGGATTGATCTGTTCTTTTAATCCCGACAACTCAGAAGCGATACTTTCTTTCTTTAAAGCTTCTTTTTCTTCTAAAACATGAGCAATTTGTGTAGAAAGAAAAATGATTTCGTAGATAAATATGATTAAAAAACTAAATAATAGACTGGTTATAATTTTCAATAATAAGTGAGGTTGAAAATCTGGTAGATTATTACTAAAAAGCTGCTTCATTAATACCTCTATTACTATTTGTAAGATTGTAAAAATCAACAAAAAAGTTACCAAAGTTTTAATACGCCTTGATTTATTATCGGCCTCTAAAGGAAATCTATTGGTATAATAATGATATATAAACCGAAAAGTAAACCAATACAATACTGTAAATCCTAGAGATAGCCAGATACATTGGAAAAAAATGAGATAATTATTTTCTTGTAGTAAAAACCCAAAGAGAAGCGTGTTAACAAGCACTGCCACGATAGGTATTCCTAATACTGTCAACCAAAAATCGTACTTGGCTGGAAATCTCCTATTTAGTCTATGATTTTTCAAATTTTATCTCAATTCAGTGCCAAAGGTAAATAAATTAAAACTGTATTCTCCAAAGGATATCTGGGAAAAATCCTATTTGGTACGTAGTATTGATTGCATTTGCGGTTCGACTATATCCTCTAGTAAATACATTTTGATTGTTTGTTAGGTTTTGAAAATCTAAAAAGAAGGTTTGGCTATATTTTTTAGCATTCATTCTTACACCAATCTTAAAATCTAGTCTTGAATAATTAGGCAATTTTTCTGTAAAAGCCAAATTAGTTTTTAAAACCTCCCTACCAGCTTGCCTAGATAATGTCAAATCTACTGGAGTGATAAATCTGCCTCCTGCCAAAGTATATTTCATATCAGTAGTTAAGGTAATTTTATTTGTCATTTTCCACTCCTTACCTCCTAGTATGTTAAAGACAAACTCATTGTTAAAAGCGGTATTTCTCCAAATTTCGTCACTACCCTGATATTTACTTTGAAAAACAGAAGTCGTCATTAATCCATAATATCCTTTACTAAAGAATTTCTCGACTGTAAGTTCGATACCATAGTTTTGTCCTTTTCCTTCATTCACAAGGTTACTCACTTGAGGAAATACAAAATCGGCCCCCGCATTAAGAATTGAAAAAGAAGACGCCGTCTTTTCTACCGCCACGTCATACAAAGATTGAAAATACACCTCGGGTTTGATCCTCCAATCCTTCCAAGGTGAAAAATTAGCTCCTAACACAACGTGGTGCGCTTTTGTAAAATCTAGATTGTCATTACTTCGCACCAACTGACCTGTAGCATTAAGTGAAGAAAGAAAAAATACGGGTATAGGTTGCGTTTGGGCGTGTAGTCCATACCCAAAATTGATAGATGATTTATTAGAAGTTTTGTATGTCACACCTAATCGTGGCTCTAAAGCAAATTTTGTGTTAAGTTGTTGAATCAATGTATGTAAACCTGCCACAACTTCTACTTTCTTACCCAATTTACCACTTATCATAGCAAAAGGTTCGTAAGTATTGAACGATTCATCAATATTCCTGACTTGCAGAAAATCTTCAAAACCATCCCTATCAAAATCAGGATTTCCATCTCTGCTAAAAACTTTACTATCTAAAAATTTAAAGTCAGCTGTCATACCTATTCTGGAATTCCATTTTGCATTATATTTAGTATTCACAAATGAAGTGATGGCCACTTTATCTGTCACATCACTGACATCTGTGAAATCAATAAATTTTGAAAAACTTTCGTCTAAGTACCTTTTAGCAGTAAAGTCATTGCCAGATTTACTGTAAGCAATTGTTGTCTTTAGATAATTTTTAGAATTGAGAATCAATGAATGTTTTAACCCATGAACATCAAAAAAGGATGTTGCCCTCGAATCTTCGTCCTTATCTGCAAAAAAATCTCCTTCATTAAGTTCTCTCCCTATAAATTCTATATCACTACGACCTACTATCCCAAAAAACTTAAAATTACCAAATTTGCTTTGTCCTAAATCGATATTGTACGTCAAATCTTGATATTTTGGCACCGCTTGAGTGCCAAATTCTAACCCAAAATAATCTGCCAATTGCACAAAACTATATCTATAACTAATCAAATAAGAACTATTATTCTTTTTGCTCAACGGGCCTTCTGCCATTGCTTCCAAGCCACTAAAAGCTGCCAACTGGGCCGTAAATTCATGTTTGTCTTTATTGCCACTTCTAAAACCTACATCGAATACTCCCGAAAGTGCATTACCATATTCGGCTGGAAAAGCAGATGTAAGAAAATCAGAATTCTTCAGCAAATTGGTATTCAGTGCGCTCACCGGCCCACCCGTAGTACCAAGTGTAGAAAAGTGATTGGGATTAGGTATTGGCACGCCTTCTAGCCTCCATAGTACACCCGCAGGACTGTTGCCTCTTACTACAATATCATTTCGACTATCATTACTCGTTGCAACACCAGCAAAATTAGAAACCAATCTACTTGCATCATTTCTACCGCCACTAAATCGAGTCACTTCCTCCAGTGAGAAAGTCCTAGCACTCACAGTAGCCATGTCATTTATTGTTCGATCTTTGGGGGTCGAAGCAGTAATCACCACTTCATTTAGTACCTCAACCTTCTCTGTAAGACTAATGTCTAAGAAAGTTTCTTTACCTGAATTAACAAGTACATTCGGAATAGTTGCAGATTCGTAACCTAAATACGAAATTACAACTACATACCTACCTGCCTGCAATTTATCTAAAGTAAAATATCCATTCTCATCGGAAGTATTGCCATTAATAAGTTCTCCATTGTCTTTGTATACTGCCGCAGATGCACCAATAATAGGTAATTCAAGTACTTTGTCTATCACACGACCTTTGATAGCATTGTTTTGGCTAAAAGTGGTTACAACAGTGAACATTAATAAGGCTATTGTCAAAAATTGTTTCATAATATTATCTATTTTTTTACAAAGGTCTAACATTTTTTCTACCATCCATTCCCATTTTTTTGAACTGTATCGTAATGGATCTGAATTGTTATAAAAACATGCTGTATTGTATTTAGCACCCATTTATCTAGCCTATACAAAAAACGAATTAAAAATTTTTGGTGCCCTAAAAAACTGATATAGGAACGCAACTAATTAATTCTTATACAGTATGTAAATTGTTCCTAAATAGTGTTTTGTCGAAAAAAGATTTGCCAATCTAAAAAAAATATCTATTTTGCATCAAAATTAAATCTATTTACAATGAATAATCCTTCTATTAAATTCGGAATATATGGTGCAGTAGCAATCATGATCATTGATTTATTACTTGCTTTAGTAAGTCCAGAATTATACATTAGTATATCTTCTTGGTTAGCTTTACCAATTATCATAATTGCGATGGTGCTTGTGAGTAAAGAGTACATTGCTAGTAATGAGGGTGTTGCTTCTTTAGGAGAGCTGTTTAAGGCAAACTGGTTAAGTTATTTAATCATGGGATTGATTACTTCTATATTTGGTTATATTCTAGTAAAATATATATCGCCTGATATTCAAGAAATTACTGTTGAAAAGGCATTGGAAGCAATGGAAAAAATGAAAAGTTTTATGCCTGAAGAGGCAGCTGAACAAGCAATGGCTGATATGGAATCTAAAGACCCTTTCAGTTTAGGGACTCAATTAATTGGCATCATCGTTAAATATGCAATGGCAGCTGTTCCAGCCGTAATTATTGCCGCGATCATGAAAAAAGAGAAAAGTCCGTTCGCATAAAATTACATTTCCCTTTCATTTAACCTAAAGATCTGGATTCAATGAAAATCATTTTAATTGAACCAGCATTTCACTTTGAGGTAGTGCTCGCATATATCAAAATGTTTACCAAGCATGTTGATAGTATTACAGTTTTCTCTTCCGTTGCGGTCAACAAATACATAACTGAAGGTCAAAATTATCACAATGTGACTTTGGTTTCTAAGGGTAAAGAAAAGTTTAGTGATTTTATAGCTAGTAGTATAGTAAGTTGCTTAGACTATGAGACAGTAACTATTTTTACTTCAAATGAAGCAACTGATCAATCTACGATTTATCATAAAACTCTAAACAATGCATATTTATTAGTACACAATCCTAATTTCACTATTAAACCTTTTTCTATAGAAATGCTTGTCAAAATTCCAAAGAAAATTCCCTTACTTATTTTAAAAAAGATAAAACAATTCATTATAGGCCCGAAATCTAGCAGGACAGCTGATTTTCATCAATTTTCAAATATACTTTTACCTTCTGACGAGATTGTAAAATATTGTAAAATGAAATACCCTAAAGAAACCGTCAAGAAAAACATCATTTCTTTTCCGTTTTTCGGGATCGAAACCCTTTCTAATTCAATTTCCAACCAAGAAAAAATTAGAATTGTAATACCTGGAACGGTAGAAAACAAAACTAGAAACTATACCGATGTTATTGATTTTTTAAAACTAAATATACTTAATGCACATCAGTATGAAATCATTCTGTTGGGTATGGTAAAAGAAATTTCAATTCTTGAAAAAATTAAAAAGTACTCTGGAGCAGTGAAAATTACTTATAATCTTAGTGGTTTTGACCAAGTTGAATACGAAACACATTTGAAAGAAGCTCATTTAGCAGTATTGCCGCTTAATAAATATATGCCCCAATCAACAACTTATGAAATTCAAGGAAAAACATGTTTGTCAGGTTCTATAAATGATGTCTGTAGATTTGGTCTTCCATTTCTTTATAATGAGTCAGCTGATATTCCAGAAATATTGAAAATTGTTTCCACAAGTTATAAAAACGGAGATGAATTACATTCCAAAATACAAAGTTGGTTTAGCAATGATATTTTTAATCAATATAAAACTCATTACCATGATCTTTTTCCTTCAGAGCGTTATGAAGAGAAAGGAAAGAAAATTCTTAGTCAGCTACAATCTTAATTTTTAATATCTATTTCTTTATAATCTCTAAAATCTGCTGTCCATGTTCTGCTGTCTTAACTTGGTCAATGATGTTTATGATGATACCATTTTCATCTATAATGACCGTAGTACGATAAACACCCATAACTTCTTTACCCATGAATTTTTTAGGCCCAAAAAGTCCAAACGCATTAATCATTTCCTTTTCTGAATCGGCAAGTAACGGATATTGAAACTCATACTTGGAAATAAATTTTTTATGTTTTTTTTCATTATCTGGAGACACTCCAAAAATTTTATATCCCAATTTAGTAATTGTGCTATAATGATCCCTAACACTGCAAGCCTCTTTAGTACAGCTTGGTGAATCATCTTGCGGGTAAAAGAATAAAATATATCTATGCCCTAATAAATTTTTTGAGCTTACCACTTCTCCATTTTCATCATTTATACTAAAATCAGGAACATTTTGACCTACTTGTATCATGTTATAATTTATTCAGTTTTTAAATATTATTTTTAAGCTAGAAATTTTATAGTTTTAAAAAATTAAAAGTATAACCCTTAACCCAGATTACGCATTGGACTTTATTCGAAAGGAAATTAGGCAAAATAGTAGTGAAGTACGGAAATTTTCATCCGCAGATGCAGCCTTAGCTGCATAGAGGACGGAAAATTGAGTACTGAAACTAATATGCAGCATAATTTTCTTGCAGTTAATTTCTAATGCGTAATCTGGGTTAAAACATGCCTTGGGATTTCATTCCTTAAAAACACATCTCTTATTGTCATATTTTAAACACTATTTGCACCTAAAATTCAAAAACCTATTAACGCAACTAGACAAAAAATGTTCTAAATCTTCGTTTTGTTGATGATTTAAAATTTATTTTCATTTTTTATTGAAAATAAATTTATTAGCATTTTTTGTTATATTCTTGTTATTCTTATACTTATATATTGTATAAATTAAATTATAAATTTATTGACAATATTTTGTTTAATTAATACTTGTATTTAATTAAACAATAGTGTATATTTGTATCATAAATTACAAAAGAATGACAGCAATAGAGTTTTACACAAGTTTTGACAATGTAACTCCTTCTTTAAATGCCTTCGCATATAACTTGACTAAAAATCAAGAAGAGGCAAAGGATTTGTATCAAGAGACAGCGTTCAGGGCAATGACAAACAGAGATAAATTCAACCCGGGTACTAACTTTAAAGCATGGCTCTTTACTATCATGAAAAATATATTTATCAATAATTACAGAAAAAAAGTCAAATCGGCAACAATCATTGATAGCACAGAAAATTTATTCTTCTTGAATTCTGGAAGTGTATCAATAGATAACGATGCAGGTCAAAACATCCTTTTGGAAGAGCTAGAGGGTATGATAGAAAGGTTAGATGATTCAATCAAAATTCCTTTTATGATGCACTTTGTTGGTCACAAATATCAAGAGATTGCTGAGGAGTTAGAACTACCTCTTGGCACTGTAAAATCTAGGATATTTTTTGCAAGAAAAGAGTTAAAAGAAAAAATTCAAATACACTATGGTGATTTAACTACGGTAAGGGAGAAATTGACTGCGTAATTCTGATATGAAAGAATGCTTGAATGAGAGAATTCAAGAATTTTAAAATGTGAGATTACATTACCCAAGTGTATCATAAGACTAAAAAAGGCTAATTTGAGTGAAATCAGGTTGGCCTTTTTATTTAAAAAATCATCCAACTTTCGAGCTATTCTTCTGAACTCAAATTGGTCAAAACCAAATTTTCAAAAAATGGTTACTTTTTCTTCATCCCCAACAATTCCTCCCTCGACAATCTATTCAAACAAAACTCTGCCGTTAGCCCTCCTTTCCTTGCCGCTATAATCCCAAATCTAATATAATCTATCTGTCCAGTAGAATGTGCGTCAGGATTAATAGCTATTTTAACGCCTGAGTCCGTTGCTAATTTTATCCATTGGTAATCAAGATCGAGTCTTTGAGGATTTGCATTTAGCTCAATAGCTACATTGTATTCCGCACATGCCTCAATAATTTTTAGATGGTTGATTGGATATCCTGGTCGACCTAACAATAATCTACCGGTTGGATGGCCAAGTATATGTGTATACGGATTTTTTATGGCATTAATCAATCTTTCAGTGGCTTTTTCCTCTGTCATAGACATGCCAGAGTGAATACTTGCAATGATAATTTCAAATTGCTCCAAAACATTTTGAGGATAGTCCAAGTCTCCGTTACCGAGTATATCGCTTTCTATCCCTTTTATAATTTTAAAGTTACTAAACTTACTATTGAGTTTATCTATTTCCTCCCACTGCTGCTCTAACCTATCTATTTTCAGTCCTCCAGCATACCCTGCAGATTGCGAATGATCTGTAATCACCAAGTACTCATAGCCTCTATCGATACAAGCTTGAGCCATAGATGCTATTGTATTAATACCATCAGAATACGTACTATGTGAGTGGATTACACCTTTAACATCCTTCTCTTCTATTAAATTTAAAGATTTATTCTCGTTTGCAAGCTGAGCATATTTTACATCTTCCCTTACTTCAGCAGGTACAAAGGTTTTTCCTAAAATCTGAAAAAATGAACGATCACTTTCTACTACAATGTTTTGTGTATTTTCACCTAATGCCTCAAAAAATAGTTGACTACTTGTTAATCTAACTAATTCTTTACCAAATGCGTCTTTGGGTACAATGATCGAACTAAGTGTCTGTCCCTTGAATTTGAGTAAGCCAGTTTCTTCTTCGGTTTCTATTTTTAATTCAGTATCCTTTAAAAAATCCGAATTGGTACAAAGTACATCAAGTCCATGTACAATCTGCATTTTCTTGCCAAGGTCACCTACCCAGTCGAAAAGATCATTTGGATATCGATTTCTAATTGCAGTAAGAAGATCATTGGCATCATCAAGTATGTACCCGAGTTGAATAAATCCTTGACTTGCCAGATAATATTCCAGTTTAATTCTGATATCCTCTTGAGATTTTGTACCAAAGCCTGATGCCTCGATCAATCTATTCTCATTACACGCATATAATAGATCACCTGGTGAAGTAATATCCAGTTGTTGCCAAATAGTTCTTATTTTTTTTGGACCTAAACCTCTTATATTTAATAATTCTATTACACCTAGAGGGGTTATATCTTTGTATTTTTTAAGTATTTTGATTTGACCAGTAGAAAGGAGTTCAATAATTTTTTCTAAATTGGATTTTCCTATTCCTGGAATCGCCTCAATATCTTTATGGTCCATTGTACTTAGTGGGCTTTCCCATTTCCTTAAAACATTGTATGCCGAATTATACGATCTGATTTTAAATGGATTTTCATCGTGCAATTCCATCAAATTGGCAAGAAGGTCAAATTGTTTAGCTATTTCTCTATTATTCATTCCTAGCTTATTTAAAAAACATTGATTTAATTTTTTTAGTTTTTTGGTAAATAAATTTCACCTAAAGTTCCTAACAATACATTAATTATTAAAAATTATGCGCTTCTTTTATTATCCCAAGTTTAACATATGTCTAAACTCTATTTCCCCTTTCCTTGAATAAGTACCAAAGCTGTGTAAAACATAATTTTTATATCCAAGGACAAACTCATATTTTCAATATACAAGATATCAAATTTCATTCTTTGTACCATTTCTTCGATTGTAGAAGCATACCCATATTTGACCATACCCCAAGACGTTATGCCCGGTTGTACTTTGAGCAAATATTTATGATGTGGAGCTATTTTATTCAATTCATCTATAAAATATTTTCTTTCAGGACGAGGACCCACTAAAGACATTTCACCTTTCAATACATTATAAAATTGAGGTATTTCGTCAAGCCTATATTTTCTGAGCGTTTTGCCTAATTGAGTTACCCTTTGATCTCCTTCAAAAGAAAGTTGAGGACCATTTTTTTCAGCATCGACAAACATCGTTCTAAACTTTATAATATTAAATGGCTTGCGAGCCAAGCCGATCCTTTCTTGCGCAAAAAAAATAGGACCTTTACCAGACAATTTAATTCTTATTGCTATATAAATAATAATAGGTGAAAGGATAAATAAGCAAATTACAGATACGATAATATCTATCATTCTTTTAAAAAACTTTTCCCATTGAGGCATCAGTTCTTGTTCGATTTCTATTAAAACAGCACCATAAATATGATTCATTTTGACTTTACCCAGTATAATATCATACATATCGGGTATAATTTTAATTAAAATTTTATCCGTATATTCATACAATTCATCTAGAATAGATTTTATTTTTTCTTGCTCGTTGTTTTCTACAGCAATGATAACCTCTTGTATGCTATACTTCTCAATCACTGCATGTATCTGATTTAGTTTGCCAATCTTAGGAATGTGTTTTTCCAACTCTTTGGTATTATCACCATTACTATCTACAAAACCGATAAAATTATGCCCAAGACTGTGAGGTCTTGATATGATATCTAAATAAAGCTCTTCAGCATTTTTTCCACCGCCTATTAACACCGTGGTATAACTCACCTTACCACTTTTCAGCCTTCTACTTGCTCTTGTAAGTATAATCATTCTTAACAAAGCAGTACAAACGAAATGAATTACAAACAATCTAAAATAAGATATAAAATAAGAAAACCGACCAGAGACCGCTGTATCATCTAATAGGGCAATAAAAAATAAAATAAATGTACCAAAAAAAGTTAAAATCAATGTTCTTTTAAGCACTTCAAGCCTGGAGTACCTATATATATCTTTGTACTTGTCAAAAATATGGTACAATAAAATCCAAAAAATTGGAATTAATATAAGTCCATAATAAAATTTAGAATCTGACCATATTTCATTCCAGTTTATCACTCCAGTTTCAGATCTCTTTCTAAGAAAAAAGAAAATAGCCCAAGCTACTAAAGCAGAAATTAAGTCTCCTAACTTGTAAATGAAAAGCTCTGTATGTTTTTTTCTTTGAAGCATCAAAAATGTATTAGTCTAATATTATCAAAACTAATTTTTGCCTCTGTTCTTTTGGTTTGATCTAGCAACGCTGAAATAGCGATTTGATAAGATTGTACTTCTTGTCTACTTATTTTATTAGTCAGATCTATGTAGATTCTATTCCAATTTTCGTTTTCTACTATTACAATATCATAAGATTTAACTAACTGATTACGAGTATTTAATATAGTTCCAATGAAGAATTTTTCATTGTTTTTATAATCTAACTCAAGATAAACTTTACCGAATGCATTGTTTTGATTAGAGAACGAATTAAAATGGGTTGTTTCACAACTGGTAAGCGTATTAGATAGATTTATCAATCCACCTGAGCTATTATCTACTCCAGAATTTTCTTTTTTCATAAGGCACGAAATGAGATTAGGAGCACCAATTGCCACTGAAAATATACTACTAACCTCAAAGTCTTCTATGATATCAAATTTACATTCCGCTTTGTACTTAAATCTTGGTAAAATAGATATTGACTCATTACCGTTTAATGTTACAATAGTATCCATGACTGTAAAAAAAGGATACTCTTCACTACTTTCATTTTGTCCATTTGGTTTAATTCCTCCTCGAATACTCAATTTAACCTGCTTATTAATAATCGGTATGGGAATAGAAGACGGTATAGGAAAAACACCAAGAAATTGATCATCAGCATAAAGCCAAATATCTTTGATCTTTGATGGAAGGGGTTTGGAAATATTATCTACTAAAATGGCATTGTTGATTCTTACAAAACCAAATTCAGTACTATTATTATCTGTCAGTGTACACGTAAACAAAAAAGCCAAGCCTATTAAGCCAAAAAATTGCTTCATAAAGTACGTTTGTGTCTATTCGTAAATTCGACGCAAGATACAAATTTAAAAACCTGTCATCTTTAAAATCCTAGAAAAATTAATTGCAAAAAATAGGTTTATAGAATTTTAAATTATCCTATGTCTTTTAGCTTTCTTAAATAAGTTACTATGACCTCCGAATCTTATCCAATAATGCACTTAACTGGTCACACTCTTCGTAAGTAAGATTTGTGTTTTCTTCAATCCATTCTTCCATTTCTGACTCTACATTTAAAGTAAAACTGAGCCCTGTCTTTGTTAATTTTATGAGTACACTCCTTTTATTTATTGGATTGACCACTTTTGTCACAAATCCCATAGCTTCCAACTTATTCACGAGTCTAGTTAGATCAGAATTCTTGTCTAGCATAACTTCTAGGATTTCATTATTGCACATTGCCTTTCCTCCAGCACCTTTAAGGATTTTAAGAATGTTGTAATGTTGGTAAAGCATGTTATGCTTTTTAAAGAGATTACGAGTTAGTATGTTAAAATGATTAAATGTGTAAATCAAATTAATTTGCACCTTCTGTTTAGGGCTTTTAAAGTGGGGTTGTTTTATATCTGATTGGATATCCATAAGCAAAAGATTAATTTTTGAGTTTATAAATTGGGACACTCGAACAGGCCTCTCCAAAGAGGATACTTTTTACATATGGCTTTAGTTTAAAAGTTAAATATGCATATACGGCATCAGAAATTTTCTTATCACCACATCCCTTCACAACTACCCGTTCATTTTGATAGTGAGAAAAATCAATTGAATCAAAATAATTTTTATAATATTGATTAATAAATTCATCTTTATCACCCATGAATATATCATAAGCAATTCCTTCTAAATATGTCGCTATCAACATTTTTGCCCAAATTGGAATGATGGTCCCTTCGATTGATTGTACCAACACAACCTTACCTGTGTATTGCTGCCAATCATGATCTTTTAGACTTTCTCTGTATTCCTTTTCTTTGACAATTTTACCCATAAACAAATGAGGTTTAATATCAAAATCAATAATTTCAAATTGTGGATACCAAAGTTCCAAGTTAAGATTGATCAGGCCACTTTGTTGAACTCTATTTACCAAGGTTTGTTCCATGTTTCTTTTCAAAAAATTTAATAATTAACCTCTTTTTCCCCAATAGTGTTTTCAACTTCTTTAATTTCTTTTATAATAGGCAAATCTTTTACGGATTTCAAACCAAAATAATTCATAAAAAATTGACTTGTTTTAAAGATTAATGGTCGACCGGGACCATCAGATCTCCCTTTTATCTCAATTAAGTCGCGTTCTAGTAGTTTTTGTACTGCATAGTCGCAATTTACTCCCCTAATGGATTCAATCTCAGATTTGGTAACAGGCTGTTTATAAGCAATTATGGAAAGTGTTTCTAATGCGGCGGTACTTAGTTTCCTTTTTTCATTTTGTTTGAGCATGATGGATACAGCATGATGGTGTATTGGCTTACTCATAAATGTAAATCCATCAGAGATTTCTGCAATTTCAATGGCAAAATTTGAAGTTTCATATTTCTCAATGATAGAATTTATAGCACCTTCCAATTCAGATATATCATACGTGACTTCATAACATTCTTCTAAAATTTGTTTTATATCTTTGACAGAAAGAGGCGTTTGAGAAGAAAAAATTAAAGCCTCAATTGTCAATCCTAAATTATCCATGTCTATTGTTTATTATTAATTACAGAAAATATTTTAGCAATTTTTAATTGAACCAGTTCTCTTTTGATCTGCAAATTTAAACGATTTCTAGGCATAAATGAAATAGTTTAATGCAAAACAATAAAATGCCTTATCCAATTCTTATCTTTGCGGAAAATATTTATTGATAATAAGTGTGACCAGTTATTATAATAACGTCATATAAAAGTATGACTTTACAGAATCTATGATTAATTTATTAAATGCAGTAATAAGTGGGGTTGTTAGGCCAGATATAAGTGATGAAGAGATCATAGTTGAATACCTCAAAACTCAAAATATGAGGTATTTTGACATTCTCTACAATAGATATTCTGGAAAAGTACTTGCCAAATGTAAAACAATTTTGAAAGATTCTGATGCGGCTAAAGACTTAATGCAAGATATTTTCATGAAAGTTTTAACGAGTATTTCTTCATTTAAAAGTCATTCAAAATTTTCTACATGGCTTTACTCCATCACTTACAATACATGTATAGATGAAACAAGAAGATTAAAAAAATACACCTTTGAAAAGGATGATATACTTTCGTCTTTAGCGGACGATGATTTAAATGAAAAAATAGATGAAGAAATAATTTTTAGTTTAAAAGTTACTCAAGTTGAAAAGATTTTGGATATGATAAATGTGGAAGATAAATCGATATTATTAATGAAATATACTGATGATTTACCTATTAATGAAATATCTTCCATCTTAAATAAATCTGAAAGTGCTATAAAAATGAAGCTTCTAAGAGCTCGAGAAAGATTTTTAAAAACTTACAAACAGGAATATGATGGATACACCGAAGAATAATGTTTTTAAAGAACTTGAAGCAAAAATAATTTCTGAAGAATTTGACAAATTGAAATTGATAAAAGACAAAATCAATACAAGTAAAGAGACGTTTATTCATCTTTCGAATATAACTGACGTGTATACTTCTAGAATGTTTTCAATAATTGGTGGATTATTAGGTAAAAAGTAAAATAATATGGATTTAGCAAGTGTTTTCTCAAACTCTTTAGAATTATTAATTAATACATTCGTAGTCGCAATACCCAACTTAGTAAAAGCAGTATTCATTCTAGCTATCGGGTATTTTATTTCAAAGTCTATTTATGGTTTTATCTCCATGGTTTTAAGAAGATTAGGAGTTGATAAATATGGTGAAAAGGTTGAAGAAATAGATGTTATCTCAAAAGCTGGAATTAAAATTAAAATTAGTGAAATTGTAGCTAAAATAATTTATGTTTTTATTTTACTTATATTTATTGTTGCGGCTACAGATATACTAGGTATGCCTGCTTTGTCTAATCTTGTTGCTGATGCAATCGCGTTTATCCCTAATCTGATTGTTGCCTTGATTATTCTAATATTTGGGATGTTGGGTGCTGACGCATTAAGAAAATTTACACTTACTACTTGCGAGTCTTTAGGTATTGGTAGCGCAAAACTTTTATCCAATCTCGTTTTTTACTTTCTTTTTATTACTGTAGTGATGATGTCTTTAGGACAGGCAAATATCAATACAGACTTTTTAGCCACAAATTTATCCATTCTTATTGCAGGTGGTGTTTTAGCCTTTTCTATAGGGTATGGTCTAGCTTCTAGAGAAACAGTGGCTAATTATTTAGCAAGTCGATACAACAAAGACAAAATAAAAATTGGGGATAAAATAGAAGTAGATGGCATTCAAGGACTGGTAATTAAAGTAGAATCAGATAATATTACCTTAGAGCACGAAGAAGGTACTACCATTGTCCCACTACATTTGATTATGAAGAACAAAATCAAAATATTCAAATAAATTTTAAAATTCTTAATTACAATGAGAAACAGTTTTTTTCTATTTTTTACATTTTTGGTACTGAGTGTATCTGCACAAACATTAGAAGAATTAAAGGCTAAAAAAGCAGCTTTACAAGCAGAACTGAGTCCAATTCAAGCGCAGATTGATCCTATAAAAGCTCAAATATCAGCAATTGACGCAGACATAGCTAAATTTCCAGGATGGTACAAAGGTGCTTTCGGAACTTTAGGTTTAAATTTTACTGGTTTAAACAATTGGGTTGTGAATCCAAATCCAAATTCTAGAGCCACTACTATTTTAGGTAGCTTTAATGCATTTGCAAATAAAATTGAGTCAAAATACTTTTGGAGAAATAATGCAGCACTAAATTTAGGATGGCAAAAACTCAACCTTAAAGGCGATAATTCTGATGCAGAATTCGAACCAGTGACTGATCTTTTAACAGGCACCTCTTTACTTGGATACAATATTACTTCTAAAATAGCAATGTCTGCTTTGGCAGAATATCGTACCACCGTTATTAGAAATTTTAATAATCCTGGCTATTTTGATATTGGTGCTGGATTTACATACTCCCCTTTGTCAAACCTAGTCATGGTTCTTCATCCTATTAACTATAACTTTATTATTTCCGACAATGATGCAAAATATACATCTTCATTAGGAACAAAATTGGTAGCTGACTATAATGCTAAATTATATAAAGGTATAAAATGGAGATCAAATCTAACTTCATTTTTAAGTTACAAATCCAGTAGTCCTTCTTTGTCCAATTTTACTTGGACGAATGGATTTTCATTTACTTTACTTAAGGGTATAGGTGTAGGTATTGAACATGCAATAAGATCTTCAAAGCAAGAAAGCAAGGACATGCAAAGCTACTATATCGTAGGTTTGTCATATTCTTTATAGTATATTCATTACCAAAAAAATAATAAAACCACAGGTAGTTAAATTGATTATCTGTGGTTTTTTTTTATTGATGAGCTATGGTCTTTCTGAAGAATATGTGGTGAAGGTTTTAAGGGAAAATGGGGGGGTTGATTAACCTCAAGACCCAATGATCTAACATAATTAGCACATATAAATTAGTCATAATCGTCGATAATGTCTGTGTAATTTTTGTGTGTAGACGTGTGGTCGTATCGGATATATCAGAAAAAAGGTCTGTGGTAGAGTTCGATTTCGGATGTAGCGATGGGGCTAACAAGTTGGTGTTGTGCGTTTGTTGTTTTCCATTCATATGCTTTGCGTTTTATTTTTGATATCTTCGTTTAATGCAGATAGTCACATTTTTATATCCACAACTTTAAAAATTAACTTTTTGTATTTTACAATATCGTATATTTGTCTAAAATATAAATTAAATGAATCTAGAAGCTCGAAAAATTGAATTTATTCAAGATTTTTTAAAAATCAAGAATGAAGAAGTAATTTCTCGATTGGAGAAAATAATGATAGAAGAAAAAAATGTTTCTAATGATCAATTATTTAAGCCAATGACTCAAGAAGAACTTGACAAACGTATTGATCAGTCTGAGTCTGATTTCCTCAACAAGCGATTTAAAAACAGTACTGAGCTATTATCTAAGTACGAATAATGGCATTTAAAATTATTTGGTCTGAATTTGCTGAAATTCAATTAGACGAAATTTTTGAATTTTATTCGAGGGAAATTAACGCATCTTTTGCAAATAAATTCCTGAAAGCAATCATCAAGGAGCCAAATAAATTGTTAAAAGCTCCTTTTATAGGGCAAAAGGAATTATTTTTAAAAGGGAGAGAAATAGAATACCGATATTTAATTTTCAAAAACTACAAATTGATTTACTCCATAGATAATTTGAACAAATTTATAAAAATAGCAGATATTTTTGATACTAGACAAAACCCTGTAAAGCTAAAAAGAACAAGGTAATGGAAATAGGAAATTGGGAGTAAATTCAAAGTTCAATTACAAACACAATCAATGGGCATCGAACAATTTTTATTAGAAAGAGAAAGAAAAATAGGGGAAAAGAAAGGAATCGAAAAAGGTATCGACCTCGGTATCGAAAAAGGTATCGACCTCGGTTTTGAAAAAGCAATGAAAAAAACAATCCTTAATGGGTATAATAATGGTCTTTCAATCGCCATGATTTGCAATATCAATGAACTTTCTGAAGAATATGTACTTAAGGTTTTACGGAATAATGGAAAGATTGACTAGATCTCTTATTTGATAAATGACCTAACCGCACCATCATCGTACGTTACATTATCAATATCTGCCTTAAACTCTTGAAAACAAAAGTCACCAACCCATATTCTATTCTGTCAGTTAAGGATTTATGAATTATTCACTTCCCACTGTCTGTTAAACACACCCTTTTTTTTGACTAAATCATCAAAACTACCTTCTTCCACAATTCTTCCGTCCTCGAGTACTATGATTCTATCTACATTTTTGATTGTAGAGAGTTTGTGTGCCACTATAATCGTAGTTCTATCTATCATTGCCAATTCAAGAGCTGTTCGGACTACGTTTTCAGACTCGCCATCTAGAGAGCTTGTAGCTTCATCAAAAATTAAAATTGCTGGATCATTATAAATTGCCCTAGCTATCGTAAGCCGTTGCTTTTCTCCACCACTTAACTTGTTGCCTCGATCTCCAATTTTAAATAAAATGGAGCCTTCTTTTTCGTTTACAAAGTTTAGGGCATTCGCTGTAGATAAGGCATCCTTAAGTTTCTCTTTATTTACAGCCCTCGATAAAACAACATTTGACTCAATCGTATCATTAAATAATATGGGTTCTTGGGTTACAACCCCAAAGAGATTCCGATAACTCTCCAAATTGATAGTTTTAATATCATTTTGATCAATTAGAATGGTACCTTCATAATCATGGTACAATCTTAATATCAAGTCAACTAGGGTAGACTTTCCACTACCTGAAGAGCCTACGATTGCAATTTTTTCTCCCTTTTTTAGAGTAAGATTAATATTAGACAATGCTGGTTTCATCTCATGATTGTACGTAAATGAAACATTATTTAGCGTTAAGGATGACTCAAAGTTATATTTACACTCAAGTAGCTGCTCGGTTGGTTCTTCTTTCTGTAGACTTAATATCTCTTCTACTCTATCTAAAGCCGCATTACCTTTTTGAAAACTAAAAACGGCATTGCTAAGCTGTTTTGAAGGCTCAATAAGTTGATAAAAAGCTAAAATAAATGCAAAAAACGTCTCTGGTAAAATCTCAAAACTTAATACCATTTGTGCACCATACCACAAAAGTACCACAACAGTAGATACGCCTAAAAATTCAGATACGGGTGAAGAAAGTTCTCTTTTTTTACTATATAAAATCGCTTGCTTATTGAGGTCGTTGGAGGCGGTTTCATAGGCTGATTTTCTCAATTTTTGAGCTGAAAATATTTTTATGATCTTCAATCCGTGTAAACTTTCATCTAATATCGCACCTATTTCCCCTATTTTTGCCTGAAGGTTGTGACTATCCTTTTTTAGTAGCCTACTAATGCCAGACACAACAACACCTGTGAAAACCATTAAACACATAGCAAAAAGTGTCAACTTCATATTGATTAAAACCATAAAACTTAATGAGCCTATTATGATAAAAGGCGATTTAAAAACAGCTTCTAGAATACTTAAAATTGACCAATCTATTTCTTGAATATCCAGAGTAGCCCTTGAGATTAGGTCTCCTTTTCTTTCATTGTTAACATGTTTTAAAGGTAGATTTAAAAGCGAATCGTGGATTTCAACTCTTATATCTTTGATTACACCGTTTCTAAGAGGAGAGATACAGATTAATGACAAATATCTAAATAAATTCCTAAATAAAAACGCCAAAACAAGTGCAAAACATACAATAAGCATTGATGTTTGAGGTCCATAATTTTGGATTAGTTCTGTAAAAAAAAGACTTAGCCGGCCTTCTACTTGTGATATACTAGTTATTGAATCTTCCGAAGATTTAGAATTAAACAAAATTCTAAAAAATGGAATAATCAACGGAACGCTTACCACTGTAAAAATAGCCATAAAAACATGGCAAAAAGCACTAAGTAACAGCCATTTTTTGTATTTACTAAGAAAAGGCCAAAGTCTTAGTACTGTCGACATTTCTGATATTTTAGACCTATTATTGAGCCTTTAATTCAAAATCATTTAAGAACCCAGTGTTAAAATTTCCAGCCTTAAATTCTTCGTGTTTCATTATTTGCTGATGGATCGGAACTGTTGTCTTTATACCTTCAACAATAAATTCATCCAACGCACGTGCCATTTTTTTGATACATTCTTCTCTAGTTGGAGCTCGACAAATTAATTTAGCGATCAAAGAGTCATAGTTAGACGGTACCGTGTATCCGGCATAAACATGAGAATCTACTCTTACACCATGACCTTTAGGACTGTGAAAAGAAGTAATTTTGCCTGGGCTAGGTCTAAAATCTTTAAATACATCCTCTGCATTGATCCTACATTCCATAGCATGACCATGTGGAAGTCTATTACCCATTTCTAATTTCTCACCAGCTGCAATCCTTATTTGTTCTTTGATCAAATCCAAATCAACTACTTCTTCTGTGACTGGGTGCTCTACTTGTATTCTTGTATTCATTTCCATAAAATAGAAATTTCTATACTTATCAACTAGGAATTCGATAGTTCCAGCACCTTCATATTTTATAAATTTTGCAGCCTTGACAGCAGCTTCTCCCATTTTTTCACGAAGTTCGTCCGTCATAAATGGAGATGGACTCTCTTCTATTAACTTTTGATGTCTTCTCTGTATTGAGCAATCTCTTTCCGACAAATGAATGACATTACCGTATTGGTCTCCAAGTACTTGGAACTCAATGTGACGAGGTTCTTCTACAAATTTTTCCATGTATAGCCCATCATTTCCAAAAGCAGCTTTAGATTCTTGTTTTGCTTTATTCCAATTGTCTTCCAAATCTTCTTCTTTCCACACTACTCTCATACCTTTACCACCACCACCAGCGGTCGCCTTCATGATGATTGGATATCCTATTACCTTTGCAAGTTTTATTGCTTCTTTGACATCTTTTAGTAAACCTTCAGAGCCAGGTACAACAGGTACTCCTGCCTTAATCATGGTCTCTTTAGCCGTAATTTTGTCACCCATTTTACTGATTTGATCAGCAGTGGGACCGATAAACTTAACTTTATATTCTTCACAAATTTTGGCAAACTTGGTATTTTCAGAAAGAAAACCATATCCAGGATGGATGGCGTCTGCATTCGTAATTTCAACAGCTGCCATAATTTTAGGTATACTCAAATAGGATTCTGTAGATACTGGAGGTCCAATACATACTGCCTCATCTGCAAATCTAACATGTAGACTTTCTTTGTCGGCAGTGCTGTATATTGCAACAGTTTTTATCCCCATTTCTTTACAGGTTCTTATTACTCTAAGAGCAATTTCACCTCTATTGGCTATTAGTATTTTTTTAAACATGTAAATTGATTCTAATTGGTATTAGAGAAATTTTCTAGCTAAACTTAAGCTTCAACTAGAAATAACACTTGGTCGTATTCTACTGGGGTAGCATCTTCGACCATAACTTTTACTATTTTACCTGAAACTTCCGATTCTATCTCATTAAATAGTTTCATAGCTTCGATAATGCAAACTGGACTACCCGCTTGAATGCTATCACCCACTTGAACAAAAGATGGCTTATCTGGACCAGAAGATCTATAAAAAGTACCCACCATTGGAGATTTTATTTCTAACAAATTAGTCGTAGGTACAGCTGGTGCAGCAACAACTTGAGGTGTTGAAATAGATTCTTCTTTAACTTGCGGCACACTCACAGGGGGCGCAGCCATAGGAGCACTTACAACTGTTTGCATCGGCAAATTTTGACTAGATAAACTAGCATAATATTTATTCTGTCGTATTTTTATTTGTACACCTTCTACCTTTACCTCTACTTCTGCAAGGTTAGATTTGTCTACTAACCTAATTAAATCCGAAATTTCTTTAAAATTCATATTACTTGAGTTTTGAATAATACAGCCAAATTAATATTTAGTTGGCTAATCTACCAACAAATTACAATTTGAATTAAAAAATTAACACTTTCTCTAATCTCTAACCCTTTCTAAATAGTCTCTAGTTCGGGTATCAATTTTGATTTTATCTCCTTCATTTATAAATATCGGTACTTTTATCTCAGCCCCAGTCTCTACCGTAGCAGGCTTTGAAACGTTAGTGGCCGTGTCACCTCTGACTCCAGTTTCTGTATAAGTTACTACTAAAGTCACATGTGAGGGAAGTTCTGCGGTTAAAGGCACCTCTTTTACAGCATCAAATAAAATTTCTATTTCCGATCCTTCTTTCATCAAATCAGCATTTTCTAACATTTTACCGTCAACAGAAATTTGTTCATAGGATTCATTATCCATAAAGTTATATCCATTCTCATCATTATAAAGATATTGAAACTTCCTTCTTTCTACCCTTACGATGTCAATTTTGTGACCTGAAGGAAAAGTATTATCAATAACCCTTCCAGTGGTTAGCGACTTTAGTTTAGTTCTCACAAAAGCTGCACCTTTACCTGGTTTGACGTGTTGAAATTCTACGATTGTGAAAATATCGTGGTTATATTCGATGCATAATCCATTTCTGATTTCTGATGTTGAAGCCATTTTGAAATTTTAAAGTACTTAATAAAATTAATTTTGAAATTTAGTTTTTAGGGTCATAAGACCATGTGAGATATGCTGCACCCCATGTGAATCCACCTCCGAATGCTGTAAACATAAGTTTATCACCTTTCTTGAGTTGAGACTCATAGTCCCACAAGCAAAGCGGTAAAGTAGCCGCTGTAGTATTTCCGTATTTATAAATGTTGGTCATTACTCTTTCCATAGGAAAATCAAGAAATTCTCCAATGGAGTTAATGATACGTTTATTAGCTTGGTGAGGAACGATCCAATTAAGTTCATCTTTTGATAAATGATTTCTGACCAATAATTCTTCAATAGCTTTTGACATTCCCGTCACTGCATATTTAAACACAGACTTACCGTCTTGATAGATATATTTATCTTTTTCAATGGCATTAGGACCTGTGAGGGGATGTAAGGTACCACCTCCTTTTATGTACAATAAATTTCTACCTCCGCCATCACCTTTGAGTGTAAAATCTTGAAGCCCTGTTCCATCTACACTTGGTTCTAGTAAGATTGCACCTGCACCATCTCCAAAAAGAATACAAGTTGTCCTATCGGTATAATCAACCACCGAACTCATCACATCACTTCCTACTATTACCACTTTTTTATACCTGCCAGACTCTATAAATTGCGCCCCTGTCGACATGGCAAAGAGAAATCCAGAACATGCTGCATTTAGATCAAAGCCAAATGCATTTTTAGCCCCTATTTTATCAAGAATTGTATTTGCTGTATCTGGTACAGGCATATCTCCTTTAATTGTTGCACATATAAGCAATTCTATTTCTGATGGATCAAGGCCTTTCTTAGCAATTAAGTCTAAAACAGCTCGTGCACCAAGATCAGAGGTTCCAATACCAGGCTCTTTGATGATTCTCCTTTCTTTGATGCCTGTACGACTTGTGATCCATTCATCTGAAGTATCTACCATCTTTGATAAATCTTCGTTAGAGAGGATGCCATCTGGAACATATCCTCCTACCGCTGTTATTGATGCAATTATTTTATCCATGTGCTTTTGAAAAAATTCGAGTACAAAAGTATACTATTTTTTTAGTTTACCAATACCTTCAGGTCACTAATCACTAAAAACAGCTTTTTTAAAACTATCTGAAACTATTCAATGTAAGATATCAGACATCTACCTTGCAAATGCAACCGATCTTTTTTCTCTAATAACCGTTACTTTTACTTGACCAGGGTATTGCATTTCGTCTTGAATTCGCTGTGAAATCATGAATGCGATATCGTCAGATGCTTGGTCAGAAACTTTATCGCTTTCTACGATTACTCTTAATTCTCTTCCGGCTTGCATAGCGTATGCTTTTTGTACACCTTCATAAGACATTGCCACCTCTTCAAGCTCGCCAATTCTTTTCAAATAAGACTCTAAAATCTCTCGTCTCGCACCCGGTCTTGCACCTGAGATCGCATCACATGCTTGGACAATTGGTGAGATAATGTTGTTCATTTCTATCTCATCGTGGTGGGCACCTACAGCATTTGTAATTACAGGATGTTCACCATGTTTTTCACAAATTTGCATTCCGAGCAGAGCATGCGATAATTCTGACTCTTCTTCAGTTACTTTACCAATATCGTGCAGTAAACCAGCTCTTTTAGCCATTTTAATTTGCTTAGAACTCAAGCCTAATTCTGCTGACATTGTCGCACAAAGGTTGGCTGTTTCCATGGAGTGCTTTAATAAGTTTTGTCCATATGACGATCTGAATCTCATACGTCCTACCATTTTTATTAAGTATGGGTTAAGACCATGAATATCTAACTCAATGATAGCCTTCTCACCAATTTCTACTATCTGCTCATCAAGTTGCTTTTTCACTTTTGCAACTACTTCTTCAATCTTAGCGGGGTGTATTCGACCATCTGTCACCAATCTTTTTAACGCTAAGCGAGCTACTTCTCTCCTAATTGGATCGAAACTTGATATTACGATTGAATCTGGGGTATCATCTACCACTATCTCTGCACCCGTAGCCGCCTCAATAGCTCTAATATTTCTACCCTCTCGACCGATAATCTGACCTTTAATATCATCTGAATCAAGGTTAAAAACGGTAACAGTATTTTCAATGGTGTACTCAGCTGCCATACGTTGGATGGTCTGAATGATGATTTTTTTGGCTTCTTTATTAGCATTAATTTTTGCATTGGCAATAGCTTCCTTTTCAATATGCATTGCTTCAGATTCACTTTTTGCTCTAATCGCCTCTAAAAGAAGGTCTTTAGCCTCTTGCTCACTTAATCGAGCTAAGCTTTCCAATTCCTTAATCCTGATTTCGTTTGCCTTGTCGAGTTCTTCTTTTTTCTTATTGACAATTTTTAGCTGAACTTCTAAATTTTCTTTGATTATTGTTACTTCAGCTTCTTTTTGTTCAAAATTCTCAAGCTTTGCTTCGATGGCCTTAGATTTTGATTCTAAATCTTTCTCTGCTGCAATTGCTGCCAATTCCCGCTCCTTCATCTCTATTTTGTGCTCAGCCTTGAAGGTTTCAAATTCTGATTTCATTTGAGCATATTGCTCTTTCGCTTCATTGATTTTTTGTTGCTTAACTTGATCGTGTGTTTGTTTTGCCTTAGAGACAATGTTGTTAGCCTTGTTATTGGCTTCGTCAGTAATTCTGATTGCTGTTATTTCAGCCTCTTTTACGGTGATATCAGCTTTGTTGTTTGCTTCGTTAATCTTTTTTTGTACATTTGAGTTAATGACAAAGTATCCTAAAGCAAGTATAGCTAATGCCGAAATGATTGCTATGACTATTGTTGACATATTTTATTAAGTTTAGAATGTTAAAAAATAACAACAAAACTCAAGGACTCGAAATTGAATAAGATGAATTAATGACGAGCGTTTGCTTCTGAAAGCGAGGTTTCTATAGAACTTAAGATTACTAATAAATCTTCTGTTTCTCTATTGATATTTGCTGCATCCTTTTTATCACTAAGAAGTGTAAGCAATGTCATAGATAGACAATCGAATTTATCATTTATGGCATATTGCACTTGTATGTCGTTGTAGGTATCATTTATTTGTTTTTCAAGCATTTTTGCTTTTGCCATTTCATCTTTATGCACAAAAATCGGGTAAATTCTCCCCGCAATTTTAATTGATGTTTTGACATTTTCTTCCATACATCTGCATTTACGCCATTACTTTCACCATTTCGATACATTCATTCACTTCTTGAATTAGTGTATCTATATCGTCAACAGTGACTTCACTATGTTTTAACTTATCGGAATTGTATCCTTCAAGTTTTGCGTCATTATTTAATTCACTCAATTCTTTTTTGAGTACAAAAATTTCGTTATTTAATTGTTTATTTATATTGCAGAGTGTTTCAACCTCCTTCAGAATAAGCTCTAATCTTGATTTTAATTCACTCATGGCGTAAAGATAAATAAAATATTAAAATATATTACTTAAATTTTTAAATATATTAAAAATATGTATAATGTTTGTTGCAATATTATATTCTTTAAACTATTACTTACAATTTTTTAGTAAGCAAGATGAAATCTGTAAAAAAGTAGATTAATTAACGGCATGGTGCAAAAGTACTGCGATTATTGATCCGACAATTGGTCCAACTATTGGAATCCATGCATATTCCCAATTATTACCACCTTTACCTTTTATTGGAAGGATGGCATGGGCTATTCTTGGACCTAGATCTCTGGCAGGATTGATGGCATAACCCGTGGTGCCACCTAAAGACAAACCAATACTTAACACGATCAATGCTACAGGAAGTGGATTTAACCCTCCAAGGTCATTGGTGGCAGATGGTATATTGAGTATCGCAAATACGAGCACGAAAGTACCGATTATCTCGCTGATCAAATTTGTCAAAGTATCTTTTCTAGTAGGGCTAGTACAAAAACATGCTTGTTTTAAATCTTGTTCAGGTGTAGCATTGAAGTGGTTTTTATAGATCAAATACACTAAGATTGCACCGATGATAGCCCCAATTAATTGGCCTCCTATATATGGCAGCACTTGATCTACGGTAATATTCCCATCCATCAACATTGCGATAGTAACCGCTGGATTTAGATGTGCTCCAGACTTTGATGCTACGATTACTCCTATAAAAACTGCTATTGCCCAACCAAAGGTTATGGCTATAAGGCCACCACCATGACCTTTGGTATCTTTTAATACCACATTGGCGACTACACCATTACCTAAAAGAATTAAAATAGCTGTGCCAATTAATTCTGAGATGAAATTTTCCATTTGTTTTAACGATTTGATGGATAAATATAAGATGGAGTTTCTTATGAATAAAATTTCTGGCATTATATTTTAAAACATCATTGTACTACTGTCAATTATCAAAGTTTTACATTGAGTAAACGGCCTGTTTTATCTAATTCCAGCAAACAACAATTTTAATTCATTCAGTAATTGACGAAGATGATCTATTGTCGTAAAGGGATTCATCAATGTGCATCTAAAATACAGCTTTCCTCTCAATTTGGTTTTTAGAATGTAGTATTGGCCCGATTCAAGAATAAGTTCTCGAATTTTTTCAATTTCACTATCCGTAGCATCTTTGAGCCTAAAGCATATAATGTTGGAGTCGGGATTGACAGGTACCTCAAAGTTTTGGTCATTGAGTAAAAGTTCAGTAAATTCTTTGGTTTGGTCAAAACATTGTTCAACATTATCTTTGAAAATCTCTACACCGTATTCTTGCCAAGCTGCATATAATCTCATTCCGAGCATGATTTTAGTGCATTCCATGGTTCTTTTGCCATAATTAGACCAATCCCAATCTTCGTGACCAAAGAGATATGATGCTTCTTGTGCAAAAGTTTTATAACTGTCTTCATGATTCTTAAATAGAAGCATAGTTGTCAGTGCTGGCATCATCATCATTTTGTGAGCATCGACGGTGATAGAGTCAGCCATTTCACAACCATCCATCAAATGGGCATATTTTTCACTGAACACAGCAGGACCGCCATGGGCAGCGTCAATGTGATACCAAAGATTGTACTTTTTAGCAAAATTACCAAAGGATCTTAAGTCATCATACATGCCTGTAGCCGTTGATGGTGCACTTCCTATGATACCCATTACTCGAATGCCTTTATCGATCGCTATTTGGTATGTCTGCTCTAAAAGATTAGTATCAGCTTTGTAATCTTGGTCTGAAGGTATCAATACAATACCGTCATCGCCTAGCCCCATTATCCTGACCGCTCTGTCTATACAGTAATGGGCTTGGTCAGAAACCATAAAACCGATTTTCTCCTTTTGGCCTTCTTTCCAAATAGTTGGATCAAAATTAGCTCTAGCGCACAACAATGCAGTAATATTTGCAACAGTACCCCCAGATGTAAAAATACCAGATGATTTGTCACCATATCCGAAATATGGGTTAATCTTCTCAATCATTAACCTATCTATCACGGACGCCGCCATTCCCATCTCATACACAGCCATACCATTGTTAATGTGACTACCAAAATGTGACATTGTTGACCCAATGGGCAGCGGCATACATACTTGATGCCCTATATATTTTGGATGGTGAATTAATACTGAATGCTCTACAATATCTGTGATCATCTTTGGAAAGGATGGGTTGCTTTCTTTCCATATTTCATACAAATGATCAGCTTTTATAAAATTAGTCACATTCCTTTTTTCATTAAGTGCAATATCTAATGCTGATAGTATCACTCGCTCAGTTTCTTGAGATAGCATTTGATAGGTTTCGGTAGAATATGCTTTTTTTAGCCGTTCTGTCATATTTAATAATTTATCTACAGTCTATTTTTGATTTTAATTCATTAATCCAAAGTTCATACCCAAGTTTATTCATGTGAAGTGAATCTTTTAAGAATATTTCAGATTTGGGTGTATTTAAGCTTTCTAACATCATTGGCCAAATATCTACGAAGTAGGTCATTGATTGCTTTTCAATAAAACTTTTGATCATTTCGTTGACTTTTTGCATTTCATTTTTTAAATGCCATCTGGATGGACTTGGCTTTAGAGAAATAAAATAAATTTCTGCTTTTTTATTATGCTTCCTAATATATGTATAAAGTCTTAACCATCTATTGTAAACTTCAATGCTTGGCGTTTTATTGGCAATATCATTTTCTCCACAATAAACAAAAATTTGCTTAGGCTTGTATATAGTAAAAAGTACTTCTTTGTGGCTAAGTAAATCTTCTAATGTAGAGCCACCAAAACCTCGATTTATAATTTTTTGACATGCCAAATCAATTTTAACATCTTTCCAATTGGTAAAAGATGAACTACCGACGAATAGAATAGGATCCTTTTTTGAAGGAATAGATTGGTCTTCAAGAATAAATTGAGAGATTGCTTCCTGAAATGGAAGGGGCTTTACAATTTTCTGCGTACAAGAAAACACAAAAAAGACAAGAATGAGTCCAATCTTTTTCATATAGCCTTTTTTGCAGAATATCTTTCATAAGATAAAATTAAGCCAAAACATATCAAAAATTGAGCTAACCCATAAGTAGCCATGACTAAAAAATGTTCGTACGGAAGCGGTGTAACAAATTTATTGATTGCAAGTAAGAGGTCTGATATTACAAAAGCTAAAGCTCCCCATGCAAAGTAATTAAAGGTTTTGCCAGTATTGATATTGAGTGCAAAATAAAGCATCGTTAATAAAGCTAAGGCATAGATCAACACTGGTATTTGTAAATCACCTAACTTTCCCCAAGAAAATATGGCAAATACAAGATAAAAAGCACCAATGAGTATACTTAACCATTTCTTGTTACCAACAGGATGGCTATACCCTTTTTTGAAAATGAAAATATACAAAATTTGCATAATTAAAAACGAACTAAGGCCTAACTCAAAATAGCTTCCTCTTTGTATGGCAAGAAATAAATCCCCTCCCAAAGCAGCAATCAATGCCAATATATATAATTTATTTTGGGGAGGTACTTTTAAAATGTAATAGATGAGCAATGAGGAAACAATAGCTCCTTTGGTAAGAAGTTTTAAATCAGGGTATTGTGGACTTACAAATATGTCAATCAAAACGATAAAAATGTAAGTCAAGATAAAGTTCCGATGTTTATCTAATTCTTCTGGAAATAATGTTTTTGCATCTTTAATTGGTATTGCCTTGGTATTCCCTTTCTTTTTCATCTTATTTTTTAAAAACCTCCTAATTCGATTCAAATTAAGATCAAAGATAAATGATCAGAATTTGAGACCGTAATAAAAACTTGATTTTATGTTTATGTTTTTTGTTTTTTTAAGCAATTTGTAGATTCACCCAATAAAATTGAAGTAAACTTGTTATTGAATAGAAATCCTTCTGTGTATAACCTATTGCACAAAAATGTTATACTGAAGTAATCCTTCCTTTTTTAATTCAAACTTAAAAAAAATTTCGTTACTTTGTATAAAATGTAAAACCATGAGCTTAAAAATAAATATTACAAAATCTTCTCTTCATCCTAATTTGGTAAGGCAATTTTTCTTTCTGGCAGTTTTAATATTTCTAGGATTAACAATTGTAAAAGAAATGTACTATTTGATTAGTGCTTTTTTTGGTGCTGTGACTTTTTTTGTCATTTTAATGCGGCCATATAAGTACTTGGTATCAATTTTAAAATGGAGACCTGCATTAGCAACTTTAGCCTTAATGTTGGTTTCGTTTG
This sequence comes from Saprospiraceae bacterium, assembly GCA_022844565.1. Taxonomy (GTDB): domain Bacteria; phylum Bacteroidota; class Bacteroidia; order Chitinophagales; family Saprospiraceae; genus JADKBO01. The sequence continues at coordinate 121,037 of JALHLK010000008.1, forward strand.
TCGTGATGATCATCCCTTTGACCTATATGGCATCTGTGATGGTGACCAAACTCGCACCGATAATAAATAATCCGGGGATAATTAATGAGACATTTTCTAAAATTAATACTTATTTGAAAACGAGTTTGGACCTCGATATCTTAAATGAGCAAAACATCAATAAAATTACAGATCAACTTATTCCTTTTGCACAGAGAACACTAGGGGGTACATTTAGTGCTTTGGGCAATATCTTAATTATGTATTTGGTATTGTATTTCTTATTATCTAATACAAGAGAGGTTGAAAGATGGCTTCGAATGCATGTTCCTTTCAAAACAGCAAACTCTAAATCTGTCATCAAAGAAATTTCTGGACTTGTGTATAGCAATGCCTTAGGAATACCAATTGTAGCTTTTATACAAGGAATTGTTGGTGTGATTGGGTATTGGATATTTGGTGTGGAAGAGTTTATTCTTATGGGTATTCTTACAGCTATTAGCTCAGTAATTCCAATTATTGGTACTTTAGCCATTTATCTTCCTCTAGCCATATTTCAATTTGCTTTTGTAGGTACCTGGCAAGGAATCGGAGTTACGCTCTGGGGGTTTATTGTGATAGGTTCTGTAGATAATATAGCACGATTTTTAGTTCAAAAGAAACTTGCTGATATACATCCTTTGGTGACTTTACTTGGTGTAATGATTGGAGTAAGTCTCTTTGGTTTTATAGGGGTCATTTTCGGACCATTGCTTATTTCAGTATTCTTCATCTTGGTTAGGATCTACATAGACGAGTTTGGTAAGATTGATGCTAACGATCCTGAGAATATCACATAGGAGCTGTAAAGAACATATCCATTTTGACTCGTTCTTTTTTATAGATACTTAGACAATTAGTTCTACTTTGTCAAGTTAAAATCAGATTGTTTATAAATTCAATTAAACCCAAATTGGTCATTAGAACTTTGTCATGAGGGGTTAAAGTGCAATAAAATAAGACATTTTACCGACTGCAGCATAGCATCGCTATGGTAAAGGAGGAAAATGGAGTGAAACGCCTTATTTTGAAGCAATTTAACTCCGTAATAAATTTTCTAATGACCAATTTGGGTTAAAGTAAAAAATGGCAATGTCCTTCTTAGTTTTTGTCACCATTTTTGTTACAAAAAAGTCGCCAAAAGAATTGCCGTTTTGTGTTTTCCACGACCTGAAGGTCGCGGTAACTAAAAAGTTATTTATTTTAACAAAGTAGAATTAGTATTTTCAAATTTGTTGCCATTTTTTTGATATTCTTAGCAATCAATGCCATGTAAGTTTATTTACCTAGAAGAAAAACTGCTGGTCTTTTGTGAAACTGATCTAGGTCTATGGCATTCCAACCGCTTTTTGGTAGATTGATGATTTGCATAGTTGGGGCATCTAGATCGATACAGACACAGAGTTGCTCGTTACCTTGTATGCACGAAAGGATGGTTTCGATCATGAACCTATTGCGATAAGGTGTCTCTATGAATATTTGAGTTTCTGCTGTTCTTTGAATTTGAGTCTGCATCCACTTTATTTTTGTGATTAACTCAGGCTTTTTGTTGGGTAAATATCCATGAAATGCGAAGTTTTGACCATTAAAACCAGATGCCATTAATGACAAGATAATAGAAGATGGGCCAACAAGTGGATTGACATTTATCTTATGTCTATGACACCATTGTACGACTAGACTTCCTGGATCAGCAATGGCTGGGCAACCCGCTTCTGACATTAGACCTATATTACCTCTAAGAAAATTTGAACCAAGGAATGCATGCAACTCTTTTGTATCAAAACCTTTACTTAATTCGAAGAATTCAAGTGTATCGATATCAATAGATTTATTCACAGCTTTTATAAATCTTCTGGCTGTTCTAAGATTTTCGACCACAAAAAAAAGTGTATTTTCTATAGCATTTCTGACATCGAGCGTAATATTATCAACTTTATTTTCGGCTATCGGGGTAGGAATGAGAATTAATGAATGCACATTATTGTATTTTAAATGTTGTTCTACGGTTTCGTTGGTGTTCATCTTCCGTGCATTGCTCGCATACACAATTTATAGCAAAAGATAGCTCACCATATCCTTTGGCAGAAAGCCTAGCTACTTCTATCCCTTTTGAAATCAAATACTCAACGGCTGCTTGTGCCCGTCTTTGACTTAACTCTAAGTTGTAGTCATCAGCACCTTGGCAATCTGTGTGGGACCCTAATTCGATTTGAATACTTGGGTTGAGTAACAGTATGGAGGCCAAAGAATCTAAAGTAGGTTTTGCATCATTTCTGATAAATGTTTTATCTAAGTCATAGTAAATATTATTTAAGACAATTTCTTGATTTCTGATGATTCTATCCAAAGGAATTTCAAAATTGATCGTCAAAAGGTCACTTCCCTCAGGCTTTCTTGCATTTGTTGTCAAGACAGTTACTTTTTTGCTTAAGAAGGAATCCGCTGATGCAATAAAATCATAAACTTTGCCTGATATTGCATTTTTTATAAAAATACCATTTCGATTGGCCGTAAATTGTTCGATCAACGTATCTCTAGCTTTCCAGACTATTCTTGCATTGGGTATTGGTCTTGACCTCATGAATGGGTTACCTTTAGAAGACCCATCTATGACTCTTCCTGCTAAATATAATTCAAAACTTTCGTGTGGTTTTGTGTCATCCACCGTTGGCTTTTCTACAGGTTTCTCAGCAATCGGTGGGGGAGGAATGACTGGCTCTTTTTCTGTTTCAATCTCATTAATACTTAATTTTTCAAAAAGATACACTTCATCCAATCCTTTGCCACTTCTGTTCGAACTAAAGTAACCTTTCAATAAAGTATTACCATTAGGTTTAACTGTTTTGTCAGTGATGTAAGAATAATCATCAAAAGAGCTATTGATTGGGGATTCTAATCTTATGGGGTTGGACCATTTACCGTCTTCAAGCCATGTTTTAAAGATGTCTAATCCTCCCAGTCCTAAATGGAAATCTGAAGAAAAATATAATGTGTCTCCATCTGATGTAGGAAAGTATTCATTGCCTTGTGAATTAATATTGGTCGGCATAGGAAATGGTTCAGACCAAGCACCATCAAATCTGTCGCTATACCACAAGTCATAGCCATTTTGTCCACCTTCACTTAGAGATGAAAAGACAATCACGCTATCATTTTCTACTAAAGTAGGCTGGCCGAAGTTTGTCTTACCATCAAAAAAAGGTAACTCTACTGGCTCACTCCAAACATTGTTATCATCCTTTTTGGAATAAAAAATACTGCAATATTCATCAGCATTGGGCTGCTTATTATAACATCTGGTAAAGAATAATTCGTTTCTTTCTCTATTTAATGTCGGGGAACCTTCATTGTGTGATGTATTAAATGGTAAGTCTAAAGATTTTAAAGTACCGCCATATTTTGACATAGTGTATAAATCAGAATGCTTTCTTCCTGTCCAGGAATAGATCATTTCTCCAGTTGAATTAGGTCCATCTGCACTAACCAACAATTCATCATCACTATAAAAAACTGGCGAATACACCGATGTATTGGCTTCTATGGATAAGTTTAAAATTTTATAAAAATATCCTTTAGGTGGCACTTCGTTGGTAAGGTCTTCTATCCCTCTAATTTGTCTGTTAGCCTCGATAGTTAATGTATTTATCTTAGCAAGGTCGGTAAAAAGTGCAACGGACTTGCGGTACTCTTTATTAATTTTATAAGCGTAGGCAAGTGCCAACTTAGCTTTTACCCCATAACCATTTTGATTAGCGATCTCATAATATTGAGTTGCATTATGTGGTTGTAAAAGAAATTCATACGTTTGAGCGATTAGAAATGCTTTTTTAGCCTTTTCCTCTTTTTTATTTACTTCTTCTATTTCTGCAAGCAACAACTCATTTGCCCTTTGATATTGTTTTAATTTAAAAGCAGCTTCACCATCTAAAATACTTTTATTGCCCAAGCATCCACTTAGAAAAACTAACAAGGGTATAAAGTATATGATTTGCTTCATAACTTAAATATACAAATATAAACGTAATAATGTTTCTAATTGATTATAATGAAGTGATTTTTTTATTTGATCCTCAATTGTCAATGTAGAACGTCAAATTAAATGGCTCTATGTCGAAAGCTGTGGGTACAACCACATGTAAAAGAATTCTACATAATCAAGAAGCAATACCCTTCTATCAATACTCTGTTCTTTTGTCTTGATACATGACTGAACGATGCTTTAGCAAAATTGTGATACGAAATCACAATTTAGAGAAGGAACCGAAGAAAACTTTCTGAGGGGTACCAAAAAATCAAGGCTTTAACCAAAAATACTAAAATCACTTCATAAAACCTAAATTTGAAAAACTCGCATAAGTTTTGAGCTTCGATTAATAATCAATATGTTGAAATACAATATCATTTTGATTTTATAGTATTACGTGCTCAAACAGTTTCAAATTTTTAACGGATTTATTCCGTAATTTTTTAACGTATTTTTGATTAAGGCCACCTCAAGAACAAACCTAAGTTATTTATATAACAATTTTTCTACCCATACAAATCGACATAGAGCCAATTAAATTATAAAAAAAAGGTTTTGCAAGTAAACCTCACAAAACCTTTCTTTTATTTTAATTCGAAACGATTATTAATTAAATCGCAGCTTTTTCAAGACTTTTTGCTTTTTTACTCTCAACTCTTGCTGTTAAATCCCTTACGATTGGTGAAGCAATAAATATCGAAGAGTAAGTACCTACCATGATACCAAAAGTAATTGCAAAAGCAAAACCTTTAATACTAGATCCACCAAAAAGCAATAACATTAAAACCACAAATAATGTAGTTAATGATGTAATGGTTGTTCTAGATAAGGTAGAATTGATCGCATTATTAATGACTTCTTCGCTGTTTGCACCTTTGCCCATCCCAAAGAATTCTCTTATCCTATCAAAGATGATTACCGTATCATTGATGGAGTAACCAATTACTGTCAGGATTGCTGCAATAAATGCTTGATCAACTTCCATCGAAAACCCTAATAATCCTTTTAATAAAGAAAATGCACCAAGTGTCAAGATCACGTCGTGAAATAGTGCAATAATTGCTCCAGCAGAATATTGCCACTTACTAAATCTAATCAAGATATAGATGAAAATTAAAGCCAATGCAAAAAACCCAGCATAAAATGAACTCGTTCTAATATCATCTGCAATAGTAGGTCCTACCTTAGTATAGCTTATGATATGGGGAACATCTTCATTGTTTAGATTATTGACAAATGTCTCATATTTTACATTAGATTTGGTTAAAGCTTTAACAGTTTCATGTAATTTTTGAGACACTTCTGCATCTGCTTCTAAAGAAGTTTTGTCTATATTGAAAGAGGTTGTAATATTAAATGTGTTGGCTGCATCCACTTCCTTGATAACAGGAGTAGCACCATAAGTGGTAGTCAGCGCGTCAGTTAATTTCTCCAATGTTACATCATTAGCTGTATTACCAAATTTAACATTATAAGAGTGCCCACCCGTAAAGTCAACACCTTTGTCAAATCCTCTTGTAAAGATCGATGCAAGGCTAATTACGATTAGTATACCAGAGATTGTGTAGGCAATTTTCCTATTTCCTATCCAATCAAAATTTAATGGTTTCTCTCCTAGGTTGGTAAATTTATTCCAAAAATCTACTGGTCTTCGTCCTCCATCAACATATCCGTCTAAGATCAACTTACCTACTACGACTGCCGTAAACATAGAAGAAAGAATACCAACAATTAATACTACAGCAAATCCTTTGATAGGCCCTAAACCAAAATAAGCAAGCACAAATGCCGTCAATAATGTAGTAACGTTGGCATCAATAATAGAACTGTATGACTGCTTAAATCCAGAAGAAATGGAGTCTAACAAAGATTTACCACTAAGTAATTCTTCTCTGATTCTTTCAAAGATGATCACATTGGCATCAACGGCCATACCCACGGTCAATACGATACCCGCGATACCTGGAAGCGTTAATACGGTACCGATGGATGATAAAACACCGAATATTAAAACAATATTTAAAATCAAAGTTATTACCGCTACAACACCACCTCTCATATAATAAAAGATCATGAAGCCCATTACCAACAACATGGATATACCCAAAGCAAACATTGATTTTTGAATATTTTCTTTTCCTAAAGTTGGTCCAACAGTAGATTCTTGTATGATTCTTGTCTTAGCTGGTAGTTTACCTACTTCTAATATGTTAGCTAAATCTTGTGCTTCTTGTATATCAAAGCTACCAGATATTCTAGTGCTACCCCCTGTAATTGCTCCTTCATTAACAGATGGTGAAGTGACCACCTCATCATCTAACACGATAGCTACTTCTCTTCTATTACCTTCAGCATTACCATTAAATGCTCTTCCAGTCAATTCTGCCCACTTTTTAGCACCTGTTGCATTCATGGTTAGATTAACTTCTGGCTCACCAGTTATCTCATCAAGGGCTTGTGCAGACCGTGTAACGACGTCACCTTCAATAGGAGCTTTATCTGAATTGGGTTGTCTTTTAACTGCATATAAAAGATACTTTCCTGTTGACTCTTTGGTTTCAAAGTTTTCGAAAGGTTTATAACCCCAAAGGAACTTAACAGTTTTTGGTATCAACTGCTGCATATCAGGTCTGTTTAACATTTCTGTTATGATTGCCTTTTTATTTTTGTCAGCTGCACCTACTGCAATACCAAATTCTCCAGCTTTGTTAGTTTCTAATTGAGAAAACAAAGGACCGTTCAAAGAACTAGCCGAAGTATCTACCACTGCTGTACTATCTTTAATACCTAGACTTAAAGCTTTAAGCTTACTATCTACAGCTTGTAAACTTCCCATGATTCCAGCATCTGAGTACCTGAAAGTTTCCCAAAAGCCTAAGTCAGCACTCGCTTCTAAAAATGATCTTGCTCTTTGTGGATTATCAACACCAGGCATTTCCACTAGGATGATATCTCTATTTTCATCCAATGTTACGTTTGGCTGTACTACACCAAGCTTATCAATTCTTTCTTTTAATCTCTTAAATGTAAGATCAACAGTTTGATTTGCTTTTTCTCTTAATTTTCTCTCAACTTCATTATCACTTGTTTCAAGATTGATACCTTCAAGCATTTGAGATTGTTGGAAAATTGAAGATAATCTTCTGGTTGGTGCAATTCTCTTAAACTCTTTAGCAAAAAGTGCAATAAAGTTTTCGTTTGCTCCTTGTTGCGCAGTTTTAGCTCCAGCTATTGCGTTAACTAAGTCCTGGTCTTTTCCATTTCTACCAGCCAAGGTTACAATAAGTTCTGATAAGTCAACTTCTAATGTTGTACTCATACCCCCTTTGAGGTCTAGGCCTAGTGCCAATTGTTGCTTTTTAAGATCACTGTACGTATAATTTACAAGATAAGGTACACTTAATACCACCTCACTTGACATAGAGTCCAAATAACTGGCTCTAGCATTTTTGTAAACATTGTCTTTATTTTCACCTTTAAGGTTTGCAGATACACTTTCTGCGTAATCTAAAGCTTCTCTCTCTACTCTATTTGTCGGAAAGTAGTAAAAAAGTTGAAACGCACATACTACTAAAAACAAACCCAAGACTAATTTTATTAATCCTTTTCCTTGCATCACTAATTTATTCTATTTTAAAAATTGCGCAAATATATATCTTTTGTTGTGATTTACTCTATTTTCTGTCTTCATTTTATGAAATGGTTAATTTTTGAAGTATATTATTGATTCCTTTGATCTTAAAACGTAGAGGAGGAATGTGATTTTTCATTTTTAGAGGATATTCCTTAACAATTGATGAAAAGTCCTGTAAATTATCTTATTTTTGTAGTGTAAAAAAGAATTTGTAAAATGGATCTTCAACAAACAAAAGATAAAGCCAAAAAATTTGGCAAAAAGCTCATGCTATTTTTAATATTTGGCTTGATTATTTTTTCTGTCGTGTATTATTTTTATAGAACATACACGGTTAGCGAAGGCACGAGATCTGGAAACATGTTTAAAATCTCCGAAAAAGGATATGTATTTAAAACTTTTGAAGGCGAACTGCATTTAGGTGGCTCACAAATGATGACCAAAAATAGTATATGGGCCTTTTCTGTAAAAGACAGAGCTACCTATCAAGAGATCCAAAAGTATGAAGGTAAAAATGTTAAAGTCCACTATAAGCAATTGATTGACCCATTTGCTTGGCAAGGGGATACAGAGTATTTGGTTTATAAGGTGGAAGCTGTGGAATAATTTTGACCTACTGAATCTTAACATTTTAGAATTGACCTTTATCTTGATTAGTCCATTATAATAAGGATTAAAAATTATACCTGAAAATCTAAAATGGATTTCCTATTACAGCTCAAAATTACTTCAAAATCAGGCGTTACACTCACTTTTTGCTTCGCACCATAGCGGTGGCTATGATTTGTCGCAAAAAGTGCTGATTTTATTGTACTTTTGACCTTCACTACGGAACCCATTTTAGATTTTCAGGTTATATGTATTTTTTTAAACGTTTAAGTAAGTCCAACCTCGCCATTTGTTAAAGCCTATAAGAAATTAGGACTATTAGAGAAAATATTCTGATTTTGGCTCTTAACCGTATCTAAGGTTTGGTTTATGAAAAAATCATAACTTTAACTAAAAATTTAAATTATTCATTATGTTTACCATGACAAATCTAAAATTATCGTTATGGTACGCACACTGTTATTTTTTACACTATATTTTCTCCTAAAGGTTACAATTTTTGCTCAGAATGTAAACCCTGAATTGCTTAAACGTTCATGGCCAGCGCAATGGATTACTTGTCCTGATGTGCCATTGAGAGAATATGGTGTGTATCAGTTCAGAAAGGATATTGTCTTAAGTGAAGTTCCCAACCCTTTTATCATCCATATTTCAGCAGATAATCGGTACAAATTTTATGTGAATGGCAGAGAAATCAGTAAAGGACCTGTAAGAAGTGATAGCCGCAATTGGAATTTTGAAACTATAGATATTGCTCCTTTTTTATCTAAAGGTGAAAATGTGTTGAGCGCCCTCGTTTGGAATCAAGGAGAATATAAAGGCGTAGCACAACACAGTGAAATGACAGGACTCCTCGTACAATCTGACATCCTGGTCTCAAATGGTCAAGTGATACCAAATACACAAGTGAATACGGATAAATCATGGAAAGTCAAAATAGCAACAGCTTATTCTCCAACATCGACCAACTCCATGTCAAAACTGCAAGCATACACCGTAGTAGGTTGTGGAGATTTATTTGATGCCAATAAACATGATTGGGGGTGGATGGAAAAAAATATTGATGAATCTGCATGGCGACAAGCCAAAACCTTAGAACGAGGTATGCCCATCGGAAGTGGGTCTGGGGCCCATTGGCATCTTATCCCAAGGACCATACCCGCGATGGACGAACATGTACAAAGATTTAAAACATTAAGAAGGAGTAGTTGCAATGTAGCGGGCTCTTTTATAAAAGGTGAAAAATTGACCATTCCAAAGAATACAGTTTGCACACTTTTAATAGATAATGGTGTTCTTTCTGTTGGTTACCCGGTAATTAATATTTCTGGGGGTAAAAATGCAACAATAGAAACAGAGTATGCTGAAGCCTTATTTGATCAAAAAAACCAAAAAGGAAATAGAAATGAAATCGAGGGAAAAACCATCAAAGGATATACCGATCTTTTAATCTCCGATGGTGGTCAAAATAGATCAATAACTACCCTTTGGCTCAAAACTTTTAGATATGTGCAGCTCACCATAGAAACCAAAGATGAAGATCTAATTATCAATGATTTTTACCACATCACAAGTATCTACCCTTTGCAAGAAAATGCTAAGTTTGCTTCTTCAGATGCAAGATTAGACAATATTTGGGATATTGGATGGAGGACAGCGAGATTGTGTGCATTGGAGTCTTATGTAGATTGTCCATATTATGAGCAATTGCAGTATGTGGGCGATACGCGAATCCAAGCACTTATCACTATGTACGTAGATGGAGATGATAAGTTAGTGCGTAAAGCTATTTCAGATATTAATAACTCAATGGTTGCGGAAGGTCTAACACAGAGTAGGTATCCAAGCTATGTGCTACAGATCATACCACCTTTTTCATTGTTTTGGATAGATATGGTGTCTGATCACTATATGCATTACGGAGATAAAGCTTTTACTTCACAGTATTTACCAAATATAGAAAGAGTATTATCATGGTTTGACAAGAGAGTTGATCCAAAAACTGGTATTTTAGGTCCATTGGAGTGGTGGAATTTTGTAGATTGGGCGCCCGAATGGAATTGGACAAATATATATGCTGTAGGTGGTAGCCCTGAAGGGGTAAAAGAAGGTGGCTCATCAGTTTTAACCTTACAGTACGCCTATGCCCTTAACTTGGCTGCTCAAATGTTTGAAGATAATGGGGATCATACTAAAGCAAAAATGTATAAACAAAAAGCAAAAAACCTTACAGCTTTAACATTAAAACAGTGTTACGATCCAGTAAAACAAATATTAGCAAACACGCCTAATAAAAATAGCTTCAGTGAACACGCCAATATACTTGGTGTACTGACAGATGCTTTTACAACCAAAAAGCAACAACAAGAGGTATTAAAAATGATTATGAGCGATACAAAAATAATAAAAGCAACCTATTATTTTAGATTCTACCTATTTCAAGCACTAAAAAAAGCAGGAATGGCCGACCTTTATTATAGCCAATTGAAACCTTGGCATGAAATGGTAGATTTGGGCCTTACCACTTTTGCAGAAAAACCAGAACCTGCAAGATCAGATTGCCACGCATGGAGCGCAAGTCCAAATTATGATTTTTTAGCTACGATTTGTGGTATTGCTCCTTCTAAATCAGGATTTAAAGAGGTATTGATTCAACCTGCCCTAGGAGAATTGAGCTCAATCTACGGAAGTATGCCGCACCATCTAGGGACAATAGAAGTGAATCTTACAAAAAATGGTGAAAAAGGTATTACTGGGAATGTTAATCTACCTATTGGTTTGCCAGGAATTTTTGTATGGAAAGACCAAAAGTTGGTATTAAAGGGCGGAGAAAATAAGGTCAATCTAAAATAAGGTACAGCTTTTTTTTTCAATAAACTCACTGTAAAGCAAGGCTTTGACACGAATGACGTAAAGATGTCATCAATATGACGTAACTACCGAATTATAATCAATCTATCTTTGTGATCATAAAAATAATGTCAATGGAACAGTTTAGTTTATCTCAAAAAGTCAAAGAATTAAGAATCAAAAAAGGTTACTCTCAAGAAATACTTGCAGAAAAAACTGGCTTAAGTCTTAGGACAATACAACGTATAGAAAATGATGAAACAGAACCACGAGGAGATTCTTTAAAAAGACTTGCTCAGGCTTTCAATACTTCACCTGATGAAATGATCGATTGGATAATATTAGAAGACAATAATTATTTGGTTATCATGAATCTTTCTGCATTGTCTTTTTTATTATTCCCATTATTAGGTGTTATAATACCTCTGATCTTATGGATTTATAAAAAAGACAAGATACAATCCGTGAATGAATTAGGAAAAGCCATATTAAATTTTCAAATAACTTGGACATTGTTAGTATTTCTTTCCTATGTTTTTTTAATTCTTGGAATTTCATTACATTTATTTGGCCCAGTAAATACATTTCTATTCTTATTACCCTTTCTAATCCTATATCCTTACAATATAATTTTAATTGTTTGGAATGCGGTAAGAATCTCTCAGAAAAAATCCTACAAGTACAAGCCAGCAATTCCAATCCTTCGATTATAAAAGGATAGATAATCAATTTCAAATTTCTATTAAAAAAATTTTAAAATTCTTAAAAAGACCATGATCAAAGTTAACTCTGTATTATTTTGTTTTATGCTGATATCAATAATTACATTAGGGCAAAAGAAACTCATTACCAGACTCGATGGTACTAAAATATCCGAGGCTGAGATTGATACTACAATAAAAAAATTAATGAAAGATGCTCAGGTACAAGGATTGAGTGTTGCTGTTTTAAAAAATAAAAAGACTGTATTTGTGAAGTCATATGGATATAGAAATAAGCCTAAAAATGAAATGCTAGATACTGCCACAATCATGTACGGTGCCTCTTTTAGCAAAGCTGTATTCGGTTTTCTTACTACAAAGTTAGCGCAAGAAAAAGTATTGGATTTGGATATTCCACTCAGTAAATATTTGAGTAAAACTATTGGAGAATATGACTATTTTTCTGATTTAAAGACAGACGAGCGGTGGAAATTAATCACTGCTAGAATGTGTTTAAATCATACAACGGGATTACCAAATGTGAGATGGTATCACCCTACAACATCAGAATTAGATACTAATGGAATACTAAAAATATATTTCACACCAGGATCAAAGTATGCATATTCTGGAGAAGGTTTTAAACTTCTGCAATTGACAATAGAAGAGATAACCAAAAAGACTATTGAAGAGTTGGCTATAGAAAAAGTTTTTAAACCAGTCAATATGATTCGAACGGGATACATATGGCATGATTCTTTTGGTGATGATAATGTGGCAGTTGGACATATGAATGATGGAACAATTGACATAAAACGCAAGCGAACAGAAGCTGTGGCTGGTGGTTCTTTAGTCACAACCATAGCAGATTATGCAAGATTTACTGAGTATCTTATGCAACAAAAAGGACTTGATAAAAAATGGTATAATGAGATGATTTCTTCTCAAATCAAAATTACATCAATCACTCAATTCCCACCAATAACGATGGATGAGACCAAAGAGAATGATGCTATAAACTTATCTTATGGATTAGGCTGGGGACTTTTGAAGTGCCCGCAACAAGGTAGAGCATTCTTCAAGGAAGGCAATGGTGGCCCTTGGAAAAATTACAACATTAATTTTATAGATAAGGGTATTTCAATCATCATTTTAATCAATAGCGAAAATGGTGAGACTATCTTTCAGTCTCTTATTGAAAAATTGATTGGAAATACTTGTATTCCATGGAAATGGCAAGGTTACGTCTCATACAATACAGTGTCCAAATAGTAAAATAATTTAAATAACTTTTAAATTGTAATGATAAAAGTACACTTGATTCGAATAATACTCCAAAAAGTGTGATATTAAATTTGTAAATTGATAATCACATTTAATACCAAATGAACATACAGATTAGTCCAATAAGGGATATAAATTAAATCAATTGCTCTTTAATAATCAATAAATTAGCAAGTATAAAATATAATTCTACTCATCAAAATTGGGCAAAAATGCTCATTTTCAAGGTATAGGAAGAAATAAAAATCGAGAAAGATCAAAACATTTCCAAATTTTAGTTCAATATTTAATTGCTATAGATTAAAAAAGCTGCAAAACCAAAATTTTATTCCAATACGACCAAATTAAGTTTGGGATTTTCAATTAGGAAATTGAATCCTCAATTTAATTTATATCCCCAATAAAAGTTGTCTTTTTTATTGATTCTTCTTCAAAAAATAGTTCCGTAGCTCAGGCTACGCAACGATTTTTTTCATCGACTTAATAAAAAATCCATTCTTTTATTTTGGACTAATTTGTAAACTCACTTGGTATAACCACAATAACCATTATATGAGGTTCAATTACAAAGTTTTTCCATACCACCTCTTTACTACAGATTCAGCCAACTTTCCTTGTGGCGTATAATCTTTGTCTGGTTGACCTTCATGACCCATTCCGTCAGGAAACCATTTCCAAATAAAGCCACCTGCCCAAAATTCTTCTTTCCAAAAAACGGAGTATAACGCTTCATAGGCATTCTTTTGAGCCTCTTCATTCTTTGGTAAAGTCTTTAAGTTCTTTTCAAGTTCCCAAGTTTTACCCGTGCAACCATCCACTGTGAGATAGCCATATTCTGTAAATAAAATCTTCTTTTCAAATCTCTTAGAGTATCGTCCCAATTCTCTTTTGATAGGTTCCCATTTTGACACTAATTCCTTCACTGAGGGAGTTTTGGTTGCTACAAGTGGGTAATACGACGAGATACCAATGTAGTCTAAATCTTTCCAAAATGAGATCTTGCTGTAATCATCCCAATTAGCCGAATATGTAAGTTTACCTTTGTATGTTTTTTTAATTTCTTTAATAAGTCCTTTCCAAAATTGAGGTCTTTTAGCTACTGAGTTACGAATCTCTGTACCAATACAAATCATTTCAGTGTTGGTTTTTACAGCAACTTTGACATAAGCCATTAAATAATTTTTGTATTGATTTTCCCATTTTTCCCACTCAGCATCTGTCTTATAGTCAAGGTCACCTATCCACTTTCCTCTTACCCAAATCTGAGGCTTAATCATAATCTTTATACCTTGAGCCTTGCACATTTTGATACATTCCTCTACTCCATCTACTTTTTCGCCCCACCATTGTCTTTCAAGATTATGGACTAATTCTCCTTCAAACCCTCTTTGAAATCCATATGGAACCAAGGTAACCCAACCTACATTTATATTCTTGATATCCAATACACTTTTTTCACTAATCGGCCTTGGTGTTGCCACGAAGGTGAGTCCCCCAATTTTTTGAGCAAAAATTGGTGTGGTAAATAGAAGCAGTAAAGTTAAACTGTAAATTTTTTTCATTTATTTAATTAGGTATGATGGATCGTTGATGATAGTTGTGTAAAAAGGTATGTCACTTTCTCTAGCTACTCCAGGGAAATCCCCTTTGTAATCGAGCATGGTCTTCATGACTTGTAAGTGTAAATGGGGGTACCATCCACCGTTTTCTGCATAGTCACCTGTAAATCCTAGTATTTGTCCAGCCGTAATTTGATCTCCTTCGGCATAATTTTGTAATTTATCACTGGCCATATGACCGTACAAAACAAATTCGTCATTTTCATATTGGACGATCAAGCACCACCCATAATCCAATTCCGCTGCATTGTATGCTACGCTATGAACATGTCCATCTTTAGCTGCAAATATTGGTGTGTATGGATCAACCCATAAATCAATCCCGAGATGCACATCCCTTCTTTCTTCAGAACCAAAGTGATTCGAAGAATGATAGATAATCCTTTTTTCTAAAAAACCACCATAAGGTATACCACCATACTCTCCTCTAAATCGCTCAACATACTCCCCTAAAAAATTATTCATTACCATAGGTGGTGTCTCAGGTGGTATGTACAACCTTGTCAAATCCATTAAAGAAAACTCAATATTTACCTCATTACCTAAAACAGGGTATATCATATGTTAATTTTTTAATACTTTAATTTTCAAATATTACTATGTTTAAACTGCTTCCTCAGACATAGCCAACATTTGATTAAGCCTCACATTCGTGTATTCATGCATCCTCGCATACAAGCATTAACTTACTTCAGTTCAATTTCTTTTTCTATCAAACCTCCGCGGGTCGAAAGAATTTTAACCTTGCCTTTAATCGTTTCTTTGGCGTTTACTTTTACTTTAAATGTTGCCTCCTTTTGCTCTCCGACGTCAGTATAACCCGAGTAAATTGTCTTTTCATGAGTTGTGGGAAGCGTTACCATTACTTTGGCATTTTCAAATCCTTTCAGTAAGTCTTTATCAAAGTCTAATTGCACTCTATCTTCTTGCACTATTTTTACTCTTTTTGCCTGCTCTAGCGCAACGGGTAGTTTCCCACTATTTGTCCAACTTACTTTTATGGTATATTCATCTCCTGTCTTGGTAATTTTCACATCTTTAAGTTCGATTTGTGGTAAATCTTTGGCTACGGCCAGATTAAACAATCCTTGTTTACTAATCCAGCCCTCTAATTGCCATGCTGGACCATTTTGAGAAAAGAACTTAGGATGAAATCCCCCAATTTCTACCTCACCCAATTGAGGATGAGTAAATTTTTCCCAAAGTTTAAAACCCTTGCTTCCATTAGCTTCATCATCCCAACGGATAGCATCATATTCGTCATATTGACCATCATTATTATAATCTTTCATGGCCCCGTTGTTCCAAAGTTCATCGCCATACCAAATAGATCCATAATAAAAGTAACCGAAATCAGGACCATGGCCAAACAAAGGAGTTGGTTTACTTGGGTCTCCAGTTACTGGATTAGTTTTTCTCCTAGTTGCATATGTTTCATATACGTCACCCGCCCAAGGGTACCCCGTGATTGACATACCTAACTGATCATATTTTTCATATAATAATCTATCTTTGGGGAACATACTTTCTGCAGAACTTGAAGTAGACGGAGGCCTCAAATGCATAGGCACACGGGTATCTAAAGAATTTATCACAGAGATATGTGGATGGTTTAATAACCAAAGTACCGTTGACCTCGTCTCAATCTCACTCATTGGATATTCACCTGCTCCAAATTGTGTGTAACCTCTTTTAGTCAACTCCTTCTGAGTATCAGGTCTCCAGTTTTCTGGATAATTGCGATGTAAATCTAGGCCACCTATTCCATCTTCATTGTACTTATCATCTCCATCATTATCAATGCCTTCTGAATAAAGTAGATGTGTACCTTTACCTTCGAGTACTTGTTTCAATAATCTACCCTTAGGATCTCTAGGATCGATGATGTAATTAGCTGTTTCTTTCTCTTTTGTTGTGACAGCTTTTTTACGCATACTATGAATTATCCCATCTGTATTTAAGTCCTCGTTAGGATCTTCATCAAGCAAGCCATCATTATCTGTATCATGAGGTCTCACCGTACTTCTATTACTTTGTGCTGAGAACAAATACATGGTAGTACCATCAGGATTGTTTTGAGGTCTGATATAAATAGTCTTTGTATCAATCAGTTTGGTAATCTCGGGATCTTTACCATAATTATCCAAAAGGTATTTAGTCATCCAAAACACACATTCAGAAGCTGTTACTTCACCACCATGCCTCCCACCTTCAAAATAAGCAGCAGGTTTATCAAGAAACTTTCCTGTTTTTTTATTGGTAATGGTCATCTGGAGTATTGGCCTGCCTTCGTATGATCTTGCTACTTCATACAGTGCGGTGATATCAGGATATTGAGCTGCCCACTTCCTATACCAATGATACATCACATCAGGAGTGTGGTAAACATCAAAAGTCAACTTGTCTGTAGGCTTATATTCTACCTCAGGAAATTTTTCTTTTTTAAAAAATGACACCCCATGTCTTTCCCCAGCTATTAAATAATACTTAGAAGTATCATGTTCTGAAAAGCCTTGAGATTTATAATATAAAGGATCTTGACTCCATACTTCGCAAAAGGAGAACACACAAAAAGTTAGAACAAAAATTGACCTCATACTTCATTTATTTTTATAGGTTCAAATATGATAAATATTTTATTGATATCCTAAAAGGTGGAGAAGTATTTATTTTTGATTCAATTACATTAACTATATTTTAATAAGTGCTTATCTTAACTTGTAAAATCTTAATGCTTTATAATAGTCTTATTAAAAATATTCCCTTCTTTATCTCTTACATTAATGTGATAATTCCCATTAGAAAGCTCAGAGAGATCAATTTCTACATGTAAGCTATTAGGATTACCATAGTTTATTCTTTTTATTAGTTGACCAGTAAAATTGAAAATTTCAATGGTGCTTATTGGTTCTGATTCTAAATTAATTGTGAGTTTATTTGTAAAAGGATTAGGATAGATAGATTGCTTTACATTTATGTTAGAAGTGCTAGGCCTAATAATTTGTTGATCAAATCCTATTTCTATTGGAAGAACATACATATTTAAACCAATGTTCAATTTTTTAGAATTACTAAATACATCAGCCAACAAAAAGTATTTTCCAGATTGTATGCTTGCTGGAACTTGAATTAAGCCCGAAATAGTGACTTGACTTTCCTTTTTCTTTATATTTATTGGACTTTGACTTACAATAATGTCATTTGAGTCAAATATTCTATCATTTGAAATAGCAAATACAAGATCAGCTTTTGAAATCTTCGAAATCGCCTCGCTAGAAAGAATAGCCTCAAAAGGAACAGATGTCAAAGGAGGCACAGGAGAAAGCCAAATATTATTAGGTACAAATCTGATGTTTGCAAAAGATAGAGAAACACATGGTGGCACTCCAGGTCTATTGTCGTTAACAATTACATTGGTAGTGCATTGATTACTTACTCCCGCAGTTGTAGTTGCAGTCAACACAACAGTATTATTTCCTTTATTTGAACAATTAAAAGTAGAAGGTGTGACTGTGTATTGGTAACTTGATTTCAAGGGCGAAATCAATAAATCTGAAGGCTTCACCGTAGCTCTGCCATTAGAATCAAGAGAAAGATTCAGTGATGCAGAGCAGACTAGTAAGGGAGGAGTACAAATAGGTGTAGAAAATTTATCTTCCACATTAACCATTGAAAAACAAGAATCAACTATAACTCCTCCTTTGATTTCATAGAGTACTACAGTTTGAAGAGCACCTATATCTTTACAAGTAAATACTGATTTACTAAGACTATATGTACTGGTCGAACTTGGAGCAGAGGCCAAAAATGTTGTTGGACTAATTATAGCTGTACCGTCTGAACCAAGTGCAATATTTAAGGTACCAACACAAGCTAAACAAACACGTGGAATAAGTTTATCTTCCACATTGACAATAGTAAAACAAGTGTCGTAGGAAATGCCGCCTCTTAATTCATAAACTGCTACTGTAAATGGGGCACCAATATCTGCACATGTAAAAACTGATTTACTTAGACTATAGGTACTGGTAGGATTTGGGGTAGAGGCCAAAAATGTTGTCGGACGACTAACCGTAGCTGTACCGTCTTGACCCAGTGCAATATTTAAGGTACCAATACAAGATAATCTCGTTGATGAACAAACGGGTGGAAAAAATTTATCTTCCACATTAACTATTATATTACAAGTATCGTATGAAATGCCTCCAATCGATTCGTACAAGAAGACTGTCTGAGGAGCACCTATGTCGTCACATGTAAAAACTGACTTACTTAGGCTGTATGTGCTGGTAGGATTTGGAGCAGATGATAAAAAATCAGTTGGATTGAGGGTGGCAGTACCGTCAGGTCCAAGAGAAATATTTAAATTACCAACACAAGATAAATTCGTAGACGGACAAACAGGCGGAAAAAACTTATCTTCCACATTGACAATAGTAAAACAAGTGTCAACGATAATGCCTCCTTTCTTTTCATACAGAGATACGGTTTGGAGAGCACCTATATCCGCGCATGTGAACAGTGATTTACTTAGGCTGTATGTACTGGTAGGATCTGGAGAAGACGCCAAAAACATTGTTGGTGAAGCCTGAAATGTACCGTCTAGGCCCAGTGCAAAATTTACTCTGTCAATACAAAATTTCACTGGTTGACAAACAGGCGGAGAAAATTTGTCTTCGACAGTAACAATTATATTACAAGTATCGAATGAAATGCCTCCAATCGACTCGTATAGGAACACTGTCTGAAGGGCACCTATATCTGCACATGTAAAGACTGATTTACTTAGACTATAAGTAGCATTAGGATTTGGAGTCGAGGCTAAAAATGTTGTGGGACTAACAATAGCTGTTCCGTTACTACCTAGTGCTATGTTTAAAGCACCTTTACAAGACAATCCCGTTGAAGAACAAACAGGAGGATTATTTTTATCTTCGACATTAACATTAGTAGAACAAGTGTTGTAGGAAATACCACCTCTTAATTCAGAAACTACCACATTCCACATGAGACCAATGCCAATATCATCACAAGTAAAAACAGATTTACTTAGGCTGTAAGTACTATTAGGATTTGGTATAGATGACAAAAGCATAGTTGGCTCGAGGGTGGCAAAACCATCAGGTCCAAGAGTTACATTTAAATTACCAATACAAGATAAAGGACAAAGAGGCGAAATAAACTTATCTTCCACATTGACAATAGTAAAGCAAGTGTCAACAATAATGCCTCCTTTCAATTCATACAGTGCTACAGTTTGGAGAGCACCTATATCCGCGCATGTGAAGAGTGATTTACTTAGGCTGTATGTACTGGTAGGATCTGGAGAAGACGCCAAAAACATTGTTGGTGAAGCCTGAAATGTACCGTCTAGGCCCAGTGCAAAATTTATTCTTTCAATGCATTGTAATTGAGATTTGGCAGCAAAAGATAGAAAAAAAAATACAATTATTAGGTAAATTTTTTGGTTCATGATTAATTATTTTATATTTAACAGTAAAACAAAAATATATTTTATTATTGAAACAAAAGTATAAGTAACCATTTTGTATAAAAAAAATATCAAAATAAGTTATTATGATTGGAAAGTATGTTTGTTTTATTCTAAAATATTACTTTTTTCAGGTATTCGGGTCTAATCTCTCGACACTTGTCGAATTTTTCTACTTTTTTAAATCAATATAATTATATCTTTGTTCTTAGAAATATATTTTTAAAAAATGATTTATAAAGAATTTAATTTTGGTGGGAAGTCTAACCCCTTGGGTAGTTTTGGTGCGATCATAGCGCTTACAATTTTCCTGGTGGCATTGTTTTTCATTGCAAAAGGAATATTTACGGTACTCTCTTGGGCTGCCCCTGTATTGTTAATACTTACAGCAGTATTTGATTATACCGTTATCACTGACTATGGAAAATTCATAGTCAATCTATTTAAGCAAAATCCTTTATGGGGGATTTTAGCAGCAATTCTTACCGTTGTAGGTTTTCCTATTGTTTCTGGGTTTTTATTTTTCAGAGCTTATGCAAGAAAAAGTTTGAAATCTTACCAAAAAAGTCAAGAGCCTAAGTTTGAAGCATATGAAGAAATAAAAGAAGACAAAGAGGAAGAATTTTTAGATTTAAAAAGGTTAGATAAACCTAAGCCTTCTCCAAAATCAAATTCTTCTGAATACGATAATCTTTTTAATTAACCTAAATGAGGCAGCCCTTAGTAAATCCTGTTGATAAAGCCTTAGACAACAAGGAACTACAAGAGTTAATCCTATTTTACAATGAAACATTAGGTTTTTGCCCAAATAGCATATTGACCATGTATCATAGGCCTGAAATCGCTTACGCTTTTATAGCCCTCAACAAAGCCGTTATGGCAAATCATGGTACTGTTACAAGCAAATTAAAAAGATTGATAGGTTATGTAACCTCTAATGTGGCAGGATGCAGATATTGTCAAGCACATACCATAAGGGCTGCAGAGCGTTATGGTGCTGATGCAAGACAATTGCTTGAAGTTTGGGATTTTGAAAAAAGTGATGCTTTTGATGAAAAAGAAAAATCAGCACTTAACTTTGCACTACATGCATCCATGATTCCTAATGCTGTAGATGATCGAGTGGCCGAAAGATTGAGACAATATTGGTCACCGGGTGAAATTGTAGAAATTCATGGAGTTGTATCATTATTTGGATATCTCAATCGTTGGAATGACTCCATGGGTACCGAAATTGAAGAAGGAGCAAGAGATTCAGGTAAGGAATTATTAGCTTCTAGTGGATGGGAAGATGGTCGGCATACGTACTAAGGTCATTATAAAAGGTGATGATTAATTATGGGAAAGTATACTTTTTAAAAAGAAATTGAAAATATAAGGTAAAACTTATCCAATGGGCGTCGAACAATTTTTATTAGAAAGAGAAAGAAAGATAGGGGAAAAGAAAGGTATCGAGAAAGGTATTGTAAAAGGCATCGATCTAGGAGTTCAAAAAAACAAAATTGAAACTGTTTTTGCTGCAAGAGAAGACGGTATGGAGATACCTCGTATTGCTAGAATTGCCAAAATCTCTGAAGAAGAGGTATTACAGATTCTAAAGGAGCATTATATGGAGTAATATTCCTTTGTCTCTACTGCTTTCTTAAATCTTCAGGAAATGGAGGTGTTTAGAACCACCATGTTCCAAAGTTCATCAATTTCTTCTTCCAAATATGTATGAAAAACAGTAAAACCACAACGTTGATGTGCCTTCATGGACTTTTGATTCCTTTCTGCAATTTCTGTTACGATAATATCAAAATCCACTTTTAAGTAATTCTTCATATATTCATACATCCTATCAAAAACACCTTTACCTCTAACCTCTGCAGCAACACAAATTTGCCCCATGATCATAAATCGGTAATCTAATACAGGCTTGTCTAAATAATTTAGCTCTGCCAAAACTTGTCCCATCATCTCAAGTTCAGGAATGATACTGGTGTGATTTGGCATCATGACTAAAGCATACCCTACTACCCTATTATCCTTTTTTGCTATGACATGACCATAAGGCTTGCTTATAGCTTTTAAAACATCTTTTGTATGTCTCACAGTGACAAAACCCTCATTTAAGGCTTGATATTGAGAGATGTTACTTTTATGATTGATAAGTTGTAACTCCAGAATCTGATCAAAATCTATTTCTTCTGACGCAATAGTTATAATGATATTATCCATTATAAAATATGATTAAATCAAATTAAGAGCTTTGTCTAAATCTTCGATTAAATCATCCACATCTTCTATGCCAATGCTCAATCGTATCAACGAATCAGTCAAACCTACTTTTAATCTTTCTTCTTTTGGGATGGATGCGTGTGTCATACTAGCTGGATGACCTATTAAAGACTCTACACCACCTAAAGACTCTGCTAAAGCAAAAAGTTTTGTGCCTGATAATACTTTCATAGCATTACCGACAGAATTATCTTGTAAGTCGAATGATACCATTGCTCCAAACATTTTCATTTGCTTTTTGGCAACTTGATGATTTGGGTGGTCTTCAAAACCTGGCCAATAGACTTTACCAACTTTAGAATGATTTTTAAGGTATAAAGCTATAATTTCAGCATTCTCACATGCCCGTTGCACCCGTATGTGTAAGGTCTTTATACCTCTCAAAATTAAAAAACAATCTTGTGGTCCAGGGATCGCACCAACCGCATTCTGAATAAATTTAAGCTGAGATCTTAGGTCTTCATCATTGACTATTATTGCTCCATGAATGACATCAGAGTGGCCACCTATATATTTAGTAGCTGAGTGAATGACGATATCAGCACCCAAATCAAGTGGATTTTGCAAATACGGGGATGCAAACGTATTATCAACTACTACAAGGATATTATGAGACTTGGCAATTTTGGCCACCTCTTCGATATCTACAACATTCAGCATAGGGTTTGTAGGTGTTTCGATCCAAATCATCTTTGTTTCTTCAGAAATATGTGACCTAATACCTTCTACATCTGACATATCTATAAAAGAAAAATCAATTCCATATTTGGCAAAGACTTTGGTCATAAGTCGATAGGATCCTCCATATAAATCATTGGTTGAGATCACTTTATCTCCAGGAACCAATAATTTTAAAATGGCATCCATCGCTGCTAAGCCACTAGCAAAACAAATACCATGTTTGCCATTTTCCAAAGCCGCAAGATTGGTCTCTAAGACCGTTCGTGTTGGGTTTTGAGTTCTAGCATATTCATACCCTTTATGGACACCAGGTTCGTCTTGGACGTAAGTGGACGTTTGATAGATGGGCGTCATAATGGCTCCAGTACTTGGATCAGGCTCTACACCTGCATGAATAACTTTTGTTCCAAATTTCATTGATTACTTTTTTGAATATTGATAAGCCACCACTTTATTATCAAAAAAAGTAGGGACATAAACGATATTAGTTCTTCGATCAAGTCCAATATCCGCAGCATTGACTTTATTGGGTGTACTATCCAATAGAAGTTTTTTAGTTTTCTTTTTTATATCTACGTGGTAAACTGTGCCCGACCAACAACTAACAATATATTCGTTTAAATTTAAAGGTTCTACTCCGTCAGCTCCACCTGGCATACCATCTACTAATCTCGTCAATTTACCTTCTGCCCATAGATTTATAGCTTCATTATCTAAAACAAAGGTCTGACCACTATTTTCTAATACACCGTTTGGTCTTTTTAGAAAAGTGGAATCAATCATTTTAGTATAATTACCATCTTTTAGCGAGTAAATAGATCTTCCACCACTATCTGAAAAGATTAAATCAGACTTTCCAACTGGGGCGATATCATTTACAGAGTTACCATTCTTAATAGGAATAACTTTTGTAATTGCGGCATCATGCATATCGATTACAACTATTCTATCTACATCGGCAACATATAGCTTGTGATCAGCAATTGCCATACCTTTTGGTGAGTTCAATCCTTTGACCCATTCTTTTGAAATCATCTTACCATCTAAAGTTAATTTTGATATAAAACCCACGCCATCTTTTGCCCAAGACTGCTTACCTCCAATATTAGATACGTAAATGCACTTGTGTTTTTGGTCGACTAATACACTTTCTGGTGTATCAAAAATACTTTCTGATTCCCAAAGTTTAGTAAGTTTTTGTGCTGTTAGTGAAGAACATAAACCAAAAGAAACAAATAAAACAAGTAATTTTTTCATTTTTTAGCTCATATTTGATGCAATATTTGATGCAATTTCATTGAATTGTTCTTTGGATAATGCCATTTTTTCTTTTGAAAAATTGATATCACCCATTGAATTGATGGGTACAAGATGTATATGTGCATGTGCTACTTCCAAACCTATAACTCCTACACCAATTCTATTACAAGGATAAGCAATTTTAATGGCTTTTGCCACTTTTTTACTAAAAATCATCATTTCACCGAGTAGGTCATCTTTTAAATCAAAGATATAATCCACTTCATCTTTAGGGATTACAAGCGTATGACCTATTTGTAACGGAGAAACGTCTAAAAAAGCTAAAAAGTGATCGTTTTCTGCTACTTTGTAACAAGGGATTTCTCCATCAATTATTTTTTTAAATATGGTGGACATTAAAATGAAATATCTAAGATTTCAAAAATAAATTCACCTGCTGGAGTTATTATTTTTGCTTCATCCCCTACCTTTTTTCCCAAAAGTCCTTGACCAATTGGTGAATTTACCGATATTTTTAAAGCTTTTAGGTCAGCTTCAGATTCAGAAACTAATTTATAAGTTAACTCTTTATTTACTTTCTTATTTAAAATCTTCACATTAGCGAGTACGGTAACTTTAGAGTTATCTAATTCCCCTTCGGTAATAACCCGTGCACTAGCCATGGCTTTTTCCATCTCGTTGATTTTATATTCAAGCATTCCTTGTGCATTTTTGGCTGCATCATATTCTGCATTTTCTGACAAGTCACCTTTCTCCCTTGCTTCAGCTATGGCTTTTGCAGCCTCATCTCTACCTACAGATTTTAAATGTTCTAAATCATGCTTAAGCTTATCGTACCCTTCCTGGGTCATATAAGATATTCCAGACATCGTTATTTTTTTTATACTTTGTAATTAATATTTAGATAGTGAAAACCACTATCATCTTGATAACCTCTAAATAAAAAAGAACGTTCCTACACTACGTATAGAAACGTTCTTTCATTTTTATTATGATGCAAAGATACACTAAAGAAACAGAAGTAATGCAAGTTTATTCGAATTTTTGAAATACCCAGAATATGACTAATTTTAATATACCCTCATCCTGTTTGGCATTTTAGCGAAAGCGACTAGAAAGCATACCGCACACTCACATTATGAGATCCTCTAAAAGGATTAGTTGCTCGATAAGAATAATCAACGCCAAAACCACTATCTTCCCCTTTCTTTTTAGGTAAGTTTACTGAAAATCCAGCAGAAGCGCCTGTATAAACATCTTTCCCAAACACACTATTAGGATCCGCTATAACATGCCTGTAACCACCTCTTAGAATCAATAAATTTCTGAAAGAAAACTCTAGGCCCCCTCCGATTTCGTCTCTAAAATATGCATTGGAAGTGAAGTTACCTATAAACCTTAAATATGTGCTATATTTATTAGGTAAATGCCAATCATAAGAAACCCCTAAATTTAAAGCCGTTGGCAAGTTAAATCCCTCTGCTCTGTGGTAAAAAGTGAGATTGTAGTCATTACCACCGACGGTTCGGTCAATATTTGGGCCTTGGAAAGCAAGTCCTTGACCACCAAATTTCATAGGAGAGCCAATATTTAGTAAGGAAATACCCAATTTGAAGTTTTCTTTTTCTCCTGTGATGTACTGTACTCCCGCATCGATAGAAAAGCCAAAAGCAGAAATATCCGGTAGGTTTTCTGAAATGACTCGCCCTAAAATGCCAACAGATATCTTATTTTCATACATATACGAATACCCTATCGCCAGATTAGACAAATTTGGCGAAAATGTACCACCCGTACCTTCAGGGGCATTAACCGTTGTGATTGGAATATCTCCAAATGACAAAGTGGTTAAGGTAACACCTAAAGCTCCATTTTCACCCAATCTAAAACCAAGGCCTAAAGCATTTTGCATGATATCGGTTCCTACAAAATGTCGACTATTGGCTACTATAATTTCTCCATTCAACAACCTACTTAGTCCTGCAACGTTTAACCTCATCGCTTCCACGCCCTTAATACAAGCAGAATTTAGGCCGTGCAAACCTGCGCTTCTACCCCAAGGGTTTAGCAACAGTTGATTGGCACCGGATTCTCCTTGTCTGTCTGGATTACCGGCTGAAATAATTGTAGCCAATAGTAAAAGACAGAAAGTAGATTTTATTTTTAATTTTGATATCATTGTTACTTTATCTTGATTAAACCAATTAATACGTTTACAATCCAGTTGGATCAAACTTTCTATTCACTCCAAACCATTTTAATGTGCGCTCTTCTCCTAGCTCTGGAGCTACCACATGTATCAAATAAACACCACTTGCTACAGGGATACCAACTGCGTTTTTCATATCCCACTCGAGTGCTGGATTAATTTGACTAGCATTTATAGCCGGGTTGCTACCTGATTTCTTAACAGGACGCTCTTCTCTATCAAATCTTCTTACAAACTTACCATCGAGCGTATAAATGGTCACCAAAGCCCGCTCAGGCAAATTAGTAATTTTTACAATGTTGGCAAATTGATTTGTTTCATAGGCACTGTATGCGTAATATGGATTTGGCACTACATTTACCTTCGATAAAGCTCCAGCGTATTCCTCTTGTGCTAATTCTAAAACACCTTTACCCTTCAATTCAAATTCATAAACAGGTAGATTATTATTTTCTACGGTGCAAGCTCTTTGACTTGCTATGGTATTGACTATTCTATTTCGATTAAATGGTCTATCAACTCTGACTTTGATCGTCACATCATTAGGTACTAATCCAGCACTAATTGGCAACATTGGTGTAGTATTCGATCCGTAAAACATACCAGCCCATGTAATCAAAGATAGTGGATCAATCTTGGTAGTAAATAAACTTCCATTTCTAAGGCCATTTCTTAGCAAAGCACATCCATCGTATTTTTGTCTTGTTACGTACACATAATGTTGTCCACCAAGTGGTACTGACAAAGGTAGAGGGCCGTTCAAGGTGGATAATACTTGCCCAGATGGATTAAACAACATATCTCCTGCGATATTATTACCCGTTAAAAACCTAGCATTGGCACCTGTGAATGAACTATTTTCTCCAAAGAATATGTTCAATCTTTCTCCTGTTTCTACGTCAATCGCGTAACCAGGGAACCAACCTAAGCCTGTAGGTTCACCCGGCTGTGGATTGCCTTCTTTGTCTACCGATGTTTGATTTCTAATTTCTAAGTTCCGACTGTTACCAATGGTGGGTGCTTGAGCAGTGTTGTAATAATCTGGATTGGAAGTTTCGACTACAATACATCGACTCCATAATTCCTTATTTGACGTAAATACGATATTAACATTATTTAAATCCTTGATTCTAAGGTTACCCAATCGCTCATTAAGCAAAAATCCATTATTACTACTTCCATCTCTCCAAGCTGGAGATAAATAAAAAGGAAATTGATCAGCTGGAGGAGTACCCCAACGAGCCATATTAAACGGTGTAAACATACCCACACCCATGTTGCCCAATTTTCTTTCTGGGTCAACAAATTTGGTAGGGTCTGTGGCTACACTTGGTTCCAATGCATCAAAAACAGAAGATGGCAAACCAAAAACATTTGGTCGATTACTTTGAGTGATTGCATTTAACCATTGTTTACCTGAATCCTTGTAAGTAATGGTTTGCCCCACAGCTCCATTTGTTCCTTTTATATCATTACCCGGAGCTTTGACTTGACCTATTCTAATGGAGAATCCTTTTTGATAAATGATTTGTTCATTGATTTTGTCAATAGATGATTCTGATGCTATGACTGATCCTGAATTTACTTCTGTCAGTTTCCAGGTAACCCCCGGATTTAAATCACAAGTTGCAGGCGTACTATTAAAGCCTCCCACCATTTCTAATCTATATTTTCCATCACTTACTTCTAGAGGATTAAATATTTTAACTTGAATTGGGGCAGCACCTTCTTTATAAATAATTTTAGTATCTGGTGTACCTTTGATGATATTGTCTGCTACACCGTCCTTAAGATCAATGAAATATCCACCTGACCCTTCTCCACTTATCCTAGTGACTTCCGCACCTTCTCCATATTTACTTTGTAGATTCACATATACAGGTGGACGAGGAGTGAAAGTATACACTTTTACATTTCTTCTTCCCTCGAGGTACGGAGTCCGTTGTCCGAGTACTTCTTTAGGGTCAAAATCACCAAAATTATTGTAAGCGTAAGCTATTACAAGGAAATGATATGGTTTATGATTGATGAGACTTCGATTCTCTTTCGCAAATTGATCCTCTTTTACTAAAAAAGAATTTTCTAATCCTTTGTCTCCTCCTTGAACCATTCTCGAGTAGGTCCATACTGGTTGATTAGCATTTGTTGGTAAAGGATTGGGGTCAGATTTCCAATTAAATATTTCGGACACACCGTTTTTTACATCTGTTTGAAATACCAATCGAGCTTTATTGATGTCTCCCAATTCTTGGGTAGATACACTGGCATCTGACAATTGATATACTTTGTATCCTTCAAATCTATATTTGTTGTCTGCAACTGTTTCAGGGGCTTTTAAATCGATTTCTTCATATTTATTAAAAGCATTATTAGAAGCTCTTGCGTCATTAGTTAGTGCAATGATGATTTCTTTATCTAGCTCAACGCCACAAATATCTGGTGCATCAGGGCCATCTGTAATATCAAAACAGTTATTAAATAATGCCTGTGCTATGTCATCAGCATTGAATAATCTTGATAAATCTGGACAAGGATAATCTAAATCTGGAGCAAATACTACTCCGACAATCAATTCATTTGTAGCCCCTGGTTGTAATAATAATGGTCCAGTTGACTGTAAAGTTCTTCTATCACCATTTGGAAGATTTGCGGTACACATAGACCATCCACGAGCATCGTTTGGGTCTGAAGGGAATACATATTTTACAGAATCCGTACTACCGGGATTAAATCCGCTACCTCCAAATGTTACGGCATCACCATTTTTCCAAAGACCACGAAGATTGTTATAAAATTCGTCATCACGGGCTTGAGGGTCTGTAGTTGGCTGAGGAGGTGAATTCACACCAGCATTGTTGGTGTATACAAATGATGTCATACCCAATTCAACTAGCGTGTCTACTTCACCTGTCTGAGGCGTAGGGTCTCTCAACACCTTCTTTCCATTGGCATCTAATATAAATGCATTGGTCTGTGGATTTCGTACAAAAACTTTTGGTCCCCGTGGTCCTCTAAAATAATCTACTCCTAGCGCAGGAACCTTTCCTCCATACGTATTGACTCCACCAGGACATGTAGCACCTACCTGTCCATCTACAGCATCTTCATTATACACATAAGCCAAACTTCTTTTTACATCGCAACCTACGTAGTCATCCGTATAACAACCTAAATCTGGGTCAACCCACATTGCGAAATAACAATCCACTAAATCTTCGTTTGCTTTATTGATTAGTTTATATCTTTGAAAGGTCATATCATTTACCTCATCATTCGTAGTGTAACCAAAAGCTTGTACTTGTACTTCCATTCTAATTGCGGAGCCAGCTGTCAATCTGTGAGGCCCACCATTGTCGTTGTAAATCCAAAAAATCATTTCATCAGGAACCAATTCCTTAGCTTTTGATCTGTTTTCTGGACCACAATTTCTAATCTCGATATTTGGAAAATCACCATCGCAAGGATCATAAATTCCATCTTCGTTTTCATCCCAAAATGCCCCAAGTGACTGGTCAGGAAGTTCGAAATTGTATCTTTCTCTCCAATATGGATTGCCTTTACCGGGCCAATATTTTACATTATTGGGTATAGAGTCACAATTGTAATTCACTCCAGCCGCTTTTGCATTTTCAAAACCAATATTATGTCTTGAAATATCAGTTGCATAAACAGTAAAGAACCGATCCCAACTTCTACAAACATCTCTTTCTGTAGCTCCTTCTTCATCCAGAGGACCAGGATACCAGTCATAATTAGATGTTAAACTTCTATAAGTGACCCCTGCCAACTTTTTATTTCCTGACCTGTCAACTCCTCCTACCCATACACCTCCTGCAAAGATAGATGAAACTGGTAATTGACCCTCCGCAGGTTTTGGCACGATGTACAAACCATCATTTCTATCCCACCAAACGTCACCTCCAGTTGATAATCTAGCTCTAACATTATTAACTTGTTGGTCGATTTCACTGATACCTGGAGTACAATTTGACCTCAACTCAAGTATTGATCCTTCAGCTTTGATCTTATCATATCCGGGAGGCTTATTTCCTACCATGAGATGAGATAACAAAACAAATATCAGTAAGCTTGTAATTTTTAATACTCTTGAAATATACTTAAACATAGAATATATTTTTTTCTTTTCTTTTTAAAACTAAAAATCAAACATTAAGCCCCAAAACATCCTTCTAGGTAGAAAATAATTTCCTGGTGCTACCATTCTCCAATTGTATTGCTGAATAAATGCTTCTACACCTCTATTCGTATTTGCTACTTCTTGGACTCTTTGCTGACCAAGTGGAGATATTAAGAATCCATCATCTGTTGGAGATCCTGAAGCGCTGAATACATTTCTAATATTTCTAGTATCTAAGAGATTCTGTACTCTGAAATAAAAGTTTGCATACAATGGTTTTGCTTCTTTGGATGTGCGGATAGCAAATCTTTTATCAAACCTCAAGTCGATATTGAAATTCCAAGGATACCTCGAGCCATTTATTTCTCCAACAAATCCTGTACCTCCAAATTGTTGTGGTAAAGAAGTTTTAGAGTAAGGCCTACCTGAGACAGCTGCTGTAGTCAGTGCTATTCCAGAATTTTCTAATACTTTAAATGTTCCAATCTGAGGCCCATTGTATTTTTTACCACCTTCAAACCTATAGTCCAACACCGCGGTCAATCTGTGTCGCTCGTCTGTACCAAGAGGAATCAAATTTCGAATAGGGCCTCTTGTGTTTAGGCCTCTAGAAGAATTGGCATCAGAACCCGATCCACTGGCATATTGCAGTGTATAGGTCAAATTTACTTCAAGATTATTTACTCTTCTTCTGTCAAATTGAAATGTAAAACCTGTGATGTTTCCAAAATCAAGGTTACCGTAGCTTTCATACCTTCCTATTGGTGATGGCACAAAGGCATATACTCTATTTTGAATAAGATCTTTCATCTCTTTCTGGTAGCCAGATATTTTCAGAGAGTTGTTTTCAGATATTTTTTGTTGAAATCCTACTTCATAATCTATCGTTCTTATTGGTCGCAAATCAGGATTGTTGGCAGGTCCAGAACTACTTATATTGTTAAAATAATAGTAATCTAGCGGACTCATATAAACATTAGACGGTGGTCTTTGATACAATACATCGTAATGAGCAAAAAATCCTGCTTCCTCAGAAATTGGGAAAGAAAAAGCCAATCGAGGCATCAAATTAAGTATGGGAGCATAATCTTTGAAAGAAGTATTCACATCAAATTCCGAGCTTTGTATATCCAATACCCTACTAGCTGGAGTACCTCCTATAGCTCTACCAACATAAGATGGATGTACCACACCTCCATTAAAAATAAGATTGGCATTGGTAATACTTGTACCAGATGTAGTAAACCATTCATCACCTTTGCGATACCCTATCACCTCATCAGATTCTGGGCCAGTGACATACACACTGTAGTCATCTTGTACCGAACCAGGTTGTTGTCTCCCAGTTCGAGTATAAAAATCTTTAGCGTTTTCTATTTCATAAAGAGCATATGGATCTTTAAGTACTTTGGTATTGGCGTCATAATAATCAGCTCTTAACCCCAGTCTAAATATGATGTCTTTGTACGAAAACTTATCTTGGATATACCCAGCCATGTAAATTGGGGAGAAAGGCGCTACTGGAAAAGTTCTAATCCCATCGGCGTCCTTTGCTCTAAAGAAATCGTCAAAACTAACTCCCGATTGCTTGTTTCCCAGATAGTCATATCCTTGATAGCTAATTAATCCTTCATTGGTTAGTTCTTCAGGAGAGAATAAATCTAAGGTCAATAAACTTGGATCAATCCCGTTAATGTTGACATATTGATTCACTCCGACACCTAGTTTTTCACGGATGGCTTTGTAAAATTTATCTTGACCACCTATTTGTAAAAGGGTCTGGTAAATGGGTAATTTCTCAATTGCTCCTGTTAATGGATTGAAAATAGAGGTGTCTCTTAATACAACATCTGGATTTATACCCTTTATGTGGTTATTCACTAGCAAATCTGCTGCTCTCCACATACCCCTAGGTGCCACAGACCAATCCCTTAAAGTTTGTTGTTCATATAAAAATCCAAACTGTATACTATGTCTTCCTTTCTCTGACCCACCTGGTAGAACGTCAAAGCCTGCACTAAGATTGAGTGTAATCAAATCGGACTCTGATTTCGAAAATGAATTATTTACTTGACCTGCGTTTGAATACAAATTATTCCAAACAGAGGTCAGATCTGGATTAAGGATCCCATTAGTGGTATTGTATTTAGCCATGACACTATTAGCTTCACTTGGCTTAAATTCTCCGTTTACTTGAGTATATCCTAAGTGTCTGTAATCAAGTAATTGATTGACTTCATCAACAAAAAATCCAAAAAACGGGTTAAACGTAGAAGCTGTGGAGCCAAAGTAACCATAGTTATAAAGTCTATCTTCGTGCCTTGAATCTTCACTTCTTGCATTACCTCTTTCAAAGCCACCTAATATGTTATAAGAAAAATTTTGGAAAGTAGAAGGTTTTCGAGATTTATCATTAACAAGGTCAATCGCCTGAACACCTAATTTATGTCGGAGATTAAAGTTCACTCTATATCTTGAAGAGTATTGAAAAGGATTATTCACCCAATTTAAAACAGCCCAGTTATTGGATGGTGAAAATTGAGAGACATTATCTACATAATTGCCAGAAACAGAAAAATTTGCTGATTTACCTAATCTTGCGTCTATTTTAGCCACAAGGTTGATGTCTGTAAATCCTTGATTTGGTCTAACCTTCAATGGACCTCCGATATCTTCTAACGTCAACCTCTCAGCCGATGGTAAGCTAGAACTCCCTAAAAGATAGAGAGGATTCTCCTCAATTTGTCTAATGATACTTTCAGGCGCTCTATACACTCCCACTGCTGAAGGACTACCATCCTTTTCAGATCGATACTGTCCACTCAATCGGTATCCTAGAATGGTTTGCTTTTTTTTATTCTTTAAGATAGGACCAGACAAGTATCCCATGCCTAAGTTATATCCGTAAGGAGTGAGGCCTGCTGAAGTTTCAATATCAAAGCCTCCTGTTAATTTATCAGAAGGACCTCTTGTAGTGATCGA
Source organism: Saprospiraceae bacterium (assembly GCA_022844565.1). Lineage (GTDB taxonomy): Bacteria > Bacteroidota > Bacteroidia > Chitinophagales > Saprospiraceae > JADKBO01. Next base: position 154,820 of record JALHLK010000008.1, read on the forward strand.
GATAATACCTCCCGTCACGTCTCCATATTTTGCTTCGATACCTCCAGTAATAATTTGAAGTTGATCTATTTCTGATTGAGGCACTGATCCAAATGACCTTATACCATCTATCATATACATGGTCTCATTCGTCCTAGACCCTCTGACCGAGGGAGTGCCACCATCTATTGTTGACACACCTGCCGAAGTCGCTACAATGGCATTTAAGCCTTTGACGGGCAGCGACATTATTTTTTCACCTGATATAACAGTACCCGTTGTTGTGTTATCCACATTTACTAAAGGTGCGCGATATTCTGTAATTACTACTTCATTCATAATCACACTACTTTCTTCCAGTTCAAAATTGAGTCTTGTGGTCTGACTTGCCTTTAAAAGTACGCCTGTCGTCCTATTTGTAGCATAACCTAAGTAACTTACTTCAATATCATAGGTACCAGGCTGCAAGTTAGAAACAAAGTAATTACCTTCAATATCGGATTCACTACCTGTTATTAAAACCCCGTTTTTATAAAGGGCTATTGTGCCAAACATGATAGGCTCTCCAGATGTCTTTGCCTTGATTTTGCCTTCCACTGCTGTTTGTGAAAACAATGTGCTTCCTAGTCCAAGAAGAAAAAAAACATATAAATACTTCATAAACAATCATTTATTACTATTATCTCCTTAATTAATTTTAGTTTTGGTTTCTTATGTAAAGTTCAAACCGCTAAGATACATTGAGCAATTCACTTTGAATTAACGTATTTGAATTAAAAATGTAAGTTTTTTGTTAAAGTGGGCTTGTATAGATAAAAGAATGGTGATTAAAACTATGCTAGGTAGAGTTATGTGTTTAGCTACATGTGAGTAATCTGGGAGGAAATCGATTTACAGCACAACATCTCTTTTTTAAAATACGAATGATTTATTTTGAAGTAAACCTTAATTAGACAATCAATTATACAAAGGCAAGAAGAATCGAGATAAAGCAAAAAAGTCAATAGGTGAACTCATTTACAGAACCTACCATCTAATCCCTAAAATCTCTATCACATAGTACTCAGATTAACGTGATTTTAAGTTGCAAAAACTTAAAAGAGCTGTTTGGGAAGGATTTAGGAGTATTTTTTGTTAAGAAGGTTAAGTAGAGGTTAAGTCTTAATAAATTTGCATTTTATAGACATTGATTTGTTGGAATCCTTTGTTCTTGTCGAGATTGATGAAAGAGGCAAAGCAAAAAAAGCAATCTGCAAACTTTAATAAAATCTAACTTCTAACATCAAATACCTAACATCTTTTACATATTCTTCCCCACATTTTCCTCAATCAGCATCAAAAGATTTAAAGCCCCCTTTATTGTCCCAACATTTTCCCTTACCAAAATCAAAAATGAATTGGTTTGCTTCAATGAAAATCCTTTACTGATGCCTTCTGATGAAGCAAAAGCCATCACACTTTTAAAGGTTGGGCTTTCATAATAAGCAGATTGTGGATTCGTGACAAAATAAAGCTTGAGTTTTTTACCTTTTAAGACCAGTCTTTCAAATCCTAGTTTTTTACAAACCCAGCGCAATCGGAGGCCATTGTACAACTCTTCCACTACTTTGGGTACAGGACCAAATCTATCTGTCAACCGTTCGTTAAAAGTCAAGATATGTTCTTCATTTTCGATTTCGTTAAGTTCAGTGTACAAACTTAATCTTTCTTGAATATTAGAAACATAGTTGTCAGGAATGAGCATTTCTATTTCAGTGTCGATCTCGACATCGCGCACGTAAGTCCGTTTTAGGTCCAATTCTTCCTTAAATAATTCTTGAAACTCCGTCTCTTTGAGTTCCATAACGGCTTCTTCAAGTATCTTTTGATAAGTTTCATAACCTATGTCTGAAATAAATCCAGATTGCTCACCACCAAGTAGATCACCAGCCCCTCTTATGTCTAAATCTTTCATAGCGATGTGAAATCCGCTCCCCAAATCAGAAAACTCTTCCATGGTTTTAATTCTGATCCTTGCCTCTTCTGTCATTGTGCTCACAGGTGGAGCAAATAGGTAACAGAATGCTTTGGTATTACTTCTTCCTACTCTCCCCCTCAATTGGTGTAAATCACTCATACCAAATTGATGAGCATTATTGATGATGATGGTATTTGCATTAGGGATATCTAAGCCTGTTTCAATAATGTTGGTAGAAATCAACACATCAAATTCTCCATCGATAAAAGATACAAGCGTTTTCTCTAGTTGATCAGACTCCATCTGACCATGAGCAACTTTTACTTTAACCTCAGGGCACATCTTCTGTACGATAGCGGCTATGTCAGGCAGAGAATTTACCCTATTGTGAACAAAAAATACTTGACCACCTCTATTGATTTCATAATAAATAGCATCCTTTACCAATTCTTCACTAAACACTCTTCTTTCGGTGTGTATAGGTTGCCTATTGGGTGGCGGTGTTCTTATAATCGATAGGTCACGAGCAGCCATAAGGGAGAATTGTAAAGTTCTCGGTATAGGCGTTGCGGTCAAGGTAAGTGTGTCTACATTTACTTTAAAATTACGCAATTTTTCTTTGGATGCCACACCAAATTTCTGCTCTTCATCTATTACCAATAAGCCTAAATCTTTGAAAGAAATTTCTTTACTAAGTATGGCATGTGTACCGATAACAATATCAATCTTGCCTTCCTTAAGCTTTTGATAAATTTCCTTTTTCTCTTTTGTTGACCTAAATCTATTGATATAATCGACGGTAACTCCAAACTCTTCAAGTCTACCTTTGAAAGTTTTGTAATGTTGCAAAGCGAGAATTGTAGTTGGTACCAAAATGGCTACTTGCTTACCATCTACAGCTGCCTTAAATGCTCCTCGAATAGCTACTTCAGTTTTACCAAAGCCTACGTCCCCACACACAAGTCTATCCATGGGGTACTCCTTCATCATATCGTCTTTCACCGCTTGACTCGCTAAAGCTTGATCGGGCGTATCTTCGTATAAAAAGCTAGCTTCTAGTTCGTTTTGCAAATATCCATCAGGCGAAAATGCAAACCCTTTACTGGCTTTCCTTTTGGCATACAGCTTGATAAGTTCTTTGGCTATATCTTTGACCTTAGACTTTGTTTTCCTTTTTAGGTTTTTCCACGCGTCACCACCGATTTTACTTAACATCGGGGGCGTACCATCTTTTCCAACGTATTTCGAAATTTTATGAAGAGAATTTATCCCTACGTACAAAATATCATTATTGGAATAGATCAATCGTACACTTTCTTGGGTATGACCCGCGATGTTGATTTTTTCAAGTCCTGAATATTTCCCAATGCCATGATCAATATGAACCACAAAATCACCAACTTCTAATTCTCTCAACATTTTGAGATTGATAGCTTGGTCTTTAGTAAACCCTTGTCTCAGTTTATACGTATGGAATCGATCAAATATTTGGTGGTCCGTATAAAAGGCAATTTTCAACCGATCATCTATAAATCCTTCATGTATACTCGTAGAGACTGGACTCCATTTGACAGATTTATCTATATCGTCAAAAATAGCATAGAATCTCTGAACTTGTTTTTTATTATCCGCAAAAATATAATTGGTAAAACCGTTGGCAGTATTGGTATTAAGATCATTGATGAGTAATGAAAAATTGCGGTTAAAACTGGGCTGTGGCCTTCCATACATTACGATGGTGTCATCAAGATTTTCTCCCTGTATTGGGCTTAAGATCACTATTTTAAAACGACTAATTTGTTCCATAACTTCTCCTGGATACATCAAAGCAAGTTGATCCATCACCACTCTGATCTCCTGATTGGTCTTACTATCTAGCGAAGCATTAAATTTCTGAAATGCTTCAAAAGAATCTTGCAACTTATTTACGATCCATTGTATGTTTTCAGTCCATATAACTGTATCATTCGAAAATAATTCAAAAAATGACACCTTATCTTGTCTACTAAAATTAGCATTAATGTTAGGGATAATGTCTATCCGATCAACTTTCTCAATGGATAGTTGATTGGTTGGATTAAATATTCGGATACTTTCAATTTCATCATCAAAAAGTTCTATACGAAAAGGCCATTCGTGTCCAAAATTGAAAAGATCGATGATACCACCTCTAAGCGAAAAATTTCCAGGTTCATAGACAAAATCAGTTCTATGAAATCCATAACTAACCAAAACCTCAATCATAAAGTCAATATCGAGGGTATTCCCCACTTTCAACTCCATTTTGTTTTTTTCCAAAATACTTGGATCCACAATCTTCTCAAAAAGTGCTTCGGGGTAGGTGACGATTACCTTTTGATCTTTATCAGATAAAATATAGGCCGAACATTCCGTACGTTCAACTGGGTTGTTGTTGTCCAATTCTTCAAAAAAATTAGGCCTTTTGAAAGAGTCGGGTAAGAAATGAGCCTTGGTAGTCCCAATGTTATTGATGTTATTTAAAATGTATGCGGCGTTTTCTTTATCACGAGCCACATATACTTGAGTTCCTTTATGGTTACTTACAATAGAAGAGAGTATAAACTCAGATTGACTACCTGCCAGTCCTTCAAGACCGATGGTTTGGACCTTAGAATTATACAATTTTTCACAAAGATTGACAACCCTTTTATCTTGACTATAAAGCTCAACTATTTCTTTGGTACTTGCCAATTCAACTATTTTCTCTAATAAACTGCAAAAGTAATTTTTTGTTAATACTCTTTGTGTGTTAGTGAAAGATTAATGAAATAAAAGTAGGACATTAAGCTATGGGCATAGATAATCCCACACATATAAAAAAAACCGGTTGATAGAATTAGATCCTACCAACCGGTACACTCACTTACTCAAAAAAATTTTATTGCTACTCTCTCCGAGATGGCTTACTCAATAATTACCATTTTCTTAGTAGCCATAAAGTCACCGCTTTCGATCTGATAGTAAACTACTCCAGTTGCAGCTAAATCCGCTCTCTTCAATGTGATTACATTTTCGCCTTTTGCAGCACTGATTACTTGACTAACCAATACTCTTCCAGTTACATCAACCACTCTGAATTTAGCTTCTCCTGCTTCAGGCATTGTAAACTTGATGTTTGTTTCTGCCTTGAATGGGTTAGGTTCGTTCTGACCTAGTGCGAATGCACTTACTCCAGCTCCTCTTACCTCTAACTCTACATTAGATGCATT
>JALHLK010000009.1 GCA_022844565.1 Saprospiraceae bacterium
AAATTTGGCAAGCCATTAAGGTATTCACTTTAAGAAATGCAAAAATGCAGGAATGCTTGAAGGAATAGACCCTTTTCCAGTTAAAAGCTAATCTTGGTCTCCTTCTTTAAATCTTTCTTGTAGCTTCTCTTCTGTCAATAAGTTGTTTACATTTTTCACGACTTTATTTAAGATAGGCTATAATTTCTTGCTTGCTTTACACTTTGTCAGGTATTATAATGGCTTCTTTTGGTCTGTCTTGTTTACTTTTTTGAGTAAAAGAAAGTATTGGTGAAAAACTGGTTGGAGGAACTGACAAATAATAGTCGAGAAAAATAGTACTGTGAAATGCGATAAAATAAAATCTCGGATTTCGCTCTAAGTAGTTGTCTGGACAATGTGAAATCACATTAATCAGCATATCAATACTTGCTCCAAATTGGTTCCAAAATATTTCTTTTGTTTCCTTATTCATATTTTGTCGTTTTGAATTACTGAAAATTCCTTTTTACAATGAAGGCTAACTTGTTAGTCTCCCAAACTAATTTAATCTAAACTTTCAGTTCTTTTCAATACTTTTAGAATAAAACTACCGTATAAATATAAAAAATATAGCTTAATCGATTGAAAATACATTAAAATCTGTGCTGTTATGAAATAATATCGTACTTTTGAACGTACATTAAAAAGTACAATATAAATCAAGACAATGAAAGCAGTCACAATTTCTACATTAAGAAAAAATATAAAAGCTTATTTTGATGAAGTATCTGAGTCATCCGAGGTGATTATTGTACCTAGAAATGAAGAAGAAGATGCTGTGGTGATTATTTCAATGAGAGAATATAATTCTATTACGGAAACGCAGCATTTGTTATCAACAAAGGCAAATAGAGCTAGACTCGCAGAATCCATTGAACAATTGGAAAATGGTGCCTTGCATACATTCAATGTAGATTAAGCAGTATTCATGGAAATTGTATTTACAGTAAATGCATGGCAAGAATTTGAATATTGGATTGAAAATGATCCGCATATGGTAGTCAAAATTAAAGAATTGATCAAATCCATCAAACAAATCCCATTTTCGGGGATTGGTAAACCCGAACCACTCAAATATGATTTAAAAGGTTTTTGGTCAAGAAGAATAAGCAATGATCATCGGTTGATCTATAAAATTTCAGGGACTAAGTATGTTGATCAGCGATGCGTTATTGTGCAATGTAGATTTCATTATGATGATTAGGCTTTAACTCTAAAAGAATGTTTGAGGCAAACTGTCTATTTATAGAATCTTTGACCACCTAAATGACCAAAGCTGACCCCTTAAAAATGAAGGTCAATAGTCACAAATTCATGAATTTTCAATCTCATACCAAACACATTTTTCAATATACGGATATTCTGATAACCCAGGATGATCAAACTCCCCCTTTTTCTCCATCCCAATTTTCTTCATCACCTGCTCTGATTTAATATTTGCGATGGGACAAGTAGACATTATTCTTTCGAGTTTTAAATTCTGAAATGCATACTCTAAACATTGCAAAGCTCCCTCTGTAGCATACCCCTTACCCCAAGCTGACTTTTTCAATCGCCAACCGATATCTGTAGCAGGAGTAAATTCTGATTTGTATTCCTGATAGGCTAAACCTATGAAGCCTAGGAATTCGCCAGTCTCCAATAGTTCTGTTGCGTAGTAAGTATACCCATTCTTATCATATTGCATTTGTAATCGAAGTAAGAGATCTGCGCATTCTTTTTCATCCAATGTTTTTGGAAAATATTCCATCACAACAGGATCTGAGTTCATCATGATCAAATCAGGTAGGTCATTGTTGGTCCAAGTGCGGAATCCAAGTCTGGGGGATTGGAATAGGTATTTATTTTGCATGATGCTTTGATATTTTTTCATTCATTCTTAAATTGTCAGTTTAAGCATGATAATTTAAATATGAAACATTATTATTTTTCTGATTCTTTATTTTTCAAAGGTTTTTATGAATTTAGGATTTATCGTCAATAACTAAGAATTGCTTCTAAATGTGTTTCAGCATTTTCTGTCCATATTATTTTGAGAGCCATTGTTGAACTTTATATTCAACCATCTCATTGGATATTGTTTGGCCTTTTTTCATTTGTTCAATACTTATATCTAATTCCTTTTGATGTTCTGATGGAATTGAGAATATTTCTTCTTTTGATGTTTCAAAGTCAATCAAATTGAGGATCTCTTCAAGCAAATATGCATCATTTACTTGATCGATACGTTCTTTGACTTGATTTCTTAGTTCCGTATTAATCATATTTAGAAGTTTATTTGATCAACAAACAACAAAAGTAAACAAAAAGCGCCATTTTACACCTTCAAGACCGTATATGACTGGTCTCCAATTACAAAGATAAGTGTTCCTGATGTGATTTTTTATAATTTATAGTATTTTGGTCTTTGCCAATTGCCGAATTTATTATCACTCGACCCAACATATAATATGTTCACAAATATACGATGTTCACGTTACGTGAACAAGAACTAATGTGAACAATTTTACTGTTTTAAATTAAAATATTCCATTACATCAGGATCTGAGTTCGTCATGATCAAATCAGGTAAGTCATTGTTGGTCCAAGTGCGGAATCCAAGTCTGGGGGATTGGAATAGCTATTTTCCTATTGGCATAGGTTTTAGTTTTTAATTTTGGTGCAATATTGAAATTTACTTATATTTTTCTAATTATTCCCGTAATTCACATTCTTTTTTACACAGTAAAACGATACCAAATCATTTAAATATCCAAAAAAACATAATTGGGCTTACGCTAAATTTTTCAATTCAATTTTATTTTGAAAATTACTGCCATCTTTTCAAAGCAACAAATTTTTGAAGCCTAAATGTCCCTACTCGTTAAAATAATTTTAAAAACATCCCCTCTTTTACCTTCTTCACCACCATTAATTTTATTTTTGCAATCTATTAAAAAAGTATAACATGAATACACCCGTAGATATAGAACAACTCAACCAACAGGTGAAGGCCGATGGCACATTCATTCAAGCCATTAGGGCGGAATGTAAGAAAACAATAGTGGGGCAGAGTCATATGATCGATAGACTGTTGATCGGGCTATTGACTAAGGGCCATATCCTATTGGAAGGGTTGCCAGGTTTGGCTAAAACATTAAGTATCAAAACGCTTGCTTCTGCTACCAATGCAAGTTTTTCGAGGATACAGTTTACCCCAGATTTGTTGCCTGCGGATATTATCGGTACGATGATATACAACCCAGGAAGTAGGGAGTTTGATGTACGGAAAGGACCCATTTTTGCAAATTTTATATTGGCAGATGAGATCAATAGAGCTCCGGCAAAGGTACAAAGTGCGCTATTGGAAGCGATGCAAGAAAAACAGGTGACCATTGGTAAAGAGAGCTTTTTGCTTGCAGAACCTTTTTTAGTCATGGCTACGCAAAACCCGATAGAGCAAGAAGGTACCTACCCATTACCTGAGGCTCAATTGGACAGATTTATGCTCAAGGTAATCATTGACTATCCAGAGAAGGAGGAAGAGCGATACATCATAAGACAAAATCTGGGTATCGTCGACAATGAAAAAATCAACCCTGTAGTCAATACGGATGTAATCGTAAAAGCAAGAAAGACGGTATCTTCTATCTACATGGATGAAAAAATAGAAAATTATATTCTTGACTTAGTAGAGTCTACGAGACCAAAAACCATGTTGAAGGGTTTGGAAGGTCTGATCAGCCATGGTGCTTCACCAAGGGCAAGTATCAATCTCGCATTATCTGCAAAAGCGAATGCATTTTTGAAAGGACGAGGTTATGTGACGCCTGAGGATGTACGTCTTTTGGCTAAGGATGTGCTTAGACATAGACTCGGCCTATCTTACGAAGCAGAAGCAGAAGGTATGACTCAAGAAGATGTCGTAGATAAAATCTTAAATACCGTAGTAGTACCTTAATAAAATCAAAAGCATCGCCCTGTGGATACAGCAGAATTAATGAAAAAGGTCAAGCAGATTGAGATCAAAATGAAGGGTCTCAATACGCAACTTTTCAGTGGGGAGTATCACTCTGCATTCAAGGGTCGAGGTATGTCATTTAGCGAAGTGCGCGAATATTCTTATGGCGACGATGTCCGCAATATCGAATGGAACGTTACTGCTCGAGCGGGTACGCCTTATATAAAGATATTTGAGGAAGAGCGAGAGTTGACCTTGATGTTGCTAATCGATGTCAGTGCATCACTCAATTTTGGCACGAGCAAAAGAAGGAAAAAAGATACCGTTTTAGAAATAGCTGCCGTATTGGCTTTTTCAGCTTTGACCAACAATGACAAAGTAGGGGCTATCTTTTTTTCTGACGAGGTAGAAGCGTATATTCCACCTAAAAAGGGAAGAGCCAATATCTTAAAACTGATTAGGCAACTTTTGATTATCCAACCTAAAAGTACCAAAACCAATATTGGCAAAGCACTAGATTACCTCAATAATGTGCAGAAAAAGAGAAGTATTGTCTTTACGCTATCTGACTTTTTAGCCAATAACTTTGAGAAGTCACTCACCCTTACAGCCAAAAGACATGACCTAATCGGTATCCACCTGTATGATCAATACGAGGCAAGTCTTCCAAAAGAATTGGGTATGGTGATGGTAGCTGATCCAGAGACAGGAGGCTATTTTAACATCGATGCGGGTGAAAAAAACTATAGAGCGGCCTATCAAGCCAATCACGAGGCCAATGTTCAAGCTTTTACCACATTATTTAGAAAATATGGTGCTGCTTCATTGTCTTTATCGTCAGATGGTGATTATATCAAGGCGTTAATTGAATTATTTAGAAAGCGATGATGAGGATAAAATACATACACCATCTATTATTGTCTTGTCTTTTCGTCTTAACGACTTCATCTATTGAAGCACAAAATGTAGTAAAAATTGCTGCCTCATCGGACACTATTGAGTTTGGAGAAACCGTCGACGTACTTTTTGAAATTGCCAATATCGATGCAAAGTTTCAGTATTTAAGTTACGATTTTACAAAAATAAACAACGATTTACACCGACAAGATACCAATTTTTATGAGCAGTATGCCGATGTGTTTGTAGGATTTGAAAATAAAAACATATACCAATATTACAATCTCCAAGACAAGGTTTTGAATATCCCTACAGGTGACCCCACATTGGCAAAACCTTTACAAATTATAGCCAAAATAAAGTTTTTAAGCTATGGCGATTTTATCATTCACCCACCTTTTTATGAAGACAAATCTGATAATCCCACGAGTATGCTGGCAAATCCAGTAAAAATATTTGTCAAAGTACCACCTGGTATGGAGGCGATTGATCAAGTTGACGTAAGTGAAATAAAACCCATCGAGGAAGTGTATGAAAGCTTTTGGAGTAAGTATGGTAATTATATTATGATTTTACTTGGTTTGATTTTGATAGGATTTTTGATCAAAAAGTATCTGGATAAGTTAAAAAGACAACGAAAAATTATACCAGAAATAGTAGAAGAAAAGCCCGACCCTTATTATGTTGCCTTACATAAATTGGAGGCTCTGAATAAGGAAAAACCTTGGCTTACCCTTGATATCAAAGAGTATCAATCTTCACTTACCATGACCATAAGAGAGTATTTAGAAGGCAGATATGATATCCCAGCATTAGAAACTACGACCAGCGAAATTATTGATAAGTTGGCTAATAAAGCTGTCGCTTATGATCTAAAAGGTGATCTCTCGGATATCTTACAAGTGGCTGATTTAGTCAAATTTGCCAAAGCACAACCTACATCGGACATCCATCAGCAATTTTTGGATAGGGCACTCAACTTTGTAATTAAAACTAGAAAATTTGATGCTAAATGAGTAGTGGATTTGAAAACATGAGTTTGCTGCATCCTTGGTTTTTAGTTGGAATACCATTGGTTTGGTTATTTTTTATTGTTAAAAAACGAAAAGGTGATACAGCCAATATCGTTTGGACAAAAAACGTGGTCAACGCCAATAAAGTAAGGATGATGATATCCAAGATGGTGGATTGGTTGATTCCGGTAGCCCTTACATTTTTGTTGGTAGCACTTGCACGTCCTCTGTTGTTTTTTAATGAAGAAAAAGTAAAAGCAGACGGTATTGATATCGTGATGGCCATGGATTTATCTGCAAGTATGTTAACCCAAGATTTTCGCCCAGATAGATTAACCGTGGCTAAGCAGATCGCTAAAGACTTTGTAGGCAATAGGGCTTATGATCGCTTAGGAGTAGTCATTTTTGCAGGAGAGAGTTTTACCCTTTGTCCGCTGACGACTACACATGATATTGTGTATGGGTTTATTGATGAAATACGGCCAGGTATGTTAGAAGATGGTACCGCTATAGGTATGGGACTTGCTACTTCACTCAATGCCCTTAAAAACTCAACATCGAAATCAAGAATCATCATTTTACTGACCGATGGTGAGAATAATGCTGGCTCTATCAGCCCCATAACTGCCGCAGAAATGGCTACAAGTATGGGTGTAAGGGTGTATACAGTGGCCATGGGTAAGACGGGTATCTATCAATCACCAGTAAGTATAAGCCCTGATGGAGAGTATATTTTTGCTCCTAGAAAGCTGGAATTAGATCCAAGCTTACTGGTCGATATTGCAAAACAAACAAATGGCAAGTTTTATCGAGCCGAATCAGAAGAAGAGCTTCAAAATATTTATGACGAGATTGACCAACTTGAAAAAACAAAGGTAGAAATCAATGTCTTCAGACGACAGTCAGAATACTTTAGACCTTTTGTCTTATTAGGTTTGTTTTTCTTGCTTTCTTACTTCATGATTAGATTCTTATTTTTAAAACGATATCTACAATAAATATGATAGGCTTTGAAAAAATAGAATATTGGTGGTATTTGTTGGCAACGCTGATTTTAGCGGGCTATTTGCTCTACAAGGGTAAACATTTGCGCGATCTTTTTACCAAAAAACTAGATGCCACTACCGTAAAAAAGGTTTTTCCAAACCTAAGTATCAATCGTTGGTTTTTGAAGATTGCCTTAATGATAATGGGTATCTTATTTACTGCACTTTCTCTCCTGAATCCACAAAAGGGAACAGAAACAATGACGGTAAAGGCAAACGGAGTAGATGTATACCTTGCACTTGATATTTCTAATAGTATGTATGCCGCGGATATACAACCCAATCGTATGGAGCGTGCAAAGAGACTTTGTCAAGATATCATCGACGGAATGGTCGGCAATAGAGTGGGGTTAATTTATTTTGCTGGCAATGCATACTTACAGATGCCTATCAGTCCTGATAAAGCCCTAGCTAAAAACTTAATCGAAGCTGCAGGTCCTCAACAAGCAGGCAATCAAGGAACAGACATTGGCGAAGCTATCAAAATCGCTATGAAAACATTTGATGATAATAGTGTTAAAAATCGCGTATTCGTGGTCATAACAGACGGGGAGGATCATGATGAAAACGCAATAGAAGAGGCTAAAAAAGCCAAGGATGAAGGGCTAAATATTTTCGCTGTAGCCATTGGGACAGAAAGTGGTGCTAAACTTATTTTACCAGATGGCGATGGTGTCTACGATGAAAGTGGTCAATTGGTTATCACGAAATCTAATCCGAAATTGGTAAAAGCCATTGCGGATAAAGACAATGATTATTACATCAATTCAGGTACCAGTAATGTTGCAAATGATATCATAGCCAAGATTAATAATATGGCGAGTGGTCCCGTAAAAACAAATGCTTATGCCCAACGTAGAAGTTTTTTCCAATGGCCACTAGGTTTAGGTATCTTATTGATATCAATCGGCTATTTTATTCCGTTGTATAAATCAAAAAAAGCATAGAATGAATAGAAATCTTTTAGTTTTAAGCTTGTTGATAATCGCTAGTCAAGGCTTCGGTCAAACCAAAGATTGGACAAGGTTAATGGTCGAAGGAAATAAAAAGTACAAAGAAGGCAAGTACGAAGATTCACAAAAAGTATACGAACAATCACAGGTTAATGCATCCAAACCATATGTCTCAAAATACAATCTAGGCAATAGCCAATACAAGCAAGAAAACTATCCTGAAGCTATAAAAAGTTACGACCAAGCGTACAGAGACGCCAAAACGGATCGCGAAAAATCTCAAGCCCTATACAACAAAGGCAATGCTCATTTTAAAACCCAAAAATATGATGATGCTATTGAAAATTATAAAAATGCGCTTAAATATAGTCCTACTGACCAACAAATCATCCAAGACCTAGCTAAGGCAAAACTCAAAAAAGTGATGCAACCTCCACCCCCACCTCAGGATGGTAAGGATAATCAAAAAAATAAAGATAAGCAGGACCAAGAACAACAAAAAGATCAAAACAACCAAGATCAACAAAATAAAGAAAATCAGGATAAAAAAGAAAATCAAGATGGTCAGCCATCCGAAAATAAACAAAACAACGAGGACCAAAAGAATCCTTCTGAAAAATTATCTAAAGGTGAGGTAGAACGGTTGCTACAAATGGTGGAAAATGAAGAAAAGGACATTCAAAATAAAATGAGAAAAACCAACCAATCTTCAAAGAAAAAATCTAAAAATTGGTAAAAATCCAATTAAAAAGAATGTATAATTTTTATGTGACATTAGGTACAAAAAATAATTAGGTGCAAAATGAAAAAAATAAGCTTATTTTTTCTGATGATAATCTGTTTTTTAACCTCAAAATCGCAAAATACGGTCAGTATTGAAATCAGTAGTGATAGTGTTTTGTCAGGAGATATTATCGAAATAAAATATACTTTAGAAAATATTGAAAGTGAGTTTGAACTACCCAATCTTTCAAATTTCACCATCGTTTCGGGTCCAAATTCCTCACAATCCATGTCTATTATTAATGGAGTAAAATCGCAAAAAGCAGTTTATACGCTATTTATCGAGATGAAAGAAGGAGGTACTTACTACCTTCCTAGTTTTGTAGTGGAAGCCGAAGGAAATACAATTGAAGTACCAGAATTGCCCATCAAAGTTGTGGATTCACCCATGTCAGACCACAGCTTAAATAGAAAAATAGCGAGACAGAGACCAATCACTTGGTCAAGCAACTCCCAAAACAATACAACCACGGATCTAAAACCAAAAACAAAAAGGACGATAAGAAAACTATGATCACAAAGAAGTCTATTGTATTCGTATTAGCTCTACTTAGCTTTGTGTGTTCAAATGCACAAGAAGTGATTGTGGATGTGCCCAAAGCCGTCATGGAAGGAGAAACCTTTACCCTTACTTATACGGTCAATGGTCAAGAAGTAGATGATATGATTTTTGAATCCATTGGAAAGTTTGAATTAGTAGGAGGCCCAAACCGTAGCAGTAGTTTATCTATTGTAAATGGAAAAAGATCTTCGTCGACAAGTATTAGTTATTACTTGATGGCTCCAAGGCCAGGAAGTTATACCATTCCAACTGCTGTTTTTGTGATAAAAGGAAGGAAGGTAGAAACTTCGCCTATAACCATTCAAGTAAGCAAAAGTCAAAGTAGTAATGATGCTTCCGCTGTTGATAAAACAATCCTTATCAAAACAGAAATTACCCCTTCAAAACAAATTTATTTAGGACAACAAGCTTTACTTAGCTACGATATTTATTTTCGACAAGGCATAAATTTGGGAAATGACATGGAGCGACCCAACCTTACTCCTTTTTTTTATAGAAACCTAAATACCAACAATGTTAACAACACAAAAAGCCTTAACGGTGTGGTTTATAATACAGCTACTATAGAAAAAGGAGCCCTTTACGCCCAGAAAGTAGGTACGTTTAACATAGGTATTCTAAAGAAAAGTATTGGAATCGAAGCAGGTACCCAACAAGATAGTGACTTTGGATTTTTCAGTAGGAAAATATATAAACCCGCTGTGGCAGAAAGTGATATGGTCTCTATAGAGGTCTTACCCCTTCCCGATAATGCTCCTGAGAACTTTATAAACGCCGTAGGAAAATATACCGCAGAGGCTTTTGTAGAAAAGACTCAAAATGGCTATGACCTCATCCTCAAGATCGTAGGTAATGGCGATGAAAGAAGTCTGATCGTTCCAAAGTTGAAGGGCAATGCCGATATCGAAATATACAATGGTACAAAAATTGAAAGTACGGAAGATGCTCCAGAAAATTTTATCATCCATACTACCTATTTCAGATATCCGCTTGTATTCAAAAAAGAAGGAAATGTCTCTTTTGATTGCCAATTTTCTTATTTTGACACAGAGAAAAAAGCTTATGAATCTATCGTTTTGCCACTCAATCAAAATGTAACGCATGGACAAAATTTTACCCCAGATGTTGCAAGTAATCAAACGGTCACTAAAAGCAGAATTCCTGCTTGGATTGCAGGTTTATTCGGTGCGCTTATATCAGGCATATTAGCCATATTAGGTCTTTTATGGTACTCAAAAAAGAATAAAATAGGTAAGGACAAAGACGACCCTTCCGTAACTAAAGATAAGCTCTTAACCAATATTCACACTTTGAGACACGCCCATGACCCATTTGCAGAAGCCAAGTCAAGCATTATGAAGCGTATGCAGTCGCAATATGGGATCCAACCCAAAGATCTTAATCGATCTTATATCAATCAGTTTCTCATCGAGAAAGGAAATACGGAACAAGCCAAAATCATAGACGACATCCTCGAACTTTGCGAACAAGCTGTTTATGGTGGTAAAAATACCGAGTCAGACCGCGAACTGCTTATTGAGGCGATGAAGAAGATTTGAAGGTAAGAGGTAATTGCATTTTTGTATTCTAAATTTGAAAAAGGACCATAGAGAATTCTCGAGGAATGTGTGATGTGTAGCTTTCACTTTATTTCCTAAACAGTACCCCGAATGGGGTTCAATATGATTAGCCCCCATTGCAGATTCATCGGAAATGGGGGTAAGTCAAACCACGTAAAGTCCACAACCCCAATAGCGGGTTGAATATGAAAATGGCCATAGGTAAGGACATTGGCCTATATTATATCATGGGATTATTACATTCAACCCCATTCAGGGTTGCCATACATTTTCCATTTATTTTTCCACCAATTTCATTGGCGGCTATTCAAATTTAACCCTTTTCAGGGTTACAAATAGCACCTCAAAACGAATGGGATAAAATTAAAGCAGTGTAGCTTTCTCTTTAATTCCTAAACAGTACCCCGAATGGGGTTCAATATGATTAGCCCCCATTGCAGATTCATCGGAAATGGGGGTGAGTCCACGTAAAGTCCACAACCCCGATAGCGGGTTGAATATGAAAATGGCCATAGGTAAGGACATTGGCCTATATTATACCATGGAATTATTACATTCAACCCCATTCAGGGTTGCCATACATTTTCCATTTATTTTTCCACTAATTTCATTGGCGGCTATTCAAATTTAACCCTTTTCAGGGTTACAAATAGCACCTCAAAACGAATGGGATAAAATTAAAGCAGTGTAGCTTTCTCTTTATTTCCTAAACAGTACCCCGAATGGGGTTCAATATGATTAGACCCCATTGCAGATTCATCGGAAATGGGGGTAAAACAAACCACGTAACGTCCACAACCCCAATAGAGGGTTGAACATGAAAATGGCCATAGGTAAGGACATTGGCCTATATTATATCATGGGATTATTACATTCAACCCCATTCAGGGTTGCCATACATTTTCCATTTATTTTTCCACCAATTTCATTGGCGGCTATTCAAATTTAACCCTTTTCAGGGTTACAAATAGCACCTCAAAACGAATGGGATAAAATTAAAGCAGTGTAGCTTTCACGTTATTTCCTAAACAGTACCCCGAATGGGGTTCAATATGATTAGACCCCATTGCAGATTCATCGGAAATGGGGGTAAAACAAACCACGTAACGTCCACAACCCCAATAGAGGGTTGAACATGAAAATGGCCATAGGTAAGGACATTGGCCTATATTATATCATGGGATTATTACATTCAACCCCATTCAGGGTTGCCATACATTTTCCATTTATTTTTCCACCAATTTCATTGGCGGCTATTCAAATTTAACCCTTTTCAGGGTTACAAATAGCACCTCAAAACGAATGGGATAAAATTAAACCCAAATTGGTCATTAGAACTTTGTCATGAGGGGTTAAAGTGCAATAAAATAAGACATTTTACTGACTGAAGCATAGCATCGCTATGGTAAAGGAGGAAAATGGAGTGAAACGCCTTATTTTGAAGCAAATTAACTCCGTAATAAATTTTCTAATGACCAATTTGGGTTAAAGCAGTGTAGCTTTCTTTTTAATTTCTAAACAGTACCCCGAATGGGGTTCAATATGATTAGCCCCCATTGCAGATTCATCGGAAATGGGGGTAAGACAAACCACGTAAAGTCCACAACCCCGATAGCGGGTTGAATATGAAAATGGCCATAGGTAAGGACATTGGCCTATATTATATCATGGGATTATTACATTCAACCCCATTCAGGGTTGCCATACATTTTCCATTTATTTTTCCACCAATTTCATTGGCGGCTATTCAAATTTAACCCTTTTCAGGGTTTACAGCGTTGTTTTCTTTTTCATGGTTACATACAAATGAGTTATATCATGAATAGCCCCAATTGCAGACTCATCGGAAATAGGGGTAAGTCAAACCACGTAAAATCCACAACCCCGATAGCGGGTTGAATATGAAAATGGCCATAGGTAAGGACATTGGCCTATATTATATCATGGGATTATTACATTCAACCCCATTCAGGGTTGCCATACATTTTCCATTTATTTTTCCACCAATTTCATTGTCGGCTATTCAAATTTAACCCTTTTCAGGGTTACAAATAGCACCTCAAAACGAATGGGATAAAATTAAAGCAGTGTAGCTTTCTTTTTAATTTCTAAACAGTACCCCGAATGGGGTTCAATATGATTAGCCCCCATTGCAGATTCGTCGGAAATGGGGGTAAGTCAAACCACGTAAAGTCCACAACCCCGATAGCGGGTTGAATTTGAAAATGGGCATAGGTAAGGTCATTTGCTTATATCATATCAATAGGATTATTACCTACACATAACCTAGAATGAGCCCGACAGGGTCGTCTGCTTTAATTGGATTTTGATTTTATAAATATGTGACCACAACAAGGCCTAATTAGTCATTTCTTCTAATATTTGAATCGAAGTATAAGTCCACTCCGAACACGCTCGATCGATTAATTTTTGAAATTTTATTAACTTTATTTCGTTGACAATCTATTATATAAAGATTTTAAAATTTGTGAATTTGTGGCTTTTAGACTTTTCGGAAGAGATTCAAGAATGGATCAAATTAATCTCTCAAAACAATATGTGACCAATACAAAATTAACTCGGTGATATCTGACATTAGAAACATTCTTCCCATTAATCCGTTTTGATTTAATATTCTTTCATTAATTTGCAAAAAATATTTTAAAATATGAAATTTAAGTTATTTGCAATTCTTTTGTTGCTACCATTTTTAGGAATGGCACAAAACAAATATGTAGGAATGTGGAAAAACCTCGACGACGAGGATGGTAAAGAAAAATCACATATCAAAGTTTATACAGAAGGTAACGAACTAAAAGCTACGGTCGTAAAGCTATTGCCAGGAGCTAAACTTAAAAAATGTGAGTCTTGTAAAGGTGCCATGAAGAATAGATCTATCGAAGGGATGGATATCATGACCGGAATGAAAAAACAAAGTGATGGTACGTATAGTGGTGGTACCATTGTTAACCCAAAAAATGGCAAAGAGTATAAGTGTACAATTAGTCTTGATGATGATAATACCATGCGTGTTAGGGGATATGTGGGAATATCGGCTTTTGGTAAGACTCAGTTTTGGTATAGGTTGCCTTAGTAGGGGTTAGGATTTACGGATTAGGTTTTAAGGGGTAGGTTTTAGGAAGTAGTAGGAATAGAAAATATAGAAATTATATGAAAATAACGATCGCGCAGATCAATTATCACATAGGTAACTTCGAAGGCACTTTTGAGAAAATGAAAGGGGCTATCGAAGAGGCGGTTAAAGAGGGTTCGGATATTGTTTGTTTTAGTGAATTGGCGACGGTAGGTTACCCTGCAAGAGATTTTCTAGAATTTGACGATTTTATCCATTTGTCTGAAGATTTGATAGCTAAATTGTGTGATCTTTCTAAAGACGTAGCAATTGTGGTTGGGTCCCCTACTCGAAACCCTGAAAAGGAAGGGAAAGATCTCTTCAACTCTGTTTATTTCATAAATGAAGGGAAGGTACAATTCATCCAACACAAGACGCTGCTGCCAACGTATGACATTTTTGATGAATACCGATATTTTGAGCCAGCTAAAGAATGGGGTGTAGTGACTTTCAAAGGTAAGAAAATTGCGCTGACTGTTTGTGAAGATATCTGGGATGTAGGGGTGGATAATCCACTATATACAGTGATACCACTTGACGAAATGATGCCTTTTGAACCAGATTTTATTATCAATGTCTCTGCTTCGCCATTCAATTACAATCATGCAAATGCACGACTTAATACGGTGAGAGCCAATATAGATCGATATAAAATACCTATGTTTTACATCAACCATTGTGGAGCACAAACGGAGTTGCTTTTTGACGGTGGTAGTATCGTCATGTCTCCAGATGGTAGTTATGATGAGATGCCATATTTCACCAATTGCCTTCGCCATTATGACCTAGATGAAGTATTGAAAGGAGGTAAAACTTCTGCACAACCCAAAGTAAAAATTGCGCTGATTCACGATGCCATCATCATGGGTCTCAAAGATTATTTTGGTAAACTTGGATTAAAAAGTGCAATATTGGGACTATCAGGAGGCATTGATTCTGCGGTGACAGCTGTATTGGCACAAAGAGCCTTGGGGGCAGAAAACGTAAGAGGTCTTTTGATGCCATCCGAATTTTCTAGTGGGCATTCCGTGAGCGACGCAGAAATATTAGCTCAAAACCTTGGAATCAAATACGACATCATACCTATCAAAGATATCTATGACTTGTACATGCATACGCTCACCCCACTTTTCGAAGACAAACCATTCAATGTGACAGAAGAAAATATTCAGGCACGTATTCGAGGTATACTCAATATGGCTATTTCCAACAAATTTGGTAATATTCTTCTCAATACCACCAACAAAAGCGAAATGGCCGTTGGTTATGGTACGCTTTACGGGGACCTCTGTGGTGGTTTATCCGTTTTGGGTGATGTGTATAAAACCGAAGTATACGAATTAGCACACTATATCAATAAAGACAGTGAAGTAATACCGCACAACAGTATTGTCAAACCACCATCAGCTGAATTGCGTCATAACCAAAAGGACAGTGATAGTCTACCGGAATATGATATTCTAGATAAGATCTTATATCTCTACGTTGAGAAACGAACTGACCCAGCTGATATTATCGCAGCCGGATTTGACGAAGCGTTGGTAAGGCGCGTTTTGAGAATGGTCAACATCAATGAATTTAAGCGACATCAGACGGCACCTGTGCTTCGAGTAAGTCCAAAGGCATTTGGAATGGGTCGCAGAATGCCCATTGTGGGCAAGTATTTGGCTTAAGTTTCAATCTTCTTATCTAAGGATTGCACAAGATTTAGTACAAAAACGGTATCAATCTCCAAGTTTTTTTGGTGTATTCTGCAAATGCGAGATTCCCTTTGTACTTCTTTTGGTTTGCTTCTTCAATCAACGGAATACCACTGATTTTTACCAACAAAACGATGATCCATATAGGGCTGATCATAGCTATCCATTCCCAACCTGACAATATAGATGATACATACCAAAAAATAGATACCCAAATCAGGACCTCACCTGTATAATTAGGGTGTCTGACATAGGTAAATAATCCATTATTGATAAAGGAATTAGAAGGATTTTGAGATCGAAAGGTAAATTTTTGCCAATCAGCTACAGACTGTAAGACCCAACCCACGATCCAAAGGATAGCAGCAAAAATATGGATTGTTAGATCCTTAGCAAGTAGACCAAATAATACTGGCAGGATGATAATAGATATACTGATAGACTGAAGCAACCAAAACTTCAAGAACCCCATTGCGTCACCCCTAAATGCATCAAATCTCGCGTCTTTACCCATCTTATGAATGCGATAAAATAGAAACCCACCCAGTCTTAAACCCCACAATATCACCATCGATGCCAAAACCAATCGACCCAAAGTCAAATCTCCATAAGCCATTAAAAAATACAATGTCACGACTATAAAACACAGACTATAACTGATGTCCGTAAGGTGGTCACTTTGCTTTTTATACGCCCAAATGTAGGCCAATACATTGACCAAAGTAATGATGATAAAGGAAATAAGAATTGCAATCATGGATATAAAACAGCATGAAAAAGAATATGTTTAAGCTACATTATTTGCACTAAGATGTTTATTGATGCAAATCTTATTTTTACAGGTTATAAAACACCGAGAGCCCCATAAAAATCAGGTCTACTTTATTTAAAGCACCCCATCTTGATTTTGCACCCGCGATAGTCCAAGTCATATATTTTACTTTTTGAAGTATCTACAAATATAAATTATTTATACAATTTTGAAAATACTATCCTCGTAATATTTTTTCCATCTTCCTTCCTTTGGCCAACTCATCCACCAATTTATCTAAATATCGTACTTTTTGTGTCAAAGGATTATCTATTTCTTCGATACGATACCCACAGATTAATCCTGTGATGAGGTGCGCCTTGGGATGGAGATTAGCTTGCTCAAAAAATGACTCGAAGCTGTCTTTTTGCTCAATAAGGGAGTGTATTTTGTCAGTATCAAATCCCGTTAGCCATTCGATCACCTGATCCAATTCAGCTTTTGTTCGACCTTTTTTCTCCACTTTTGTTAGATACATTGGGTACACGGAGCCAAATGTCATCTTGGCCATACGTTCATTATGTATGTCTGTTATAATCATTTTGTGTGATTTGAATGTCAAAAATACAAAAATAGATGTATTTGAAAAATCGATATACTTTTGAAATGAATTTAATTATAGGGTTTCGTCTAATTTAAGATCTAAATTATAATGGCTGTAATTTCGCTACGGTGAAAACTTTATCTTAATTTTAGAACTCCACGTTATTAATTCTCTCCAACAAAAGTGAAGCTATGCGCTCTAATGATTCTTTAGTCCAACCCGCTATATGGGGGGTCATAACTACCTTGGGATGATCTGCCAATTTTTGATAAAGTGATCTTTCTACTTCCGTAAATGCGTTTACTTTTTCATTTTCAAACACGTCTAAACACACACCACCCAAATGGCCATTTTCTAGATACTTGACCAAAGCTTTTGTGTCAATAACATTGCCTCTTGATGTGTTGATGATGATCGCACCTTTTCTACAGCTTTCAAAAAATGTTTCGTTGGCAAAATGTTTAGTTTCTGCCGATAGCGGTAAGTGAAAACTGATGATATCCGCTTTTTTAAGTATTTCCTCCGTTGTAGTCAATTGCACATGGGCTAGATTTTCATCTAATTGACTTTTGTATTTATCATGGCCAAATATTGTCATATCGAAGCCCTTTAACTTCTTTGCCAAAGCACCACCGGTATGTCCTACTCCTATGATACCTATCGTTTTACCCATAATCTCAAAGCCTCTATTTTCTTCTCTTTGCCAATTGAAGTTTTTGGTTTCTTGATTGGCCTTGATGATATTATTGGCTAGACAGAGCAACATTCCAATAGCATGTTCACCTACAGCATCACAGTTGCCATCGGGTGTATTGATACATTTGATACCTTTCGAATGGGCATACGCTACATCTATGATTTCCATACCACTTCCTAGTCTTCCGATGAATTTTAATTGGTCACCTATATCTATCATCGTCTTATCCATCCGTATTTTACTATTGATGATGACACCAATGAGCTGAGGCAATAGTTCCCTCAACGTCTCATTACCAATACTTTCGTCATAAATCACCGTGAAACCTTTTTCCTCTAGTCCGTTGATCAATAAAGGGTGTACCTTATCTGTTATGGCTATTTTCATTTGAGTCTTTTGGGATTGTTTTTTATAAATGATGACCAATCTTTTGCTTTTCCAGCGGAACCCAAAAGTCCAGACCTTTGATTGTAGTGACAGTAAGCTACGGCAAGCGCATCGGTTGCATCCAGATATTCACTGGGTATTTTGATCTTAAGGATGTATTCTAACATGGCAGCTACTTGTTCTTTAGAAGCGTTGCCATTACCAGTCACGGCTAGTTTTACCTTTTTTGGCATGTACTCAGTGATGTCGAGGCCCATGGTTATGCCTGCTGCAATAGCTACTCCCTGTGCTCTTCCCAGTTTGAGCAATGATTGCACGTTTTTTGCATAAAAAGGAGCTTCGATGGCCATGTCTTTTGGCAAATATGTCTCTATGATTTCTTGCAATTGTAGGAAAATCTCTTTCAACTTAGATTGGTGGTCCTCTTCGCCTTTTAATTTGATCACACCGTGTGTAATTAACTTAAGTTTGCTACCAAATACTTCCATTATTGCATATCCTAAGATGTTGGTACCGGGATCGATGCCCAAGATTTTATACGGAACAACTTCCTTCTTTATACTCATCAAAGAGCGCTTATTTCTTCAAATAAAACATCGTCTTTATGATGAGCTTTGTACCTGCCTTTTCCAAACTTTGTTCCGTTGAATTGTACTTTGCCGATTAATGCATGTTGTTTGCTTTCAGGCAGTGCCCTAAATTCTTTACATTTATTACTACAACATTGATTGTATTTAGCTGCACATTTTTTGCACTGTATAAAAAGGATGTGGCAATGCTCATTCGCACAATTGAGATGATCATCACAAGGCTCTCCGCACTGATGACATTTAGCTATGATGTCTTGAGATATGCGTTCTCCCAATCTTTCATCAAAAACGAAGTTCTTACCTACAAATCTATTTTCCAGACCTTGATTATTGACCTGTCGGGCATACTCGATGATTCCCCCTTCCAATTGAAATACATTTTTAAATCCTTTGTGTTTGAAATAGGCACTTGCCTTCTCACATCGGATACCCCCAGTGCAATACAATAAGAGATTCTTATCTTTTTGATCTTCCAGAAGTTGCTCTACCAAAGGCAATTCTTCTCTAAAAGTCTCCACATCGGGCGTGATAGCATTCATAAAATGACCAACTTCACTCTCGTAATGATTGCGCATATCAACAATGACGGTATCAGGATTTTTACTCAATTCGTTAAATTCATTTGCTTTAAGATGCGTACCAATATTCGTCACGTCAAAAGTACTGTCATCCAATCCATCAGCTACAATTTTATTTCTAAATTTGACAGTCAGTTTAAAAAAAGCAGTAGGATCATCTTCTATTGCAAAGTTTAATCTACAATTTTCTAAAAATAAAATCTCGTTCAATTTTTCTCTAAATACCTCGAGATGATCAGATGGCACCGAAACTTGTGCATTTACTCCTTCGTAGGAAACATAGATTCGCCCTAGCGTCCCTACACTATCCAACAAAAGAAAAAAATGATCTCTAAAAAATTGTGGGTTGCCAATGTGGGCATACTTATAAAAAGAAATGGTTGTTCTCGGTGTTGAGTCGTGTTTAATTTTGTCAATGAGGAGTTCCCTATTGACCCTGTTGTGCAATCGTGGTTTAGTCATTTTACTTTAGATTTTGCGCTTTCGCAGGAAGCGTGTCTAAAAAATTAATATCGGTGCAAAGGTAAGGATAAAATTATTATAACTAATTAGGTCTGTACATTTTTTGGTTGAACAGTCATAGACCTAAATAGTTACGTGTGTATAACAAAATGCACTTTTGAAAATTTGGCCTATGTTTTACCCCGAAGGCCTAAGGCGAGCCATAGGCCAAATTTTAAAAATGTTTTTGATTTGGTTTTCCCTTTTAAGAGAATCAGTGGGTAAAATCAAAAACATTTTTGTGCAATTTGTTATACACACAATAGTTGCAAATTATTTACAAAAATGAAATTAATTATTACCTTGCTTTCAAATTGTATTATAATGATCAGGTTTATTCACAAAATTTGCAAAACAGTCTTGTTTGCAGCATTATTTTTATTGAGTACAAATTCTTTTGCTCAAGTAAAAAATGATTCTATCATGGAGTCTGCTCTCAATGGGCTAAAATTTAGAAATATTGGTCCCGCAGTGATGTCTGGAAGGATTGCAGATATAGCCATTGATCAGCATAATCCGTCAACATGGTTTGTGGCAGTAGGTTCAGGAGGTGTGTGGAAAACGACCAATTCAGGTAATACTTGGAAACCTATATTTGACGATAAGCCGTCTTTTTCCATAGGATGTGTAACAATTGACCCGTCAAATAGTGCTACGATTTGGGTAGGTACAGGAGAAAATGTAGGTGGAAGACATGTAGGTTTTGGCGATGGGATCTATAAAAGCAATGATGGTGGCAATAGCTTTACAAAGATGGGACTTGATAAGTCTGAGCACATATCTAAAATCGTCGTTCATCCTAAAAATTCCGACGTCATTTGGGTCGCTTCACAGGGTCCGCTGTGGAGTAAAGGAGGAGAAAGAGGTATTTATAAATCGGTAGACGGTGGTAAAACATGGAAACAAACGCTAGGCGATAAGGAATGGATAGGTGCTACTGACATCGTAATCAATCCTGAAAACCCACAAATTTTATATGCGGCAACATGGCAACGACATCGTACAATCGCGGCTTATATGGGAGGAGGACCAGGTACTGCCATATATAAAAGTAAAGACGGAGGTGATACTTGGGAAAAATTGACTAATGGCCTACCTACATCCAATATGGGTAAAATAGGATTGGCTATTTCTCCACAAAAGCCAGATGTAGTCTATGCAGCCATAGAGTTAGAAAGAAGGACCGGTGGCGTCTTCAGAAGTAGTAATGGTGGAGCAAATTGGACCAAAATGTCAGATGCTGTTTCGGGAGCTACAGGACCACACTACTATCAGGAGCTTTATGCTAGCCCACATCAGTTTGATCACCTTTACTTGATGGATATGAGGATACAAGTCAGTAGTGATGGAGGTAAAACTTTCACACGGCTAAAGGAAGAGCATAAGCACAGCGACAACCATGCCATCGCATTTATCAAAGATAGACCAGATTATCTTTTAATAGGCACAGACGGAGGCCTATATGAATCCTTTGATAATGCTGAAAATTGGAAATTTTTTGCCAACCTGCCAATTACTCAATTTTACGACATAGCGATAGATGATAGTGAGCCATTCTATAATATTTATGGAGGAACACAAGATAATAGTACCCAAGGTGGTCCTTCTCAGACGGACAAGATTCAGGGTATTCATAATAGCGATTGGAAGGTTGTATTAGATTGGGATGGGCAACAGCCAGCGGTCGAACCAGGAAATCCAAATATCATCTACGCTCAAAGACAAGAAGGAACGCTTGCTCGAATCGATATGGTTACGGGTGAGGTGACCGATATCCAGCCAAGCCCAGCTGCGGGGGAAACATTTGAGCGGTACAATTGGGACGCCCCAATTCTGGTAAGTAATCACAATCCTACGACAATTTATTTTGCTTCTCAACGGCTGTGGAAATCCGAAGACAGAGGAGATACTTGGACAGCTATTTCCAGTGATCTCACCAAAAATCAAAATCGTATGAACCTACCTATCATGGGCTCAACACAAGGTTTTGACAATGCTTGGGACATGTTAGCTATGTCAAATTTTAATACGATCACGATGATAGATGAGTCACCGCTCAACCGAGACTTAATCTATGTAGGAACGGATGATGGGCTCATACAAATCACTGAAGATGGTGGTAAGACGTGGCGAAAAATGGAGGCATCTTCTTTACCAGGTTGTCCTGCTTCAGCCTACATCAACGAAATAAAGGCAGATCTTTTTGACGTAAACACAGCGTACATCACGCTAGATAATTATAAAACAGGCGACTATAATCCCTACATTTACAAAACAAATGACAAGGGCAAAACATGGAAGAGTATGAAAGGCAATTTTCCAGAAAGAAACTTTATTTGGCGATTAGTACAAGATCATATCAATCCAAAATTGATCTTTGCGGCTTCTGAATTTGGAATGTATGTTACCCTAGATGGTGGTGAAAAATGGATGAAATTAAATGGTGGTATGCCAATGATAGCTTGCAGAGATATAAAAATTCATAAAAAAGAAGACGATTTGGTTGTGGCTACTTTTGGAAGGGGAATTTATATCTTGGATGATATTTCTCCTTTAAGAAACATGGACAAGAATGCGCTTGCAAAAGATTTTAAACTTTTTGACACTCCCAAAGCCAATTGGTTCATTCCTAGAAGTCATTTAGGGTTTGAGCCAGGTAAAGGAGACCAAGGTGCAGGCTTTTACACAGCAGATAATCCTACCTTTGGAGCGTCTTTCACTTATTTGATCAATAAAGATGTAAAGACTTTAAAAGAAAAGCGCAAGGCAAATGAAAAAATAAATCTTGATAAAAAGGTACCGGTTAGTTTTCCTGATTGGGATCAATTACACCAAGAAGAAACAGAAGGAAAACTAAGTATTGCTTTTGTCATAAAAGACCAAAAAGGGCAATACATTCGCACTGTAAATGGTCCCGTGGGTAAAGGAATTCATCGAATATATTGGGACTTAAGGCACGTTGACGCATCCTCGATTTTAGCTGGAGATAGTGAAAAATCCTCCATGTTAGCGATGCCGGGTAAATATACGGCATCTATGTACCTTGACTCAAGTGGAATTCTTACGGACCTAGGTCAGTCCACATCCTTTGAGGTGGTACCATTGAGGAAAAATTCGATCCAAAAGGCATCTTATGCAGATGTAGCTGGATTCTGGAGGCAATTAGAAAATACCGCTATGGAGTTGACAGGATTACAAATTAAACATAACTTGTTAAAGTCATTTGGTCAAAAAATTAATAAAGCTATGCATACCTATTCTGGATGGAATTCGAATGACTTGAACACTATGAGTAATCTCCTCAATCAATTGGACAAAGTAAATATTACGATGAATGGCCTACCCATTAAAGATCAGATTGGTGAAAAAAATAATCCAACTGTAGGGTCCCGTCTATTCAACATTACGCGTGGAGTTGCTGCATCTACTTATGGCCCAACCAATACAAATAAAAAAGACTTGAACATTTTACAAGATATGATTAAACAAAACAATACTTCGTTGGAACAGATCGAAAAATCATTGGATGTTTTGGCAAATAAAATAGCAGGGTCAGGGGGACCTAAATTGATGAAAGGTAATTGAAAAGAAATTTAGGTTATATATTTACTTTCCAGACTCGCAAATAGGCCACGTATTTCAATGGTTAATGAGTATAGGTGATGAAGTTTAAAGGGCAATTATATAAATCTGTATAATTTCCTTCATTCTCTTATTCTTTTACTTCAATCTGATAGACCAAAAACTCTTGCATAGCCTTAGCCAAATCTTCTTGCACAAAAGGAATGCGCGTCACACTACCACCATCTCTTATTTCAATAGTCCTCAGGCCTTTGTTCCTCTGGTACGGTGAGTCGGTGGTACTAACAATTTGAATTTTTGAAATGGGGACAATCTTCTTTTTCGTGCCAAATCTTCCTCCATTGACCACGACATAGTCATCGTCAATCGCAAATTGAAATTTTTTGTATTTTAGGTAAAAATTAATAATCAAATAACTGGACAACAACATCAAAGGAATAAGTCCTAAATAAAGCTCAAACCAAATTAATAGCGAAGCAATAATGCTTGTAAAAATTAAGGTGAACAGCAATGCCCTTTGAAAATAATAATGACTTATTTTATGAAAGGTAAAATCCCTCTGTAAGAAATCTGGATAGAGTATAGAAATCGTTTTATCTACTGTCTGTATGTCCATACCAGGAATGTGGATGACTTGCTTGACATCCCCAATCTTTTGAAGGTGAAAGTCATACATGCCAATCAATCTTCGCAATATATTTTGTTTATAATAGATGGATTGGATCTTTTGATCTTTTACAGCAAGAAGTTTTTTGTTAAAAAGGCCCCTCGATATATAAAAACCATCGCTGGTCCGGTAAAACCTAAACTCAAAATATACAATCAATTGCCTGACTATAGAAACAATGACAGAGATAATTAAAAAAAGTATGATGACTAAAACGAAAAGCTTTAAGGTGCCCACAAAATTGTAAATATTTTCTTCATATTCGTCATAGTCTCCTAGTATCTTCCAGTCTTGCAATCGTTGTCCAAATGAGAATATGAGTGCTAAGATGATACCTCCCGTCTCTAGGTGATTAGCCGTTAGCCCACTTTTAAGTAAGTTAATATTTGATAATTGGTAGATTAATTCTCTTTTGGAGCTGACACTTTCTTCATTTGTGGTTCCATCATCGAGCGTTGTATCAACTTTTTGAATAATGGCTTTTTCTTCAAAAATGATTTTTCTTATTTCTTTAATTTTATCCAACGTTATAGCATACAACTCGATTTCTTCTTTGTTACTGCCCGCAGTTTCAATTTTTAATTTGCCTACATCCAATACTTGTTGTACCACATTTTGTTCATAATCGATGTTCATAATGTTTTCAAAGGGTATGGTTATTTTTTTCTTATTGAGGACACCACCTTTGTAAATAAATTCTTGATTGACTATCGAATATTTGATGTTTAAGAATTTAAAAATAGCAAAAACAGTGTATAAAAGTAAAAATGCCGCCAATCCGTAATAAACATAAACAGGTGGATCCTCTTTAACAAAAACATAAATCAAAAAAGGAAAAAAACTAGAAATCGCTGCCCTATATTGTTTAACTAGGATGATCAATAACCCAGCAATATGTTGTCTTTGAGGAATGGCAAATGACGGATTAGTATTGATCTCACTCATCATTTAAACCTATTGTTTCTTCTTTTGCAGATTTTTGAAGTATAAAAGCTTTGATTTCCTCAGCTCGCCTTTCATCCAGAGAATGGATACTCATATCTACCCCTGTACCGCCTGAAGTGAATAAATTAAGTGTTGCAATCTTGAAAAACCGCTGTGTAAATGATTGATTGATTTCTGCATGTTGTACTCTATTAAAAGGTAAGGTCGTTGTTGACAAAAAAATTACCCCTTCCTTGAGTGTCAGATCTTTTTCTCTGATAGAATACTTTAACAACTTAAAATAATAATAAGAATGTAAGACCATCAATAGCGTGAAAAAAGTGATAATACCAAATATGATGAGTACAATGTAAAAGTCGCGCTCAATAAAAAACCAAGAAACAATAGCCCCAATCAATATGACAGCAAAGAAAATAAAAGTAGTCAATAAAGAAGCATTGAAAGCATGCTTGCTTACATTTTCATATTTGAGTTCCACAATTTGAGTGATGTCGTTTGGGTTGACTTGATGGTTAGTAAAAGTGCTCATTTAGTTTTTTTAATTCGTCCTAATGAAGGTATAAAAGTATGCTTTATTAATGGAAATAAAAGAATAAAATATGCAAAAACAGGTTTTGACTTATTTTTTTCTAAGTAATTTACAATTAAAATCTGCTCACAATTAAACTCTTTATCAATTTATCAGTCTAATAGGCATAAAATATAGATTTTGGCTTTACCTAAGAACAATACATTATTCTACTCAGACGAAGAGCTACTGCAGATGATCAAAGTATCGTCTAGTAAAGAGCAAGCGTATAAGTACATAATGAATACGCATCAAGAGCGGATATATTGGGTAATCCGAAAGATCGTAATGACACATGAGGATACAGATGATGTAATTCAAAATACTTTTATCAAAGCATTTCGCTCGATAGAAAACTTTGAAGGACGCTCAAGTATCTATGTATGGCTGCATAGGATTGCCATCAACGAAGCTATTTCTTTCAAAAATAAGAATAGTAAGCACACGAGAATAATTCCGATAGACCAAGCGAATGCTGAATCTTCTGCTTCAAGCTACGATACAGAAGATAGTGAACTGATTATACAAAAACTAGAAAAAGCAATAGAAGTATTACCTGAAAAGCAAAAAGCAGTTTTTTTAATGAGGTATTATGAAGAAATGCCCTACGAACAAATGTCTCAAAAACTAAGCACGAGCGTCGGTGCGCTAAAAGCTTCTTACCACCACGCTATTAAAAAAATAGAAGAAATGATTACTCGGTAATTACCGAATACAAAGTATTGAAGTAAAAGAATGATGAAGAAGAATTTGGAAATATTAAATGAATTGAGGATGCTTTCTCCCACCCTTTATGAACTGAAGGACGGTGGTAGTGACTCAGCGCTAGATACTGAAAATGTCAATGAGTCTTATTTTGAAAATCTTCAAGATATGGTCTTGACTCAGTACCGCATCGAGACAATCACTGCGGGCAAAGACGCTATACCTGCAGGTTATTTTAAAGATTTACAAACCGCGGTATTGGACAATGTTGCTCCTAAGAAAGTATTTAACATCCGAAGCTTATTAAAATATGCAAGTGTGGTAGTATTGATAGCGGTGAGCGCGATCATTGTCACAAAATCATTTATTCAAAGTGAAAACACCGAACAAAACCTTATATCTTTCATAGACGAATCAAGTGATGAAGAAATCATGATGGTCTTGGACGGATATACCACCAACCGAAATAATTTCAACCTTATGGTAGACCAAGGTATAGTAGACGTTTCTTCTCCAAATTCCAACGCAGAAGAGATGCAAATTTTAGATTATTTGGACGTTAGCGAAAACGAATTATTAGAATCTTATAAAATTATTAAATAAATGAGCAAAACAACATTAAAAGGATACATTCTAGCTACAGTACTTATTATTGTAGGATCTATGACTGTATTTGCACAAAATCCTGACTACAAAAGGGGAGAAGTACACGAAAAAATTAAAGCAGAAAAGATAGCCTACTTCACTGATAAATTAGATTTGAATGAAGAAGAGGCTAAAAAATTCTGGCCCGTATTCAATCAGTACGAGAAAGAAAAAATGGAGATTTTCAAGAGATATAAAGAAACTCCAAAGGCCTACACTTCTATGTCTGATGCCGATGCTGATCAATTTTTAAAGAATATGGTCGATATCAAAGAAAGAGAATTTCAGATTGAGAAAGAGTATGTCAGTAAATTTAGAAAGGTTCTTGCTCCTAAGAAAGTGGCCGGACTATATTACTACGAAAGAGAATTTAAGAAAGAAGTCTTAGAAAGGGTGAGACATCGTATGCAGAAGAAGACGGAGGATTAGGAAAGAGTCCAAAAGTCAAAAGTAAGCCAAAGGCTGAAAGTATAAAGAGGATTTAATCATAAAAAAGTCCGACCCAATTTATTTTGAGTCGGACTTTTTTTGTAGCGTGGGGGAGGCTTGAACTCCCGACCTTGCGATTATGAATCGCACGCTCTAACCAGCTGAGCTACCACGCCTTCAATTTTTCGAGCCGCAAAGATAAGTCAATCATTTGAATTAAAAAGAAAAAATTGATTTTTATTTCTTTATCAAACTGAAGCCTGTCATCTCACTAGGTTGCTCGACATTCATCAATTCTAGTATGGTAGGCGCTACGTCGGCCAATTTTCCTGGATTTAAATGGGTATTTGATTTGTCAATATTTTGCCCAGCTAGAATGACAGGCACTGGATTGGTCGTATGTGCGGTATTTGGACTACCATCATCATTGATCATATAATCGCTATTACCATGGTCTGCGATGATCAAAAAATTATATCCTATTGGTAGACATACATCCATGATTTGACCCAAACAGTCATCTACTACTTCTGCTGCTTTGATGGCTGCTTCAAATACACCTGTGTGGCCTACCATATCTGTATTGGCAAAATTGAGACATACAAAATCTGGCTCTTCATTTTCAACATAAGCTAATAATCCATCAGTAATGCCTTGTGCACTCATCTCAGGTTGCAAGTCATACGTTGCTACTTTGGGCGATGGTATCATGACCCTTCCTTCTCCAGGATAAGCTTCTTCTCTACCTCCTGAGAAAAAGAAAGTGACATGTGGGTATTTTTCGGTTTCTGCTATTCTGAGTTGTTTTAATCCTTTGTTGGCAATGACTTCACCTAGGCCATTGGCTACACTATCCTTTTCAAATACTACATCGAGGCCAAAAAACTCTTCGTCATATCTTGTGAAAGTGACCATGTCTATATTGAGTGGCTTCATATCATACCCTGGGATCGAAGTCTGTGTCAATACTTTAGTGATTTGTCGTGGTCTGTCTGTGCGAAAATTATAGAAAATGACTAAATCCTCCTCTTCTATCAAACCGTCTTTTTCCAATACAACGCCTTTTATAAATTCATCTGTGACACCGATTACATACTGATCTTTAATCCATTTTAGTAAATCATGGGTAGTCTCCCCTTTGCCATGCACCAACAAGTCATAAGCCAATTGAGTTCTTTCCCATCGATTGTCTCTATCCATAGCATAATATCTACCTATCAGACTAGCTATTTTAATAGTACTGCCTTCGATATGATCCATTACATTTTGTAAATAACCCAACCCTGATTTAGGGTCCGTATCCCTTCCATCGGTAAAAGCTTGAATATAAACTTTTTTAGCGCCTTGCTCTTGTGTGATATCACAAAGGGCTTTGAGATGCTCGATATGACTATGTACCCCGCCATCAGATACCAATCCCATCAAATGAATTTTTTTATCTCTTGAGATGGCATCTTTGATTGCGGCAATTAAAGTGGCATTTTGATGCAGTTCTTTATCTCTGATTGACTTATTGATTCGAGCCAATTCTTGGTAAATTACCCTACCTGCACCAATATTGATGTGTCCCACTTCAGAATTACCCATTTGACCATCAGGTAGTCCAACATACTCACCATGGGTAAAAAGTGTCGCACTTGGATATTTGTCCATCAATGCGTTAAACACGGGTGTATTTGCTTGTGCAATCGCACTTCTCTTTGGGTCAGGTCCTAATCCCCACCCGTCGAGAATGATTAGCATAGTTTTATTTGATGACATAAATTGATTTTTTAATAAAAGGACTCAATCGCTATTATTTTAATGCAAATATAGCGTATTGGAGTAAATATACCAAACACTACAATTTTACTAAATCTTTAGTTTTCATTTTGGTATTATGAATTTGTAAAATGAAATGAAAAAGTAATTTTACGGCCATATCAAAAAGATGAATTCCTACTTTACTCAACAAAGAATTTAGAAAAAGAAGGTTCTACTGCAAATTTAATAGGAAGTTCAGAAACTAGAGGTCAATACTAAAAACACATTACATGTTCCTTTTAAATGAATTAAAGTGGAGAACCTGTATTTAGAGCTAATAGCTAACTGCTCAAGGCTAACAGCTTTAAACCCTTCATCCATTAAAATCGTCGTAGAACCAAAAAGAATTGGTATTTATTCTAAATTTGTCCAAAATTAAGAATTATGGCAGAAGACCTCCATTTAATAGAAGGTGATAAGAAAGTAATCTATGAACATCTTATCCCCCAAATAAAAGCTCTTCTAGAAGGTGAGCAAGATATTATAGCCAATATGGGCAATATCTGCGCTGCATTAAAAGAGCAATTCAAATGGCTTTGGGTAGGATTTTATATTGTAAAAGATGGAGAATTGGTCTTAGGACCTTTTCAAGGACCTGTAGCTTGTACCCGTATCAAAAAAGGTAAAGGCGTTTGCGGTACCACATGGCAAGAAGAAAAAACGATTATTGTACCTAATGTCGAGGAGTTTCCCGGGCACATTGCTTGCAGTAGCCTTAGTGTATCCGAAATAGTCATCCCCGTTTTTAATGGTAAAGAGGTGATCGCAGTATTGGATGTGGACAGTGAAATTGAGGGTCATTTTGATGAGATAGACCAACAATTCTTAGAAGAAATCGTCTCTTTTCTTAAATTTTGATTGATGAATGCAGAACTTTTACACATCACTGGTACCTTTATAGATGAAATAAGCCACGATATTCCCCACCAAAATTGGTCTCGAAAGGAATGGGATGAGGATTTCCGCCATATGAAAGCCATCGGCATTGACACGGTCATTATGATCAGAGGTGGATATCGAAAATTTTTAACATGGCCTTCTGAATACCTGATCAAACATCATCAATGTTATCGACCTGGTGAAGATGTGTTGGAAATGCTATTGTCGCTAGCAGATTTACATCAGATGAATTTTTACTTTGGGCTCTATGACAGCGGTAAGTACTGGGATACCAACGATATGAGCCACGAAATAGATGTCAATCGCTTTGTGATCGATGAAGTTTGGACAAAATACGGGCATCATCCGTCTTTCAAAGGCTGGTATCTCAGTATGGAAATCAGCAGAAAAACCAAAGGAGCCATCGAATCCATATACACACTTGGCAAACAGTGCAAAGATATCAGCAACAATTTACCAACCTTCATTTCTCCTTGGATCGATGGGAAAAAAGCGGTCATGGCAGCGCAGTCGGGCCTAACAAAAGAGGAGAGCGTCTCTATCAAAGAGCATGAGGAAGAGTGGTCGGAGATATTCAGTGGTATCCACTCCGTAGTTGATGCTGTAGCCTTTCAAGATGGCCATATTGACTATGATCAGCTCGACGAATTTTTCGGAGTGAATAAACAATTGGCAGATCAATATGGTATGAAGTGTTGGACCAATGCCGAGACTTTCGACAGAGATATGCCCATCAAATTTTTACCGATCAAATTTGAAAAACTACGACTCAAGTTAGAAGCCGCCAAACGTATGAATTATGACAAAGCCATCACCTTTGAATTTTCACATTTTATGAGTCCGCAATCTGCGTATCCACAAGCAGGTCATTTATATAATAGATATAGGGAGTGGGTAGAAGAAATTTGGGTGTAAGTTCCAAGATAAGAATGAAATTTTAAATTGCCGTGGGTTTCACCCTCCGGTAATTTAAAAAATGAAGGTGATTTTGGCGGAATTTATTCATGTAATTGCAAAAATCAAGATAAAATCTTCCTTCCAAATTTAATGGAAAGATCAGAAATTACCATTCAATAAATTATCACTTTATATGATCCTTTTGAATAATTTCAGTGGTAGAACCTATTTTTTTAAGCTAATGGCTAACTGCTCAAAGCTAATAGCTTTAAAGATATTAATCCTTATAATCTCAGTAAAACAATAATTTTGAGTAAAATTAAATTTTAAGAATAGGCTCTCATTTAAATTTTTACTAAATTTGTTATAAAAATATAAATTATGCATAGAAGAATAGACGGGTGGCATAGTCCAAACCTTAATAAAAATATGGAAATCGTAGAATATGGACACTACGGTCCAGCGCTTTTATTGCTCCCAACCGCAGCGGCAGACTATCTAGAATACGAAAGATTTCAACTTATCGACGCGATCTCTAAATATATCAACGAAGGAAAAGTAAAAGTATATTCTATCAACTCTATCAATAATGAAAGCTGGTTGAATAGTAAAATATCTGGTCGTGATAAAGTTATCAGACATAACCAATTTAATCAATATATTTACGAAGAGGTGGTACCATATATCAAAGGTAGGACAAGTGAGGGCACACCAATCATCACAAGCGGTGCCTCTTTTGGAGCCTTACATTCGGCCAATCTTTTCTTCAAAAATCCTTGGGCAATATCGGGATGTATAGCCATGTCAGGATTGTATGACCTAGGAGCATATACCAAGAGCTATTGGGACGAAGATTGTTATTGGAATAGTCCATTACATTATATTAAAGATTTGTCAGCGGGCCACTTACATCAGATAAGATTATCTCCTTACATCAAGGTAATGACTGGAAGCGGCAATTACGAAGATCCAAATGGATCAAGATATATATCAGGAACCTTAAGTAGTCTAGGTATTGATCATAGATTGGATATATGGGGCCACGATATAGATCATGATTGGCCTACTTGGAGGAAGATGTTGCCCTATGTTTTGGAGACACAGTTTTAGTTAACCTTAATATAAAAAAGGTCCTACTTTACCAATAAATAAAGTAAGACCTTTTTTTAAAACTTCTTTCTTCGTTTCTCCAAGTTAAAAAAATCCTTTTAGTAAAATAAGGGTCATCAGTTCAAACCTCCCTTTATCCATTAAAGAAATTTAACCTTCTTAACTTTTCTTAATCGCTCTAAATTTTCCTGATTACTCTGCCTCAGGACTTCCCGCAGCAGGATTATAGGTAGCCTTGATTTTAGCTTCTACTTCAAGAGCAACCTCAGGATTGTCCGCAAAGAATTGTTTAGCAGCTTCACGACCTTGAGCTATCTTCGTGTCATTATAAGCAAACCAAGACCCACTTTTTTGAATAATGTTGCATTCGACTCCGATATCAACAATTTCACCCGTTTTTGAAATCCCTTCTCCAAACATGATGTCAAAAGTTGCTACTTTGAAAGGTGGTGCTAATTTATTTTTAATAACCTTTACTTTGATAGGGTTACCTACTACATTGCCATCCTTATCTTTGATAGCGGTACCACTTTTTCTAATATCTAATCTTATAGAAGCGTAGAATTTAAGAGCATTACCACCTGTAGTTGTTTCAGGATTACCAAACATAACACCAATTTTTTCTCTTAATTGGTTGATAAAAATACAACAACTATTCGTCTTACCGATGGTACCTGTTAGTTTTCTTAGAGCCTGAGACATCAATCTAGCTTGAAGACCCATTTTAGAATCCCCCATTTCACCTTCGATCTCACTCCGTGGTACTAAGGCTGCTACAGAGTCAATAACTATGATATCAATAGCACCTGACCTAATCAAGTTTTCTGTAATTTCTAATGCCATTTCCCCATCATCAGGCTGGGCCACAAGTAAATTTTCAGTATCAACTCCTAATCCTTGTGCATAAGCTCTGTCAAAGGCATGCTCTGCATCAATAAACGCAGCTATACCACCATTTTTTTGTGCATTAGCTATAGCATGAATGGCTAAGGTTGTTTTTCCAGACGACTCAGGACCGTAGATTTCTATAACTCTTCCCTTTGGCAATCCGCCTATACCCAACGCTATATCAAGACCTAGCGAACCTGTGGATATTACCTCTGTCATGACCATAGGTTTATCACCCAATTTCATCACCACGCCTTTACCAAAATCCTTTTCTAATTTATCGATTGTGGTTTTCAGCGATTTTAATTTCTCTTCTCTTTCTTTTGACATTTTATCTTTGTAATCTTTTAAATTATGGATTGACAAATATATATGATTTTTTTATATTTATACGCATAAAGACTCAAAAAGAAGATTTTTAGATGAAATGAATTACACATATAGTTAACGACCACAAGACGATGGGTTTAGGTTACTCAATGACAAAAAAAAAGGTGGCTCCCCCCAGATACCACCTTTATGCAATTATATTCCCATGAACATATCTCACGAAAAAACCATGGACTTTTATATAAAAAACACTACTCTCTTATTTTAATCAAAGTTTTAAAAAAACTCAATAATTGGTATCCCTTTTACTTTTAAAAGATTATGGCCAATTATTGAGTTTTATAATCCCATGAACATATCTATCAATTCTCTAATTCTTTAATCAGAGTGAGCTTTGATTTTAATGTACTGCAAAGATCAATCTATTTTTATTTGAAAAAAAATACAAATTTTTGGCTTTGTAATATTTAAATTATTATAAATTGTATCTTATTGAAAATCTATATAATAAATATTATATTTTCTTCGACCGTACGAGTCTTTTAAGATGAAAAATCTTCTTTTTTAAAATAATTTGCTCATTTAGGCGAGTCAAATTTGATAAAGATTTAGCAAAGATAAAAGTAATAAATAATTTTATAAATCTACAATATTTATTACGCTAAATACTGTCTAAAACTAAAATAGAGGTATTTTATATCATTAAAATACCTCTATATCTACCACATAAAAATTAATATTATGAAAATCGAGAAATAATTTTTTCGATCTCTGAATAAAAACTCGTTGATAAAGCATTGATAGTATAGACATTGTCTGGAAAGTTTGCCATTACTCCATCAAGTCTTCGTATTTTCATATCGTCAAGTGCTCTTTTATCTCCCACAATCTTCATTGCTACATCTTCGAAAAGATAATCGACGGATATTGGTATCGATCTAATCGGAAGTCGGTTGATATTATCATAAATACTCAATCTTCCGATCAAACTACTTCGTTTTTCTCTTCTGGCTTCTGTTACAATTGCCCTTACTTCTATGGTGTTTGGTTCTGTAATTTTATGTCCAGCAGTATCTCTCAAAGCTTCACCATTTCTATCATAAACTACTCTTTCACCATCTGTAATTGTCTTAACTTTGTCATAATTATTTACAAATTCTTTTTCTGATCCAAAATGGACATCATCAATTTTGATAATCATAATCGTATTGTAGGTTTTGTCGTTATTTCGCTTGTCTACAAATTCATACTTTTTCCAAAATGTATTCCATCGTGCAGGATCAAGATCTAAGACTCTTCTTTTTATTAAATCATTGCTTAAACCACCTACAGCCGATTCAAAGTCTATGCCAATCATTTCTAGTCCTAAATGATAAGATTCATCTAATTTGTCTTCGATTTCTGCAAAGTAAGGGTCGTATCTTTTTACTTCTTTAAGCAAGTCGTATGCATTTCTTGCGTCATCAATATTGCCTTTTCGAGCTCGACTTATTAAATTTATAGCATTGTTGTAATCATACGCTGCTTTACCTTTTTTTGCTTCGGCAATGTATGAGTTATAGTTTGTGGTTGAGATTCTTGCGGCATAACCTTCTTTTGTACGTAACGGCAAAACGGAAGCTACCATTCTTTCGCGTCGGTCTAAATTGATGTACAGATTCAAAATTTCATCCCATCTATGGTCGTGGGGTGTTGACATGATGAGATTGATACGATCCAAATCCCTTTCTTTTAAAATGTTATATGCACGTTCGTAGGCAACAATGTTTTCACGCTTATGATTTTTATGGTCTCTAAGCTTTGAGGTTCCAAAGTCAAACGCAGCTTCATAATCTCCTCTTGAAACCATCTTTTCTACTGACTTGCAAGAAAAGATGAAGGTAATTGCTAATAAAATGAACATCATCTTTCTCATGGCTAAAATTTTTAAAAGTTAAATCATATTGTCACGACGGGATATAAAATATGGTTGTGACAATTAAAAGCCAGAATTAACTTTTAATTAAAGTTTTAAAGCACGAAGTAAATATGCGTAAATTTGCAACTACAAAATCTCTTAGAAATCCAAAGCAAATATTAACTCTGGTCTCCACTTTCTTTCCTCGCCTTCCACTACATAACTCAACCTAGCCCCAAATGTCAAAGGAAATGCATTTAACCAAACATTATCAAAATACAATTCAGTACCAACTGATTGAGCATCAAAGGTTCTATCGTTGGCTAAATCTACTTGTGACATATCACCAAAAATATTTAATCTTACCCTTTTAAAATAGCTGATGTCTAAAATGCCAATTTCAGGATAAAATAGCGGGAGACCATAATCAAATGAGATTCTACGAGCTGCATTGTAAGGGGTAACCGATCCGCCTCTTACGTATTGAAAATTATTAGAAAACTTATAGGTGTTTAAAAATTGTTCATTATAGTATTCTGCCCCGATTTTGATGCGGTGGTTTTGTAAAATACCGGGTAAGTAAATATTACCTCTCACTTGAAAAGCCTGACCCTTAGGACCATATAGAGAAGATCTAAAATTTGCTGAGATTTCTTGACCCCATCGAGTACCAAAGTTTTGAGGTGCAAATCTTCGAAGGTTGGAAAAGGAAAGTCCTAAACTCATGTTGGTAAACGAAGATAAATCCTTAGGTGTGAATAATAATTGTTTGTTGTAAATGTGTTTGTAATTAATCCCAAATGAAGGTCTAAGGCTTCTCGACATATTACCATCTACCCAAGTTAGTGGTACCGATGTAGAAACGCCATAATTCATTTCATCAAAAGTGTATAACTTCAACTTATTGCTGTCGGGTACCAAAGCAAAACTAGATCTAGCCGTTGGGGCAAGATTAAGGGTGAATACAGGATATTTGCTTGAAAAACTTACACTTGCATTGGTTTGAAAGGCTTTTTCATTCACATTATAATAAACTTCACCAGTTCCACTAATATTGGCAAGTGCGTTTTCAAAATATAATTGAATACCTGGCCTATTTAGATCTTGGCTTGGGGCGTAACTGTGTAATTGCATACGTCCTGTTCGCTTGTAAGATTTCGGCTCATAATCGGTATCTTTTATATCATTGACTATATTGATATCTTGGTTTCTATCGGCCCTTTCTTTGATGTCAAAAGGTTCACCTGCAAGTTTTGAAATTCTTAAATCTTCTCCTCTGCTAATGATGGTTTGATAAATAAGTGTATCATCTTTTAGAAAGGGTGCGTATGCTCCTACGGTTTCATTTGTAAGTTTTTGTATATTTTTGGTATTTATATCAACACTATATATTTGGTCTGTCCCATCAAAAGTAGCTGTAAATACTACCTTTCTGCCGTCAATAGATGGCTGATTGATCATGTGCGTAGTAGATGGTGTCAAAGCATGATGCAGATCCTTACTTATGTTATAATGATATAATGTTGCCTCTTTGTTTTGTCTAGATATATAGATAACCTCGTCATTAGTCACCCATTTTGGATAAGATATAAAACCATTGTCGATTGCAGATACTTCTTTTTTCAGTTGGCCATTATTCATATTGATAAAAACCATTTTTGATTGTAAACTGGTATCCATTTTAACGGCCACTATTGATTGTAGACTTTTATTAGGGTCTGGAGAAAAGTACTTGCCCTTTGTTGTTATTTGAGATTTCCTTCCCGAACTTAGATCGTAGTAGTAAATATTTGAAAAATTTTCAAAAGCCCATCTAGGATCTCTTTCATATTCGCACCAAGTAAAAAGACTATCTCGATATCCTAGATACTTTTCGCTGTTAATACCGATACTTGTTAATTTTTTTTCTTTTTTATCTTGGGAAATGACAGAAATATATGGCGTTTTTTTGAAGGAAGACTTAAGGGCAAACACATCATTTCCAATCAAAAAAGGATATTCGTAAAAAGTAGGGGTTTTGATATTTTTAGTAATTTTGTTGGAGGGTAAAACCGAACTTCTTTCTGTAACTTGATTGCCTCCAATTTTTTGAAAATATTCCTCAAATGCTTTTTTGTAGATACTCCTTACTTTGCTCCCTGTTTCTTTTTTTAATGAAATTGAAAAATTGTAAAATGGTCCATGCTTGTATCTAGCTGCTCTATCTATCACTTTCTCCCATGTGTCAGGCCCATGATTACGTTCTACATAATTGTGAAGAATATGACCAAAAACATAATGATTAGGCAAATCAAATCTAAAAGACCCACCCCTCATCTGACTATATCTAAATTTTTTACCATCTAGTAACAAGGCCTTCTGTGGAGCTAAAAACTGTGGTGTTCTACCCCTTCCTCCAGAGGTCAAGGAAGTCTCTCCATGGATAGCATCACCTTCTGCGTACCAATCTGGCATCGCTAAAAACTTTAGACCTGCCCAACCGCCTTGTCCTAATACATAACTTGCCAACTTCGTCAACCCGACTCTTGTATCATTCAATTGATGTACGTGCTTATACTCATGAATCGACAATACGTCCATCCAATCCGTATTGGTAGATAAAAAGCTATTCTGGAGAGGCGTGCTATAATACTCTGAACGATAAGGTCCGATACCCACATAACCATTAGCGATGACCTGTCGAGTTTGTAGTATGATATCTATTTTTCGATTTTTATGGTTGTTTTTATAAGTTGTATTTTCATTCATTAAAGTGACAATATTACCGATGCGCTTGGCTTCGTTGTATCGACCTTGTGGATAGATAATGTTAAAA
Source organism: Saprospiraceae bacterium (assembly GCA_022844565.1). GTDB lineage: Bacteria > Bacteroidota > Bacteroidia > Chitinophagales > Saprospiraceae > JADKBO01. Next base: position 37,918 of record JALHLK010000009.1, read on the forward strand.
TATGTTGATTCTATTTTTTGCCACTGGACAGAAGATGGGTGTCCACTTGGTTGGCTAAGTAATATTTGAGTTGAAAGTATTAAGATAAATAGAGCAAATAAAAAAGGATACTTCATTTGTAGTTACATTGGTTAAAGCGATAAAGATAGTTAGAAGCTACAGATTTACAAAATAGTATGATTGGCAATTCGGTATTAGCGACCGTTTTGAAAAGTTGTTGTGAAAGGTAGTAAGAACAGATAATGGTGTGTGTTTTTGAAATAATGGCTCATGTATATTTTGAGAAATAATGGGCGGAATTAACATTATTTAAGCATTTTCCGCCCGTAAAAGCCATTATATTTTGAAATAAATAGCCAATTTAACGTTATTTATTAATTTAAAAATCGATAAATTACCTTTATAAATCGATTTAACGGGCGGAATATGTATTTTTTAGCACGATTCCGCCCGTTAAAATAAAATATTTATTCTAAAATTAAAACGCTTTTTATCATTATTTACAGTTAGAAATAAGGATAATGGCCTGTATCTTAGGATCTAATGAATATTTAGAAATTAATGTTTTGTCCGTAACTAAAGATTTACGCAAGTTCCAATATTTGCTTATTCAATCATTGTCAATATATTGTTCAATTGTAATTATACTATCCATTTCTACAACTAAAATTCTTTGATTTAAAGGCAATAACTTAGGGTTGTTTAAAACTTTCTTAAACTGCGACGAGGTATGATGAGATGCATCTATATTGAGATACTTTAATGAGTCACTGAAGTCTATAACCTTCAATATTTCTTCATTAAAAAGTGATCATTAAAATTTAAATGATTGACATGTTGAGCTTTTGCAGTATAAACACAGCATGAAATTATAACAACTGTGATTATTTTTAACATCAAGCTTAATTTTCGCTAAAATTCATAGAAGAGTGGATTACTCCTCCTCCTATGACATCATCACCTTCAAAAAACACCGCACTTTGTCCAGGAGCAATACCTTTTACAGGAGCGTAAAACTCTACGGTTACCTTATCGCCTAAACTATTCAATTTGGAAAGGGTACCAGGATCGTTGTATCTAACTTGGGTGACCGCTTCAATATCCTCTGGAAGGGTCTCATATTTCATCAAATTAATGCCGCCTACGATCATACCATTGCGCATTAAGTCTTCTATTCGTCCTAAGACCACTGTATTTGATTCCGCTTTAATCTCTGTCACAAACATGGGCTCACCAAAAGCTTTACCCAATCCCTTGCGCTGTCCGATAGTGAAAAAAGGATAACCTTCGTGCTTTCCTAATACATTTCCTTCTGTATCCACAAAATTGCCACCTGCCACCTTTTCTACAAGGCCGTCGACTCTTCTTTTCAAAAAACCGCGGTAGTCATTGTCAGGTACAAAGCATATTTCATAAGATTCTGCTTTTTTCGAAAGTTCTTCATAGCCATAATCATAGGCCATTTTGCGTATCTCGTCCTTTGTATATCCTCCTAGAGGAAATCTACTTCTTTCTAGGCACTCTTGACTCAATCCCCATAAAACATAGGACTGATCCTTCTTCGCATCTTTGCCTTTTGAGACAAATTTTCGACCATTCAATTCATTAATAACCGCATAATGGCCAGTGGCAATAAACTCACAATCCATCGCATCTGCCCGCTTCAATAAGGCACTCCATTTGATATGTGTATTACAAAGTACGCACGGATTAGGTGTACGACCCGCTATATATTCGTCTACAAAATTATCAATGACATAATCACCAAATTCTGATCTGATATCTACAATAAAATGATGAAAGCCCATATCTACAGCTACCTGTCGAGCATCATTGATAGAGTCTAAGCTACAACAACCTGTTTCTTTCTTGCTTCCTCCTGAATTCGCATAATCCCATGTCTTCATTGTGATACCGACTACCTCGTACCCTTCTTCATGAAGCATCATAGCAGCTACTGTGCTGTCTATGCCTCCACTCATTGCCACCAAAACTCTGCCTTTTTTACTCATTTGATATGTAAGAATGAAATTTTATTAACCACTCTTTTGGTTATTTTAATTCAAAAATTTCGACAAAGGTACGATCGGTTAATTAAAAATTGGTTTAAAATTTTATTTTTTGATTTTCATAACTTAAAACAGATGGTAGGGACTTTAAAGAAATCATTTAAAAACATTTTTAGTGAAAGAAATTGTTACTTTTATTGCTCAATTTTACCATTTCCAGCTTGGAAATGAAAATAACAAATTTATACAAATGAAAAATAGATGCTTCTTTACTGTTTTAACCATGTTTTGGGTTAATATTTTGTTTAGTCAAACATTGTCAGACTATTTGAGCCAGCCCTTTCCTACCACGCTCAAAGCTTCGCCAAATGGAAAACATTTGGCATGGGTAATGAATGAGCAAGGTTCGAGAAATGTTGTTTTATGCAGTACTCCTTTTGAGCAAGCGATAAAAATTACAAACAATCAAACAGACAATGGTATAGAGATCTCAGAATTGCACATTAGCAACAAAGATATCGTGTATGTGAGAGGTAATAGTCCAAATCCGAGGGGAGAAATTGCTAATCCAGCCATGGTGAAAGAAAACATAGAACGCACCATTTATAAATATAGCTTTGCAAGTGGTAAAACAGATACCATTGCAAAAGGTACGAGCATAAGAATTTCGCCAGATGGGAGTATGCTCGCCTATATATCCGGCAACCAGATATGGACAAAATCATTGATATCGAATGAAGCACCAAAAAAAATAAGTCAATTAAGAGGAGGTACATCATCGCTAGTTTGGAGTCCTAAGAGTGATAAAATCGCATTCGTAAGTCAAAGAGGCGACCATAGTTTTATAGGAATAGCAGAGCTGCAACCCCAAAATGTTTATTTTATTAATGAGTCATTAGACAAAGACATGATGCCTTCTTGGAGTGATGATGGGTCTATGATAGCTTATTTACGAATGCCTACTGTTCACCAGCAAATGTTGTTTATGCCCATTAGGTCTTCCCTTCCCTGGAGTATTTGGATCACCAATCTTGCAGATATGAAAAGTAAATCTATATTCACAGCTTCAGAAGGTATGGGTAGTCATTTAAGCAATTCTGTTTGGATTGCTGACCAAGCCATTGTTTGGAATGGAAACGCTGATCTAATCTTCCCGTATGAAAAAAATGGGTGGAGCCAGTTATACAATATTAATATCAACACAGCTAAACTAAGCCACCTTACTCCAGGTGAAGGCGAAGTAGAATGGATGTCAATGACAAAAGACAAAAAACAACTTTTCTACCTCTCGAATATAGGAGATATTGATAGAAAACATATTAGTTTACTTGATTTAGCTTCCTTAAAAACCAGTGCCCTTACCTCGGGAGAAACCATCAATGTCAACCCTGTCCAAATTGAGGAAGGATGGGCTTTTCTTCAGTCGGATCATGCAAAAACTCCATGGCCCACGGTTTTAAAAAGTGCAACCACAAGAGAAATTGCTACAACATTAAAAAGTAAAACCTTTCCTGTTGGATTAAGAAAACCTCAACCAATAAAAATTACGGCTATTGACGGACACCAAATACCCGCACAGCTATTTTTGCCAAAAGATTATGATCCAAAGAAAAAATATCCAGCAACTATTTTTCTCCATGGTGGTTCTAGAAGACAAATGTTATTGGGATTTAATTTTAGTCAATATTATAGTAATTCATTTGCACTCAATCAATACATGGCAGACAAAGGTTACATTGTCATTAGTTTGAATTATAGAAGTGGTATTGGCTATGGGGTAAATTTCAGAGAAGCGTTGGATTATGGCCCTTTTGGAGCATCTGAGGTAAGAGATGTCATCGGGACCGGAATGTACTTAAAATCGCGAGGCGATGTTGACGAAAAGCGGCTGTCTTTGTGGGGTGGCTCTTATGGCGGATATCTGACAGCACATGGTTTGGCTCAAGCAAGTGATATATTTTCTTGTGGTGTGGATATACATGGTGTGCACGACTGGAATGATGGTGTGGTTATTTTTAATACTTGGTATGAAAAAAGTGAAATGCCTGAATTTGCCAAACTAGCTGAACAATCATCACCGCTTAATTTTATGAAAAGTTGGAAGTCGCCTGTTTTGTTAATTCATGCCGATGATGATAGAAATGTAGCATTTAATCAATCCGTTAGACTCATAGAGCAATTACGAAGACATAAAGTGTATCACGAACAAATAGTTTTACCAGACGATATTCATAATTTTTTATTACATAAGAATTGGGTTAGGACATTAGAAGCTACCTTTGATTTTTTAAATAGAAATGGTGTTGGAAAATAAAACCGAGGAAACTGATCATACAACAAATACTTGCTTTTCTAATTTTGAGACAGATGTTGAGTCTATACCGTTGCCTCAAAAATTCACGTATCCTTTCAATTACAAACCACATCCATTGTGTTTAATAGCAGCAGAAGAAGTACAAACTAAAATTGCAAAACTTCCTCATAATTTTATAAATAAGGGCGACGAAACCAACAGTTTTGGCAAAATGTTTGGTGTTTTAATTGTCCAAAATGAGAACAAAACTTTAGGCTATTTGGCAGCTTTTTCAGGTAAACTATTTGGAGGTAATCACTTCGAAGGTTTTGTGCCTCCTATACTAGACACCCTTGACCCCAACGGATTTTATAAAAAAGGAGAAGAAGAAATAAATTTAATCAATAAAGCCATATCCGAGCTAGAAAACGAGCAAACTTTTATAGACCTTATATTTGAACTAGAAGGTGCCAAAAAGGAGTTTGAAGAACTATTGATCTCAACAAAAGAATCTCAAAAGAAGAAAAAAGAAATCAGGGACAATAAAAGGCAGCAACTTCATAACTTGCAAGAAGTAGAAAGACTTAAAATAGAAGAAGAACTCAACAACGAGAGCTCTCAAGATCAGTATTTTCTGAAAGATTTAAAGAGGTTTTGGAAATCAAAAATATCGCTTCTCACCGAGACACTGGATGTAAAAAGACAGGTCATCAGCCGATTAAAAGAAGAAAGAAAAGGGATGTCAGCCGCCCTTCAACAAAAACTTTTTCAGGCCTACAATTTTCTTAATTACACTGGAGAATCAAAAAACATTATGGATATTTTTGATGTAGCAAATGGCAATGTACCTCCGTCTGGTTCTGGAGAATGTGCTGCACCAAAGCTACTACATTACGCTTTTTCACATGGGTTTCGCCCAATAGCAATGGCAGAGTTTTGGTGGGGCGAACCAAATATTTCTGAAATGCGAAAACATGGACAATACTACCCAGCGTGCAAAAGTAAGTGTAAACCTATTTTAACGCACATGCTCGAAGGATTAGATGTAGAGGAGAATCCTATGGTCCATACACTAGCCACACCAAAAGAACTCAAATTCATCTACGAAGACCAAGACATCATTGTGGTAAATAAACCTCCTGGACTCCTCTCTGTACCCGGCAAAGAAATTAAAGACTCTGTGATGACCCGAATAGCAAGTCTATATCCTGATATCACTGGTCCAATAATCGTACATCGATTAGATATGTCTACATCAGGCATTATGATTTTAACCAAAAATATGGAATCTTACCACCATATCCAATCGCAGTTTACTAAGCGAAAAGTAACCAAAAGATATGAAGCAATATTGGAGGCAGTCATTACCCAAAATAGTGGTAATATTGACCTCCCACTGCGGGTAGACCTTGACAATCGCCCTCGACAATTGGTTTGCTACACCTATGGAAAATCTGCTTCGACAAGATATGAAGTAATCGCGCGCTCAGAAAAACAAACACTTATTCATTTCTTCCCCATCACAGGGAGAACCCATCAATTGAGGGTTCATAGCTCACATACCAAAGGATTGAATTGTCCTATTTTAGGAGATGATTTATATGGTAAAATGTCCGATCGATTGTATTTACACGCAGCATATATTAAGTTTAATCACCCAAGATTGGATAAGGAGATGGAGTTTTTTGTAGCATCGGGGTTTAGTGTCGAAGAGTGAAAATATTTTTTACAAAAAGTTGCAATAATATTCAGTTCTCAGTGTACTTTCACACGTTGTTAATTATGGGTAGTTCTAAATACTCATTTTCGTAGTGAAAAAATACGAAATAGTAAAGGACAAGGCGAATTTTAAAAAGTACCGCAGGTGTAGCCGTTGCTACATCGAGGACATTTTTTAAAATTAAAGGCAGTAATTTGCTATTGCAGTTTTTTGTAATAGAAATAGAGTTTTTAGAACTTCCCTTATATCATTTATTGGCTCTTTTCACAGATCGTTAAAAACACAAAAGTACTATGCAAGATACACTGTATTTCAACAGCAAAGCAAAGACCAAACATACCTTTGATGCTATCGTAGTAGGTAGTGGTGTAAGTGGTGGGTGGGCTGCAAAAGAACTAACCGAAAAAGGTCTCAACGTATTGATGATCGAAAGAGGCCCCAAGTACGAACATGTAAAAGATTATAAGACGGTAAGTAATGATCCGTGGGACTCAAAATATGGAACCGAGACTACGCAACAGCAAAAAGAAGACTATCCGGTGATACATCGTGGATGGGCAGCCAATCAAGTAGTGATGGACGCTTGGACGAATGAAAAGGATTCGCCTTATACGGAAATTAAGCCATTCACATGGTGGAGAAGCTATCGTATGGGAGGTAGAAGCTTACTGTGGGGAAGACAAAGTTATCGATTGAGTGAAATGGATTTTGAAGCCAATGCCAAAGAAGGTGTAGGTATAGATTGGCCTATCCGATATGCAGATATAGCACCGTGGTATGACCATGTTGAAAAATTTGTAGGGATATCAGGCTCGAAAGAAGGACTTAGCCAATTGCCTGATGGTCAGTTTCAGCCCCCTTTTCCACTCAACATAGTTGAAAAGGAAATTGCAAAGAAAATTAAAGGTCATTACAACAGCAATCGACATCTATTCGTAGGTCGAGTAGCAAATATCACTCAAGACTTGCCTGGAAGGGGTAAGTGTCAATACAGAGCTAGGTGTTGGGAAGGATGTCCTTACGGTGGTTATTTTAGTACGCAGTCATCTACTTTACCCGCTGCAATGGCTACGGGTAAACTTACCATTGTGACAGATGCAATCGTAAAAGAAGTGATTTACGATAAAGAGAGCAAAAAAGCAAAAGGTGTCGAGGTATTGGATACTGTTGACAATATGACCTATGAGTTTTATAGCAATGTCGTATTCCTTTGCGCTTCGACCTTGAATAGCACATGGATTCTTATGAATAGTGCTACTGATGTTTATGCCGACGGATTAGGAAGCAGTAGTGGAGAACTGGGGCACAATGTGATGGATCACCATTACAACCTAGGAGCAAGTGGCACGATAGAGGGTTTTGATGATTATTATACATATGGCAGACGGCCAACGGGCTTTTATATCCCAAGATTTGCCAATATAGGTAGTGATAAGAGAGATTATCTTCGAGGTTTTGGTTATCAAGGAGCTGCAAGTAGACAAGGTTGGCAAAGGGATGTAGCCGAGCTTGCTATTGGTACGGACCTTAAAGAATTCCTCACAGAGCCAGGAAATTGGACCATTGGTGCCACAGGGTTTGGAGAGGTACTACCGCATCACGACAATAAAATCATGCTAGACAAAAGATATTATGATGCTTCAGGAAATGTAGTCACTGATGCCACTAAAGGAAAACAAAAGACAGATAAGTGGGGACTACCTATTTTAGCTGCAGATGCCGAACTCAGAGAAAACGAACTTAAAATGCGTAAAGATATCGTCAATGATCTCAAAGAAATGTGGGAGGCTGCTGGTGTGAAAGATGTAAAAACACGTGACACTGGGCATGCGCTTGGTCATGGCATTCATGAAATGGGCACAGCAAGAATGGGCCGCGACCCAAAAACATCTGTTTTGAATGCCTACAACCAAGTGTGGGATGCTCCAAATGTGTTTGTAACGGATGGTTCGGGTATGGTGAGTAGTGGATGTCAAAATCCTTCACTTACCTACATGGCTCTTACTGCAAGAGCTGCCAATTATGCGGTTGAACAATTAAAAAAACAAAACCTTTAAAACGTAAAAGCAAATGGACAGAAGACAAGTATTAAGAAATATATCCTTGATAACAGGAGCCGCTTTTGTAGGTGGGGAAATGTTTTTACAGACGGGGTGCAAACCAGCAAATAATGCAATTACGGGAGTGACGTCGGTGTCTCCAAAAGACTTTGATTTACTCAACGAAATCGGTGAGGCTATTATCCCCACTACCAATACACCTGGTGCAAAAGCAGCTAATGTTGCCCAATTCATGAGTGATTTGGTCAATGATTGTTACAGCGAAAAAGATCGAAAGATATTCATTGAAGGTTTAGCAGATATTCAATCTAGTTTTCAATCAAAAAATAAGAAGTCTTTTGCAGAAGCAACAAGAGAAGAAAAAATTGCTTTTCTAATGGAGAAAGATAACGAAGCAAAAGAAGTCAATAAAGCCAACCAGGAAAAAGCCAAGGAGGAAAGAACGACGCATTACTTTACCATGCTTAAGCAACTGACGATTTTGGGGTATTTCAATTCTGAAATTGGAGCAACCCAGACACTTCGATATGTGGCTGTACCAGGAAGGTATGAGGGCGATGTACCCTATAAAAAGGGAGATAGGGCTTGGGCTACTTAGGACTAAAATGCATATTGAGTTATACAGCGAAAAAAGGAAACATTAATTCTAAAGATCAAGTATTAATACAAGAAGAGTTTATTTAAAAATGAACCAATCTTTATTACTCTTTATTTTTTTGATTAAATATCAAAACACTCCCCGATATTAAATCAACCATCACATGTATTATTATGACAATCAAAAGAGACTCTGACTGAACATAGATGTGCCCAAAAAGTATTGAAATGGTGAATATTTTAAGAACATTAAGCCAACCTTGGTAGAGATGGGAAATAGCAAAAATGATTGAAGGGATTAATATGGCAAAATAAATATTTGTAGATCCTGGTGGTAATAGCTCCCTTAAATAATTAATCAAAAATCCTCGATAGATTACCTCCTCGCAGATACCAGCACTTATGGCCAAAAAGGAATAGTGGGCATATTCTTTCCAAGTATGAGGCAATAATACCTCCATCGTTTTTGATTCTTCTGATTTGTCACTTTTGAACTCTTTGACGCTAAAATAAGTATCAACAAGGTAAATAATAACAAGTGCTGCTGTAAGCCCAATCACCAACGAATCCATTTTTGGCCAATTAAAACCAAGTTTTTCAATGGGCTTGCCAGTCATAATATAATTGGCTGTGACCAAAAACCCACCTATCCAAAGAATTAAGCCATTGGTATAATATAAATCCTTTTTGGAAGAGTTTTCATCTATGAAATCTTCGCTATCAATTTCTTGCATAGCTTGGGAAGATATATATGAAAATAGGGGTAACACTATACCTATTATGAAGAAAAACAAATGATCAAACCAAATTAATTTCACCCAAAGATTTAAAAAATGACAAAGATAATTATTTGTATGTTTAGATCATTCATTCCTAATACATAAGTAGTATTTATTATCAAAAAGAATTGAAGCTTCTAATTTCAAGAAATCAATTAAATCACGTGCAATTATGATTTAAATAAACCATGCATGTATTACTACCACATTAATATATAAAAATAAATTATAAAAAAAGATCATATATATTGTATATAACAAAATAATAATATATATTTGCACTAAATTAAGTTCTAAACTCAAGTTCTTAATTCTCGATTTAACTAACCAACACTGTATAGAATAGACTAATAGGCCTTTGTATTTTACTCTTTTTAGGTAAACAAAACTAGGTCGATGAAAAAATTTGGTCCAATCAGGTACCTAAGAGGCATTGCTGTCTCTTTGGTAGTCTCCACGCTCATGCCACTACTCATGGTTATGACGAGAGAAAATGTAGAATTCTATGATTCTACTACTGAATCTGTCGTTAGGACTTCTTCATGTTTGTGCAATGGAGTTTCAGAAAAATTTATAGATACCTTTTATATCTCGAGTTCACCGGGATTAACTTGGAATGTGTCCTTCAAACCTTTTGATCCACAACTGATATCCGTGAGTGAGGTTGTTGGTGGATATAAAGTCGCAATTTCATCATCTTACCGAAAAGCATACGAAATAAGTATAGTATCTTCTAAAAATGAATATGTCACATTGAAAGGTGGCGATTGTGGTTATGCAATTCCAATTATACAGGGCTTAAATTCTCTTTGCTTGTCATCTAATGGGACATACTCCATTCAAAGTCAAGATAATTATACGTTTTCTATCTCAGGTGGAGGTACTTTAACAAACCTTGGGCAAAATAGGGTAGAAATAAACTGGGGATCAACTGCAGGAACCTATACTATTACAGCTGTAAACTCTACAAATCCCTGTACGCCAGATTTAAAGCTTGATGTTGCCATTGGCAGTGCTTACACGGGTGTCTTAGCTTGTAATAGTCAAGTGAATATTGGACTAGATAGTACGTGTGAAAGCAAGGTTCTCTTATCTGATGTTTTTATTGGCCAAAACACAGTCGGTACTGCACTATCACTTGTCCTAAAATTAAAAGATGGTACAATTGTGCCCAATAATGTGCTTTCAAAAGAACACATTGGTAAAGAAATAGTAGCACATATAGTAGACGGCTGTGGCAATAACTCATGTTGGGGTAATGTGCTGTTAGAAGATAAAATGGCTCCTGCTATCATTTGTACTGACTCAATAGAGATGGAATGTTATAATCTTCAAATCAATAGTGCAATTGTTGCGGCTGAAGATTGTAGTAATTATACAATCCACCAAATTGGAAGCGATGAAAGAACGAACCTCACTTGTGATCCTAATTATATAGCTCGAATAACAAGAAACTTCCAAGCTAGAGATCAATTTGGCAACACTTCAGCTGTATGTACAGTGGTGATGGAGATTAAAAGATTTCCTTTGGATTCTGTTACCTTCCCAACAGACCTTAAGGATAATATCAGTGTAGATTGTAATTCTTTGGTAAGTGGTACTATTTTGCCAACACTTTCTGGTTATCCAAAAATTAATCATTTGGTATTAGATAAAAGTAACTATCCTGAATGCAATCTTTTAATATCTTATGCAGATCAGATCATAAAACTACCAACTAAAACCAAGATCATCAGAACATGGGAGATACTTGAGCCGCATTGCAATGTCATGAACCGAAGAACGCATAAGCAGCTGATAGAAGTTTCTGACAAAGTCGCTCCAGTGATTGCCAAATGTATTGACAATATTAACATCACTACCGATGCCCACCAATGTCTCGGTATCTTCAAGCTTCCAACAATAGCTGCTTCTGCTATTTCTGACAACTGTTCGAGTGGATTTAGTCATCAAATAGTCATTAACAATGTTGGGACAAAAAATGCAGGAGAAGCGATTGCTTTAACGATCGGAGATTATGCAGCTCAATATATCGTGTCGGATGAATCTGGGAATACGGCTACTTGCAATTTTTCAATAAATGTGTCTGATAAAACACCACCTGTAGCCATTTGCAAAGAATTTGTCGTGATGAGTCTTTCGGCTGGAGGAGGATATATTACTTCAGCTATGATCAACAATGGATCAAAAGATGAATGTTCTCTTACATCGGTTTTGATACGCAGAATGAGCGATTCAACCGATAGACCTTTTAGAGATACCATTCATGTGACTTGTGCAGATGTCGAAAAACCTTTTATGGTAATGCTACAAGCCACCGACCAAGCTGGAAATATAAACACATGCATGACAACCCTCACCGCGCAAGACAAATCTATACCAGTATTGGAAGTACCCAGTGATCGAACTATAACATGTGCACAATGGTCAACAAACAAAGATTTAAAAACGTATGGAGAGGCCATCGCTTTTGACCAATGCAACTTCACTATAGAAGAGACAGTGAGTTATAACCTAAATAATTGTCAAGTTGGTACAATAGTCAGAACTTTTACTGCTAAAGACGCTTCGCATACCGTGGTAAAAACGCAGACGATTACGGTACAAAACTCCACTTTGGCTGATTTTTCTACCATTGTTGCACCTCGAGATACCATCTTAAGAGGTATGTGCAATATGAAAAGCTTACACCCAGATTCTTTAACTAAATACGGTAGAGCATATGGTAGACCAATTGTACCAATAAATAGTTGTGTAAATCTTGGCATAACTTATAAGGATGAAATATACACTGTCCAGTCACCTGCCAATCAAAACTGCTTTAAAGTAATCAGAATATGGAAAATAATCAATTGGTGTGAAGCACCTGGCAATGTGTACGAACTCAAGCAAACTATTGCTGTAGAAAATAATATACCACCAAGTATTACTACACCAAGGAATGACACCTTATTTCATACAGAAAATTGTAATGCTGGAGATTTTTCACTTAGTGCTTCTGGTTCAGACGATTGCACACCAGATGACCTATTATCTTGGTCTTGGAAAGTTGAAAATCAAAATAACATGACTGTCGCCAATGGCACTGCTCAAGGCAAAACCATTAATCTAGTAAGATCACTACCGGCTGGAAATTATACATTTATTTGGACCTTGAGAGATGGGTGCGGTAACTTAAAAGAAGCCACACACAAATTTAGAATCAAATACAGCAAAGGAGCTTCATTTTTTGTGGTAGACACCGTAGCTGTTGCTTTAGCACCAAACGATAGTACAAATTCTGCATGTATTACAGCTAAGCCCTTAGTACAAAGTGCCAGTCATGCGTGTGGTCTTAGTGTCAAATACTCTTTTTCTGCAACCACTCCCAATCAAGATACCATTTGTATGAATTGCAAGGACCTGGGTTATCGAGCTGTAACAGTATATGCGCATGATGCTAATGGTGTAGTGACATCTGCAAGAACGATCGTACATGTGCAGGATAATAATAAGATTAGAAATTGCTCTAATACCAACGAATGTGTGACTTGGCCAAGGGATACAACCATCAATGCGTGTGTGCCAAATATTAGGCCTCAGGACATAAGAAGTGTACCTATAATTGATCCAAACTGTAATTGCACCAGTACGACAACTACATTTTCTGACCGTCCTATTGCAAGTAATGCTGGAGAATGTACAGTAATCGAACGTACCCATTTTGTCACTTTCAGATGCAATGGAATAACCACAACATTCAGCGAAGTACAGCGAATCATCAGAAGAAACGCAACCTCACCTACCCTCGTTTGTCTTCAAAATAGAATTATGGCAAGATCAACCTCTAATTGTGCCGCAACAGTTACTGTCCAAGGACCAACTGTGTCAAATACCACATGTCATACGGGTCTAACAACCACTTACCAAATAGGCACAAACCCAGTCCAATCAGGTAGTAGTTTCACATCATCCTTTAATGTTGGTAATACCGCCGTTGTATTTACTGTGACAGATGCTTGTGGTAACAGCAGTACATGTACTGTTAATGTAGAGGTCACAGACGGAGAAGCTCCTATATGCAGTGTTAGAGATGTGACAGTATTCCTTAACGTCCAAGGTGAAGCAACAATTACAAATCCTGCCATATTTGATAATGGGTCAAGAGGGGCTTGTGGTCCTAGCAGTCTTACTTTTGCGGCAGACCGAACTCAATTTAATTGCTCAAACTTGAATACTCCTGTTCAAGTAAGACTTACGGTAACAGGCAGCAACAATCAATCCACGACCTGTACTGCCAATGTAATGGTGCGAGATACAGTAAAACCTACTTTGATAACAAGAAATATAATAAAAGAAATATCCGGTATCAATCAAACGATCACGGTTTCAAAACAAGAATTAGTAGTAGCTGCAAGTGACAATTGCGTTTTGGGAGATACAACGCTCTCAAGGAGTCAATTTACTTTTCAAAATCTGGGAGTTAACAATGTTACTGTCATATTGAGAGATGCTCAAGGAAATGAAACTCGAGTCGAGGCCATTGTAAATATTGTAGATAGGGTACCACCAACTTGTAATTTGCGCGATGTCACCATTTTCGTAAATAATCAAGGACAAGCAACTATCACTGACCCCACTATTTTTAATGCTGGGCTAAATACTGCACGATTTTCGGTCAATAGGACAAACTTCACTTGCACAGATATCGGTCGGCTAAATCCAGTCTTCGTGACCATTACCAATGACCTAGGCGTATCAATGATATGCGACGCCAATGTGATCGTAAGAGATACCATCAAGCCACTACTGACCACAAGAAACATCACTAAGGAAATCACCAGTTTAAATCAAGTAATCAGAGTCACAAAGCAAGAACTAATCCAGTCAGCGAGTGATAATTGTGCTCTAGGAGATACTACGCTTTCTATTAGCGAATTCAGATGTCAGAATGCTGGAGCGAACACCGTCACAGTCACCTTGAGAGACAGTAGTGGAAATACCACAACAGCCACAGCGATCGTAACCATCGTAGACCGAGTACCGCCAACATGTAATCTAAGAGATGTGACCATCTTTGTGAATAATCAAGGTCAAGCTTTGATCAGTGATGCATCGATATTCCGGGCAGGTGCAGGTGCAAGCTGCTCTGCTATGGACATTGTAAGTTACTCTGTAGATAAAACTACTTTTAATTGCACTGACATAGGAAGGTCAAATCCCGTAAAAGTGACGGTTAGCGATGAATTGGGTATCTCGATGATTTGCGATGCCAATGTGATCGTAAGCGATACCATCAAACCTCTACTGACCACAAGAAATATCACTAAGGAAATCACCAGTTTAAATCAAGTAATCAGCATTACAAAACAAGAACTAATCCAGTCAGCCAGTGACAACTGTTCGTTAGGAGATACCTCGCTTTCTATTAGTGAATTCAGATGTCAGAATGCTGGAGCGAACACCGTCACAGTCACCTTGAGAGACAGTAGTGGAAATACCACAACAGCCACAGCGATCGTAACCATCGTAGACCGAGTACCGCCAACATGTAATCTTAGAGATGTGACCATCTTTGTGAATAATCAAGGTCAAGCTTTGATCAGTGATGCATCGATATTCAGGGCTGGAGATGGAGCGAGCTGTAGTGGAATGACTATAATAAGTTACACAGTAGATAAAACGACCTTCAATTGCGTTGATATAGGAAGACCCAATCCCGTTAAAGTGACAGTTAGAGACGCCTTAAGTAATTCAATGATTTGCGATGCCAATGTGATTGTAAGAGATACCATCAAACCACTACTGACCACAAGAAATATTACTAAGGAAATAACCAGTTTAAATCAAGTAATCAGCATTACAAAACAAGAACTAATCCAGTCAGCCACTGACAACTGTTCGTTAGGAGATACCTCGCTTTCTATTAGCGAATTCAGATGTCAGAATGCTGGAGCGAACACCGTCACAGTCACCTTGAGAGACAGTAGTGGAAATACCACAACAGCCACAGCGATAATAACCATCGTAGACCGAGTACCGCCAACATGTAATCTTAGAGATGTGACCATCTTTGTGAATAATCAAGGTCAAGCTTTGATCAGTGATGCATCTATATTTAGGGCTGGAGATGGAGCGAGCTGCAGTGGAATGAGTATAGTAAGCTACACAGTAGATAAAGCGACCTTCAATTGCGGGGATATAGGAAGACCCAATCCCGTTAAAGTGACAGTTAGAGACGCCTTAGGTAATTCAATGATTTGCGATGCCAATGTAACTGTGAGAGATACGTTAGCTCCATTGGTTACGCCTAAGAATTTTGATCTAGCAATTACAAATAATGAAAGTGTCACCATTAAAAAATCCGATTTAATAGCTTCGATAGATGAAAATTGCAGTGTAAGTGATACCATCATTTCTAAAAACACCTTCACTTGTGAAAACTTAGGAAGCAATAGAGTGACAGTCATTGTGGTAGACGACTTTGGCAATAGAGATACTGTCGAGACTACAGTAACCGTGATAGACCGACAAGCACCGATTTGTAGAGTACGTAATGTCTCTATTTTATTGAATGCTCAAGGTCAAGCTACGATTGGTGATGCTTCCGTCTTTAATTCAGGTAGTTTTGACGAATGTAATAGCATTCCACTTAATTTTAGTGTTGACAAAACCCAGTTTACTTGTGCAAATCTAGGGGCCAACAATCCTGTTATGATTACGGTGTCTGATGCCACTGGCAATTCTTCCACTTGTCCAGCAAATGTAACGGTGCAAGATACCATACGACCTAGATTGGTTGTCAGAAATATCGAAAGAACCATTTCTAATGTAAATAGTTCGGTAGTTGTAAATGCTTCTGACCTCATCATGAGTTCTAGTGACAATTGTAGCATTGTAGATAGTGCCAATGCTCCCAGTATATTTACTTGTGCAAACTTAGGTAATAATACTGTCCGTGTTGTAGTAAGAGATGCGTCAGGTAATACCGGTATAGCCGAATCTATTGTCACTATTTTGGATGGTGTAGCTCCAGAATGTCGACTGAAAACAGCAACGGTTATGGTCAATGGTGGTACAACAACCATAGACAGTAGCACCATCAACAATGATAGTTTTGACCCGTGTGGTACAATAGTAACTTTTAAAGTAAGTCCTAATACTTTTACTTGTAGTGATGTGGGTGTCCGAAGCGTAACTGCTACAATAACCGATGCCGCAGGAAATATAACAATCTGTGATACCACGATCACTGTTGTTGACGGTAATCAATTGATTTGTATACCAAAGGATATCACAGTAAGTCTTGGGGCAAATAATACAGTCACCATTACTGCCAATGATGTAGACGGAGGAAGTGGAACAGGCTGTGGCAACCCAGTTGAAAAATCCATTAGCAGATCAACTTTTTCATGTAGTGATGTCGGTACACCACAAAACGTAACCTTGACCATCACAAGACCAGGTACAAACCAAACTTCTACTTGTACAGCTCGAGTGACCGTTATTAGCCAAGGTGTACCCAGTTTTATTTGTACAGTAGAAAAGGTCGATGTAGCATGTGAAGAATACGATGGTATCAATATTCCTGCCAGTATACCAAGACCAAGAATAGCTAATAGTTGCGGAGGAAACTTCAAACTAGATTCAGTTATTATCAGACTACCAAGAAATTGTAATTTAGATACATTGACTAGAACATATCTATTATTTGATAACAATGATAACCTACTTAGCACTTGTGTACAATCGATTAATATAGTAAATAATAAGTTATTGACCATAGATTCTTTTGACTTACCATCTACCAACATAACACTCCCTTCTTGTGCTGATAAAAGACCAGAAGTAACAGGTGGCAGAATGAGATTAAAACAGGGAGTGAGCGTGGGATGTGCGGATATTGATATATCGTTTCGAGACACTTTCCTTACCAATACTTGCAACGATACGCTAAGAAGAATATGGACAGCTGTGGACAAATGCGGGTCTATCACTCCAATCAGCTTTACTCAGAAAATCGCCATCATAGATACTTTTGCACCCGTTATTACAGGTGTAAGAGATACCATTATTTTCAATCAAGGCGACTGTGGTGTTCAAATCAATTTTACCAATATTAAAGTAGATGATTGCGACACAAGATTGACATTAACCAATAACAGTCCTCAAGCTAGGAACAATAATGGTATCGACCCGTCAGGTTTTTACCCTATAGGAATATACACAATTGCTTTATCTGCAACAGACGCATGTAACAATAGTAGTCAAGCAAGTTTTAGAGTAGAAGTAAGGGATACCAGTAGTCAAGTATTCGCTTGTAGAAATGTAGAAAGAATCATTCAGCCTACTGGTATCGTATCTGTGAATGCTCGAGAATTGGTAGGATATTTTGGCAATAATTGTGCATCGACTTTTAATGCGAGGGTCGTCATGTCACGACAGGGCTTGGATACCGTAAGCTCAAAAGTTTATACGTGTGATAATTTAACATTAGTCGGTCAAGAATTACTTAAAAGAGATACTTTAACGATTCAAGTATACAGCGGCAATACACTACTTCACTCTTGCAGTGCTGTACTTACGATCAAAGCTGGAGGCAACTGTCAAAATTTCTTTGCTCTCAAGAATAATGTTCGTACCATAACAGAAGAAGTTGTGCCAAATTTCTCAATCTCTTTGATGACAGGCGGTAAAGAACTTGTCAAAAAAATGACCGATGACAAAGGCCAAACGACCATAAACGCACCACAAGGTGTAGACATGATGATCGTACCATTTAAAAATGACGACCACCTCAACGGGGTCAACACGCTTGATTTGGTACAAATGCAAAGACACATCTTAGGAATTAGTAAATTTAGATCGCCATATCACATGATTGCTGCTGATGTCAACAATGATAAAAAGATATCAATCTCGGATATAGTAGAAATGAGAAGTCTCATCTTAGGGGTGAAAGAAAATTTTTCTAATCATACAAGTTGGGTCGCTATAGATGGTGACTATTCATTTGCTTCGGTAGATGGTGCTTTAGAAGAAGACTATCCCCAACACCTAGAACTTGACCAAATCAATAAAGATATGGATCTCAGTTTTGTAGGTGTAAAAATTGGAGACGTAGACGTGAGTTATACCGCAAGCGCACTTCAAAAAAATATTCAGCAAAGATCAAAAGCAATCGAACTAAGCCTCTTGGATAAAGATGTCAAAATCGGACAAACATTCGAACTAGAACTAGATTTATCTCAGTACAATGCTATTGGAGCAGAGATTAGTATTGCTCTTGCACAAGCCGAACTATTAGAAATTTCAGGCAAAGATTGGATTTCTGGTCAAACTGCCAATCAACTTAAATTAATCAACTACAATGCTCAATCTTTAGACAAAGTAAGTTTGAAATTAAGGGCGTTGCAAAGTGGTAAAATAAGTGACTTTATTGAGATGGAAAGTGGAGAAATTTATACCAATGATCTTGGGAAAAATAAAGTCCAAATAGCTTGGAACGCAGAAGATATTGGGCAGGCAGAACTCAAAGTATATCCTAATCCATTGCATGAAAGGGCTACCATATCCATCATTAGTGATAAAGAAGAAGATACAGCATACCTCATAACAGATCAACTTGGTAAAGTGGTTTTAAAAAACACAATCCACATCAATAAAGGACAAAACTTGATCGAGTTAAGTCGATCTTCTTTGAATGGAAATGGAGTATATTTTTTAATCATGAAAGTAGGCGGAGAGCAAAAGTCTACTAAATTAATTGTAACAGAATAAATCGATATAGTTAGTTGTTTACATTGGGTAATTATAGAAGGTGACAAGGGCTTGAGTAATCTTTGTTGCCTTCTTATTCCCAAAAATGAATGTAGATTCTCTTTTTTATTTTGTGAATAATAGGTCATTT
The DNA here is from genome assembly GCA_022844565.1 of Saprospiraceae bacterium. Lineage (GTDB taxonomy): Bacteria > Bacteroidota > Bacteroidia > Chitinophagales > Saprospiraceae > JADKBO01. The sequence continues at coordinate 57,265 of JALHLK010000009.1, forward strand.
TTTTGAGTTTAGCCGGTATTGATTTGTAAAAAGAAAAGCAACTAATTTAATTGTTAAAATAAAGGTTACTCTCCAAATTTGATACGTTTATCAAAATCTTTGGAAAATATTTATCGATAAAGCTTATACCTTAACAATTACATTATTTTTGCGAAATATTATAATTTACTATCAATGTACAAAACAATTACTTCGCTTCATGAGGCCGTTTTATCAGGGGAAACTACTTTTGAAAATCAGGTAGGCTTTCATCTTCAACAAATAAATGACAATCTAAATACAAATGCTTTTATTCATATATTTGGTGAAGAAGCTATAAAAACTGCTAAAAAATTAGATCAAGATTTGAAAGCAGGCATGTTAACATGGAAAAAACTCACAGGAGTTTGCATTTCCCTTAAGGATAATATTTGTTATCAAGGACACCCTTGCAGCGCGGGATCAAAAATATTAGAAGGATATAAATCACCATTTTCGGCGACGGCTGTGCAAAACCTCCTAAATGAAGGGGCTATCATCATAGGAACGACCAACTGTGATCAGTTTGGCATGGGCTCTACTTCGCAAAACTCACATTACGGTGCTGTTAAAAATGGAATTGACGATACGCTGATTGCGGGTGGAAGTAGTGGAGGTGCAGCTGTGTCTGTACAGATTGGTGGATCTATGTTGGCACTTGGTAGCGATACAGGAGGCAGCGTAAGACAGCCTGCCGCTTTTACCAATACGATTGGATTCAAGCCTAGTTATGGTGCTGTGTCAAGATACGGATTGATTGCGTATGGATCCTCTTTTGATCAAATTGGAGTAGTGGGCACAGATTATGACGATATTTATCTGGCTTTTGATATAATGAGTGGTATAGACATTCATGATAGTACCTCTATATCAATTGAAATAACTTCGGAAAACAATCTTAAAAGTAAACCTAAATTTTCGTATATACCTGCCATGTTTGAAGGAGAAGGAGCGTGGATGGAAGGTAATCAAAAAGCATTGGAAAGTTTAAAAGAACAATTTGAGCTTGTCCCTTTTGATTTTGAGTACATAAAATACCTAGTACCTACCTATTATATATTATCCACTGCGGAGGCAAGTAGTAATTTAAGCCGATTTGACGGTGTAAGGTATGGCTACCGAGCTGAAAATGCAAAGGACTTGCAGGATATGTATATTAGGTCTAGGTCAGAGGGTTTTGGTACGGAGGTTAAAAAAAGGATTATGATTGGTACTTTTGTATTAAGTGAAGGTTATTTCGATGCCTATTTTACAAAAGCTCTAAAAATTCGAAGATTGTTAGTGAATAGAATCAATGAGATATTATATGACACAGATGGTCTAATCATGCCAATTTCTACCTCAGGACCATGGAAATTAAATGACAAAATTACTGATCCAACCCAGATATATCTATCAGACGTCTACACCGTATTGGCAAATTTGGTTGGAATGCCTGCTATATCTATTCCGATAAAGAACCAAAACCAATCGTCGGACATTCACATAAGTTTACAAATATTAGGAAAGAAAAATCATGATTACTCCTTATTTAATTTGGCAAAATTAGCATCGATTTAAATATATAAGTTTTTATTATGTTATATTTTATTGATTATCAAATGTTAATACACCCCGTCAAATCTTAATAAAATGTTAAAAAATTATTTTGTTTGGTTATATACCCTTACTTTTGCCTCCTGATTAATACTAATTTTTAAAATTTGGTCGTTATTTGGCTGAATTTTTGCAATTGATATTGAGAAAAATTTGAGTTAGACAGTGTGAGCTTTGATTATATTGGATGACTCTTTAACCATGAACATAAATATTTTTAATCATGAACAAAAAGTGGACAACTTCTTGTATAATGAGTTTTTTGTTTGCTTCCACCCCCCTTTTATTGGAAGCAAACGCTGGAAAAGAAATTAAGTCCGTGCACAACAATCAAGTTGTTGCAACACGCTTAGGTTTTTTAGACATGAGCTTCAGAGTTAAGGTAACTCCTGTAGTTCAAAGAAAAATTCAAAATTATGTAACCTCTGGCAGAGAAAAGACCAATATTATATTGCAGTCAATGGCCATGTACAAGCCTATTTTTGATAAATTTATCGAAGAAAAAAATTTGCCGAAAGAGTTAGCCTATCTTCCTGTTGTAGAATCAGCTGTGGACCCACATGCGAAATCTCATGCGGGTGCAGTCGGATTATGGCAGTTTATGGCACCCACAGCTCGAGCCAAAGGACTTGCCATCAATGGATTGGTAGATGAAAGAATAGATCCAATAAAGTCAACTGAGAAAGCTTTGGACTATCTGCAAGAACTTCATCATATGTTTGGGGATTGGACTCTTGCCTTAGCTGCATACAATTGCGGACCAGGAAGAATTCAGGCAATACTAAGATCTAATAAGCATGCTAAAGATGTGTGGGATATATTACCGTACCTTCCCAAAGAAACTCAAGAGTATGTGCCGAGTCTTATCGCCGCGACATACGTAGCAAATTACTATGACAAGTTTAACTTAAGGCCTAATCCACTTCATACGAATGAATTTTATACTACAACCCTCATTGTATTTGATAACTTGAATTTAAAAGAAGTATCCATAATGTTGGGTATGAAATATTCTTTGATCAAAAAATTAAATCCATCATACAAAAAAGGTATAGTGCCTAAATCTTTAAAGGGGAATTATCTAGTAATCCCTCACGAAAAAATTAATACTTATTTTGATCAGCATGTAGGTGATATTGATGTTTTAATATCTCCAGATGAAATTCTTATCACGGATAGTTATTCAGAAGGTTTTGATTTTGTCGTGTCTGACAAAAGCTTAGAAATACCAATCGTTGATGATGAGGATTTAAATAAATCTATACCGATTAATGATGGTAAAAACCAAAAGGAAAAACCAAATTTTCATTTTTTAAATGATAGGATGAACCGGTATATTAGGATTTCTCGTGAAGGTTCAGGAGAATCAAGAGGTTTTGCTAGTCTAGACAATCATGAAGAAATTTCGATCATCATCGAAGAAAATTTGGGTGGATCTATTGCTCCTTTAAAGTGGAGGGTTTAATTTAATCACTTAATGATAATTTATTAAGTGGGCTTAAGTTGTGCTGGTAAATCAACTATTGGAAGCATATTTGCAGAGAAATTGGGGTTTAACCCAGATTTGGATTCATGGGCAAGCTCATAAAGAAGACTTTTACTAACTTTTATGATGAAATTTTTGCTATTGATTATCAACTAATTACACTAAGTTAGATGGAATTACGCATTAGAAATTAACTGTAAGAAAATTATGCTTCATATTAGTTTCAGTACTCAATTTTCCGTCCTCTATGAATTATGAACGATAAGAATAGAAATAGCTGAAATCCAGTTGGTTCCAGTTCGCTGCTAAATTGATATTTCGGATATCAATTTTTTACGCAGCTCATGTTCTTCTCTACTATTTTGCCTAATTTCCTTTCGAAAAAAGTCCAATGCGTATTCTGGGTTTAAATTTATTGACTTAGATGGTGAGATTGATAAGAATTTACCACCAAAGTCTCTCTATGAGATTAAGTTAGGATGAATAGTCTTTTTGCATGATTGTATCTGTTGCTGTATTTGACAAACTAACATTCCGAACATTTACAAACTAACTTCTTTGAGAATTTTCCTACCTATTGGGCAATCTGTACACTTTTTATAGGTACACAATTCTTGATAAAGATGTATTAGACCTTGACTGTCGGTTGATGTTTCGGGTATGTAACCCAGTTGTTGAAATATCTTTACAATCGTGTTGTTCTCCGCTTTTAATGAGTCTAAGATATCAAGGGCTTGGTCTACGTATTTGTCAATTCCGCGCATTTTACCGTATGTAAAGTAAAAAGGAACTACAGCATTAATTATTATTCTGTTAATAAAATCTTTAGTTGGAATGGCATTTTTGTCCTTAACAATTTTACCAAAAACAAAGTGGGTATTCCAATATTCATGGGGCTGAACTTGAAATATTTTGTAAATATCTGCTGTTGAATTTATATTTAAAAGTTGGTCAATAATATTCTGATGTTTTGTAAGTATTGATGCCAGTTGAGCTATTCTAATGGTAGGAAAACCAGCAGGAAGCATTTTGCCATATTTCCATTCGTGTTTATAGATTTCTACTAATTGATATTTTGCTTTTTGAGCCTGGTATTCATTCTGCAAAGAGAGATAATATTCTTCGGTACTATTAGCTTCATCTAAAAAACCTGCAATCCCAAATAAGATGGATTCTATTCTTATTGGGTCGTATGCATTTTTTGCAAAAACAGAGTAGGGTATTGCTTTACCAAGTCGCTCGAAGGTCGATTTATTGGTTGTGCCTCCAAAATATTTGGACATTTGAATGAAGAATGCAGTATTCCAATCTTGACCATGATCATCTAAGATATTTTTAAAAGTAGCTACCTTATTTTCTAATCTGCCTATTGTAAAACTTGATACTGATAATTTTAAATCAGCGTTGTATTCTTTCTTCCATAAAGGTTTGCACGATATTGCGCTCTTAGACTGTTTTAAATATTGGTACGATGCTAAAATTTCTTTTTTTACCAAAGGTTGTAGTTCTAAAGTTGGGATAGGATTGATACGGTTATCAATTTCTACATGCTTATCATTTATCCAGACTACATGCAAAATTACATTATTATAAGCTTTGTCTTTTTGATGTTGGTGCAAAAACCAGTCAGAAGCTTTTACGTGCATCTCCACATTACCTGCCCATGTTATATCACCTATTTTTAGCTTTGCCCCTGTGAAATCTGGACCACTGATGTCATTGCGATAACCATAATTTTCTATTTCTAAAGATTGACCATCAAAAGTTTTTAGCTCTAAGCCTCCTAACATTTTAGATTGCCAAATATAGTAGAGAAAATCTTCTTTTATGTCATCTATCGATATCATGATTATTCTCTTCGATCATACACTTTAAAACAAAAATCGAATTCATTTTTTTCATCCTTTTGGTGGCATTCTTTAGAAGTCAAAGTCCACTCATCATGGTCTAGTTCGGGAAAAAAGATATCACCTTCTGCCTCAAGATCAACTTCTGTAAGGTACAATTTATCCCAAAAGTCAGCAGTTTGTTCATAAATCTGTCCCCCACCTATGATGAAAGCCTCAGTTTCATCATTTTCTAAAACCATTTCGAGTGCTTCCTTAATGTTTCTAGCAATTAAACAGTTAGAGCTAATAAAAAATGGATCTCGGGTGATAATGATATTCGTCCGATTTGGCAAAGGTTTACCGATAGATTCGTAGCATTTTCTGCCCATAATCACGTGGTGACCGGTAGTGACTTTCTTAAAATATTTTAAATCAGAAGGTAAGTACCAGGGTATTTGATTGTTCTTACCAATCACATTATTTTTTGCTATTGCGACAATGCAAGAAATGATCATAGTTGACATAGTTTATTGTTCATACAAGGCTAATTCCTGCGGAGGCAGTAACAGAAGACTCTTAGATATCATATCATCTTCTAAGTACTGACGTGGTTTTCTAATAGTACCTGTGAGATATTTTTCTATCATCAATGACCCAATTGGTACTGCATATCTTGCACCAAAACCTGCATTTTCTACAAATACAGCTATCGCAATTTTTGGATTATCTTTAGGAGCGAAACCAAAGAAAACGGAATGATCTTCTCCATGAGGATTTTCTGAAGTTCCCGTTTTACCACAGACAACGATGTCATCCAAAAAAGCTCTTGTAGCCGTTCCTGCTCTTACAGCCATCTCCATACCATCAATGACCGGTACATAATGTTGTTGATCTATTCGCATGATATGTTTTTCCTTGTATTCAGCGGGAATTTTACGATCGCTGTTGATAAACTCTTTGATAAGATGTGGTTTTATCCAATATCCTCTATTGGCTATGGCCGCGGTAATATTAGCCATTTGAAGTACCGTAAGCTCCAATTCACCTTGCCCTATTCCGATGGATAACATATAGGTTGCCCTCCAGCCATTAACTTCTCTTTTATAAACTTTATCGTAATATTTTGAGTCAGGTATATATCCATGATTTTCGGAAGGTATGTCTACTCCCAATCTCGAACCTAGACCAAATTCTCTTAAATAATTGACAAAAGTATCCAAACCTTCACCTGGTTTTTTATCACCATAATAGTTAACCGATTTTCGCATCAAGTCAAAAAAGTAGGAATTGCATGAATACTGTATGGCTTGTGACACATTCGAAATCTGAGGATGTGCATGACATTTTTGGATTTTTCCTCCCCCTATGTGATATCCTCCCCCACAGTATATACCCTTATCTGCTGTGATGACTTCTCTTTGTAATCCGATTAATGCAGCTAAGCATTTAAAAATTGATCCTGGGGGATATTGGCCTTTTATTGCCCTATTTAGACCTGCTTTATTTAATTTGTCGAAGTTTACTATTGAATCAAACTTGGGTGTACCTACAATGTTAGGATCATAAGTTGGTGCACTTACCATAGCTAATATTTCTCCAGTGGAAGGTTCTATTGCTACAACTGATCCTCTTTTATTACCTATTAGTTTTTCAGCATATTTTTGAAGCTCGAGATCGAGGGTTACCCTCATTTCAAGTCCTGGAGTCGATGCAGAATCTAATTTGCCATCCTCAAAACTTTCAATTTTCCTGCCATTCACATCTTTTAGAATGTACGAAATACCTTTCTTGCCTCTTAATTCATCCTCATAATACTTTTCTAGACCTGACTTACCTATATAGTCACCTGGTGCATATTCTTCTGGCCTTAGCTCAATTTCTCTTACGTCTGCCTCATTTAAGTACCCCAAAACATGCGCTCCGACACTATCTGGATAAGCTCTAGTACTTCGCAATTCTGCTTGAAAACCAGGAAACTTATAGATCTGCTCTTTAAACGCAGCAAATCTATCGGGACTTAATTTAGGTAAAAATACAAACGGAACTTTTTTATTAAACCGTACACTTTTCCAGTCTTTGTTGAGTGTAGCAATAAAGTACTCTTTGGTAATCCCCAATAGTTCGCAAAACTTGGTTGTATCCATTGCTGGATCTATCTTATTGAACGTAGCTAATATATCATAAGAAGGGGTGTTAGCCACAAAAAGCTTTCCTTTTCGATCTATGATCATTCCACGCGAAGGTACTTGCCTTAACTTATACAATGCAGCCTCCTTCGCCTGTGTTCGATAAGATAAATCGAATAACTGCAAACCAGCTAATTTTATCAATAACATCAATGATGCCAAAATTACAAAACCGATAATTATATTTTTTCTATTTTCTAGTTGTTTCATTGATCTATACTTTTGATCTAAATAAGAAGTGTATAATCATAAAAACGAAAATTGAAGGAATTATTGTAAAGACGGAGTTCATAAATATTCTAAAAATATAAACTGCACTAAAAGCATCGAGGCTGAAATAGGCAAAACAAAATATAAAAGAGGTAATACTTATGTAAGAAATGAACCAATTGAAGCCCATTTGAACCATAGTGGGACTAAACTTTGTACTATATCCTTCATTAGGCTCTAAGACCTTCAATGCAAATGGCCTAAAATATGCGGCAATCAGCATTGCTCCTGCATGAACTCCTGGTGAATTGTAAAAGAAATCTACAAATAAACCTGTGAAAAATGCAAATAAAAGCACAACTGCTTTTGGAGTATTAATCGGTAATAAAAGAATGAAAAAGGGATAAACGATCAAATGTACGAAAGTGAATGAACCAAGTGACAAGTCAAGACGAGACAAAATGCCTACTTGAAATAGGACCAAGCCCAAACCTCTTAAAAAATTCCTTAATATGATACTACTCATCTTGTGCCTCCAATAACTTTTGCTCTTGAGCCATTTTATTTTTGATCACGTACCCATAACTGACTGCTGATGGATCATTGAATACTTCCACAGATATTTCAAATATGTTACTTCCTTTTGGCAATTCGACGCTGATTACTTTTCCAACTAACAATCCCTTAGGAAATATCGTAGAGAAACCACTTGTTAAGACGGTATCACCTTTCTTTACGTTGATATGTTTTGGGATATCTATCAAATCTAGGATTTTTGGGTTTTTTCCATTCCACACTAAGCTTCCATGAGCACCTGCATTTTTTAGACTGCAGTCAATAATTGATTGTGAGTGTAGTATACTCATTACTCTAGCTCTGTTGGGAGAAATATTCCTGATGATTCCTAATATTCCATTTTCAGTAATTACACCCAAGTCTTTCTCAAGTCCATTGTTACTCCCTTGGCATAGTGTAAGATTATTGTTTTTTAATGTAAAAGTACTATTACAAATCTTTACAGGTATAACATCAAAAACCATAGAATCTTGATGATACGCAGGTGCGGAAGTGGAGTTTATTCCATATTCAAACATTTTTTGAAGTAACAGCGCATTCTGATTTTGCAGGCTACTATTCACTTCATCTAATTGAAAATAACCTTCCCATTCGTCAAGCTTGTTGTTTACAGCAGTAGAAAGTATGTTTGTAGAATTAATAAAAATTTCTTTCTGAGCACTATTATACCTTACAATAAGTGAAATAGAAGTGCCTAGTAACACTAAAAAAATTAAGTGATAGCCTGTTTTTACTAAAAATTCTAAAATATTGCCCATTGGACTGCAAAAGTAGTACTTCTTTTAATGGAATATTATCTTAGACCAAGTTTTGTTTCGGTAAATCATTAAAATTTTCTTACGAAATAGATCAAAAAGTAAATTTCTAAATTTTTGAACTATTTTTGTCAATCATAAATGTATAAACATGGCTTTTAGAATTAAATTTAATGCTCCAGTTACTTTATATTTTTCGCTTTTATGTACCGTGGTGCTCATCTTCAATAAAAGTGCATTGGACACAACCTTACCTTATTTTATGGTGGGCAACACCCTTGATATCCAAAACCCAATGAACATTTTCACACTTTTTAGCCATGTGCTTGGTCATGCCGATTGGACTCACTTATTGAGTAACCTTACATTTATTCTTTTAGTAGGACCAATAGTGGAAGAAAAGTATGGCTCACAAAGATTATTGATGATGATTTTACTCACGGCTTTAATTACTGGGATTTTAAATATTTTATTTTTTAATACGGGACTCTTAGGTGCAAGTGGAATCGTATTTATGCTCATTTTATTATCATCATTTACCAATGTGAGGAATGGAGAAATCCCAATTACTTTTATTTTGGTAGCATTCTTATTTTTAGGTAAAGAAATATTAGAATCTATCCAAAATGATAATATATCCCAATTTGCTCATATTATTGGAGGTATTTGTGGAAGTGTGTTTGGGTTTAAGAGTAGGTAGTAAAGTGAAAAATTTTGGTTTTGGTTTGGAATAGGTAATTTAACTCCAAATATAAAATTTTTGCTTACTCAATTAAAAAGTATGGTAAGGAAATACTAAGTAAAGTTATAAATTGACATACATATATCATTTGTCAAGTTATAGTTTTACTAAAATTTTGGAGTTTGCTCGGTCTTAATAATGGGGAGTTCTAAAATCTCATTTTCGTAGTTAAAAAAATACGTAAAAGCCAAGAACAAGGTATGAAGAGTGTAAAGAAATCGTCGTAAACGATTTTAGCTCTGAACTAGGGTCACCGTGCCCTAGCGCAGAGAATATTAGATTGTAGGTACAATTCATTGAGGACACTTTTTAACTTTTAACGCAGTAATTGGGTTTTGCAGTTTTTTGTTATAGAAATAGAGTAGAACTACCCTAATATTTATTTTAACTCCACACAACTCATCCCCCTTTTTCCACACTTCGTCCTTTTGCATTTGTCCTACATTCTATTTACCCCCACCTTTGTCATATAATTAAAAAAAATGATGAAGCAAGTATTATTGGGTTTATTGGTATTGACTGGTTTTTCTCTTTGGTCTCAATCGGAGATCAAAGGACGAATAGTGGATCAAAAAGGGGAAGCGATATTGGGTGTCAACGTGTATATTGATGGGACGTATGATGGCACGGTGACGGATACAAACGGAGTTTTTTCCTTTAAAACTACAGAAACAGGTGTGAAATCGCTAGTTGCAAGCTTTTTATCTTATGAATCATTTAAGAAAACAGGCAATGTTCAGACACTTACGAATCTTACCATAAAACTTCGTGAGAGTGTCAATGCTTTGGATGCTGTGGTCATCACTGCGGGTACTTTTGAAGCAGGTGAGAAGGCTAGGATATCTGTTTTAAAACCCCTCGATATCGTTACTACAGCGGGTGCAGCAGGTGATATCATCGGTGCTTTGACCACCCTGCCTGGTGCTCAGACGGTGGGAGAAGATGGTAGACTATTCGTAAGAGGTGGAGAGGCTAATGAAACACAGACCTTCGTAGATGGCGTCAGAGTGCCACAACCATACAGCCCAACTGCTAATAATACACCGACAAGGAGCCGTTTTTCACCATTCCTTTTTAATGGAGTATCTTTTTCCACTGGCGGATATAGTGCTGAGTATGGCGAAGCTTTATCTAGTGTGTTAAGTTTAAATACCATAGCAGAACCTGTCCAAAATCAAACCGATATTTCATTAATGACAGTTGGTGTAGGTCTTGGTAATACAAGAAAATGGGAGAAACAATCTGTCACTTTTAATTTGAATTATATAAACCTCGGACCGTATCAAAAATTGGTACCACAAAAACTAGATTGGAATAAACCTGTCCAATCTTCTGGTGGAGAAGTGGTATACAGATTTAAATTTAAAAACGGACTATTGAGAGCTTACGGTGCATTTGATATATCTAATTTGGATATAAATTCGGAGGATGTCAACCAACCAACTAAAATCAGATACGCTTTGAGAAACGGTAACTCCTACGGCAATCTATCCTATAAAGGTAACTTATCAAAAGAATGGTTTATACACACGGGAGTAAGTTATGGAATAGGTACAAATAAGATTTCGATAGCCGATGATCGACTCAACAATACAGAAAACGCAATGCACTTGAAGTTGAAACTGACAAGAAGTTTATCAGAAAGAGTGTCGATATACGGAGGTTTAGATTACTTTTATACCGATTTTGATGAAAAATATACCGAGGCGTCTGGACGTGAATTTCCTGTAGGATTTACCAATCACTTAGGTGCTGCTTATGTAGAGTCAGATATTTTTTTTAGCAAAAATTTAGCGTTAAAATTAGGTGGAAGGGCTTCACGCAATGATTTATTGGATGAATATCACTTTAATCCACGAGCGTCGATGGCTTACAAAGTTTATACCAACAGTCAATTTTCTTTTGCTTTTGGCGATTTTGTCCAAACACCCAATGCTGATTATGTAAAATATAATCAAAATTTAAGTTCTGAAAGAGCGCTGCACTATATCCTTAATTATCAATACAATAAAAATGGGAGACTTTTTCGGTCAGAAGTTTATGTAAAAGATTATCAAAACCTCATAAAATTTAATACTTTACGACCTCAGTTTAATAGTCAATACACCAATGGCGGCAGCGGATATGCCCGTGGACTAGACCTATTTTGGAGAGATAGCAAAACCATTAAGAATACCGATTATTGGATTTCGTATTCCTACATTGATTCCGAAAGAGATTATCTTAATTTTCCAAATCGAGCTACCCCGTCGTTTATTGCTACCCATACTGCTTCGATCGTTACAAAGCATTGGATCGACAAACTTACGTCACAAATTGGATTTTCATACACCGTTAATTCGGGTCGTCCCTTTAATAATCCCAACGAAGGTATGTTTATGAACGGCAAAACCAAAGCTTTTCAAAACTTGAGCTTCAATTGGGCTTATTTGATGACACAGCAGAAAATCTTATACTTTTCTATTTCTAATATCTTTGGTACGGACAATGTATTTGGGTATCAATATGCCAATACCCCTGACATGAACGGACAGTTTCAGAGACGAGCAATTACCCAACCTGCAGACCGATTCGTTTTTGTAGGCTTCTTTTGGACCATTAGTGCGGATAAGAAGAAAAATCAGTTGAATAATTTGTAGGTGTGATTTTTATTTATTTTCAAATTTTTACTTCTTAAAACCCAACTCAAAACAGAACCTTGTACTAAAACTTCCCTCCAATATAAATCGGACCCCACATCCCTAATTTTACATAGGGCACCTACATGCCCTCATTACCCCGCTTTGTCCATTTCGGACTCGAAATAATCTTACTCCCTACCTCGCTTTTATCCCAACTACCCCCATTTCTTACAACTCATCCTCCTATATCAACAACTCGGTCATAAGTTTTTGCTTTCACTTGCAGTTACCTTTACTTTTGTCATATAAATTTAAAACATATGAATAGGAAACATTTATTTACAGTATTGATCGGATTGGCAGGTGTGCTTGGACACTCTCAATCCTCCACCCTCACTGTACTGGTAACTGACTTCAAAAACAATGAAGGAAAAGTAATGGTGGGCATCTACAGTGAAAAAGAAAATTTCATGAAGAAGGCTTTGATTAGAAAATCAAGTAGTATCCAAGACGGTAAAGCCGAAGTGGTATTTGAAAACCTGCCCAATGACGAATATGCCATTTCACTCTATCATGACGAAAATGAGAATGATCTGCTTGATACAGGTTGGTTTGGTATTCCGAAGGAGGGGTATGGATGTTCGAATAACGCTAAAGGAAAAATGGGCCCTCCTAAATATGAAGATGCTAAGTTTATATTAGATAAAAGTAAAAAATTAACAATAAAATTAAATAATTAAAAAATGAGAAAATTTATCGTATTAGCTATTATGTTGGTTGGTTTAGTCACTTATGGACAAACTGCGTTTGAAAAAGGAATGGGAAAAGCGATGAGCTTATGGGGAGAAGGTAAAATTAATGAGGCAAGTGCTATGTTTGAAAGGATAGCTACAGTAGAGCAAGATAATTGGTTGCCTAATTATTATGTGGCTTTGGTCAACACTACAGCTTCATTCACAATGAAGGACAAAACCCAAATAGATGCGCTGCTAAAAAAAGCGCAAACAGCCTTGGATGTAGAATTAAAAAAACAACCGAATCATCCAGAATTATTGGTGATGCAGGCTATGATTCATACAGCATGGATCAACTTCGATCCTATGACCAACGGTATGAAGTTATCTGGTCCTGTGATGGAACTGTATAGTAAAGCAGAGGCTCTAGCACCTGAAAATCCGAGAGTAGTTTTTGGTAAAACAGAGTTTGAAATGGGTTCTGCTAAATTTTTTGGTACAGATATCAAACCTTTGTGTGCTAAGGCAGAAAAAGCTATTGAACTTTTTGCTACTTTTAAGGCCGAGACTGCTTTTCATCCATCTTGGGGTCAGGATAGGGCTCAAGCAATGGTGGCGGCATGTAAGTAACGTAGAAGAAAACAAATAGAAACAAATCAATATCTTGCAAAAGACACTTTCATATCTAATAAAAACTATCCTGATTGGAATATTGGTCAGTGTGACGATCACAGTAACCATGGTCATCATCCAAATCCTTTTTGGTGAAGAGTTTAATTGGGATTTCGAAATGTTGCGCGACGTTGTTTATAATGTTTTGATGGGCTTATCCATTGCTGTAACCAATAGTCTATACTTCAATTATCTTAACAATAAGGTTAGTTGGAATACGGGAAAAGATCATTATCGGATATTAGTTGGTTTTTTGGGAAGTAGCCCTTTGACTCTTTTTTCAGTATGGTTCGTGCGATTTATTATTGAAGTTGGTTTTGAACGCCAGTCTTTTGAAAGTTTTAATAAAAATCAGCATTTTATAGATTATGCTGGCAGTTTGATTATAAGTTTGATAATTTCCCTTGTTTTTCACGTAATCTACATTAATAAAAAATTACAAGAAAATAAAGTAAAAGAGCAAAAAATAATCGCTGGAAATGCTTCTGCTCAATTTGAAAGTCTAAAAAATCAAATCGATCCACATTTTTTATTTAATAGTCTGAATGTATTGAGTTCGCTGATTGAGGAAAATCCTGATAATGCACAAAGATTTACTACATCGCTCTCGAAAATCTATCGATACGTGTTAGATCAAAAAGATAAAGAGTTGGTGCTGTTGCAAGAAGAATTGGATTTCGCTAAGACTTACATGAAATTGCTCATGATGAGATTTGAAAACAGCCTGACATATAGCCTACCTAAACTTCCAGTTGACTCAGAGGCGAAAGTTGTGCCACTCTCACTTCAATTGCTACTTGAAAATACGATTAAACACAATATAGTCAGTGACAAACAGCCCTTACATATTTCTATTGAAGTAGAAGGAGATTATCTTTCAGTTTCAAACAACCTTCAGAAAAAAGAGGTTTTGCAAAGTGGACAAGGTGTTGGGCTAAAAAACATCATAAGTCGGTATGCGATTTTGACAGACAAAAAAGTCGAAGTTGCTACGGATGCTGCCTACTTCAAAATAAAAATCCCAATACTAACCAAAGAGATTACATTAATAAAAAATAAAAAATACAACGAAATGGATGCATATTTAAAAGCTAAAAAACAGGTTAAAGAAATAAAAGATTTTTATGGCAATTTGATTTCGTATAGCTTTATTATTCCTATTTTAGCCTTTATCAATTATATGACTTTTTGGGAATTTAAATGGTTTTTGTTCCCATTGTTTGGTTGGGGATTAGGGGTAGTGATTCAAGGGCTTTCAGTTTTTGGATTTGGTAGAAGTTGGGAAGAAAGAAAAATTGACGAGTTTATGCAAAAAGAACAACAAAATAAAAACAGTAAATGGGCTTAACAATGGAAAACTTAGATGAAAAAATGATTTACGAAGCCGCAAAAAAGCGCGTTGAAAAATTAAAAGGATTTTATATTCACTTTTTGGTGTACTTGATAGTTAATGCTTTTATCATTTATGCCAATTATCAACACGGAAATCCGAAAGGTTCACTTTTCCAATTGCAAAATTTTTCAACTGCCTTTTTTTGGGGTATTGGTCTTGCTGCACATGGTTTGAATGTGTTCTCTCTCGATCTATTTTTTGGAAAAGAATGGGAAGAACGTAAAATTCGTGAACTCATGGATAGAGATAGAGAAAGAAATGATTTTGTTTAAGGTAATGCTTGAATGCAAGATGACTGAGTGGTTGCGACATTAGGAGCAAATCGAGTATGACTGAGTGGTTGCGACGAAAGGAGCAAATCGAGTGAAAGATTTCACTCGATAACGAAGGAACCGAGCAAAACTTTGCGAGGCTACTTCCAATGCTAACAGAACCAAAATCAAACTTTGCGAGGCTACTTCCAATGCTAACAGAACCAAAATCAAACTTTGCGAGGCTACTACAAATGCTAAATAGAACCAATATCAATCTTGAGAGGCATATACTATTCTTGAATGTATGAATGTGAAAATATTAAAGAAGGCAAAATTCAAATACTTATACCCAAACACCATAAACATAGGAAGAAAGTGATGATGACAACGATTATAATTGAAGATGAAAAGCCTGCAGCAAGGATGTTGCAGCGAAAACTTGAGCGACTACAAATTCCAGTGGAAGTTATGCTACATTCAGTACAAGAGGCGGTAGATTGGTTTCAGAATAATCCACAACCTGATTTGATATTTTTAGATATCCAACTTTCCGATGGATTATCATTTGAAATTTTTGAAAAAGTTTCAATACAAAGTCCAGTCATTTTCACAACGGCTTATGATGAATATGCATTGCGTGCGTTTAAACTCAATAGTATTGATTACTTGTTGAAGCCTATTGATGAGGATGACTTAGAAGTCGCGATTGGGAAGTATAAGTCGCGCACGAATCAAGAATCAACGGGAAGCATGGACATGGCAACAATTCGACAATTATTTTCGTCTACCAAAGATGTAGAATACAGAAAACGGTTTAGCGTAAAAGTAGGGGATCATATCAAAATCATTCCGATTGAAGAGATCGAATTGATTTACAGTGAGTATAAAGGTTCTTATTTGCATAGTTTAGAGGGCCGTACCTACTTATTGGATAGCTCGCTTGATGCAATTGAGAAAGAATTAGAACCAAAACACTTCTTTAGAGTAAGTCGAAAATACATTGTACCACTAAAGGCTATAAAAGACATCATCGTTTATAGTAATTCACGACTGAAGATCACGCTAAAATCTTACAATAAAGAAGAAGTTATCGTCAGTCGAGAGCGAGTGGGAGAATTTAGGACTTGGCTAGGATAAGAGAAACCATCAATTACCTCGTCAAGTACATATTTCTATTTCTCTCTAGCTCTCTAAATACTGGCGAAGTAAGATCATCTATAAACTCAATCGCTTCACCCGTAGATTTCATTTCTGGCCCTAACTGTATGTCAACACCTGGGAATTTATTAAACGAGAAGACGGGCACCTTAATCGCATATCCTTTAAGATCTTGGTTAATCACAAAATCTTTAATCTTTTTACTACCCAACATCACATGTGAAGCAATGTTAAGGTAAGGAACTTTGTATGCTTTTGCAATAAAAGGAGTTGTTCTCGATGCTCTTGGATTGGCTTCAATTACGTATACCTTCTCCTCTTTTATGGCAAATTGAATATTGATTAATCCTTTAATATTTAATGCTTTTGCCAACTTATATGTGTATTCCTTCATTTGGTCAATCACATTTTCGCTCAAACTATACGTAGGTAATGTTGCCGAACTGTCTCCAGAGTGAATACCCGCAGGTTCAATATGCTCCATGATACCCATAATATGGATTTCATCTCCATCACATATGGCGTCTATTTCTGCCTCTTTGGCCCTTTCTAAAAACTGGTCAATTAAGACTTTATTGTCAGGCATGTGTTTGAAAATCGTAAGCACCTGTTTCTCTAACTCGGTATCATTGATCACAATCCTCATTCTTTGCCCTCCTAATACATAAGAAGGTCTAACCAATACAGGATATGAAACTTTATTTGCAACCTCTATGGCTTCATCAGCATCTCTTGCTGTTCCATATTTAGGATAAGGAATACCAAGACTTTTTAGTAAGTCAGAAAACCTACCTCTATCTTCAGCTATGTCCATATCATTGTACGAGGTACCAATAATTTTAACACCTTTTTGATGTAATTTTTCAGCCAGTTTAAGAGCTGTTTGTCCACCTAATTGCACAATCACACCTTCAGGTTGTTCCAAATCGATAATTTCTTCTAGATGTTCCCAATATACCGGCTCAAAGTAAAGTTTATCGGCCATATCAAAGTCGGTAGATACCGTCTCAGGATTACAATTGACCATGATAGCTTCATAACCAGCTTCTTTAATTGCCAATAATCCATGAACACAACAATAGTCAAATTCTATACCTTGGCCTATTCTATTTGGTCCCGAACCAAGAACAATAATTTTTTTCCTTCCAGGAGTAGGGAATGACTCATTCTCCGAATCAAATGTTGAATAAAAATAAGGTGTTTTTGCTTCAAACTCTGCTGCACAAGTATCCACCATTTTATATACTCGTCGTATCCCTAGATTTTTTCGATGTTTAGTTACTTCGTCTTCTTTTATTCTTAGTGACCAAGCTATTTGAGCATCAGAATAACCGAGCACTTTCAACTCTCTCATCACATCTGCAGGTATATCCTCAGCGACATTGTATCGCATCAATTTATCTTCTGCAACTACAAGACTCTTGATCTGCTTAAGATACCATTTGTCTATATTGGTTAATTTTTGGATTGACTTAATAGGCACCCCTAGTCTAAGGGCATCTTTCACTCTAAAGATTCTGTCCTCACTAGCTTTTTCTAATCTATCAAGTATATCCTCTGTTTTAATCCATTCTTTAAGATCCGAGCCGAGGCCTGCTCTATTATTTTCTAAACTTTGACATGCTTTTTGGAGCGCTTCACAGAAATTTCTACCGATAGCCATTACTTCTCCAACTGACTTCATTTGCAAGCCTAATTGAGTATCTGCTCCGTTGAATTTTTCAAAATTCCATCTTGGCATTTTTACAATCACGTAGTCAAGTGAAGGTTCGAAAAACGCAGATGTTGTTTTGGTAATTTGGTTTTTTAATTCATCCAAATGATATCCGATGGCTAACTTAGCGGCAATTTTTGCGATGGGATAGCCCGTAGCCTTACTTGCCAAAGCAGAAGAACGAGATACTCTAGGATTGATTTCTACACATATCAAATCTTCATTTTCTGGGTTTAGTGCAAATTGTACATTACATCCACCTGCAAAATTGCCCATAGAGCGCATTAATTGCATTGCGTCATTACGCATTCTTTGAAAAGCTGTATCAGATAAAGTCATTGCAGGAGCTACTGTTATGGAATCGCCTGTGTGAATACCCATTGGGTCAAGGTTTTCAACAGTACAAATGATTACGACATTATCACCTGAGTCTCTTAATAACTCCAACTCATATTCTTTCCATCCCAACACTGCCTTTTCCACTAAAACCTCATGTGTAGGAGAAGCATCTAATCCTCTTCTTAAAAGTACATCAAATTCATCTTCTTTCAAGACAAACCCCCCGCCATAGCCTCCTAATGTATACGAAGGTCTTATTACTAAAGGATATCCTATCTTCTGAGCAGCTTCCTTACCCTCCAAAAATGAATTTGCGATTTGTGAAGGAGCTACAAATTGACCAAGTTTTATAACGTGTTGTCTAAATTTTTCCCTGTTTTCAGCTAATTCTATCGCATCGACGTCGACCCCGATCATCCTAACGCCATATTTTTTCCAAATACCGAGTTTGTCTACTTCTATTGCGAGGTTTAGTGCTGTTTGGCCTCCCATTGTAGCTAAGACAGCATCGATTTTACGTTCTTGAAGTATTTTTTCTATACTTGCTGGACGTAATGGCAATAGATAGATATGATCAGCTGTAACAGGGTCCGTCATAATTGTAGCTGGATTGCTATTAATTAAACTAACCTCGATACCTTCTTCTTTTAAAGATCTAGACGCTTGAGTACCTGAATAATCGAATTCACATGCTTGGCCGATGATGATTGGTCCACTACCGATGATGAGTACTGAACGGATAGAATGATCCTTAGGCATAGTAAGTTTTTTTTGTTTTGAAAGCAAAAACCGAAATCGGGCACAAAGATAATGTGTTATAAAAACTTTTCTTACTTTAAGGTCTTCTTGTTTATACTTTTTTGTAAATTTAACAGGTACCTGACTTTTGTTAGGAATTTTATGTTAAAATCTATAGGATGTTTTAAAAATGCTGATATTCTCAAAAAAATAAAAGTGACGAAACACAATGATACGTGCCTCGTCACCAAAATAAGGTAGATGTGTTACTTACAATGCATTTCCTACATAGCTGCTCGGTAATTCAAATCGAATACTTCCTTATATAAAATAGGAACACGATATTCTCTTTTGAATTCATACCTGAGCACATCATATGAAGTAACAATCCCTACGACACTTAAATTATTTACTACGGGCAACGCTTTAAAACGTCTATCAAGTAACAGCTCAGCTGCTGTACCAATCTTATCATCTGGGGATAGCGTTGCAAATTTCCTGCTCATTACTTCTCCAGCAAAAATATTATTAAAATCAGCATGATTAGAAATAAGTTGTGCCAACTCGTTACTGGTAATTAAGCCAACTAGTTTACCCTTTTCTAAAACTGGCAAACTATGAATATTTTTTTTGAGTACAATATCAAATATCTCAGATAGAGAAGTTTTGATTCCAACACAAATGGGCTCTAGGGTCATTATTGTGTGTATACTTTCATTCATCATGGCTTAGAATTTTGATTTAAAGCCAATATACATCTTTATATTGAATTTGTCAATATATTTAACTAAAAATACTAATAAAATTTTATTGACAGTATTTACAACTATAGAATTAGCATAATTCAAAATATAAACTTACATTTGATATTATAATTTTATATCTACACATAACTTTTTTTATAATTACGCTTAATATAGGATCACCTTTCAAGTTAGCTACCTTTCTCTTTTATAGTGACACACCTCTTTTCCAAGGAATAAAATCATCTTGCTCTAAATCAACGGCTTTAGCCACGATGTCTCCATTTGCGACACCAATGCAATAATACAAAATTTCTTCTCCCATTTCTTCGATTGTCTTAGTTCCGTCTATAACCTGACCTGCATTGATATCGATGATATCGTTCATCCTTTCATACAACTTTGTGTTAGACGAAACTTTCAAAACTGGACAAATAGGATTGCCTGTTGGGGTACCCAAACCTGTGGTAAAAAGTATTACATTAGCCCCACTTGCTGCTAGACCAGTAGTGGATTCTACATCATTGCCAGGAGTGCATAATAAATTTAATCCAGGCTGAGTAACAAGCTCTGTATAATCTAACACATCAGCCACTATTCCAGTGCCTCCTTTTTTGCAAGCTCCCATACTTTTTATAGCATCTGTAATAAGCCCGTCCCTCACATTGCCAGGTGATGGGTTGGCATGAAATCCACTCCCCACAGCGTGTGCGCTCGCGTTATAAGACTCCATCAAATGGATAAACTTATCCGCATTTTGCTTTTCATTACATCTATCGAGAATACTTTGTTCCGCACCACACAGCTCTGGAAACTCCGATAAAATTACTTTGCCACCACAAGCTACCAACAAATCAGCTGCATGTCCTACTGCAGGATTTGCTGAGATACCACTAAACCCATCGCTACCTCCACATTCTACACCTATCGTAAGATGACTAATTGGCACAGGTTGTCTAGTTATTTTGTTTAGCTCTATCAAAGAATTGAACGTCGCGAGCATGGCTTGTTGGATTAAAGTACTTTCATTACCAATTTTTTGCTGTTCGAAGACGTGAATTGGCTTGTCAAATGCTGGACTCAACTGCTTACAATTATCCAAAAACTCTTGGATTTGCAATCTTTGACATCCAAGACTTAAGAGCGTTATTCCACCGACATTAGGGTGTACAGCATAGGCAGCTAATAACCTGCCTAAAACCGCTGCATCTTCGTGAGTGCCACCACAACCACCACTATGAGTCAAAAACTTTATACCATCGACGTTTGGAAAAAGTTTACTCTTTACGCTTGACGATTCTAAGTTCAAAGTTAGTTCTGCAGTTGATTCTGACGATTGATATGCATCGACAAGATCTTTGGCAAATTTTTTATACTTATCGTCCTTACTGTACCCAAGTGCATCATTAAGTGCTTCTTTAATTACTTCAAGGTTTCTGTTCTCACAAAATACAGTAGGTATAAAAATCCAATAATTGGCTGTTCCAACTTGACCATCATTTCTTAGGAAGCCATTAAACGTTTTGTTTTGCCATTTGTCAACATCAGGGGCTTTCCAATCATAACTTTCATTTTTCCATTGATATTTATCAGTTGCGTGGGCTGTGTTAGAGGTATTCATCCACTGACCTTTATACACATGTTCAGAAGAAATAATACCAACCTTTACCCCGTACATGATCACTGCATCTCCTTTATTCATATCCGAACAAAAGAATTTATGCTTAGCCTCAATGTTTTCTAATAAAGTAAAATTTTCACCTTCGTAAATTACTTCCTCACCACTACCAAGATGTTGAAGTGCTACTAAGACATTATCAGCAGGATGGATTTTGACAAGCTTCTTAATCATTTAAAATCAGTATATTTTCATATGAAATTAAATAACGTAATAAAAACTATAAAGCCTTATCCAAAATGTAGAAATTATTTTTAAAAGACTATTTAACTATATGCTTCTTCTATCCATCAAGAATGAATATCTCTGTGGATTTTTAAGCACCAAACTTGTACCTCTTACCACAGCTCTTAAAGGATCGTCAGCTACGTGAACAGATAATTTTGTTTTACCTGCTATTCTTTTTGCCAAACCGCGTAGTAAAGCACCACCTCCTGTCAAGTATATGCCCGTTTGATATATATCAGCTGCTAATTCTGGAGGAGTAGCTTCAAGTGCTCTTAATACCGCTTCTTCTATCTTTGCAATAGACTTATCTATAGCTTCTGCAACCTCAGTATGATTGGTCATTACTTGTTTTGGAATACCTGTTAACAAGTCTCTACCATTTACAGCAAATTTTGGTGGTGGATCTTCTAAATCAACGATGGCTGACCCAACATTTATCTTTATTTGCTCTGCAGTTCTTTCCCCTATGAGTAAGTTATGCTTACGCTTCATAAAATCAACGATGTCAGCTGTAAACTCATCTCCAGCTACACGTATTGATTGGTCCGTGACAATACCAGATAAAGCGATTACTGCTATTTCTGTAGTTCCTCCCCCTATATCGACAATCATATTTCCTATAGGTTCTTCAACATCAAGGCCAATACCTAGAGCTGCTGCCATTGGTTCATGAATAAGGTAAGTTTCTTTACTATCTACGTGATCGGCTGAGTCAAATACCGCTCTTTTTTCTACTTCGGTAATACCACTTGGAATACAAATTACCATTTTTAAATGTGTGAAAAATCTTCTTTTTTCACCAATCATATTAATTAAGCCTTGTATCAATGCTTCTGCTGCTTGGAAATCGGCAATTACGCCATCCTTTAAGGGTCTAACAGTCTTCACATTTTCATGAGTTTTCTCATGCATTTGCATAGCTCGGTAACCCACAGCCATTACTTCGTTTGTGATTCGATTGATAGCAACTATGCTTGGCTCGTCTATGACTACTTTGTCATTTTGTATAATCAGGGTGTTAGCCGTTCCTAAATCAACTGCTAATTCTTGTGTAAAAAAATTTAAAAACTTCATTTTATATTCAAACGGTTTACGCTATTATTTCAAAAACTACTTTCAGGTCAAAAACTATAGACCTCCTTGTCTATTATTTACTATATTATCTAAACTCTTTAATGTTGCAAATATTATACCACTTTAATTTATTATTCAATAAGTGTCTAATTAATCAATTTTAATATTCTCTCCTTTGCCTCAGATCCTCCTAATATAGAAAAAGTATCAAACAAATCAGGACCTTGGAGGATACCCGTCAAGGCAATCCTCAAAACTGGAAAAATATCGCCCATTTTACATCCAGAGTCACTGATATATGATTTTATACATGTTTCATATGCTTCTTTATCGCCAATTTCGGGTAAAATATTGGCTATTTGGTTAAAATGAGATTTATTTTCAGGTTTATATTTTTTTTCAAAGGTATCGTTGTCGTATTGATGCGGTTTTTCAAATAAATAATAGGCATCTTTAAGTATTTGGTCCAAATTATTTACCCTTGCTTTCATCATTGTCACACAATAAGGTAATTTGGTAAGATCGTATCCATTAGCGATTGCTTGGTTTGTTATGGCTTCGACAATCAAGCTTTCATCCATTGCCAAGATGTATTGTTGATTAAACCAATTGGCTTTTTCTATATCAAATCGAGCACCCGATTTCACAATTTTTTCGAGACTAAATAATTCAACCATTTCGTCGATAGACATTATTTCTTTGTCATCACCCGGACTCCACCCTAGAAGAGCAAGGAAATTGAGTAAGGCATTTGGTAACATCCCCGCCTCTCTAAAGCCAGGAAAACTTTCTTCTCCATCTCGTGCCCATGTGAGCGGAAAAACTGGAAAACCAAATTCGGCTCCATCTCTTTTACTTAATTTGCCCTTACCTGTCGGTTTGAGGATCAAAGGTAAATGAGCGAAACTTGGAGCATTCCAGTCAAAAAACTGATACAATAATACGTGGTGCGCTGTACTCGATAACCACTCTTCTCCGCGAATTACATGTGTTATCTCCATCAAATGGTCATCTATGATATTGGCCAAATGATACGTAGGCATTCCATCAGGTTTTAAAATTACCTTATCGTCAAGTTCATTGCTATTAAATGATACTTCACCTCTGATTTCATCATTTATTTTGATATCTTGGTCAGTTGGTATCAGCATTCTTATCACGTAATCTCCAGAATCTATGAAGGTTTTACTTTCGCCTTCTGACAGGGTCAAGCTATTTTTCATCGACATTCTTGAGTGAACACCGTATTTGAATGAATCGTTTTCAGATGATTTTCTTGCAAGATCTAATTCTTCGGGGGTATCGAAGGCGTAATATGCTTTTCCCTTTTCTATCAATTCAAAGGCGTATTGATGATATATTTCCTTTCTATCCGATTGTTTATACGGTCCAAATTTACCTCCATAAGTAGGACCCTCCGTAGGCTCAATTCCTAACCACGCTAATGATTCACAAATGTATTCCTCTGCACCGGGTACAAACCTTCCTTGGTCTGTATCTTCAATCCTGAGGATAAATGTACCTTGATGCTTTTTGGCAAATAAATAGTTGTACAATGCAGTTCTTACCCCACCTATGTGGAGTGGTCCTGTTGGACTTGGAGCAAATCTTACTCTTACGCTCATGTACTATATTCTTTATGTTTTATGCTCTCTATTTGTGTGGTTTAGGTACGCTAAAAAGCTAAAATGATTAATAAGAAAAGCCCTAAGGAATTTATCCTCAGAGCTTTATTTATCTTTATTAAGATCCTAAAAATCTATTCCGCTGTTTCTGATTCAGCAGATTCTTTAGCAGGAACTAAGACTTTACCTCTATAATATAATGCTCCTTCGTGCTCATATGCTCTGTGATATATGTGCGCTTCCCCAGTAGTTTTGCAGATAGAAATTTGAGGAATCTCCAATTTGTGGTGAGTTCTTCTTTTTCTTCTTCTTTGAGATGATACTCTACTTTTTGCGTGTGCCATTGTATATTTACTTTATCTTTTTAGTAATTTATTCGTTTTTTAAATTTATTCCATCAAGAATATTCCAAACACTTTCGACTTTAGACTCGGGTTTTGAAGCATTGAGTCTTGCTATCATTTCAGGGTTGCATTCCTCTTCGTTTGCATGATATTTTACCATCGGTACACTTAGGCATATGCTATCGTATACGAATTTAGCAAAATTGATGTGAGAAGAATCGGGATCTACAAATATCACCTCATCTTGCTCTTCTTCTATTTTAGAAAACTTGACATGCAATGTAAAATTTCCCTCAATCGAATAATCAAACTCATCCAAGCAACGGTCGCATGGCACTTTAACTGAACCTGTTATATCAAGATTCGCAATCGCTAAATCAGATCGCTTATCTAATTCTAACAAACCAATTAAGTTACCATCCTCAACAAATGGATTCTCAAATGCATTGAAAAAAGGACCATCAACCTCAAATTTAAAGTGATGGACACCAACTTTCAATCCTTTATATGGTATCGAAAAATGATCTAGAACATTCATGTAAAAGAACTTTTTTTTGAAACGGACTGCAAAGATATACTTTTTATTTAATAATGGGGTATTAAAGATGCGTTTTTATTTTTAAAAAGCCGAATCAAGATGTAAATATGCAGATTTAGGTGTCAAAAGTTTTCGGTTTTCCAATCCCTTACGCTCTCTGGCAAAAAGAAAATGAACATTTCTACGATGCGATTGTGCACTTATTATTCTCGCTACTAGGTGTGAACATCCATAGTGAAGTACATACTCAATATGGTCGAGCCGATGCACTCATCATCTTCGAAAATAACATTTATTGCCTTGAATTCAAACTTGATAAATCAGCCGAAGAAGCCATCTCTCAAATCAATAATCAAGGATATCTAGACAAATATCCAGATACTGGCAAGCCGCTTCACAAAATTGATATTAACGTTAGTTCCAGCAAGAAAAAGGTGGAGAGTTTGATATGGGAAGTCGTAAATGAAAAAACTTCTTACCACAACTCCTTAACCTTACCCATATAAATATCTTGTATTTTCTGAAAAGCAAACTCTGGCTTCATATTTCTCCACTGAAAGTTATATTTTTCACCAAAGTTAACATAATGCTGTAGTCGAGTACGTTTGAGTTCTTGGACCACATGATCAAAAGTATTAATCATCACGATCCACCCATCTTCATCTTTGATATCATCCCACCATTCCTCATAATAGCAGTCGTCAGAACCATGAAAATTGAGAACATTATCACAAAATAAGATATACTTGGAGATTCCGTTTTTGACCAATTGATTGATCACTTCGTCTTTAAGCATCATGACATCATTATGCAGGCAATCATTCCACTCTCCTATGAACTCGAGCATAGCAAATCCTTCATCGTAATCTACAAATAGTAATTTCCCATACAAAGTATGACTCCCAAATTCATCCCATTGAGGATGAATAAAATAATTATAAATCTTTTTACTGTACTCAAACTCACTGTAAGTCTGACCGTAGAATGGACTCCTGGTATCCGTTTCTGCGGTATATTCATCTCTCCACCTGAAAAAAGGCTCTATGTCATGCATGATTAGAATCGTAATTTAGCAACAAATATAATCGCATATTAATAAATAGACAATCAAAAATGTTGTGAAAAAATTAACGAATTTTTTATAATTCTTTCGTTTACCTTTGCATATCAATTAGACAAAAAATGATTTTTTATTTAGTATTTTTCTCATTATTAAAATTTGATAATTCAGTTGTCAATGACCTGCACCCTATTCACATTAGTAGGTCAGAAGTGAATTATGATAAAGAAGGTAAATCGTTGCAAATCACATTGCACTTATTTATTGATGACCTAGAAGATGCTATGGTCTTGGCTGGCATGCCTAATCCTAAAATTAGTGCAAAAAGCGAATTGAAAAATGCCGAGCAACTCATTTTTAATTATTTAAAAGAAAGATTTGTTTTCTTCGATGCTAAAGGAAATACATTAAGCCTGAATTGGATAGGGAGAGAATTAGGGGATAGCCCATTGGCAATGATTTGCTATTTGGAAATCGAAAACCTTTCCAACATTACAAATCTATCGGTAAAAAATGACATCAACATGGATCTTCATGATGATCAAGTGAACATCATCGAAACCTTCATCGAAAATAGACCAAAAAGTGCTTTTCATCTAAAGAAAAAAGGTCAAGTACGAAATTTAGAGTTTTAATTCGTAAGTAGTATTAATTTTGGAAAATTATTTTAATACTGCTTCGTTATTGATCCATGCTTTGTACAAAAAAAAGATACTTTTCCTTAATTTTTATACTCTTAGCTTCTATCTACAGCCAAGCTCAACACCAATTAGGCATGAGACTGGAGACAAGAGCTGGTATCCATAGTATTGCAATCAACCCATCTTCTATTCTTTCCAATCAGTCTAAATGGGAAATTCACCTAGTTGGAGCGGGTATTTTTTTTGAAAATGATTATTTTTTTCTTAAAAAGGCAAGTCTAGGTAGTTTATACCGACATCGTAATAATCTCTCTATTGTTTTTGAACAAACACCTGATTCACCCAATATATTTGAATTAGACTTTGGTCAAGGAAATCAAAATCGATTTTTAAATGCCAATGCTTATGTAGATGGTCCAAGTATCGCATTTAAGCCCGACGAAAACCAATCGATAGCCATTTTCACACGAATGCGTTCTGTCACAGGCGTAAATACATTGCCAGGTGACTACAGTTATTTTGCAATTACAAGGCGACCCTTTAATCAGCCCTTTCAGATTGATAAATATAAGGGTGGTTTGGTAAATTGGTTGGAAATCGGAGTGAATTATGCAAAAACCCTACAGATTAATGATCAATATCTTGATGTGGGGCTAAGTCTTAAATATCTTAGAGGCTATGATATGATCTACTTAAAATCCAATCGTACATATGATCATTCCGTAATCAATACCAATGATTTTACAATGACTGGCCCAGATTTTTCATTTGCCTATACACCCCTTCAAAACATGTTATCAGCATCGAGTGGTTCGGGGGCGTCTATTGATTTGGGTTTTAATTATACAATAAGTTCGGATAAGGAAGGATATTTATTAAAAATTGGTGCTTCACTGATGGATATAGGCACCTTGAGTTTTAAGGAAAACGTGACACAATTAAGGTATGTTGGTGATGGTACACTAACCATAAGGGGTGATGATTTTGCGAATGTGGATATCAGTAATGGCTTGGATGGAGTCACTAATTTATTTATTGATACCGTCATAGCCAATCGACCCTCATTGACAAGAGCATCATCGTCAATGGTATTTACCCCTGCTAGCTTAATCCTCAATGCAGATTATAAAGTTATGAAAAAAGCTTATGTGAATGGGCTATATGTACAGTCATTACAAGCATTTGGCCCAGGTACAGTAAATGGTAATATGCTCGCAATCACACCGCGTTGGGAGGAAAAATGGTGGAGTGCATCATTACCTATATCTCTGTACCAATGGCAAAAATTGAGGGTAGGATTGGCTGCGAGATTAGGCTATGTGACCTTAGGAAGTGACAAAATAAGTAGTTTCTTGTACAAAGACGATCTATCTGGGATGGACTTTTACACCTCTATAAAAATCCCGTTCGGTGCCTTTAATCCGCGAATGAGAATGGGTAAAAGGGTCAAGGGAAGTGTGGAGTGTTATCCGATGTGATGGAGTGTTTTTGTACTTTTCTGCCTACTAAAAATTTGCACTTATGAAAGTTTTAATACATCTGTTATGTTTATTACAATTTTAGTTTTTCACTCAAATTGTGATCAACTCCTTCAACTTTAACCCCAATCACATGTTTATAACGACATCAAAGCAAACGAAAACAAAAACAAAGACATGTCCCAGCTTAAATCCATTAGTGATCAGAGCCAATTTAGCCTCAGGAAAAACTTACAGGCCCTCAATCAGCTGCCTCGTTTTATTAAAGAAATATATAAAGTTAACCCACTTCTATTCACTTCAAATGTAACCTCGCGGGTCTTGTCTGCTTTAACGCCTTTTGCTACATTATGGGTGGGTAAACTGATCATAGACGAGATAGTCTTGCAGGTAAACAGCTCTACAAAGACCCTAGACCATTTGTGGATACTGGTTGGTGTTGAATTAGCTATCATTATTTTTACAGATTTGATCAATCGATGGACTTCACTTACGGATAGTCTTTTGGGTGACCAATACTCCATACAAACCTCTGTTACCATCATCAACAAAGCTGCAGAGGTGGATATTTCTGATCTTGAAAATTCTGAATTTTACGACAAATTAGAAAGAGCCCGACAGCAGACCTCAGGGCGTGTAGGCCTATTAAGTAATGTACTAGGTCAAATACAAGATATTATTGTAGTCCTTTCTTTGGTAGCTGGATTGATATATTTCTCACCCTGGCTTATTGTATTATTACTCCTGTCCATATTCCCAGGATTTGTCAATGAGGTGAAATTTAGTAACTCTTCTTACTCCTTATCGCGAGGATGGACAGCGGAAAGAAGAGAGTTGGACTATCTTCGTTATATTGGTGCAAATGACAAAACAGCCAAAGAAATTAAACTTTTCAACTTATCTTCCTTTATTTCCGATAGATTTCAAAAATTGTCCTACAGCTATTATCTAGAAAATCGAAAATTGAGCATCCGTAGAAATCTATTTGGTGCTTTATATGCTTTCATCGGTACGCTGAGCTATTATGGAGCCTATGTTTTGATCATCTACAGGACTGTAATTGGCCTTATTTCTATTGGAGACTTAACCTTCCTTTCAGGCTCATTCAATCGATTAAAAACCAGATTAGAGTCTATGTTTTCAAGGTTTACAAGGATATCAGAAAGTGCCTTGTACCTCAATGATTATTATGAGTTTATAGACCAAAAGGCGATACAAAAGAATAATGAAAACTTAGAATTACCAAAGAAAATCAAAGAAGGATTTGTATTTGAAGACCTACATTTTAAGTACCCTGAGGCAGAAACAGAGGTTTTGAAAGGAGTATCATTTAACATTAAAGCGGGAGAAAAAATGGCTTTTGTGGGCGAAAATGGTGCCGGTAAGTCTACTCTTATCAAATTAATTTTAAGATTTTACGAGCCAACTGCAGGTAGAATTCTCCTCGATGGCATTGATATAAGAAGGTACGATAAAGCAAAATACCAAGAGATGTTTGGCGTTATCTTTCAAGATTTTGTAAAGTACGAACTAAGTCTTCGCGAAAATATAGCAGTAGGTAAGATAGCATATATTGATGATGAAAAAAAGATTTTAGCAGCTTCAGACATGAGCTTGGCTAAAGAAGTTATAGATGATGTCCCTGAAGGTCTAAGTCAAAAATTAGGTAAAAGATTTGCAAAAGGTCTGGAACTATCTGGTGGGCAATGGCAAAAAATTGCCCTCGCACGTGCTTATATGAAAGATGCCCCCGTCTTAATCCTTGATGAACCCACATCTGCATTAGACGCTCGAGCAGAGTACGAAGCTTTCCAAAGGTTTATTGGTCTAACAGAAGGCAAAACATCCATCATCATATCACACCGATTTAGTACAGTGAGGATGGCTGATAGAATTTTGGTCCTCAAAAATGGTTTGATTTCAGAGATAGGCACTCATGAGGAGTTGCTTCAAAACGCTGATACCTATAAAGAGCTTTTTGAATTACAAGCCGCGGGATATCAGTAATCCGTTTTAAAATTTATATGCCCCTTCCAAATTTATACCAGATAAAAACACATCGGAATCGATCTTTTTATTACGAAGTATTGCTTGTCCCTTCATACCAATTTCTTCTGCCATCGCACTATCAGTACACATTGCAAATACCGAAGGTCCTGCTCCGCTGATACTCATTCCTAATGCACCTGTATTAAGAGCCATTTCTTTTATATCATAGAAAGCAGGAATTAAATGGGCACGTTGAGGTTCTACTATCAAATCTTTAAGACTTCTTCCTAGTAAACCAAAATCTGAAGTGAACATTGCTGCTATAAATGACGCTAGGTTACCACTTTGTTTGATGGAATCTGCAAAAGATATTTCCTTTTTTAGGATACCACGTGACTCTCTTGTCAGTACTTCTATATGTGGATAAATTACGACAATAAAGAGCCCACCCGGAACATGAATTTTCTTGACATCTAATGTATCATTGTCCCTTATCAAAATCATTCCCCCCAATAATGATGGACCAACATTATCTGCATGATAGGCACCATCTGCTATTTGTTCACCTTCTACTGCATATTTTAAGAGCTCCATTTTAGTTTTGCCAGTTTTTAGAAATTCGCTTACACCATATACACCACCAACAGCAGATGCAGCGGAAGAACCTAATCCACTACCAAACGGCATTTTCTTATGTATTTCCATTTCTAGCGGAATATCAGTTGCTCCTATATCCTCAAGTAACCTATATGCGGCGAAACCTGCCGTGTTTTTCATGACTTCCAAAGGTAACCTTCCCTTTGCACCTGTGATCGATGTTATCTTTAATCCCGGGGTTACTCCTTCTCTTATGATAATTTCATCACCAGGTTTTTCTAAGGCAAATCCCAAGATATCAAATCCTACACCCACATTGGCAACACTTGCGGGTGCCCAAACTTTTATAGCTTTTGCCATACTATTGTATGTTTCTTTTTTGAAAAAGGTGCAAATTTAGAAGAATTTTTATAACTTTTACTGATTATCGGTATAAAACAAAAAAGGGGACCTTTGTCCCCCCTACGCAATTTTGGTTAGCATACAAGAATGCTAACCTACAACCAATAAATAAAATTTATTTTAATAACTAGCTTTAGCTAATTTTTATTTTTTCAATAATTACTATGCAAATATATGGATTCTTTACTTATCATCCAAAATTTTAACATTTTATTACATCTTTTTTAATCAACAATTGATTTTTAAATTATATAGCTATGAAAATGCTAGTTTTGTGCCATCTAACAGTAGGATTTTGAATTATGAAAGAAATATCTAATACTATATTTAATGTATTGATTGTTGGAGGAGGTGCGTCATCTTTCTTTTGTACTTCAAATCTTAGTGTAAATGGAAGGGTTGCCATAATAGAACAATCAAAAAATATTTTATCAAAGGTTAAGGTTAGTGGAGGTGGTAGATGTAATGTCACAAATGATGTGTCAGAGCCAGAGGATTTGATAAAGAACTATCCTAGAGGTAGGAAAGAACTTTTAGGGCCTTTTTTTAAATTTAATTGTACCAATACTTTTAGTTGGTTTGAAGAACGCGGTTTGAAATTAAAAACCGAAGAAGACGGCCGGGTATTTCCTGTCTCAAACGACTCTCAAGACGTAATTGATATCCTCACTAGAGAAACACTAAAAAACAAAATACAAATCATTAAGGAGACAAAAGTTATTGGATTAGATTACAAAAATGATATATGGCATATTTATACAAATAGAGAAACTTTTCTTTGTAAAAATATCGTTCTTGGTACTGGCTCTTCAAAAGTGATTTGGGAAAAACTGAAGGAGCTTAATGTTAGTATAGTTGAGTCAGTTCCCTCTTTATTCACTTTCAAAATCAAAGAGCATACTTTAAAAAGTCTTTCAGGTATCAGTGTAGAAAACGCAGAAGTAAAATTAGTGGGCTCAGATATATGTCAAAGTGGACCCTTATTGATAACACATGAAGGATTGAGTGGACCTGCAATATTAAAAAGTTCCGCGTTTGGAGCAAGAATACTTGCGCAGATGGATTATCAATTTTCCATAAGAATTAATTGGCTGCCACAACTGAC
Organism: Saprospiraceae bacterium; assembly: GCA_022844565.1. Classification (GTDB taxonomy): domain Bacteria; phylum Bacteroidota; class Bacteroidia; order Chitinophagales; family Saprospiraceae; genus JADKBO01. Next base: position 89,788 of record JALHLK010000009.1, read on the forward strand.
GGAAAAGGTCATATTTGAATTAATTAGAAGCATTGGTAAGAAGAAAGTATCCAATGGATTTCATTATTTACCACAAAGGTTGTGGCTAAAAATATTAGAGACATCAAATGTAAGTCTAGAAAAAAATTGGGCTGAGTTGAGAAAAGAAGAAGCACAAAGTATTTTGAATAATATTTTCCATATGGAACTACAAGTCACAGGAAAAAGTACTTTTAAAGAAGAATTTGTTACCGCTGGTGGTATATCCTTGCAAGAAATAAATTTTAAAAATTTTAGCTTGAAAAAATATCCTACTATTTATTGCATTGGAGAAATGTTGGATATAGACGCGGTTACTGGCGGATTTAATTTTCAAGCCTGTTGGACTGGTGGATACCTTGCAGCTATGGACTTAAATCTTAAATTTCAAGATTACAACTAGTGCTCTTTCCAATTAAAGTAATTTTTTAAATGTTGTTCTTTTTCCAAATCGCTGTGTTAAAAATTCTCAGCTTAGCGCTGCTAAATTAAAGAAGCAGTGGCACGAAGACCACATTTCAAAGCTACAATCGTTTGCGACGATTTCTTGACGCTCTTCATCTTGATATTTGAAAAAATTACTGCCATTATAATTTAGATCTTTAATTGGTAAGAGGAATAGTGCTCCGTCAAGATAAATAAGATTCCCTTATTTTACCCCTGCAAATGACGTATTCATTTTTTCTCTTAAAACCAGATTAGTTTTTTGATATACTCTAAGGTATAATTAGATTCTGGCTTATTAATCGTATCAGGGTGTAACTTTTCAGGATTGTTTTCTGGTAGGTTTTCTTGAATCGAAGTCTGGTCGCATTGCAAATTTTAATCTACAAGATCAATACCTTTGCCGTTAAAAATAACCCAGATTAAAAGGCTAGCCTGAATCCTAAGCCTCCCCAATTTCCACTGAATCCTGCGTAATTCCCAAATTCATAAGATGGTTGCCAGTCTAAGGACACGTTAATAGGAATGCCTGGGAATTTATAATCGAGACCTAGGACACCATCTATTCCTACACTCGTGCCACCATCAAAAAAGTCTTTGTTGTAAAAACCAACGTGAGCTCCTGGTCCGATATACCACTTAAGTCTACCACTTGGTACAAGGCTGTAATGATATTCAAATAAACCTGTAATCCTTGTTCCTTTTTCCCAGAAATACCCAATAGCTTCGAATGCAAGATTGGACTTCATGAAGCTTTTTATTGTGACACCTGTTGGGTAGAATTTTACCCCTATGGCTGTTTTGTACGCATTGCCGTTTGCTTGTCCAGTAACAGATTGAATTGTAAATGCAAATAAAGACAGGAAGGCAAAAAGTAATTTGATATGTGTGTTGCTAATTCCTTTTCGAAAATTATTTAATAGATTTTGGAAAACTGATGAATGTATCATGGGTATATTTTATTTGGCAATATAATTATTACCTTCACAAAGGTCTATAAGTTTAAGCTGAAGTGAATTATATAATTTTAGGTAATTTTTATATAATTCAATGCATTGAAATATTTTACCACAAAGTATATTATCTACACTCCGTAAATGAATTTTTGAATGGGTCACACATGATAATCATCTGGCTCAATATGAACAGATACCCTACCTAGATAGTCAAATTCTGTCTTTAGTCTATCCATCAGGTGATGCGATATATCATGGCCTTGTTTTACGCTTATTTCAGAGGAAACGATGGCATGCAATTCCACATGATAGCGCATTCCTGCCTTGCGTATAAAACACTTTTCTGTATCAAGGATACCGTCTACCGTTTTGGATACTGCTCTAATTTCGTCGATCAACTCTTCATGCAAATTTTCGTCCATCATCTCTCCAAGCGCAGGTCTGAAGATCATGTATGCATTGTACAATATAAAAAATGAAGCTAGTAATGCCGCCCAATCATCAGCTGAAGCATATTGATCTCCCATGACTACAGCAATGGCTATGCCTACAAATGCAGCTGCTGAGGTTATAGCGTCGCTCCTATGATGCCAAGCCTCTGCTTCCAATACGGTACTTTTTATTTCTTTACTCTTGCGCTTTACCCATTGGTAGCTCAATTCTTTCCAAATGATGACCGCACCAATGACGTAGAGGGTATAACTCCTAGGTGTACTGTGTGGTGTCATAATGTTTTGTATACTTTGAAAAGCAATCACTGTAGCTGAAATAACCAAAAAGGCCACTACCATAAATGTAATCAAAACTTCAACACGTCCGTGTCCATATGGGTGATTTTCATCAGCTGGTTTGCTCGAATATTGTATACCTAACAAAACTAAAATAGAAGAAAAAACATCTGTCGTGGATTCTATCGCATCTGCTATCAAGGCAAATGAATTGCCAAAATAACCAAATGTCCACTTAATAATGGCCAAAAATAAGTTACTCAGTAAACTGACGTAGGTAGTTTTTTTAGCGTTGGCTTCTCTATTCATTGGTGGTAAAGGTAAAGGTTTTTTCTATAGTTGATGTGAGATTTTTAGGATTTTAAGATTATGAGACCCTTTCAATTTAAATAGAGACTTAATATCAAGTTTCACACAAAAACTTATAAAGGTAAAAAAATAGCTTAGGTATAATCTCAAATCTCCAGTTAGTGTTCGACCCTACCGTGGTCGCATATCTACTTTCATATCTTCTTTTATAACTATTTAACTTACTTAGAGGTCATGATAAAATAGTTTATGGATCATCAAAAAAGGTGAAAACCCGTTTTAAGAAAAAACCATCCTGAAGGAAAAGTATAGCTATAATCTCCTATCATGAAGTAGTGTAAATCACTATCTGGGCCGGATACCTACAGCATTCATCTTTTTACTTATACAGAAATCAAGTTAGCTCAAAATATTCTATTTCAAACCTATCAGTAAATCCTTATCTTTGTACCATAAACCAAATCAAGATCGAAACTTTACAGAGACTTAAGAATAATTTTAATATTGGCAATTTTCGGATATTAATAAAAATTGCTCAGTGGATCTTTTTGGGGTTTGTAAGTTATTATGTTTATCATTATATTTCCGCGACATCGATTAAACTAGACTTTTCATTCAAAGATTTTTCCCGACTAGTAAGTGAAAATTGGATTTTATCCTTAACGCTCTTGTTGCTTTCGCCATTAAATTCTTTAGTAGAAGCAAGAAAATGGCAGGTAGCAATTCAACATATTGTACCGAAAGTTACCATAGGGCGATCGCTCAAAATGATTTATGTAGGGGCAGCAGCAGGATTGATCACTCCATCCAAAATTGGAGAGTACGGTGGAAGACTCATAGATATACCTGTCCAAAAGTATCCTCAAGCGATAGTGGCAAATTTCTATTGCAGTGTATCACAAAATTTGACAAATCTAATAATAGGTTTTACTGCCATTGTCGTGTTGAGCAATCAGCTGTATGGGCACTTTCAGTTTATTACGATCTCCTTAGTAACTATGGGAGGAATATCGTCGTTGGTTTTATTATTGCTTTATTATAACTTGCCTATGTTTACAAGAATAGTTGGTAAAATAAGCTTCTTAAAAAAGTGGCTTGCAAGCAAAGAAATAAAATATGAAAGCAAAGTACACGTTGATACGATATTACGATGGGCTTTCATTCGCTATGCCATATACCTCCTTCAGTACCTTTTGGTTGTAGAAATTTTAAATTTTGAGATCGGTTGGTTAGAAAAAATAGGTGCAATTGGAATTATTTTCTTGCTTCAAAGCGTTGTAGTGTTACCAAGTTTATTAGGCATTGTTGCGAGAGTCGAAATTGCTTATTTTGTATGGGCTTCAGTCGGAATGATAAATGGTGATGTACTCATGGCAACATTATTTTTATGGATGGTAAACTTAGCATTGCCAGCCACATTAGGAGCAATTTGGTTATTATTGGACAGACAAAATTTAGATGAAAAATACAATTAAGAATACGTTTATACTCCTCATTTTCTTCATTATTGGAGCTATGTTTTTATCCTTAAAAAAGGATGATAAAGCAGCTGATTTATGTGATATGAACAATAGTTCTTTTGCTCATGGCGAAAAATTGGTTTATAAGATTTACTATAACTGGAAATTTATTTGGGTACCAGCAGGAGAGGTGGTCATGCGTGTGGTCGAAAATCCTGAATCATACGAGTTAAAAGTGTCTGGATCGACATATGAGGCTTATGATAATTTTTTTAGAGTGAGAGATTATTTCTATTCTAAGATCGATAAAAAAAGTTTGAAGCCGATCTCATTCGTTAGATTAGTGGAGGAAGGAGATTATCGAAAATTTGATAGTATCGCTTTTGATTATAAGAAGTATTCAGCTACCTCTTTTGTGGGCAAAAGTCGGTCCGAAGCAAAAGCTGAAACGCACAAATTGGATGATTGTATGCACGACTTGGTTTCAATCCTCTATTCTATGCGCAACACACCTGTGGATCTTTATAAGAAGGGTGATATCATTCCTACAAAAGTATTTTTTGATAGAGAGACCTTTCCAATTAAGGTAAAATATGAAGGTAAAGAATTGAAGAAATCGATTAAAGACTTAGGTAAGTTTAATACAGTAAGAATAAATCCTGACCTTGTAGCCGGCAATGTATTTACAGATGGTGCTAGAATGGACATCTGGGTATCTGATGATGCGAATAAAATACCCTTACTCATTGAATCTCCTCTAAAAATAGGTGTGGGTAAAGCATTTCTCAAGTCTTACTCTGGTCTCAGGCATCCATTGACATCAAAACTAAAATAAATGATAAGGATCTACAAAATACTCGCAGTTTTAGGTATCGTGGCACTTGGATTTTTTGTTGGGTGGTTTTATGGTAAAAAGTCATCTTTTTTTTCTAAAACCGATGAAGTTAAATCCAGTGTAGTAGTAGAAAACATTGAAAAAGTTTTTAAATTAGTGGCTGTGGAAGCCAATCTTTCAGAACTTTATCAATACAAAGATTACTATACTTACGACTTTAGTTTTCTTCGAAAAAAAGCGATATTAAGGGTTAATGCAAAAGTAAGTGTAGGGTATGATCTTAAGAAATTAAACATCCAAGTTGATAGTATCAAAAAAGTTGTTACTATCAATGAACTTCCACCCGCTGAAATATTATCCATAGATCACAATCTAGATTATTACGACATCGAACAGGGCCTTTTTAATAGTTTTGAATCTGCAGACTATAATCACATCAATGCCAATGCAAAAGAGTATATCCGTAAAGTTGCCCTAAATAAAAACATTTTAGCCGAAGCCACTACTCAAAAAGAAGAGGTGCTTACTATTATAAAAAATATGGTAAGGGGTATGGGATATGAATTCGTGATTATACCTTCGATCATTGAGGTAAAAAAGGAAATAAAGTAATTGAGGTTATTGTGGATAGCATGCTATAATCCGTTTATTGGACTTTCTTTGAATCAGAAAAACTAATAGGATTTAATTGATTATTGATTTCCGGCAACCCTTCAAATATTTGAACAAACCACTTCATTACTTCACTTCCGACTCCACAATCATTATTAAAAAGTACCGCTAAGCCTACTTTTTCTTTAGGATTAAAGGCGATTAGACTTTGATATCGATTGACATAACCTCCATGGAATACCCACTCACTTCCATTAGTTAACCTAAGTGTCCTCCATCCGTAAGCATAATTTACCGTATCAACATACTGCCATTTCTCATAACTTCTTCTTTCGGGCAATACTGCAACTTGTCCTACAAATAGCTCTTGAAGTTTTTGGGTTGGAAGGATGCTGCTATCCCCATTTATAAGGAATTGCACATATTTTGAAAGGTCACTTATCGAAGCATTTATACCTCCAGCTGACACAAGGTTGTAATATTTTTGGTTAAAACCGTCATTGAAGTAGGATGAATCTGCCTCATTATAATTGTGAGGCCAAGCATGATTTTTATTGTTGATAAAATCATCACAAGTAAAACTTGATTTCATATTGAGGGGTAAAAGTACTTTTTCCTTTAAATGGTTTTCGTACGTTTGGTTAGTGATGTTGTAAATTACTTTTTCAATCAATCCAAACGCTGCATTTTGATAGGTAGCGTATTGACCTAAGGGATATATAGGCTTCTCAGAAGAAAAGCTGGGAATAATCTCGTCCAATGATAAATTATTTTCTACAAGATTGGTATAGCTGTGGGTTGTCAAACCTGTAGACATGGACAAAAGGTGTCCAATCGTAAGATTATTTGTTAAATTTGGATCTTTAAACTTTAGGTCAGGGATATATTTTATCACCTTATCATCAAATGATAGCTTTCCCTCCTTTTCTAGAATTTTAGCAGTCAAAGCTGCAAAACTCTTTGAAAGACTTGCGATTCTAAAATTAGTATTTTCATCTATCCTTGTTCGAAGTCTCAAATTTGCATAACCATATCCTTCCATTTTTAAGATACTACTGTCTGCAAGAATCGTAATTGCAAATCCTGGGCAGTGTAAGCTATCCACCTCTGATTTTAAAATAGTTATTAGGCTGTCAGCCAAGTAGTATTTTGGATGGTCAACATCTATTTTTGGGCGGATAGGTAAAACCGAGTCTTTTGGCGATTGGCATTGAGTCCCAATAACAGTTAGTATTAGAAAGAAATAAAATGGAGTTAATTTTTTCAAAAAAAGAAATTATTGTGAAGTTTCAAAATTTTCTTGCCATGCCAGCATACCACCTAACAGATTGCTAACTTTAGTGAATCCATTTTGCATTAAAAAAGCTTTAGCATTTGCACTACGAGCACCTGACCGACAATGAACAACAATTTCTTTTTCTTTTAAATCTGCTAATTCGTCCAAAGCGAAAGGTAAAGAACCGAGAGGGATAAGCTTTGCTCCAATATTAAAAACATCTGCTTCGTGATGTTCTCTGACATCTAATAGAAAAAAATCTTCTTTATTATCTATTTTTTCTTTTAACTGATGTACTGTTATATCTTCCATAGAACTAATTTTTGATAGCGTTTTTATAACGAATGTTGGTAAAAATTATTATTGCAGTGATGTTAATCGCAACCGTTGGGTTTTGAAGCCACAACGACAAGATTGATAGTACTTCCCATGGCTATTTTGGTAACACCATCATATTTAGGTTCTTGAGATAGTATATATGCGGCACTTCTGTCTGTGATTTCGTCATTTACTTCCACATCACCAAGTTGTAAGTTGGTACTTTCTAGTAAGAATTCAGCTTCTGCAAGTGTCATACATTCTAATGCAGGTATCACTACTTCTCCACTTTCTTTATCGCTTACTATAAATTCAAGAAGGTCTCCTTTGCTAATCTCAATCTCTTTTCTGATTATATCTTGACTAATGATAAGTTTACCTTTATAATAAACTTCAAGAATATGGTTGGGCTCTCCAGGATCGTATGTTTTGCCAGTTACTTTTGCATTTATGCCTCTATATTGCAACTCCTTCATTTTTTGATTAAAATCATTACCATACAAAACAGGTAGGTCTTTTACCTTGATCTTATCAGGGGTAAATTTTGAAATTGTTACGTATATTTTTCTACCTGATTTGACCTCTGAGCCTGCTTGAGGATTTTGATTGAGTATAGTGCCTCCAGGAGTGCCTAGTTTAAATATTGAGTCGAACACTACTAATTCAAATGAGTTGTCTTCCGCTAATTCTACAGCATCATAAGCATGCATTTTTACAAAATTAGGCAACACCAACTTTTCACCATGATTGGTATAGAACCTAAGCCACATCATTGTCAATAATACCAATCCAACTATAAAAGCAACTGCCAATAATAAATGTTTGATAATAGGAAATTCTTTAAAAAACTCTTTCATTACGAAAAGTATAATATGATTGAGCACAAAAGTAACTAATTACATATTAATGAAAAATATTAAGTAAATATATTTGAAGTTTCGAACAAAAATATTGTAGTCTTAATCCTTGTTGAGCTTAAGGACGGTTAAGAAGCTTATGATTGAGGTGTTATGTTTGGGTTAAGGAGGTAAAAGAATGTTAAGAGAGTTAAGTTTAGAAAGTTTAGTTTGGTCAAAGAATTTTTCGCTAAAAGCTAATAACTGAAATCCTATCGAGTGATGTTCGGACAAAAAGTGTTAAGAATAAAATAATGATTTTAAAAATATTGCTTTAGTTTGAATAAAATTTTTACATTTGCGGACGATTTTAAAGGTTTCGTGGCCGAGCGGCTAGGCAGAGGTCTGCAAAACCTCCCACAGCGGTTCGAATCCGCTCGAAACCTCAACAGAGTCTTAGGCGTTGTCTAAGGCTCTTTTTTTTGTTTCTCACAATTATTCAATTCCCACAAAATATAGTAAGAAAATTAATCTACTAAAAATTTTTATTCATCGATTTTCCTTAGCTTAAGGCTATCTAAGAGCTTAAGTGTAGATGTTGTATCGACTGTAATACTAATTGTATCTTTTACCATTGACTCATCCGCATTATTTAATGGCTTATAGTATTCCTCCATTAATTGTATTTTGCAATAACATGGATTAAACTTTTTCTTGGTATAAGGAATAAATACATCGATCATCTTTTTCAAGCGTTTATTCATTTTGTCTTTTACAACATAATCTCCTTCCCAAGGACAATCATAAAGTCTGACTTTAGTGTGCATTGGATATTCGTTTAACAAATCACGGGAGACAGCAATAAAGGGTTCTTTTATTTTGTCCGTATGTTCTCCACTTGCCGTAAGCCCGCGAATGTGGTAAACAGTAACTTTGACATCACTTGGAGGCTTAACACCTATTAATGCAAAAACAAGACAAATAGTGATTATATAGTCCATATAAAAAAGTTTATTCCATAAATCAAAATTTATTATCTTCAAAACATTGATCTATTGCTTTATCAAATTTAGATCAATAATTGGACTTAACGACAAATAATTGATAAAAATTTAAACCTTAGTTATAAATTTTTGTCCTTAGTACTATTAAATCAGTGCAATAAATCATGCTGAAAATGCATTTTCTCAATTAATTGCCATAGCAGTACATAGTATTTATGAAAGAAATAGTTATAATAGGATCAGGTTTTAGTAGCCTTGCTGCGGCCTGCTTTTTAGCAAAAAAAGGCCATAAAGTAAATGTTTTTGAAAAAAACGAAAGCCTTGGAGGTCGGTGTTCGCAATATCAAGCTGAAGGATTTACATTCGATATGGGGCCTAGCTGGTATTGGATGCCGGAGGTTTTTGAAAATTTTTTCAATGCTTTTGATAAGAAAGTTGAAGATTTTTATAAACTAATCAGACTTGATCCTTCCTATAGGGTTGTTTTTGGGAAAAATGATTTTCTTGACCTACCATCTGACTATACTGAATTGAAGGCTTTGTTTGAAAAAATAGAAACAGGTTCTTCCCAGAAACTTGATGAATTTCTCGCGGAAGCAGAATATAAGTATACCGTAGGAATGAATGAATTTGTCTGGAAAGCAGGCGACTCAATCATGGAATTTGCAGATTGGAGAGTGGTTAAATCTCTTTTTAAGTTAGGCATGTTGCAGTCTTTATCTTCTGAGATCAAGAAAAAATTCAAAAATGAAAAACTGGTAAAGATCTTGGAGTTCCCCGTATTGTTTCTTGGTGCTACACCTGAAAAAACACCTGCTTTGTACAGTCTTATGAATTATGCAGATCTGAAGCTAGGAACTTGGTATCCTATGGGCGGAATGTATGAGATCATTAAGGCAATGGTTACAATTGGTGAAAGTTTGGGAGTCAAATATCACACCAATTCACCGGTGAAAAAAATAAATGCAATTAACGGTCAAGCTAACTCAATCATTCTTGTTAACGGTGAAATTATCAAATGTGACGTCGTAGTGGCTGGTGCAGATTATCATCACGTCGAGCAAAACTTGTTGCCAATTGAAGCGAGAGTTTATGATGAAAAATATTGGTCTAATAGAGTTATGGCACCATCAAGTTTATTATTTTACTTAGGGATCAATCGCAAAATTGATGGTCTAAAGCATCATACACTATTTTTTGACCGTGACTTTAAAGTGCACGCAAAGGAGATTTATGAGACTCCACAATGGCCAAGTGATCCACTTTTCTACATGTGTGCTCCATCGGTGACAGACGACTCTGTAGCTCCATCTGGCTGTGAAAACATTTTTTTATTGATGCCTATTGCTCCAGGATTAGATGATCAGCCGAAGCTTCATGATAATTATTTTAATATGATGTGTGAGCGAATCAATGAATTCTATGGTGTAGACATACGTGAAAACATAGTTCATCAGCGGTCATTTTCACTGACAGAATTCAAAAGCAGATACAATGCTTACAAAGGAAATGCTTATGGACTTGCAAATACTTTAATGCAAACAGCATTTCTCAAACCAAAGATCAAAAGTGCCAAAGTCAAAAACTTATATTACACAGGTCAATTGACTTCGCCAGGTCCCGGAATGCCTCCTTCGATTATTTCAGGTCAGGTGGTGGCAGAGATGATAGGAGAATAGTTTATGAGGTTAAAAGGGTTTAGGGAGGTTAAGAAGGTTAAGATTGGTTGAGAAGTGAAATCAATTTTTAATCAAAAAAATCAATATGTTTAAAAATAATCTGATATTTGCGTGATAAGACACTATGTCAATCAGCAATTAAAAGTTTATGCAGCAGATACCAGGACTTTTTGTCAAAGAAATAGAAAGCAAGGGCAAGGGTGTTTTTACTAATGAAGACATCCAGGAGGGTGACTTGATTGAAGTTTGTAACATTATTGCTATACCAAGTCACGAAGTGCCCATATTACATCGGACCGTATTACACGATTATTACTTTTCGTGGGGAGATGGCATGGATGAAGCGGTGATAGCCTTAGGGTTTGGCTCTATTTACAATCACGCTGTCGATTCAAATGCAGATTTTATACTAGACTTTGAGCATAATACCATTGATATTGTTGCAATCAGCGATATAAAAAAGGGTGAAGAAATCACACTCAATTATCATGGGGAAAAGGGTGATGAGACGCCTCTTTGGTTTGCTGTTCTTTAATTGTCCGATATAGGAAAAGAATATCCAGCTCTTATATGCTAAGAAGTAAAACTCCTAAAATGGAGTCTCAAAATCGAGGTTAGTTAGAATCCTTTTGAGAAATTACATATTTTCTAATCCCTAATCTCTATTTCCTAATCCCTAATTCCTAACCTATAAAACCTACTCCGTATATCCAAAACTTTTCAAAAGTCGTTCATTATTTCTCCAATCTTCTTTCACGCTGACATTGGTCTGAAGAAATACTTTTGATTGAAAAAATTCTTCTAAATCTTTTCGGGCTTCGGTTCCCAATTTTTTAATAGCATCTCCATTTTTCCCAATGATGATCGCTTTTTGCGTAGCTCGCTCTACATAGATTTGGGCAGAGATATTGATGATGGGGCCACCACGCGACTCACCCTCTTTGAATGCGTCAATATTCACTTCACACGAATAAGGGATCTCTTGTTTGTACAGCTTTAAAATATGACTTCTTATGATTTCACTTGCAAAAAAGCGTTCAGTTTTATCGGTCCATTGATCTTTTGGGAAATACTCGGGACCTTCAGGCAACTCCGCTTTAATAGCATTGATGATGAGATCTATCCCAGTTTTTTCTCTAGCCGAAATAAAAAAATGATCTTTAAAATCTATCAATTCTGACCAAAAAGCAAGACTTTCTACCCTTGAATAATCATCATATTCTTGATCTATTTTATTGATTAAAAGGAATTTAGGAGCCTCTACATTTTTTAATAATCTGATGACTTTTTCATCACCTTCGTATTTTTCAAATATATCCGTCACAAAAAGAAGTACATCGCCATCTTCAAATGAAGAAAAAGCAAATGAGTTCATCTTCTGCTGCAAAGCATATTTTGGATCGTGGATGATACCTGGGCTATCAGAAAATATGATCTGATGCTCTTCATCATTATATATACCTAATATCCGGTGACGAGTCGTCTGAGGCTTACTTGATATGACGGATAGTTTGTCCCCTATCAAAGCGTTGACGAGCGTTGATTTTCCTACATTTGGATTACCTATGATGTTTACAAAACCTGATTTATGCAATTTTTATCTTTACTTTAAGTTAAAAAAATGGATATCTGTGAATGTATTATTCAAAAACATGCTATATTTAGGGTCAAATATAGATAAAAGTGGTTAAAAACATAGCAGAATATAGTAGTAATGGTGAAACACCCGAAGTAGTATTTTGGGTAGGATGTGCAGGAAGCTTTGATCCAAGGGCTCAAAAAGTGACCAAAGCCTTTTGTGAATTGCTTGAAGGAGCAGGTGTGAAGTTTGCGATTTTGGGAAATGAAGAGAAATGTACGGGCGATCCAGCACGAAGAGCAGGCAATGAATTTGTTTTCCAAATGTTGGCCATCCAAAACATCGAAACCATGAACATGTACGGTGTGAAAGATATTGTCACCGCTTGCCCACATTGCTTTAACACCCTTAAAAATGAATATCCCGCTTTAGGTGGCAACTACAATGTGGTCCACCACACCCAGTACCTTTCTAAACTCTTCGATTCTGGCCGACTCAAAATAGAGGGTGGCCACTTCAAAGGCAAAAAAATCACCTACCATGACTCTTGCTACCTTGGCAGAATCAATGGCGAATACGAGGCACCTCGCAAACTCCTCGAAGCCCTTGACATAGAACTGGTAGAACTCAAGCGCAGCAAAACCAACGGACTCTGCTGTGGTGCCGGTGGTGCTCAAATGTTTAAAGAAGACGAGCCTGGTGATAAGCACATCAATGTAGAACGTATGGAAGAAGTCATCGCCTCTGGTGCCAGCATCGTAGGTGCCAATTGCCCATTTTGCATCACCATGCTCAGTGATGGAGCAAAGGCAAAGGGTAAGGAAGAGGATGTAATGGTGTATGATATTAGTGAGTTGATATTGCAGGGGAGGTGATGTTTGTTATGTCGAGTTATTATGCAGAAGTGGCTACTCTATTAGAAATAGTCTAAAACGGGTGTATTATCAAAATACCACTCAAGGTAGAGAAGATTATCGAAGACAATCTACCGTCTGTGGAAGAAGCCTTTACTGACCTTAACTTAAACAGTATTCGGGGAAAGAAGGTAGGTCGAGGAAAAACTTAAATGGAATTTCAACAAAACCTATTTTGACCGCTTCGGGGATGTATTAAAACTCAATGACAAACAAGTAAATACAGTCAATAAAAGACTTATTAAATGGTTGCCCAAAGCTATTCAACTGATTGATATAACCTTTGTGACAGAAAATCTTCGAAAAGCCAATAAAGAATTGATAATTCACTGCGTAAAACAATTTACTTCATGACAACGTAGGAACTCAAAAAATATCAGTGGGTAACTGCAGGGAAAAATCGTTCTAAACCTTATTTTTATCCCAAAAAGTAGATTACAAATATTTATTCCATTGTAAATCATGACATCAAAACAAGTAAATCTTTGCAAAAATTTTATTGAATGGAAATAAAAAAAACAGGTAAAACAAAAAATATCAGAAAAATGAAATTAGAAAAAGCCATCACCCTTCAAAGCTACCTCTTATTTGCCGCATTTTTTGCCCTTGTACTGACGGGGTTTTGGTATAGTTATTTTACCCGTATTTTAGATCAAGAAAATTATCGGATGCATACCCATGGTGTGGCATTAACGCTTTGGTGCATTATGCTTTTCTTACAAGCTTTTTTAATACGAAAGAAATTAAATGCTCTTCATAAAATAGTAGGCAAATTTTCCTACGTATTGGTTCCAATTATCATTATTACCACCATCGATTTACTCAGATACAGTATTAATAAATCTTTTAATGGGCAGTTAGGTACCTCTGAATTTTTATTTGTTGCATTGGTGATTAATGCGTTGATTGCGTTTTTGATTTTTTATGGTTTAGCCATCTATCATAGAAAAACCTCTACCATTCATGCACGTTACATGATATGTACTATTTTTCCAATGATTACTCCTGCCACTGATCGGATTATAGGACAACATTTCCAGTCATTGATGCCCTATTTGTATACCATAGAGGGGTCTCCTATACCCATGGTTGCCGGATTTTTATTGGGCAATGTCATTTTATTAGGCTTGTGTATTTGGGATTGGTATTCTCACAAACGGTGGAATGTTTTTCCGTTTGCTTTACTTATTCTATTGACATATCATTACTCTGTCTTAAATTTTTATAAATTTGACTTTTGGAAGACATTCAGTTATTGGGTTATCAGTTAAATAAAAGAAATAAAGCAAAATAAACTATGCAGGTTTGAGAAAGAAAAGACAACTACTTTGTTAATAATAGATACCTCAAAACGGAGTTTTTCATTTCAAACATTGGTTAATCAATAAAATTTAGAATCATGAGCAAATTAATTATGTTTTTTTGGGCAATTTTATTGGTGACAAGTTGTTCCCAAGATTTGAAGCAAGGGACGCTTATTACCGTAAAAGGTAAAATACCTGTTGAAGAAATGGGAATTAACTTAATTCATGAGCATATATTGGTCGATTTTATTGGAGCCGACAGCACAGGGTATCATCGTTGGGAAAGGACAGAAGTGATTGAGAGAGCGCTTCCCATTTTACTAGAAGCTAAACAAAATGGTGTAAGGACATTTTTTGAATGTACCCCTGCCTACTTAGGCCGAGATCCTTTATTGTTAAAGGAGCTTTCTGAAAAATCGGGAATTAATATTGTTACCAATACTGGGTATTATGGTGCTGGAGAAAATAAATATGTTCCTAAACAAGCTTTTGATCAAACTGCAGAAGATATTGCCAAGGTTTGGATTGATGAATTTAACAATGGAATTGAAAGTTCTGGAGTATTCCCAGGTTTTATAAAAATAGCCGTTGCCCGGAAAGATACCTTATCGCTATTGCATGCAAAAATTGTAAAAGCGGCCGCAATCGCCCACAAAGCAACGGGATTGACCATCGTTTCCCATACTGGTCCAGAAGGTCCGGCATTTGCTCAATTAGCTGTTTTAAAAGAAGAAGGGGTTGCTCCTGAAGCTTTCGTGTGGACGCATGCACAAGACGGCACTTTTGAAGGGCATCTTCAAGCTGCAAAGCAAGGTGCGTGGATTTCGTTAGATAATGTCAATAAAAATAATGTGGATAAACCAGGGGGCATTGATTGGTATGTTGCCCTTTTATCAAAATTGAAAAAAGAAAATGTACTAGATAAAATTTTACTTTCCCATGATTCGGGTTGGTATAATCCTGGTCAAGAAAATGGTGGCAATTATCGAAATTACAACGATATTTTCGAACAGCTCATTCCAGCTTTAATGGAAAATGGGTTTAGTCAAAAGGATATCGATTTATTGCTTATTAAAAACCCACAAAGAGCTTATGCTGTAAAGGTCAGAAAAACAGGGTAGACAAGCTCGAAAACATCATGTTCACTTGATCTTGGATAAAGGCATAAGTATAAAAGGTCAATTAAATTTTTTCACAATCCTACCTCACCTTCTTCCCATGCTTCATGACCATGTCCACATTTTGTAATAAAGCGATATGCCTCAATACATCTCCTTTTACGGTGATAATGTCTGCATATTTACCCTCACTTATGGTGCCATATTGATCGTCTACTTTCATCATTTTGGCAGGCCAATAGGTGGCAGCTTTAATGGTATACATTGCGTCGAGCTCAAATTCATTGACCCACACATCCAGTTCATTCCATGTACTTTGGCAATGAAATTTCATAGGAATACCACTATCTGTCCCTACAAGTAAGACTACACCAGCGTTTTTGAGTTGGTTTACTTTTTTCTCTAGCGTAGGTCTGCGGATAGGAGTAAGTTGAAAATAACTCAATCTGCCTGGATAACGTATAGAACTGCGTATATCATCAACAATATGCTGAGGCAAACCCAAATGCCAACAATCACTATCCAATTTTTCGGGATTGTCTCGCATATATTCATAATTGTATAGGCCTTCTACTGTTGGCGTCCAAAATAGAGGACCCATGTTCATCTTAGCGGTGCGTTCTTTGATCATGGCGATGATATCATCGGGATACTCCGGAGCAGAACTCAAACCGGTGTGTTCAAAATTATCAATCCCAATTTTTAAGCCTATTCGTACTTCTTCAGGACGATGACTATGACCAACGACGGTAAGACCGTACTTGTGTGCCTCATCAACTATGGCTTGAGCTTCTTCAAATGTCATCTCATCGTGGTCTATCAGTTTTATGCAATCTACTCCTGCTTTTACCAATTTTTGAACTTTAGCCCTAGCATCTGCAACCCCCTTAATCCCCCATCGAAATTTTTCTGTGCCAGGATAAGGTTCGTGTTGTAAAAAAGGGCCAGAGACGTAAAGTGTAGGTCCAGGGATTTCACCTTTATTTATGCGGTTTCTTACATTAATACTTGCTTCTAGAGGCGCACCAAGATCTCGAGCACTTGTAATCCCTGCCATCAGTAATTGATGAGCGGAAGAAGGCATAATGATAGATTCGAAGACATCGATATAGGTACTATCCCAATGCGTATAATTGCTGTGCCCATTCAGCATCGTGTGTACATGCATATCCCACAAACCAGGCAAAACTGACATGCCTTCAGTTGAAATAATTTCATACCCAGCAGGAATTTGGGTATTGCCTTGATGGCCAACTTTAGTGATCTTCTCTCCTTCTATCAGAATAACACTATTGTAGATTGGGTGACCACCAAAACCATCAATCAGTGTACCTCCAACCAAAGCCTTTTTCTGGGCATGAATGATTGAAAAGGTGGTCATAATAAAGAATATTCCGAATATCTTTTTCAATGGATATCATTTGATTGTTAGAAAATATTTACAAAGAGCAATTAACAGAATAAAAATATAAAATTTTATTTGTGTTCGTGATATGAACTAGAGTATTTTTTTAGAATTATGGTTTATTGCAATGGGGAGGTTATTTGTAAAAGCTTTTTTTTGTCAAATTTGATTATATTTAAATACGAGATTTTTTATATTATTGTCAAAGGAATATATTTGTTTTTTCAAATTATATCAATATCAATACAAAATTACTCTTAGCTGTAATACTTGCTTTTTTAGGTTATTTCTTTAGTGGATGGGGTGTATATGCGGGCCTACTAAATAATCAAATGACTTATCCTGAGGGAGTTAAGGAGATTATCCTATTGCCAGAAGCTGAATTTAAGATTGCATATATGATTTTAAGTTGTTTGGTTTGGTCAATTCTGATGACTTATTTATTTGAAAAAATGGGTGTCCATAACTGGATACAAGGTGCAATTCAAGGAGCTATTTTAGGTGTTTTAGTTACGTTAAGTGTAGGTTTTGGTGTAGTATCACAATTTACACATGGCAGCATTCATAATACGATGTTGGATGCTTTGGGTAGTGGAATTTCTTCGGCTGTTGCTGGTGGATTAATAGGATGGTGGTTGGGTAGAAAATAACTTAGCTTATCCAAATTTCTACTCATTTCTAATTTAATGATATTACAATTTTGTGGTCACAAAAAACTCAATAATTCTCAAGATCAAAAATAAGAGAATAGTAAAAGCTATTTTTTTAATATTTTGTCTTTGTGACGCTGTAACTACTTTTACTTGAGTTAATATTTTAAAACTATTTATAAGCTTTTCTTTATTAAACCAAAAAATGCAAAAGATTAAAACTTGATAAATAATCGCTGCGCGTAATGCACCTACATTGACATCATAAAATATATCTTGAAGAATTACATTTATTAAAATAGTGCTTATAAGTAGACACCCGAGTATTCTCGTCTTCTTAAAAAACATCATGACTCCTCCTGTTATTTCGAAAAAACCTAGGGTCAAAGCAAAGGGTTTTGAGTATCCATAAAAAGCCCACATTAGCTCCATCCCTGTCATTTCTCCAACGGTTTTGGTATTTAAGTACCCACCATCAAATTGTATAATTTTTCCAATTCCATAAGCAAACATAGCCATTACCACGATATATGCAAAAGCGTTTTCTACTATTTCGATCTTGTCTTGCTTTGACATTATTTGGATTGTTTTACGCTTACTCTTCTAAAATCACCACCACTGCCATCACCTAAGAAAATACCGATTTTTCCAATATTATAGGTACTCAGTTTTTGAATTTCAAGAGCAGCTCTTTTTGATTTGTTAATTTTTGCTTTGATGGATTTATCCTTTATTATCAACGTCATTTTAAACCATCCATTTGGATTTGGCGGGTTTTTAATTTCCTTTTCATATAAAGCATTATGCTCATCTCTAAGCCTTTTCCAAGTATAATCGGGGTGTGCGACGTATTGTATTGCATGTATTCTTCGCACGGAATCGGCAGAGATAAAATTAAAGGGACGACAATATACAGCATCAAATGTTTTGTCATCTTGCCCGTGGAAAGTGATCCCTACAAAGCTTCGTTGGAAGACATCATTGCCCCTCATTTCTATTTCTATAGTTCCATTTTTAAAATCAATAATAGGGAGCCAAATGATACCTTCTCCTTTTTGTTCCGAAACTTTTATATAATTAAATGCTGAGCTATCGACGATTGTTATGTCTCTATTTACAACCTCTAGATTTTTTTGTTTTAATAATTGAGTAAGATCAAAATTTTGAAGCTTTTGGGCAGATAGTGAAGTTAGAATCAAAAAAAAGCTTATCGTAAAATATGTTTTCACATCAAGTGTTTTAGAATATTTAAAATGAAATTTACTCATTGTAACATTTTTTCATTAAAAATATTGCCCGAATCTTGACTTTTTAACTTAGCTGTAGCATGTTGTTTAAAATATGAAAATGAACAAAACATTAACCTATTTTACCTAAGTCACTGGTTCAAATACAAATATTAAATTTTCCTCTATCCTTCAGAGCAGTTATAAAGAAATAATATATCCATTCTGACTCATTCTTTTACTTTTTATCTTCGTCATAAATTCGTCAAGCAGCTAAGGCTATACTCCTCATTTATGCCTCGAAAAAAACAAAACTACTTTGTCAAATTTGTACACTTTATTTCTTTACAGTTCCTTATAATCTATTTTGCTCCGTCTTTAGAAGCTACTACAAGAGCATGTTGTGCAACATTCCTTCCTTGGGTAATTCCCACAGTACAGTCAAATCTAAAGTGAATACCGCCATAAACTCTGGAAGAACTGGCCTCTTCCGCCCAATCAACAAATACTTTTGTGTCATCAGGAAAAATTGAAGAAAGAACGGTGGCAGCAGCAGAAGAAAAAGTACTATGGCCTGAGGTATATGCAGGGAAGTTAGGTGTTCCTAATATCGTTTTAAAGTTTTTAATTGCATTGATAGGTCTTGGATAATTATAGTAATATTTGGTATCCCAACAACTGATACCAGCATCTTGAACCGCCCCATTCATATATGCCAACACTCTAGCGGAACGTAAAGGGTTATATTTGTATTTGACAATTTGATCACATGCACGTCTATTCCAATGACCTGGAGGTGTGTAAGTGCCTGGTCCATCTGACCACCAATTGGCTATTTTTCTTTGATCTTTCGTAAGATTAGCTTGAATATTTTTTAATTCATTGGCTGCTGTGTTAAATTCTGCAGACCCAATAGCAGGTGGTGCTGAAGGTCTAGTAGAAACAATATTAGCAACAAACCAAGGCTTTACATTGCCAAATAATGGTGCTATACCTACTGGTCTTTTTGGTGATTCTAAATTTTGCCATTGCCAGCCAAATCTATTGTAAGCCAAATTGGCTAATGAATCTGAAACTACTAAAGGAGCTTGAGCCCGATTCATCCCGTCTGATGCTGCTCGTTGTAAGAAAATTTTTGCTACCTCCTTACCTATAAGTTCTCCAGCAGCGATATCATCTTTTGTATTTATGCCTGAGGCGATGAGACATCGTTTTAATTCTTCTGATTTTTGCTTGATCATTTCTACTTCAAGAGGAAAAAAAACTGTCAACAAAGCTTCAGATACAGCTGCAACTACAGCACCATCTGATGGATAAGAAGGCAAATCTGTAGGTTCGAATACAGTTTTGACCCTGTTATCAAGCTTATGCAAAGCAGCCTGATTATATTTATACTTGTAGTGCCAAGCTACTACTAAGGCATCATACTGTGCAATACTTAAATAAGCAAAGGCCCTAGACATATAAGGAGGGTGTGCGAAAGGAAAGAAAGGATAACTTCCTGGATTACTTGGACTAGGTAGTACATAGATGCCTTTGTCATTTGGTGCTGGTGGAAGGTTGTATTTTGCCCCTAATTCGCGTGCTATTTCATTCCATTTTAGAAGTGGATTATTACCCCAATAATTGATGGCTTTTGGTTCGTTATTAAAGTTTTTGATTACCTCCTCAATTTCGGATTTAAATTCAGTGGATGAAGGATTTTTTGGTTCTGGGAATGAAAATTGTTCAATATTGGTTAGTAATATTGGTTTCCATGTACCTCCATTTTGATCAAGACTTTCGAATGTGACAGGTTCATATGTAACTCCAGGCTCAATTTGTTCTTCACAAGAAGTAAATACTAAAAAAAGCAAGCCAAAGAAAAGGATTAAGTTATTTTTCATTTCTTAATTGAATATTTATTAAATAATTGACTTTGACTTTTTGGTACTAAACTGATGGGTAAATGTTAGATTATATCCGACCGCCTTTCCAACATTTCTCCCATTAAAGGTATAGGTATATCCTAAAATGATACTTGAAGAAGGTAGTGGAAAAATCCTTACACGGCCAGTCAAATTGGTCATGTCCATCTTATTGGTTGGTTGGCCAGCCAAGTGTCTTCTTATGTCATCGCCGCCAATAGATGTTTGATTGTTAAGCCCAGCTTCGAGATGAATCGACTTATTAAAAAGCCTCGAACCTATATTGACATCGTATACATATCTTGAAGGGACATCCATAATTGTACTATAATAAGACCCATCCGCATAATAATAACTGCGTTCGATTTCTGTAGTGCCGACATGTGTATATCCTACGCTTCCCCTAAGAAATATTTTTTCGTTAAAAGCACCTGCCATTAGAATAGCACGCATCGTAAGTGTTTGAGCCCCTAACCCTATGCTAAATGGAAGATAATCTGCTGCATAATTTGTGACAGGAAGTGTATAATTTGAAGATACAAAAAGATTAAAATTTTCTTGTCTTTTGTTTAAAGAAAATACTTTGTATTTAAGACCTACATTAATATCCTGAAATCCATTATCCCCCCTTATTTGTCCCGCAGATGCAAATGTGCTGATATTTGGCAATTCTGCAAAAAAATTAATTTTATTTGTGATGCCAATACCAATCATAGGACTGATGGTTTGTTTGGTAAAAGTACCTATATTCTGATTACCTATCAATTGGGTAGCTTCCCAATATTCATCCCACTTTTCTTCTGCAATATTCAGTGCAATACAAACTTCACCAGATTTCATAGTCAAATCGTCAACTAGGGTCTGACCATAGCTATTGATAAGGCTAGTCAAAAATAAAAAAGTGTAAACTAATTTTTTCATCATTTTTGATAAAATTAAAATGCCTAATTTTGTAACTCGAATAAGTAATAACCTCATGTTTAAAGATCGACTACTAGGCTACATCTCTTAATAAAATGACAAAAGTATGAAAAAAGAAAATAATTCCGATAAATTGGAATATTATTTTGGAAATAATTTAAAAAAACTTAGAAAAGGTAAAAAGTTAACACTTTTACAGTTAGCTGAAATATTAAATATTAGTAAAAGTGCCATCTCTGACTATGAAAACGCTAAGTCTATACCTTCCATTGACGTAATTATAGATATATGCGCTTTTTTTGAAGTTAAATTTGAAGACTTATGTAATTCCGAAAAAATGGAATTTATTAAAAAATCAAAGATCATAGGTCCATATGACGCTATCTTTGAGAATGAGAAATACAATCTCCATTTAAATCTATTACATCAAAAAGTGGAAAGTACACACTTACAGATGCAATTGCTCAGACAGGTAATCAAGAGCAAAGATGCAGAAAACGATACTTTACGTATAAATATTCATCTATTGGAGCAAAGGGTTAAAGAGTTAACTTCGTGATTTTAGACGATCAGTTTATATTTTTTATCTCCTAACTATTACTTTTGGATTATAAAAAAATTTTTGTAAAACTCTATTCTTTAGCACTTCTAGGATTATTTTGAAAAGTGTACATTTTTTGTTGTTCATTCTCAAATTCTTTACGGGCCTCTTCGATTATGCCATTAACTTCTGACGCAATTTGGTCATCATTTGAATCACTGGAGCTAGTTTTTTTCATTAGTTTAAGAAGATGAGATTGCAATTTTAAAATCATTTGCAATGTAACTTGGTTCTGAACAATCAATTTTTGATTATTGATAATATTCAATTGATTGGTGACTATGATGTCTTGATTGGTAATGATTTTGGATTGGTTGCTTATGACAATATCTTCATTTTCAAATTTTTCTTTTTGGTTTTGCAACAAAATATTCATATTTTCATAGGAAGTGATGACAGATGCCATCAATATCTTTTGATCTTCCTCAAGATTTTGTAATCGTATTTGATCTTCTTCTTGCATCACTCTTGTTTAAAGTTTTTAATAAAAGCTTGTATCTTTGAGCAAAGATATCCATTTGATAGCTAAAGTATCCATAAAAATGATAGTCAAATCAAAAAGGTAGCACCACATAATTTGAATAAAAGTAAATTTTCATATTCTATTTTATATACACTAATCGTAATGACGGTTTGGGCAATACACATGTCTATCAGCGAAAAGTGGGCAATTTTATTTGATCATATAGCGGTGATGATTTCTATGGCCTTTGGTGCTTTCGTAGCTGGTTCTAGTCCCGAGGGTAGTGCAGCTGTTGTTTACCCCATATTTACACTTTTACTTGAGGTATCTCCATCAGATGCAAGAAACTTTGCTTTTGCTATTCAAAGTATTGGGATGACAGCCGCCTCAGTCCTTATTGTTTCTACAAAAATCAAAGTGGAATGGCAATATATTAAGTATGTGTCAATTTCTGGAGCTTTAGGTTTAATTTTTGGTATGTACAATATTGCTCCTTATATTCAACCTACTTTAGCCAAACTTTCTTTTGTCTCTATCTGGGTGGCATTTGCTTTGATAATGATTTATCAAAATTATACAAGTAAAGTACACAAACAAGACCAACTACCTTTTTTAAGACAATCTGATGTATTAATATTGGTTTTTGCTGGGTTTATAGGTGGAATTGTATCATCTATCTTTGGTACAGGTATAAATATGTTGACCTTTTGTCTATTGGTGGTGTATTATAACTTAAATGAAAAAATCGCTACCCCTTCGTCCATCATAATTATGACCATCGAAACCATAATTGGCTTTTTTTACCATCATTTTATTTTTGAAGATATCACTATCACTTCCTACAATATGTGGTTGAGCTCAATTCCAATTGTAGTATTCTTTGCTCCTTTAGGTACATATGTAATGAGTAAGTTGCCGATAAAACACTACAGTTTCTTTTTGTATACTTTATTTATAGTACAGTATGTAGGCGCTATTTATGTGTTAAGACCTAGTTTATACTTGCAGTTAGTTTCTTTTACAATTATCGTATTTGTATTTTTTATCTTTAGATGGTTAACCTACCAAAAGATGAGAAAATAGCTATTTTAAAAATCTAAAAAGTAAGTAGAAAATAGAATAAAAGAGATGAATGTCATTTATAACTTTACCTCAAACATATTGTTCCAATACTTGCCAGTAACCATAAATGTTTTGGTGTCTGGAAGGTAAGCAATTCCGTTTAATACTTCAGCATCTTTGTTTTCTGGTCTTAAGATATTTAACTCTGCAACGTTGATTATGCGTCCTGAAGGTGGGTCTATCACCACTATTTGCGAATGTGTATAAACATTTGCATAAATCCTTTTATTCGCAAACTCAAGCTCATTCAAATAATTTGCAGGTTTATGACCACCATACACTTCAATTACCTTTTCTACTATAAAAGTTTCAGGATTGACATATGTCAACTTATTACTACCATCACTGATGATCAATGACTTTCCGTCATTACATATTCCCCAACCTTCTCCTGTAGTTGTAATTAAAGGCTTAGTATCTATAAGGTTTAAATCCAAATCAAAAATCAGAATTTCTCTTTCTTTCCAAGTTAACATATGAATTTTGTCATTAAGAATGGTAATGCCTTCTGCAAAATATTTTTTATCTACTTTGATAGATTTGATTATTTGACCTGTATTTGGATTCAATTTTCGAAGAATAGATTCCCCGTATTGGCCACCAGATTCATATATCACATCTTTGTAAAATTCAAAACCTTGGGTATATGTTTTAACCTCTTTAGTAATTTTTCTAACTTCTATAATATTTCTCACACTAGGCATGAAATCTGAAATAACCAAAACAGATAAGTCAACCGCAGTTGATTTGCCATCTTCCCACAAATTGACTGTTCCTATCTTCAATCCAAGGCTAAGTTCTTTTGTATTAAGATTAATAGAATAGTTTTCGTCTAACTTGATTCTTTGATTCTCCATTTCAACCACTACTGAATCGTATTTTGATACCTTTTCTTTTACGAGTTTTATTTCCACTAAGTTGCCCCAAGGTATACTTTCATTGTAAGTTGGACTTTCTACTACTTCACCATATTTTATTCCTCTTTTAGGTGTTTTTGACTTAAAAAAGGGCATAAGTATAAAGCCAAAGGTAGCGAGTAACATTAAAGTTAAAATAGGATATTTTAGATTTTTCAATTGTTTGATTTAATTGTATTGTACAACGTAAATATTAAATTTTCGGCTCAAAAATAATAAGAATATCTGCTTTACGCGTACAATTCATTAAAAAACGTGATTCTACTACGATTTTAATGTCTAAAGATGTAATGCTGTTAGCCTTTTATCCGCACATTTCATTTAGAACCTAATTTTGGCACTAAGCGAATAAAACCACAACCGATTATCCAACATATCGATGATTTGACCTGAAGAATTTGTGGTCTCTATTTGATTGTATGGAATAAATCCTGAGATATAGCTAGCTTCTAGAACAAATGACTTATGTAGATTGATGCCTATTGCTGCAACACCACTAAAATCAAAAGCTTTTTCGAAAACACTTTCATCTCGAGAGATCGACAAAGACGGCATGACACCCGCTCCAAAATCAATCCATTTTATAGGTCTTATTTTTAAAAGTACGGGTAGAGCTAGGTTACTTCTCGAAGCCAATTCTTCACTTAGTATGATTTCTTGCTTTACATTCATGTAGTGTATCCCAGCATCAAGAACAAAAATTTTTGCAAATTTAATTTCTTGTCCTATTCCCAATCTATACGAAGCTTTGCCACGATAAATGTCAAGATTTTTTAATTCTTCATCTAGATGATTGACAATTACCCCGCCTTGTACATAAAATTGGGCTGTCAACCGACCTTCAATAATTAATGTTAAGTAAATAAAGGTGAGAACTTTAATGTATCTTTTCATAATTTGTTTTTATAAAGTCAATAACGAAAATTTGGCTTTCCATTGTATTATTCAAAGAATAATTTTATGTTTACCCTCTATTACTTGTTCTTTAAACTATAGCATATGTCATCCAATCGAATTTTAGCATTAGACGTATTAAGAGGCCTTACGATCGTATTGATGATATTGGTCAATAATCCAGGATCTTGGGCTAATGTTTATGGTCCATTATTGCACGCAAAATGGGATGGGTGTACACCTACTGACTTGGTATTCCCATTTTTTCTTTTTGTGGTGGGCATATCTATGTTTGCCTCTAAACAAAAGTCTGTAATAGACGAAAATGAATGGTTAAAAAAATCTGTCTTACGTGGCTTAAAGATTGTTTTGATAGGGTTTTTATTAAATTGGTTTCCTTTTTATGACAGAAATCCATTTGACGTGCGCATATACGGGGTACTTCAACGTATAGGTTTGGCTTATATATTTGCATCGGTGGTTTTGCATTTTGTTTCATTAAAATATTTGGTAGCCGTTATTGGTGTGATTCTTATCTCCTATTTTGGCATATTGATGATCAATGGTGAGGCGGGCTTTACTTTGGAGGGCAATCTGGTGAGGAGTATTGATCTAGCCCTGATAGGTGAAAAGAA
Organism: Saprospiraceae bacterium; assembly: GCA_022844565.1. GTDB lineage: Bacteria > Bacteroidota > Bacteroidia > Chitinophagales > Saprospiraceae > JADKBO01. The sequence continues at coordinate 115,919 of JALHLK010000009.1, forward strand.
TATCTATAAAGGCTATGGGATTCCTTTCGATCCAGAAGGGCTCCTTAGTACTTATCCTTCGATTGCCACAGTCTTGTTGGGTTATTTAATTGGCTCATGGTATTTTACCTCTGAAAGTAAAACAGCGTATATCACCAAAATACTACCTTATGGTCTCGGTTTTTGTATACTAGGGTATGTGTGGCACATCACTGGATTTCCTTTAAATAAACCTATTTGGTCAAGCAGCTATGTACTTTGGACCGCTGGGTTAGCAACTTTAGTTTATGGCTTTTTAATATGGCTAATTGATGTGAAGGAAATAAAATCATGGACAAATCCTTTTCGTATTTTTGGGCAAAATCCATTAGTCTGTTTTGTTTTGTCAGGTGTAATTATGAAAATATTTATGCGAATAAAATTTGATGAAGATAATTTATATAGTGTTTTGTACAAAAGTGTTTTTAGTTTAGCTGGTGATAAATTTGGTTCATTGCTTCAAGCTATTTTTTATTGCCTTTTGATCTGGTTGATAGCACTGTATTTAGATCGTAAAAAGTGGATTATTAAAGTTTAGTTTTTTAAAAAATTCTTCATCATAAAATGCATAGAAAAGTAGTTTTCGAATCATTCAGAAAAATAATTTTTCAAAAACAAGGATTTCTTTTTAAAACTTAAAAATAATCCATACCTTTGCGCCTCGATAAAATTGAAATTGCGGGTGTGGTGAAATTGGTAGACACGCTAGACTTAGGATCTAGTGCTGCGAGGCTTGGGGGTTCGAGTCCCTTCACCCGCACATCTTTCTGAATATTTTTAAGACTAATCATCTTTTCTTCCAACACAATTTTTTATTCTACTAAGAAATATTAATTCGATTTCTAAGGAATTAGTGGTTGTATATTCTCTTTTTTATTTTTTTGCATCGAAATAGTGTTAAATTATGTCAATCATCACTTCAATACATTTCATACTTTATATTTTTTACTTTTAAAATATTCATTAATCGTTGTATTTTGTTGGATATTTGAATCGTGCCATATTTTGCTCAGTAAGTGACACGGTTTATTTTTAATGTTTTTATAAATTTTTTAAATGATGCGTATATCCAAAACTTTATTTCTTTGCTATGCAATACTTTGTGGAATTGCAATTTCTTGTTCTACGAACAAACCAAAAGAGTCAAGCAATGACTGGATTAATCTATTTAATGGAAAAGACATTAAGGATTGGACGGTGAAAATCCATCATCACGAGGTTGGTGATAACTATGGCAATACTTTTCGAGTAGAAGATGGTATAGTCAAAGTAAGATATGATCAGTATGACCAATTTAATGAGCGCTATGGTCATTTATATTTTAATCAACCTTACTCGTATTTTCACTTAAAATTGGATTATCGTTTTACAGGAGAATGGAGAAGTGACGCACCATCCTATACTGTTTTGAATAGTGGGGTAATGTTTCATTCGCAAGATCCTAAGACCATGCCTAAAGAGCAAGATTGGCCAATATCTGTGGAGATACAATTTTTAGCAGGACTAGGAGATGGCAAGCCAAGACCTACAGGCAATATGTGTTCACCCGGTACGGATGTAGTATTTAATGGTCAAATAGATCCTCGCCATTGTATCAATTCCACTTCTAAGACTTATGATAAGGACGAATGGGTTAAGGCAGAGATAATCGTTTTAGGTGATTCTTCTGTGACACACATTATCAATGGAGATACGGTACTCAGATATACTCAGCCGCAAATTGGAGGAGGAGTAGCCAACAGATATGATCCAAGTATAAAAAAGGACGGAATGTTGTTGAGTAAAGGCTTCATTGCTTTACAAAGCGAAGGACAACCCATCGACTTTAAAAATATTGAGCTTTTAAATTTAGAAAAATTTATGGATCCTAAGTCTAAGTATTATAAAAAGTACTTTGTGAAAGAGAATTATGCGAAGGGTAAGTAGACTACCACTAGCTGTGTAGTTACATATGTTTATCTATTTTCTAATAGATTTTATATTAAAGCTTTCTTGATGGTTTATAAAATATTGCAATAAGACCTCGAAGTAGTTCGAATAGTTGTAAAAGAGGACAAAAGAGGAGCTATGCGAACCTGACAGGGGCGAACACCACCCTGTGATTTGAGATTATACCTATTGCATCCCTTCAGGATGATTTTATTTTACAAGGCTTTTTATTCTTTGAAGAAAAGTCTATTCCAATCTTAAATAGCATGTTCAAACGATAATAACTAAGGATGTATGGATTTTTACTTTTTGAATTTGGGTTTTAAACTATATAAATAAAAAAACCCCTGAATCTTATCGACTCAGAGGCTTTTTTCACTCAAAATAGATTACAAAATATAATGAATCCCCCCTTAGACTGTTTCTCAGCCAAAGTTCACTACAGTTTTTCTCTTACTAGTCTATGATTACCATTTTCTTAGTTGCAAAGTTGTTACCTGCTTCTAATGTATAGTAATATACTCCTGAAGTACCTATGTCTCTTCTATTGATACTTATGGTATTTTTACCAGCTTCGTATTTTTCAGCATGTTTGATCACGGATCTTCCTTTTACATCATATATAGTAAGTGATACTTTTGATGTTTGTGGTATGATAAAGGATATCTCAGTAGTCTCAGCAAATGGATTTGGAGTATTCTGCATTAATTCAAAAGACTGACCCTCTTTGTTGTTAGATCTGATTGCAATGTCTATTGATTCCAAATCTTCACTATATGCTTGAGATACAAAATCACTCATGCTTAATGCTTCAGATATTTTTGAGTTTGCTTTCACAACAAATGTGAGATTTACAACATCTGTCACTTTTTGTACAGACTCATTGTTCCATGACAATCTGATTTTACCATTATTAGGTACGATTCCACTATTTACATCATTTGGAAGATTAATTTTTGAAGAGATCAATTCCAATGATTGAGTATTGTACTTTAATCCTAATTGTAAGCCAAGTAAATCCATGTCTTTTTCAAATTTGAAAGGAATAGTTACGATCTGACCTTTTTCTACAATTTTGTCCTCAAAGCTGATGAAAGTTTTGACTGATCTACTTGTCAATGATTTAGAAGTATTCGCTTTTGTAGTAGCATTAGCATCAATATCACCAACTTTTACACTTACGAAGTCTACTTTCATATTATCATTTAAGTTTAATATGTCGTATTGCTCATTGAAGTTTTCAATCAATGCATTCTCTGTGCTTTTGAATACATAACTTTTGTCAACAAATCTCCATGAAGTATTATTAGGGAAGTGTGTGTGTACACCAAGTACCACTTTTCTCAATTCTAATAAGTCTGTCACGGTCACTCTACTATCTTGATTGATATCTGCTGCAATCACTTTGTATGGTGAATCAAGCTTAGATAGACCTAAGATATGTCTTTGAATTCTGATAAGGTCTAAAGTGTTTACACCATTATCAACATCATCATTTTTGTATGGTTTGACGATATAGTTATTACCTTTTATGGCATTTGTAAAATCAAACCTTCCATATTCGTCCGTCATTAGTTTTTCTTGGTTAATTCCATCTAAATAGACTTGGGCGTCTTTTAGTTGTTCGTTAAATTCGGTTGTGAGTTGGCCTCTTACTGATCTTGTTACTAAAGCGGCGGTAGGACATGCTTTAGGTGTATTGTTGTCTTGTACGTTTAGGATTACATTTGCGCTTGCCCATACAGTGTCACCTGGAGCGTATGAATAGCCCACATGTATGGTAAGATTGTTTGGTCCTATATTTGCACATGTGAATGTTCTAGCCGTATCCAATCTTGTTTTTGAGAAAGCAAAGTATAAAGGTCCACCACAAGGGTGAGAAGATCCTCTATTAAAGTCACTTGCCCACGTGGTAATCATACCAGTATTATTCATTCTCATCAATCCAATAGCTAAGTTTTCATATAAATATGGAGTAGGTGGTTTACAATTAGATAGTCTGAACGCAACCTCTCTTGAAGTTACATTACCACACAAATCTCTGAATGTGTATATGATTCTATGACTTCCTAATGGTAGTTTCTGAGTAGCATTGATACTATTGCCAGATCCGTTTCTACTGATGTCAAAGGAGCCGTTATTGCCCAGATCGATGTCATACGACCACGCAAGTGTACCACTACAGTCATCACTCGCAGACGCGGTTAAGATAGGAGCTATACTATCTGTACAACTTGCCAATTGTGCACAACTATCTTTTCCTATTGCAGTATCAATTGTCGGTGCTTTTTTATTAATCACTTTAATAACTTGACGGAATATATATGGCCTAGATACTGAGCGCGGTTGACACCAATCTATTACTTTCCAAGTTCTTAATATTTTCAAACATGCATTGTTAGTACCACCGAGAGGAGTATTAACTGCAAAAACCTCATCAACGGGAGTCATTGCAATCACACCACAACCGAATCGATCATATAAAATTACTGGTCTACCGATTGAATCGGGAGATAAACTAGAACTAGTCGGACTCAAACAGCCTTCTATCTCTATCTCTGCTTTAGGCCATACGATATGGTCTCTAGAATCATTATCGTTTTCTGTATTTACATAAAATCCATCCCCGTCTCTTAGATCAAAAGTAATGGTTTGTGTACATGAGTCAACTCTTAAGTTACCGTTGAACACTACCCACTTTCTTGTTATCTGACCAACACCACACTGGTTTCTGGTATTACTTACGATGAAGTGTCTTATAGATGGAGTTCCACAACCACTTGCAGCGGAGGCAGTACCATATCTCGTTGATAATGAGGCGCTGTCTACATTAGAAGATGCAGTACAATCATCCGGTTGATTAGCGGGACAGATTAACGTAGGTCTCAATTTGTTTTGAACTTCTATCTCAACCATACATGTGTTGGAGTTGCCAGCTTCATCTGTTACTCGTAATTCTACCATTACATTAGTACCGACATCCGTACAACAAAAATCAACGTGTGGGAAGAATGCATTTGATTTTGTAGTATCTACGCAATTTGTTCTTCTATCCATTCTCCTGACAGAGAAAGTCACTGACCCGCATTCATCCTTACTACCATTATTAAAATATGGTGCAGGAAGTCTTGCAGATCCAGAGTTGGTAATCGCAACGGTAGATTTCATACATATAGCGGTAGGAGGTGTCTTATCTTCTACGACCAAAGTGGCCACTGCAGATGCTGTGTTGCCCGATTCATCAGTTGCAATCAGCGTTACTGCATGATTTCCCTTCGGAACTTCAATCAGACTCGTATAGCTAATTACATTACCATTTAATAAAGCTGAAACAGTAGGTGTAGAACATGCATCAAAAAGGGTAGCTGGGAAAAGGCTATTTAATCTAACAAATGCTGAACATGAGTGACCTGAAGTTGTTACTGTTCTACTATTTGGGCTTATTGATATAGTAGGTTTAATGTCATCAACTACTAGAATTAATTGTTGGTAGGTTGTGTCAAAATACGATCCGCATATCCATCCAGTTACGGCCCACGACCTCATTATTTTTCCTTTTTTGATTAACCGGTCATTAAAACATGTTGTGATATTACAAGCTCCCGCTAAATTTGCTGAATTAGGAATTAGCCTAATCGTATCACTGCCAAAAACAGCATAAGGATAACCTGTTATACTTGGCACTGGATTTCCATAACTATTTGTACTAGGTGAACAAACATCATCACCTATCTTTGTAACCGCAAATGCCGGTGAACAGGAAATAGTATCATTTATTGGCCCATCGATGTCCTCCAATCTTATTGGCAAAAGATTGTATGTTATTTCACATGAATCACTCATTCCATTGATAGCATCGATTGCAAGCCATCTTTGTGTGACTTGTCTTAGTGCCTTTACAGTTGCACCGTTTACAGTCACGTCAGGACAATCAGTAATCCTAGGAACACCACTGGCTCTCCAAAAATAATTAGAGCAATCTTGTACGTCAATTCCCAATGAATCTGGTCTCATCTTATTAGGATTTTGAAAACAATAAAGATTGAAGATAGTCTCTGGGCACTCTATGATAGGGGCACTTTTATCTTCTACCAATAAGTTTCCCCAACAGCTGTTACCACTGCCATTACTTACAGAAATTTCAACTGTTCTTCCTCTCCAGGAAGCATTCAACCTAATGGTATCCATCGGACCTATCATTTGGTTTTGAAACTTTAAAGTCACCCTGTAACCAGTCAAAGGACAAGCCAATGTAGGTATCATAAGACTTGCGGGTGTGATAATTGTTTCACACGTTAAGGGGTCCATCGAGGCATTTACCTTGCCTGTACAGGCCATTTGACATGGAGGAGGTGCTTGAGCCTCAAGCCGATTAGGCGAAGCTAAAAAGGTGCTAACCGCCATCAAAAAGATAGAAGTCATTCTGATAAAAAATGTAGATTCTGTTTTCATTTTTTGATCCATTTTGAGTTTGTATTTATGAAAAATGATTTCAAACTAATAATACATCTGGTCACACGGACCAAACATATTTGGATCTATTAACGCCTTGTCAGATTAGGTTTTAAAAACTTGATTTCTTCTCACGAAAACCAAATTAAAAACAAATGTAATATATTTATAATATGTAAACAAATGTTTTTTAATGTTTTTTATATAATTTATTTATTTAATGTGTTATTTATTGATTTTCTTTATGGTTTAGGGCTATTATTTTTTAATGATTTTAACCCAGATTACGCATTGGACTTTATTCGAAAGGAAATTAGGCAAAATAGTAGTGAAACACATGAGCTGCGTAAAAAATTGATATCCGAAATACCAATTTAGCAGCGAACTAAAACCAACTGGATTTTAGCTTCTCCAATAATTTTTGCAGCCTTAGCTGCGTATAGGACGGAAAATTGAGTACTGAAACTAATATGAAGCATAATTTTCTTGCAGTTAATTTCTAATGTGTAATCTGGGTTTAACACTAACTAATTACCGTCTTACTGGTAGATTAATCTTAGCTGTTTTAAATATATTTATGTAAAATAAAATATTTATGCTCCAAAATTTAGCTTCAAGTAAAAAAACATGCATATTTGTAGGTCAATTATTTTATTACAATTTAAAAACAAATGAGGTATGTTTAAAGAATTTAAGAATTTTATCATGACAGGCAATGTCATAGAATTTGCTGTGGCAGTAATCATGGCAGGAGCTGTTGGTGGGGTGGTCAATGGTTTTGTGAATGACATCGTGATGCCCATTGTGGGTCAAGTGACAGGTGGGGTTGATTTTGCTTCGATTAAGTATGTATTATCTGCAGCTGTAATGGAAAATGGTGTAGAAGTTAAGCCAGAGAATGCAATTAGAATTGGTGCTTGGATCAACACTATTGTAAATCTAGTAATTGTAGGATTTGTAATGTTTATGATTATTAAATCTTACAATAAACTTAGAAAACCAGCAGAAGTACCCGCACCTACTGGTCCTACACAGGAAGAGCTTTTAGCGGAAATTAGAGATTTACTTAAAAAATAATTTAATCAAAGAATTACACAATTTAAGAAAGGGGAGCACCTAAAAGGTTCCCTTTTTTTGATAATAAAAATGTGAACTTATTTATTTTAAGCCCTAAATAAAAGCTGATCTGCTTCTTTTAATAAGTTTTTGATCATTTCTTTATTAGTAGTCTCTTTATTTATATCTAAAGAGAAGTCAAGGTATTGTTCAAAGCTTTTATGGTAAAAACCCATTTTTAAAGCACATTTTACTGACCTAATCAAAAATTCCAATGGAAGTGTAGGGTCTTTTACCAGAAAAAAGCAAATATCATAATTCCTTTCTAAGAAATTATTTACTAAAGTACCCTTGGGTATTCCTGGCCAGCTTAAATCTTTTTTACCAAAATAAAAGTGATTATCTTCTGGTATGTTTTTTGAATAATGTAATTGATAAATATTTATGTCTGCTTGATTAAAATATTTTTGTATTGTCTTTGATGCTTCCACTCCATCTTCTAAATCAGAAATAATACCAATATTTTGATTTTTTCGATTTTGGTAATAGTGTGATGTGCTAAGCGCAGGATTTATTGATTTTTCAAACCACCACCTTTTAAGATTCATTTTTTATATTTTTTAGCTAAACGACAAAGATATAAATTATTTTTCGCTTTTAAGTCCACAATTTAGATGAGATAAGTTTTCCCTCTATATCAAGTAGATCTTCATTTAAAGCACGAAAACCAGTTAATTTTATAATTTTGCACGGCAAAACTAATATTTGCAAAAAATTAAAAATGTATTTATGACTAATCAAAATAGTGAACTGACCCACGCTCAAATTTCGAGAATTGCGATTCAAAAGCTCTATATCACCATGAAGCATCTCTTTTTTAAAGGAGAATTTAAACCTATGGGCAATTCTGGTTCTTCTATGGTAAGGGCACTACTCGATTTAAAACCTGAGATTTATGGTAGTATAGCTGATCCATTTAAGGTGGAACTGACTGGCTTATTATATATTTTTGAAAGGCTCCCAAATGGCATTGAAGAATGTAGAAACATTCAACTAATCAGTAGAGAAGGTTTTGAAAAAACAAATTTTACACCTATCATTCCTCGAAAGAGAAGAAGAAACTGTTATCGGGTTGATAAAAATGAGATGTATGTGGAAATGACCAGAGGTAGAAGTGATATCTACGATATATTAACACACCTTACCTTTATGTACATCGAATCTGAAAAGATTAAAAACAAGGCGCTTGATACCAATAGAAAAAAAACTAGGGCATGGGATATGTTAGAAAAATTTATCATGGAACGTGCTGAAGGAACAGCCATAAATTTAGAAGCAGGTTACACTTATCTGAGCTCACTATTGGGACGTACCTATGACGAAGTCAAATCTGCTAATGAAAAATTTGAAAGCAGTAATGATGTCAACGATTTATTTAACATCGTCTATTGGTTAGGTAGGTTGTCTATTAATGAACTTCTTTATAAAAAATCAAGAATTATTAGTTTTTCGACACCGCTGCAAGAAAGACTAGGTTCACACCAATTTGGCGAAATGTGGGCAGATACCATAAAAAACTATCTTAAGTCCAAAGAATTATTGCATAGACCTATCCATATTATCAGTGCTAATATGCATAGTGTAATGAATAGCTTTTATGCTACTAAAGCATTAGAAAGTGCGTATTCAAATCAAACCATAGCTGAATTAGCTGAAATTTTGAGCCAAAATGAAAATAAGCATTTAAGAGAAAAAACTGAAGCTTTTTCAGTAAATCACGGTATGCATTTTATAGAAGATATTTCTGGGACTAACATTCCTGTTCAAATTTTTGATTTGGCAGAATATGATTATAGTTTTCTTCCTTACGAACTTAAATGGGCAAGACCAAAATCCAAAGATCTATGCCCAGTAATCATTGTAATGGACTATGCATTTGGTGAGCAAGCCTACGAGACGATGGATGAGCTATTGAAGCCTTACGATAAAAAAGGTGCTAAAATTCCGCTCAATATTCAATCGATCAATATTATGGGCAAAGCTGGAATTTTGACAGGAGAAAAGGGAGATATTATGGTGCCTACAGCACATGTATTCGAAGGAAGTACGGATAATTATCCTTTTGAAAACTCGATCAAGGTGGAAGATTTGGAAGGAAAAGGACTTCTTGTGGTTAAGGGGCCCATGATAACTGTATTAGGGACTTCCTTGCAGAATAGACCTATACTACAATATTTTATGGAAAGTAATTGGGGTATGATAGGCCTTGAGATGGAAGGCGCTCATTATCAAAAAGCAATACAAGTTGCATCAAAGATTCGAAAGACAATAATAGAAGATGTGGCGGTAAGATATGCTTATTATGCCTCTGATAATCCATTAGAAACGGGTAGCACATTAGCCTCAGGTAGTCTAGGGCTTGATGGAGTAAAGCCTACCTATTTAATTACGATCTCCATGCTCAATGGTATCTTAACTTCATAATACTACATGACTTTCAAAAACATTAAGGATTTATTTTATGATTCTTTATTTTCCGAAGATGAAAATAGAGATTACACAAGCATTCCCATATCAAATGCTTTGATATTATTGTCCGTCCCAATGGTTTTAGAGATGTTTTTTGAAGCACTTTTTGCTTTGGTAGATGCTTTTTTTGTGGCCAAATATGTAGGCGTAGATGGAGTGGCCATGGTAGGAATATCAGAATCAATTATGACTTTGATTTATTCTTTAGCATGGGGGCTTGCTATGGCTGCTACTGCCATAGTGGCTCGAAGAACAGGAGAGAAAGACTATGTAGGTGCACGAGAAGCTACTTTCCAAATTGTGTTGATTTGTACAAGTATAGGTTTACTCATTGGGATACCTGGATTTTACTTTGCAGAAGAAATCCTGCAACTTATGGGTGCAAGTCAAAAAGTAATAGAAAGTGGATTATGGTATGCTAAATTGGAGTTTTTGAGCGCCCCTATTGTCATTTTACTTTTTAGTTTAGGCGGGGCTCTTAGAGGTGCAGGGTTTGCTCTAGCAGCCATGAAGGCGGTAATTATAGCTAATATTATCAATATTGGGTTAGACTATTTATTTGTTGGTATTTGGGCGATGGGGGTAAAAGGTGCTGCGATAGCAACCATCATTGGGCGAAGTTGTGGTGTTTTTCTACAATTGAAGTACTTACTCAAAGGATTTTCAATTTCTGACGTATTGGATCGTTTTAGGCCTGATTATGAAATTATAAGAAACACAATTAAAATAGCGAGTGGTAGTACAGGTCAGTTTCTAATCCAAAGTGCGTCTTGGGTTTTTATGGTGCGCATTATTGCTACATTCGGTAGTGAAGTTGTGGCTGGATACACAATTGCCCTTCGAGTCATTATCTTTACTATTTTACCATCTTGGGGCTTGGCTAACACAGCTTCTACCTTATTAGGTCAAAATATGGGTGCTGGAAAAATAGAAAATGGTATAAAAACAGTTTGGACCGTAGCATGGGTAAATATGGCTTTTATGGCAGTGGTCAGTATACTTTTCTTCACTCTTGGGACAGAAATTATGACTTTATTTGACAATAATAGCGTTGTGGTCCAAGCTGGAACTTCTTGTTTACATGTCATGGCTATTGGTTATATCATATTTGGTCTAGGTATGGTAATTATGCAAGCTATAAACGGTGCTGGTGATACACTTCCTCCTACATTGTTCAACTTGCTTTGTTATTGGATGATTCAGTTACCTTTAGGATATTATCTTCCACAATTTTTTACGCATGGAGAAGATGGTATTTATTATGCCATTATTATTGCAGAGTCAATTTGGACATTAATAGGAGTTTGGTATTTTAAGAGTGGAAAATGGAAAACGAAGAAAGTTTAATGGTAAGGATTGCCTTTTTAATCTCATATGGAAATCAAAAAACTTGTTTTCGTAGTGAATGAGGTACGAAATTTTAAAAATTAAAAGTGTTCTATGAATTGCATGAGCAACACATAGAACACTTTTTATTTTTCAACACAATAATCTATTATTACAGCTTTTGTAATGAAATCGGGGTGTTGATTATAACTTTCGAATACCTTTACAGATTTTAATCGCTTCTTCAGTAGCATTTTCATCATCTTCTTGGAAAGAAATGATAACAAAAAAATTAGTGTCTGTTTTAGGATCGATTAAACCCATAATAAATATTTTAATACCGTCCGACACACCTTCTGCATATCCACCTTTAAAACCATTAATATTTATGGTGCTTATGGCTTCAATTTTTTCGAATTTGAGGGAAGCTGCAATAGACATCGTGTAGGTCACAATATCGCTATCATCAATTGTTTCATCTATAAAAGGAATGATCGAAACTTCCATACCATCACCAACAGCAGAAAACTCTTCTTTTGTATTGGTCGTTTCTTCGAAATCATCCGCTAAAGTAAAGGAAATACCATATTCATCCCAAACATATTTTTGTTGAGCATTTGTCACAATTGAGAATAAAATAAGTGTAAAAGAGATAATTAATTTTTTCATATTTATTTTTTGAGCCAAAAGTAGCTTTTTTAATTTAAAACTGGTCGAAACAATAAAAAATAAATATTGCTTGAGTAAAAGATGAAATCGAAAAAATAGTCTTTTAGTAATATTTTATATAGATTTGTAATTTTACGAAAGATGGCAGATTACCAATCAATTTAAAGAAAGTAAACTAAATAAAATGTTATGCTCTATCTTGTTCCGACTCCTGTAGGAAATCTTTCTGATATGACTCTAAGAAGCATAGAAACTTTAAAAAATGTTTCTGTTGTATATGCAGAAGATACTCGTACGTCAGGTGTACTTCTAAAGCATTATAACATTGAGACACCGCTAAGATCTTATCATAACTTTAATGAACACAAAATTGTAGACCAAATAATAGAATATCTATCACTAGGTAAGGATGCTGCCTTAATCACAGATGCGGGCACACCATCAATTTCTGACCCAGGATTCCTATTGGTACGTGCTTGTATAAAGGCTGGAATAAAAGTTACTTGTTTACCAGGCCCTACTGCTTTTGTGCCTGCGCTGGCAATGTCAGGTATTCCATCCGAAAAATTCTATTTTGAAGGATTTTTACCTCATAAAAAAGGAAGACAGACACGTCATAAATTTTTAGCCACACTTGAATGTACAATTGTTTTATATGAGTCACCTTTTAGATTGGTTAAGTGTTTAGAAGAGTTGAAAGAGTTTTGTGGCGAAGGAAGGTTAGCATGCGTAGTCAGAGAAATTTCTAAAATTTATGAAGAAGCGAAAACAGATACTGTTCAAAACTTAATAGAACATTACAAAGCAAAGGGCGTAAAAGGAGAGATTGTAATCATCGTTGAAGGCCGATAGTGTTTTGCCAGAGGAAAGATATAAATTAATTTGTGAGGATTTTTTGAATAGCAATAGAAAAAACACGAAGAGCATTAAAAAATCGTCGCAAATTATTTCTCCTACTTTGTGTATCACTGGTGGTTTTTGTCGGTTTATCTAGAGCACCATTTTTTTTTAGGAATTAAACCAATTAACCCATAAATCACAATTTTAACCACCCTTCCATAACTTTCTTAACCTTCCTAAACTTCAAAATCTTAGCTACACAGCTTTTCACTCATAATAAACCCTAAACAAATTTAACACCTAGCCCTTCACCATCATCGCCCATCCCACCACAAAAGCCACTCCTCCAATAGGTGTAATTGGTCCTAGAAAGTTTAAATTGACATCCATTGCGTTACCAAAGGCCATCCCATATAGCGAACCTGAGAATATTACAATACCAATACACATCAACACAAAAGCTCGTTCTAAACTTTTACTGGGTTTATGTTGGTGGTATAAGAAAATAAAAGCCATAGCAAGGGTATGGATGAAATGATACAAAACACCTGTCTGATATGATTGCAAACTCGCTGGCTCTATCTTACTCTTCAATCCATGCGCACCAAAAGCTCCAAGTATCACACCCAAAGCCCCAAAAATTGCAATGATTTTCAGACCATTTTTTATCATTTTTTAGGATGTTTTGATTTACGAATTAATACCTTTTACATTGTTAGTACCATATGGACTTCTTTGTGGTCTACTTAACATTGCATTGGCATCTTTATTGTTTTTGAACATTTCTGTTTTTGGGTCCCACAATAATTTTCCTGGAATTTTCATCGCTACGTGACTTACTAGACATACAGAGCAAGCCCTATGAGCAATTTCTACAGGGGATAAAACAGGGGTTTTATTGACAATACCTTCAAGCCAATTAAGGTGATGTTCTGAACTTACCTGCAGCTTGATTTCATTATCTTTGATGACCGAAGAAAGTATTTTTGGATCACTTGCGTCCAATGCTTTAGCACTTTTTGCGGCAGAAACTGGGTCACTTGCTGAAGCTACGTAGTTACCCCTTGATACAAAAATCCATCCTTCTGTGCCTTCATATCTTATACCATTTGTAAATCCACCACTGGTATACATGGTTATTCCATTAGCGTATTCAGCCTTGACCATGAAATCTCCATGTACATTCCACAATCCAGATTTAGGAAACTCCGCTACAGCTTCTACCGAAATGGGTCCGGTAAGTTCGGTATCTATCCCCCATGATGCTGAATCAAAATGATGTTGACCCCATCCAGTGATCATACCAGCACCATATTGTTCAAGTCGCAACCAACCTGGTCTGTCGTAACCTTTTTGTGGATGTACACCGATCTCTGTGTAAGGCACATTTGGCGTTGAGCCAAGCCATGCATCATAGTTTAGACCTTTGGGTACAGGCATAGCCGGTGCGGGCGGACCAGAAGGATCACCAGGTAAACCAATTTTCACTGTATGTACCTTTCCTATTCGACCATTTCTTACTAGCTCAGCTGCTATTCTGAATTGATCTGATGACCTCTGCTGGGTACCACATTGGAAAACAACGCCTTTTTTAGTGACGATGTCACTGAGTTGTCTCCCTTCCCTTATGGTAAGTGAGGTCGGCTTTTGTAAGTAGATATGTTTGCCAGCCAAAGCTGCTTCTATAGCCGGTTGAGAATGCCAATGATCAGGCGTCGAAATAATGACAGCATCGATATCTTTATTGAGCAACATCTCACGATAGTCGTCATACATTTTGGTATCCATATAGCTATCATTACCCGTTTTCTTTGCATAATATCCATCGATCAGCTTTTTGCCATCTTCGAGTCTATTGCGATCTACATCACACGCAGCCACAATTCGAGCTTGCTCATGTCTCCAAGTACCTGGCAAATCGTGGTCTCTCGCTATACGGCCACATCCTATTTGCCCTATGTTGATCTTATTACTCGGTGCATTTTTTCCGAAAACTGAAGAAGGTACGATAGTTGGAATCGTTAATCCAGCCACTAAACCTATAGATCCTTTTTTGACAAAATCTCTCCTTTTCATGTTTTATTCTGCTTTATATTTTTCAAAATGTTCTGCAATCTTTGCTGCTTTGGTATCTCCTGCATGGACAATTACCCGATACCTGAGCTTCACTTGTTCTCCTTTTTTTAATGCAGTACCTATGTCATCTTTAGGCCAATACATGGGTGTAGGTGAGAAAAAGCCATAATCACGAGTAAACCACTGTGAAGCATACCATTTATTAGATGGGTGTTGTATAATAGCCATGCCTTCTATGGTTTTACCTCTATTTCCATAGCAATCTATCCAAGGAGAAGGTTTACCAAAAGTACCTTTTTCTCCGATTTGTCCTTCAGCATTAACCATCGTACCTCCATTGATCACAGCTAAATCAGGATCAAGCCTCCCACTGAACAGCGAATGATTGGTCTTTTTAATCATCACATCAATCAACATTTCCATAGTAATATCAAAATCTATCTGGCAGATACCCGTTGATGGTGATGAAATTGTAATTTTCCTGATATCTTTGATGGGAGCAAGTGCCCCAGGACGTCTCCAAATACATTCATTTTCTATAATGACCTTTTCTCCTTCGGCTTGAATAATATCTGCTCTGATAGAGAGAATTTGCCCTCTGTCTAATCCTTCTTGCCAGTAGTTACCCTCATTGACCATGTCGCACCCAAAAAACAATGAACTATGGTGCGGATAATTCGCATTTCTCATAGAACTCACTGAAGCATTTGATGGTCCATTGACCGGAAAGAAAAAAGGATATTTTTCCTCTTGTGAGAAAATATAACTTGTAAAAAAGTTCTTGTTAACGAAAACATCAATCTTCGACCCATTCTTTAGGGCGGAGACAGTAGATTGGGCTTCTAAATAAAAGTTGGAAAAAGAAAGAATAAAGAAAATAACCGCACTGGTTAACTTCTGCTTCGAAAAATGTGCTTTTAAATGCATAACTGTAATAATTGAATATGATTTACAAATGTACAAACTTAACAAAGAAGATTTTTAAAATTAATTGTGTAATCTACAATTATTAATGTTGTTAGAAAGTAAACGCAAATATTCCTTAATGCACCTAATTCATTTAAAATCTTGCCTCAATTAATCCTTCACTTCCAATCCTGGTGATCGAGTCAAAAACTCATCATAAAGCTGGGTATGCCTATTCTCCATGGGTACACTCCAACCTTTGATAAAAACATGACTAATTTTTGTTTTCATCTCGAAAGGGTCTCCATCACAAATCACAAGATTTGCCCATTTTCCTACTTCAAGAGAACCATAACTCGTCTCCATTCCAAATATTTTTGCAGGATTGATCGTGATCGCTTTTAGAGCTTCTTCAGTACCCATCCCATACGCTGCTGCAAAGCCCGCATTGAAAGGTAGATTTCTCACATTTTCATTTTGACTTGTTCTTATAGCTACCAAAACACCAGCTTTTGATAATATTGATGGATTTTTGTATACAATATCATAGGCATCATAATCTCTTCCGGGATTATCCAATATCGGCCCGACGATGCAAGGTATTTTTTCTTTTGCGATTTCATCTGCCACTCTCCAACCCTCTTTTACACCTGTGAAGATGGCTTTTACTTTATATTTTTTTACCCATCCTAAAGCCTCTTGGATATCTTCTCTTTTATTTACCTCAATTAGAAGCGGAGCTGTACCTCTAAAAACAGGTAACAATGTATGTAGGTCAGGTCTGTAATTGGATAGTTTTGTTTTTCTCAATGTTGCTACAGAGTCTATTCTGTGATACAATGTAAGGTCTTTCCAAACTTCATTGATCAAATCAAAAGCTTTCTCTTTATCTGCTTTGATGACCTCATCGGTTCTTCTATCCCATCTACCAAATCTTCCAGTGGAAGGAAACAACATTCTCACAGCACTAAATCCACCATACATTTGGTCAGGGGTATATCCATGCAGATTGATCAGAGCTGCAGTTCCAGCAAAGCGACCAGTAGTAGGGTGTGTTATCACCGTGGTAACCCCATTGGTACGTGTGACAGGTATAGCTGATGCATTTGGGTTGACAGCAGTGAGCGCTTTCATTTGTGGGATCACGTCTCCAATTTCATTGTGATCTACCGTTACGGATACGCTACTTACTTCAGCAAGACCTAAAGTGGTGCCTCCATCTATAAAGCCAGGATATATTCGTTTTCCTGTACAATCTATCGACTTTGCTCCACTTGGTAAAGCGAGGTTAGTACCTATAGCTTTGATCTTCTGATTTTCGACTAAGATATCACCTGTTTTGATACCGTTGGTGATGGTATACAAAGTTGCATTTTTAAGTACAAATGTGCCACCTTCTCCTTTTGATACCATCTGGCCTGAGATAGAGCCCATTGACAACAAAAGTGCAAAAACAAAATATATATTTCTTTTCATTTTTTTACAATTTTAAAATATTAAGGTACTAACTATTTATGAGAATGTACTTTGAATAAAAAGTCTGCTACACCTTCCATACATCTGTCATCATGACTGTGATACTCTATAAATGACGAAGTAACTTTATCATCTGGATTGGCTATGATTCTCATATCTATTTTATCATTCTTTCTATCAAACTTAACTGTACCATCTACAATAGTGAATTGTGGGATAGCATAAATAGACAAAGGATGTTTATCAAAAATGGCTATGTCTCCGTCTTTACCCACTTCAAGTGATCCAACTCGACCATCTATACCCAATTGAATAGCAGGATTGATGGTGATCAATTTAAGTGCTTCTTCATCTGTAAGATTACCATAGCGCTGTGTTTTAGCTGCTTCGTGGTACAAGTGTCGGATGAGCTCACCACTGTCCGAGTTGATAGAGGTGATCACACCATTTCTCGTTAATATGGCAGCATTATAAGCTGTAGAGTAGTAAACCTCCATTTTATACGCCCACCAATCTGCGAATACGGAAGCTGTTGCACCAAATGCAGCTAATTCAGGAGCTACTTTAAATCCTTCATTCACGTGCTGAAAACAAATTTTCTTGATATTAAAATCTTTCAAAACATTCATCAACATCAATATTTCATCTGCTCGATAAGAATGGCAATGTATGATTATTTTACCATCCAAAATGTCCCTTAAGACTTCCATTCGGGTGCTGTATTCAGGTATGTCTTTGGCTTTGCCCGTATTGTAATCTTCCCACTTTTGTTTGTAAATACTCGCCTCAGTAAATGCTGTCCTAAATATTTGCTCTACACCCATACGCGTGCGTGGCACAATTCCAGAACCTTCGCCATGTACTCTTATGGGATTTTCTCCCAATGCAAATTTGATGGTCCGTGGAGCTCCTTCCATAATGAAGTCAGAAGGATTGTATGTACCATATCGGTGCTTGATGGTCTGACATTGACCGCCGATGGCATTGGCACTACCGTGCATAGCATGCGAGACAGTCACGCCTCCTGCTAAAGCTTGATAGACATTGATATCAAAAGGATCAATACCATCACCTACATTCACTTCAGATGTGACAGGTGAGGTAGCTTCATTGACTACATCAAGTCCAATATGAGAATGTGCATCGATAATACCTGGCATTACAAACATCCCCTTCGCATCAATCACTTTATAAGAAGCAGAAGGAGCACTGATATTTTTGCCTATTCTTTTGATTTTACCTTTTTCGACTAAAATATCGGTCTCCGCTAAAATCCCTTTTGTGATGGTCAGTAAAGTACCATTTTTAATGAGAACATCACCCATAGTCACCTGTGCTATACATAGGTAGGGCATACAAATTGTTAAAGCGATATATAAGATTTTTTTCATTTTTCTAATTTTTATTGAGTGATTCAATTATTCCGGTATTCTTTTTCCACTGATAGGGAAGCTACCAAATCCCCCAATATTTGCAGTACCACTGTAGTTATCTCCATCAAAAGTTAAATCAAAATTTACAATGATAGGGCTGCCTCCGATATCAGTATTTAACTCAAATTTTACCTTTAGGTCCTTGATATCAATCTTATTTACATCTTCATCGATATCATTGCTGTCATCACTTTTTACAAATATTTTATAGCTATCAGCTTTTTTCTCAATTTTCACCCAACCCGTGTTGATATTGTCCATGACATTGACGGAATACGAAAATTTGCCCAATACTCCCTTCTCGGCGGAGACAGGTTTATTATCCGCTCTAGCTGGCTTTTCAGCTGGTTTTTGCTCATAAACTTGACCTTCTACCAGTACAAATTTGATTTTTGACTTTTCAGCAAAATAAGAGGTATCACAGATTACCAGATTAGCCATTTTACCAACTTCTACACTTCCCATTTTGGATGACATGCCAAATAGGTCTGCCGCATTGGTCGTCAAAGCTGCCAAAGCTTGAGATTCGCTCAATCCCTTATCAACCAAAGTTTTGATTGACTTTTTGATATCGGCAGGCTTCACATCTTTCATACTAATTGCAAACTTAACGCCATTTTTTTCCAACATAGCCGCTTGACCAACTAATACATTATATGCATCTTCACTTCTTTTAGCGATCAACATATCTTCTTCTGTTTTCTTCTTTTTGTCGGCCGTATCCTTTTTAATAGGCTCAGGCAATTTTAAAGATAATATCAAAGGACTGTTTAGCTTTTTGATCTCATTGATCAACCCATCAGCCATTGTTATGCTACTCAACACGATAGGAAATCCCAACTCCTTCTGTAAAATCATCGCTTTATGAATATCTTTTACCTGTGATGTTTCAAAAAACACTTGCTCCTTTTTATTAACCACAGGAATCATAGCATTGTATTCTTCTGAGTATGAAGGCCTCGAAACGCCCTCTTTGCCCATATCAAATGCCATCGAATTTTTCTGAAGGATCTCAGCATTTTTATATACATCTCTAAATTTGGACATCACACCTATGATCGTAGAAGGGGATAATGATCCTGTCGGTGCCAATCGAGCATAAGTACTCATATCTTTCTTCAATATATGCTGATCTGTAGTACCACCTTTTTTAAGACTGATGATCGAACCTTTACCCGGCAGCATTAATCCAGTTGGTACGACATGAGCTACTGTGACTCCTTGGTTACGCATATCTTTTACACTATTCTCCTCAGGCGAATAGGATTTGACTACACTTTTTTGAGGCGTCACTCCCGACTGCTCCAATGTAGCTTGCCCTGGCACAATTCTTGGCCCTTGCTGAGCCGCTCTGCCTTGTCCACGCTCTGGATTTGCTGTAGGTTCATCTCGCTTCAATCCTGTGTGGTTGAGCGCATCTATAAAGCCCGCATATACAAAATGACTATCAATCGCAATGATTTTTGCATCATAAGGAATGGTTATATTATTCCCTATTTCCCTAATCATTCCATCCTTTATAAGAATGTTTGTCCTGATGGGTGCGGCCCCAGGTTTGGTGATTACTTTACCATTTTGTAAGTACACCGTCGAAGTGATTTCATTGTACATTTGCCCATATCCCAAGGTACTTAACCCCGCCACACAAATGAAAATGAATAAAAGTTTTACTTTATACATCATCTAGTTAATTGTTAATTGTAAAATTCGAGAGTAAAATAGATGTTGTTTATCAAATTCTATGAAGAATAAAACAAATATAAACGTTTATAAACTTATAGTTACGTAGCAGGTGTTAGGTTTTAGGGGTCAGGTATGCCTTTTGAAATAGTTGCTTAGTTGGACTTTAGTCTTTGGCTCGAAATTGCTGAATTGGTCTTTAGCTCGGAATTTGCCAAATTGCCCATTGAAATATTGCAGCTTTAGTTAATTGCCCCGCAGTGAATTGCGGAGTTGATCTTTAGTTACTGATCC
The DNA here is from genome assembly GCA_022844565.1 of Saprospiraceae bacterium. Taxonomy (GTDB): domain Bacteria; phylum Bacteroidota; class Bacteroidia; order Chitinophagales; family Saprospiraceae; genus JADKBO01. The sequence continues at coordinate 136,603 of JALHLK010000009.1, forward strand.
TTAGTCTTTGGCTCGGAATAACATAGTTGCTCACTGAACTCATAGCCCATTGCCAAATTACCCATCGAAATATTGCAGCTTTAGCTAATTGCCCCGCAGTGAATTGCCAAGTTGGTCTTTAGCTACTGGTCCTTAGTCTTTGGCTCAGAATAACAGAGTTGCTAATTGAACTCATTGCCCATTGAACTCATTGCCCTATCACTACTTCTCTACCACCCCATGGTGCAACTCCATACCTGTCGATGCTCTTGCTTTAAAACCAGGCCAAGTCTTGTCGTTTGAGTTTACCTGACCTTCTAGGTACTTTTTAAAGTCTTGATTTTTGAGGTGGATGCCCAAAAAAGCTGTTACAAAATGTTGGTTGATATTGTTAAGTCTATTTTCATCCCATGAAGGCTCTGCATATCTATAGTATTCGTCAAAAGGTAATCCTTTCTGCAAAGATTCAGGAGGTGGAGGGTTTGGAGCCACATTGTGTCTTGCATTCAAGTAGGTTAGTAAGTATCTTTCGGCATTTATAGCCTTATCATAGATTGCTTTTACTCCCTTTTCATATCCAGAAATATCGTCATGACTCCCTGATACAAAGAAAGTAGGAACTTTAAGATTTTTTAAAGAGGCATCATCCCATACCCCACGTTCCATACCCCATGGTGCAAAAGCTACGACAGCTTTGATTCTTTGATCCACCGTCTTTAGATATTCGGGATTGCTGAGGGTGCGTTCTGCGATGGCTGTACTACCACCAGTTAATGATTTAAATACATTGATCGCAGGCTCAGCGTACGCAGCACCTGCTACATTTAAGACCCCATATCCTCCCATAGAATATCCTACTAGTCCTACGTTGTCAGTATCTACAATTTGAGAAAAAATATTTTTTCCAGACTTCGCAATTTTTGTAATCTCATTCAAAGCAAAAATTACATCTTTAGACCTATTGAGTAATGTGCTAGGAAATCCGCCTGCATCTCTAAATGTAGATTCTGTATGATCTAGAGCAACTACCACATACCCTTTAGAAGCCAAATTTTCTGTGAGATAAGTCATAAGATAACGAGACCCAACATACCCATGAGATACGATAATCAATGGAAACTTCCCTCCTTCCAATGATGGATCAGCATCTCTACACGCTCTACCCGCAAACTTAAAGGGAATCAATGGGCGCTTAGGATCATTAGAAGTACCCATTAATTCATCATACTGAATTTCTTCTTTTTGATTTGGTCTTAACGCAGCCGGATACCACACTTCTGCAACTATTTTACGATTGTAAAAAGTATCTACACCCCTCTTAGACCGCAAGACGTCTATCTGACCTGGATTAACCCAACTAACAGTTTGCACCCCAATAGAATATGATCCTCTAGCCGCTAATTCGGGTGCATCTGGTAATAAATCCCCATATACAAATGCTGGAGATTGGCCAAAAGAGTATAAACTCAGGAATAAAAAGGTGACAACGAATGATTTTAACATGTACAATTATTTTTTATTGATAAAGGTAGCTTTATTTTTGTTTGTTAAGACATTTTGATAAATGGAAATTTAAAAGCTTTTAAATAAAATTAAGCTTCCCCAAGCAATCCCCTCTTCATCAATCGATTAAATCTAAATATTAATAAACTACCCGACACACTAAGTCCTACCAATAATCCTAACCAAACACCACCTGGACCTAAACCCCAATGCAATGCAGAAAAATAACTGATAGGTAGGCCAATGACCCAATATGCTACGAAGGTTATTAATGTTGGTACTTTCACATCTTGTACACCGCGGAGGATACCTATAGCGGTCACTTGTATGCCATCAGGAATTTGGAATACGGCAGCAAATAAGAGTAGGTAGGCTGCGATAGCAATTACCTTAGGATCTTGTATGAAGGCTTGTGGTAGATAGTTTCTAAATAAAGTAAAAATCAAACCTGTGCAAGCCATAAAAAATACTACTTGGATCAACGAAGAATATCCCGCCATTTTAATGCCCCTTGGATCTTTCATACCCACAGTGTTACTCACTCTGATTGTGGCTGCCATGGCAATACCAGTAGCAATTAAGAATGTCATGGAGACTAAACTTAAGGCTATTTGGTGTCCTGCTTGTTCGTATTTACCAATTCTTCCCATGATGAGCGCTGCAATCGAAAAGGCCGAAGCCTCAAAGAACATTTGTAAAGAAGATGGAATTGCCAATTTTAATATCTTTTTTATTAACTTGGTTTCTAATATAGCATAATAAGCTTCTGCTATAAATCCCCACAACGCTTCATTTTTGAAAAGAAAATACAATAAAGTAATAAGCATGGCTATCCGTGCGATCATACTTGCTATTGCCGCTCCTTCTAGACCTAAATTCGGAAAACCAAACTTACCATATATTAACACATAATTTAAAAACACATTTACAAAATTTCCTATAAAAATTGCTCCCATGGCATAAGATGTTTTCGAAAATCCATCACTTAGTCCCCTTAAAGTGAGAAATATCATATAAGGCAACATCGACCAAGTAGAGATTTCTAGATAAGGTTTTGTTGCTTGTGTGACATCAGCAGGAAGACCTAACAACTCTAAATTAAAAATTATACCATAAAGGATAACCATACAAATGATGGTAAACCCCAAATTGATTATCAAAGAGTGTTTCAAGTATTTTGAGACCAAACTGAAGTCTTTACTACCATCTGCCTCACCAATAAGCGGGGGTAGGGCATAACTCATACCCATGCCGACAATCATAAACAACATAAAAATAGAATTACCTGAGGAGATACCAGCCAAAGCAGTTGCTCCCAACCAGCCAACCATAATGTTGTCGGCTAAATTTATAAATAATTGTCCGACTTGGCCTCCTATGATTGGTAAAGCTAGTTTAAGATTTAAACGAAAATCTTTTTGATATTTTTTATAAAGAGCAATCATAAGGGTTGTGCGGCCAGAAACTCTTTAACCGCTGTAAAACTTATCGTCTTATCATTAAAATGGGCTTTTACTTCCTCCGCAAGTTGCCCTTCAATGCCTAAATGATTCAACATGTTGCTAAGATGCATTTTCATATGTCCTTTTTGGATGCCCGTTGTTACGAGAGATTTGACTGCTGCAAAATTTTGTGCTAGGCCAAGAGTACAGATGATTTGCATCAATTCTTCTGCCGATGGATGATTGAGAATTTCTAAAGAAAGCTTAGACATTGGATGCAATTTGGTAAGACCACCCACTGTACCGCAAGCTATTGGAATTTCGAGTGAAAACTCAAATATATCCTCATAAATTGTGCACTTGGATAGACTTCTATATTGTCCATCTCTTGCAGCATAGGCGTGCCCACAGGCTTCGATGGCTCTAAAATCATTGCCTGTTGCCAAAACCAATGCGTCTATTCCATTAAATATACCCTTATTGTGCGTCACTGCACGAAATGGATCGTGGTAGGCAATGTCGACAGCTGTTTTAAACTTTTTGGCAAGATGTTCGGTCGTATCGTGAGCCATGTCAGGATCTAATTCGTCAATGGTACAAGATACCCATGCCCTAACTAAACACTCGGGTGTGTAATTGGAGAGTATAGACATGATAATATCCAATTTACCAAAGTAACGCTCGCAGTATTCACGTTCTTCAAAGATCAAACGTAGGGTAATAGCTATGTGCTCAAGTACTGTATTAATAAAATTAGCCCCCATGCTATCACAAGTCTCGAAGTGAACTTCTACCTGATAGATATGCTCAATATTTTCTGTGAGCGACTTGAAGAATATTTTTTTAATTCCACCTCCTCGACTTTCCATGCTAGAAGTCAAGGCTTTAGTCTCTTCTAAGATCCTTTGAACGATTGAATCACTTTCGATTTCAAAAACTTTAGCATCGCCTGTCCACCTAAAATGTACATGGCCGATTTTAGTCGTCGAGATCACCTGAGCCTTAAAACCTCCTCTAGACAGCCAAAATTTAGCCGCAGAAGCAGCAGCAGCAACTACTGAGCTTTCTTCAATAACCATTGGTACTGCATAGACTTTGTCATTGATCAAAAAATTAGGTGCTATACTGAAGGGTAATACATGATTGCTAATCACATTTTCACTAAATCCATCAATGGTATTTTGAAGTTTTTCGTCATTTATCCAAAATTGTTCAATTTCTGCACGGACTTCAGAATTTTCATTGAGATAGTGATGTATCAACCAATCAATTTTCTCAGATTTTGACATCTTCGAATATCCATTTACAATTTTATCCATTGTCTCGTTAAGCTTTGATTTTGAGTAATTTTTTTGCTAAAGTAAGACCTTTTCTTTGTTCTTCGATGTATTCTTGTAAAGTTTCGTAGTCGTCCATAGCATATTTGAGAAATGATGATGCTTGACCATATACAGCGTTGGTCTTGATTTTATTGATGAGATAATAACCATCTAAATATGTTTTTACACCACCTGAAATGATGATATTTTTACACTGTATTTTGTCTCCCTGTTTTTCTAGAATGTAATTCACGAAATCTACCATCTCATCAGCCGAATGCCCTACGTATACCAAAGACTCATGCAATGAAGTTTTGTCTTTATCTCTAAGTAATTCTAGTAACGCAAAGTTAGTGCCTCCACTTGCTCCAAAATCCACAGCATCTATTGGCAACATCATCAATTCTAATAAACTCATAGGACCCATTCCTTGCCCAACCTCTTTTACGATAATATGTGGTGTAATTTCTTGAATAATGATTTTAATTAATTCGATAGGATTCATAAAATATCTATCGCCTTCTGGTTGCATCCACTCTTGCAGTGGGTTGATATGGATGATGAGTCCATCGGCAGTAAGTTTTTTTAACATTTCTGCGATCAATGGCAATTTGTCGGCCTTGTATAATTGTTCTATTTGAGCAATACCAAGATTGGCGTATAAAGGTTGGTCACCTACGAGATTTTTTACATCAAAATCCTTTAACCGCTCATTACTAAGTAACAAACTTCTACACGAACCAAGTCCCATGCCTAGTTTGTATTCACCACAAGCTCTTGCAAGATTTTTGTTGATGTTTGCAGCCCTTTCCGTTCCTCCTGTCATACTAGATATCCAAAGAGGTAATTGAAATTTATATTGTAAGAAGTCTACTTCACATGTTTCGTCATTGGTAGGATGACCTGCTAGTAATGGCTCGTAATAAAATCTTGTATCTATATTACGCTCAGCAACTTGCGAATCAAAGGCTAAAGCAATATGATCTTCCTTCCGTTGTTCTGCTGTCGTATCTGTATCCTTATATGTTTTAGCCATCTGCTATGTCTTTTGTCATATTAAAATAAAGGAGAATTCCCTGAAAAATTATTTTTAATCCAAACTGATTATTCCCAAAAGAGTTGCAAATTTATTAAGTTAAAATTGGCTATATACCAAAATACTTTAAATGTTTTTTCGAATTTCACCTATAATTCTAACCGCCTAAACAGCCACACTATGGTCCCTCAATGCTTCATTAAGTGATACTTTTTTATCAGTACTTTCTTGTCTTTTACCAATGATTAATGCACAGGGTACTTGATATTCACCTGCTGGAAACTGCTTCGTGTAACTCCCTGGTATCACAACTGATCTTTCTGGCACTTCGCCTCTATATGTTATGGGCTCACTTCCTGTCACATCTATAATATGTGTAGAATTTGTCAATACTACATTCGCACCTAATACAGCTTCTTTTCTCACTCTTACACCCTCTACTACGATACACCTCGATCCGATGAAACAATTATCTTCGATAATGGTAGGACTAGCTTGTGGCGGTTCTAATACTCCTCCAATACCTACTCCACCAGAAAGATGTACATGTTGCCCAATTTGTGCACAAGAACCTACTGTAGCCCAAGTATCTACCATAGTGCCCGTACCCACATAAGCTCCAATATTTACATAACTTGGCATTAAGATTGCACCACTTTCTATAAAACAGCCATATCGTGCTATTGCATGGGGTACTACTCTTACACCTTGTTCGGCATAGTTCTTTTTTAAAGGAATTTTGTCGTGAAACTCAAAAGGACCTACTTCAATCGTTTCCATTTTTTGTATTGGAAAAAATAAAACAATCGCTTTTTTTACCCAATCGTTAACTTTCCAACCTCCATCTACAGGTTCAGCTACTCTAAGCTTGCCTTTGTCTACCATCTCAATTACTTCTCGGATGCTACTCTGTACAGCCGAATCTTTAATCATCTCTCTATTTTCCCAAGCCGCCTCAATGACGTTTTTTAATTGATCCACGTTTATTACATTTTTATTTGAAGGTGCAAAAGTACATAAAGTAAAGTTTTGACTTCAGTCGATTTGATATTTATTTATAATAATTAAAAAATTTGTCATGTAGAAAATGTGGCCATATCGATTTGTGATGTTAATAAACCTTGCTAAACTTAGGCCACCACCTAAAAAAGTCAAATAAATGAAAGTTTGCAATATTATAAATTGGAACTTCTTTAAAACAGTAGAGCCAACATTTCTGCTGGCTCTACTTCATTGGTAATATTGATTTTAGGAGGCTATATGACGCTCATGCGGGTTTTATTGTGCTTTCCCAACATTGTTTAATTTCTCTACAGTGCTTTCAACTACTTTTTGCTGTCTTTTGATTTCTACTTTTTTATTATCTTGTTCTCCAAGATTTTGCACTATTTCATTTTCAGCTTTTTTGATTCTTTCTTTAAAGGTTTCAATATCTTTTAAGAGATTAGAATTTTTGCTTTCTAATTTGGAAAGATCCTTTTCTAAATCCTTTTGTTTGTTTTCCTCTGCCTTCAATTCTTCGGCTATAGCCCTTTTCTTTGCGAAAATATAAAAATCATTCATGAAAGTTTTTATACCGTTTACCTGAGAGAGATTATCTTTAGAATTGGCAAATCCACCACCCAAGTCTACCCAAATATATGCTGTAGATTGAGTTTTTGTGCCTTCTATTTTGGCATAAATATCTAAAGGTGTCACTCCATTAATAGCTGGTATGCTTACTTTATTTAGGAAAAACTCTTTTGCTTTTTTGTTTTCTTTTACTTTACCATATGGTTTGATGAATTCTTCCCAAGCTTTTTCTGTGTTTTTTTGGTCATATCCATCTATTTCTACATAATGACTTGGCTTACTACCTAAACTCATGGTTTTATCCAATGATTTCACTCTATCCTGAGCATTAAGGAGTTGATAAGAGACTAAAAGCATTAAAAATAGACTAGTAATTTTCATAGTTACAAATTTTTATTTAATGATAAGACGAATTTCTTAGAAAAAGTAACATTAGGGGCTATAAATAAAGAGATCTCGCATTTTGACTCGTTCTTTTGTTTTTTTTCTTTATGTTAAATTTTTCAAGTAACTAAAGCTGTTCTTCTCATTTACCCTATGAATACAAACAAAATTAGTTTTTCAAATGTGCACACTTTAATTACAGTTTCTTAAACATCACAAATCATGATTGATTCTTTAAGAGAATCTAATGGATTTGGCCGTGTAGGAATAAATTCCTGCCCTACGTATCCTTTAAATCCAGTTGCAACTATGGCTTTCATGATTGCGGGATAATAAAGTTCTTGAGTTTCATTGATTTCATTTCTGCCTGGTACACCTCCAGTATGATAGTGGTGAATATATTTTGAGTATTTTTTAATATGGTTAATTACATCTCCTTCCATGAGTTGCATGTGGTAGATGTCATACAAAAGGCCAAAATTAGGACTTCCTATTTTTTCTGCAAGTGCAGCACCCCAGGGTGTTCGATCACACATGTAGTTTGGGTGGTTGTATTTGCTATTTAATAGTTCCATTACAATTCTTACCTTGTATTTTTCGGCCATTTTGATCACAGGATCCAAACCTTTGGCACAATGCTCTAGGCCAATTTGATCAGAAATGGTACCGCGATTCCCACTAAAACAAATGATTTGTTCTATACCTTTTTCTGCCGCTTTTGGTATTAGTGCAGCATAATCTTTTTGTAATTGATCGTGGTACTGTAGGTCATTAAAACCTTTGGGTATACCTAGTGGAGACCCATTAGAAATCCCTACTGCAAGACCTTTTTTCAAAACAACATCCCAGTCATTTTCACTTAGTAATTCTACGGCTTTCATACCTAATCCCTTGGCATAATCCGCTAATTCTGCTAGAGGCATTTTACCATAACACCATTGACTTACTGAGTGGTTGATATTTCCTTTTAATGTTAAAGGGGAGTCTAGTTTATCAGCCATTTGTTTTGTTTTACAACTTGAAGATGCCATGGCTACAAATCCTAGTGCACCTCCTGACATCAAGGTATTTTTTATTACTTCTCTACGTTTCATATATTTTAACGATTATAGTTTTCCAAAAGTAAATAATTAATTCTAAATGCGAAAGAATAGCTATATAAAATTAAACCTAAATTAATCATTAGAAATTTATTACAAGAAAATTATGACTTTATATCTATTTCTGTTCTCAATTTTATATCCTCAACATGGTTTACCAGGTCTGCGGTTGAAAATTTCCGAGCCTCATAACTATTTTGCAAAATTTCCTTTCATTACAATGTCTAACGCTTAATTTAGGTTAAAATGAAGAATTTATTTTGAAACTTAATCAGTACTAAAAGTTATTACGTCAATGATCGTTTAAAGCATTTGACTTATGTTACATAATCGTTCAAAATCTTAAAAAACTTATAAGGAAACCAAGAAATGATACCATTCACTCATTTTATTCGTTAAATTTGCAATCTTATAATTTTGTACATGAAATTTATTATTAGTTCTTTTGTTTTTATATTTATGTTGGGTCAAACGGTGTTTGCTCAATCAAAGGAAGTTATACCCATTACTTGGAAAATGTTGTCTGATGTAACATTTTTTGAAGAATTCAATAAGGAGTATGATTTTAATGTGATGGTACCTAAATATGGTAAAACCGTCAAAGACCTTGAAGGTAAAATGGTAGAAATAACGGGTTATGCTATCCCGTTGGAAGAAATAGGTATGGACCAAGATATTCTGGTCTTGTCTGCGAATACGTATGCTTCATGTTTCTTTTGTGGTAAAGCAGGTCCTGAAACCATTATGGATATTAAACCTAAAAAGAAAATAAAAGGGCTAAAAGTTGATAAAAAATTGCGATTCAGAGGCAAACTTGAGCTCAATGAGCGAGATCTTACCAAATTGTATTACATACTAAAAGATGCTGTTTTGGTTGAGGTAAATTGATACCAAATACACCAAGTCTTAAAGTACTAAATATACCAAAATAATTTACCTCCAATAAAAGTATTTAGGTCTTGCTGAAAAAGTCATCAAGCCCATTACAAGCATATACTTATATTCTTTTGTCTTGATACATGACTGAACGATGCTTTAGCAAAATTGTGATACGAAATCACAATTTAGTGAAGGAACCGAAGAAAACTTTCTGAGGCGTACCAAAAAATCAAGGCTGGTAGAAATTTAACTAAAATCTTTCCTTCAATCCTAAATTCTAAAAACTCGCTTTAACCAATCTACTTCTTTCTTCACTTGAGGTTATATTTGCTTCAACTCAACTTTATTATGCAGAAAGTACACAAACAGTTTAGAATTTTTAACGGATTGACTACAAGATTTCTTAACGCTAAATTTCTAAAGGCCGACCAAGAAAAAGAAATTCTAGTAAACGCTTATGCAAGGAAAAATACTAAGTAGTACTAAATACCTTGCATTTAATTTTTGAAATTTAAGAAAAATATTATTGATAATCAAATGGTTAGATTATTTAAGCAGACCCTATTTATATTTCAAAGACATTAAAACGTTAGATAACTTTGGAATTTTTTAATAAAGAAATCCAAAAGATCTTATAACCATTAAATATTCTGCCTAATACTTAGCCGCCTTTCCATTCGGTAAAGAGCCTTTAATAAACTCTCTTAAGTCGTCATTTGCATTTTGTAAATCTTCTTTTCTTAAATACATCATATGTCCACTTTTGTAGCCTTTGAATGAAAACCGATCTTTCATTCTGCCACTTGGGTCCGTCTGCCACATTGTAAATTTCGCTGCAAAATAGGTGGTAGCCCCATCATAATATCCTGATTGTGTCAACACTTTGAGGTATGGGTTTTGAGCCATGGCTTGTCTTAAATTGTCTCTCGTATTGTCATTTTCATTGTTCCAAGGCCTTACTGGACCAAACATATTGTATTTGACATCCGTCTTGAGATTCAATTCATTCTTATAATAGTGATTGATCGCTGGAGTAAATGAGTGGAGCCAAGAAGTCAACTCAGCTGAATAGTCAGGTGCTACTCCAGATAGTTTGCGGTCGATGCCCAAATACCTTGAATCTAACCTTCCAATATTAAACCCGCCCTTCTCTTTCAACAAGTGCTTCCAAAAATATTGAGTAGTCACAGTCAAATTATTATCCAAATAATCCTTAGGAGTTAAACCCGTATACTTTGCCAATTTATTAGCTATATCTGTTTTTCTTTTTTCTGAAATAAATCCTCCTTGTGCCAATCCTGGCATCACCTCATTTACTGTATAATCCTCAATTTCTGACAATAAATCTTCTAATTTTTTGGACTGCAATTCTGTTGGTAGTACTTTATGATGCCAAGCCGCAGCTGCAAAATAAGGGTAGTTGAGCGCATCAGCCACTGGATCGCCTTCTTTTAGAACTTTATAATCTGCGGGAGATACCATGATGACACCGTTGATGTACATCCATTGGCTATTTTGAAGTTCGAGTGATAAACCCATAACACGGGTACCTCCATAACTTTCTCCAACAATGTATTTTGGTGAAGGCCATCTGTTGTATCTCGTAACAAATGTATTCATCCATTCAGCCAAGTACTTTATATCTGCGTTGATTCCGAAAAATTTTGTTTTATCTACTTCCTTCCCATCAAGTGGAATGGTGCGCGAATAACCCGTATTAACTGGATTGACATACACGATATCGGTCACATCCAATACTGAATAAGGATTTTCTTTGTAACCATAAGGCTGTACAGGATATCCTTCGTCATCTATTTTTAAGATTCTTGGTCCGGTATAAGCTAAGTGCATCCAAACTGACCCTGATCCTGGACCACCATTGAATGAGAAAAGTAGTGGTCTTTCTTCGGGTTTTAAAACATTTTTACGCTTGTAGTAGGTAAATTGTACATAAGCAATTTTTTTACCATCTGTATCCCAAACAGGGATTGTACCTACAGTAGCCGTGTAATCTACCTTTGTACCTTTGATTGTCACACTATTTTCAGTTACACTATATTCTTTATCAGCCTCAAGAGTTCTTTCTTGAGCATTTGTAGTATATACCAAAAAAACCAATAGAATTAGACTTAATTTCTGCTTCATGACCTTTACTTTTTAATTGATCGTAAATGTACATTATGGTTTGTAAAAATTACAACAAAAAAATATTTTTTTCACAAAAATGTACGCTTAGGTCTTTGTCAATTGTGAAGTTCAACTTTGATTTTTAGTCAAAATTCACATGTTTACACAATCTATCTGATTGGTAAATAGTTAAAAGTAGCACCTAATTCACTCAAGACAAAAATGCATACAAACTCTTCTGGATTTTTAAACTGGCTACGGAAATCATCAATTTTTTCTGAAAAAACAATATTTTTAGCAACAAATTCTTCTAAAGAAGATGCATTGATATTCCAATTACCACCGTGTTTTTCTTTTTCTATCAAAGGTAAGCCGATACTTAACTCCCCTTGATGTGCTGCAAAAATGGGGTAATTAGAAACATTTTCATCCATTATGATTTGTGCTGCTTTAGACAGTGTTGGCACATACGTTTTTAGGTCTGCTTCCATCATCAGAAAGAGTTCTGTTTTTCCCATAGTTTTAATTTTTTGAATTTTTAGATTGGATTGTGTCTTTAATTTCGTATTTTTTTCTCCTTAATTCCAATAGATTAAGAATAGGCTTTTTCTTTGTTGTGTCGTCTAATCTTATAAAGCCAATATGATTTGGCCTTATGGGTCTTAATGGAAAGTTCAAGCCATCCTCGAGACTTGCATTTAAATTTTCTACTAATAAAATGGTGTCTACATAGGCCTCAGCGTCCAAAATTATGGTGTTGTAACAATCATACCACTTTAGTCTTTCATATTCGGCTAAGTCTTTTTTCAGTTTTTTATTAATAACAGCAAAATCCGTTTTAATTTCTGTTTCTAAACATCCTACGCAAAAAATAAGGAAAGCAAGACACCACTTATTCTTCATTGTCTAGCATGTTTTCAATTTCAGAAATACGTATTTCATAGATGGAATCAACAGCTCTTTGAAATAAATCTTCTCTTTGCTGTTTACACATGGTGTCAATTAAAGCTTTTGAGGCAATGATTTTTTCATTATAGATACTATCAAATATAATACGTTCTGCTTCTGTAAGTTGCGTTCGCTCTTCTTTATTTTTAGAGCAGGCAAACAAGGCAATAAATAAAACAGTCAACACTGGAAAAGCAAAATTATTTTTAAAAAGTTTTACCATTTAAGACGCATCTATTTTAACAACTTTACGTTTTAATTCGAAGTTTTGACCAAGATATACCCTTCTCACAATTTCGTCTTCAGCTAATTCTTCCGCAGTACCGTGTCTCAATATTTTACCTTCGAACATTAGATAAGCTCTATCCGTTATGGATAGGGTCTCTTGTACATTGTGGTCTGTGATTAAGATTCCAATATTTTTTGTTTTAAGTTTCGCTACGATAGATTGTATATCTTCCACGGCTATTGGGTCAATACCTGCAAAAGGTTCGTCTAATAAAATAAAACTAGGTGACGAAGCTAAGGCTCTTGCGATTTCCGTTCGTCTTCTTTCTCCTCCTGAGAGGCTATCTCCAAGGTTTTTTCTCACTTTTTCAAGGTTAAATTCTGCGATCAGTTCGTTACATCGAGTATGCATTTCATTCTTCGACAATTTCATCATTTCGAGAATGGCCAAGATATTATCTTCTACACTTAGTTTGCGAAATACAGAAGGTTCTTGTGGCAAATATCCCACACCTTTCCGCGCACGCATATACATGGGTAAAGCAGTAATTTCTTCATCATCAATAAAGACATGACCACTATCAGGCTGTACAAATCCTACTGTCATGTAAAAACTAGTAGTTTTACCCGCACCATTGGGACCCAACAAACCTACTATTTCACCTCTATTGACTTCAATAGACACATCATCTACCACTGTACGTAGACCATATGTTTTGACTAAATTCTTTGCTGAAAGCTTCATGCGTGCAAAATTAACAATTTTTAAGTTTATAACATTGGATAAACGCTAATTAGGCTGTTTTTGTATGATAGCTTGAATTAATATCGTTAATTTGAGGCTTAAATGTAATTTTATGTTAGCCACAAATTCACAAATTTTTAATATTTAAAACTTTAGATATTCAAGTAATTAAAATTATTTTAATTTCGAAAATTAGCCGCAAACGATTTTTCGGAATGGATTAATAGTTATAATTATTGATATGAGCGTATTTATTATAAATTATTAAACACTTAGTTAATGATGGATTTTATTTAATGTTTCATCATAAACTCTTGCATATTCGCAAAGGATATTTCTTTCATCAGGTTATGATTCTTAACATTTGAAAATTTCCAAGATTTGAAAATTTGAACATTCGTAACATGTCCGAAACTTCAATTTTCTAACTCCCAGTATATTTTATTTCTTTATCAATTGACCAATTTTCCTTTAAGCCATCTATTTTAAAAGTCTTAACTTTTTCAGCCTGTGTTTTTTTCCACCAATTGACCGGATCCCATTTACCATTTTTATTGGTGTCGTCTATGATTTCAAGATTGTATTCTTCTGGTTTAAGTCGAGCTAAACTAATACTAAAAGTCTTTTTATTCTCTGAGGTAAATGTATTTAAAATCTTTTCGTTTTTATCCTTAAAGAATATGGTGTAAAAACGACTACTGTCTAGATCACTAATATTCAAGATAAGTTCTGACAAATTTTCGACAGGTACGATGGTGTATCTAAGGGTATTGCTATCGTTTACATTTGAAAAAATATCAGTAATTGCTCCTTTGTTTAAGGTCAAGAAAGCTTCTTTAAAACCATCAGCTATAGGGAAAAATCTTATTTTAAAGGCATCAATTTTTTTAAAATCATAATTTATTTTATTACCAAAAGAATCAACTAAACCAATTTTTTTTTGATCTACCGATGCTATTGGGATAGTAGAAGTTATTGTCATAGAATCTAAACCTGAGATAAATGTACTTCTGCTTGTTTCACTGAGTAGAAAATTCTTAGTACCGGTATTTTTATTCGGAGTTTTGAAGGCCAAAGTACTAAATCCTGTATTGATAAAAATACTATCTTTGTCTGTAACATAAAATATTTTTACACTATCTCCCTCATAATTGTAATATACTTGGTCACTTGAGTCTACAGGTGTAATGTCAAGTTTTGAGTAAATGGGCGTACTCCATTTTTGCCTAATGATGCCATAGTTTTTAGCATTTGACTCAAATACTCTATAATCAATGAGTGGCTTAGAGATTTCGAGTGCGCAACTATACACCATTTGGGTATCGGCAAACACAACTAAAGTATCTAAAAAGCCCAATAACTCAACTCCTTGATTGTATGTAAAACTTCTATTTTCGTCTTTAATTGCAAAAATCCTGAACGTATCCTTTTTGACATTTTCAATTCTAAATTTACCAGACTCGTCGGTTTTAGCTGTATAAAATGGTTTTTGTTTTAATAAAATAGAGTCTGACAAATCATCATAAACCAATACGGTGATATCTTGTGCTGCCTTTCCAGTCTCGGCTTCTTTTATAGACCCTTCTATAATCAAAGAGTCAATGATATCACCTGTTGAAAAAACCAGTCTAAATTCCTTTAAAGGATTGGATTCATTAAGGTCGACAATGGAGTTCCCAAAGTTAACAACATAGGTCGTTTTTTCTTTGAGTTCTTCTTTTTCATTGAGTTCAAACACCACTTTTTTACCCCTCGATATCGCTTTAGGAATATAAACGAGCGGTGGAGAAACAAGCACTTCTTTGATAGGATCTCTAACCTCAACAAACTCATCAAAAAAGAATTCGAACCGCCTAGCAGCTGAATTTGTCACATAATTTGGCGAAGAAAGCGCTTTGTTCAATTTAGGTGGGTCGGTATCCTTTGGACCGCCTTCTAAACTCCCTGCACTTGCACAACTGTACAAAAACACAGCAGAGCAAAAGAGAATAATCCCGTAAATTACTAATTGTCTAATCGGACTATTTTTAAAAAAGTTTATTAAATAATACATGGCACAAAGGTAATAGTTTATTTTTCAAACTCAAAGGTCATTAGAAAAGCAAATAATTGGATTTTTTATTTAGAAAGAGCACTTTGGCTACTAATGTTCTTTTTAATAATAGCTAAACGTTTAAATGCCTTTAAATTTACAACGCACATAATTTTATTTCTCAAAAAATTTATGAAAGCCAAAAAAGGAGTACTTTTAGTGCTTTAATGGCTAGGTTAAAAATAAAAAGTTGAAGCTTTAGGTCAACTTTATTTAATATTCTAAATCAAAAAGAAACAGAGAAACACTAAGAAAAGAGTATGTCAATATATAATGTAAAATCTTTGATGATCATCCTACTGACCCTCTTGGTAATTTATTGCAATGGTCAAGACTTAAGAAATGGAGCAACAAAAACACCAATACAAGGGTCAAATGGAAATCAAAATTCGATTTTAATATATAAACCAGTTGAGCAGATTAGCCAAGTGGTAAGAATGATGTTTCAAGATAGTAAGGGCAATATTTGGTTTGGAGCAGAGGGGGGAGCGTTCAAACTAGCTGGCGATTCGTTAATTTTTATTGATAGCATTAGAAGTGAATCAGGCGGAAGAGTAACAATTAAAGACATTACAGAAGGTCAAGACGGGAAAATTTGGGTTGGGCATACAAATGGCATTAGCAGCATTGATGGAGCGTTAGTGACGAATTATTACCAATCAGATGGTTTAATAAGTAATGATGTATGGTGCATAACAACAGATGTCATTGGAAATATTTGGATTGGGACTATCGAGGGGGCTTGTGTATTTGATGGAAAGACCTTTAAAAACTTCGAGCTACCAATTGGCATAAAAGATACCACTGTTGGAGTATCAAGCGACAAGATGATAAATAAGATATTTCGAGATAGAAAAGGGATATTATGGATATCTTCAAATGCCGGTCTTTTTTCATATTCAAATAATACTTTGACTAATGTCACGAAAAGGGTGGATAATATTGGATTCGAAGATAAAGAAGGAGTTTTATGGCTTACATCAAAAGAAGGATTGTATACATTAAAAGATGGTGTATCAAATAAAATCACAGATGAAAGTATCGAAATAGGAAAAGGCATAGGTAGTGTTGCTGAAGATAAAGAAGGGAAAATTTGGTTTGTTGTGAATCAACATTATTTATATACTTTTGATGACCAAAAACTCACAGAATTTAAAAAATCAGAAGAAAATAAAGGGCCTGTCGTTTTTCAAATCTATAAAGATCAGTCAGAAAGGTTATGGTTCGTGGGGTTTGGAGGTGCCTTCCGGTTAGAAAACGAACGATTTATCAATATTACAAAAAATGGACCTTGGTAATAAAGACGAGGGTTACAGACTTGCTATCGCTGCTTCTGTCGTCAGTGCTCGTTGTTATCAGCAATAAAATAAATAGTAATTATTATTTTTTACAAAATCAAAATTCAAATATGAAACATCTATTAATCATCTTGTATACCTTGTCAATACAAGCATTATTTAGTCAAGAAACTACCCTAAGTGCAGCTTATAAAAAAGAAACAATTGAAAAGCTGGCTTTATTAATACAAGACTTTTATATCTATCCTGATGTCGCTAAGAAAACGAGTGAACATCTTTTCAAACAATACCAAGCCGGGCATTTTGAACAATGTAAAGACAACGAAACATTTGCAAGCGTCCTCACAGAGGTTGTGCAAAGTGTAAATAAGGATAAGCATATGAGGATAATGACAAATGCCCCATATATAGCTCCCAAAAACACCCTAGAAGCAAAAGCAGGGCATCGTATGGGGCAGATAAATAATTACAGGAACATCAATCACGGCTTTAAAGAACTTAAGATTTTGGAAGGAAATGTTGCATACTTGGATTTAAGGATGTTTGCTCCAATGGACAGAGCTAAAGAAATTGCAGACTCGTATATGAAATTGTTGTCTTTGTCTGATGCTGTAATTATTGATTTAAGTCAAAATGGCGGAGGGAATCCATCAATGGTTCAATATCTTTGCAGCCATTTCTTTGACAAAAAGCTTCATTTAAATAGTCTTTATTATAGAGAAGGAGATAGAACGGAAGAGTTTTGGACTTTAGAAGAAGTAGCTGGTAAAAAATTGATCGATATTCCTTTATTCGTAGTGATAGGTGAAGAAACGTTCTCAGGAGCTGAAGAATTTGCCTATAATATGCAGACACAGAAAAGAGCAACCTTAATCGGACAAACGTCAGCCGGAGCAGCAAACCCAGGAGGAACAAGAGGAATTAACGAGGATTTGGCTGTTTTTATACCTACAGGCAGAGCCATTAATCCTATTACTAACACCAGTTGGGAAGGAGTAGGTGTTAAACCAGAAATCCATACTAAAAAAGAAGAAACATTAGAACAAGCGCATATACTAGCCCAAAAAGCGGCAGATGTTCTGAGAAAAAATAAACTTGAAAAGTATATTCAATTGCAGCAAAACCTGTATCAACAACTCGAACATTATAAACAAGGAGAATCTGAAATTAAAATAAGCACAAGTATAAAAAACTTAGTGGATTCCGGACTTTTTGGGGAGTGGGATATTAACACTTTGGGGTATCAATACATGATGGAACTGAAAAAACCAGAGATAGGTTTATGTATTTTAAAATCCAATACCATTCATTTTCCTAAATCTCCTAATGTATTTAATAACTATGGAGAAGCTCTGAAAAAAAATGGAGATTTAACGGCTGCATTAGAAAGTTATCAAAAAGCCTTAGAAATAGCAATAGAAAACAAGGATAAGAATCTTACTTATTACAAAGAGACACTTCAAAATATTAAAAATGAATTGAATAAGGAAAAGTAGTATATATTTAGTGGAGAACAATAAACTTATTTACTACAAGATCTAATTCTGAATAATTTTAATTCTCAAAAAAATTTATGAAATGGAAAAAATCTGTACATTTATTGCTTTAAAATTTTAAAGAATTAAAATTGGTTTTGTTCATATTCTAAGCGTTTAATGGAAGTATTTCGATGCTTAGCGTTTAAGTTTTCTTAGCATAAATTCACAACAGAAATGATAACAAATTCAAATCTTCATTACCATATAATCAAAGGAATAATTAACAATGGTTTCGCACCAACTATTGACGACCTTGTCGACATTTTACAAGTCAGTAAAGAACAAATAACTATTGGCTTATCTAAACTCCAAGACTATCACGGAGTAGTACTACATCCTAATGAGCCAAAAATTTGGGTAATACACCCTTTCTCATTAGCCCCGACAAATTTTTATGTTCAAACAAAAACTGGACAATGGTGGGGAAATTGTGCTTGGTGTTCCTTAGGAATCGCAGCATTACTTAATCAAGATGTGAAGATAACAACCACCATTGGGGCAGAAACAAAACAAATTGAAATCAATATTGTAAATGGAGAAATACAAGAAAAAAATTACTACATTCACTTTCCGATTCCTATGAAAAATGCTTGGGATAATGTGATTTACACTTGTAGCAATATGTTAGTTTTTGAAAGTGAAAGACAAATAGACAGTTGGTCAAAACGACATAATATTCCTAAAGGTGACATACAGCCAATTGATAAAATTTGGGCTTTTTCAAAAACATGGTATGGCAATCACTTAAACCCAGAATGGACAAAATGGACCATTGAAGATGCGAAA
>JALHLK010000010.1 GCA_022844565.1 Saprospiraceae bacterium
CCATTGGGTGCTAAGAAATTAAGGAGATTTGTATGTCAAGAGCCGTGTGAGGGGAGACTTTCAAGCACGGTTCTGTGAGAGGCTTAGTCTGAAATGGCTTTGCCTACTCGACTCTATCCCGTTCCAAACAATAACAGCTGTATGAAGTTTGCAACTTCATACCACTATTAGTTTTACTGCAAATGCTAATCATTTATACATTTTATCTCAATCCCAATTGTGATGCTTACTTTTTGAAGTTTATATTCAAGTATTTGCATTTCGAAAATAATTGAATATTATGACATTATGATGTTTGTCTTAAAAATTTTATTGAAGTTTTTGAATTATGAGTAATTGAAAATTCTAAAATTGATATTTGATTATCATTTTTAGAATGAATTAGCACAGCAGATATGCTAATAAGGATTTGAAGTTGGACTTGTATTGAGTTTACCGAAATAAACTTCAATTAGCTAGGTTGGTTGTTGGCTTTGTGGGCATACTTATTTAGATAGCGGGGAACAACTCAACTATAAAATCTAACATCTAAAAATTCCACTTCTAAAATTCTAAACCCTAAAATCTAATACCTAAGTCCTAGATTGGCAGATAGACTAATAGAAAGTTTTAAGTTGATGAAACTTAAAACAGCAGTTCAAGGGGAACTAGGTTAAACTTAAGACAGCGGGGAAACTTTATGAACTTTTAACTTTAAAAACTTTTAACTTAAATATGTAAAAAATAGTAAAGTAGTTGTATTTATCAGGTCTGCTACGACTTGAAATTTATGCCGCCCAATCGGTATTGAGACAATCGGGGTTTACAATTGATAGTGTCCTTTAAGTGAATATACAAAAAGTTTGTCATTCTCTAGTAAGTAAACAAATCTATGCTCAGAAGTTATTCTCCGAGACCATTTTGGAGCAAGGTCATATTTTAAGGCTTCTGGTTTTCCAATGCCTTTGTAAGGATCTTTTAAAATAGCGTCAGTTAATTTAGAAATTTTATTCAAAATTGCTTTGTTGCCTGTTTTCCGCCAATACATTAAATGAGATTTAGCTTCAGAACTCAGTTCTATTTGCATAATTCCTTGAATTCGGAAACTGACATTTTTATTGCCTTGCCTGAATCAAATTCTTCGTCACTTTGTTTAATTTTTTTTATAAACTCCGGGTTATAAGGACTTTGATTTTCTTTGGCTAACTCAAATTTTATTTTAAGAGATTTCATAAACGCCTTTATAGCATCAATTTGAGAACTATCAGTGGTGTGTGCTTTAATATTAATGGTCTCCATTTACTTTGATCTTTATTTCAATTAAATAAAATTACAAACTCAAATATCATTTTTTCATTTAATATACAATTAACGAAAAAATATTTAGAAAGTTCCCTTACTGGTTCAAATTTGTGAGACTTTTCATAGAAGTTGAAGAATTTTCAAAAATGATTTCAGGTTTCATAAAACTTTATAACTTTCTAACTTTACGAATTCTTATTGACGAAACTTTCAATTTTCCTATATTATCGTCAATAATATATTTACCTTTGCTTTAGTAAATTTTTAATTTGATCCGAATTTAATGATAAAGCGGAAAATATACTTACAAAAGCTGCATCAACTTAAAGATCAAAACCTGATCAAAGTAGTGACAGGCATTCGACGAAGCGGGAAATCTACTTTGCTGTGGGCTTTTAAAAATGAGCTAGTTGAAAGCGGAGTAGAGAAGAGAAACATTATCTTCCTGAATTTTGAAGAGCGTGAAAATCTACATCTTACCGAATGGTCTGTTCTGTATGATGAAATCATAAAACAAGTCTCCACCAACACAAAATATTATGTATTTCTAGATGAAGTGCAGCTCGTAAAGGGATTTGAACAACTTATCAATGCGCTATTTACAAAGAAAAGTATTGACTTATATGTAACAGGTTCCAATGCCTATTTGCTATCAAGTGAGTTGGCTACTTTGCTAACCGGCAGATACATTGCCATCCATGTTCACCCTTATTCGTTTCAAGAATATGCACTTGCGCATCCCAATGAGCCCAATACAGATAGATTGTTTCGGCAATATATCAATGGCAGTTGTTTCCCTGAAGCAGTAACATTAGCTCAAAACAATATGTCATTGGAGAACGATTATTTACGCTCTATTTACGATACAGTTGTGATCAAAGACATTGCTCAACGGTATAGTTTACGTAATTTGCACAATTTACATCGTGTAATCAGTTTTGTTTTTAATAGTGTTGGTTCTTATATTTCTCCAACCAATATCGCTGCTGAACTTACCATAAAGAATTCAAAATCTATTTCTCACAACACCATTATCAAGTATTTAGATTTTTTGAGCAACTCGTATATTATCTATCCTGCACCGAGGTACGATATAAAGGGCAAAGAACTTCTTTCTACCAATCAAAAGTATTATTTGGTGGATTTAGGACTAAAAAATATTACTACTACCAATAAATATGATGCAGATTTGGGTCATAAATTAGAGAATGTGGTTTATTTTGAATTACTAAGACGTGGTGGAAAAGTGTATGCTGGGAAAAACAATGATAAAGAAATTGACTTTGTCGTTCAAAATCCAAACAATGAGTATGCTTATTACCAGGTGGCTTTTACTGTTAGTGACGAAAAAACATTTGAAAGAGAAGTTTCGGCATTTAGAAGCATTCGTGACCATCACCCAAAATACCTGCTAACGCTTGATTATGATAATTCAAATATTGAGGGCATCCAGAAATTAAATGTAATAGATTGGTTATTGAAAACAAATTAAAAAATATTTATATATGTTAAATAAAAACACAAAAAATAGGCTGATAAATTATTTTAGTCACTTGAATAGCATACTTAGAATAACATGCATTATGCTTATAGGGTGGACTTATGCCAACGCCCAAACGATCAGCGGCAACCTTTCTCTACTACCCAACCAATCCATCAGGCTCGAAGGCTTCAATGGTCTAAAGACCTATGCGATATCAGAATCAAAATGTGATAGTAAGGGTAATTTTACGTTAAATTATACAAAAGAAGATTATGGTATGGGCTATCTTCTATCTGCAGACAATAAACCGTTCATCGTCATTTTAAGTGGAGAAAACATTACTATCAAAGGAGAAGCTTTAAGCATCAAGGAGTCCATAAAAGTAATACAATGCAAAGAAAATCAAAGCTTTGAAAAGTATGCCAAAGAGCATCCTAAGCGAGAGCAAGCTCTAAGTGCATGGCAGTATTTAGAAAAGATGTACACTTCTGATGATTTGTTCAAAAAAAATAAGAAGTCTCTCACCTCTATTCAAAAGGAAAAGAATCGCATCAAAGATGAAGATGACAAGTTCTTGGGCAGTCTGCCAAAAGATAGCTATGTCAATTGGTTTTTGCCTATGAGAAAATTGGTGAGTAGTCTCCCAAATATTGCTAAAAACAAGCCAGAAGAAATTCCCATTACCCTACAAAAATTAAGAGCAATCAATTATGCGGACCCTCGTCTTTACAAAAGTGGTTTGTTTAAAGATGCCATAGAAAATCATGTGTGGTTTGTAGAAAACAGTAGTGGACCGATTGACACCATGTTTTCAGTTATGAATAAATCCATTGATATTATGTTGGCATCACTGATATCAGATGAAAAAAAATACAATGAAGTTACTGACCATCTCTTTAATCTATTAGAAAAACGAAGCCTCTTCACCTCGTCGGAACACCTTGCCCTAAAAGTATTACAAGACAATAGCTGTACGCTAAATGATACCTTATCCAAACAATTAGAAACCTACCGCATCATGAAAAAAGGCAATATTGCCCCTGATATCATTTTTTCACCTACCACCTATTATCCCGCCCACACCTCCTCCCAAAAATTGAGTGAACTCAAAAGCAGCTACACGTTGGTCGTATTTGCAGCGGGTTGGTGCTCCCATTGCCAGACAGAAGTACCTAAAATAACCCCTCTCTATGATAAATGGATGAAAAAAGGTGTAGAGGTTGTTTTGGTAAGCCTAGACGAAGACATCCGTGAATTCTCTAAATTTGCCGCACCTTTTCCCTTTATTAGCACAACCGATTTGAAAAAATGGGAAAGCCCAGCTGTGAAGGATTACCATGTTTTTGGTACTCCCACCATGTTCCTATTGGATGCTCAGCGTAAGATTCTTCTTCGTCCAAGTTCAGTTAATCAAGTTGATGCTTGGGTGGATTGGAATTTAGGACAGAGATAGGTGGTTTTGGAACTTCCCTAAAGTCTTTATTACCTCCATATTCATTATAAACTCTTAAACTTTTCCTATAACCAAAAATTGATATCATCTTTTTAGATAATATTTTGTTTCTTTGACGTTTTAAATTTTGAAAACAAATTAAAATAGTTTTATGGCAATATATAATAATGAAGTTGAAGCTGTGGATGGCTTAGCTGCTACTTATAATGAATTAAGAGCGGAAATTGGAAAGGTAATCGTAGGCCAAGATGACGTGGTAAAAGCAGTTTTGGTTTCACTTTTTTCTAATGGACATAGTCTACTTATTGGTGTTCCTGGTTTAGCCAAAACACTTTTGGTAAGTACAATTGCTGAGGTATTGGATTTAGAATTTAAAAGAATACAGTTTACGCCTGACCTAATGCCAAGTGACATCACAGGTTCTGAGATATTAGATGAAAACCGACACTTCAAATTTAATAAAGGCCCCTTATTTGCCAATATCGTTTTAGCAGATGAGATCAATAGGACACCACCTAAAACACAAGCAGCATTACTCGAGGCCATGCAAGAACGTTCAGTAACTATTGCAGGTGTAAGACATGTGTTAGCTAAGCCATTCTTTGTATTGGCTACTCAAAACCCCATCGAACAAGAAGGTACCTACCCGCTACCGGAGGCACAGTTGGACCGATTTATGTTTAGTATTACTTTAGACTACCCATCATACGCTGAAGAACTAAATGTGGTCAAAAATACGACATCCAATAAGACTGTTTCTTTAAAGCACATCCTTACAGCTGAAAAAATATTGTATTTCCAAGACTTAGTAAGAAAAATTCCAATCGCGGATAATGTATTGGAATACGCAGTGAGTTTAGCTTCTAAGACCAGACCAAATACGGGCATGTCAACTGCAGAAGTCAATAATTACATAGCATGGGGTGCAGGTCCAAGAGCTTCTCAATATCTTGTATTAGGTGCAAAATGCCATGCAGCAATAAGTGGAAAATACTCTCCTGATATAGACGATGTAAAAGCCGTTGCAAAACTCGTGTTAAACCATAGGGTAGTACGAAACTATAAGGCTGAAGCAGAAGGCGTTTCTATGGATGCTATCTTGAAGAATTTGATGTAAGCGTTTTTAAAGGTTGAAGGATTAAATATTTTTATTCCCTTGACTTATTAAACAGATTAAATCTTTGGCTCTTTGTCGATTTGTGTAGGTAAAGGTTTGGATCCTTATAGGTTACTTTTTCTCAAAGGTGTCTACCACAAACTTATTATCAGCATTGATGTGAATCAAATATGTACCGGATTTGATGTGGGCTAATGGTATTTCTACCATGGCATTATCATTTCTTGATAGTTTGTTTTCAAATACTTTGATGCCGTCCATTCTTAAGATCTCAAGTGTCATGTGTTCTTTTACAAATTCAGGGATTTTTACAAATAAAACATCTTTTACAGTTCTGGTTACGATAAGCGCATGTTTAATTTTGTTACCCTGATTCATTTCTTTTGTATTTTTATTTTCATAATATAAACTCAAAATGTAACTTTTTATTTTGTAAATAGTTTGTAAAAATCTGATTTTAACATTATTAACAATTTCTTAATATTTCATAAATTAATAAAACAATCTATTATTGCATGTTTATATAATTTTGCAAAATTAAATTTTCATACTTTTAGATGTGAGTAACACAACTCATTGATAAACATGACTTAAATATGGGATATAGTCATATATTCATAAAATGTTTTCGATATTAAGTATGAATTTTTCTTGCTTTTTCAATGAATTTAAGAATTTAGTAATAAAATTTAAATAAAATTAAACATCTTAATCAGTTATTCTTTCGTATTTTTATAACATTAAACATGAGTCATGAAAAATATTCTGGTGTATTTTAGTTTGTTCATATTTACCTTTTCTTTTAACTATACTGTTTTAGGTAATAGAATAATCTTCGCCTCCAAAAACAATAAGGTTTGGTTTCAAGTAGAAAAATCAAAAAACGATCTTATTGTCGAATCTAATAAATTTAAAAGGAAACAGCTTTTTTATTTGGTAAAAAATAATGTTTTTGAAAATAAGTTGGGAGCTACCATTCAAGTACTCAATGACGAAGAGATTTTATATGACGACCCAAATCACAGACTAAAATTTAAATTATATAGAGAAGAAATTACTCCCAAAGAAGATGCTAGAGCAATGACAAGGTCCAATGGTCTTGAAATGAACACAACCCAATTGGAAGGAACTTGGTTTTCTAATTCAGTGAATAAAAAACTAGCCATAGTAAGTACAAGAAATGGATTTAAAATAAAATTTTCAGGTGCCACTCAATGGACAGATTTTGAATACAATAAAGAAAGTGATTATTTTTTTGATGCTAAAGGCAATAAATACTCATTTAAATCTTTGAATGAAGCAGAATGGATAGCTGCTGACGATAGTAGGAAGATAATTATCACAAGAGTTTCAAATTCTATTGAATATTGAGTTTCCTCCTAAAAGTCTAAAAGCCACAAATTTACAAATATGTATTTTTCAAGTGTATGACCACTTGAATTGCCACTTGTTTCAATAATTGGCATAAAATGGATCCCCATGCTGGGCTTCAGCCCAATAAATCCACTCCACTTAAAGCCTATTCAATATTTGCTCCATTAAACCAACAGATGCACTATGGTAAATCTAAGAGAAACTTAATCATTTTTAGTACTAATTCATACTCATTAAAATTTTTTTCTTTAAATAATTCTAAATTTTTATCTTATATAAAACTAGTTAGTCAAGACATTGTTACTTTGTGAATTATTTTTAATTATCTATGGACAAAGAAGCAAAAAATACCAAATGGAAAGATTGGTTTAAAAAAATTGGATTGGCTGGCTTTCTATTCTTTTTTATCAAAGGACTTGTTTGGATTGGTGTTTTTATTTTTGCTAAAAAGTGTAGCGGGTACTAACTGTCGAAGATGTATTTATATCTTCGAATGATAAAATTCAAAATCCTTTACCATTTTATGGATAAAACGGTCTTGAAAATTACATTTTTTCTATATTTGCTTAAAATTAATCAAAACGAATGTCAGACAAATATTTAGGTATCGATATCGGTGGCACCAATGTCAAAATGGGGATTGTTGATGCTACATCTGGTAAAATCAATAATTTTTACAGCCACGATACGGAAAGTTGGCGAGAGTCAGGCAACTTTGCAAAGAGGCTTGCCGAAGCTATTGCTGTTTGCTTTAGCGAAAACCAAGGTGTCGAAAAATGCGGTATTGGAATACCAGGTTTAATTTCTAGAGATAGAGAGACCATTCTTGAGGTTACAGCCATACCTTCTCTCAATAATTTGGCGTTAAAATCATATTTATCTAGGAAATTTCCTGATAAAGTATTTTTTCTCGAAAATGATGCAAACGCAGCAGCATTAGGTGAATATTATTTTGGTAGTGAAAAATTGCCAGATGATTATATGTTTGTTACGCTAGGTACTGGAGTTGGAGGAGCTGCAATTATTGATAAACTAGTTTTTAAAGGCGGTGGTGGTAATGCTATGGAGCCTGGACACATCCCTTCTCGTAATGGAAAAGTTCTAGAGCGAAATATCGGAAAAAATGACTTGATTGAAATGGCTCTGAAATTTAGAGCTAGTTATACAGGAACAACCGTTTTGCCAAACGATGATAGTATGAGCACGACAGGCCTAGTCGCAGCTGCAACGGAGGGAGACGAACTGGCATTGAAAATTTTTGATGAGATGGGCAGTATTCTTGGTGATGGGATAGTATCCATGATACGATTATTGGATATTACCACCATTTTAATCGGTGGAGGTTTATCAGCTTCTTATGATTTTATTTTACCGGCAACAAAAAGGCAACTTGATTATTGGCTTACCGAATACTATCTTGACAAATATGTCATCAAGAAAGCTACATTAGGCAATGATGCTGGATTACTAGGTGCTGCAAGTTTATGTTTTTAAAGAGCTTCTTGACTTCTCTTAACCATCTAAACCTCCCTTAACCTTCCTAAACCTCTTTAACATCTAGCGAAAACAGGTTGAGAAGGTTAAGTTTTCAAGTTAAGGAAGGTTAAGTTACCCTACTTCTGATCATTCCTAGCCATTTTAACTTCCTTTAACCTTTTTAATATCGTGAGAAAACAGGTTGAGAAGGTTAAGTTTTCAAGTTAAGGAAGGTTAAGTTATCCTACTTCTGATCATTCTTAACCATCTTAACTTCCCTTAACCTTTTTAACATCTGGGGAAAACAGGTTGAGAAGGTTAAGTTTTTAAGTTAAGAAAGGTTAAGTTATCCTACTTCTGATCATTGTTAACTTCTCTTAACCATCTTAAACATCCTTAACCTCCCTTAACTTCCATTAACCTAAGGCCAAACTGAATAAGCAAGCCCGTAAAAAACAAAAGGGCTGCATTCATAGAATACAACCCTTTTTACTTTTAACTTTTTACCTTTAATATTACTTACCAGCAGGAGCAGTCGCAGGTACTAACTTTGCTTTTATCTGAGTCATTAGATCTTCTGCTTCCACAGCATATAATAACATTCCTGCACTTGTATCGAAAATAAAAGTGTATCCGTTATCTTTTCCGTAATCTTTGATCGTTTTAGTCACTTTATCAAGGATTGGCTTGTATAATTCCTCTCTTTTTAGAGTTAGTTTTTGTTGGACTTCTTGCTCATAACCTTGAAGCGTTTTTTGCTTAGCGGTTAATTCTTCTTCTTTTTTTTGCATTTGTACCTTAGATATTAGGCCTTTATTTGCTTCTTCCATATAAGCTTTATACCCTTCTTCAAATTCTTTAACCATAGATTGACCTTTAGCTAAATATTGTGTTTGCAAAGCTTCAAGCTCAATGTCTGCAGCTTTTATTTCAGGTAGGCTAGTCAATAATTCTTGAGAATTGACATATCCAAATTTTTGTGCAAATGATGCAGTTGTCAATAAACCTGCAACCAATAGTGTGAATAATTTTTTCATTGTTAGTTGATATTAAATTTAATTTTGTTTAATTGTATATGATAATTAATCTTGAGACGTCAAATAAAATGCAATGATACAAATTTTGATATATCTTAACCAATTATTAACTTCATTATTCTGGTTCAAATCCAATTACGATGTTGAATTGGCCAAGATCCTTTAATTTATAATTTACGGGCAGATTTTTGTCAAAGCCCAGACCGTAATCAAATCCTAAAAGACCAAACATTGGTAAGAATACTCTTAGACCTACGCCCGCAGATCTTTGCATTTGGAATGGATTAAAGTCTTTAAAGCGCGACCATGCATTACCACCTTGGGCAAATGTAGTAAAGTATATTGTCGAAGTAGGACTTAAAGACACAGGATATCTTAACTCCAACGTGAACTTGTCATATATCGTTGCTCCACCCCTGTTGTTGATCGGAAAGTCAGCATTTTCATTATATCCTCTCATAGAGATGATTTCACGACCTTGTAAGGCAAAGTTTTGATTATTTAAACCACTTCCTCCTAATTGAAATCTTTCAAATGGAGAAACAGGGAGCTCACTGTTATAATACCCTAAGAATCCCATTTTTGCCTGAGCCTTCATTACCAATTTTCCAATAAGGTTAAAGTAAAAGTCGGCATTAAATTTCCATTTATGGTACTCTAAAAATTTATAATTATTGGCAAGTCTGATACTATTAAATTCGCTTTCATAATCAGCTTGAGATGGTGGGTCAGCAGGTCCAAATTCTTCATCAATTCTAACTCGGATATCTTGTTTTTCTTGGTCACTTAAGACGTAGTCACTCTTTTTTCTGAGTAATGAGTAGGGTGGGGTAAACTGCATAGATAAGCTAATTGTACTACCAGACCTAGGGTACAATGGATCATTGACAGAGCTTCTAGTAAATGTTTGATTGATAGAGATGTTATTAAATTTACCATTTCTAATTGGGGTTAGTACTCCATTTTCTAACACACTAAATCCAGCTTGGGTCACATTGTAATTTGATAAACCAATTTGTTCATAAATTAAGGTAGTGCTTGATGAGAAATAATCATCTGGCCACTTTAATTGCCTTCCAAGACCTCCAAAGACTCTTAATATATCAAACCTACCTTGATTATTTATTGTAAAATCTTGAATTGTATTAAAGGCACCTACTGTGAGTGATTGGGGCTTTTTACCCCCTAACCATGGTTCTGTAAATGAAATATTGGTAGATCTAAAAAATCGACTATTACTTTGTACCCGCACAGATAATTTTTGACCATCACCTTGAGGAAGTGGTGACCACGTACTTCTATCTTTTACATTTTTTAATGAGAAATTATTAAAAGTTACTCCAAGTGTACCTATCAAGCCACTAAAACCACCATAGCCTGCGGAGAGTTCTAATTGATCCGATGACTTTTCCTCTAATGTATACACTACGTCTACCGTTCCTGACGCTTCATTCACAGGGGTTGCAATGTCCATGTTTTCTTGATTGAAGTAACCAAGATTGATTATTTCCCTTTGGGATCTGATTATTTTTGATCGTGAAAATTTTTCTCCAGGTAGGGTACGGACAGTTCTTCTGACCACATGATCGTGTGTCCTATCATTACCTTTGATTTCTACATCTCCTATTGTAAACTGAGGACCTTCATAGATACTCATTTCGATTACGATGGAATCATTAATTATAGCGGCCTCAATTGGATCAATGTTGAAAGATAAATATCCATCATCAAGATATAATGACGACACATCTCTACCATCTTGACTAAATCTTAATCGTTGCTCAAGTAATTTGGGATTATAAATGTCACCAGGTAAAATACCAAGAATTCTATTTAATTGATCTTCGTTATAGACTGTATTCCCTTTCCACTTGATATCTTGATATTTGAAGATGTTACCTTCTTCCATTACAAATTTGATCATGATATTCCCTTCTTCATTTCTCCATACACTATCCTTAATGATTCGAGCATTTTTGTACCCTTTTTCATTGTAGAAAGTGATCAAATTTTCTTTATCTTCTAAGTAATCTTTTTCTACATACTTACTTTTCTTAAATAGTGTACCTTTCCTTTTAGTACTTTTTAATTTTTTTCTCAGCTTTTTATCAGATAAAGCAAAGTTATTTTCAATAATAATGTCTTGTATTTTAATTTTTTCTTTTGTATCAATTACAAATTCAAGAATAATATTGTTATCACGAGTTGTGTCTTTGGTTTCGGTTATATTAACTTCGGCATCTAATCTTCCTTTGCTGATAAAATGCTCTTCAAGTTTCATTATAGCCAATTCCTTTTGGTCATCAGTTACTATACTTTGTTTGGTCATCACCCCTTTAACTATCTCACTTAGATCTTCATGAGAAGAATTTTTGACTCCTGTAAAAAAGTACCTTGACAGCGTTGGCTTGTCAACAAGAATTAATGTCAGATAAGCTTTATCGACGACTATACTATCAACATATATTTGTACATCATCAAACAATCTAAGTCTTAATAAAGCTTTCATTGCTTTTCCTATACCATTTCCAGGTATTTCTATTTCTTCACCTTCTTGGAGGCCTGTCATTGATTTAATAGCATTTTTATCTCGATTAGCCCCTCCAACTATGTTTATTCCCCCAAGTATATATTTTTCCCGTTTGTCATAATCAAAGATTTTTTCTTGACCATTCAATTGCAGACCAGTTGCACAAAAAAAGATACATCCTAAAATTGTTAAACTATATTTCATTACATTGTTTGTTTTCACGGAGGTTAATACGTTTAATATAGTTTTTGTATATTCTGTCATTATAATATTTAACTTTAAATTAAGTGTTTGCGGGGGTGACTTGCTCAGATATTTTACCAAATCTTCTTTCTCTACCTTGAAAGTCGATCAAAGCCTCATATAAATTTGCCTTACGGAAGTCAGGCCAAAAAACGGGTGTAAAGTATAGTTCAGCATATGCTATTTGCCACAAAAGATAATTAGATATCCTATATTCCCCACTGGTTCGGATAAGAAGTTCAGGATCTGGTATATTGTGTGTATTGAGATGACTGGCAAAAACCTCCTGAGTGATATCTTCCGGCTGAAGGATATTATTCTTGACTTTTTCTGCAATCGTTTTAGTAGCTTGCGTTATTTCCCATCTAGCACTATAATTAAGGGCTAGGTGTAAGATCATTCTAGTATTATTAGATGTGTCGTTGATCGCTTTTTCGAGTGCGTTTTTACTTTTTTCAGGTAAATGGCTGATATCTCCTATTGTATTTAATTTTATGTTATTATCATTGAGAGTCTTTACCTCAGCCTTTATAGTTTCGACTAAAAGACTCATCAAAGCATTGACTTCCATTGCTGGTCTATTCCAATTTTCAGTAGAAAAGGCATACAAGGTGAGATGTTCGATTCCTATTTCGGCAGCTGCTTCACAAATCTCTCTAACGGCATTTACACCATTTTTATGGCCGAATACCCTTGGCATCCCTTTAGATTTGGCCCATCTTCCATTGCCGTCCATAATCACTGCTACATGTTTAGGAAGTAAAGATTTGTCGATATTTAGTTTAAGTTCATCCATTTTTCAGGCTTTTGCCTCAATTCAGGGCACAAAATTAATAATTTTAGTGTTATAAACGTCGTTGTTTACATAAATTTGAATATTAACATATTATTTAACGATTTTAAAGAATTTACCAAGATGAATAGAATAGTTATTTTTATTTTATTTTTCGGTTTATTGTCATCTTGTCACCTCGGCAAGTGTCCTAATAAATCTGACTTTTTAAGTAGTTTTGACGCATTTACCACTAATATAGAAGAGGATAAAAATTTAAATTGGGAAAGTAAAGATAAAGAGTTTTATCAATACATGAATGACTGTTACGATCTGTATGACAAAGAGTTAACCAATTCTGAAAAAGCTAAACTATGGCTCGGTGCGGTAAAATACTATACTACAAAGCACGATGGTCGATTGGATTTAGCCTATGATGAAGCTAAAGAAAAATTGAAGCCTGAAACGGTTAAGGATTTGGAAATTTTTTTAGAAACCTATCCTAGAGAAGCAATATCCAATTCCGTAAAAACAGGTGTAAAAATGTTAAATAAGTTTTTAGATTCTTTTGGCAAAAACGTCAAACCTGAATTAGATAAATTAGGTGACGAGTTGGAGAAGTCATCTAAAGAACTTCAAAAGGAATTAGAAAAGACGGCAAAAGAAATTTCAGGGGAATTGGAAAAGAGTATATAAATTTTATAATGCTTAATCCAGTATCAACCATTTTATCCCAAATCTGATTCTACTGTCTAATTGTGGATAGGTACCCACCTGAAAATTGACCTGTCCATTAAGGGCATGCTCAAGATTTTCATATTTTACAAAAATTTGGAATTTGGAAATTTTTCCTTGTAAAAAAAAGTTGGTTTGATTAAACATGGGTATATCGATATCTTGGTTGACAAATTGACCTGTATGTGGTACATAATTCATGCCTTTAAAATTTGGGATAATCATATGCTCTGCTCCTAATTTTAAGTCTAGTATTTTTTTAAAAATTTGACCTCTCCAATAAATATTATGGTATGTGTACCACGAAGGCAACCTTATTAACTCAGAGTTATATCCTTGTAAAACTCCAAAATTTTCAGAATGGAAACCTTTCCAGTGAAAATCTTGTGATACTTTTGCCACTGCTTGTATTAGCCCACCTTCAATAATCAAAGGTATAGATATAGAATCCCAGACTACTGCATTATTCATTACATTTTGTGAAATCGATACAGAAGTATTTGTATAGGGAATACTCAGGGCTCCAAATATTTGAAGTCCTGCTTGATTAAGCCTTTCATTGTTATATATTTGTGTGCCATTGATAGCGAAATTACTATAAATATATGGCGACTCAAGATTGTAAAGTTTAGCACCAAAATTTACTTTAGCCCACCTGCCTATCGCAAAGTCAGAACTTCCATTGATATCAAATTTACCAATATTACTTCCCAAACCTAGTCTTGCATTTACTTTTATTTGAAAATTCTTAAACAAAGTTAATTGTCCAATTCCAAATGCGGTGATGTCGTTTCTAGTATTATTTTCTGTATCATTTTTTATGGAAATAAATTCATGAAATACTCCAATCTGTCCTGAAAACTTATTTTTATAACTTCCGAATGCCGCAAAAGTATTTTTCACTTTATTGACTCCAAGAAACATTCTTAAACCTCTGTCGTCAAAAGCAAAACGCTCGTTGTAAAAATTGTTCCTGCCTTCTGATGATTTATCAAAAAATTTATACTGTGCATCGTCATAGGCTAAACTGTGGAGTAAATAGAAATCATTTTGATTCTCAATAGTATCTCCAAGCCTGTAGTAGTTCATTAAATTAAAACTTTTTTCATCGTATCTGTTAGTGGCACCACTGAGGAAAACGGGTATTCTTGTCCTGAAGTTGTAATTTGGTAAATTAAGCAAGGAATCTGAAGTTACCCCACCATTTGTCAAGTCTTCATTTACATTCGAAGTCATACTTATGAAAGAAGTAAATCTACTTTCATTCCAGTTTTTGCGAATTGCAATGCCTAGATTAGTGGACTTAGTGGTGGAGTTTTCATAAAATCCTTCTTGATTGATTCGATGAAAATTTACACTTAAACTAAATCCATCGCTATAGTTTTGTGCATAATTGGCTCCAACTGTGAAGTTTTCTTGCGATCCCATAATTGGCGAAAAACTGAGGTCTGCCATAGGTCGATTCGAATTATAAAACTTTAGCGAATCGTGAATAATTTTATATTGATCATATTGTCTAAAACCGGTGTTAAATCCTGTACTATTGCCAATATCATAAATTGCAGGGATAGATGCAGATCCATTATTGCCAAGATTAAGCCGAAAGTTATAAGGATTATTAGCTTTGTCGTACCACATATTTTGAGTGGAAAAGGTAGAGTCAGTGTATGGATAAATATTTCTAAAGCTAGATGCATAATAGTAGGAGACTATAAAACTATCTCGTTCATAATATTCTTCTAAAGAGTCTATCACATTTTCTGGGTTGCCAAATTCCGTACCAGCAACTGGCGTATTGGGATAAGGATTGGTAGGAATATTACGCGGTCTACCTTGACCAATGGCACTGAAATGGGCCAAATTAAGAAAAAGTAATAAGAAAAATGTCTTTTTATAATTTCTATCTAATCTCAATATCTGATATTATGGATTCCATCACAAAGGTAATGCAGAATACCTATGTTGAGCTATTAAAATTTAGTTAATGAATCATAAGGTTCTATGATTTCATTTTTTGGGGTTTTTAAAAGATTTTTGTCTTTACTTTTTAATTCTATTTCTTAACTTGTTCAAACTTATAATCCGTTTGATTGAAAATGGTTTTTTCTGTTGATACTTTTACCACTTCGTAGGTATTTGACTCTTTTTCTTTTTTATCAGAAGTTTTAGAATACATCATGATGCCTTTCATCGCATTAGGAACATCTGTGTAAGCTGCCGGTGTAAATTGTTGTAAAAATGGTCCATACACATTTAAATATCCAACAGGGAAGTTTGTAGCCATAAATACTTGATTATTGAGTTCTTCAGTTTCCATTACATATTCTTCACAACTGTAACCTGCAAATGACTTTGTTTGCCCCGTTTTTCTAATAGAAACTTTCGCTTCCTTTGCTTCTTTTTCAATTGTATTAGAAGCCATCGAACTAATAAATTTGGTCATACTAGGTAGTACTTGGCCTGTTTTTTTACCCTTTTCGTCTGTGTACATGACCATTATTTCATTTGTTACGTCAAATACGACTGTACTTGTAGTGTTTTTATCAATCGTTTGGTAGCCAATCGCAGCACCATTATTCATGTAAAGCATTTTTAGATTATTTGACTTCCCTTTATGATCAGAGGTGACAACATCACAAGTTAGATCAAAAGCATAGTTACTCGGCAACTTATTGACAGCTTCGTTAAATCCAGCTAAAAATTCGCCATAAGCTTTACCGGCCTTCCGATAGTCTGTACCTGTGGAATCTTCATAACTTTTCCTTATGGCTTCATCTACCGCTTCATCGACAGGTTTAAAAGCCTTTTTGTAAATTTCGTTTGCTATTGCATCAGCCAGTTTGTCTTCCAAACGGTTTTGCACTCGATTAGCTATTTTGTCTGAAAGTCGCCCAAATTGTGCGTTGCATACTAAAGTTAGGAAAGTAAGTGGTATGATAAAAAATATCTTTTTCATTATTTCAAAAGTTGTTTGATTGAAATTTTACTTAACTTAAATGACTTGTTTTGATGGCTGTTTTCCTTCTTTTATTTGGGAAGCTACTTGAAAGGATGTAACCATATTGGATAACATATCAGCTGCGATATTTGGTGAGTTGGGAAGCAGGATTAAGTTGCTGTTAGTGTGAGCACCCAATGATTGAAGGGTGTCATAATGTTGAGTCACGACAATGAGCGACGATGCTTCTTGTGAGTTAATACCAACACGATTTAATACTTCTACACTTTCTTCAAGACCGCGAGCTATTTCTCTTCTTTGGTCAGCGATACCTTGGCCTTGTAGACGCTTAGACTCAGCTTCTGCCCTAGCTTTAGCTACAATTCTAATTCTCTCTGCTTCACCTTCAAATTCCGCAGCGGTTTTTTCCCTTTCTGCGGCATTAATTCTATTCATCGCATTTTTCACAGCAATATCGGGGTCAATATCCGTAACAAGTGCTTTTACTATTCCGTAACCATATTCGTTCATGGCCTCTTCTAATTCTCTTCTGATCGCTATGGCGATATCATCTTTTCTTATGAAAACATAATCTAACTTTAGTTTAGGTACCTCTGCTCTCACAGTATCAAATACATAAGATGTGATTTGCTCATCTGCATCTTGGAGCTTATAAAAAGCTTCGTATATTTTTTCAGATAATACTTTGTATTGGACCGATACTTTAAGTTTTACAAATACATCATCCTCTGTTTTTGTTTCTACGATTACATCTAACTGCTGGATCTTGAGATTTACCCTTCCAGCTACTCTATCAATTACTGGATATTTAAAATGTAAACCTGGAGCTTTTACTCCTTGAAACTTGCCCAATCGTTCTAAAATAACCGCAGTTTGTTGTTTTACCGTAAATAACCCGTTAACTAAAAGTAAAAACAAGAGGATAACAATAATAATAAATGGACTCATAATTATTTTTTTAATCTTTAAATAAATAGCTTTCCAAAGATATAAAATAAAATTAGGACTCAAAGTTATTTAACAAATTTTGGTAAAAATAGATTCTTATCCCATTGGGATTTACATTTTTGATTTTGTTAAAAAAAAAGCATAAACCAATTTACATGATTTATGCTTTTTTTATTTTTAAAGTAACTCTGTTTAAGACAGTTTTACATCTTTTCTGCTTGAATCCGGTCTTTTAATTTTTCTGCTTCGCCTGAAGTGGGTGATTTAGGAAAATCGTTAAGTATTTTGTCCATAGTCGCTAAGGCTTCATCTAATTTACCTTGTTTGTACTGTAGTAACCCTAATTTATTAAGATAATAAGGAGCAATTACCTCATTTTTTGAAGCACCCGCTGCTTTCGAATACATGCTTGCGGCTTCGTCAAGGTCCTTTAATTCCGCATGTGCATCACCTAGAGCACCATATTTCATGGCAGGTGTAAGATCGTCTTTTGGAGAATAACTGTCAAGGTATTCAACAGCTGACTCGTATTTGCCTAAATTTAAATAACATATACCTGCATAGTATTTTGCTGTATTTGCCATTTTTGTACCGCTGTAGTTATCAATGATATCTAAAAATCCTTCATAACCTCCAGCTGTAGTCTCTAAAGCAACTGCAAAAGAATCCTGAGCAAATAAATTTTCAGCAGTAGCCATTGCTTCTATTGCTTCTTTTTCTCTTGGTGCAAGATATAAATATTTATAAGAAAAATATCCGCCTAGAGCCAATGCTAAACCAATTAATCCACCTAAAATCCATTTTTGGTTTTTCTCATAAAAATCGGTAGCTGTTGAAGTGACTTCTCCCAAGTTAACGATTTCATCATCATTACCTGTTTTTCCTTCACCACCTGAAACGAACTTTCCACCACGTTTTGCTAGGTTTTCTCCCCCTGCTTCCTTATTAAATTGATAAAATCTTTTTGCCATACTTTTATTGTTTTTTAAAAAACTGTGCAAAATTAGTAACTTTTTACATATATCAGAGAAAAATGAAAAGAATTACCAAAAAACCAATTTTAAATTGATGTAAATAGAATACATCTTATCCAATTAATTTCATTAATTCTCTATTTTATGCAGAATTTTGATTCATATTTTGAAATTTAGAAAATTATACTAATCTAAAGAATAAATTCATTTTAACGATTTATTAAATATTATTTAGTACTTTTTGTGTCATATTTGCGTCTCAATGTCAAATTAAATATTAAAAATGAAAAAAGCATTCTTTATCTTATTGTACTTTTTCTTTCTTACATCTATAGTTATTGCACAATCAACTACTACGACAAAGCCTCAACCAAAGGGAAAAACGTCTGCCGAGCTTGCTAAATCAAATGAAGCGACAAAGAAAGCAGGACTAACTTCACCTAGTCAAGCAGTGCAGGGCGTAGAAATGAAGTTTGATACAGAACTTATAGATCTGGGCAAAGTCAAAAAAGGAGAAAAAAGGAAGTTTAAATATAATTTCACAAATACTGGCTCAGAAGTTATAGAGTTTGATATTGTCTCTGGATGTGACTGTACTACTAATGATTGGCCAAGAACTCCAATAAAAAAAGGACAGAAGGGTGTCATTGATGTTACTTTTGACAGCACAGAAAAGGAAAAATCTGAAACCGTCGACGTGGATATTTATTTATCTAACAAAGATCCTAAGACGGGTAGAGCTATTTTTAGAAGAGTCAAGTATAAATTTGAATTAGTCAATTAGAGGTTTTAATTACCTTCTATGGTGATAATTTTCTAGGTTTGACGAGTGTTCCATCTAATTATTGATCTAAATTAGGAAGGAAATAATTTTATATCAAAATGAAGAGTGTTAAGAAATCTTCACAAACGATTTTTGGAAAAAGGAACTACATTTAATTAGTTTCTTTAATTGGACATGGCAAAGGAAAATTACTCATAAATTTATTTTCATTAGAAAAGGACTTTTACAGTTTTATGTGTGCATGATAAAATAATATTTGATCGCAAATGTATTTCTTTCAAAATTTATTCAAGCATTAATAATGTTGGGATTTGGGTTATATTTGAACTTTTGGACAGATATAATTTATAAATCATGCAATACATACCCTCTTCACTAATTTCTATTTATGTTTTAGGGGCCCTGTTCTTTATCATTGCTTTTTCAGAATGGCTCGGGGATAAACCTTTTTTTAAACATTTTAGTACGGGATTATTAGTCATTATTCTTGGGGCATTAGCTGCAAACTTGGGAATAGTACCCGCGACAAATCCTGTATCTCCTGTTTACGACGCTATATTTGCTTATTTGGCACCCATTTCTATTTTTTTAATATTGCTAAGTGTTAATATAAAACAGATTAAACTTGCAGGGAAGCCTATGCTTATTATGTTTCTGATAGGTTCTGCTAGTACTGTTTTGGCAACATTGTTTTCAGTTTGGATTTTAGATGCTAAATCATTTTTGGGTGATTATCATCATGCAATAAGCGGAATGCTGACAGGCACATATATTGGAGGAAGTCTTAATTTTAATGCCATTGCACTCCATTATAATGTTGCAAAAGAAGGAGATTTGTTTGCGGCTACCACTGTAGCAGATAATGTGATATCGGCAGTTTGGGTTGCGGCAACGCTGCTTATTCCCACTTTAGTAGGGAAATTTTGGCCTAAAACAGTTCAAATTAAATCAACCGAAAGCGCAGATGAGCCAAAGCATTTAATACTAGACGAAGTAGAAAAAATTAATGTTAAAGAGCTTTCTATTGTCATCTTTATTGCAATTAGTGCTTATATTATTTCAAATACATTAGCCCGGTGGGTACCATTTATTCCTATGATTCTTTGGCTTACATCGATCTCTTTGATTTGTGCCCATATTCCAGTAATTCACAAGTTAAAAGGGCACAAATCATTAGGTTTAATTACCATGTATCTTTTTTTGGCGGTTGTTGGTACCCATTGTGATATTCCGACACTACTAAAAGACGGTACTTTAGCCTTAAATTTAATGCTTTTACTGACCATGATTGTCTTCATCCATGGTATTTTAATCTTTACTATTGGTTATATACTTAAGCAAGATAAAGACGTAGTTTCGATTGCGTCGCAGGCTAACATTGGTGGAACAGCAACCGCCTTAGCATTGGCAAAAAGTTTAAAAAGAAATGAATTAGTATTGCCCGGTATCTTGGTAGGAGCATTGGGAAATGCATTAGGAACATATATTGGAATTTTAGTGGCTGAAATGTTACTAAAATTTGGATAGCTGGTTAAAAATTTTTAGCCCCCTAAGTTATTAAAACTAACTTATTCTAATTTTATGAAAAGCTTTCCCTTATAAATATCTCTATTATCAGATATGTTATAAAAATAAATCCCACTTTTTAGGTGAGAAATGTCAAAGTCAGTGCTTTCATTCATTGGGGTATTCATTACCATTTGACCATTTGAGTTATATAATTCTAATTTAGCTGTACTAGAAAATACATTTTTTGTTTCTAGATTTATATAATTTCCTTTTTGAAATATTGATATAGGCAATTTTTCTTTAGTCTTTGATAGTAGAATATTAGCCTTAATTCCATCGATCACTCCAACCTTATTTTCAATTTCAATCAAGTTGTTATACGTCTTTAGTATCCAATCATGCAAACCTAGTTCAATACCTTCTGCTCCAAAAATTAATATGCGTTTTTTCCCATTTTTTAGTGTGTTAGCATAAAAATGATTTGCAAGCTTAGGGTTAATTTCTAACTTATTATCAGATACAGAAAGCTCAAGATCAAATTGTAAAGCTTCAAATGTCATTGATTTAGCCATTCTCAACTCACTGATGTCATTAATTTGTACCACATTGATTGGAATATCCAAAGCTGTCCTTGTGGATAAGATTTGTCCAAAACTTTCGACATTACCCAATTGGTAGGCATCTATATCTAATCTGTTATTTTCGACTTTAAGTGTGTCAGTTACGATGTATTGTTCATTTCTATCTGGTCTCGACATACTATTAAATACATGATTTGCTTTTACAAACTGCCAAACATTTATAGGTGTTTCGTACATTTCAGTTATTCCGAGGATGTATCTTCTTATTTCGACAATGTCTGAAACATTTATTCTACCATTATCATCAACATCAGCGGCTAAGAATTCGTGTGGGGAAGCAAATTTTTTAATTCCTAATATGTGTTTTTGTATTTTTATAAGGTCAAAAACATTGATTTCGTCTCCTAATTTATTTTCTTTTTCTACAAAAAGCATATATTGATTATTCGAATAAAGGCTATCGATTTTGTAAGTAGGAGTTGTGAATTTTTTTCTTGTTATTTCATTAAACTCCATATCTTTTACAATTATACTGTAGGCACTCAATCCAAATCCATGAATATCTTTTATGTTACCTGTTAGAGATGTTATACTATTTCCAGATTTACAAATGTTGCCATTGTCTTGAACAGTGAGTAGGGTAGTACAATGATCTTGATTTCCATCTTCATCTGTTACCCACATTTCAAGTTTAAATGCTTTACTCTTTACATTGAGGAGACTATCACAAGTAAATATCCTTGCTGTGTCCAATATGTTTTTACTAAAACTATATTTCAGTTTTGATTGAGCAGTACAATTATCAAAACTACCTCTATCAAAATCTTTAGCCCATACCGCTATCATTCCAGTCTCCATGATTGCTGTCGAAAGGCTTAGTATACAATATGGCGTTGGTGCTTTACAATCCTTTACTGTTATAAAGTATACACAATTTGTAAAATTTCCACATGCATCTTTTAACTCTATATTCACTTTGTGTTTACCATTAGGAAGTTGAGTAGATACAGTAGAGGTTAAGCCATTTATATCTGCACTTCCATTATTGTAAAGGTCAATAGTCCAACTCCATCTTAATTGAACATTCGATGTACAATCATCGCTTCCGAAAAAGGTCTTTGAGTACGCGGTTGAGCCACAGGTATCACTATGATTGCATATGCTTGTATCTTGGCAAGTAGTTACTAAAATAGGTGCCACTTTGTTCGTTAGTTTTATAATTTGATCTTTATATCCGACGGCATTTTTGTCACCATTCTCAAATCTGCACCAATCTAAAACTTTCCAACGTCGTATTATTTTAAAGCAATTGCCAGTTTCACTTGTTTTAAAAACTTGATCTTCATAGTCTGCGATAATTACGGCACATTTTTCATTATCATATTTTGGAATCCCTGTCATGTGTATGCTTATACTGTCAGGGTTGCATTTTTCAATCGTTGTATCTCGTGGCCACTGTATGTTTTCGAATGAAAAAGGTTTGTTATTTATAATATTGATTGTTTGGATACA
Organism: Saprospiraceae bacterium; assembly: GCA_022844565.1. Taxonomy (GTDB): domain Bacteria; phylum Bacteroidota; class Bacteroidia; order Chitinophagales; family Saprospiraceae; genus JADKBO01. The sequence continues at coordinate 22,769 of JALHLK010000010.1, forward strand.
GGAATCTACATTTCCTGAAGCATCTGTCGCATAAAATGTTCTAATTATCTGGCCCTGATGACATTTTCTTAGGTCAGTCACTTTCTCACTAATGGTCACACCACAAGTATCAATGGCAGTACCGTCTTGACCCACGACCACTCCATTTATTCTAATATCTTTTACTTTTGATACATGATCTACCACTCGACCGAACTCATGGAGATTTTTTAGATCAATCGCATGATCACAATTGATAGTTATTGATGGGGGACACGTGATAACAGGAGGAATTTTATCCCTCACAGTAACTTCTATCATACAAGTATTCATGTTACCACTTCGATCTGTCACCTTTAGTAATACCATGACTGTTTTACCCAAATCCGAACAGCAAAACTCTGCAAATGGGCCGAACACATTAGCATTATTTTTACATTGGTCCGTCATTTTAGCTACTTCATATTTGGCTATACCACAATTGTCTGTGCTTCCTAGGTTTACTGATTCAGGAAAAAGTCTCAAATAACTCGATTCATTAAGGTTAACCACTAATTTATCAGTGCAAAACACAAATGGAGGTTGGTTGTCTATTACGGTCAGATGGGTGTAACATGTATCTTTATTTCCACAATCATCTATCGCAATATATTGTAACTTGTATTTACCAAACGGAAGATTGTTTGTAAAATATTTATTATTAATCTGAGTAAGAAAAATATTTTGATTTCTATTTAGCGAATCAATGATGTTTATTTGATGAGTAAACGATCCACAATTATCCGTTATCTTAGGAATGGGCAATTCTTTCATACCTGTGTGACAATCATAAGCAGTTGTACTCATGGTAAGGTTGCTTGGACATTCTATGGTTGGTGGCGTTTTATCTAAGACTTTTATGATTTGGTTGTGTTCTCTAGTTTGACTCTGACACCAGTCTATCATAAGCCATTTTCTGATTATTTTAAAAGATTCTCCACATACAGCCAATTTGGTATCTGTAAAGGTAAATTCCAAGTTGCTACATCCCATAGCAAAAGGTCTTCCTGAAGCTTCAGGTGAAGGATGCCCACTTGGTAATTTTGCAAAGTTTCCTCCACACAAAAATGAACTTTTGTCGATATCGTCATAATGAGGTGGCAAAGCAATAGTAGATATCGGTCTTGCTATAATATGAATTATTTGAGTACATGTCCTCTTATTTCCCAAATCATCTACAGCTTCCCATCTTCTATTGATTCTCTCGTTAAAACCAGTAGAAGCACAACTTAATTTTACGATTTCGTCTGTGTAAACCAAAATTGCGTCTCCACAATTGTCAGCATTGGAGAGTCTATATCTGTTGTTTCCAATCAAGGTGATGTTTGCAAAAGGTAAAGGAAAACCGATAGAATCGGGCAAAATACTCGAAGTACAATCAATCGTAGTATCGCGACATTGTAATCTTGGAGCCTCTTTATCTTGAGCAGTGATATAACCCCAACAATTACTCTCTCCACAGTTATGTTGTACTTTAAACTCTAGTGTCTTATTCAAATATTCCCTCGTGATGACATTAGAAGGAAGTTCTATACCATTGAATAATAGTTTAACAGTATAGTCATTATTATTACCTTGAAAATTAGACAAAACCATAGATGCCAAAATCTCTTGTCTACATTGTGCAGCAAGAGATACATTTAAATTCGTGTTACAAACCATCGGGGGATCATTGAGAAGTGTGAGTCTCAATCTTTCTGTAATTTGGATTTTGGGACCAATACCGTCTGGGTCAAAAGAAGTTAGAAATAAATCTACATACCCTTTATTTATGTCCGTGGCTCCAGGTCTATACCTGTCTGTAATAGAAAATTTGCCTGATGCAGTGTTTGAAGGTAAAAATCTTCCATCTCCTGTGGTAAACCATGTGCCGTCAGTGACTTCACCTGTTATATAGGCTCTTAGACTTCTCAAGTCCAAAGTGCTGTTTTTACAAATAGCAGTATCCTTGCCTGGATAAACTTGAACATTTGTAAACTGTCCAAAAGCGAAGCCTGATGATAGACTCATTGCTATCACCAAAACTGACTTATAAATAAGTCTAGTTACAATACTATTTAAGTACGTACTAGTGCTGATGGTCATTTTTAAACATATTACAATTATTTGTAATACAATAATCGTACCAAAGTAAGTAATCTAAGTTATAGCTCAGATGTTTAGAACCAAATTTACAAATATCAATAAAAAAAGGCCTAACAGTTTATTGTTAAGCCTTCAACATTTACAAATTTATTAATTATTTTTCCTCCAAAAACTTCACTTAAGATTTAAGATTTCAAACTAAAGCCTAGTTTTGAAGTTGCAGATTCTTCATCTGATTATCTCTAATGATGCGATTAGCTGCATCTAGAATTCTAGTATCTTCGAGGTGAACAACCCCTGCCTGAATATGTCTGTCCACTATTGCTTCAGATGAAGTGTATTTGTCTGCTCCGAAATAGTTTCTCACAGCTTGTTCTTCTAATTGTAATTCATCTGCGATTTTCTTTACGCTGCCTGTAGGTAATTGGTGTTTGATCTTACGCAATTCTTCTAATGTTATATTCATGTCCTTACTATTAGGTTGGTTAAATAATAGTTGCCAAGTTATTACTTTTATTTTTAAAATGCAAGGATATTATTTATTTATTTTAAAAATTTAACTCTTTTCAATAGTACTTTAGGGATACTATTTATTGCTTGCTATATTATTTGGTGAATTGTAGAATTTTATAACTTAATTAGTTTATTTTTTTGACCATTGACGTCAATTATATAAATCCCCTGTAGCAATGAGGATATATCTATTTGATTTGATTGCTGCGTTATTATGTTCTTGCCATCGGCTTGATAAATCTTGACTATTGGGTCTATGACGTCTTTATTGATTTGAATTATATCTGACGCAGGGTTGGGATAGGCATAATAATTAGGAGTATCAAATTCTTTTGCACTGGTAGTGTTTTGAACAATTCCAGTTCGAGGATAGGTAGTAACAACTTCCCATATCATTTTTTGGAGATACAAAGCTAATGCCGGAGAAGGTGTATTAGAATTCGCTGAAGCGAAAAGCTGATGTGACAATCCTTCTGGGCTTTTATTAAAAATACAAGCATAATGAATCATAGCAGCAGCATAACTTCCTCTTTCGTTCAAATGAATATTATCTGAGAAAAATTGATTGATATTAGTTATCCCCGGAACAAGACTTTTTTGTATATCATCGTAAAGTCTAGCCATCATTCTATGGCCAGGAATAATATAAATCGGGGTTGCCCCTTCTGGCAATTTTGAGTTAGCAAAATCTTGCATTGCTTCCCATTCTTTTTCATGAATGTCAAGTAATGGTCTCCATGGCCCATTTTCATTATTAATATTTGTCCAAGTTGTCCACAATAAAGTAGGTGTACCTTTTCCTTGATTTCCATTTGACCAGGCGTTGTTTGCAAAAAATGATAGGTAGTTTCTTTGATCTTTAATGATATCTAAATACCAAGTTTGATTGCTGCCTCCGTCTAGGTGTAACGGTACTCTTTCTGTTATAATCAATAATTGCCAATCACTAATATTACCCTTCGCTGAGGGCTCGCCCCATAAAGAGGGATTTTCCCATCTATATCGCATTTGTGATCCTGGAATAGTTGATTTTGCCACATTATCAAATGGAGATTTTAAGATATTATGCATTAAATACCTATATTGACCAGGCCACGGATTAAATAATGGGTCTGTCAAGCTGTGCCCTGAGTGTATTTGCTTTATATTTATGGAGTAGGGCTGCTTTGGGGGCATTACCTGCGAAAAGGAATACTGACTCAAGATTATTAGTAACGAGAGCACTATATTTTTCATGATTACAGTAATTTATTTCTTACCTATACAATTCAAGCGCAATAAATGTTGCACTATTTTGCCATAATCGCTTTAGCATAGTTTTCCCAACTCATGTCTTTTGCACTTTCTACTACATTACTCCGATTGATAGGATTTTGTAAGAATTTTAACATTACGTTTGTCATCGAATCAATATCATCAGGTTCTGCTAGGTATCCATTAAAACCGTCCTTTATCGTTTCTGGAAAATGACCTACCCTTGTTGCTAGGATGGGTAGTTTAAAATTGTAATTTAATGACTCTACACCAGAAGGAGTTGCGTATTCATAAAAAAGTACACCACAATCGGCTACTTGAAAATATTTGTGAACATCTTCATTTGGTACATATTCATTGACTATCATAACTTTATCTGTTATCCCTAAATCATCGACCAATTGAAGTGGGTTGTAATCTTTTTCGTTATCTTGTTTTTTTAAAAATACTTTTTTGGCAACCCCGAAAAGTATGTTTTTAACTTTGGTAGAGAATTTACTATTATCTAAGGTGTTCCAAAAAGATTCCCCACATATAAGAAAGGAAACATCATCTTTCTGAAGGCTCAATTGATGAAATGCTTTGATGGCATTATGCAACCCTTTATACTTTCGGATAAAGCCAAAATAGAAAAATACTGTTTTGTTTAAACTGTTTTCCCTTTTATATTTTTCTACATCAAAATTTGGATCAGGTTTAAATAAATCGTAGACTGGATGGTACAATTTTATTACATTGGTAGAATTGGATATTCTTTCACCCTTTTCAGAAACACTAAATTCTTTTTTAGGAAAAACCTCTTTTAGCTCGTCGACAGTTTTATAAGCATGTGCTATAAAGGTGTCTGCATATTTTAAAGCGCATTTCGTAAGAAATTTATCTAGGCCACTATGTTCCTTTTGTATTACAAAGTGTAAGTCAAAAATGACCTCTATATCTTGATGTTTTTGTAATTTTTTGGCTATAGAAGCCAATGGCAGACCTTGCAATGCTATAGACCATTGAAAGATAACTTTATCTGGTTTGAGCGACACAATGTATCGATATGTCTCGTTCCAAGTCAATGGATTATTGTAATTTGTAATATATTGTACTTTGATATTTGTGCCTGCAAGTAGGTCTGTTTTACTCGTTTTATCTTTAAAATCACGAGGAATGATGGCAGGATATTGTTGTGTCCAAGATACAATATGTGATTCTACTCCAGCTTTATCAAAAGCTTTGGCCAATGAAGTGTTATAATTAGAAATTCCTCCTTTAAAAACGGGACCAGGACCAAAGCAAACTATTCTCATTGATTGTAGCTTTTTTAATTATTTTTGATATTATTTGTCTGAATATTTCTCTACAGCAGCATCATAAACCCTTTTCATACCATCTCGAATAGAAATTTTAGGCTCCCATCCAATGTTTTCTTTTACCCAAGACATATCCGAGTATCTTGAGTGAACACCTACAGGCTTATCCAGTAGTTGCTTGATTGGTGGATTGTAACCAGCAAACTCTGTGAAGAGTTTTATCAAATCATTAAAAGAGGTCAAAATACCTTGGCCTATATTGATGGCTGTACCATCACCAACTTTATCCATCGCCATCAAAGTACAATCCAATACATCGTCGATATGAACAAAATCCCTACCTTGATTACCCGTACCCCATACTTCAAATGGATCTTCTTTTAAAGCAGCTCTTCTTGCGATTGCAGGAGTAGGGTAGGTAAGGTCTTGATCTTCCCCATACCCTGAGAATGGTCGTATACAAGTAATATGAATTCCATAATGTGAGGCCGCTATTTTGGCTAGAAACTCCCCTGTAAGCTTAGTCCATCCATACGTCATATCAGGCTGCCCCATATCATTGAAGTCTATATCACTTTCTTTTAAAGCAATGGCACCTCCTTCAGTTTGTAAATTGATAGGATAAGCAGCACTCGAACTAGGGTATAAGACGCGCTCTGGTTTTTGTCGTGTTATCCAGTAGAAAAATTCTGCATCAATGGACAGATCTCTCGCTACTAAAAGTGGGTCTCCATCGATTTTCGCTCTGCCGCCTACAATGGCTGCAAAATGAAATACGTCAGCAAAATTTTCTATTTCTAAGCCATATTTGATCTTTATATAGTTGCCATCATTTGCCATCTGCATCACCCATTCTCTAAAGTCGCCTTGAATGAAGATTAACCTTCTATCATCTCCATAAAACTGCACTCCATTTTTTTCATCCTTTAGTGGTTGCTCTAACCATGTTGTTGGATGTGTACCCACTGACAAATCATCTATGAACAATATATGATCTTGTGTAGTATTAAATAGACGTTTTACCATATTTCTCCCTACAAATCCACAACCTCCAGATACTAAATGTGTCTTCATTTATTTTATATATTAATTTATTGCAAATGTAAATAAAATTAAAGATTTGTTTAATATGTTATCCTGTATTTCTAAATTATAAAGGTATTTTTCGTTTTTTAGGTTACTTTTGTATTTATAATTTCTATCAATGAGGATAAGTTCCATTTTTAAAGATGCCTGTACTGTCATAGAATTGATGAACGAGGATCTCTTCTTACAAAGTCAGATCAACCATGCTGTAGATTTGATAGTAGAATCGTTGGGAAATGGAGGAAAAATTCTTTTTTGTGGTAACGGTGGAAGTGCCGCCGATGTACAACATTTGGCAGCTGAGTTGACAGGTAGGTTTTATAAAAATCGTAAAGCATTACACGCTGAAGTATTGCATATGAATCCTTCATACTTAACTGCAGTTTCAAATGATTATTCCTTTGAAGTCGTATATGAAAGACTTATAGAAGGGATTGGTCAATCAAAAGATATCCTTTTTGCACTCACTACTTCTGGAAATTCAACTAATATTATCAATGCAGTTCATAAAGCTAATGAAATTGGGATGCATACTATTGTCCTTACAGGAATGAGTGGTGGAGGAATAGGGTCAATTGGGAAATTAGTAATTAAAGTGCCATCACAGGATGTACCAAGGGTTCAAGAGGCCCATATTTTGTTGGGCCATATTATATGTATGTTTGTCGAGGAGAAGATTTTTCAATAATTATTACTAACTATAAAATCAGGCAAGAATGGATCACAAAGCAGCTATTAAACTTCTTAAACAAATAAGAGAAGTAAGTTCTAAATATTATATTGATAAACTTCCTTGGGATTCATTAACCAAAATTCCAAATGGATATAGTAATAATATCATCTGGAACATCGGACATATGATTAGCGTCAGTTACAGCCTAAACTTTACGATCGCTGGACTTCCACTTCCTACAGAACTAGAAATGGTCAAAAAATTTAGAAAAGGAACATTTCCAGCTGAATACGGTGAAATTGACATCAAATGGATAAAGGATAATATTCTTAAATCAGTCGAATTGATAGATGAAGCTTGGGATAAAGACCTGATAAAAGAAATTGTTAATCCTATCCAAACTGATTTGGGCAATATAGTTGAAAGTCCTTCTGATGCTTTAGCAATGACACTAGTACATGACATGTTGCATTTCGAACGAATTAGACTGTTTAAGGTGCTTACAAAGCCAAATTGACGAATTTTATTTATTGATCGATAGTGAAGTTTTACGTTTATGGCTTAAAGAAATGTGAGGAATACTGGGCTCGAACCAGTGACCTCTACCCTGTCAAGGTAGCGCTCTGAACCAACTGAGCTAATCCCCCAAAAATTATTTTTCGTATCTTTTTAACGAACCTAAAAATGGTGTAACCTCCATATACCCTTTTATCACTTCTACTGGTTTTTTATTTTCATCTAGTATTACATAAGAAGGGTAGGAGAGCTCCGTGTTCAATAATTCCATGGCTAACATGTTGATTCCATTTCTACCTGAATTGACCCAAGTATATGTTTTACCGTTAAAAATTGCATTTTCTCTTTGCTCTGCATCAAATTTAATGTTGTGAAAGTTCTTATTCATAAAATCGATGACTTCTTTTTTACTAAAAGTCTCTCTATCCATCACTTTGCACCATCCACACCATTCTGTATATACATCTACAAAATAATATTTTTTGTCTGCATTTTTCTCACTTTCTGCATCCTTTATATTCAACCAAACAACTTCTTCGGGTGCTTTTTTACAGCCGATAATAAAAAGTATACTTACAACCAATGTCAAATACCTCATTTAATCAAATTTTATGCAAAAATAATAATTTGTACAAAAAACATACTATGAAGTTAGACTTAATTGTACTTTCTTTTCTAATTGTTGTACAGTCTCTTTAAAAAGCGTATCGGTATCCATTAAATCTTGGACGGCCTTTATACTATAAATAACAGTACTGTGGTCTTTCCCCCCAAAGTTTGAGCCTATAGATTTTAAAGAGCTTGTAGTAAAACTTTTAGCTAAATACATAGATAACTGTCGTGCTATAACAATTTGTCTTTTTCTTGTTGTTCCGTGCAATTTTTCTATTGGTAGTTCAAAATGTTCTGCTACTAATTTTTTAATGTTTTCTACCGAAATTTCTTTAGAATCTGTACTGACAAACTGTTCGACAACTTCTCTTATTAGGTCTAGGTTTATAATTGTTTTATTAAGTGACGCTCTAGCGACCAATGAAATTAATACACCTTCTAATTCTCTAACATTATTTTTTACATGATGGCATATGTATTCTACCAATTCTTCCGAAAGATTAACCCGCTCTTGGATCATTTTGGTTTTTAAAATATTTAGTCTCGTGTCGTACTCAGGTGAATTAAGGTCTGCACTTAAGCCCCACTTAAAACGTGATATCAGTCTTTTTTCAACATCTTGCAAATCTTTTGGTGGTCTATCAGAAGTCAAAATGATTTGTTTCCTGTTTTGATGAAGCTGATTGAATATGTTAAAGAATATTTCTTGAGTTTTAGGTCTATTCGCTAAAAACTGGATGTCATCAATGATCAGTACATCTATCATTTGATAAAAAGTCATAAAATCATTGATTGCATTGGATTTTATAGCGTTGATTACTTGATTGGTAAATTGTTCTGTTGTGACGTATAAAACCTGTTTATTTGGAAACTTAGTGATTATTTCATTACCAATAGCGTGAGATAAATGCGTTTTACCAAGTCCCGTATCACCAAAAATAAATAACGGGTTAAAAGAAGTTATCCCAGGTTTCATTGATATCTCTAAACCTGCCGATCTAGCCAACTTATTACAATCTCCTTCAATGAAATTTTCAAATGTATATTTATTGTTTAGTTGCGATTCTACTTTGATTTTCTTTATCCCAGGGATAACAAACGGATTTGTTATTTCATCATTATCATTAGGCTTTTGTTCGTTTACACCACCTATTTTTCTGTGGTTATCCATTAATATTTGGTACTCTAGACTCCCTTTTTCACCCATTACTTTTTGAACAGCTAGTCTAAGAAGGTCAATATAATTTTCTTCGATCCACTCATAAAAAAATTTATTAGGTACCTGTATTGTAAGAATATTGTCTTCATATTTTACAGGTTTAATGGGTTCAAACCAAGTTTTAAAGCTTTGTGGATTAACATTCTTTTGGATTATTTCCACACACTCATTCCAAATTGTTGACTCGCTTTTGTTCATAGGAAAATATAAAATCTCAATTGTGACAATTTTAAGTTATTACTTACATTTCTAGAGGATTTAACCTTCAAAAGAAGCAAGCCCACAAAGTTGACAATAAAATTCCAAAACAAAAAACTTTTAACTAAAAATATTTTTTACTATGTTAATACGATATCTCATTGATTATCAGATATATTTAAAAAATTATTTATATGTTCAAATCGCATTTTATCGGATAATAAGCACTAAATCAAGTAGGTTATCTATTGCATTTTTTGTAAGGTGTTGAGATATAAAAACATAAAATTTAACTAAAAATCGGGCTAGAATTCTACTATTCTTTTGGTTCTATAAGTGTACTTTTTATTTCATCAAAGAATCTATCTATCTTGCCCTTGTCTACCTATACACAAATCTCCTCATTATTTAAAATAGTAAGTTTAAAGAGATACATTGAATTTTAACGATTTTTTTGTATCGGACCTTTGGGGGGTGATATAGTTATAACTGAATGGTGTCTTTTCTGAAAATTTATAAACCGCACTTTTATCTTCAAATGTAATTGCCCTAAATCCAACTTCTTTTCCAAATGCTATTCAGGGTTCTTTTTAGAACTCCCCTAGATTAGATTATTAAACCACTCATGTATCTCTTTTGAGTTATTTATCTCATTTTTATGATAAAATTCATTCTTCTTGACATTGTAAGTGTAGTCAACAATATACTTTTCATGGTGATTGGCCACATCTTCTATTGCATCCATAATCAATTTTATTTCATCATTGGTCATTGTAGGGTGTACAGAGAGTCGTATCCACCCGGGTTTTTGACTTAGATCACCTTCAACTATCTTTTGCCTTATATCATGAGATGTGTTAATAGAAATTTCAAATAGATAGTGACCGTACGTGCCTGCGCATGAGCACCCACCCCTCACTTGTACGCCATGTAAGTCATTCAAAAGTTTTACTACAAGATTGAAGTGTGCATTTTCAATAAAAAAGCTAAAAACACCTAATCTATCTTCCACATCCTTCGCGAAAACATGGATGTTGCTAATTGCTTTAAACCTAGTAAAAACATATGTATTCAGCTCATGCTCTCTATCTAAAATGTTTTTAATACCCATTTCTTCTTTTAATTTTATACATTGGGCAGTGCGTATAGTCTGTAGAAAAGGTGGTGTTCCTCCATCTTCGCGATCTTCGATAGAGTCATGATATACAGATTCACCCCATGGGTTTGTATAATCTACTGTCCCTCCACCGGGGTCATCAGGTATTCGATTCTTGTACAATTTCTCATTAAAAATTAATACTCCAGGTGATCCAGGACCCCCTAAAAATTTATGAGGACTAAAGAAAATGGCATCTAAATCACCTCCAATATATTCATTTGGGTGCATATCTATGGTTATATAAGGTGCACTGCAAGCAAAATCGACAAAACAATATCCACCTTCGTCATGAATAAGTTGTGCTATTTCGTGATATGGGGTTTTAATCCCTGTAACATTTGAGCATGAGGTGATTGCTGCTATCTTCATTTGCCTGTGGGCATATTTCTCCAACAACTTTTTAAAGCCTTCGATATCTACTAAACCTTCTTCAGTTGGAGGAATAATTTCAACATCTGCTAATGTTTCATTCCAGCTCGTTTGATTGGAATGATGTTCCATATGAGTAATAAAAACAATAGGTCTTTCTTCTTCAGTTAGTTTTACATAATTGGTGTACTTTTCATGAATTTTAAGGCCAAGTATACGCTGAAACTTATTGACCACTCCAGTCATGCCTGATGATGCACAAATCAATACATCATTTTCTTTGGCATTTACATGATCTTTGATAATTTGCCTAGCCATTTTATAGGCATTCGTCATGGAAGTCCCTGTATAATTAGTCTCTGTGTGGGTATTGGCTACAAGTGGATTAATTTTTTCAGAAAACAATTGTTCTATTGGTTGATACATCCTACCACTTGCGATCCAGTCAGCATAAATTATTTCCTTTTCACCATATGGAGAATTAAATTTTTTATTTCTTCCAACAATACCATCTCTGTATTTTTGAAAATAACTTTCTAAATTTGAATTATTTTTCATTTTAGATTTTTTGTTTTAAAGTATGCAAACTTTTACTTTATTAATAAGGTCCTTCACCTCCTCTTCACTTGTTGCTTCGGCATAAATCCTAACAATTGGTTCTGTATTTGATGTTCTTAAGTGGACCCATCCATTTTCAAAATCAATTTTCAGACCATCAATGGAATTTAATTTTTCTTGAACAAAGTGATTTTTCAATTTTTCAAAAGCTGCTTGAATATCAATATTTTGAGCATCTATTTTATCTTTGATCATCACATAGTAAGGTAGTTCAGCTTTTAATTCACTCATTTTTAATTCTTTTTTAGCAAAATATGTCAAAAATATAGCTATACCAACCAGTGCATCTCTTCCATAATGTAGCTCAGGCAAAATTACACCACCGTTTCCTTCACCTCCTATTACAGCTTCGACATCTTTCATTTTTGTTACTACATTTACCTCTCCTACCGCAGCGGGATGATATTCAAAACCATGTTTTTTTGTAATGTCAGCTAGAGCCCTTGTAGAGGAAAGATTGGAAACCGTATTACCTCCTTTGATCGACAAGATATAGTCTGCAATGGCCACTAAAGTATATTCTTCCCCAAATAGTAGGCCGTTTTCCATCATAAATGCAAGTCTATCTACATCAGGATCTACAGCTATCCCCATATCGGCTTTAGAATTATTTACAACTTCAGCCAACTGGGGTAAATGTTCGGCCAAGGGCTCAGGATTATGGGCAAAATGACCATTTGGGATTTCGTTAATTAAAGTATATCGCACGCCTAACGCATCTAACAAAGGCGGAATGGATAAAGATCCAGTTGAGTTTATGCAGTCTACCACTACATGGAGGTCGCACCGCTTGATTGAATCTACTTCAACGTAAGGAAGTTGTAAAATTTGATCTATATGAATGGCAAAAGAATTTTCAAAAGTAGACTTTCGACCAATTTCATCTATTTGAGAATAAGTTATATCACCTTCGTCAATCATTTTTAGGATATTAATTCCATCTATTGCTGAAATAAACTCACCTTTATTATTTAAAAATTTTAGAGCATTCCATTGACCGGGATTATGACTAGCGGTAAAAATTATACCGCCATCAGCATTCAGATGTGTCACCATTATCTCTACTGTTGGCGTCGTAGAAAGGCCGAGGTCTATTACATCAATTCCAAGAGAAATCAAGGTATTCACCGCAAGGTCACTAACTATCGGGCCAGAGATTCGTCCATCCCTACCTACAACTACTTTTGGTTTTGTATTTAGATTTTTGAGCCATTGTCCATAACCAGAAACGCATTCGACTATGTCTAAAGGAGTTAAGGAAGTTTTATATTGTCCCCCTATTGTACCTCTAATGCCTGATATAGATTTTATTAAAGTCATGAATCTTTGCTTTTAGTTTTTGATCTAGGAGCAAAGATAGTCAGTGTTTTTTAAAACAAAATGAAATTATAAGTTTAAAAAGTCGAGGTGGGAAAAAATGAATGAATTATAAGGTTTTAATTATGTGATTTTAATTGGTTATCAATCCATAAAAAAAATCACATTCTGCGTCTCTTTTTGAGTTGATAACAACATTTACACAATATAAGCCTATAAATAAATGACAACAATTCGTCAATTTTGGGGAGATATTCTACTTTTTGACCAGCGTAAAAGCTTTTTAAATATAAATTTCAAATGGGCGAATTGTCTTATTGCAGAATGGGGAAAAAGAAATATAAAAAAAAAGACCGTCAAAAATTGACGGTCCTTTTATCATTAATCACTATCTTGTGATAGGTTAATACTAGTTAGTTGCTGTAGTGTCAACTGCTTCTGCTGCACCTTCAACTGCTTCTGTAGTTTCAGTAGCTGCTTCTTCAACTGCCTCTGTAGTTTCTTCAACTGCTTCTGTAGTTTCTTCAACTGCTTCAGTAGCTGCTGCTTCTTGGTTTCTGCAAGATGCTAAAAACATAACTGATACTAAACCTAATACTAATAACAAAGATTTTTTCATTTTTTAAAATTTTAATTTGTAATTTAATAACTTTCGATGACACAAAGATACGTACACCTTTCTGAAGAGAATTTGAAGAAAAATCAGAATTGATTTTAGGTCGTAATTTTTAAAGTTTCATTTTTGCCTATTTCATTATTTGCGCACTTAATTTGTTTAAAACTACTTTTTGCTTTCCTCTCCTATTTCCCTCTACGAAAAAAAATATTACCTTTGCGACTTATTTTCAAAAAAATAACAAAAAGGAATGGATTATAATCATATAGAGATTGAGGGTAAGTGGAAAAAGTTTTGGGCAGAAAATAAAATTTATAAAGTAAGTAACGATACCACAAAACCTAAATACTACGTTTTAGACATGTTCCCATATCCATCAGGCGCGGGCTTACACGTTGGACATCCATTGGGTTATATTGCTTCTGATATCTTATCGAGGTATAAGAAAATGAGTGGGTATAATGTATTGCACCCTATGGGGTATGATGCGTTTGGGCTTCCAGCTGAGCAATATGCCATCACGACAGGCGTACATCCTGCATCTTCTACAGACGAGAATATCAAAAGGTATCGAGCACAATTGGATAATATCGGATTTAGTTATGATTGGGATCGCGAAGTCAAAACATCTGATCCTTCTTATTACAAGTGGACACAGTGGATTTTTTCAGAATTGTATAAGCATTATTATGATCTACGTGCTGACAAAGCATGTCCTATAACAGATTTGATCAATGAATTTTGCAAAACTGGTAACGCTAAGATCCAAGCGACCAATACTTTAGATATTACTTTTTCAGCTGAAGAATGGAAAAGTTTTAATATTGCCCAAAAAGAAGAAATTCTTATGAATTATCGCTTGGCTTATCGTAAAGTAGGATATGTCAATTGGTGCGAAGCTCTAGGAACTGTGCTAGCTAACGACGAAATAAAAGATGGAGTCTCAGAAAGAGGAGGATATCCTGTGGAAAGAAAACCTATGATGCAATGGTTTTTGAGAATTACATCGTATGCAGAACGACTACTTAATGACATGAAATCATTAGATTGGTCCGATGCACTTAAAACAATGCAGGCCAATTGGATAGGTAGGTCTGAAGGTGCGCAGATGTTTTTTGATATAGAAGGCCATGACTTAAAATTGGAGATTTTTACTACAAGACCAGATACTATCTTTGGGGCTACATATATGGTTTTGGCCCCTGAACATGATTATGTAGATATCATTACTACAAAGGCCCAAAAGGAAGATATCAGTCAATGTATTAAATTGGTTAATAATCGTTCAGAACGCGATAGAATGGCCGAAGTCAAAGATATGACAGGAGCTTTTACAGGGGCTTATGCAATTAACCCTTTTAATGGTGATAAGATTCCAATTTGGATTGGGGATTATGTTTTGAAAGATTATGGGACAGGAGCAATTATGGCTGTTCCAAGTGATGACGAAAGGGATGCTACATTTGCTAAAAAATATAACTTACCTTTTATCGATGTAGTAGACAAATCATCTTATCCAGGAGCTTCATTACATGATAAATTAGGGATCATTATCAATTCTGATTTCCTCAATGGAATGGAAGTACCCGCTGCAATTCAATATATGTTTGACCAAATTGATCTTAAAGGCTATGGACAAAAGAGGGTAAACTATAAGCTTAGAGATGCTAATTTCTCAAGACAAAGATACTGGGGAGAACCTTTTCCTATTAAGTATGATAAAGAAGGCATACCTCATTTATTAGAAAAATCAGAATTACCATTATTACTGCCCGAGTTATCAAACTTCAAACCTACCACTGATGGTAAATCCCCTTTAGCCAAAGCAACTGATTGGGTAAATGATGGTGAATTTACAAGGGAAACTGATACGATGCCTGGTTTTGCTGGAAGTAGTTGGTATTTCTTAAGATATATGGATTCTACTAATGATGATGAATTTGCCTCACAAGATGCAGTGAATTATTGGAAAGAAGTAGATTTTTATATAGGGGGTGCTGAGCACGCTGTTGGTCACCTTATGTACAGTAGATTTTGGCATAAATTTCTTTATGACAAAGGTTTAGTTCCGACACCCGAACCATTCAAAAAATTGGTAAACCAAGGCATGATTCAAGGTGTCATAGAGTCAATATATTTAAAAAAATCTGACCTAGTAAAAGAATTTTATTCTGAGGAGATTGCATTGTCTATGGAAAATGAAGATTTTGCATTAATTCCGATACACATTGATTTTGTTTCGCAATATGGTACACCTAATAGTCATTTAAGTCTAGAGGGCATTAGTGAGTTTATCAAATGGAGACCTGAATTTGCCAATGCTTCTTTCTTTACAAGTGATGGCATAATTGAAAATGGTAAAATCATTTCAGGTAATTCAGGCGTAAAGCTACTCACCAAATCTGAAGTTGGCAAAATGTCCAAGAGATATTTTAATGTAGTGAACCCAGACGATGTGGTAGAAAAATATGGTGCAGATTGTTTCCGTATGTATGAAATGTTTTTGGGACCAATTGATCAATCTAAACCTTGGGATATAAATGGAATTGATGGTGTTTCTAAGTTTTTAAGGAAATTTTGGAATTTATCACATAATGAAGGTGTCTTAATGATAAGTGAAGATGCACCCAATAAAGAAGAATTGAAGGTCTTACACACCACCATTAAAAAAGTAACTGAAGATATAGAAAGGTTCTCAATGAATACTACGATAAGTGCTTTTATGGTATGCGTTAATGATCTAAGAAGATTAAATTGTAATAAATCTGAAATTTTAAAGCCATTGACCTTATTACTAGCACCATTTGCACCTTTTATAGCTGAAGAAATATGGTACCAATTGGGTGGAGAAGGTAGTGTGCATCATGCTAAGTTTCCTACTTCAAATCCGACTTACTTAGTTGAAGATACCATTTTGTATCCAATTTGTGTTAATGGAAAAAAGAGAGATGAAGTTGAATTTTCACCTGACGAAACACAACAAAACATCGAGCAAGCCGTTTTATCTCTTGAAAGTATAAAAAAATGGTTGGAAGGAAAGCCAGCTAAAAAAGTTATAATTGTTAAGGGAAGAATGATAAACATAGTTATTTAAAAATATTTCTAGTAGAAGGCAATATTTTGTTTAGTTGATATGTTTATTTTTAGTGTTATCAAATTTTATTACCCCAATTATAATATTAGGCATTATATTTGCTTTTTTTTTAATAATTGTGTAGAAAAGTTACTTCGTTATAAATGATGAAAAATAGTTTAAAACTAGTTATTGTATTACAGTTAGTCTTAATATTGGCTTCTTGTGGTTCCAAATCAAAACAAAGTGGTCAATTAACAGGTGTTATGAACAGACCATCTTGGAAAGGTACCAATCAATTTGGTATGGTTTATGTAAAATCAGGACAGGTCCATATAGGCCAAAGTGATGAGGATATTTTTAGTACTTATCTTCAAACTAAAAAATCTGTATCCATCCAAGGATTTTACATGGATGACACCGAAATTACAAATAATGAGTACCGACAATTTGTGCAATGGACTACAGATTCTATAGCTCACGTACTCATGGGAGATTTTTATGATGATGATTTTGGTAATCAAAAATTGGACTGGGAATTAGAGTTAGATTACACAGACCCAACTTTAGATGAGATGTTTTATACAGGTGATATGGCTCTGGGTGGAAGGGAGCTAAACACCACAAAATTAATATTCGAATATAAAGAGGTAGATTTAAAGAAAGCTGCCTCAAATCCAAAGATGAATCGAAAAGATTTGATAACTAAATATTCAGTACCTGTATACCCAGACACTTTATGTTGGATAAGAGACTTTTCGTACTCTTACAATGAGCCATATACAAGAAATTATTATTCACATCCTGCTTTTGATGATTATCCAGTCGTAGGTGTAAATTGGCATCAGGCCAATGCATTCTGTAAATGGAGAACAGGCCTATATAATACTTACAAAGATGGTAAAGAAATACAAACTGAAGAGTTTAGATTACCAAGTGAAGTTGAATGGGAATACGCAGCTAGAGGTGGACGTGATTTAGCACCATATCCTTGGGGTGGTTATTACGTAAGAAATGCAAAAGGTTGCTTACTAGCCAACTTCAAGCCGGGTAGAGGTAATTATCCTGAAGACGGAGGTTTATATACAGTAAAAGCAGATGAATATTTCCCTAATGACTATGGTCTTTACTGTATGTCAGGTAATGTGGCAGAGTGGTGCATCGATGCTTTCAACGAGAATGCTTATTCAAGACAGCATGATCTCAATCCAGTTTACAAATATGATGCGACTGACACTGACCCTGAAGTCTTAAAACGCAAAGTTATTAGAGGTGGTAGTTGGAAGGATATTTCTCACTATTTACAAACAGGTACAAGGTCTTGGGAGTACCAAGATAGTCAAAAGTCCTACATAGGATTTAGATGTGTACTTACATTCCTTGGAAGGTCTATCAATGACTTCTAAATTTTTCTTGATTTTTCAATTGTGTGCTAAATATTATTAATAAATTTAAAAATTTTATCTAGAAATGAGTTTTTTCAAATCTCCTACGTTCAAGTATATTAAAAATTTCCTAATTGGTGCTGGTGCTGCAGTCGTAATGATTGGTGCATTAGGTAAAATTAACAGTACTTCTTGGGGTGGTACAGCGATTACCCTCGGACTTCTTGTAGAAGCAGGTTTATTCTTGCTCCTAGGTATTTTAGGTCCTGAAAAGGATTATTATTGGGAAAAACTATATCCAGGTATAGATCAATATTCAGGCAGTGTTGCAGCGATTTCACCAGTTGGTGGTAATGCAAGTACTCCTTTAAATAGTGCGGAAGTGGAGGGTAAACTAACGGGTATGTTAAGTGAATTACAAAATATGTCTAAAAGCCTAGGTTCGCTCAAAGCATTACAAGAAGTAGACTTTACAGAAACATCTGAACAACTCAAGACAATGCATAATTTCTACACCAGATTGGGTGATGCTATGAAAACATTGAACGACACTGTAGAAGATACAAAATTATACAAAGAACAAATGGTTTCTCTTAACAAAAACCTTACTTCACTAAACTCTGTATATGGTAATGTACTTAATGCCTTTCAGGTTAAGAATTAATAGGTAATTAGAAGTAAATTATTTTTTTAAATTAAAAATTAAGAGATATGTCAATTCCTAAGGAGCCCCGTCAGCTCATGATCAATATTATGTATCTTGTACTAACAGCTTTGTTAGCACTCAACGTTTCAGCGGAGATATTTAACGCTTTTGACATGGTGAATGAAGGGCTTAAATCAGCAAATAAAACCTTGGATAATTCAAATGATAAATTACCAGAAGTCATTCGTGATGGTGCAAAAAAGAAAGATGAGCTAAAAAAATATGCAGATCGAGTAGATGAAGTTAGAAATTTATCCAAAGAAGGAACTCAATACATTAATGACATCGTAGATAGGTTAATTGATGAGGGTGGCAATATAAATGGAAAAGTTGATGATGAGGACTATATTACCCTCAAGAATGGTGAAAAGGAACTGAAAGGTAAGAAGAATTACGATGCCACAACTCGCCTCATGGTTAATGATGGAAAGGGTGAGGAGTTGAAGAAAAAACTTTTAGATTTAAAGTCTAAATTATCAAAGTTGGTTGACGAAGGTGACAAAGTTGATTTACCAATTGTTATAGATGATGAAAAATGGAAAAACTCTCTAAATAAGAAAAATAGTTGGGCAGATTTTACATTTGGCCATATGCCGGTCGGTGCTACCTTGCCAATTTTCACTAAATATATCAACGATTTAAAGAGTTCAGAGGCAGCCTTGTTGAATTATTTGGCAGGAAAAGTTGGTACCACTAAAGAAGTAATTTTTGATAAATATCGAGTAGTTTCAGCAGCAAAAAAGACCTATATCACAAGGGGTGAGACTTTCGAAGCAGAGGTTTTCTTGAGTGCAGCAGCTGGAAATACAAATACAGGTATATCAATATCGGTCAATGGTGCAGGCTTACCAAGTAACTCAGATGGAGTTGCCATATTTAAAGCTCCAGGTACTACACTTGGTCAAAAATCATATACAGCAAACATTACGGTTACGAATCCTGTGGATAACTCTAAGCAAACCTATTCGAATACTTTTAACTATGAAGTTGGGGAACGATCAGTTACCGTATCTCCTTCTAAAATGAATGTATTCTACATAGGGGTGCCAAATCCAGTGGAAATATCAGCGGCAGGTGTAGCGAGTAATAATATGAAAGTGTCAATGACAGGTGGAAGTATATCCAGAAATGGCGATGGCACCTATACAGTCACGGTATCTAGCGTAGGTGAAGCTACCATCACTGTGGCAGCAGAAGGCATGAACGCCTCTAAAAAATTCAGGGTAAAAAGAATTCCTAACCCAATACCTAAATTCACACCTAATCAAGCAGGTGGTACAATGGGTGACGGTCAGTTTAAATCATATAATGGCCTACTTGCAGTTCTTGAAAGTTTTGATTTCGAAGCAACATGTAATATTGTGGAGTTTAGCTTATTAAGGTCTACAAAAAGAGAAGACCCAGCTACTACATCGAATAATGGTGCAAGGTTTGGTGGTGGTGTTCAGGCTTTAATGTCCAAAGCTATTCCAGGTGATTATTATGTATTTAGAGATATAAAAGCGAAGTGTCCTGGAGATGCCAGCGTAAGGAACCTCCCAGATGTGGCTGTTCAAATTAGATAATAATCTAGTTAATATATAATCGTAGTTGACTAAAATATAAAGAGATGACTAAAATATTGAAAGTATTAAAAAATTTGTGTTGCTTGGCAATCGTAGTAGGAGCTACTGAAATGGGTTTTGCTCAAACAAGACCAACTACTACCCCGCCTCCGACAACAGGTACAAGCCCTAGTACAACACCTAGAGCTTCTTCAGTGACTACTCCTGCTAGTTCGACTCCAAAGCCAGCTACTACTCCTGCTCCTTCTGGTACTACAACTGCACCAAACAGTCCTCAAAAGCCTGTTGTGACAGAGTCTTCTTTACCAAGTGAAGACATATACATAGACGATATTGTACCACGTAGAATGATTACAGAAAATACTGTCTTACCTTACGAGTCTATACGAGAGGCAGATATTCCTTATTCAAAAAGGGTTTGGAGGATTATCGATACAAGAGAAAAAATGAATTTAGTATGGAGATCAGAAGAAAATTCATTTTTTAACACGATTAAGGACTTAATAGGTAATGGCGAAATCACCGCATTCAATGATGAATTTTTCAAGGAGCCATTGACGTATGAAGAAGTGGAGAAGAAATTGTTCAAAGTTGAAACCATAGAAGGTTTTGATTTTGAAAAAAATGAGCAGACAGTTAACGTGATAAAAAACACGCTCGATTGGAAAAATATTAAGAAATTTAGAATAAAAGAAATCTGGTATTTTGATAAAAATTATTCTATCTTAAAAAATAGAATACTAGGCATTTCACCAGTGTTAGATGAATATGTAGAGGCTATCAATCAAACTATTGAACAACCATTGTTTTGGATATATTTTCCAGAAGCAAGAACACATTTAGCTAAAGTAAGAGTATTCAATGACAATAATGATATGGCTCCAATGTCTTGGGCTGACCTTATTGACAATAGATATTTCAGTAGCTATATCTATAAGAAATCAAATGTATTAGACTATAGAATCGTAGATAAATATGATGAAAAGTCGCCCACTCGAGATTTCGATATACTTCTTGAATCTGAAAAAATAAAGCAAGAACTTTTTAATTTTGAGCACGATTTGTGGGAATATTAAGGTTTTTCTTATATGATAAAACTTATATGAAGGAGTTATTGACCTCGGTTAGTAACTCCTTTTTTTAATTTACTTAGTATGTTAGAGTTTTTAGTTTCTTTTTTTGGAGGTCTGATTGCAGGCTCTATAAACACATTAGCGGGTAATGGCTCTGCTATAGTCCTGATTATTCTTACAGATGTAGTAGGTCTAAGTCCAAATGTCGCTAATGGTACAAATAGAATAGGTGTGTTGATTCAAACTGTAGCTTCGGGATATGAGTTAAATAAGAAACATAATCAAGAATTGCGAAATAGCAAGTCAATTATTATTGTTACGGTTTTAGGAGCTTTGTTAGGTGTTTTTATTGCAAGTATTATAAGTAATGAGCAGTTTAAGCAAGCATATAAGTTTATGATGCTTTTAATGTTGATTGTAATATTGGTGAAACCTTCTCGGTGGCTTAAGTCTGAAAAATCTTTACCATTATTTCCTGCGTACATTTCCTACCCTGTATTTTTTTTAGTTGGGGTATATGGTGGGTTCATACAAATGGGAGTAGGCATCTTTTTGCTAGCAGCTCTAGTTTTACTAGCTGGTTATACCATAATGAATAGTAATCTAGTTAAAGCTTTAATTGTTGCTTCATATACAGTCGTAGTGCTTATAATATTTCAGATAAAAGGATTGGTGGATTGGGAGGCCGGAATAGTAATTGCGTTAAGTCAGGGACTTGGTGGATGGCTTACTGCCAAATATGCAAATAATAGCGTTTATGTAGAAAAAATAGCCTATTTCCTTTTGGTTTTAATTGTTGTGTTTTCTGTGATTTACCAATTTTTCTTTCAGTAAAGTATTAGAATAGGGAAGCTTGGATAGCAAAAGGTTCAATTAATGACTTTTCATTGTTTTTAACACTATTTATTTTAGGTGAGACGGCATACATTTTTAAACGATCATCAGGGTAGGGTAGAAGGATGTCATCAATGGAAGACAAATGTACCGCTTCATCATCAAGCCAAATTTTCTCTAGCTCAGGTAGCAAGATAGCCGGCATTCTATCATGGATTTGTGTCATAAATCTATTAGCTGGTAATGTGATAATAGTAAAAGAATGAATAATCGTACCTTCAGGACTTTTCCATAACTCCCATAATCCAGCGCAACTGAATATTTCTTGATCTGTGGTTTGAATTCTAAATGGGATTTTATTTTTGCCTTCTTTTTTCCATTCATAAAATCCGTCAAGTGGAATTAGACATCTTTTTGATTTTATAGTAGCTTTATAAGTTGATTTTTCTTTAATTGTTTCGATTCTAGCGTTTATCATACTAGAACCTATTTTTTGATCTTTTGCCCAAAATGGAATTAAGCCCCATTTATAAATATTTATCTTCAGAGGGTCTTGGTTAGTAATAACAGGCATCATGTGAGTAGGTGCGACATTATAATTTGGTATTGGATTGTATCTTTCTAATTCGTCAGAGTAAAACGTAGCATTAAACCTTTTTTCTAACTCTTTCTCATTTTTTGTAAGGCTTGATCTTCCACACATACTTTTTGCTTAGTAAATATTGAAAAGATATTTATTTCTTCTCTTTAATAATACAATCTTTGTAGCCGTTGCTTTTTAATTTATTACAAAGTTCAGAAGCAGATTTATAGTCATTAGTTCTACCTGCAATTGTGGAATAGTATTCTGAATTGTCAAAAACAACCTTTTCAGCTCCTGAAAACCCAATTTTTTTTAATTTCAAAACAGCATCTTCAGCATTTTTTTCAATTAAAAAGCTACCGGTTAAAACAAGATACTTAGCAGAGGAGTTAGGAATTGGCTTTTTGCTTTTTTCTTTTGTATCTTCTTGATTTGCCGTACTTTCTTTTGCTTCAGGTTTTTGTGTTTCAACGGAGTTATTAGAATCAGTTGATTTTTGCCTATCTTCAGCTATTTTATCAATTTCATCATAAATATTTTTTTCTTGATTTTCTTCATCGTATTCAAAATATGTTGAATCTTCATTACTGGGATCAGTTTCAAAAAAATCATCATTGGGAGTAGGATTATCCACAATTTCTTCTTTTGGAATATTTCCTAAATCTGATTTAGGCTTATTGCATGACTTGAATATGGTACTTAACCATAGAAAAGTTACAAAAACCAATATAACAGCTAATAGAATTTTAATTATTTTATCCATGACTATTTACTTTATTTCAACAATCGATCTCCTTGCTTTAGAGTTTTTATCCTTTTAATGATATAGTAAAGATGTTTTTTAATAACATATTAATTAACATTGTCAGAATACAACAATATTAATAGACTATCAATATTTCTTTTAGAATATTCATTAAAATAGCAAGAGATAACCAAATTACTTGATTATCTCTTATCATTATTTTTTTAAAAACCTCTTAACTGCAAGCTCTGCTTTTGCAAGAATATCGTAGTTTATACTGTAATTCATAAACTTACCTTCTTTCTCTTGATTTACAACTCCTGCAAGTCTTAATACTTTTAAGTGTTGTGAAGTGATAGACTGTTCTATATTTAAAACATTGTAGATGTTGTTGACGTGGACCTCGCCTAGTTCATCAATTTGTTTTAAGATTTTTAATCGTAGAGGATGTGCTAATGCTCTCATCAACTCACACGAATAATCAAGTTTTTCACTACTAAATAGGACCTTAGTACTTTCCATAATTATCTTATTTTTTTCGACCTAAGGACAAAGATCAAAATTTATTTGAATAAAAAAAATAAATATTACTATTTTTTTTAATTTATCCTTAACTAAGATATATAAAGTACGTATTTATTGTGAGTTATACAAGAAAGTTATTAAATTGAATATTTAGTAATTGCTAATTATCCTGCTAAATCTTCGACTAATGTAGATATTTGACCAAGTCTATCTTTGTTAATTGAGTAATAGATAAATTTACCTTGCCTTTCTGTTATTACAACACCAGCTCTACGAAGTATTGCTAAGTGTTGCGAAGCTACGGACTGTTCTAATCGTAGTTTTATGTAGATATCAGTTACCGTCATTGGATCGCTATCCTCAAGTAAATCTATCATACGTTGCCTAAGTTTGTGATTCACTGCTCTTAGCACTAGCACAGCC
The DNA here is from genome assembly GCA_022844565.1 of Saprospiraceae bacterium. Classification (GTDB taxonomy): domain Bacteria; phylum Bacteroidota; class Bacteroidia; order Chitinophagales; family Saprospiraceae; genus JADKBO01. The sequence goes on from JALHLK010000010.1 coordinate 47,232, forward strand.
TTACGAAGGTCAGCATAATCTAGCTGGACTTCTTTTGGTCCCCCTTTTTTCAGGGTAATTGTCTCGTTCCTTTTACTCTTCATTGTCATAATTTGTTTCTAGCAATTATTATAATTAGTAAAGTGAAAAAATTGTGCCAAGTTTTTTGATTTGATTACTTGTTTAGGAATTTGAATAGTTATTAAATTATTGTGAAAAGCCAATGAAATATGATTTATAATTATTGAATTATGTATTTTACTATAAAACAATATATTATATATAAAGGTTTCATTTTTTTGTAATATTTACGGACTTAATGTATCTAATTGAAAATTTTTTTAATTCTGTAAACATTTTTTGCTTATAGTTTTCTAATGCTAATTGAATCATAATCTTTGATGTGGAATTTTTTAAATGTACTGAATGTTTAATATTGTGTTGATTTAAAATTTCACTTGTTTTATTGGCACCGTCGCCAGATAAGTTAATATTTAGGTGCTCATAATTTTTAAAATAGTCTAAAGATATTGTTTTAAATTCAGAAGTCGAAAAAGTATTCTTTTGTATTTCTTTCATTGCAATGTATACATCCTGTCTCCTCGCATCAATAATGCCAAAACTGATATCTGTTCCAATTGGATAGGAATTGGCTAGAATTTGACAACTGTCTAATGCAATAAGCGGAATATCTAGACCGTAACACATTGCTTTGGCAACTGATGCACCTATCCTTAATCCGGTATATGACCCTGGACCTGATGCTAAAGCAATTGCATTCAAACTAGATCTTTTAATATTCGATTCATCTAATATCTCACGTATGTATACGGTGATCATTTTTGAATGATCAAAGTTTTCATAAGATTCTCGAAAAGTTACTAAATTTTCATTTTGTCCTAGAGATACACTACAAATAGATGTACTGGTATCAATGCAAAGTATGTTTATATTATCTATTTCCAAAGGTTTTCGTTTTATTAATTATTTCCTCACAAATTATTTGTACTGATTTATTCTTACAATTTATACAAATTTTAGCTTTTTTATAATAGGGCTCTCTTAATTTAAGAGTTTCTCTAATGTATTTATATAGATTATCTTTTGTTCTTATCTTTTGCACCAAAGGCCTCGTTTCATCTGCTAATATTCTTTTTGTCAAAACACTTAAAGGCACATTTAAATACACAGTTATCCCATTATCATTTAAATGATCCATGTTGTTATTATAAACGGGTAGGCCTCCACCTGTAGATATTATAGAAATTTCAAATTTTCCGATTTCTAAAACAACTTTGTTTTCTAGTTTTCTAAAGTATTCTTCACCTTTATCTTCAAATAGTTCTTTAATAGAAGTTCCTTCTTCCTCTTCAATCATTTGATCGCTATCAATAAAAGGTAAATTTATAGTTTGTGCTATTGATTTTCCAATCGTTGTTTTCCCACTACCCATGAAACCTACCAGAATTATTTTTTCATTGTTCATTTGTATTGAATGTATATTTTGATTTAGGTACTAGTTTTAAATTATTAACTACAATAGTGCTTGCCTAAGTACTTATAATTATTACTTTTGCAAAGAAAATAAAAAAAACGTAAAAATGATAGATCTACTATTTACTCTTCAATCGAATTCATCTAGTTGGGTTTCCTTTATCCCTATGATTGCAATTTTTGCAGTCATGTATTTTTTCTTTATGAGGCCTCAAATCAAGAAACAAAAAGAGCAAACTTCTTTTATTAGTGAAATTAAAAAGGGGGATGAAGTTGTAACAAGTAGTGGATTGATAGGTAAAATCGAATCTATTGTAGGGGAGGAAGTTACTTTGTTGGTGGATAGCAAAACACACCTTAGATTTACAAAAGGAGCTATTTCTAAAGAACTCACCGACTCTTTTCGCAAGTCCACCGCTACAAAATAAGAAATTATAATAAATTAACAAACAACGACCCTAGTGCTCCGTCTAAATAATTTTTTAAATTAAGTTGTGAGTTATTTTTGGATAGATCAAGGCAAAAAATGTAGCTTAACTGGGTAGTTCAGCGAGGCTTTTTAACGAAGAGATATTCAAAAAGAACCACAAATTATTTAATTTTTTAATTAGACGGAGCACTAGTTTTCGTTTTCGAAATATAGTTTGTAATATTTGGTTCCATCTACTTCAAGGCACCTCTCAATTTTATTTCGGTCACCATGTACATAAATATGAAAGTTTTTATCAAGCTTAATAATTGATTTTAAAATCTTACTATTTTTGTAGACCATAGTTTCTGAGATTTCAAAATTAGAAGTTATTGTTTTATTTTGGTCATCTTCATATGAGGATTTATAAGTTTTAAAATCTTCTCTTTTATTATTGTTTTCTAAAACCTCATTTAGGAAGTTTTCTTCCTCAAAGTGCTCATTTTCTGTAAAATACTTTTTTGTCTTATTTATAAATTCAACTTTATTTACGGTATCGTTTTCTTTAAACGTTTCTGACTTTTTTGCAAAGTTCACAGCTAGTTTTATGTAATCTGAGGTAAACCTATGTTTATCATCGTATGGTTTTAAAAATAAAAAATCGTTGAACCAATATTCGGCATCAGTTTTATTCTGTGGATCTATTTGGAGAACTTTATAGCCATCCTCTCTATTTGTATTAAATACGACACAGACTTTATGTGGTTTTTCAAAAGAGTATCCCGACTGCTCTATTACATCAATAATGTTCTCTTGATTTAACTCAAGTGTTATGATATTAGTTTTATCTTCCAATTTAATTATTACAATTGCGTCGATTAATTCATCTTCGATCAATATATCTTTAATCAAGGCATAAACGAAATAACCTCCTTCTATAAAAGTATTTTTGGATTTCTCAAAAAGTAGTTTTGCAGATTTTACACTGTTCTCTAGAAAAATACTTTCGTCGTCAAATGTATTGGAGATGTAATTGTAAACTGGATTTAAAATTACGTCGTTATTATGATAGTCAAAACTATAAAATGTAGGAATCTTGAATTTAGATTGAAGCATATTAAAAATAGACTGTTCAAGTTTTTCAAGGTTTTCGACAGGCTTGTGTGAATAGTTTGGTTGACTAATACCTTCATTCTTTGGTATTTTGTGGATTGCTGCGGTATTAAGTTTAGCACTTTGAAAATTGATCATTAAAATATATTTATAAATGTGATTTGTATAATAAGAAAGTTATATGATCAATATTGTAACCTTTAGAAAACTAATTTTTACCTTTAGATAAAAAATAATCTCCAAGCATTGATGATAGTGTATAATCTATTGGGGTATATGAAAAATTAAAGGACTTAATTGATTTTGAGTTATCATATTTTGGATAAGTACTTAAGCCTACAATAGATTGGTGACTAAGTATAAATGTCTTCCTTGTAATCATCTCAATATATTTGGTTAATAGAGTGAGCATGTAGCTTAGGGTTTTTGGCAACGGCCTTATTTGATAATTATGCTTTGATTGTTTATTTTTAAATATTTTTTCATAGAGTTCTTTATAACTTAAATTGATTCCTGAAACTATAAATCTTTCGCCATTGTAGTCGTTAGATAATGATTTGATAGCAATTAGGGCGACGTCATTAACATCGACAAACCCATTCCCACCACTTGGGTAATAACCTCTCGAAGAATAAATTTTATCAATAATCTGTAAGCTAGTTTTCTGAAAGTTGCCACTACCCAAAATTAAGGGAGGATTTAATATCGTGGCATTTAAGCCTTCTTGCATTGCTCTCCAAACTTCTTGTTCAGATTGATACTTACTTATAGCGTAGTCAGAATTTTCGGAAGAATGATTCCATTTTGAGCTTTCCTGGTAGTACTCTATTTCTTTACTTTTGGAAAGTGCAGCAACAGAACTTATGTGCACTATTTTTTTTATATTTGTTGACAAGGCTACATTTACGAGATTTGCAGTACCTTCTACATTAGTTTTCCTCAGTAAGTTAAAGTTACCGGCATTAAATGTAACTAAAGCAGCACAATGAATAATGTAGTCAACAGTATTCATTAATTTTTCTAATTCACAAATATCGAAAAGGCTGCAATTGCTTATTCTAATTTTTGATAAATATGGGTTTATAAGTGACAAATCACTATTTTCTCTTACTAAAGCAATGATATCAAAGTTCACATCATTGAGTAAAAGGTGCTTTATAATATGTGACCCAAGTAAACCATTTGCACCTGTGACTAATATTGTAGGCAATTCTAACCTTTAAGTTGTTCTGTGTATTGTGCTACAGCTTTAATTTCTTCTGGTTTTAACACTGCTTCAAAAGCAATCATAAGACCTTTGCCTTTTGAAATCATTGTTACTTTTTCTTCTATGGTAAGTACGGATTGTGTTAAATCTTTGCTTCCATTCGCACCAAGTTTTCCATCTGTTCCGTGACAAACCGCACAACTTTGTTTGAAAATTTGTTTAGCATTGATACCATCAATAATGCCAGATTCTTCTTTTTGTTCTGCCACAACTTCTTCTTCAACAGCGTAAGGATCCACTTCAGCTTTTACTTCTGCGGGAGCGTTCGTTTCGGTTTCTGCTTTCTTTTCACCACATGAGATAATGATGAAGCTTAAAATAACGATTGATGTAAAGATTTTTAATGTACTTTTCATTTGTCTAATTTGTTTATGAGCAGCGAAAATATAATTTAAATCGAAGTCTCAATAAATAAAACTAATTTAATTTATCTTAGTTTCATAGAATTTCACATTTATGCTTAAAATCTCTAAATTATTATTTTAGGCAAATGCTAATGAAAATAATTTTTATCAAGTTTTATTGATCAAAAGCAGCAGCATTTCCTAATTCAAATGATAGCCCAAACCTCAATGTGTTATCTAAAGGACTTCGAGTTGAATTATTAGGAACGAGATAAGAAAGGTCAATGTCAAATATATTGTATTTTATCCCAAGACCAACTGTAAAGTATTTCCTAGCACCTTTTAGCGGGTTTTCGTAAAAGTAGCCAGCTCTTGCGAAGAACTGTTTGTCGTAGGCGTACTCTACTCCAAAAGAATAATTTATTTCTTGCATCTCCTCTCTAAATCCACCCTGAGCATCATAGAACGAACTGATTACACCTTCAAAGAGGTTTTTTTGTCTGAAATCACCGACATTATCACCATCTTTTGAGTAGTTCGGATTGGGAACTCTTGCACCGTCTGAATTTAATATAGTCCTACTCACGGCAGTAGGTATCATCAATTTATTAAAGTCAAGAGCAAACGTGATGCTATTGTATTGATCTAAATCGAGCTTTAGTGAAGTCCCTATACCTAAATTGGTTGGAATAAAGTCTCTTATACTGTCTCTGGTATATGTTACTTTTGATCCTAAATTGGTTATAGCACTGCCAATACCCAAAAGAGCATTGTAATCACCAAGTTTTAATTTCTTTTTATAAGTTACGCCAATATCTGCAGCAAATGCATTGGCGTTTGTTATTTCTAGACCTCCTACAATTTGTCCAGGAGCTAAAGCGGAAAATAAATATTTACCAGTAACTGAAGCCGATAAATTGTCTCCTAATTTTCTTGCATAGGCTACAGCGAGTTCAAGTTCTCTAGGACTCCCATCACCAATATCATTGCCATTAAAGTCTCTAAAGTTTATTTTACCTAAGGAGAAAAATCTTAATGAAGCACCAACGCTTTGCAAATCGTCAATTTTATTGTAAGCTGACAAGTATGCCATGTATACATCGGTGACACCTAAATCTTGAAGCCAAGGAGTGTAGTTTGCAGATAGAGAAGATTTCTTTTCTGTAAAAACCAAATTTGAAGCGTTGAAGTGCATAGAATTTGAGGTGGGTGACACAGCAATTCCAACGTCTCCCATTGCCCCCGCTCTTGCATCAGGAGCTATTCTTAAGAAAGGTAGGGCGGATAAAACGGCATTAGGGGAACAATTACCATCAGCATCAACTACACAACCTTTGAGGGGGTCGAATACCTGACCATGTATATGAAGAAAAGAATTTAGTAATAAAGAGCTTATAATTAGTAGTCGTAATTTCATACTTTGTAAGTTAGTTTTTAAAATCAGCCGCAAATTTAAAATTATTATTGAAACCCTATAGCTTTAATATGTTTCTATATTCACTTTCGCGTTTTTGACTTAACGTGGTAGAATTAATTTTTATTTTATATAGGTACATCCCTTTTGGCAAGTTTATACCATTATCATCGGCACCATCCCATACAATTACTTCTTCTGATGAAGATTCTGTAAATCTTTTATCATAAATTTTTTTCACAAGTTTACCTTGATAGTCGTAAATAATTGTCTCAATTTCAACTTCTTGATTATTAAAGTCGTGTTCAAAAAATATTTTGGTTTGACTGTTAAAAGGATTTGGATAATTAAAAGTTTTTATTTGCAATTCTGAATCCGAATCAACAACTACAAATTCTATTGATTTTTCTACACTATTATTTCCTAAGTCCCAAGCTTTAACTATCGCTTGGTATTTCCCAGGTTTTAGTTGTGGTAGGGTGAATCTAGCGGTACCAGAGGATGGATCGTTTAGATTGCCTACGTAAAATTCATTTAAAATATAGGATTTATTTTCTATACCTATTAGTTTTAAGGTCAAATCATGGCCAATACTTGTACCTGTAACTTTTATTCCTGTATCATCTTTTAAGTTTACAATTATTGTAGGTTTATTATTAGTTATTCCGCCACTTTTAAATTTTTGATCATTAATAAATAAACTCATCAAAGGTGGTGTATCGTCTCTAAAGGCAGACTTAGGCTCTCCACCAATGAATAAATCACTAAAACTTCCAGATGCGTCAAATTTTTCGTTGTGACCGTAAAACTGAACTTTACCTTTTCCGATTGCGTAATTTATATCAGAAGGTATGATAATTTCAAGTTTCCATACGCCATTTTCAATAGAAGCTTGGCCTTTAAAAATTATATTTCTAAACTGCTCAAATTCATGTGTATAACTATTTTCTGGATCATTTATGACGGTCTTTTGCAGACTTGGTTTATCAAAAATTGTTAAATTAAGTTTTCCATTGAATGATTTTTGGATACTATTGTTTTTATCGACGACACTTCCCTTTAGTATAATTTTTTCAAATGCAGTGATGGTGTCTTTAAATTGGTTCGTATTAATTCCATTGATTGAATCAAGATTTATCTTATATTGAGGAGTAGAAACTTGTTGCCCTGGGTCTCCGAAAAGGCCAAATTTTCGAGTATTAGCACTTATTGTATCAAATCTTTGAAAGTTTTTAGCACTTATCAGCACATCTCCAAGTGTTTTAGGCACTTCTCTATTTTGAGGAAGTAAAAAATTAAAAACAGAGTTTGTTATCCTTTCATTTTCTGAGGCATAAACTGCCCTGACAGTGCTAAAAAGAGCAATAGCACCTCCTTTAGGATTTATTAAAGCAAACTCTCCTGCTGATACATTTTTGGGGCTATCATAAGAAGTGAACGTACATGTTGCGGTCACTAAAATTGGTAATTTAGGTATATTTTGCCATGATTGTATATCCGCCACTTGAACAACTCGTTCTTCTGCAAGACCACTAGGACCACCATGTCCTAAATAACAAAAGACTAAGGCACCTTGATTAATTTCACTATTGATATCAAAATTAACATCTGGGTATCTTTGTCCTGCAGGTGTGGACAATTGTTTAAACGCGTCAAGGAATTTTTTCTTTACCAAAAATTCTGGAGTTGAGGCTTCGATTTTTTCGGCAAGTCTGTCTGCCTGAATGATATGAAGGTTACCATCTTCGTCATCTGCACTAATTACAACATTTGATCTCCATTCACCAAACCTTTTGATATTGGTCTCAAATTCTATTATTTTATTTATTACGCCATCTGCTTCATTTTTATTTCGTACGGGTATTCTCCCAACTGCTACTTCGATAGATCCTATCAAATCTCCACCTTCTCCTTTTGATAATAATCCGTAATAATCATCAGAAGGAAACGCTAATACTGGGTGAAGGGAGGCTTTTGTTTGGTAGACTGGAATGTGGAAATGATCTTTATTTTCATTCTGAATATTTCTTGCATCATATGTAGCGTCTCCCAATAAAAGTAAGTATTTAAAATTGTTTTTCCTTTCATGAAGCATTTTACAAAAATTTCGTATTGCAGTAGGATCTTTCCTTCCACCTCCAAATTCATCTAAAATTTGTTCTAAGGAGAAATTTTGAACTTCAAATTGATTTTTTCTAAGATTTGATAACTTTATTGCCTGTTGTGTAAGTGAATCAGGGTGTATTACGACCCATTGACCGCCATTTGATCCATGTAAGTTTTGATTATTCACTTTTGATTCGAATTCAGGAGTTTTTACACCGGCTCTATGGAAAAGTATATATTCGCTTAAACTATCTGATTTCTGAATGAAGAGTTCTTTATTGAAAAATGGAACAGTTTCATATTGGTTAAAAGCTTTTATTTTCCAAGCGTTAACATCAAAATTTCCTGTTTGAAAAGATATTTTTCCAGATTTACCAATCATTTTTCTATCGGAAACAAATAACTGATCTCCCGCATAAAGCGCAGGACTATATCCAATTGTCCTTATATAGTCAATCCACGCATCTGCATTTGACGAAGAACTAGAAAATGATACTTTTATGCCCTCTTTAGCAGATTGTGGTTTTACATCGATATCAAAGTTCGCCAAAGAAGCAAAATTTGTCTCTATTGAATTTAGAAATACACCGCTTGTATTTCGTCTTATTCTTTCAGCTCCGACAAAAAAATCTACGGTGGAAGAACTAGGACTTCTTGTTGCAAATAAGGCTTGAACATTAATGTTTTCATTACTGATGTATTTGGTTAAATCAATAGCTGAAAATGGTCTGTTTTCTACAGCTTTAAAATTGTCTCCAAACCATTGCTGGCCTGATCCTTGGGTGTTTATGGTAAGTGTTAAAAGATTTATTTTATCTTCTTCAAAACTTTGTTTTAGTTCATAAACTGTTGAAGATATTTCAGGTTGAAATGAAGTATTGGTAGAATTGATTTTTTTGGATGGCGTTTGATCAATTTTAATATAAATGTATGATTTATTGTCATATACGTTTTTATTGTATTCCCAACTATTTTCAACAGCATGAAACTTCCATAAAGAAGCTCCTTCAACATAAAAAAAGATTTCATCATTTTGATCAAATCTACCATCAGCACCACCAATAACTTCAACCGGTACTTCATAAAGATCATTTAATATTTGATCTGGAATAATTGTCTCTTCTAAAGGTCCACCAGGAAAAGTAAATACTTTAATATTTTGAGGATTTACATTTAAAGTCAGACCTGCTTTTTGCAGTAAACTTCCTGTAATTTTATAAACGCCACTCTCGGTAACTGAAAACTTGAATAATTGACCATCCTTCAAAATGGAGTTATTTGAAAATGAAGTTTGACTAGATCCATTAACAAAAAAGTAAAACAAGCAATATCCTATTATTCTAAATTTCATTGATCTTATTAAACAGTTAAATTTTTTTTTCAACAAAATAACGATAAAAGCTTAACATAATGTCTTTGGTTGCAAATTAAGTATCAATATTTTTGACTTTTTGTTTGAAAATGTCTTTTTTGCATCCGTTATTTACACAACTATTCCTCCTATTAAATCGTTTTGATATTTTATTATAAAAATTATGACGTATAGGCTTTTTAGCATCTTAGTTATATACTTAATGAGTGTGCAATTAAATTTGTTTTCTCAGGATGCGGTTTTTAGTCAATTTTATAATTCTCCAACCTTGTTAAATCAGGCTTTTGTTGGGTCAAGTACTATGACTAGTATCTCTTCAACATACAGAAATCAATGGCCTTCTATCAATAATGCCTATTCCACTTATAGCTTGACATTTGATAAATATTTTGAAAACTTAAATTCTGGATTTGGTTTTAATTTATTTTCTGACAATGCAGGTGATGGATCTTTACGAACCTTAAGATTTGATGGTTTATACTCATATAAGGTGAAAATCGCTAACAATAAATATATAAGAGGTGGTATTAGCCTAGGGTATGGGCAGAGGCGGCTAGATTGGGATCGATTTATTTTTTATGATGCGTTGGATCCATTGACAGGTAATCTTACACCATCAGGAACAAGAAGACCAAGTAAAGAAGTCCCACCTGATTTTTTTAATATTAATTTCCTTACCATCGGCACAGGTTTGTTATACTCAGATGAAAACTTTTATATCGGGACTAGTTTTGATAACATTAATCAACCAAGAAATTCATTTTATAAAGTAACTCCTGATGGTACAAATACAGGAAGAGATTTAAAATACTCACTTCACGGGGGCTATTATTTTGCACTTGCCAAAGATTTTAGAACAAAAGAAACATTGGGTTTTGTTTCACCAAACTTCTTATATTTAAATCATGGAGGGTTTAGTCAATTAAACGTAGGACTTTACAGTGAGTTGTCCAGACTAATTGTAGGAGGAGCTTACAGGTATTCTAACTCAAATACGGATGCGGTGATTGCTTTATTTGGTGTTAGATTTGATTACTTTAAATTGATTTATAGTTTTGATTATAACATCGGTAGTGTTGGAATTAAAAGTGGTGGTGCACATGAACTTGGGTTGACTTTTAATATTGGAACAGAAAAGCCTAAAATTAACATTAACGACTGTACCCAAATTTTTAGATAATTTTTTGAAAATGGCACAATATTTTCTAAAACATTGGTGTTTATGTTTTTGTTAGGGTCTATTTGGAAGTAATAAAAGTCACTTATTATGTAAAAAAGTTCTAACATTTAGATTAATTCTGCTATTTTTGCGAAAATTTTGTGCTTAAAAATTATATATATACAATGAATATTAAATTAGGAAAGTATTTTTCACTTATTATTTTGGTTTTGAGTCTATCGGCTTGTAGTAAAAAATCAGGTGGAGGAGACAGAGATTCTGCAACCGGATGGGTATATAATGATCCTAATTGGGGAGGTTTCGAAAAGTTCAATGAATCTCAGCAAGTTACTGGTCCAAACTTAGTTCCAATTGAAGGTGGTACATTTTCTATGGGATTGACGGAGCAAGATGTGACTTTTGAGTGGAATAATGTACCAAGAAGGGTGACAGTTTCATCTTTTTACATGGACGAATCAGAAGTAACTAACCAAAACTGGAAATTATATGTAGAGTGGTTACAAAAAACATATACCTCATATCCAGAGGTAAGCGTTCAAGCACTCCCTGATTTTAATGTATGGCGAGACGAATTAGCCTACAATGAACCGTTAGTAGAGACATACTATAAGCATCCTTCATACAATGATTATCCCGTAGTTGGTGTTTCTTGGTTGCAAGCTCAAAGATATTGTGAGTGGAGATCAGACAGAGTAAATGAGATGCTTTTAATTGAAAAAGGAATACTCAATCCAAGTCCTGACGCAAAAGATAGTGAATCATTTAATACTTCGGCATATTTAGAAGGACAATATCAGGGAAATGTAAAAAAGAACTTACCTGATTTAAAAACTGGTGGAGAAAGAGGAGTGAGATTTGAGGATGGAATTCTATTACCAAGTTATATGATTCCAACAGAAGCACAATGGGAGTATGCTGCTCTTGCTTTACAAGGAAATCAGGCAGTTTCTGGTGATGAACTCATTACAGACAGAAGAATTTATCCTTGGAATGGAAATACAGCAAGATATAAAAAGCATAATAAAAATCAAGGCAATATTCTTGCTAACTTTAAACGAGGCAAAGGTGATTACATGGGGATGTCTGGTGCGTTAAATGATAATGCATCCATCCCAGCAACAGTTAGGTCTTTCCTTCCAAATGATTTCGGTCTTTATCATATGGCAGGTAACGTATCAGAATGGACAGCTGACGTCTTTAGACCGATGACAAGTCAAGAACTTGTTGATGCTGACAATAATGATTTAAACCCTTATAGAGGTAATTATTACACTGAAGTCATCAGAGATAAAGATGGAAAGGCAATAGAAAAAGATAGTTTAGGTAGATTAAAAAGAAAATCCCTAACAGATGAAGAATTAGCTAATAGAGAAAACTATCGCAAGTCTAATGTTAAAAACTATAATGATGATGATAGTGAAGATGTGGAGTATGGATATGGGAAAACTTCCCTAATTAGTGATAAAGCACGCGTTATCAAAGGTGGAAGTTGGGCTGATAGATTGTTTTGGCTATCGCCAGGAGCAAGAAGATTTAAAGATGAGGATAAGTCTGATAGAACTATCGGTTTTAGGTGTTCGATGAGTAGAGTAGGGGCCGAAGCATTCAAATCAGGAAAAAGCGGAAATGTTTTTAGAGAAGGATCCAAAAAATCAGCTGCTAAAAGAAGATATTAGTAAAATTTAAGTTTTACTTTTTATAAATAAATAAAAGCCTTTGTATCTTTGTGCAAAGGCTTTTTTTATGTTATTTGACAAATTTATGGAATCTTCGGGTGTAAGTATTGACACGAGGACTATCAAAGCAGGAGATCTTTTCTTCGCTTTAAAAGGAGATAATTTCAATGGAAATGAATATGCTCTAGAGGCATTAAACAAAGGTGCAAAATATGCTATAGTAGATGATACTACATTAAAAGGCGTCCATAAGGACTTTGTTTTTGTTGATGACGTATTAGGGGCTCTTCAAGAGCTTGCCCATGAATACAGAAATTATTTGAATAAACCGGTCATCGCACTTACGGGTTCAAATGGCAAAACGACAACGAAGGAACTAATAAATATAGTCCTCTCATCAAAGTATAAGGTACATTGTACAAAAGGAAATTTTAACAACCACATTGGAGTTCCGCTAACAATTTTATCTGCTCCTCAAGATATTGATTTTTTATTGATTGAAATGGGAGCCAATCACCAAGGAGAAATCCATAACTTGTGCACAATTGCTGATCCGGATTTCGGTTTGATAACCAATATTGGCAAGGCTCATCTTGAAGGTTTTGGAGGTATCGAAGGAGTAAAAAAAGGAAAATCAGAACTTTACAGGTTTATTAGCAAAAAAGGAGGGTTTATTTTTTGTAATAAGTCTGACCTCGTTTTATCACAATTGTTGCCATCTGAGGCGAATTGTATTGAATATTTTGACGATGCAATACTGAATGGGAAAGCTGAATTTTTAAATTTCGAATATAAAAATACTCAATTTTCTACCCATTTGTTTGGAGGACATAATTTGTCAAATGCTTTAGTTGCAATCGAGATTGGAATTTATTTTGGGGTAGACTTAGGTTTAATAGCAATTTCAATTAATAAATATATTCCAGAAAATAATAGATCTCAAAAAACGACAGTAAATGATAAAATTGTAATAAAAGATTCCTATAACAGCAACCCATCTTCTTTGAGGGCAAGTCTCGGTTCTTTGATTAAAAGTTATGATTCAAAACAAGTCGTTTTAATTTTAGGAGACATGCTGGAACTTGGTGAATATAGCCTAATCGAACATCATGCTATACTAAGTTACATTCAAGAATATCATTTTCTTGATGTTTGGCTGATTGGAGAAGAATTTTCGCAATTAGCAAATAAATATGACTATAACTTTTTTCTGACTACAGCAGAAGCTAAGAAGTTTTTTAGTTTAGATAATTATCCTCCAAATAGCATAATCTTTTTAAAAGGATCAAGAGGTATCGCTGTGGAAAAGCTTTTAAATGTATAATATTCCTAAAAGTTTAGAAAATTTTGTTTAATAAAATCAGGAATTATTCCTTCCAAAGTTTGCTCATAAACTTTTCTATTACATGGTATAAATTCCTGTGCATCTCCTGACTTTACGTCCCATTGATCAGTATTGTTATTAAGTCTAAAGATTAAGGATTGATTTTCGGTTTTTAAGTCAACAATATATTCTGAAAATGAGGGCGTTTGCGTATTAATTGAACAGACTTCATCTACACCTTCGCAAAAATACCAAAGTAATATATTTAAAATTGAATACTTTACATCCGAATTGAAATTTTTTAAATTAAAATATATAGATTTCAAAACTTTTGAGGTACTTGAAAATCTAAGTAGTTGGCATACTTGTTCAACGGTTAGTCCTGTAGGAAGGTTTTGACCGACATCAAGTGTTTCTGAAAGTTTTAAACAATTAAGATCAATAATTAAAGTTTCAATATTTCTTAAATATGGTTCACTATCATAAATATCTTTTGTTAAATCGCCTAAAGAAAAAGATGGAACTTGTCCTGTGTTTAGACATAAGTAAGTATCGTATGGAAGATTACTTCTTTGATAGCCAAAAAAGCTAAAGTCTTCAGTGTCATTTTGTATTTGTACTGGAACCGAATTTGAACAAATAATACAGTTTTTACTACTTTTGAAATTATCTCTAAAAAAGGAAAGACGGCTGAATTCGTTATTTAAATCAATTAAAATGCAGTTTGTTTTATTTATATAATTTGATACTTCATTGTAATCATTAGATACTCCGAGGTTGATATTACGAAAATGATTAGAAAAGTTTTCGAAATTTGAAATTATTTTTCCATTTACATTCTTATCTATACAAAGAACGACTATGTAAAAGATTTTTTCAAAGTTATTTTTATTACTGTTATCAAGTATCCAAATCATAGTAAAATTATATTTTTCCACACAAAGTTAGTTATTATGTTGTAATTTAGATTATAATAAATGTATAATTAATCTAATTTGTATTTTTTTAAAAAGAAATGATTAGGATCTGATAAAATTATTTGTTGTTTTACGATTTTATTGCATAAAAATTCTTAATTTTGGGCTAAACAATATTAAACAACAATTTAAATTTTATCCTCATGATCAGAAAACTACTAAATCTGATATTATTTGTTAGCCTTTCTACGTTTATGTATGCCCAAAGTGGTGTACTTAACGATGATCTGACAATAGACCCTGAACAGAATAAAAGCTGGAAAATGGGTAAATCTTCTTACAGTGCAAAACCAAAAAATGCATGGGAGTTGGGAGTTCATTTAGGTCATTTTTTTATTAATGGTGACGTAGATAACAACATTCCAGGAGGTTTTGGACTTGGACTACACCTAAGAAAAGCAATTCATTATGCTTTTTCAATAAGGGGTGATTTGTTTTTTGGGAGAGCAAGTGGTTTGGAACCTCAACCTTACTCTGCAAGAGGTGACAGAGCCTCTCTTATAGAGCAAGTTTATAACCCTCTTAGAACAGGTGGTGACGGTATTTGGTTTCCATCGTATCGCACAACGCAAATGTATGGAGGTATTCAAGGTGTTGTAAATATCGGCAACCTTTTATTTCACAAACCTAATAACAAATGGAATTGGTATGGAACTGTTGGTGTTGCATTGTCTAACCACAATACAAAACTTGATTTACTTAATGCGAATAATTCGGGATACAGCGGTTTGATTTCTGGTAGTGGTTTTACAGCTGCAAAATTTGACACACGAGCAGGAAGAAGAGAAATTAAAAGTGACTTGAGGAATATTTATGATGGAACCTATGAAACTGATGGTCCTAAAAAGGCGGGTATCTTTAGATTGGGTGATGAAACAAACATCCATCCAATGTTTACTGCAAGCATGGGAGTTTCTAGAAAATTGACGAAACGAGTTAACTTGAGTTTAGAACATCAAGTTATGGCATCTGATAATGATTACCTTGATGGAATAAGATTCTACACTACATACGCATTTACACAAGACCTTGATGTCGGTCACTACACTAACTTAAGATTAGGTATTAACTTAGGAAATTTTGACAAAGTAACTGAGCCTCTTTATTGGTTAAATCCTTTGGATGGCGCTATGAGTGATATAGCAGCATTAAAGCAAAGACCTGTATTGGATCTTACGGATTCAGATGGTGATGGAATTATTGACATGTTAGATCAACAAAAAGATTCGCCAAAAGGAGCAAGAGTTGATACGAGAGGTGTGACTTTAGACTCTGATGCTGACGGTATAGCAGATTATTTAGACAAAGAGCCTTTCTCTCCTCCAGGTTATAAGGTTGACGGAAATGGGGTAGCAATAGGAGCATCTTTAACGGAAGCTGATGTGAATAGATTAATCGATGCAAAAGCTAGCAAATGGTGCGCTGAATGTAAAGGTACGGGTGACTGTGGAAGATGGTTCTTGCCTATGATTCATTACGATCTAAACAGTGCTAGATTAAAGCCTGAGTTTTACGGTCAATTACATCATGTAGCTACTGTATTAAAAATGTGTCCTAGCACATGTGTTACAGTTGTTGGGCATACTGACGTAAGAAGCTCTAATCAATTTAATCAAGGTCTGTCTTACAGAAGAGCACAAGCAGCAATCGATCACCTAGTAGCTAATTATGGTATTGATAGAAGTAGGTTAAAGTTGATGTATGATGGTGAAGAGTCTAACCTATTAAAAGATTCAAGAATGGAAAATCAACATTATATGAATAGAAGAGTTGAATTTAGAGTTTGTAACAGTGCTGATTTGGATATGGCAGCCCCTGAGGGAATGTCTGAATCTGGTAGAGGCACTAGATCAAGATCCTCTTTAAGAGGAGATAAAAATTCTGGATTCTAAAAATAAAGGATTTAAATTTATTGTTTGTAAGTGGGGAGAAATGCAAGTTTTTCCCCATTTTTTTTTGGTTATTTTAAGGTGAGATTGCTAATTGATGGTTAGTAAAGAGACTTTATATTGATTCTAATTTTCTAAATAAGTCTTTATATGATTTATTGCTATAAGAGTAATATTACATTTGGAAGGGAAGAAATTGAAAATTTTATTGTACTTTTGGCCTTTGATTAATCAATTAAATTTTTAAAGGAATTTTTATTTTATTTTGAATTTAGATTTTTAGATGAATACAATATGAATAAACCAAAATCTATAATCAATACTATTTTAATTAAATTTAAAATTTTAAAAATTGTAAATTTTGATCTAATATTGTACTTCGTTGTTTACATGATAACATAAAATTAATAAAAGAACATATGGCTGAAATAATTAGAATGCCTAGATTAAGCGATACTATGGAAGAAGGAAACATAGTATCATGGCTAAAAAAAGAAGGAGAAAGCGTTGCACCTGGTGATATACTTGCCGAAGTAGAAACAGACAAAGCAACAATGGAGTTGGAAAGTTTTTTTTCTGGTACACTTATATATATTGGTGTAAAGTCTGGAGCAGTACCTGTAGACGGGATAATCGCAATAATAGGAGACAAGTCTGATGACATCCAAAAATTATTGTCTGAAGCTGATGGAGGGACTAAAGCTACTGTCGAAAAAGCGCCAGAAGAAAAGATTGAGAGCACTCAAGAAATTAAAGTTACTGTTCCATCTAATACAGTGGCAGTACCACCACCTACAGTTATTTCAAATGAAAGTGATTCTGAAGACAGTAGATTAAAAGCGTCTCCATTAGCCAAGTCACTAGCAAGTGAAGCGGGAATCGATATTGCGACAGTAACTGGAAGCGGTGACCAAGGAAGGATAACTAAAAAAGATATTGAAAACTATTTAAAGAATCCTCCAGCTCCAACAACTCCAGCGAGCAAAGAAATAGCAAGTCCTATTACTACTGCTAAGCCTTCAATTACTTATGGTGACATGCCTGTAACTCAGATGAGAAAAGTTATCGCAAAGCGTCTTTCTGAGAGTTTATTTACAGCTCCCCACTTCTATTTGACGATGGAAATCAATATGGATAATGCAATTGAAGCTAGAAAAAGTATGAATGCTGATGGAGATGTCAGGATTTCTTTTAATGACTTTGTTGTTAAAGCATGTGCGTTAGCTCTTAGAAAGCATCCTATGATTAACTCTTCTTGGATGGGTGATAAAATCATAATTCACGAAGATATTAATATTGGCGTAGCTGTGGCAGTTCAGGATGGTTTGTTAGTACCCGTTATAAATCATGCAGATCGAAAAAGTTTGTCATATATCAATAATGAAGTAAAAGTACTTGCAGGAAAAGCAAAGGAGAAAAAACTACAACCAGCAGAAATGCAGGGAAATACCTTCACAATCTCGAACCTAGGAATGTTTGATATTGATGAATTTACGGCTATTATCAATTCTCCTGATGCTTGTATTCTTGCGGTAGGTTCTATAGTAGAAAAACCAATTGTAAAAAATGGACAAATTGTAGTTGGAAATATTATGAAAGTGACTTTAAGTTGCGATCATAGGGTCGTTGATGGAGCTACGGGTGCTCAATTCCTACAATCCTTAAAAGGAATGCTCGAGAGCCCAGTAAAAATGTTAGTTTAATTCCAAGTAAATTTTAGATAATAAAAACGAGCTTTTAGTTAGATTCAACTAAAAGCTCGTTTCATTTTGGTCTTTGCCAATATGAAACAAAGCATCTCCTTGATTAACTATTGAAGCATTGTTGTGGCCAATGATAATTCCTGAATACTTACTTTTGATCTCTATTTTATTATATCCGTAGGGGTCTTTAATAATTCCCATGACTTCCCCTTTTTTTACCAAATCTCCAGATGATTTACACCAAATAAATATTCCTGACTTGGAAGATCTTTGCCAAAATGTTTCTGATATTTTAGTCGTTTTGTTTTTGGATTCTAGCATGCCTAAATCAATCATTCCAAAATGACTGAGTACTTTTAAAATGCCTGATTTACCGCATGAAATAGCGAGGTTATCCAACCTTTCACTTTCTCCACCTTCATAGACGATTGCTTTAACATTTTGGTCTTTTGCAACCCTCCTTAGGGAATTTGGTATTAATGGTAAGTCAATCATCAATGGAGCATTAAATGCTTCAGCTAATTCTGTACATCCTTCTACTTTTGAAGAATATCTAACTTGGGGGTAGTTGTATCTACTTGCTCCACCTGTGTGTAGGTCTATTGCATAATCACAATGCGGTAAAAGGGTTTTTGTTATGATGTATGCAACCCTCGACGCAAGAGAGCCAGTAGAAGAACCAGGAAAGCTGCGATTTACGTCTTTGCCATCAGGTACGTCTCTACTAAAATTATTAAAACCAAAAACATTTACCAATGGTAAAACGATTACATTCCCACATTTTAAATTCTTGAATATTTTGTCAAAATTTAATTGGGAAGCAATTTCTATTCCATTAATTTCATCACCATGAATGCCTGCAAGAATTAAAACAGTTGGACCTTTGTTGACGGATCTATATATAAAAGTATGCATATAAAGCCTTGTATCAGAAGGCATTTTTGCAACAGGGATTTTTACTTCTAAGTCTTGACCAGGGAAGATTTGGTTACCTTCAATTTCAATAGGATCTTGAAAGTTTTCTTTTTTGATTTTATCTTTAAGTTTTGACGTCATTTAGGTCATATATTTCAGAAATAGTAGATAAATTTATATCAAAGCTTAATTTCAGCTTCAATTTAATCTTGGTTTAAATAAGAAAGGCCATTTATCAATATAAACGGCCTTTCTTATTTATTTAGGGTTTGTACTTGCTATACTTTAAAACCATTTTTGGATTACTTAACCACCTTTAGTAATTCTACTTCAAAGATCAAATCACTTTTAGGAGGGATAGCACCAGGATAGCCTCTTTCGCCATAGGCCAAATGATAAGGTATATAAAATTTGTATTTGCTTCCTTCTTTCATTAAAGATACGCCTTCTGTCCATCCTTTTATGACATTACTCAAAGGAAACTCTATTGGTTCTCCTCTTTGTATACTTGAGTCAAATATTTTGCCATCCAGAAAAGACCCTTCATAATGCACTGATACGGTACTCGTAGGTGTAGGTTGTGCTCCTGTACCTTGAGTTATTACATTATATCGAAGACCACTTTCTGTCACTGTTTTGTAATAGCCCATTATTTTTGCTGCGGCTTCTTTTGCTGCGGCTTCAGCTGCTATTTTCTTATTTACTACCTCTGCCTGAGCTGTGGTAAATACTTTGGCAGCATCAAAGTTTTTAGCTTCTTCTCCTTTTCTTAATACAGTTAGTGATGTAAGTGTATCATTTTGAACAATTGCATTTACAACATCTATTCCTTCAATCACATGTCCAAAGACGGTGTGCTTGCCATCCAACCAAGGTGTTGCCACATGCGTAATAAAAAACTGCGATCCATTGGTACCCGGTCCAGCATTAGCCATACTTAATATTCCAGGAACTGAATGAGTCAGTGACGTATCTATCTCGTCTTCGAATTTGTAACCTGGATTTCCAGTACCTGTACCTTGAGGGCATCCGCCTTGGATCATAAAATTTGGAATAACTCTGTGAAATTTAAGGCCATCATAATATGGTATTCCTTCAGTCTTCGCGGTATTTGGCATTTTTCCTTCTGCCAAAGCTACCATATTCGCAACAGTCATGGGGGTCTTTTTATGCTCTAACACAGCATATATTATACCTTTGGTAGTATTAAACTTTACATAAAGGCCGTCGGGTTGTTTGTCTAAAAATTGTTGATCCATACTTTTATTTGGTTTTGTTTGCTGTCCATACACATTAGACACCATTATTGATATTATAAAAAACGTTAATATTCTTGTCATTACTAGATAAAATGTTTGATTCGTAGTTTGAGACGCAAAAGTAAGAAAGTTGATACTTTAATTCACAAGAATTAACAAACTTTTAATTTTTTATCTTTGACTTATTAAGTTTATTCCTTGAATTTTTGATGATTTGGGTTTGGTAAAATCTCTACAGTCATTCAAGGAAGCTTTTATTTATTAAAGACTGTTTATATCAGGAAAATTTAGAAGAATATATCAAAAAGGATAGGGAGTTTTGGTGATGTGATTGTAGAATATCTAGATGGAAACCATTAATTTGGCAAGTTTCGTATATAAAATTCATAGATGGTTTTTAGCAGGAGATTTGTACACCTCATAACTAGTTAATCAGTTGATCTGTCGAAATATATATTGTATTCAGATCTTTGTTTATAATAAAAATTAGGTTATACTTTACAAGGGAATAAATTAAAGATTTAA
Source organism: Saprospiraceae bacterium (assembly GCA_022844565.1). Lineage (GTDB taxonomy): Bacteria > Bacteroidota > Bacteroidia > Chitinophagales > Saprospiraceae > JADKBO01. The sequence continues at coordinate 68,178 of JALHLK010000010.1, forward strand.
ATATTTTTCATGTTCGCGCGCACACGATTATTAAAAATTTATATATATTTGCCCAATGGCTTTATTTTGTCTTTTAATACCCTTAATAATTTGTTATTGTAAATTTAATTTTTTTATAATAAACGACACTACATTTTGGATATTAAAGACGTTATCAGAGTATTAGCAGTTTTATTTATTAATTTTCAAAACTTTAAAGCATGTTTAAAGACATTACACAAAACATTTATGTGATCCTCAGAGAAAATGCGAGGATTTATGTGAGTATGGCACTTGTACTTTTGTACGTTGGTGTTTCAGCTCAAACAATTTCTGGAACTGTAAAATCATCAAAAGATGGTGAAGTTGTTTTAGGAGCAACGATTTTAGAAAAAGGAACAACGAATGGGGTTGTTTCAGATCTAGATGGTAATTTTTCTTTAAAAGTTACTAAACTACCTACAACATTAGTTTTTACTTATGTGGGGTACAATTCAACAGAGATTTTAGTACAAGAAGCCACTAACAATCTTATTGTTGAAATGGCGGAAGGTGTTATTACTGATGAAGTTGTAGTTACAGCACTCGGTATGGCTAGAGAAAAAAGAGCATTAGCGTATTCCGTTCAGCAAATTAGCGGATCTGCAGTACAAGAAGTACGAACTGCCAATGTTGGTAACGCTCTAACTGGAAAAATTGCCGGGGTCAATGTAGCTGCACCTGCAACGGGAGCTGGAGGATCCACCAGAGTTGTAATCAGAGGAGGATCATCTTTGGGGGGTAATGACCAACCATTGTACGTGGTAAATGGAGTTCCTATCGAAACCAGCAATTTTGGACAAGCTGGAATGTGGGGAGGAAATGACAGTGGAGATGGTCTTACTGGGATTAATCCTGATGATATAGAAAACATTTCTGTACTTAAAGGAGCCACTGCTTCGGCATTATATGGAGCTAGAGCCGCAAATGGAGTTGTGCTCGTAACCACCAAATCAGGAACTGTAAGGAAAGGTATTGGTATTCAATTTAATTCGAACATGACTATGGACCGAGCTATCGACCAAACTGATTTTCAAACAGTGTATGGTCAAGGTATAGAAGGCAGAAAATTTGCTTCTCAAGACGAAGCACTGAATAGTAGTTCGTTGGCCTGGGGTGGGAAATATGATGGTAGTCAGACTATTCAGTTTGATGGTGTAAATAGACCATATAGTAACCTAGGCGAAGGGATCAATGGTTTTTATAGAAATGCTTCGACGTTAAATAACTCTTTAGCTTTTTCAGGCGGTAATGAAACTGGTACCTATAGATTAGCAGTATCAGATCTTCGTAATAAAGATATCATGCCTAATGCTAGCTTTAATAGACAGACTGTTGCATTAAATGTTAATAGTAAACTAAACAAATTAACATTAATAGCAAGTGCAAATTATGCATACCAAGATGCAACAAATAGACCGAGATTATCAGACTCTCCAGGTAATGCTAATTTCGCAGTGACTATGAAGCCTAGGGAAATACCTTTTAGTCTAATAAGAGGTGAAGGAGATAAATTTGGGGCTAAGCCTGATTTGACAGAGTTAAGATTCCAAGGGAATACTTTTCAAACTAACCCATATTGGGCGGCATATCAATTCTATAGAAGAGATATTAGCAATAGACTTTTTGGTAATGTTTCTGCAAAATATGACTTAACTGATTGGTTGTATGTAATGGGTAGAATTGGTACAGATTTTACCAACAGAGATCAGGCTTCTTCTGAAGCTTATGGAACAGCTTATAAGCCTAGAGGAGATTACAATGAGTCTTACATCAATAGAAGAGAAGACAACATGGAAATTATGATAGGTGGCGAAAAGTCATTTGACAAGGTAACGGTTGACTACATTCTTGGTGGTAATAGAATGGTGAATACTAACAAAACAAAAGGTACAGGAGGTAATGATTTAGTAGTTCCATTCTTCCATAGTGTTAACAATGTCCAAGCTCCAGGTAGAATTTTTGGTTATGGAGCTTTTGGTATAAACTCAGTCTACGGTTCAGTCAATGTTGGTTATGACAGGTGGTTATATTTGAATGTTACTACAAGAAGAGATCAATTCTCAACTCTTTCAGCTGATAATAATACACTAATTTATCCTTCTTTAGGATTAAGCGCAGTGTTGAGTGATGTAATCAAGATGCCTTCATTTATTTCTTTTGCTAAGTTGAGGGGGTCATGGGCTCAAGTAGGAGGTGGTGCTCCTGAGCCATATGCATTAAATGTACAGTATGGTTTATTATCTGCACCACATGGTTCTGCAAATGCTGGGCAAATCAATAATGGATCTATTCCTAATCCATCACTTAGCCCTTACACAGCTACAGAATTTGAAGTTGGTGGAGATTTTAGATTTTTCAAAAATAGAGTGGGCTTAGACTTTGCAGTTTATCAGAGAAAGACTACCAATGACATCTTAAGTGCAGGAATCTCTGCTACTTCTGGCTTTGGAAGTACTCAAGTAAATGTGGGTGAATTAGCAAATCGTGGTTTTGAGATTATGTTTACAGTCTCACCTATTAAAAAAGCTGATTTTAGTTGGGATGTCACGGTAAACTATTCAAGGAATATCAGTGAAGCTATCAACTTAGGAGCTAATTCTAAAGGCGAGCAAATTCAATTCTTAAATTACAACGAATCAAGGGTTAGACAAGGTGAGCGAATTAGACATATCGTAGGTGAGCAGTTAGGAGCAATCGTAGGTTGGACACAAGCGAGAGACGCTAATGGCAATAAAGTATATACGAATGATGGTATGCCTGTTCGATCTGCTAATGCTAATACAATTCTTGGTTTTGGCCGACAGCCTGTGGCTGCGGGTTTAATCAACAATTTCACGTACAAAAGTTTCAATCTTTCTTTCTTAATTGATGCACGTCATGGTGGCGCTATATTTTCTGGTACTAACTGGTTAGCTCACAGATGGGGTTTTCATCAAAACACATTGGAAGGCCGAGAAGGAGGTCTAAAAGTGAGTGGTGTTAATGCAGAAGGAGCGCCAGTAAATGTAACAATCCCTGTAAATAGACTTCAAACTTATTGGGAAAGATACAGTGATATAACTGAAAACTTAGTACAAGATGCTTCATTTGGTAAATTAAGAGAATTGGCAATTGGATTTAGATTGCCTTCAAGTGTTGTTAGCAAAACTCCATTCCAAAGTGCAACATTACAAATTGTAGGAAGAAACTTAGCTTTGCTTTGGTCAAGTGTTGATAATATTGACCCGGAATCAGCTTTTTCAGCTAATGGGGCAGATCAAGGTTTAGAATTTTTTGCAATGCCACAGACTAGAAATATTGGTATCAATTTAGCTATTGGATTCTAATAATTGATGAATAAATTAAAAAGATAAAGATGAAAAATATATTATATAAAATAAGTTTAATGTTTATTGCTACGGTTTTTGTGGCCTCTTGCAACAAAGACGCTCTAGTTGATTTAAATAATAATCCTAACGCAGTGACTGAGATGGATCCTGCATTCTTATTGACGACTGCTCTTTTGAGAATTGGCGGAGAATATGAGAATACAAGAGCTCCAATGATTTATGCTTCCACAATGATGCAGCAAACTGCTTCAACCGCTGGATATTTCAGCGGTGATAAGTATTTTTATAATGCACAGTATAGTGGTGCTTATATGGAAGCCCACTATCCTGGACTTATCCGATTACTTTCCAATGTTATTGAGCAGACTAAAGATGATGCATCAAGAGCTAATTTAAATGCAATGGCTACTATTGCTAGGGCTTTTGATCTACATAGAATGACAGACATATATGGAGATATCCCTTACAAACAAGCTGGATACGGCTTACAAAGTGAAGAGAATTGGTTTCCAAAATACGATACTCAAAAGGAGGTATATACGGCTATCATTGCTGATGTAAAAGCAGCAAGAGATAAGTTAAGTGCAAATGGTGGTAACGTAGGAGCTCAAGATGTAATCTATAATGGCAATATATCTTTGTGGAAAAAATTTGCAAATGCATTGTTGATGAGAGCTGCTTTGAGAATGCAAAGAGTTGATGAAGCGACAGGCAAGTCAGTATTTGCAGAGGCTTTTGCTTCAGGTACTTTCGCTTCTAATGCGGAGCATGCGACGATCAAGTATTTAAATGGACCTCAAGGTCACAATAGAAATGGTTTAAATGATGGTTATTGGGGTAATAACAAATATTCAAGAGATTGTAAAATTAGTAAAACTTTTATCGATTGGATGCGAGCAAATAATGATCCTAGATTGACCATTATAGCTGGAGCAACAGGTAATCCAGATGATCCAACGACATGGGTTACAACCGCCGCTGCACAAAGAGGTTTGCCAAATGGATATAATGGTACTACGATTTTAGATATTTTAAACCCAACAGACAGAGCGACATTTACTACAGCTGGAATAGGTACTCGTATGTTTTCTATGCTTAATTTAAAGTATTTGGATTGGGAAGATCCATATTATTTGATTTCTTACTCTGAAACTCAATTAATGGCATCGGAGGCGGCATTAAGAGGTTGGATCACAGGTAATGCTGAGACTTTCTTTAATAATGGTGTGGCTGGTGCAATCAATGCATGGACGCAGTTTGATGCTTCATTCGCACGTACACCTGCTGAAGTAAGTGCATACATAGCTGGAAGAGGATTTGCTGCGGCTAGCAACGACAATAAACTTAGAATCATTGGTGAAGAATACTGGGCTTCTACCTTCTTAAATGCCCTTGAATCTTGGGCCAATTGGAGAAGAACTGGACATCCAGCACTTACACCGACTAGCAATCCTAATGCGGCTGAAGGTCCTGTGATCCCAAGAAGATTGAGATATTGGGAAAATGAAGCGGGCTCTAATCCTGCCAACTACAGTGCTGCTGTTGCAAGAATGGGTGGTGATCTTTTTAACGTCAAGGTTTGGTGGGACGGAGGAAAATAGAAAATTTGATTTTTATAATAATTAGTGATTTATGTATCAGAATGGGTTGTTTTTAGCAGCCCATTTTGATTTTTGTAATTTTCTTTGTAACTTTATCTATTGTATAAGCATCATCTATTGTAAAAGCATTTTATTACTATATTAAAAATTGTTGTTAAAATTGATTAGACATATTTACTTCACTATTTTATTATTTTATGTTTTATCTTTTGGATTGAATGGACAAACTCTTTTTACCCCTATTTCACATCAGTTGTCTGGATTGAAATTTGAAAATAGATTGATAGAATCTCCTCAAAATAATATTATTACTTATGAATACTTTTACAACGGTGGTGGAGTAGCAGCAGGTGATTTTAATAATGACGGTTGGATTGACTTATATTTTACATCCAACATGGGCGAAAACAAGTTCTACATCAATAACAAGAATTTCACATTTTCAGATATAACAAAATCAGCTGGAGTCGCCGGCAGTAAAGGTTGGAAGACTGGTGTGTCAGTTGCAGATATCAATGGAGATGGATGGCTAGACATTTATGTTTGTTACTCAGGTGACGTAAATGCTAAGGCACGTACCAATCAGCTTTTTATAAATAATGGCAATCTTACTTTCACAGAAAAAGCAAAAGAATACGGAGTCGATGACACAGGACATTCTACACATGCCGTATTTTTTGATTTTGATCGTGATGGAGATTTAGACCTCTATGTGCTCAATCATAATGTCAAACAATTTAGAAATTTCGATGCAGCTTATGTGAAGAAATTGGTGGATCCTGATGCTGGAGATAGATTATATGAAAATGTCAATGGAAAATTTAAAGAGATAACACAAAAAGCAGGTATTAAATCAAATCCTTTGGGTTATGGCCTTGGTATTAATGTATCTGATTTTAACAATGACGGATGGCCCGACATATATGTGAGTAATGATTATGTCGAAGAAGATTATTTATACATCAACAACAAAAATGGAACTTTTACAGAGTCGTTAAAAACGATGATTGGACACATTTCCAATTTCAGCATGGGAATTGACGCAGCCGATATCAATAATGATGGTTTGATTGATATTTTTACTCTAGATATGCTACCTGAGGATAATAAAAGACAAAAACTGCTCTTTGCGCCTGATAATTTTGAAGTTTATAACAATATGGTTGATAATGGTTTTTATCATCAAATCATGCGAAACATGCTTCAACTCAACAATGGAAATGGAACATTTAGTGAAATAGGACAGTTGGCAGGTATCTCAAATACAGATTGGAGTTGGTCGTCTTTGTTTGCAGATTATGACAATGATGGGTACCAAGACTTATTTGTCACTAATGGATATGGAAGGGATATGATCAATCGCGACTTTATGAAATTTTATGCTGACGAAAGGTCAAAACACCTACAAGGCACGACAGATTCTAAAATGTTTCAATTGCTTCAAACGATTACATCGACGCCATTACAAAACTATATTTACAAAAACAATGGTGATTTAACTTTTTCAAATAAAATAAAGGAATGGGGGATAGAAGGTACCGACTTTTCACATGGTGCTGTCTATGCTGATTTGGATAATGATGGAGACCTTGACTTGGTCACCAATCGTATGAATGATTTTGCGGGAGTATTCAAAAATAACAGTAGTGAATTAAAAAAAGGTAACTACGTACAATTTTCTCTCAAAAGTCCTTCAAAAAATGTGCAAGCTATTGGAGCCAAAATTACTGTTTACACTCCAAAAGGCTATGTATATAAAGAATACTATCCCGTACATGGTTTTCAGTCATCAATGTCCATCCCCTTACATTTAGGGTTACCTTCAGAAAAAATAGACTCTGTCAAAATTATTTGGCCTAACGGAGAAAGTCAACATTTAGCCAATCCCCAAGCAAATGTCCATCATAAAATCAATTACTCACCGAATGCACCAAGTATCAAATTAAATAGTTTAGTTGTAAATGTCCAACCTCCCACTTTTTTTAAAACTGAAGTACAAAAACTCCCATTCAAACACGAAGAACTTTTGGTCAATGACTTCAAAGTTCAGCCGCTAATACCCAATATGGTTTCACTACATGGTCCTAAACTTACGAAAGGAGATATCAATGGGGATGGACTTGAAGATGTCTTTATGCCAGGTCCTGAGGGAAAAGATGGCATGGTACTTATTCAAAACAAGGATGGATCGTTCACAAAATCAAAGCAAGTAGCTTTAGAAGTAGATGCTAAATACGAGGATACCTATGGATTGCTTTTTGATGCCGATCAAGATGAGGATTTAGATCTTTGGGTGGTTTCGGGTGGATTTGGTGAAGAAAACTCAGGACTGCCGCTAGAAGATAGGTACTATATCAACACAGGAGGTATTTTTGAAAAAAAGCAAAACATCCTACCCAAAGATAATTTTGCAGGAAGTATAGCCGTGTCTTGGGATTATGATAGCGATGGAGATCTCGATGTATTCGTAGGTGGTAGGGTTGCTCAAGGCAAATATCCCTTATCCCCAGGCAGTAAGTTATATTCTAACAATGGCAAAGGGCAATTTGAAGATAAAACCAATGAAATAGCATCAATTTTTAATAACAATGAGATGTTAACCTATGCAGTCGTAGGGTCCATTGGCAATACAAATACTTTAATCACTTGCGGAGAATGGTCGACCATCAAGACCTATCAATTTGTAGATGGTAAAATCATAGAGACAACTAACAATCACTTTCAAGATACACTTTCAGGATGGTGGAATACACTCCACTTATCTGATATGGACGGAGATGGAGACCTAGATTTGATTGCTGGAAATTGGGGATTAAATGCACAGTTTAAACCTTCCAACAGCCAACCTATGGATTTATATTTCGACGATTTTGATAAAAATGGATACCTAGACCCCTTGTGGTGTTATTACATACAAGATGAGTCTTGGCCCGTAGCTTCAAGAGATGAAATCACAGATCAAATTGTAGCATTAAGAAAGAAATATGTGACTTATCATTCTTACGCAGAGCAACAATTGACCGATATCCTTCCCCATCTAAACTTAAATCAGGTTAACAAGAAAGTAGTTAACACATTGGAAACAAGGTGGTTTGAGAACGAAGGCGGTAAGTTTAAAAAGCGAAGTTTGCCTATACAGGCCAATTTTTCTCCAACCTATGCCATTCACACAGATGATTTTAATGAAGATGGTATCAAAGATATTCTTTTAGGTGGTAATATAGCGTACACCCGCATCCGAGTAGGAAAAAATGAAACAAGCTTTGGCGTTTTATTACTTGGAGATCAAAATGGTGAATATCATTACACAAATCAAGTAGCTTCAGGACTTGATTTAAAAGGTTGTATTCGTAGTTTTTTACCGTTAAAAAGTATAAGTGGTGAGAAAAAAGTACTTGTAGGGATTAATAATGAGTTTCCAATTGTGATTTCGACACAATTACAGTCTAAAAAACAGTAAAATTGAAAAGTAAGACCATAATTTTTAGTTTTTTAATCATTGCAAATTGTTTATTTGCCAATGGTAGAAAAGCTGTAGAGATGTACGTCTCCAACCTCAAAAAAATAACGGATGTGATGGTTTATGATGTTACTTCTCCTGTGGCATCGGCTAGGTATTATGCCTACTCAACTTTGGCTTCACATGAAGTGCTTGCCATGTTAGATCAAGATCAAAGCATATTAAGGCACATTAATTTGATGTTAGACAAGCCTAATTTTATATTCGATAAATCTACTATTGATCCTATAGCTACCCCAACTTTGGCCATGTTAAAAACTGCAAATCTGTTGCTTCCTTCAGGTAACAAATTAAAGGCAGATATAGACAATATAATAAGCAATATCCCACAAAATAGAAAAAAGGATAGTGAGCGCTTGGCAGATTTTATCAGTCTGTATATTCAAAAATGGGCTCTCACAGATGGATTTTTACAACTCAATAATCTTAGGAAATATACACCTAAAAGAGGCAAAGAATATTGGCAACCTACAGCACCTGCGTTTATGGCTCCCGTAGAGCCTAATTGGAGTACAATACGCCCTTTCTTTTTAGAGTCCGCTCAACAATTTCGCCCCCCTCTACCAAATGCATATGACGAAAACACAGATAGTCCATTTATGAAAGAGCTTAAAGAAGTATATGATTTATCTAAGGTATTGACCAAAGAGCAAATACATATTGCTAACTTTTGGGATTGTAATCCATACATGATATCACAAATAGGCCATGTGGAGTTTGGGGTCAAAAAAATCTCCCCTGGTGGTCATTGGATGGGCATTGCTGGTATCGTTTGCAAAAAACAAAAAGTTTCATTCAGGAAATCTGTGTTGGTTCATACCATATTAGCCATGACATTGCATGATGCTTTTATCGTATGTTGGGACGAAAAGTACAATAGTAATAGAATAAGACCCGAAACGGTTATTAATAGATTAATTGACAAAGCTTGGCGACCACTATTGCAGACACCCCCTTTTCCAGAATATGTTTCGGGCCATTCTGTAGCTTCTACGGCTTCTGCTAAAATCTTGACTCAACTTTTAGGAGATAATATCAGATTCGCCGACGATACAGAAGTAGAATTTGGTATCAAAAAGCGCAAATTCAAATCATTTAACCAAGCGGCTGGAGAAGCATCTATATCCAGACTTTATGGCGGTATCCACTATCGAGATGGCATCGTGAATGGGGTATGGCAAGGTGGAATGATTGGTGATTTTGTGTTGAATAAATTAAAGTCAGTTTATTCTGACAGGTAAGCTCAGGTACATATGTGAAAGTTTCTTATATTTGAATTCTAAATGTGATAGTCAAATATATGAAAGTTAAATTGCTTCTCTTGTTCTTGATGTCTTTGGTTTTGAACATCCAAAATGGACTAGGCCAAAAACATGAGATGCGAGGTGTGTGGATATCGTCGGTATCTAATCTCGATTGGCCAAGTTCAAAAAATTTATCACCTGATGCGCAGCGGAAATCCTATATTGATTTACTGGATTTATTACAACAAAGGGGAATAAACTCAATATTCATGCAGATAAGACCTTCGTGTGATGCCCTTTATCCCAGTCAGATAGAACCTTGGTCAGAATGGCTTACAGGTTCACAAGGTCGAGCACCACAACCATTTTACGATCCTTTGCAGTTTATGATCGACGAGGCACAGAATAGGGGAATGGAATTTCACGCGTGGCTCAATCCATTTAGAGCAGTGGTAAGTGTGAGTGGGTCAAGTGTTGCTGAAAATCACATTAGTAAAACCCATCCGCAGTGGATAATCACCTACGGCAACCTCAAAATTTTGAATCCAGGTATACCAGATGCGCGTGCTCATATCATCAAAGTAGTAATGGATATTGTGAGGAGATACCCCGTGGATGGTATTCATTTTGACGATTATTTTTACCCCTACCCACAAGTTGGACAAACCATCAATGATGCGACTACTTTTCAAGAATTCAATCGAAATATTGGAAGTGTCAGTGATTGGAGGAGGGATAACATCAATATTTTTATTAAAGATTGTAGAGATAGTATAAAAGCATTTGACAAGCGGATTAAATATGGTGTGAGCCCATTTGGCATTTGGAGAAACAGGTCTTCAGATCCATCGGGCAGTGCTACCAATGGGTTACAATCCTTTAGTGATATTTTTGCTGATTCAAAAAAATGGGTAGAATCTGGATGGTTAGATTATGTGGTGCCTCAGATTTATTGGGCATTTGGCTTTTCGGCAGCAGCCTACGACGCCTTGGTCCCTTGGTGGGCTAGCCTCTCCAATCCTCATCACTTGTATATTGGTCACGGTGTATATCGATTAGATCCTTCGTCTACTACTATTTTTAGCCATGCTGAAATCCCAAATCAAATCAAATACAATAGGAACATTCCCAACGTGCAAGGAAGTTTATTTTTTAGAGCGGGTAATTTAAGATCCAATTTTAAAGGTATTAGCGATTCATTGCAACTTAATATGTATAAATACGCAGCTTTACGGCCCAAGATGCCTTGGTTGGACAATATCGCACCCGAAGCACCAACAATGCTAACCCTAGCGCATGGGGATGGTAAAGTGAGTTTGAATTGGGTTCGTAGTGGTCAAGCGTCAGATGGTGAATATGCCCGACAATATGCCATTTATAGATTTAAAAGTACAGATAAAATTGAAATTACAAACCCTGAAAATCTCATACATATCACACCAAAGGATGTCAATAAGTATGATGACGTTTTTCCCGTAGATCAAAATCAATCTTATACCTACATTGTGACTGCTTTAGATAGGTTGCACAATGAAAGTCCTTCCACAAATATGGCAACAATTCAGGCTAAACTTACTAGTTTGCATGCCGAATGGATTGAAAAGATAAAAGTATATCCAAATCCTGTAAGTGAGCGACTCATGATAGACTTTAGAACTCTAGCGTCATTGCCAAACTATGTGGAAATCATCAATTCCCAAGGTAATGTACTTTATAGAAAAGAGGTCAGTGATTTTATAGAGGAAGTGGATGTATCTCATTTGGTGGCAGGGATTTATTTTGTAAATATTGATAATTCTGTTAAAATTAGGGTTTTGAAGAATTAATTTTACTTTGTTAAGTTGAATTCAGAATGCTTATAAATTTAATTAAAGTTAAAATGGAAATGTCCTTATCAGTTTTTGTCACCATTTTTGTTGCAAAAATGTCGCCAAAAGAATTGTGTTTTTTTTTTGTTTTCCACGACCTGAAGGTCGCGGTAACTAAAAAATTATTAAAAAAATATTATTTTCACACAAAAAACATCAAGTTATGCCATATCTAGATAAAGCCAATTTTGAATACACTACCCAAGACGGAAAAGAAATAGCTCTTTTTTTATTGACCAATAAAAAGGGAAACGAGGTGTGGATTACCAATTATGGTGCGCGTGTGGTAGCTATAAGAGTACCCGACACAGAAGGTACATTGACAGATGTGTTACTAGGGTTTGATACAATAGACCAATATTTTAAGGATACCACTTATCAAGGGGCTGCAGTGGGTAGATTTGCTAATAGGATTGCTAATGGACAATTCAGTATTGATGGTCAAACTTATCATGTTTCTAAAAATATCGGAGATCATATCCTCCATGGTGGTTTCACGGGTTTTCATAATCAAGTTTGGGAGGTGAAGGAGGTTAGTCAATCAACTATTGAGCTGCATTTATTCAGTCCTGACATGCAAGAAGGATTTCCTGGTAACCTTTCTATAAAATGTACCTACACTTTTACAGAAGATAACGAACTTATCTTTGATTGCTCTACTACTCCCGATAAAGATACGGTGATAAATTTTACACAGCATAATTATTTTAATCTTATGGGCGAGGGTACAGGCGATATATTAAGTCATGAACTGATGATCAATGCTTCACTTTTTGATGAGCTTAATGATGAATGTATTTGTGAGGGAGATCCAATCCCTGTGGAAAATACTCCGTTCGATTTTAGAATTGCTAAAGAGATTGGACGAGACATCAAATTAACCCACGAGCAACTAAAGTTAGGGCAAGGATATGATCATAATTATCATCTCGACAATTTTGATGGGCAGTTACAGCATGTAGCTAAAGTTGCAGCTCCCAATGGAATCACTCTTGATATTTTGACCAATCAACCTTGTATGCAGCTATATACCTCCAATTGGTTTTCTGAAACAATTAAAGGTAAATCAGGTAGAATCTACACCAAGCACACCGGTTTTTGCCTAGAACCTCAAGTTGCTCCCAATGCACCGAATAGACCAAATCTGATCAGTGGTGTGGTCAGGGCAGAGGAGAAGTATGGGTGTGTGGTTGTGCAGCGGTTTGGGGTGAGAGAAAGGATTTAGCAATGAGCTTTTAGCTTTTAGCTGTTTGTCTTTGGTCTTTAGCGGGTTTACAAAAGGTAAAAACTTGCTCAATCAGTTTGTCCCAATGTTAAAAAGGTTAAGGGCGGTTAAGATGGCTAAGAGAAGTTAAGATTGATTAGAATTTTCAGAAAACTTAACCTCTTTATCTATATAGAACCCATTAATTCTTAATAAACTTCAAACTATTTATGGCTCCATTACCCTCTAAGTGGATGATGTACGTACCTTTTGCCAATGTTTTAGTATCCAAAGTCTGATCGTAAGCCACATTTTGCAGCTCCATAACTTTATGACCGGTGATACTGTATACTGATAAATTGTATTTTTCTACATCAGATCTAATTTGAAGTTCGCTATTGCTTTGGTCTAAAACCGTATTGAGTAACTCAAACCCTTTTTCATAGGGCATATGCATCATCTCCATTTTGTAGGTGTTTTTAGTGCCATCAAGGTCTACTTGTACCAATCTATAGTAATTATTTCCTTTTTTAGGTTGCTCATCAAGAAATGAGTAATTATTGGTAATGTTTGAATTACCCACAGATTTAATTTGTCCTATGGTCTCAAAACTCACACCATCGAATGAACGTTGGATGAGGAAGTGAGATGAGGAATTTTCGTAAGATGTGGTCCAGATAAGGTTGGTTGATTTATGTATTTTGACAAGCTTGAAGGATTTTAAATCAATTGGTAAAAAGACACTTGCGATGCCAAGATCAAAATTATCAAGTCTATAAGCACCTCCTCCTGTGGACGTTCTTGACCCATTTAACCAACCTTGTACACAAATAGTTGATGGACCTGAAATTCCATTCAAACCTAAAGCACTACTTCCAATATTTGTTACTGATGAACCGGCATCAGGCAGATTAGTTGCAGCATAATAATTGGTAGTACTATTATTTGTTATTGAAAAACCACCTGCTGAAGGTCCAGCACCAGTGGCATACGCATCCAAGCTAAAACTAGTCAATGTGTATGAAAGAACATTTGAGTTTGGGGTCATCGTAAAACAAAATTGTTTAGCAGTTGATTGTGATGTTTGATTCCACCCTGTATTACCTTCAATATATGGTTCATTTGCAAAATATGATCCTGTACTTATATTCGTAGAAATTGTGCCAATCGAAATTGTTAAATCACTTATTAAAAAATTTGTGTTAGTTGATGAGGGTGAGATATATGGACTTGTATTAAAGTTAAAACTGATGTTTTGACCACATAATTGCACCACATTTAAGCATATAAAACCAAAAAATACTACAATGTTTTTCATAGTGTTTAATTTTAAATTCCAAAAATACTAAATCTCTTATGCATTATCAATCCTCCCACATTAATAAATTGTAAATTCCCCATATTTTAACAAAAAAGGTCTTGAATTATAAAATCCAAGACCTCCTAACAATGCAAAATTTATTAAAATGCTAACAATGCTAAAAATTATTCCACTTTAAAATCTGCTGTGGTCATAGGTACATTGATTTTAACCTCTGATGTAATGACACTTAGCGGCATAGGCATCATGCCTTCGATCACCGTTTTGAAAGGGAAAGTTACACCATCGATGACTTTATAATCACCATAGGTGGTAATTTGTGTTACTTCATTTGGGCCCATTTTTCTATTAGACACACTTCGCATTAAGTATTTTGTTTTAATATCGTAAAACTCTGTGATGGTATTGCCATTAGGTTTAGTGACAACCAATTTATAACAAGGGCTACCATCTACCTCTTCAGTACCTTTCAATTCTACCTTGTAGTCTGCTTGTAGGTAGTTAACTTGAGGGAAGAGTACCGTCATTTCTTGGAAGTCATCAAAACCTTCTTGTCCTTTTTTGATGGTCTGTCCATTACCCATTTGGCTTACTTTGGCTACATCACCATTGATCACTTGTTCAGATACATTCATGCCATTCATTGACATTACTATCGAAGCTTGGGAAGGCTGATTTACTTTGGTCGTCAGCGTGATTTTTTGACCACCCAATGCCATTTCGCCTTTACTTACCATTGATTTTACTTTGGCTATTTGGCTTTTACCTCCTATAGACGAAAGATAGTCTTCGATGATATTTGCACCTGTTAATCCATTAGGGATGGCATCTTTTTTCAATTCTATTTTATAGCCAAAAGCATCGTAATATTCGATCTCACCATCTGCGTCAAAAGGCATCAATTTTTCTGCGATCTCATCCTTATTACCAACGATGATAATGTTGGCACCTTCTGGTCGGATAAATCTGTCTACTGCTTTATCGAGATCTGCTAGCGTCAGTGCATCCACTCTTTTTAGATATGTATCGTAGTAATCTTTTGGTAAGTTGTTTTTATAAATGTTTCTTGCAAAGTTGGCAATCGTTTGAGGACTTTCGAGTGACCTACCAAACGAACCCGTTAGACTATTTTTGACCAATTGTAAAGTCTCCATGGTTGGAGGATTGGTCTTCATTCCTTTCATTTCTTTTATAAACTCTACCAGAGCGCTGTCAGTCACATTTGTACCCACATTGGCACTTGCATTAAAGTTACCGATCAATTCATTACTGCTTAGTGAGGATACTGCACCGTAAGTATATCCTTTCTTTTCTCTCAGGTTTTGCATCAACCTACCTGAAAATATACCACCTCCAAGTACACTATTCATAGCAGTACCTGCAAGAATATCTTTATCGCTCGGTTTCAAATCTACAGGATAAGAGATGGTGATGAGGGATTGCTTAGCACCATCTTTGTGACCTATGATTACTCTATTACCGTTCGGAGGTGTTGGGGTTGCAAAGTTTTGGGTAGGTACTGTACCTTTTTTCCATTGACTAAAATATTTTTGAACTTGCAATTTTGCTTCATCAGGGGTGATATCACCTACTACAATCAAATAAGCATTGTTAGGGATGAAATATTTGGTGTAATAATCCTTCAAATTATCTATGGAGATGTTATTGAGGGTTTTTTCTGAAGTGATGTCTCCATAAGGGTGGTCTGTTGTATAATTTACCACTCGTCTTATATTGCCTGCAATAAAATTGGGTTCTGCTTTACCTGCTTGCAAATTAGATATAGTCAATGACTTCTGCTTATCAAACTCACTTTTTGGAAATGCAGGATTGTAGAGAACGTCACTCATCAAGTCAAGTAGCTTGCTTGAGTGTTTTTTAAGTGAAGAAGCAAACATACCTGAAGAAGAAGCACTTAGTGAAGCACCAAGGAAATCAACTTCCTCATCGATTTGTGCTTTGGTCCGAGTACTCGTACCTTTGGTCAAAAGATCACCTGCTAGACTGCTGTAACCTGAAAGATCTCCTTCCTTTACGGTACTATTCAATAAAGATAGTTGATAAGATACAATGGGTAGTCTGTGATTTTCTACAACAATCACTTTCAGACCATTATCAAGATCAAAACTTGAATATGCTCCAATATTTATAGGTCTTGCTGGTGCAGCAGCAGGTGCAGTATTCCTAAAAAGACCAGTCGTGTTAGGTGATTGCGTCTTAGAACTTGCCATATCGGCATTTTTCTTCGCACATTGCACAAAAACAAGTGCAGAGAATAGTAAAAGAAATATATTTTTAGTCATTATGTCTTTATTTTTAAGTTGGTTTGTATAAAATTGTTATTTACTATGGTGTATTAGGTTTTGCTAAATAAAACATCGAAACTCTTTTGGTTGTATCGAAATATTGCTTAGCTACTCTTTGTATGTCTTCTCTTGTCACTGCTAAATATCGATCTAATTCTGTATTTATCAAATTTGCATCACCATAGTACATGGCATATTGAGCTAGGGATTCGGAGATTCCAGCCATTCGCGAATTTTTTGATATAAAATCATTTTCTACTTGATTTCGCAATTTTTGAAATTCTCTTTCTGGGATAAGTTCATTTTGCACTTTCTTTACCACATTATCCATTGCTTTTTCGACGTCCATAGGATCTTTTCCCATATTGCCAATTGAATAGACGATGTTTACACCAGGCTGTTCTAAATCTAAAGGAAAGCTACCTGAGAACACGGCTAATTGTGTCTCATCAACCATTGCTTTATACAATCTTGATGATTCACCTTGAGAAAGCAATTGAGACAACATCGACACGGCATAAAAATCAGGCGTACCCATCGCTGGAATCCTGTACGTGTGCACGATTGCTGGCAGTTGAATATTATCATACACCGTATCTCTAATTTCTTTAGTCATGTTAGGTTCTACGATGCTCGGTTGACTAGGTTTTTTGCCACCTGGTATTTTGCCATAATATTCTTGTACCCACTTTTTAGTTTGCTCGATATCTATATCTCCTGCTATTGACAAAATAGCATTGCTTGGAATATAATAGGTCTTGTACCATTTCATAAATTCATCGTCTCCCGCAGCAGCAAGATGATCCATGTCACCAATTACTGACGACTTGTAAGGATGAACGGTGTAAGCTCTTTTCATCGCTTCTTCGAGTAGTCTACCATAAGGTCTATTGTCTACAGTTTGTTTTCTTTCTTCTATGATCACACTTTTTTGAGTAGCGATACCAATACTATCTACTTTAGCGTGTAGCATTCTTTCTGCCTCGAGCCACAAACCTAATTCCAATTGATTTGATGGCATAATTTCAAAATAAAATGTTCTGTCATACCAAGTATTGGCATTCAATGTTCCACCAGCCTTTTCTACATATTTGTCATATTGGCCTCTTGGGATGTTTTTTGTACCTTCAAAAAGTAAATGTTCGAAGAAATGTGCAAAACCTGTTCTATCAGGTCGTTCATTTTTTGAACCCACATGGTACATCACAGATATAGCAACTATGGGCGTTGAATTATCTTTGTGTAAAATTACTTTAAGACCATTATCTAAGGTGTACTCGGTAAAGTCAATCTTGTTGCTTTGTCCGAAAAGGTTTAATGCACATAGCATAAATAGAAATGCTGCAATGTTAGTTTGTTTCATTATTTGAATTTGTTTGTTGTATAATAACTAATTTGAATTTAAAAGGTTTTGACGATATATTTAAAAATTTTCAATATTGTTGGAACATCAATTTATTCAATAAAAATAATAGGCTTTTGCTATGAAAGTTGAAATAATCGACAAAACATTTAAAAAATTGGATAAGTGTCAATCGCAAAAAAAAGGGGTTAACTAATCATTAATCAGAAATAGGATGGGAAAAAGGTGTTAAAATCAGGGAGTTTGCAACTTTTTTATTTTAAATACAATCAATTAGGCTACAACATCAATTTATATCATTAATAGTTACATAAAATTTAGTATTTTTGCTCCACAAAATAAATATACAGATATTTCATATGACAGTTACATTGACTTCACTATCTACCGTTGTAGCAATCTTAGCAATAGTATTCACCACATTAGTAGTTTTAGCTAAGAAACATAAATCCATTTTTATAAGTTATTTACAATCCTTTACGGGAATTCTTTTTGTTATTTCAGGATTTGTCAAAGCGATTGACCCACTTGGTACAGCTTATAAAATGGATCAGTATTTTGCAGAATTCAATACACTTTTCAATGATACTTTTTTAAGCGGCATTTCTTCCATTTTTCCTGTTTTAACACAGTATTCGATCGGTTTTTCTGTTTTTATGATCGTTTTAGAAATCGTGTTAGGTATGATGTTGCTTTTGGGGAGTATGCCAAAGTTTACAGCTTGGTTGTTTATGTTAATGGTTTTGTTTTTTACTTTTTTGACAGGATTTACTTTTTTAACAGGGTATGTGCCACCTGATGGTAAGTTCTTCGATTTTTCTACATGGGGTGCGTACAAAGCGACCAACATGAAGGTGACAGATTGCGGCTGTTTTGGAGATTTCTTGAAGTTGGACCCAAAGGTTTCGTTTTTCAAAGATTTGATACTTCTTATACCGGCATTTATTTTTATTTGGAAAACAAAATCTATGCATATACTTTTGAGTAGAACGCCAAGGCTTTGGATCAATATATTGACAATACTAGGTTTTACCTATTTTTGTATGAGCAATTATATTTGGAAAGAACCTGTATTTGATTTTAGACCTTTCAAAATAGGTGCTGATATAGCAACACAATATAAAAAGGAGAAAGAAGCCTTAGGCCAAGTAAAAAACATATCGCGAACACTAAAAAATACGGAGACGGGAGAAGTAGTAGACATTACAGAGGCTGAATATTTTGCTAATTTAAGCAGTAAATGGGGAAATGGTTGGACTACACTCGACGTAACTAAAGGCGAACCATCTATTCCTAAGACTAAGATTTCTGATTTTAGGACCGACCATGTAGAAGATTTTGAAACAACGGATGTCTTTTTAGAAGGTAAAAAATATAATTTTATGATCATCACTCATAAATTGAAATATACGACGGAGACTACAAAAACTATAATAAAGGATACGATGATGAGAGTAGACACCATATATACTGCTAAAGACACTACCTACAATAATGTGATTGATACGATCGTCGATAAAGAAATAAGTGTAGCCAAAGTCACAATAGACCAAGAACTCCTTGATGATTATGTAAAGGGATTAAAAGGACATTTTGATCAAGCGATAGCAGATGGTCATGAAGTGAATATTATCCTTGGAGGAGCTAGTAAAGATGCCATCAAAGAATTAGCAAAGCAATTGGGCAACCCAAAGATTGTTTTTCACAAAGCAGATGATATATTATTAAAAACCATTATACGTTCTAATCCAGGAATTGTCTTATTGAAGGATGGTAAAATCATCTACAAATGGCATAAAAAGCAATTGCCATCGTATGAAGAGATTAAGAAGGATTTTCTAAAATAATTTAAATGGTTAAAATTGGTGACAATCTTGATTTAGGGGATTTCCCTCTCTTACTCGCCCCGATGGAGGATGTGAGTGATCCACCATTTAGGGCACTTTGTAAACAACAGGGTTGCGATATGATGTACACAGAATTTATCTCGGTAGAAGGGCTAATCAGAGATGCAGACAAAAGTGTACAGAAACTCGATATTTATGATGAGGAGAGGCCTATTGGTATTCAAATATTTGGATCTGATCAATATTCTATGGAGAAAGCTGCTGGAATCGTAGAAGGAGCAAATCCTAATCTTTTAGACATCAATTATGGCTGTCCGGTCAAAAAAGTGGTTTGTAAATTGGCAGGTGCGGGAATTTTACAGAACATCCCTTTGATGATGCAACTCACTTCAGCTATTGTTAAGTCAACCAATCTCCCCGTCACTGTCAAAACAAGATTAGGCTGGGATGAAAGCTCCATCAATATTGTGGACGTAGCAGAAAGACTACAGGACATTGGTATAAAAGCTTTAAGTATCCACGGCCGGACGCGTAAACAGTTGTATAAAGGAGAGGCAGACTGGAGTTATATCGCAAAAGTAAAAGAAAATCCAAGAATGCAGATCCCTATATTTGGCAATGGCGATATTGATTCTCCTCAAAAAGCAAAATTGTATAAAGAGCGTTATGGTGTAGATGGCTTGATGATTGGTCGAGCGAGTATAGGTTACCCTTGGATTTTTAGGGAGGTCAAACATTATTTTAAGACGGGAGAGCTTTTGGCACCGCCTTCTGTGGAAGAAAGAGTAGAAGCGACTCGTGAGCATCTAAGAAGATCAATCGCTTGGAAAGGGGAAAAATTAGGTATTGTAGAGATGCGGAGACATTACACCAACTATTTTAGGGGCTTGCCTAATATCAAGCATTATCGCTCCCAGTTGGTGGGTACAATGAGTCCTGACGAGATATTTGACATTCTCAATAGAATAACATCAGAATATACGGGGTACGAGTTTGGAGAGGCTACCTATGAAATGGAGGAAATCGCTATGGTTGATTAACTAGTGTATGTTCTTTTGTCTTGATACAAAAGAACCAAAAAATCAAGGCTGTTAGAAATTTACCTAAAATCTTTCCTTCAATCCTAAATTCTAAAAACTCGCTTTAACCTTTGTACTTCTTTATTTAGTTCAGGTTAAACTTGCTTTACCGCAACTTTATTATGCAGAAAGTGCTCAAACAGTTTAGAATTTTTAACGGATTGAATACAAGATTTCTTAACGCTAAATTTCTAAAGGCCGACCAAGAAAAAGAAATTCCAGTAAACACATGTGCAAGGAAAATTAATAATTAGTACTAAATACCTTGCAGTTAAATTTTAAAATTTAAGAATATATTATTGAAATTCAAATGGTTAGATTCTTTTATGATACCCTGATTAAAAACCCAGTAGAAAATTTTTTATCAAAGTGAGATCATCTCTGTTGTAAATAATCACCTCGATCATTATTTTGACGATGTAAAGTAAAATTGAGTGAAAGCCATATGATTGCTGTGGTCCTTCACTGAAATTGAAAATTCATTTTTGATTACAATACGATCAATTCAGATCGCTCAGGACCTGTACTTACGATAGAGATTTTAGTTTCTAAAAGACCTTCTAACTTTTGAATATACTCTTGGGCGGTATTAGGAAGTGAACCAAAATCTTTTATTCCAGCAAGATCACTATTCCATCCCTTCTCTTCTGAATATTCAATTCCTACAGGATTTGACACGATGTCAAAAGGCATTTCTTCAGTAAGTTGTCCATTACTGATGTATTTTTGGCCTATCATGATGTTATCAAAAGTGTTTAATACATCAAGTTTTGTAATAATAATTTGAGTAACACCATTGAGCATAATGGTATATTTTAACTGAGGGATATCTATCCAGCCACATCTTCGCGACCTTCCTGTGGTAGCTCCAAATTCATGACCTATTCTTCGTAAAGTCTCTCCGATCTCGTTGTCTAATTCTGTTGGGAATGGACCTGATCCTACACGAGTACAATAAGCTTTGGCGATACCGATAACTTCTCTTATTTTAGAAGGTGCAACACCTAGGCCACTGCAAACTCCTGCACTAATCGTATTTGAAGAAGTGACAAATGGATACGTACCATAATCGATATCAAGCATAGACCCTTGAGCCCCTTCTGCCAAAACTCTTTTACCCGCTTTTAATTCGTCATTGATGTAGTATTCGCCATTAATACTTTTTAATCCTTTGATTTCTGCAAGGCTATTAAACCACTTTTCCTCCTCTGCTTGAAGATCAAATGAGGTTTCTGGATATAACTTGAGTAGGCCGAGGTGCTTTTCTTTCAGAATAGTATATTTTTTTTCAAAATCAGGTAAAAAGATATCACCTACTCTCAAGCCATTACGACCTGTTTTATCCATGTATGTTGGACCTATACCTTTGAGTGTAGAACCAATTTTGCTTTCACCTTTAGAAGATTCTGAAGCTGCATCAAGCATTCTGTGAGTAGGAAGGATCAAGTGCGCTTTTTTAGAAATCATCAGACGACTTCTATACTCTATACCTGCTTGATCGAGAGCTGCCAATTCCTTTTC
The DNA here is from genome assembly GCA_022844565.1 of Saprospiraceae bacterium. Lineage (GTDB taxonomy): Bacteria > Bacteroidota > Bacteroidia > Chitinophagales > Saprospiraceae > JADKBO01. The sequence goes on from JALHLK010000010.1 coordinate 90,402, forward strand.
GAAAGTGATAGGATCTATTACGACACCATTCCCAATGATGTTGGTGATATTAGATCTGAAAACCCCAGAAGGAATAGTATGAAGCACATATTTTTTATCTTTGATAATAATGGTGTGACCAGCGTTAGGCCCTCCTTGAAATCTACAAACAATATCATATTGGTCAGCTATAAAATCTACAATTTTACCTTTGCCCTCATCACCCCACTGTAGCCCTAATAATACGTCAACGTACATATAAAATGTATTAATTTATCGTTTAGAAAATAAAGAGTCAAAGTTACTTTAAATATTAAAAAATTTAAATATTAAACTACTTTTTTGCATAAAAACAAAATTAAGTTTGAAATTTACTAATTAATTCTAGCTGTAAATGTAAAATATTTGTTTTTGAAAAAAGGAGATTCTAAAGATGATATAGTTTTTAAGGTTATATTGGTTGAAATTTAAAACGAATCTTTCCATTTAAGACTTCTGCTCAGCCAAGCCTTCATTTCGCTTGTTTAAACTTTCGACATTCATCTTTTGACTTTCAACTGTCAACTTTCACTAAATCACTTTTTTGTTATACTTTTCCATTGTAAACTTAGTACCAATACTGCAAAAGGAAACACAAGCATTAGCAGCCTCAATTTTTATAAAGTCTATATCTTTTTGTTCTTCTTTAGACCATCTACCCAAGACAAAATTTACTTGGCGACCATTGGAGAAGCTATTGCCAATGCCGACTCTGAGTCTTGCGTAGTCATTTCCTCCTAAGGTCAGGTCTATATTTTTTAGACCATTATGGCCTCCATCACTTCCTTTTTCTCTCAATCTCAAGGTGCCAAAATCTAGATTTAGGTCATCCAAAACTACTAAAATATTGGATTTTTCTATTTTTTGGGTAGTCATCCAATGTTTGACGGCTTTACCACTCAAATTTACGTAAGTGGTAGGTTTGATCAAAATGAGTGTTCTTCCTTTTACTTTGATTTCAGTGTAAAATGCACTGCTTCCGCTTTCCCATTTACCATCGTATTTCGAAGCTAAAGTATCCATAATGTCAAAACCTATATTATGACGTGTTCCGTCGTAGTCACTACCTATATTACCTATTCCAACTATTAGATATTTCATTGGATCAAATTCTATTTCTTGTTTTTTTTTCTTAAAAAAGTTGAGAAAAGGGATGTAAATCATGACTTAGTAAGCGCGTGTATTTACATTTTTCATAAAATTAATAAATGCTCTGTTGACAACTCTTACACCTCCTACTGTCGGATAGTTGCCAGTAAAGTACCAATCGCCTTCGTGATCTGGACTTGATTTATGTAAATTTTCAACGGTTTGATAAATGATTTCTACTTCGGGTTTAATATCGTCTGCTCGCACCAACTTAGCAATTTGGGTAGAAATTTCTTCGTCAGTATAAATGTCATAAATTTTTTGAACATGATTGACCATTTCTTCCACTGGTTTTTGTTCTTCGGCAAGACATAAATCGTATATTTCCTCTAGAAAATCTTCTTTATTATCTCTTTCAAGAAGTGCAAGTACCGCTCTGAATGCAACAAAGTCTTTAATTTTACTCATATCAATACCATAGCAATCAGGGTATTTTATTTGAGGAGCTGAAGAGACAATGATGATTTTTTTTGGTTTCAATCTAGAAAGTATATAAATGATGCTATCCCTAAGTGTGGTCCCTCTCACAATACTATCATCGATAAGTACTAACGTATCTACCTCATTTTTTACAATACCATAAGTGACGTCATACACATGTGCGACCATTTCTCCTCTAGAAGAATCATCTGCTATAAATGTACGCAATTTCTCATCTTTATTGGCTAATTTTTCAACTCTTGGCCTAAGTGCAAGAATTTTATTGAGCTCATTTGCATCTAAGGGTTGAGGAGCGTTAAGTATTTTTTCTTTTTTTAAATTATCACACACATCTTGAAGCCCTTCTATCATTCCTAAAAAAGCCACTTCTGCAGTATTTGGAATAAAGGAGAATACCGTATTCTCGAAGTCATAATCGATGGCTTTTACAATCTGAGGAACAAGATGATTACCTAAAGCTTTTCTTTCTAAATAAATGTCTCGATCATTGCCTTTTGAAAAATAAATTCTTTCAAACGAACAAGATTTCCTTGGCAATGGATCTTTTACTTTTACCTCTGAGATTTCTCCATTTTTTTTAATAATTAATGCATGACCTGGTTGAATTTCTTTAACTTGCCAGTGTCTCACATCAAAACATGTCTGGATAGGAGGTCTCTCGGAAGCAACAACAGCAACTTCATCATCGTAATAATAGTATGCAGGCCTTATACCTGCTGGATCTCTAAGAACAAAAGCATCACCATGACCGATAAGTCCCGCAATGACATATCCTCCATCGAATTTTCTGCATGATCTCGTTAAAATTCGCTCAACATCTAATTGTTCTACGATAAATTTATTGATTTCAATGTTCTTGTATCCTTCTCTTTTGTAAATGTCAAAAATACGCTGTACCTCATCATCTAAGAAATGGCCAATTTTTTCCATCACCGTCACTGTATCAGAAACTTCTTTAGGGTATTGTCCAAATGAAAGTAACTCCTCAAATAGTTCGTCGATATTGGTCATATTAAAATTACCGGCACATACCAGATTTCGACTTATCCAGTTATTTTGTCTTAAAAACGGATGTACTGTTTCTATACTGTTCCCACCATGGGTACCATATCTAAGATGACCTAGGAGCAACTCACCAGTGTAGGGTTTGTTGATTTTTAGCCAGTCAATATCTTGTAATTGTTCTTTGGATACGTTTTCGAAATTATGATAAACTCCTTCAAAAAGTTCTTTTAAATAATTTGGACCGATGCTTCTTTTTCTTGAGATATAACGATTACCAGGTGCCATATCAAGCTTAATGGTAGCTATACCAGCACCATCTTGACCTCTATTTCGCTGTTTTTGGAGCAATAATTGAAGTTTTGTGAGACCATATAAAGGCGTCCCATACTTTTCTGTATAGAATTCTAAAGGTTTAAGGAGACGGATTAAAGCTAAGCCGCACTCGTGTTTGATTTGATCGCTCATTGTATTTTGCGAATGTTATTAAATTGTTGCCGCAAAGTTAATGAATATTTCGAGTATCAGGTTTTTTAATTTTATTATTTTTAAGGAGTTTCTGACTGATATTTTTTGGCTTTTTATCTCTGGCTTATGATCTTTGGTCTTTAGCGTTTTAGGATTTTGGCGTATTAGTTGGTTAGCTATTGGTCTTTAGTGTTTTAGGATTTTAGCAAATTGTGGGTGTCTTTGGCTGATGGTCTTTGATCTTTAGCTACTCTTTAGATTTTGGTTTTAGTCTTAGCGAGAAATACTGATTACTAAATTGCCCCGCAGGGAATTGCCAAATTGCTCAAATTGCGGCTTTTGCCAATTGCCTCATTGCCCCGCAGGGAATTGCCAAATTGCTCAAATTGCGGCTTTAGCCAATTACCAAATTGCCCATTGTCATTTTGTTAATTATTCCAATAGTTTCTTTTTGAAGCTTTCAAATTCTTCATTGGTAATTAATCCTTTTTCTTTCATGTCACCCAAATCTTTTAATTTGTCAATTAGGGTAGATGAATTAGCATTTTTCTCTTTGGTTTTTTGTTCATTTTGTATTTCTTTAGCTACTTCTTTGCCTTTTTCAAACTTTTCGTCATAATACTTTTTCAATCTTGAAGGGTCAAAATCTAGAAATGTACCACCAGTTTCGAAATGTTTTTTAAATACTTCACCTAATGCGTATGAAGAAGCACCTGATAAGATGGCTAAAGTGACACCTCCTAAAATACTTCCCACACCGGGTATAAATTTTACAGCTCTTGCACCTAACCTAGCCAATCCACTGCCTGTTAAGGAGGAAATAATTGCCTTGCCTTCTGTTTGTTTAAAATCAATTTCGTATAGTTTAGCTAATTGCCTAATCATATCCAATTGTATGGCACTCACCGCGACTAAGTCTGCAATCGGGATAGGAATGAAACCCGCACCCATAGACCACACTACATGATTTTTAATGATAGAATCAGCACTTTCGTTTCTGTTTGATTTCTTTATATCGTCCATGTTTATTTTTATTATTAAATTTAAGACAAATATCATACTAAACGGATGAATTAGAATCAAAAGTTTCGATAATATGGTTGAAATAAACGACTGAATTTAATAATAAGGGTATTTTGATGTGTTTCTTGAAGAAATATCATCAACAAAATAAGTGTATTTTCAAACATTATCATAAAGTGTAATTGATGTATTGAATTTTTAATAAATACAATGAGTCACTAAGAGATCCAAATAAGCAACTTTCATATATAAAAAAGGAAGAAATTATTAGTGTCTGTAAATCATATATTTGCTAATTTTATGACCTATATTTTATGATATTAAATTATTCCTATATGTTAAAATAATGAAACTTAATGGAAAAAGTATATTAAAATTTAAATATCTAAATTTAAGGGTTTACTTTTGTAGGATATTTAATTAATCAGACTTTACCATGAATTCGAAAAATATTATCTACTTATGCGCTTTAATGTTTACACTTTCTTCATGTTTAAATGAAAATACAGAAAGTTATCGATTAGATTCTGAATTGGATCAACTTTTAGTGGATCGCAATGATTTTATATTACCGGCGTCGACTGATTTTAATAAAATTCCACAATCAAAGGTCAATCCTTTGACTAGGGAGAAGGTAGATCTTGGAAAATTATTATTTTTTGAAACTGCATTTGGTGTAGAAAGTAAAAAACCGGAATTAGCGGGTACATTTAGCTGTTCTTCGTGTCATGTGCCAGAAAAAGGTTTTAGACCTGGACTTAAGCAAGGCATAGCCGATGGTGCTGTAGGTTTTGGAAAATTAGGAGATGGAAGAGTAAAATTAGAATCATATAAAGATGACGAAATAGATGCACAAGGAGCAAGGCCTCTAGCTGTTCTTAATACCGCTTTTGTACATAATACTATGTGGAATGGTTCTTTTGGTGATGGTTTTGCCAATGTGGGCACAGAAAAAGTATGGGGAAAGCACGATCCAGGAACAGCGATCAATGCGCAGAAACTCGGAGCATTAGAAGGTCAAAATATCGAAGGCTTAATCGTACATAGATTACTATACAATAAAGCTCTTATTGAAAAATTTGGCTATACACAAAGGTTTGACCGAGCATTTCCAAATATGCCAGAAGAGGAAAGGTACTCGCGAAAAGCCGCCAGTTTTGCAATTTCTGCATATTTACGTGCATTGACCACGGATCAAGCACCTTTCCAAATGTGGCTAAAAGGAGATAGAAATGCCATGACAGATCAACAAAAGAAAGGGGCAATATTGTTTTTTAGCAAAGCAGCTTGTAATGGTTGTCATTTTGAAAAAAACTTGGGATCTAATACATTCCATGCATTAGGACTAAATGACCTTTTTGAAGTAGGTGGAAGAAAAACTTCTCTTGCTGATAGACGTAATCTAGGTAGGGGAGGCTTTACTGAAAAAGAAGAAGATATGTTTAAGTTTAGGGCACCTCAATTATATAATTTAGGTGATGGTGGCCCATATTTCCACGGAGCGTCTAAGCAAAGTCTAGAAGAGGTTATTGAATATAAAATAAAAGGGATAGCAGAAAACCACAGAGTACCAAAAGATAAGCTATCTTATTATATGTACGATAAAGGACTTTCAGCGCAGGAAAAAGCAGATTTAGTAGAATTTGTAAGAGAAGGCCTTAGAGACCCAAATCTAAAAAGGTATGTACCCGCTAAAGTAAATTCTGGCAATTGCTTCCCTAATAATGATCCTCAATCGAGGAAGGATATGGGGTGTGAGTAGATGTTAGGGGTTAGATGTTAGGGGTTAGGTTTTAGATGTTAGCTAACTGATGCAAGTTGTGAAACTTAAATTACACTTACATCAACAGCGACAATTAAAGTACAAAGTTTATTAGACATACTAAAAACAGACAAAGACCAAAGGTCATTGCCTCTAGAATACCTAATACCTTATAACTAGAGCCTAAAACCTAAATATTCCTAGCGGTGTTCCTGTCAGCCAATATATCAACCAATTCTTTAATAGCAGCATATTCGTGAGGCAAAACTTTTTTAAAGGCTTCCTTAGCAGCAATAAAAGTACCTTTTTCACTCCCCGGTAGATGCTCCTTCATGATTTTTTTAGCTATTTTGATGTCGTGCTTTACCATACCTCTTATAGAAGGAATATCATGCCAATCGCCTTCTATAGCAATTGTTTTGTGTTGTTCTCCATTATTGTCTGCGTTTTCGTCAAGATCTATTGAATCTTTACCAATGGCGTCAAGTCTAGCTTTTAAATGATTATTGGCACCCGATGGAAGTCTCCAAATACTTGGATCATTCTCCATCTCGTTATTTATAAGAAAAATCTCAAGACCTTTCTCATGCACTCTGTATATCATCAATCTTACAACGTCAAAAACACTCATATAATAATTTTTTCAATACAACCATGAAAATCTAAAATGGATTTCCTATTACATCTCAAAGCTACTGTAAAATCAGGTGCTATACTCACTTTTTGTTTTGCACCAACCCGAAAGCTACCATGATGATTTGTGTCAAAAAGTGCTGATTTTATAATACTATTGACCTTTACTATGGAACCCATATTAAAAATACAGTTACAAAACTAATACTAAAATAACCAAAAAGTTTACACTTTTAAAATAAATAAAATAACGTTTTATAAACATCATTAAATCAGTTAGATAAGTATTATAATAAAAAACTATATAAAAACATATGTAAAAAATTTGTAATATGTTTTTTAAAAGTATACCTTAGCCGCATAATAGTAATATAAGGATCAATTTACAAGGAAAAAACTAATTATGGCTTCTAAAGGGAAAAAATCTAGTAAGCCAGACTCTACACCAAATACCGACTCATCAAATCGAATGGATAGATTTCGAAGGACGGTGGGTTTGTTGTTTGTATTGTTTGGAATGTTTTTGGCGGTGTCGTTTATATCATATCTTTATACATGGAGGTATGATCAGGATAAAGTATTAAAGTTTTCATGGGGTAACTTTATAAAAGCAAATTTTGAGGTTAGCAATTGGTTAGGCACACTAGGAGCGTATTTGTCTAATGCATTTTTTTATTGGGGTTTTGGACTTCCTTCTTTACTAGTGGTGGTCATTATGATTAAACTTGGAATGGATTTATTGCGTAAACGTAGTTTATCTCAATGGTCTATTATGACGAGAAATGCAATTTTTGCTATGGCATTCATGTCATTATTGTTGGAATTTGTATTTAGAAAGTCAGATTTTACTTGGGGCGGAGCTTTTGGGGAAAGTACATGTTTTTGGCTGACCAATTTCATGGGTAATATTGGCTTGTTTTTTTTACTTTCTTTTACAGTAATCATTTACAGTGTTTGGAGGTTTAATTTAAGTCTTGAAAGTATTTCTGTACCAACAATTGCAAGTTATTCTTTTCCTACAGAGAGAATTACCAACTTTTTTAAATTCAAAAATCTTTCTTCTGAAGTTGAAGATGTAGTAAACGAAGGGCTTTTGGCTAAAAAGTCAAAAAATAAAAGTGATTTAGAAATCACAGGACATAATGAATATTTTAAAATAGATAATAATAAAGTAGATGGAGAAGGTTTTCATCAACTAGATTTAGCTACCAATTACGTTCCTGCTCCGTTTGTCTCGAAAGGGAGAAATTTAGAAATGGAAATTGAGAACGCTACAGAGGCCAGTCCAAAAACCGATGCGGACGAGGAGTTCATAGTGTTGGATGATTTGAGCGATGATATCAACGTCGCTCAAAATCCTTCTCTTACAGACGTAATAAGGGAAAAAACAGCAGAGGATGTTCTTAATTCTGATCCATTTGATCCAACTCTTGATTTGGGAAACTACAAATATCCAACACTTGATTTATTACAAGATTATGACGAGGGTAATGTCGAAGTTGACAGAGAAGAATTGGAAGAAAATAAAAACCAAATCGTCAACACTTTGCTCAACTACAAAATAGAAATCACAAAGATTAGAGCAACCATCGGTCCAACCGTGACTTTATACGAGATCGTTCCAGCTCCTGGGGTGAAAATTAGTAAAATCAAGAATCTTGAAGACGATATTGCACTTTCATTATCTGCTTTAGGTATCCGTATCATAGCACCAATACCTGGAAAAGGTACGATAGGTATCGAGGTACCTAACAAAAATAAACAAACCGTATCACTTAAAGAAGTGCTTTCATCAGAAAAGTTCCAAAATACTACTATGGCATTGCCCATAGCATTAGGTAAAACGATTTCAAATGAAGTATTTGTAGCTGACTTGGCAAAGATGCCGCATTTATTAATTGCTGGAGCTACAGGACAGGGTAAATCAGTTGGTATTAATACCGTATTGATGTCACTGTTATATAAAAAGCACCCTTCCCAAGTAAAACTGGTATTGGTAGATCCTAAAAAAGTCGAATTATTTCCTTATTCAGCGTTGGAACAACACTTTTTGAGTTTCTTACCAAATGAAGAAGAACCCATCCTTACTGATACAGCCAAGGTGGTTTACACGCTTAATTCTCTTTGTATCGAAATGGATCAGCGTTATGACTTATTGAAAGCTGCAAAATCAAGAAATATAAAGGAGTATAACGAGAAATTTCTTGAAAGAAGGTTGAATCCTAATAATGGACATAAGTTTATACCTTATATCGTATTGGTAATAGATGAATTTGCAGATTTAATCATGACGGCTGGTAAAGAAGTAGAATTGCCGATCGCAAGATTGGCTCAGTTAGCAAGGGCAGTGGGAATTCATTTGATTATTGCTACGCAAAGACCATCTGTCAATATTATAACAGGTATTATAAAAGCTAACTTTCCAGCTCGTCTTGCTTTCAAAGTGACTTCTAAAATTGATAGTCGAACTATTTTGGATGTTGGAGGTGCAGAACAATTGATAGGAAGAGGTGATATGTTGTTGAGTATAGGCAGTAGTGCCGTAAGATTACAATGTGCATTTGTGGATACACCAGAAGTAGAAAACGTGATAGAATTCATAAGTAAACAACAAGGATTTCCTGAGCCATTCTACCTCCCTGAGTTCAAAGGAGATGATAACAGTGGTGGTGGAGGTAACTTATCACTTGATGACTTAGATGATATGTTTGAAGAAGCTGCTAAAGTGGTTGTCGGCAATCAGCACGGTAGTACTTCGATGATACAACGAAAAATGCAATTAGGATACAATAGAGCAGGCCGAATCATGGACCAAATGGAGAAGTTAGGAATAGTAGGTCCAGCACAAGGTAGTAAACCAAGGGAAGTCTTGTTTTACAGTCTTGAAGAGTTAGAGCGATTCATGGAAACGCTTAAAGGTTAAAGTTTTAAAAATTAAAATGAAAAATATATTGGAATAATTGTTAATGTATAATGATTATAACCCAAATAAAGATTCTTATTTTTTTCCCAATCCGATAATGATTGTCCCTGGGTTTTGACCGAACTCAGGGATTTTTTTTTGGAAAATTTTCTTCGATTTTGGGAAATACAAATGGCAATGTGCCTCTTAGTTTTTGTCACCATTTTTGGTAAAAAAATGTCACCAAAAGAATTATTTATAGTTTTTAAGCTACGGTTTATAAACCACAGTAAAAAATTGTCAACCCTATGGAGCCCGATTTTATTGCTAATTTTACATTTAAGTAAGAACTTTTTCGACTGTATCTCGATTTGTGTGGGTAAATATGTATCGTACCGATAGCACTCAATAGTTATTTTTAGCTTTGATGTTACGGGTTATAAACCGCAGTTACAAAATTTGTCAACCCTACGGGTCTACACAATATAAATTATACCTTTTTGCTTAATCTTTTTTCCTTTCACGGCTTTAAAATATTAAAAAGTTGCAATGGCTATGTTTGAAAATTTTGCCTAGATTATGAAATAATTATTGAAAATTCAAATCCTTTGTAAGATCATTATTTTTTAATCTATCAGCGGTATTTCTGCTTAGAGGTAGGTTTTTTATCTCCGTTTTATAGATACTTCCAAAAACTCCTCTACCAAGACTAAAATTGCTGAAAACGGGAACCTCGCCACTAGCTGTGATACCTAAATTAGCGGTACTAACCTTATTAAAGTCTTGAAGACTGTTTCCACCAGAGGTAAAGATAACATCAATGCCATCTACATATCTTTTAATCGTTGGTGATTTTTCAAGTGTACTTCCTAAAAGCGAAAAGAACTCTTTGCCACTAAATTCGTATCTACTTATTGAGATATTTGAAAACAAGGGCCATTCGATGATTTTGGAGGTGAAAGGGCCATTATTTCTACTTTCTTGGACCTTAATGATAAGTCTCATAGAATAGATAATAGAGTTTTTGCCAGGATTCCACGAGTAGCGTGTCAATTGGGTATCGTCGAAGTCTAGATTTCCACTTGCGTTAGGTCTAATTAAAAAACTTTGTGCAAGTATCTTTGTAGATGCACTAAAACTTTCATTTTCCTGGGTTTTTATTGTTAATTTGTAGTCATCGTCGCTATTCCAGTTAATGTTTTGATTTTTTAGTTTATAAAGTGTATTGGGTAATTTTGCAAAGGCCCCATCTTTTCTTTGGTACCCCTCTTTTGCACCATCTACCTCTTTAAATGTGAATTTTTGATTCGTCCTTACATTACTCAATTCTATTATTGGATTTGAATAATATAGATTTTTCACATCTAAGGCAAGTTCCGATGGAGGACGATTTTCGTCTATAAAACTTTTTTCTAATCTTATGTAGTGTGCGGTATCAGTAGGATCAATAATGGCATATGTTACAGGTATAGGTGCTCCATTTTCGGTTAAGTTAAAATCATTACTACATGAGTTAAACAGAATAGATAGCAGTACTAGAAAAGAAAATTCAAACTTTTTCATTTGTTTATTTAATACCTTCGGAATTTAGCCAATTTTGATAAACACGGGCATTGGCCAAATGGTCACTATAAGTTACCGCAAAATTATGACCAGAGTTATAGCCAGGTTTGGCACAGAAAAATATATAATCGTGCTTTTGCGGATTGAGCACACCTTTAATGCTACTCATACTTGGCATACATATTGGTCCTGGTGGAAGACCTGAGTACATGTATGTATTGTATGGTGAATCGAAAGCTAAATGCACATTTAATACACGTCTGATTGTAAAATCTTGTAAAGCAAATACAACAGTAGGATCTGCAGCCAGCCTTTCACCAATTTTTAATCTATTTTGATATACCCCGGCTATAATAGGATGCTCTTCGGCAAAATTTGATTCTCTATCAACAATAGAAGCTAATGTGTACGCCTCTTCGGCACTTAACCCGATATTATTAAGGTTGTTTTTATTTTTTTCAAAAAAGTCTTTACGATATTGATAAAGTCTATCAAATACTTTTTCGGGTTTATCTGTCCAAAACATCTCATATGTGTCAGGCAAGAAGCAAGTCATTAGTGTTTCTCGAGTTTTACCATATTTTTGGAGTGTTGAAGGGGAGTTAAGATAATCTAAGAAGGTTAAACTATCTGCTTCAAAATAGTTGGAAACCGCTCCTGCAAGTTCAGGAATTATTCTTACATTATTAATGGTCATTTTGATAGGGTCTTGAGCACCTGACCGAAGTTTTGTAATCAATTGTCTATTTCCCGACCCTTTTTTTATCACAAATCTACCTGGAGGAACACTTGATTTATTGTATTTCATTAAAGAAGCAATTAAGTCAAACGATGAAAGGCTTTTTAAAATATCCTTTTCTTTCAAAATATTGACCACATCATCGTAAGAGGAACCTGATGGAATAAATATTTCTGAGTCTTGACTGATATTTGTGTTGTCTTTGTATATGATTGAATAACCATAAAATGCAGCTCCAATTCCTATGATTCCTAACAGAAGTATTACCCTGAATAATATCTTTTTTGACATAAAACTTTTTGAATTTTTAGTATTGTTCTTTTTCGTTTGGAAAGTCTGAAGATCTGACATCTTCAATGTAATTTTCTACGGATTCTTTGATGACGGTGTACAAATCGGCATATCGTCTTAAAAATCTTGGATTAAAATCTTTTGTAATTCCAAGTAAGTCGTGACTCACTAAGACTTGCCCATCGCAACCATTCCCAGCCCCGATTCCTATTACGGGTATTTCAAGACTTTGAGCTACTTGTGTTGCTAGTGTTGACGGTATTTTCTCTAATACGATGCCAAAACAACCTGCTTTTTGTAGAAGTTTAGCATCACTTATCAGTTTATTTGCTTCATCTTCCTCCTTAGCTCTTACAGAGTAGGTTCCATACTTGTAGATGGATTGTGGCATTAAACCTAGATGTCCCATCACAGGAATGCCTGATGCAATTATTTTATAAACAGCCTCAATTATTTCTTGTCCTCCTTCTAGTTTAACTGCATGCGCACCAGATTCTTTCATTATCCTGACAGCAGACTCCAAAGCTTTACCTGGATTAGATTGGTAAGAGCCGAAAGGTAAGTCTACTACAACTAAAGCTTTCGTTACTCCTCTTACCACAGATTGGGCATGATAAATCATCTGATCAAGCGTAATGGGTAGCGTAGTCTCGTGACCTGCCATCACATTGGAAGCACTATCACCCACTAAAATAATGTCAATTCCAGCGTCATCTAGGATCTTAGCCATGCTGTAATCGTAGCCAGTTAACATCGTTATCTTTTTACCTTCATTTTTCATTTGCATCAGAACATGCGTGGTGATGCGCTTTACATCTTTTAGTGCGGTTGACATATTATATTATTTGTACTGTGACTTCTCATTTATTTTACTAATGCAAAATTACTATTTTACAAACAGAATTTATTACTACTTTATTATTAAATTTACTTTTACCTATAAATCTAGTGCTCTGTCCAGATGAAAAACTTAGGTATTTATTGTGCTTTTGTACAATTTTTTAGCGGAGCTCATCTTAACCATCACGATAGCAATCGAGATTATTCAGTCAGTTAAAGTGCCTTTTTTTACCAAGTTGGAAAGATTTCGAACGTGGTGAATTTTGTTTTGAATCCTCATAACAAATTTCATTTTAGATATTTAGCTTTTAACCCAGTTTACGCATTAGAAATTAACTGCAAGAAATATAAACTACATAGCTTACATTTGTAATAGCTGTGACGGGGCGCCACAGTTCAATACTAAATTGACTTGCGGTCAATTTTTAACGTCTTTCATGTCCTCTATGCAGCTTAGGCTGCAAAAATTATTGGAGAAGCTAAAATCCAGTTGGTTTTAGTTCGCTGCTAAATTGATATTTCGGATATCAATTTTTTACGCAGCTCATGTGCTTCACTACTATTTTGCCTAATTTCCTTTCGAATAAAGTCCAATGCGTATTCTGGGTTTAAGTGTAAAAGGCCAAAAGAATACAGTTATGAAAGATTTATCTTAGATTTGTAAGAAATTAATATGAAATGAAAAAATATTTTTCAATTTTTCTGTTTTTATGGTGCACTACATGGTTGATTGGACAAGGTAAAATTGACATTATAGACCATAATCATGTTGCTCTCCAAGTTAAAGACTTACAAGTTGCGGCAAAGTTTTATGCCGAAATTCTACAACTCGAATCAATACCAGTCCCAGAAAATTTAAAAGCCATAAGAGCATGGTTTAAAGTAGGAGATTATCAGATACATTTATTAGACAATAGGGTAGAGCCATTACATGACGATCGCAATGGCAGGCACATTGCTTTATTTGTAAAATCGATTGATTCTGCTGCCAAATATTTGGATCAAATAGGAGTTAAATACCATAGTCAAGTACGATTTGATGGTGTAAGGCAGCTATATTTAGCAGATCCTGATGGACATCTGATCGAATTAAATCAAAAATCCTAAACTCTTTGGCTACCTTCGTAAATTTCATATTTTTGAAACTCTGCTTCAAGTCCACCATTCAATACGTGTGTACGTTTATTGGGTTTTAGTCCAATACTTTTTAGCGCTTCAATATTGCTTGATACGATGTAAAAAGTACTATTGATGTAATATTTTTTTAATTGGTCACCGATTTTGCTATAAAAATCAGTGGCCTCTTCCAGTTTAAGTCTTTCGTCATAAGGGGGATTGGTGATGGCAACATGATCTTCAAATTTTTCTGTACTAAAAAAGTCTTTTCGTTCGAAGTCAATATACGAGGCAATTCCTGCTTCTTTTGCGTTGGTTTCAGCCGCCTTCAAGGATTGGAGAGATTTGTCTTTTGCTTTTATTTTAAAAGTAGGTATTCGATCTTTTTGACTATAAGCTTCGGATTTAATCTTTTCATAGGCTGTTTTATCAAAATCTTTCCAATTCATAAAACCAAATTTGCGAGACTTAGTATGAGGAGGAAGATCTGCAGCAATCAGTGCTGCTTCTATTGCCAAAGTACCAGATCCGCACATGGGGTCGATAAATTTTTGTGTTGGTTGCCATCCACTGAGTTTAATAAGTCCAGCTGCAAGTACTTCATTAAGCGGTGCTTCAACGGGGTAAATACGATACCCTCTCATATTTAATGGATCACCACTAGCATCAATAGATACGGTCATCATTTGATTATCTCTGACATGGATATCAACCCAAAAATCTGGACTCACTGGATTGATATTGGGCCTTTTATCAAATTTTGAATAAAACCTGTCAACGATACCATCCTTTACTTTTTGGCCTAAAAACATCGAATGGTTCATTTGGTTGGAGAAGGTCACTGCCCTAATAGCAAAAGTATCTTTAATAGTAAATAAAGTCTCCCAAGGCATTTTTTTAATCTTAAGATAGATGTCATCATAAGAGCTAACCTTATATTCTCCCATGAATTTCTGTATTCTTATTGCAGTTCGAAGTAAAAGGCACGATTTATAGAGCAACGCATCATCTCCTTCATATTTAACTGCCCTAGTAAGTTTTTCAATATTTGTACCTCCTAGATCGCTAATTTCTTTCGTCAATACTTCCTCTAACCCTTTTAGCGTTTTTGCTATTATAATCACTATTTCAAATTTTATGCAAAGAAAACACTTTTTGTTTTCAGTTGTTAGTTACCTTTGGAAATATATAAAACTATATCGAAAATAGATGTTGTATCATAAAGTTTATAGAGCTGCAAATGAAAACCCAAAATGGGTAACCTTTATCCATGGAGCTGGAGGTAGCTCTTCGATATGGTATAAACAGATTAAATATTTTATGCAATACTTTAATGTATTGGTCATAGATCTGAGGGGACACGGCAAATCACCAAAGGGAAATGGCACACACAATTACACCTTTAAAGAAATTACTAAAGAGGTAGTAGAAGTACTTGATCATTTAGATATTAAGAAAACACACATGGTGGGTATTTCTTTAGGTACCATCATCATTCGCGAAATAGCGGAGCATTGTCCAGAAAAAGTCGATAAACTCGTATTAGGCGGAGCCATTTTAAACTTTAATCTTCAAGGTAAAATATTAATGAAACTAGGCGATTGGTTAAAATCTGTTTTGCCATATATGTTACTTTATAAATTGTTTGCCTTTGTAATATTACCGCGAAAAAATCATAAAGAGGCCAGAGTTTTGTTTGTTAATGAGGCCAAAAAGTTAGCTCAAAAGGAATTTGTTAGATGGTACAAATTAACAGCTTCGGTCAACAAGGTCCTGAAGTTTCATCGGGATGTACCTGTAGCACATCCTACACTTTATTTGATGGGAAGTGAAGACTATATGTTTTTAGAACCGATCAAACAAGTAATAAAAGACCAAAAAAATGCCATTCTACAGATTGTACAAGATTGTGGGCACGTGGTAAATGTAGAACAGCCTGTGGTTTTTAATCAGATGGTATTGGCTTATTTGAAAGATTAAAACCATTTTTTCAAAGCTAACAGCTCAAGGCTCAAAGCTAATAGCCATTAAAAATCGTATAGAACCATTAATCTAGACCAAACCCTAAATCTTCATCTTACTCCTCTTCATCAAATATTTTTGTAATACTTGATCAAGACCTTTATTGATGTCCGTCTCGACAAAATCAATTCTATATTGTAAGCATTTCATTTTTAGTCTTTCTTTAAAAGCGGCCACTTTTTCTACATACATCTCTTTTACTTGATTACTCTGAAGTCTGATTTCCTCACCGCTTTCCATGTCAACAAAGAGATAAGGCCTATTTTCATATTCAAATGCAACTTCATGCTTTTCATCTACTACGTGGAATAATACAACTTCGTGTTTAGCATATTTCAAGTGTTGTAGCGCGAGGAATAAATCCTCAGTGTCATCTCCGCCTTCAAACATATCGCTAAAAATGATGACTAATGAACGCTTATGAATACTGTCTGCTATTTGGTGTATGGCTTTGGCAGCAGATGTGGTCTTATGATGGTTGGGCGATTTAATCAATTTATCTAAATAAGTAAGTAACAATTGGTAGTGCGTGGTAGAAGATTTGCACCCTGTATGTTCGATCACTTCATCTTCAAAAAGGCTCAAACCGAAGGCATCTCTTTGTCTTCTGAATAGGTTCATAAGGCACGCTGCAGCAAGAGCGCTATATTCAAGTTTGTTTATTTTTGAGTTTTCGGGAAAGTACATAGAAGAAGATGTATCGATGATAATTTGACATCTTAAATTGGTTTCTTCTTCAAATTTTTTGATAAACATTTTGTCAGAACGCGCAAATACTTTCCAATCAATGTCCTTGGTGGACTCACCTTGATTGTAGATCCTGTGTTCTGCAAACTCCACACTAAATCCGTGAAATGGACTTTTATGAAGACCAATGATAAAACCTTCGACTACTTGACGAGCCAATAAATCTAGGTTTTCTATTTGTTTTACATCAAAATTATCAAAAAACATATGTTTGTTTTACTATCTTATCTAAATAACATTGTAACAATAAAAGACATAATTGTTACGATTATTGTTTTACAAAGGTAATAAAAATGTTTCTACCAAGACTATATATCTCTTTTCTTAAAAATCACCCATGTAAGACATACGATGACAATACTATAAATCAACGCCGATATAGACGCCTCTCCAAAAGTCAATAAAGGTTTGAAGCCCCAAGCCTTCTCCATCCAAAAGTCTGGAAGCTTGAATAGAGGATTGGGCATAATGTCTTCTATACTATTGATAGGGTAGAAAAGTATACTTCTATGTTTGAAATAGTATAAATGTAACATCCTCATCAAAAATTCAAATATAAAGATGTATCCAAAATATGCTATGGTAGTTAACCCGCTACGTCTAATCAGAAATACCAACAAATTAGCAAAACTCAGATATCCAAAACTCATCAACCAAAACCTTGGGATAGCGTAATTGCTATCAAATATGATTTGAAAATCGAGATCACTTGTGTGGATGACCCCATAAATTAGCGTTGAAAGCGTATAAATAAGGGTAGCAAAAGTAGCATAAGTAATGACTACCAAAAATTTAGATAAAAAATAATCTTGTTTTGTCCATCCATTGATGATAGATTGTCTGACAGTCTTGTATGAAAACTCTTGACAACCTTGTTGGATAACTAGAAAGCCTAAGAAGATACACACAAGCCAATTTCCTATTTGACCTTGGTAATCCCAAACCGTAGGAAATTCGAAGAAGGTCTCGACAGAAGGTAGTGGTGGGGAAACATTGGGGACCACTTCTTTGGCATACAAAATGATAAAACAAAATAATAATGTGAAAATGCCGAGGATCACCTTCGAAAGGTTATGATATCGGTATTTTTCGAATTCTATTTGTAGGAAATAAAGGTATTTATTTATTTGGGTCATGACTTAAGATTTAGAGGTAATGGTGATGAATTCTTCTTCTAATTTTCGAGTACGGACCACTAAATGCGTGAGTGCAATACCGTCGTTTAAGAGAAGTGTGTTTAATTGAGCAGCATTGATATCTTCTGTAATACTACACTCAATAAAGTTCTTCTCTTTTTTGATTAATTTTATAAATTCTTTGTCCTCAATCCATTGCAGAAGTTTGGGCTGGTCTTCGGCATTGATTTCTGCAAATTGATCATTGCTTAAGATAGCTCCGATGGGTCCTGATGCCAATAATTCGCCACTTTTTAGAATGGCAACATGGCTGCAAATTTTCTCTACTTCATCAAGAATGTGGCTGGCCATAATGATCGTTTTATTGCTTTGAGACACGGATTTTATCACGTTGCGAACATCTGCTATACCCTGGGGATCAAGTCCATTGGTAGGCTCATCAAATATGAGCACTTCTGGATCGCCTAGCAGTGTTGCACCTATAGCTAATCTTTGTTTCATCCCTAAAGAATAACTTTGAAAAGGTGATTTTCTTCTTTGGATTAACCCAACTAATTCTAAAATTTCATCCACTTTAGGGTTGGGAATTTGCTTGATTTTTGCAACGATTCTAAGGTTTTGATCGGCATTGAGATAAGGGTAGAAGTTAGGTGTTTCTAATACGGCTCCAATTTTCCTACGATGATGGTCTCCATACTTGCCTTCAAACCATATAAAATTGCCGCTATCTTGCTTTAAGATATTGAGTAAAATGCCCAAAGTGGTGGTTTTGCCGCTACCATTTGGTCCAAGTATCCCAACGACTTCCCCTTGCTGTACAGTCAGGTTCAAATGCCAGAGTGCTTTAATACTACCATAAGATTTGGCCAATGCGTTAGTTTCTAAAACAGTCATAGTTTTATTAAAATTTGATGTAATGATAACAATTCTATAAATGAAAGCGAATATTAAATAGAGATAATGATGGAAATATTCGATGAAAGCTGAGTGGGAAGGGGAAATATGAAAATATTTAGCAATAAAACTTTAAGTCAAGTATGAATGATAATTTTGAAACTATTCGTTTATTATAAAAAATTACTATAATTGTCATTTAAAGGAAATAGACCATACTTTTATTATCACATGATCATGTGATGCTTAAAATTAGATTTGGAATAATAATTGTCTAAATTTGTAATTATAATCAGAAATCATCTTAAAGTTATGATAAAAGTCGCCGTATACGAAGACAATAAAGGCCTCAGAGAGGTTTTGACAACTATTATTAGGGAGAGCTCCGAGTTTGAGTTAGCAGGTGAATTTGGTCATTGTCTCGACATACTTACCAATACAAAAGCTTTTCAACCAAATGTGATTTTGATGGATATAGATATGCCTTTTAAATCAGGTATTGAAGGGGCTTCTGAAGTGAAAAAGGAGTTTCCTCATATAGAAATTTTAATGAACACGGTATTTGATGATGATGATCGTATTTTTGATTCCATAAAGGCTGGTGCGTCAGGTTATCTTTTGAAGAAAAATTCATTGATGAGTTTGTTATCAGCTATTAAAGACGTAGCTATAGGAGGTGCACCTATGAGTCCTTCTATTGCTCGAAAAGTCATAGAATTTCAAAAACAATTAAGTGGAAAGAAAGGTAGAGCACTCGATCTTAATGATAGAGAATTCCAAATATTGAGTTTATTATCGCGAGGCAACAGTTATAAGATGGTGGCAGAAGAAGTCAATCTAAGTATAGATACGATAAGGTCACACGTTAAAAAGATTTATGAGAAGCTCCATGTACACAGCGTGACAGAAGCTATTCACAAAGTTTTTATTGATAAAATCTAAGTATTTATATCATTGGAAAGGGCATTTAGCATAAAGAATTTAAAGATTAAGATATTATTATTTATACTTCTTTACGCCAAATTATTAGCATCTCAAGAACAGAAGAAATACTTTATACATTACGGCCACAAAGAGGGATTATACACGAACGAGATCTACAATACCTATAAATCAACTGATGGCTTTATGTGGTTAAATTCAGAAGCTGGTTTAATTAGGTTTGATGGTCATTCCTTTCTCAAAGCTTCAGAATTGTTTCAAAGTAGTCGCCAAATTTTAGATAATTTTCAAAGTGAAGGAGTTTTGGATAATGACAAATTGCTGTTTCTTGATAAGGATACAATATATGAATGTGATCTTTTGAAATACCAATGTAAAAGGACCATTATACCTAAAAAATTAATGAATTCAAAAATATTTACTACAAAGGTAAATGGTGTTTATTACTTTTTGAGTTCCAACAAAATTTATAAGTTTTATAATGAGGCCAAAATATTTAGAGAAGTTAAGGTCGAAATGAATGGTCGGAAAATCTTAAGCTTATTACCGACGCAGAATAAAGGAATAATAATTGTGACTGCCGAACGAGTTTATGTGGTTAATGAAAGAGGGGTTATACTTGATGAAATTATCCATCCGAATAGTCCTAGTCCTGGTTTTTTGGTAGCACATGCAATAGATGATCAAAACATCATTCTTGGTACTTGGGAAGAGGGGTTGCTAATTTACAACTTAAATACAAAAAAGGGAGAGGCCATTTACTGGAATAATCGAAATTTGACACATCAAGCTGTACTATCTCTTTATGTAGATTCAAATCAAAAAGTATGGATAAGTAGTATAACAGGGCTTAGGACGTATGATTTAAAAACAAAAGAATTTGAGTTATTGAGTAGTGATCAACAAAATAAATTTTCAGTTTTTGGCAATGTGTTTTCAACAATGATGGATGATCAAGGTATTTATTGGTTCTCAACAAGAAAAGGAATTTCAATATATAGTCCAAATTACAAACCAATTAAATCAATTCCCATAAATTATTCAGATATTCAAGTAAAAACAAGCATTGAATCTATGGCATTTAAGCCCAATTATAAAGATTCAATTGTTATGTTAAATTTTTATTATGAAAGAACGATCAAATACGATGTGGTCAACTTTAGATCAGTTCCTTTTGAAGGAAATGAAAAAGAATTTTTTAACAAAAAAACATCATTTCTAGATCTTACTTATTACCGACAATTCTTAATGGCGATAAGAAGTGATTATAAAGTTTTTATGGTAGATCAAGAAAAGGATATCATTTTGCAAGTAGATGGGAATAAAGACAATGACATAATACTGAGATTTAAGATGCTTGATAAATTGTATTGTTTGTCTCTTGGAGGATTATATGAATTTTCAAAAGATGGACTTTCCATGAAAAAGGATTATCAATTAATGGATTTCTGCAAGAAGAATGGTTTAAGAGCTTTCATTCAAGATATTAGTTTTCAAAATGGATTGTATTTTTACCTTACCCACGATCCTGCATCAAATCATTTTATAATTATCACATTTGATGAAATAAAAAAGAAATTTCAAAAATACCCAATAAAAGTTAAAAACGACGGAAAGAATTTTAAGGTCGAAAGCATGAAAATATCCAAAAATGGTAAAATTTTACTAACCAGCCAAGCTGGAATACTTTCTGGTACGATGATGGGTGATAGTCTGCAATTTGAATTAATCGATAACTTTTTTGGAAGGCCTATATCTAGTTTGCACAATTTAGTTTCTGACGATGATAGTATCTTTTGGGCAAAACAAGACTTAGGGCTTTATAAATTAAATAGTATTGATAAAAGATGTGTGGATTACTCTGCATACAACAGTGCGGTAGAATCTCATTACCATGGCTCACTTTACCAATCTAACAATACTAAGAATATTTATCTGATTGGGGATTATACACTTGACTATATTGAACACACCAACAAGATTGATACAACCATTAGATTTATTCAACTTACGGATATGAAAATCGATGGAAAGCGAGTGCCTTTTGATAAAGATCAAGTTGAAGTGACACTTAAACCGAGCACGAAGAGTCTAGAATTGCATTTTGGCAATTTTGATTACACAAATTCAAAGGAACAACTTTTAGATTATAGTATTCTGGGTTCTGATTGGTCTGCTATGGACGGCAATAAGTTAATACTTAATAACCTAAAAAGTGGAGAATTCGTTTTGAAAATAAGAATTCTGAATTTTGATGGAAATTTTGTACCTGCAGCATTTTTAATGAAAGTCATTGTAAAACCTCCCTTTAGGCAGACTTGGTGGTTTATAGCTTTGGTATCATCACTTACTGGTTTTATTATTTGGTCAGTTTTCAAAATGCGCGTAAATGAATTAAAAAGATTAGAAAAATTAAGACTAGACATTGCTCGAAACCTACACGATGACATGGGTAGCCAGTTATCTCAACTTAAGATGTTGAGTGAGTATAATGCCAAGGTTAAAGGTATAAAAGACTTCAATACCATTAGTGAAAAATTGGCTGAAGTGATGCAAAATATGTCGGAAATCGTATGGAGTATCAATCCTAAATATGATAGTTTTGCCATCACCATTTCCAAATTAGTGGAGTACGGTATTGATATTTATGAAAAGAAAGGCATTAAATTTCATTTAGACATAGAAGAAAGTAAAAACAATGTTTCATTAAACCTTGAAAATAGAAGACATATCTATCTTATTTTTAAAGAAGCTATGAACAATAGTCTTAAATATTCTGGTGCTACAGAAGTAACTTTTTCTGTAAAAAAATCTGGAAAACATACTATCCTAAAATTACATGACAATGGTATCGGCTTTGACCCAACATTAATTAAATTGGGTAATGGACTTCTGAATATGCAAGCCAGGGCTGAAGCGATGAGGTGCGTACTTAGTATTTCTTCTCTAGATGGTGGGACAATTGTGGAATTGGTGATTTGAGTTTGAAACAAGCGAAGCGCAGTCCCGCCTAAGCGGGAGAAAAAGTTTGAAACAAGCGAAGCGCAGTCCCGCCTAAGTGGGAGTAAAAAGTTCTGAAGTAAACAATTGAAATTGTTTAAATGGTGATTTTGTACGGAGGACGGAGAAGGGAGACTGGTAGGGTAGGAATGTTTTGATTTAAAAAATTAGAGGACATTGCCAAAGATATTTTTTTTGGATTTTCAATATTTTGAAAGAGCTTCTAAAGTTAATTGCCTCAGTTGGTCAATGATAGTGTCACAAGTTTTAACCTTTGGACAATGATATAGATATCTCTGACTTGGCTTCAGCCCAATATGTCTCATTAGTTTTTTCAATAAATAGATCAATTTTTCTCATGATCGTGTGATACCTTTTATTTTTTAGATCATTTGTCAGACAAAACCCTTTTTTTGGTTAAAAGCAATACTATTGATGACTAAGAGTGGTTTGAATGACATATTTTTGTCATATGATTCACATGATCATGTGATGGTAAAAGTTAGAGAAGCAGTATTCAAAACAGTAATTTTGTAATGTATTAAATGATCGATTTGATCAAAAGGTGGGTACTGCCTGTTCAGCCACAAAAAACTGTTTATTATGAGTAAATTTAATTTTTCGACAATGGTAGCCTTTATTTTATTAGGTCTTTTGTATCAATCCTGTCAAACGGAAAGTAGTAATGATGCAAAAGCAGAAGTACATTCAAAACTTATTGAAGTATCTGATAAAATGGGCAATAAGGCAGTAGTCAAAATTTCTTCAATTAATGAGGCTTTATTGGAAGTTGTGAATTCTGAAAAGCTTATTTTAGAAACCACAAAAAAAACTTTTGAGGAGTTAAATAAAGGCATCACAGCCTTTAATGAAAAAAGCGCAAGTGAAAGGATAGTGCAAAATAAGACCAATAACCAAAATCACATTGCTATTGATATTGTATCTGTAGATCTTAAACCTGATGTAAAAGGTTATAGTGTCAGAATAATCGAAGACGAATTAAAACAAAGGTTTTTGTATTATTACAGTTACGGTTCACCAGTAGGGAGTAATGCTTTTTATTATGAATTACTTAGGAATTCCGATTTAAGAGGTTATCATGAACTAATCCTTCAAGGTTCTAAAGATGGACTTTTATTTACTACTATAAACATGTGGAATGCAAGATTTCCGGGTCAAAACTATTCTTATTGTGGCAAAAGGATTAATAGAGAATTTAGGTTTGGCCTAAATCACATAGGATCAGGAATAATTGGGTTTAGACATTATTGGTTTGTTAGTGTTTGTAGATCTTAGCATCCGCAACTAATCATTACTTTTTAAAAGTTAATTCAGCCATAAAAAATGATAGATATCTACTATTTCTTGTGGCTTTTTTCATCTATATTTTTTCAGTTTATATTTTAGATTATTCATTTTATGATGTTCTTTATAAGGAGTCGTTAATAAAAAAAGTGTCCAAATTTGGCATCTTTATTTTATTATTTTTAAAGGCGTAAATAAGGATAATATCCACAGCTACTTGATGAATTTACAACAAGAAGTGCTTTAAGAAGTCCTTACAAAGGATTTTAGCTCTGAACTGAGTTAGCTGTGCCACAGCTTAGACCAATCAAAAGACGATTAAAGCAATTGTCCATTAAAATCGCAGTAAAACCATTTTTTTTAGAGCTAATTGCTAACTGCTCAAGGCTAATCTCTTTAATAAAGCATTTATCCATTAAAATAGTAGTATAACCAGTAAATTTAAGCGAATTCAAACAGCTATTTGTTAAAAGATCAGCGTTGAAATTCACATGATCATGTGATACCTTTTATTTTTTTTATCATTCTTGGCAATATACTTTTGAATTAATTTTATCTACCATAAAAAATTATCGTCATGAGTATTTTTAATTCAATTTTATTTCTCAAAGCTGATAGTAATTATACCATTATCCACTATCTGGATGGCTCAAAACGCATAGTCTGTAGTACGCTTAAAAAAATGGAGGTGTCTTTAAATGGTAAGGGTTTCTTTAGGGTACACCACAGTTATCTTATCAATGAGCAATTTATAAAAGGGGTAACCCAAGTTGGCCTTTTGTTGGAAAATGGGAATGAGATACCGCTGAGTAGAAAGATAAGTCGGAAGGAAATCAAAAAGCGTTTTTTTCTTCAATTAGGTCACGTGGAGTCATAAACGAAAATCTTTTTATTTTAAATTTTTACATGGTCATGTGATACCCGAAATTAAATAATCCAAACAAATTTACTAAACAAAAAAAATTAAATTAATGAAAAATGTTTTTATCCTATTTTTTACCTTTTTTAGTATTTTTGGGAATTCGCAAAATGTGGGGATAAACACCTCCTCACCCAAACTGGCACTTGACATAAAGGGTGGCTTTAGAAACCAACCTTTGTATCTCATAGGATCTGGTACATCTATTGTCATACCCGACAATGAAAGTAATATTAATCTTGCAGGAACGTTTTCTGGACCATTCTCAGCTACGGTCATCAATCCAGTGGACGGCCAAAAACTGATCATTGACAATAACTCTGGTCAAACAGGCATATTGTCTGGAACAGTAGATATAAGAGCTGGCCTTAATGAATATACCTATTCAGATGGTGAGTGGAAAGTAATAAACACCAATGCTTGGGGATTAAGTGGAAATTTTAACACAGACCCCAGCAACAATTTTATAGGCACGACTGATAAAAATGATGTTGTATTAAAACGGTACAATGATGAGAAAATGCGCATTACGGAAAGTGAGATACAATTTCAAGGTAGTCTCACCACCCCAGGCGAAATCAAACCCAATGGCACATCGGGTTTAACCGGTCAAGTACTCACCAGTAATGGAGATGGTACGATGGCATGGACCTCTGTGCCCTCGGGATCAACTGACAATGTTGGTAACTATGGTACGGTGACCAATCCTGTCACGGGTAAAACATGGCTGGACAGGAATCTAGGAGCTTCACGAGTTGCTCTCAATATAGGAGATGAAGCAAGTTTTGGGGATTTATATCAGTGGGGCAGGGCTGCTGACGGACATCAGTTACGAACATCTGCAACACTGAATAGACAAGCTACAACTTGGTTGGCTTATCACGAAAGTAATATGTTTATCACTGGATCCTCCAATTGGTTGAGTGGTTCAAATCCACCAACGGATCTATGGACAGGTACTGCTGCGGAAAACAATCCATGTCCTTCAGGATATCGGTTACCTACCAATGCTGAGTGGCTTCAGGAAATACGAACGTGGTCATCCCAAAATTTTGAGGGAGCATTTGCTTCTCCGCTGAAGTTGCTCACAGCTGGCTACCGAGACGAAACCGAAGGTTCAATAATGCGTACATGGGCCAACGGCCTCTATTGGAGTAGTACAGTCAGTGGTTCCTCTGCCCGCTACCTCATCTTTGGTTTCGGAAATGCTGAAGTTACTCAAGGAATTAGGGCTAACGGACTCTCTGTTCGTTGCATTAAAGATTGACCCAGCTAAAAAATTTCACATGATCATGTGGTACCCAAAATTTTAGCAACCTATTTGAATACCTTAATTTTGATTTTTAAATAGAATATAACAATGAAAAAAACTAAAATCTTACTCTTTCTTTTGGTGATTGGTATGATGATCTTAACTAATCTAAACCTAAAAGCCCAGTGTGCCTTGAGCCAACTGCTCTTATCACAAGGTTATAAAGTCACCAACTTGGGTGATAAATCTTTTCAAAGTATGGTAGGGGTGCAAATACCTATATATGGTAAGACAGGAGATATTGTATTTACATCGCCACTTACAGCTGGGTCTTTACTAACCAATGTGCCTGATTTAGATGTATTAGGTGTTGACATATATCCTAATCCAGTAGTTGATCAATTGTGGGTAAAAGTAGATAAAGGAGAGCTCCATGATTTGCAGATTATGGACGTGACTGGCAAAATCATCTTCAAAGAACAATATTCAGAAAAGCCCGTCAATTTAAGCCACCTCCAACCCGGACTATACTACTTACAATTAAGAAGTGGTCAAAGTCAGAAGTCATACAAAGTTATAAAAATTTAAAAATTATTAAAAACCATAAATTTCCTAAAAATGAAAAAAGTTTATCTTCTTATTCCAATTTTCCTTCTTTTCGCAATGCCATTTTTTGCACAAAATTTGAATTATCAAAGTATTGTGCGCAACAGTAGCGGGGCACCAATCATTAATTCCCCTGTATTTTTAAGATTAACCGTACTATCAGCAGAAACGGGTGGCACAACCCTCTATAGAGAAACACATAGTGCAAGAACTGACCAATTTGGATGGCTAAATGTCACACTTGGAAAAGGGGTGCCGGTAAGTGGTACCTTTAGTTCAGTTGATTTTAGTATACAAAGGCATATGTTGGTAGAATGTGCAAATACAGGTGGAGGTACCTATACAAGTATTGGGTCAACGCCACTTGCACCATCTGGTGTCGGTGCAAAAGGGGATAAAGGCGATCGCGGTGAGCAAGGTATAGCAGGAGTAACGGGTCAAGCAGGAGCTAAAGGAGATAAAGGGGATACAGGTCCAAGAGGAGACAAGGGAGATAAAGGTGATCAAGGAGTCGCAGGTCCAACTGGACAAACAGGAGCAAAAGGCGACCAAGGAGTAGCAGGAGCCACTGGACCAAAAGGAGATCAAGGCGCCCAAGGTGCTACTGGACAAACAGGGGCAAAAGGTGACAAAGGAGATCAAGGAATAGCTGGTTCAAAAGGAGATAAAGGAGAAGCAGGAGTAGCTGGACCTAAAGGAGACAAAGGAGATCAAGGTGCCCAAGGTGCTACTGGACAAACAGGAGCAAAAGGTGACCAAGGTGTAGCAGGAGCCACTGGACCAAAAGGAGATAAAGGTGATCAAGGTGTGGCAGGTCCAACAGGTCAAACAGGAGCAAAAGGCGACCAAGGCGTAGCAGGAGCTACTGGACCAAAAGGAGATCAAGGAGCCCAAGGTGCTACTGGACAAACAGGAGCAAAAGGTGACAAAGGTGATCAAGGTGCAACGGGAGCCACAGGAACAAAAGGTGATCAAGGAATAGCTGGTTCAAAAGGAGATAAAGGAGATGCAGGAGTAGCTGGACCAAAAGGAGATCAAGGCGCCCAAGGTGCTACTGGACAAATAGGAGCAAAAGGCGACCAAGGAGTAGCAGGAGCCACTGGACCAAAAGGAGATCAAGGCGCCCAAGGTGCTACTGGACAAACAGGAGCAAAAGGTGATCAAGGATTAGCTGGACCAAAAGGAGATAAAGGTGATCAAGGTGTGGCAGGTCCAACTGGACAAACAGGAGCAAAAGGTGACCAAGGCGTAGCAGGAGTCACTGGACCAAAAGGAGATAAAGGAGATGCAGGAGTAGCTGGACCTAAAGGAGACAAAGGTGATCAAGGTGTGGCAGGTGCAACTGGCCAAACAGGAGCAAAAGGTGACCAAGGTGCAACAGGAGCCACAGGAGCAAAAGGTGACAAAGGAGATCAAGGAATAGCAGGATCAAAAGGAGATAAAGGTGATCAAGGCGTAGCGGGTATAACTGGATCAAAAGGTGATAAGGGTGATAAAGGTGACCCTGGCCTTCTTGGTCCGATAGGCCCTAAAGGCGACAAAGGGGATCCAGGAGTTGCTGCAGATGCGTGGTTGCTAAATGGCAATGGTGGCACAACTGTATCAAATTTTCTTGGAACTACAGATAATAGGGATCTTGTTTTTAAAACGAATAATTTTCCTAGATTCGTACTAAGTGAGGGGTTAGCTACTTTTTTAGAGAAAGTTTGGGTGAAAAATGGTTACGAAACTCCAGGAACAATAAAAATTGGTAATGATGATCCTATAGCCCAAGCGGGTAAAATACGGTACAATCCTTCAATCAATGATTTTGAGGGCTTTAATGGTTCGATATGGAAATCTTTTACCGCAACTGGAAGTGGGTTTTCATTACCTTTTAACGCAAATTATGGAGGAGCAACTAATCCTGCATTTCGCATCAATGTGCAAAGTAATACTACAGGGATCGAAGTAAATAATATAGCATTATCAGGTGCAACAGAACCTGCTTTTAGAGCCACTAGTGGGGGACTCTCAGTTGTTGAAATAGAAAGTACAAGTCTTTCTAAAAATAGTATTGGAATGTTAATACAGAATAATCAACCTACTGCAGCAGGGATAAACACAAGTATAGGCGTAGTAAGTGATAGTGCTGTAGCTCTATCAGTATCAGGACTTAATAATGCATTAGTGGTAAATGGATCAAGTAGTGGCTCACAGGCTGCTGTTATAGTACAAAATTTGGGTCAAGGACAAGGTGTGAAGGTAGAACAAATTAATTCAACGAGCACTCAGAATGCCATGCATATCACATCTTCTTCGAAAGGTAGTGCTTTAAAAGTAGAAGTAAACAAAACTCTTGGCCAACAAACACCTAATGCAGCCAGTGCACTTGAAATTGGAAATGGATTTATAAAAGTGGACCAATCTGCTCCATTCCGATCGGTATTTAAACACGTGACCAATGCCTTCAATGTTAATGGTAACGCAACCACAGTATTATATCAGGGGGCATTACCGACAGACATACTTTTTGTACAGAAAAGTTTACCCTACATTAATACTGGAGTATTGGTATGGTGGGATCCTAGTCTATTGGTTTGGAAAATTGCAACTGAAAACATTTCCAATATGCCAGTCGGTGTGACATTTCATGTTTTAGTGATTAAAACGCGGTAAAAGGTATTGCCAAACTTAAAAATTTTCATAATGAAAAGGTATTATTTATTCTTTTCCATACTACTGTTATGCCGTTTGGAATTGTCTGCTCAATATAGCATACAATTACAAAAGCCAGGTATCATTGCTTTAAAGACGGCAGATTTATGGAATTGTATCGTCCAAAATAATTCTAATGGCGGCCTTGAAGTGTATTTGAAAGGTACAATTACTGAAAAGAGTAGAGGTAAACTGTATGAAGTAAGATCAGGAGCATTCCAACTAAAAACAGGAATTACCATATACAATACAGCTAACTATGGTGATTTAAAGGGAGAAACAGCCCTGTTTTCTGATAAAAAATTCGAAGATCATGTCATTAGAACCAATACCTTGCCCAATGGCCAATATACTTTTTGTGCCACCATTGTAGATGGTAAAAGTAATCAAAGTTTAGCCAATGATTGCATCAATTTCACCATCAATGAAGTCACTCCGCCATTACTTATTATGCCCCAAAATCAGTCAGTAATCTGCGAAAACTACCCAGTTTTTGTATGGGAGCGATTTAGAGGAGCAGTAACAGGCAGTAATTTGACATACAGTATTCGCATCGTTGAAATTTTAAAAAGCCAAAACCCTAATGCAGCTATGAAGTCAAACCCTTGCTTCTATTGCGAATTATTTGTCAACGAACCCATACATCAATTTTCTTTTAAAGCCATGCCTTTTCAAGAAGACAAGAGGTATGCTTGGAGTGTGACTGTGGTGGAAGGTAAGAAGGAAATAGTGAGGTCCGATATTTGGGAATTTACTTGGAAGAATTGTGGGCAGGGTGGAGTGACGGAGGAAGAAGAGGAGGAGGAAGAAGAAGAGGAGGAGGAAGAGGTTTCCAACCCACCATTACCAGGTATAGCTTATTACTACCCAAATGAGACACAGGCTAGTGAATTAATGACGGTTTCAGATACAGCCCTTCATTTTAGAATGATCAATTATGAACTTAAACAAGAAATGGAAGCTTCCATTGTGAGCAACAATCAAAAAACTCAAACTATTAAGAGGTTCGCGCTAAATACTGGCCATAACTATTATAGCATCAGCCTCAAATCTCTTCAGATTGAGCCAATGATACCTTATACCTTACAACTAGTCACTAGCAATGGCGTATGGTATTATCTATCCTTCTTTACTCTAAAACAAGCTAAACAATGATAACTATTATCAGTAAAAAGAAAAGTTTTATTAGTATATTCTTAATAGGTATGATTTGGTTTCAAGCCATAGCAATGTACATACCAACATCGACCAATATAGTTTTTAATCAAGTAGTATACTCAAGTCCACTGAAACTTGAGGGTAATCTCATTTCAAGTAGTAAAGTGGTTGATAATAAAGATGACTCTGATCAAATAAAATCTGATTTTCCAGATAAAATTTATAATCAAACTCAAGATAACGGTGGTGGCCCCTCTACACCAGAGGTTCAAGGGTTTGCAACAGCTTCTTCTGATCAATTGGTCAATGTAAGTACAGGTGATTTCAACTATAATATCCCATTGATGGAAGTAGGTGGCTTCCCAATTAATATTGCCTATAATAGTAACATCACCCCACATGAAGATGCTTCATGGGTTGGGCTTGGATGGGCCTTAAATCCTGGCTCTGTAAATCGAGTAGTAAGAGGATTACCTGACGATTTTGATGGTGCTAAAATACTTAAAGAAGCCTATATGAAACCTAAAAACGGATTTAGTGTCGGTACTGGTTTATCCCTTGGATATTCCGGCTTTGACA
Organism: Saprospiraceae bacterium; assembly: GCA_022844565.1. Taxonomy (GTDB): domain Bacteria; phylum Bacteroidota; class Bacteroidia; order Chitinophagales; family Saprospiraceae; genus JADKBO01. The sequence continues at coordinate 121,606 of JALHLK010000010.1, forward strand.
ATGCGCTTGGAGCTTCTCTAGGTATAGGCCTAGATTTGGATCATAACAATTATGACGGTTGGGGAGTCAAACTTGCTGGGAGGCTTGGCTTGAGTGCTAATGCTAATTTTGGAAATAGCAAAATGGGAGGCAGTATTGGTCTTGGATTGGGTATACATTCGAGGTCGGGGGGGTATATGAGTCCTTCAATAGGCTTAAATGGTGGTTTTTCTACCAAACATACAGCTACAAGCATTGGTTTGAATGGCAATCTAACCATAGACAGTCGAGAAGGATTTAAAGAAGCGAATTTTGGAGTAAGTTCTTCAATGAAACTCATCCACGCAAACGACCATCTAAGAGAAGAAGGTAAACATAAATTCGAAGACATGAGAAATATGGGTTTTACTGACTCGAACTTTCCATTAGGCTTTGCATCTCCTTCCTATAGTCCAACATTTGATATCCCTATGCATCATCATTCACAAGCATATCGTCTTAAGAGTGGAGGTACCCTTTTCGGTGTTACAATTGAGCATGATATTACTGGCACCATATTCAACCAAACAATTCAAAACCAAACTAGTAAAAAAGCTTATGGTTACATCAATAGCCAAAATGCAACAAATGAAGATTTATTAGATTTTAATAGAGAAAATGAAGGTGTCTATTATAATGAATTGCCCAATCTACCGATTACCTCCGCTACGTTTGACATATACCAAGTCAATAGTCATATCAGTGGAGGCTCCTACAGGCCTTACCGTATGGATATAGGCACCAATCACGATCCTTACATAAAAAGCACAAGTAGTAGCTTTAATCTTGGATTAGATAGTGACGGGGGTAATATAGTACATGTAGGTTTAGATATAAAAGGTGATCAAGGTGGCTCGGAGAACAGAATGTGGACATCAGGCAATCCTACATCTGGGCAATTGATATACCGTGATACCACCACAGATCCTTTATATACTCCTGTATATTTTAAAAATCCTGGCGAGTTGACTGCCATGGAGGATACGGTACTTTATAATCACTTTGGCAAAAATAAACCAGCTAGATTTCTACTGCATCAGGCTGATTTGGCTGCAACAGCAGATGTTACTAATAAAATCGATGTGGAAGGCCAGCCACCTACCGCATTAGTTCACACTCACCGAACCAAAAGAGAGTATCAAAATACCCAATTCCAATATAGATCCTATCTAGACCTCATGTCGAGTAATGAAAGAAATTATGAAAATTTAATAAATGAATCGAGACTTCCACACTTCCAAAAACAGATTGCAGAAATTTCTCTTATCGATCCAGGAGGTACAAAATCCGTTTTTGGGCGACCAGCAGTGAATATAACAACGAAAGAGGTCAGTTTTGATATACAAAATTCCGGAGAGGTAATAAATACTCCTCAAGAATCTTCTATGGGCTTAGTCGGGTATACAGATGAAGACGCTTCAATCGGAAATAGGAAAGGTGAAGCCAATTATTTTAGTTCTACCACAACACCTGCGTATGCCTATGCTTGGCATATTACCTCGCTTCTTTCTGATGATTATGTAGATGTGAGCCTTGATGGACCAACGCCTGAAGATTTGGGTTCTTACACACTTTTTGAGTATAATAAAGTTCATGAAAATTTCAAATGGCGAATGCCTTTAGATAGTGCCACCTTCCAAGAGCTAAGGTACCATACGGCAGCAGACAATAAGGCTTCATACACCTATGGTGAAAAAGAAATATTTCACATTAGCCAAATTAAAACAAGAAATTATGTCGCCATTTTCTACTCATCACCACGGAATGATGGACATGGTGTACGTAGCGAAGCAGGCGGTATAGATTTCACAAAAAAACTCCACAAACTAGATAGTATACAATTATTTACCACAGCAGCGTACGCTAAGCCAATTCGAGTGCCTATCAAAACTGTTCATTTCGAATACGATTATTCACTTAACCAAGGACAGCGCAATACAGAAGCTTTTGGACCTGATCGACAAACAGGAAAACTTACGCTCAAGAAATTGTACTTCACCTATCAAAATTCCAAAAAACACAAAGAAAGTCCATATAAATTTGAGTACAGAAGTCCTAATCCAACTCATCATCCTGAGTCAAACGATCGGTGGGGTTATTATAAGCCAAACAATCCTGCACGATCTAATAGTCAGGAACCATACACCATCCAAGATAAAGCCATGCAGGACATCAATGCAAGGGCGTGGCTTCTCACAGATATTCATATGCCAATTGGCGGTAAAATGACCATAGAATACGAATCTGACGACTATGCATATGTGCAAGATAGGCGTGCTATGCGTATGATGGCTTTAAAAGGCGTATCTCACGAAAGAACACTTATAGAGGCTACCAAAAACCAACTAGGTAAATTGGATAGTGGAGCTTATCTCTTCTTCGAACTGCCTTCAGAATTTCCTCGATATAGGGAACCATTATTCGAATATTTCAATGGAATCAAGGAGCTATATTTTAAAGTGAATGTTGGTGTTTCAGCTACTACCTACGAACAAATATCAGGTTTTGTACCTTGCAATTATGAGATCGCGGATTGGAATATAAAATTTGGTTTTGACTCAAGAAATCCAAGTGCCAATCACTTTTGGATCAAAATACCTTGGGTGCTAATAGGTCAAGACCCAGAAATAAACAATACACCTGAGCACACTTATACTTCAAATTTTACACCTACGGCTCAGCAAGCATATCGTCACCCATTCAGACATGCTGCCTTTCAAACATTATCTACTACCTTGCCAAGGTTGATAGATCCAGAACCGATTGAAAGTGTTGTGTCAGAAACCTCGGTAGGCATTGTTGCCTTAGCAGAAGCATTTGTTCAGTTAGGTAGGCGGTTTGATGAGGTGGGTGCTGGTGGTACTTTTAATTACTTAGAACGAACGGATCGATGTAGATATATCGACGTAAGTAACTCATACCTTCGTCTAAATGATCCATTAAAGAGAAAAATGGGAGGTGGAGCTCGTGTTAAAAGAATAGAAATACACGACAATTGGAGGGCAATGCAAACCAATACAAGAACCAAGGAAGTAGATTTTAGCTATGGTGTAATGTACCAATATACTTTACCTGACGGTAGTTCAAGTGGTGTGGCAAGTTACGAACCAGCAATAGGCAAAGATGAAAACCCATTTTATATGCCTATTCCCGTCCATATCGAACGAAAATTGGGTATCGATATCACCAACTATCAATTTGAGCCTGTCGGTGAGCTTTTTTATCCTTCACCACAAGTCATTTATGCTAGGGTGACCCAAAGGAATAATCCTCATACAGGGGTTACCAAACATACTATGGGCTATACCATCAGTGAGTATTACACCGCCAAAGACTTCCCTACGATATCATTAAGAACGAGGAAGGAAGGCATTCCTAAGACGCTCAACTTACCACTTCAAGTTTATAATAGAAATGAAAATACGGTTGCCGTTTCGCAAGGCTTTTGTGTGGAGCTCAATGATATGCATGGTAAACAAAAATCAATCAAAGAGTATGATGAAAACCATAATTTAATCACTTCTAGTGAATATCTTTACAAAACTGATGCACTGGGTAAATTGGATAATTATGTGACTTGCATCAATCAAGCTGATGGGTCAAAAAGCCAAAGGCAAGTGGGTATTACGTATGATATTACTGTTGACGCTAATTCTTACTTTGCAGAGATTTTAGGAGGGGGCTTGGAGCTCAATATCAATGTATCTATGTATGGTCTTATTCCTGTAGTGATTGTGATGCCCATCCCTGTTGTCAATCATCAAATCACGGAATACAGAGGAATTACTATCACCAAAGTCATCACGCGTAATGGTATCTTAGATAGAATAATAAGCAGGAAATTAGGCGCCATCAATCAAACCAAAAATATAGCCTTTGACCCAAAAACTGGTAACCCATTGGTGACTGAAATGGATAACGAATTTGATGAGTCCTACTATTCTGTTAATATTCCGGCTTATTGGGCGTATCCTGAGATGGGACATGCCTCGCAAAACGCCTTGGCTTATATCCCTAATGCTACATTGATTGATGGCATTTATACCGTACCCAATGCATCTAAGATATTTACACCGGGTGATATTGTTTATGTAAGAACTACCAGTTTCTCAAGTAGTCAAAAGCTATGGGTATTTAAGGTCAGTAGCAATCAAGTGTCTTTCATCAATATGAATGGGACTCACTTTACGGGTACAGGTAGTTATAGCCTGAAAATAATTCAATCAGGCTACAAAAACAAGATAGCTGAAAATATCTACAGTTACACCACCATAGCCAATCCAGTAACCGCAAACTTAAATCTCAGCCCACCCAACATGATCCAAGCAAGTGCCAACACGTATAGTGACTACTGGCAAACAAATTTTAGCTACTCTACAACCATCGAAAACCCTACATGTGATTGTTCACTTGTCGTATCTAAGATACAACTTAGTCAACTTGGAGATACCATCATAAGAATAAGCCCAAATTCAGTTAGCTTATTTGATAGAAAAAATGGATGTAGTATCACTATTTCATCACAAGATGGTGGCGAGGTCCCTAGCGGACTTGTTTTAAATCTAACACTCCCTCCCGAAGTCACATCAAATTGCGCACCTACCAACTATGTTTACGGTTCTTCGAACACCAATAGTGGTAATAGGATATTTATTGTTCAAAGCGATTGTATCAATTTAATTACATGTAATGTACGCAACGGGGCCAGATCTACTAATTGTACTGAAGATAATATTCAAAACCCTTTTCTTACGGGCATTTTAGGCAATTACCGACCTGTGGCGGCTTACCACCCCCATGTTGCTGTAGGTACGTCTGAAATGGTAAAAGATGCTGGCTATTTAATGGGTTTAAGTCCTTTTTGGTCTTTTAATAGTGGGCGATTGATAAGAAATAATAATCCAAATGGCTGGGAGAGGGGTGATAGTTTAATCACCGTCAACCAATTGGGTAAAGGACTTGAGTCTTGGAATGCGCTCAATATCCCTACCGCATCTGTTTTTGATTATGGTGATGCGGTTCCCACAGCTGTAGCTGCTAATGCTTATTACAATGATATATTATACGATGGTTATGAAGGTACTGATTACTTCATTTCTAGAGCTAGGCCTCCAGGAGTAAATTGCTCGTATGATAACCATGGTAAATTTAGTTCAGGAGTCTCTATATCTGATGAACCTATTCATATCCGGTATGATAAAACAATTAGCCACTCTGGCGAATCATCTCTCAAGCTAACTAGTGACATCACAGCTCAAATTAATTATCCTATTGGTGTAAGGACAACACTTCGCGGCACTAAGGAGTCTAGATTTAGTGGCAGAGCTTTTACCTCCAACAGATCTGATTTGATTACAGGTTTTTCACCTAGGCCTGGAGAAAAATATATATTTAGTACTTGGGTATATAGGAATACACCTGATGCTTCCATTTACACAGGGTGCCAAGTGAAAGTTGATGGTCTTACTTTTCAACCCTCAGGCCCTATCATAGATGGATGGCAACAGATCAAAGGAGAGATTACGACGAAGAGGGAAGGAAGGTTGATCGTAACATTGAGTTCGGATTCTGGTACAACATGGTTTGACGACTTCAGGATGCAGCCTTTGAATACGCAAATGGAGACCTACACTTACTCGAGTGACAACCTGAGGTATATGGCTAAACACGACGATCAAAACTATACTTCTTACTTCGAATATGATAGCGAGGGTAAATTGGTAAGAACAAAGCGTGAGACAGAGGTAGGTGTTTTCACCATTATGGAATCAAGGGCAGAATTACCTAAATCAAATAGATAAATTAACATGCGTAAGACAATATATACCATTTTATTGATCATTATATCCTTTGGTTTATCAGTATCTCAATCGGCCAATCTGTTGAGCCCTTTGAGTAAATTTACCATGGAACAATGCAAACCAAAATTAAGTAGTGCTTACACTAGCTTGATAGTCAGAGATACCACTTTTAATGCTTTACTTATCAATAAGCAAGGTATAGCATCCGAGACTGCGGGTAATGTATATTCTAGAAATAGTGCGTTAGTCATTGGATTGACAAAAGATACAGTGGGGATAGAAAGTAATTATTTTGTAACAGTAGCCTTAACAGTAAAATTCAAAAAATTGGGATCGACTAGAATGGATTCTACAAAGGTAAAATTGTCCATTGATTATAAAAAACAAAATGGAACTAATTACAAGGCTAAAGACTACTTTGTGCTTGATAGTGTAATCTGGTCTAGCATTACCTTGGATACCTTGGATACTGATGGTTCAATGTCCTTTGGTTCACGATTATTTGACTTAGAATTTAGTATCATGGGCGAACAAGATCTACAGCCTGTTTTTACTGAAGAAGTTCCTGATCTTAATATAAATACAGAACGCAATAAAGGTAATTACACAATTACCTGGGATCCATTGCTTTGGGCCAAATCTTATGATCTAGAATGGCAGTTTATAGATGGCTACGATACTTCTGTACCAAGCTATAGAAATAACAGTACGAGAGTAAATATTGTATCAGCCACACAATATGTGGTACCGATGATCAGTGCAAAGGGGAAATTTCGTGTAAGAATCAGAGCTGTTGGGGCCTTTAGAGATGGCTCCATTTTTCGTGGGCCTTGGACGTCAGATTCTTTTTTTGATTCTAATTCTAAAGAAATTAGAGATGAAAGTGTTTTTGAACAGGACAAAAAGCCATGGCAATACAACGCAAGTTATGCAGAAGATGGACTTCGTAAAGATGTGGTCTCTTTTTCGGATGGCTCTGGTAGACAAAGACAATCTATAACCAAACTCAATAGTGGTGTCAAAAATAAGATCGTTGGAGAATCTTATTATGACCATCAAGGCAGACCCGTAGTATATACCTTGCCCAGCCCTATTCCCAGCAGTATTTCTTCCTCTTCCATTCCTAGCACAAGTAACCCACCAGATATTAATTATATACCAGGTTTCAATATAACTTCTGGTGGTGAAGTATTCGATAGAAGGGCCTTTGATATGGATGTCAATAGTGATGGCTGTGCTCCAGGTACCATGAGCGAACCCATGTCTATTTTCTATGGATCTAGCAGGTACTATAGTCCAAAAAATACCGCAGATCCACGTCTAGAACCTCATGCCCCCTACATACCTAATGCCGAAGGGTACCCATATTATCAAGTAGAGTACACACCTGACAATACCAACAGAATCAAAAGACAAGGTATGGCTGGTAAGGATTTTCAGTTAGGATCAGGTCACGAGACAAGGTATTACTATTCAGTACCAAGTCAGCGTGAGCTTTTTAGAATGTTTGGGCACAATGTAGGGAAAGCTTCCCACTATACCAAAGTATTGATGGAAGACCCTAATGGGCAACTATATGTCACTTATGCCAATGCTAAGGGCCAAACCATTGCCTCTGCTCTAGCTGGCAATCATACTAACACTAATATCCAAGCGCTCACTGATATTGAACCTCCGCTACAGGATCGTATCGATGTGATAGCCCAATCTAATAGTATCAAAGATAATAACGCTCATTCTGAGGCAGCTCAGACCTTTTTTGTGGAAGATAATCGTACTCTAGTAAATATCAACTATAGACTCTCTGCCACCCAAATGAGGGCAATGATTTGTGCCCAAAATGTGTGCTATGACTGTCCTAAAAGATTAATACTTTCACTAAGAGACAATTGCGGAGGCACTCAATTCAGTGACACTATCACGATCGGAAGATTGCCTGATGGCAATATAGCCAATTGCGAATCTATTCCCGAATTCACTTTTGACCGTTCCTTGACGCTCCAAAGAGGTGAATATTATTTGTACAAGTCTTTGAGTATTATAGAGCAGGCGAGAGATGGGTATGTAGCGGATTACATAGCTAGAGATACGGCTTGTTATAACCCTAACATTCCTATTGCTCCTTGTATTACGGGTGAAACAAAATGCGTGCCTTGCGAATACGACATCTCAAGTGCAGGAAAAATCATACGTAAAGAGGGTAATAATCCTTTTTGCAAAAGAAGTTGTCCTAACGAAACTTCTAAATTTGATGCCAATTTGTTCAATTCATTGTGCATGGATGTGGCTCCTAGAGGGCAATATGGTGCAATAGACGTAACCCACGCTAAATGGAGAGTTTCATTCTTCAACACTAATAGGACAATTGGCCCAAACACGACTCTTTGGACAAATAACTATAGATCAAGGGAGATAGTTTTCCTCGATTTGAATGGGCAGGTAGATGCCGTAGATGTTCAAGATGCTGAAGTATCTGTTTATGACGGTTCACGCACTTTTCTCAGAAACGGACGATTGCATGTCCTACCCAATGACATCATTGATCTTAACTACCTCAGTAGGATATGGAAAGACTCATGGTCTGAATCACTTGTAGTTTTGCATCCGGAGTATGCTTACTTAATGTGGAACAATCTAAATGTGTTGAGTATTAATTTTGATGAACAAATGAATAATACTTTGACTTGGGAAGAAGCTCAACGTAAAGGATTTGTACAAAATAATGAAGTCATCGATTTCTCTTATTTAGATAAGGACCCATTCTTCCGTACAAATAGCGCTCAAAGAGACCGTGTAATGGATAGCTTAAATACTGTCGCGCGGGAACCATTTAATATCAATGTCTATCATATGGCCAAAGTTGCTATGTTTTGCAATGCTCCGATTAACCAAACAGACCCTTCTAGTATGCGTAATTGTATTGAGCGTATAAGAAGTATATTTATTGCCGATCAAAGTAAAGAAGCCAAGGATTTTGCTTGGGATTTTATCAAAGCAAAATATCAAAAAGATAAGCAAGCGCTGCTAGATGAATTGCGCGAGGCAAATTTGTCAAGAGGTAGTAGTCATATATTAGCAGGTGCTAGTACCTATGTATGTTTAGATCAAAAAACTAATAACGACTGTGGTCTGTGCAATACAGAAATGCGGAGAATCCCACTTAATGATTCGTTGGCTAATTGCATTTCTAGAGTAAGGCATGTAAGATGTGTAACTGAGACAACTATACCTAGAGCGGATGGCACAGGTAGAACAAGCAACTTTGAGCAAATTGCAGCCGAAAATGCACTCAATATGATTTCAAACTGCGGTATATCTGTGAGAGGTAAGTATCTTTGGGACTTGATGAATGCTTTAATTACGCATCCTGAAGGCTCGAGACTTACCGAAGAAGGAGTTGACATAACAGGCTTGCCACCTTTTGTGATCGCTGCTGATCTTACCAATAACTTTCCTAACCGCAGGTCTAGTCGTTATTTTTGGACGGGGCAAGCAGTAGCTAATCTCTTGTTGGTCACCATCACCGACGAAGAGAAAGTAATCCAAGCATCATTTACCCTAAAAAAAGATACCACAATATCTTGGAAAGATATCAAGTATCTCGGATGTATGACCATGTATAAAAGGAATAGCAGCTATACTGACCTAGAACTCGATCAAATTGGCTTTACAGCGCTGGATTATGGTTCTCGATTTAAAATAAAAGTGGTAGACATTGTTAACTTTGATTTTTCAATAGGAGCTGTGCTGAGAGAAGCAGGTCAATTTGCCGGTATGCTTAAGAAAAAAGCAAATTTCGTCGGCAAGCCAGGTGTTTGCAACCTATGTTTACCTGGATTGAGTCCTAGAGTCGTACCCGCTGATCCATGTGCTCAAAATCTAAATCGGCAACAAAATGAAATTTTTGCAGCAAAGGTGGAGCGTGCAAGACGACTTAAAGACAGCATTACACAAGTGTATAATATCGCCTGTCTTGTGCCAGGTACAGAACAACTGACCGTTACAAAATCGAGTGCGATTTATCATTACACATTATTCTACTACAATCAGGCAGGGCACCTTACTAAGACAGTTCCTCCTATGGGGGTAAAAATTATAACTGATTTCTCAAGAATGGAAGAATCGCATAGTGTTTATCCTACCCATATCAATGCACTAAGTACTTCTTACACCTACAATTCGCTAGGAGGCAAACTCACCAAAATTACTCCCGACGGAGGTATCACCAAGTGGGCATATGATGTACTTGGCAGACCTTTGGTAGCTCAAGATGCATTTCAAGCTTCGGATCGTACTCATGGATACTTGATGTACGACAAAATTGGAAGAGTTGAAGAGTCGGGCGTTATAAAGGGAGGCACATCCTCGATCTCCGAATGGTTGAGATTAGGCAAAATAAACTACAATGCATTCAAAGGAGCCATAGAGGCTAAGAGAATTGATAAACAGGAAATCAATAAAATTTACTACGATGCACCCGCATTTGTAACGAATGTAGCCGCAGAATTTACCGCTCGCAAGCAGGTCAATTTGCGCAATCGTGTGGCTTCGTCTGCATACTTTGTAAATGGGGCTGATCTTGCTTCCAATAAGTATCAACATGCCTTGCACTACAGTTATAATATTGTTGGTCACCTTACAGAGATGGTGCAGGATTTTCCTGAATTAACTAACTTGGCTGGCTTGCCACGAGAGGTAGCTGCCAACCATCGCTTCAAAAAAGTAAGGTACAAATTTGATCTTATCACTGGGAAAATCAAAGAAGAAGCATACCAACCTGATCGTGCAGACCAATTCTATCATTGGAGGAAATATGATGCCGATAATAGGGTAATAAGTGTATCCACAGGTCGCAGTAGATATGAGCCCGGAGATAGAGTAGATCATGATATATCCTATAAGTACTATACCCACGGCAATATAGCGAGGGCAGAACTCGGAGAAGAAAAAGTACAAGGGCTTGATCTTACCTACACCATTAATGGCTGGCTCAAAGGCATCAACAAAGTGGGTACTAATGATCCGGGTAACGATAAAGAAAATGGTTACTTAAGAGATGTATATCAACAAGAATCAAATTATTTTAGAGGCGATTACAAACCTATTGGAGGATCTATGATGGAATCTCCATCGACCTACAATAATCAGTACAATGGTAATATCTCAGCCATCCAAAACACAAATCTAATTTTAGATAAGGAGGGTGTATTTCATCTACATAAATATACATACGATCAGCTTAATAGGCTAACAGCATCACAAAGAAATGATAATGATGCGTATCGCACCACTACAGCGTATGACAAAAATGGCAACATCGATCGGATGAGTCGTCGGGATGGATCAGGTAGCATTTTTGATGAACTTACCTATGAGTATAATAAGGATGCATCCGATGGAAAAATCAACAATAGATTGCGCTATATCTCTGATGGTACTTCCTTTCGATTGGATGGAAACTCAGATCTGTTTACACAGCCAGTTGACAATTATGTTTATGATGCTAAAGGTAGATTGGAGGAAGACAAAGCGGAAGACCATAAAATGTCTTGGCTCTATAGTGACAAAATCAAACAAATCAGTGAAGGGGGCCAAACGGTCGACTTTTATTATGACGCCCTTGGCAGACGTGTCTTTAAGAAAAACAATCAAACCAATATTGGAGAGCTCACTATCAGAGACTTCTCCGGTAAGGTACTTGCAGAATATGAGATCAAAAATACCAATATCTACCTCAAAAATATCCCCCTTTATGCAGATAATCGTATAGGAGCTATCAGTCTAGATACCCTGATCAATAATCCTGTGGCGACCTCCAGATGGTCTCAATACCGAGGTGCCAAAGTCTATGAACTCAAAAATCAAGTCGGAGATATCAATGCCCTTGTAAGTGATAGGCGTATCAATGATGGTGCAAACTATTCTGCCGATGTCAGGAAAGCCACCGAGTACTTCCCATTTGGTATGATCATGCCTGGTAGGGACTCGTCTACCACTGACTATCGCTATGGATTCCAGGGTATGGAACAAGATGATGATCTCAAGGGGAAGGGCAATAGTATCAGTACGGAATTCAGGCAGTATGACCCGAGGGTGGGGAGGTGGTTGAGTGTAGATCCGAAGGCGCATTTAATTAGAAATATGACCCCATACAATAGTTTTGCAAATAATCCTATTGCCTTTACAGATCCAAGAGGCGATATTGCATGGTGGATTATTGGAGGCGCAGTTGGATTAGCATCTGGAATTGCAGGTGAATTGGTTGGATATTCAATTACAGGCAGAGCACCTGATCCCTATGGGGCTGCTTTAAGAATAGCCATTTCCACAGGAGCAGGTGTGGCTACATGTGGATTATCAGCTGCTGAAACATTTAGTGCATCTGTCACAGTACAAGTAACAACAAGAATTGTTCTTGGGGTATCAATAGAAGTGGGTGCTAATGCACTTCAACAAGAAGTCTCAATAAATACAGGAGAAGAAGATGAATTCTCAGGTACACAATTAGTGGTTTCTGCCTTATTTAGTGGTGCAGGTGGAGCAATAGAGGCTAGATTAGCATCAAATGCTCAAAGACAAGGTATTCAACGAATAATAGATAATTTTACTAGAACTTTTGGAAGACAGCCAAATAGACAACTTCTTTTGAGATCTAATCCTTTAGATAATTTAGCAGCAAGAGAAGGAATGGAGGTGGTTAATAGAGCATTGGATCACTCCGAACTAATAGGAAATAGTTTAGATGTTGCAGGAAACGCAGCTCAAGCCGCAATTTTTGCAGATTCTCCTCAACCTTCTCCTCAAGCAACCCCTGTTAATCCTAGCCCAAACCCACCTCATGGCACCGTAGCAACGCCATATATTGATAGAACCAATGCAGATGGCAGTGTGGCAGAAAGGACAATCATTGAATCTCCAGCTCAACAGGCTTTAAGATTTAGGCAATGGCGAGCAGCACAAAGTCTAAGAACTTCTGGTGAAGGTCCAATTTTGACTCCTGCTTTCCTCAGAGCTGGGCAAGAAGAAGATCAAAGACAACGACAGCAAAGAAGAGAATAAGATCAATATTAATAATGACAAATTTTATTAAATGAATAAGTTATTAAACGAAACATCAATATTTCACATTTTAGTATTTTTCAATTTTGTTGTATGTCTCTTGTTCAAAACTAGAAATCAACAAGCGTTCTACACAACCCCAAAGCCACCTCTACTCAAAATTAGAGTTTGGAGCAATGGATGACCATTTTGAATTGTCTTGACGATATGAACCCTTGCAAAGTAACTGAATAACAAAGTATTGAAATAATATGAATTTGCATAATAAACTGAAAAAAACAAAAATTGATAATAATGATAAATCTATACTAGTATTAGCTATCAATACCTTGATGCTTATTTCATTATCATTACAAATTTCGCATGCTCAATCCCTATCCCCCTCCGACTCCTGGGATGTCTCTTTCTCCCTCCCCATCCCCCAAAAAGCCTATATGCTAGCAGAATTCAAAGACGACAGAGGTAAGCTCCTTCTCATCACCCGCTCTGAAAATATCCAAACTAAAGCAGGCCAAAATATTTTTACAAAAGACCTCATCCGTACTGCAAAACTAGACTACAAAGACTCCGAAATCCAAAAATATGTCAATCAAACGGGTAACTTCCCAAAAGGAAAATACACCGTATGTACCAAAGTCATGGATGTCCAAACACAATCACAATTAGAAATAATTTGTAGAGATATAGAAGTGGGCGATCCCATATTGATGAAAAACACGAAAAAACCACTAGGTATGGTTGATTTTTATGGGTCTGCTAGCATTGAGGGCAACTATATGAATCCCAACAGTTATTTTACACAGTATCCTGGATCCTTTATTAGAGCGGAAGCAGAACAAGGCATTCAATTGTATGGCATACCCATCTCTTTGCAGGGGCGCTACACTACAGAAAAAGGTACACTCAATCAAGATGTCAATATGTTTCGTATCAATTTTGACAGAAGTAGATTCGAGAGTAAGGCCAAAGAGATCATCCTGCGAAAACTGGCTGAAACCCAATTGCAAAAAGTGACTAAATATGCAGATGACCTTAAAACCCTTACAGAAATCGAAAATGCAGAAGAATTCCTGAAAGAAGAAGCAAGGCGTATCCTTGATGAAAAAATCAAAAATATGGAAGCTGACTTAAGGGCCTACGCTTCTGAAAATACAGAAGGTGCTAGAAAAAAATATGATGAGGCAAGAAAAATATACGATAAACTTCTCAGAGAAAAGAAAAAAATAGATCAGCTCAAACAAAAGTATGATCAGTTGATGGCGGTAAAAAAAGAATGGATCGATTCAGGAAAATGGAAGGAGTTGCAAGATTTGGCCTATAACCCACCAAATCTTTCTGATCCCAAGATTTTACTAGGCGAGTTGAAAAAATATGGCCTATTTAACGGAGTAAACAAATACTTGTACAGCATAGAAGAATTGACGATCGGTAGTGCTTTTCCTACCTATAGCCCCCTCACTTTGAATGGTATTCAGGTCAACGGTGGTAGTGTAAAGTATAATCCAGGAGCCGTAAGACTCGCTGCCACAGGCGGAAAAATCCAAAGTTATACAGGATTTAATGATTTTCTTCCCGAAGGAAGATTTGAGCAAAATCTTATGGCAGCTAGGGTAGGGGTTGGACAAGAATATGGATCAAGTATCAATTTTTCTGTGTTGAGATTTCAGGATGCAAAATCGGATACCATTGGCATTTCACTGTTGCCAGAAAATGCATGGGTAGGGGGCACCGATTTTTTGGTTTCTATCGGTAAATCTAGGATACTTGAATGGTCGGGAGAGGTAGCAGGTTTGGCACTCAATCAAAACACCAATGACACCATACGCAATTCCTTTCAATTGGGTCGCGAGTTGAATGAAGGTGTGATCAGTACCAACTTATCAACCAATTTTGATTTTGCAGCTAGTTCAGGTCTTGCGCTCAATCTTTTTGATGGGCTGACCAGCCTTACTGCTAAAGGGCAATTTGTAGGTCCAGGGTTCAATCATCCCGGTGCATTTGGATTGAGAAATGATGTGTTGCGCAAAGATTTTAGATTCACCCAACGGTCTAAAAATCGTGCTATTGATCTTGGATTACAATACATCGAGGAAGATGATAACTTTTCAAATTCTAAGGGATACACCACCAATATGAGACAGATGGGCATCAATCTAGGTTTGAACAGCTCCAAAATTGCAAGCATAAAACTTCAATTATCCAATATATTATTGAACTCCCAATTTTATGAATACAACTCTAATCTTGCAAATGTTACCTTATCCAAATCGTGGAATAAATCAAAGCTATTCCGAGGCAATACGGTGCTCAATGTGGCTTTGTATCAGACCAAAACAGATAGTATTGCCCAAAATATCAATTCAAGCTTTATCAATTTGAGCCAAAACATCAATGTGAAATCCTTTTTTATAATCCTTGCAGGTCAGTATAGCCACAATGCCACCTCCATATTCTCGGCTACGCAATCAGGGGTGAATGCATCAATAGGCACACAAATCAAAAAAATTGGAAGAATTCAGGTAGGTGCTGTATACAATCAAGTTGCAAAAGATGATTATCGATTGGGATTTACCTCTGATATCCAAGCTCAATTGATTAAAAATATGACCTTTTCGTTAAGAGCTTTTTACAATGATTATTCACAATATCCACAATTACCCAACGGTCGTCAAGAACAAATCCTTCAAGGCAGTATTAGATATCAATGGTAAAAAAAATATAGTATATAAATTACTTTTCACAACAATTAAAAACAAACATCATGCGTACAACAACATCAATCGCCCTTCTTCTAATAGTATTCTTGTTTTCTTGCTCTAAAGATGAGGGTGGCAGCAACATCCTTGGGGTAGGTGAATTATCGATGAAAATAAACGGAACTCAATGGAAAGGAACTGTTATAACCAATGTAATAGACGAAAAAACAGAGCAAATCGCCATCAGCTCAGTGAACACAAGTGCAAACGAAACAATGGGTATTGTAATTGATGACTTCACAGGAGTAGGTACTTATCCGATAGCTGGTGATAATTTTACAGGAGCAATTTATCTTAGAAAAGACAAAGTCCTGTTTACTGGAGGAAAAGAAATTACTTATAAGGTTACAAGTGTGTCTTCAAGTCTTGTTGGTAAAAGTGCAAAGGGTACTTTTTCAGGAACAATGAAAAGTACATCAGGTGAGGTATTAACCATTACCGATGGGAAGTTTTAGGGTAAAACACTGTCATTTTTCATTACTACTTGTTGTCACTTATTAATGCTTGGAAGACAATGATATTACAATTATTTTGTGATTAAAGATCAGATAGAATAGGCGTGTGAAAGACTTCTGTTTTGGGTGCCTATATTTGTTCGAATGGATTTTTGTTATCTTATAACTTTTTTTTAATGGAATACAACATTCACTAAAATAAGATTTTTTTTTATAATAATGAAGGTCTTTTTAGAAGCACTTAAACTAATTCAAAACAATCTCCTGGGTGGTAGTGAAAAAATGTACCTATATTTGCCATTAATAAATTTAAGATCATGTCAAATAAAATCAGTATTTTATTCATTGTCTCATTATTCCTATTGGCATTAGGCTGTAAAAAATCTAAAGAATCCCAGATTAAAGATTTCGTAAAAACATACAATAGCCTTAAAAATGACATAGTGAGGGGAAATGGTTTTGAAGATACGGAGTGTAGCTCTAAGGACCCAAATCGTATCAAAATGGATATTGTGGTCAAAAGTAAAACTAAAGCGGGTATCAAATCTTTTTTGTCAAAATATGAAGCAAAAGACCTTACTAAAGCAATAGATTATATCGCTGAACCTACATTTTTATTGGAAGAAGGCGTTGAATTTGAGTTTAATTTTTATAAACTAGACAACCAAGTTTTGGTATCAAAAATCATTAATAGAGAAAACTACCAAATTTATAAAAAAGAATTAACTACAAAAGGTTCCCCTAATATCAACACTCCTTTTTATCTCAACCTGATTAATGCAAAAATCCAACAAATGAATAAGCAATTACCCATATCCGTTGAAAATATCAAGTTTTTGCAAATAAATCGCGATGAGAAAGGGAATCTAGTTTATAAATGTAGTTGCACAAATACAAAGAAACTCAAAGAAAATAATAGAATTTCGAAATCAAAATTTGAAGGATCAATTAAGGAGTTTCCTTTGGTTAATGATATTTACGTGTTGATGAAAGAAGTTAAAGTGAAAACTTTGAAATTTGATTGTATAGATGAAGACACTAAAAAACAATTTGATTTTGTGTTTTATCCCAAAAATGTTTTAGACCTTTATTAATCTAGATTTTTATAAATTTGAAGGATTGTATTAAGTTATTACCTTCAATTTTTATAAAATATATGCTGTTTGGAAGATGACTGCAATCAATGAGATTATCTTTTATGTTTCCTTTTACTATCAATTGACCATGAGAATTAAATATGGAGTATTGATGTGAGGCGTTTTGGAATTCAGGTATATTCCGTAAGTATAGATTATCCGTAACAATTGTATTTATACTCGAAAAGCTGTTATTTTCGATTGACGGATTGTTTGTGGATCTATCGATATTAATGCAATAATCTTCCACTTCTCCAAATAATTCTGGCCATGTACACGGAGAACTAATTTCAGCGAAACTCATGATGATTCTTAATCGACTGATTCCTTCTTTAGCTGTAGGAGGGAAAATAATAGTGTCTGATAAACTGCTTGCTCTATCTTTACTTACCAAAATTAGTTCATCTTGTTTAAATAATCCATCTTGATTGGTATCGAAATAAACATAGAATCGTTCTCGAAAAGGGGTACCTGAGAAGCCGAGATTAATTTTAATAGGATATTTTATGCCCAATTTGAATGTAGGAATGTTATACGACAAAATGGGTTCGAATCCTTTTGACCCTTGGCCAGTTTTCCATTGATTTTCATTAATGGTGACATCGTTGATCCATTCTTGTCTGTTTGAGATTGATGAAGGTGTACAATAGGTAGGGGAGGTGCAAACACCACAATCTGTTGAAATAAAATTAATAGCTGTCGTATCTGACCTTGTCCTATTATTTAAACAGGAGTTAAAAGCTCTATATTCAAAAAGTGTACAATTTGTAATTGCTTTTATTGAATTTTGGTCGATTATATCTATGTTTTGCCAAATTGTATCATCCTTTTTGCGATACTCAAATTTGGTAAAATCTACTAAATCAGTCAATTCACTTTTGATGATAATTTTGTCTGTATCAAATTTGACATCTAAATTCGAAACATTAGTACAACATCCGTAGGTATTGATGTACCTCGAGTATCCAAAACTATCTATGGCAATTTGATTACATCGATGTCTGATTTGGTATTCTATTTCTTCACATAAACTTAGGTTGTTGATACTATCAATCTCTTTAAAATTATTATAAACTGTCCAAATTGAGTCTTCAGTTTTTCTAATCCTTAAATCTATTGTACAACCTTCTTTGTAAAATTTAAATTTTTCAATGCCTTCTCGATTTGTTACTTCATCGTTTTCGACATAAAAAAGAGGACAATTCCCACACAATTCTTGGGTCTTAGTTACAAAAGTCCCGATATCTAAGGTCCCTCTGGATGTCGATTTATTGTTTAAAACATCATTAGGGGAAACAGAAGAAAGCAGGATATGTTTCATCCATTTTGCGGCCAAAGCGGGATCATTTTTGGATAGTTTAATCATCTCAGGACATGCAACGCTATAAGCTAAGGCAATCGCCCCAACCACATGGGGAGTTGCTGATGATGTGCCTACAAATTCAGCATAGGTGTTATTTCTAGAGGTGGTTAAGGCTCTTTGACCATAAGCTCCTAAATCTATACTTTTCTTGCCAAAAGAAGCATCACTATTCAAAACATTAAATCTATTTAAATTGGTGACACCTACAATATAATCACTTTCACAAGTAGTTGGTAAATCACCAAGTACGTCTATGTCTATATTTTTATTTACAGAAGCTACACAATTTAGTATACCTATTTCACCCAATTTATTATAAAAATCACACCAAATCGGTGCGTCTTTTGCTTTTCCAAAATCAATACCCCAACTCGAATTGGTCACCACGATAAATGCCCCTTTTTTGCCAGCAGATTCGTTATAAAGTTTTCTCATGTCATACACGTAAGCATACGCCTTTAGGGCATTTGCTTCGGTGATATTCCCCATATCTATGATCATAAGTTTTACATTCCAATTGATACCAGTGACTCCTTTGCCATTATTGCCTTTTGCACCTATGATGCCAGCAATGGATGTTCCATGTCTTTCCTCTGTAAAAATATTATCGTTTTTATTTTCTGAATTCCACCCAAAATAGTCGTCTATATAACCATTTTTGTCATTGTCGATACCATCTCCAGGTATCTCTTGATGGTTTACCCAGAGGTTGTCCACTAAATCATCATGTCTACCTACACCATCATCAATGATAGCCACCACAATAGTGTCACCCATGGCTGAAACTCCTCCAGTTGTAATGTCCCATGCTTTCAATACTTTATGGTCTACACCTTCAATTGGGTTATCTAAAGTCCACTGTTTAATAAATTCTGGATCATTAGGTTTCTCTCGTAGCTTGATAATCTTATTGCGTTGAACATGGACAGTTGTTTCATTATTTCGAATTTTCGTCATTAATCCATCAACTTCAGTTTCGTCAGTTTTGATTACGGCAAGATGCAAAAAAGAAGATGTAATTTCTTCTATTTCTATTTTGGGAACTGTAACGATCTTTGCTCTACTCGATATATTTGTTTGATTGCTAATTAATTGTCTTAATTTAGTTATGTCTTTTGTTTGAACAATTATTTCTCCTGGAATATATTCGTATACAACAGCGTCAGTGGATTGACCTATTGCAACCATTGTATACAATGTTAAAAGTAAAAGAAGAATATTTTTTTGAAATGTCAAGAATTTTGTATTTTATAAATCAAAATTAATATTTTTTTCTAAATTTAAACAATATGATATTACAGTCATAACGGTTAAATCCAATATAACAGTATTATGTTTACCAAACAATGTATTTTTGCACCATGTTTGTAGATGTCATTTTACCATTAGCGATTTCGACTTTGTATACCTATGAAGTACCTGATGATCTTGTCGATGGTATAAAAATTGGGGTCAGAGTCGAAGTGCCCATCAAAAATAAATTATATTCGGGCATTGTATATAAGATATCTGCTGCTATCAACACAGATCGAAAACCAAGAAAAATTAATTCTATTTTAGACACGCACCCTATCATTCTTCAAGAAAATTTGAATCTTTGGACTTGGATGAGCGGTTATTATTGTTGTACATTGGGGGAAGTGATGCAGGCAGCGTTACCTGCATCCCTAAAATTAGAAAGTGAGACCAAACTGACAGCAGGGGAAGTAGATTATACAGAGGTAGAATTGAGCGATGCTGCTTTTTTGATAGGTGAAGCATTGAGTTTAAGAGACTACTTAACAATAGCCGAGGTACAAGAAATTTTGAATAAAAAAAGTATTTACCCTGTATTGAGAGAGTTGATGGAAGCATCTGTTGTGAAAGTTGAAGAAGAGTTGATTGAAAAATATAATCCAAAAATTGTTAAAGCTGTACGATGGAGCCAAGATTTTCAGCATGAGGATGCTCAAATCGAAGCACTTGATGCCGTAAAAAGAAGTAAAAAGCAAGTCAATGCATTGTTAGCTCTTTCTGAACTAAAAAATACGACTCAAAATATCACGATCACATGGCTTTGTGAATTTGCTCAAGTAGAAAGGAGCGTAGTGAAAGAACTGGAGAAAAAAGGAATAGTCGAAATATATGATTATGTAGAAAGTAGACTTACCTCTTTTGAAAAGATAGAAGATGACCAAAGCCCACTAACATCAAGTCAGCAGATGGTATTTAATGATATTCAAGCAGCACACGCATCCAATACACCATTATTGTTAAAAGGAGTCACAGGTAGCGGTAAAACGAGAGTATATATCGAAACGATTAAACACTGTATAAAGCAAGGAAAACAAGTCTTGTATTTACTCCCAGAGATTGCCCTGACTTCCCAGATGGTGGATCGGATAAAATCTGTTTTTGGTCAGGATATGTTGGTTTATCACTCCAAGTTTTCAAATGCTGAGCGGGTAGAAGTGTGGCAGGAGACATTAAAAGGACGGCCATTAATTGTAGGGGCTAGATCTTCTATTTTTCTTCCGTTTTCTAACCTTGGCCTGATCGTGGTGGATGAAGAACATGATGGTTCTTACAAACAATATGATCCCGCCCCAAGATATCATGCTCGAGATGTGGCTGTGATGCTTACCCACTTGTATAAATGCAAAATATTGCTGGGTTCTGCCACACCCTCTGTAGAATCTTTTCACAATGCTTTAGAAGGTAAATATGTGCTCACCACTTTGCCAAATAGATTTAATGACGTATTGATGCCAGATATTGAATTGCTCGATACGACCAAAGAGCGAAAGGCCAATCGGATGAAAGATATTTTTTCCTTGAAGATGTTGAATGCTATCGAAGAGACATTAAAAAATAAAGAGCAAGTCATCGTTTTTCAAAATAGACGTGGTTTTGCACCTGTAATCCAATGTCAAGATTGCGGTTGGGCGGCCCAATGTACCAATTGTGATGTCAAGCTTACATTTCACAAATATTTTAATGAACTGAGGTGTCATTATTGTGGCTATAGAGCCAAATTACCCGAAAAATGTCCTGATTGTGGTGGTATCAATCTTCACGATGTAGGCTTAGGTACAGAAAAAATAGAACAATTACTTCAATCGCATTTTACCGAAGCTAGAATTGTAAGACTTGACTATGACACTACGCGCACTAAGACAGCTTATGAAAGCATTATCAATGATTTTTCTAATCACAAATACGATATTTTGGTAGGTACTCAAATGGTCACAAAAGGTTTTGATTTTGAAAAAGTTACCTTAGTTTGTATACCTTTGGCAGATGCTTTATTGTATCAACCTGGATATAAGACAACAGAGCGAGCTTTTCAGATTATGACTCAGGTGGCAGGGCGAGCAGGAAGACGAATCAAGCAAGGTAAGGTCCTAATCCAAGTTTCACGATCTGATAATCCTGTATTTGATGAAGTGAAATTTCAAAAATATGATCAGTTTTTTGATAGAGAAATTAGAGAACGAGCAGACTTTAATTATCCCCCTTTTATCAAAATGATTCATTTACAATTAAAACATAAAGATGCCATTTACCTGGATAACGCTGCTAAAATGTATGAAAAACGATTGAGGACCCATCTTGGAAATGGAGTGTCTGTACCTATTACTCCCTCGGTAAGCAGGGTGAAAAACATGTACCTAAAAGATTTGATCATAAAAATTAAATCGGACACTAAAATTATCGCAAAGACAAAATATGTCATCCTAAAAGAAAAAGAAAATCTATTTTTGATAGATAATGTGAAAGGGTTGAGAATCAATATTGATGTAGATCCGATTTAGAAATTATACGATGGATACAAAATACACAGAGTTTAAAAACCGACTAACAAAGCTTTATGGACGGTTAGGTAAGATTGCCAGAAAATCTGGAATCACCTGTTTTAGGATTTACGACCTTGATTTACCAGATTTTCCACTTATGATTGATAAGTTTGAAGACTATGTTTATGTCGCCGAGTATGAGCGGAATCATAATTTGACAAGTGGAGAACATAATTTTTGGCTCGAAATGTCTAAGGAAATCATCGCGGATGTCATGGACATTCCCATGCAAAATATTTTCTTTAAATCGCGAAGAAATATAAAGAGTAGAGATGATCAATACACCAAAATAGAAGGTCAGAAAAAAGAAGTTTTGGTAAAAGAAGATGGATTGATTTTTAAAATTAACCTTTCTGACTATTTGGACACGGGCTTGTTTTTGGATCATAGAAAGACGCGCAAATTGGTAAAATCCCAGTCAGAAGGTAAAAACATACTCAACCTTTTTGCTTACACAGGCTCCTTCTCTGTTTATGCTGCTGCTGGCAATGCCAATAGTGTATATACGCTAGATATTTCAAAAACCTATCTCGATTGGGCAAAAGAAAATATGAAACTCAATGGCTTTGAAGAATCTGACCAATATCAATTTATACAAGGTGACGTATTGATGAATGTGGATTTATTAAAACCCAAAAGTTTTGATGTTATCATTCTTGACCCACCATCTTTCAGCAATAGTAAACGTATGCAGACTGCTTTTGACATACAACGTGATCATTGGTGGCTGATCAATAAGTGTTTGTTACTATTGAAAGATAGTGGAATAATCTATTTTTCAACCAATCTTTCAAAATTTAAATTGTATGCCGAAAAGATCAATTCAGGTCAAGTGAAAGATATAACAAGTGCAACGAAGGACTTTGATTTTGAGCGTAAGTTGAAAAGGTACTGTTATAAAATTGAGAAGGGGTAGTTATTGTAAATAACCATTACTGCTTGAAGAAAAAATGGCAAGATACTTTTCAACCAAACAAAACCTCTGCCTTCAACTCACTATGCACCGCTCCTGCATTAGCCATAGAACTCAATCCAAATGTGGTCAAGAATATAAGCCAAACGGATTTATTTGTTTTGTTTTCCTCTTTATAGGATGCTATTTTATTCCTTAGTTTTAGGTCGTAGTCTTTGCTGATTTTATAAGGATGTTCCGAGTATTTGATTTCAATAAGATTAATGACATTGTCTTTTCTATCGATCACAAGGTCAATCTGAGCATTTTGGCTACTCCATGCGTATATGTCGGTTTGTATGCCACTTATTCCCAAAGCGTTTTTTATTTGCTCAATATGAGAGATTGCTACTATTTCGAATGCATTTCCAGCCCACGTGTAAAAGGTAGGTGTACCAATAGCATTGGTCCAGAAATTTGAATTTTCTTTATCGATTTGATCTTTAAAATTATTATAGAATAACGTAAAATTATCAACAAGTTGGTAGATTGAATTTCTCGTTTTCTTTTGAGGGTATGAAAACTTTCTTATAAAATCGCTTTCGACAAGTTCCTCTAAGACTTTTGTGAATGTACCACCATCTGACATCTTCATAATGTCAAGTATTTCTGATCTTTGCAAGCCTTTTTTCTTGTTTGCTAATGCTTCGATAATAAGTATATGTTTATCATATTTTTTAAATAATGAAGCAAAAAGCATTTTATATTCATTTTTCAATGGTGCATTTTCAGAAAAAAATAATCGGTTTATGTTTTGGGCTGCACTTTGATTTTTACTGACAAAATCTAAATAATAAGGAATGCCTCCAAGTGCCATATAAAGCTCCATGATTTGATAATTATCGAAGTTAAATCCTTTTGAGATAAAATATTCCTGTGTTTCTGAAAGCGTAAATGGTTTTACCTTTATCTTTCTTGTAACCCTGTTATAGAGACCCTGATTATTTTTCAATATATTTTTAATCATCCATGAAGCAGAAGAACCACAGACTATTAATTTTATATCTTTTCTACCACTTGCCCATTTATTCCAAAAATAATCTACCGCAGTTATTAAATCACTATTTTTGGTGTCCATCCAAGGTAATTCGTCTATAAAAACTAATTTTACAATGTCTTCGGATTTCTCAAGTGCACGAATTAAGTTTTTAAATGCTTGCATCCATGAAGTAGGCTCCTCTAGTTCGTGATTTGATACAATTTTTTTTAAATCTTCTGAAAAATTACTAAGTTGTACAGCTAACTTTTTATTGGCTAGTCCCGTTGTATAAAAGGTAAATTGATGTTTGAAGTACTCTTTTATCAAGTATGTTTTACCAACTCTTCTTCTTCCGTACAATAGGATAAATTCCGATTTATTTGAATTCAGTAATTCGTTTAATTCTTGTTTTTCAAAATTCCTACCAATTAAGCCCATGTTATACCTGTTTATAAAATCCTATTCATAATACAAATTTACAAATTATTTTGACACTTAGCGCTGTTTAATAATCACAAAACAGCGCTAAGTGTCAAAATAGTCAAGTTGCCGCTGTTTTACGTAATTAAAACAGCGATAAGTGTATATTTTGATCCAATTATTACTGTCTTATTCTTATAAATTAATAAAAATGTAGGATATCAACTATTTTAGGGCCTAATATACGGTGTCAAAACAGCGGTAACTGCATTTTAAAGAGAGATATCGCTAAAAATAATAGTTAAAACAGCGGTAAGTCTGTTTAAAGTAGAGTTACCGCTGATTTGGAGTACTGGCAAAGATATTGTGATTGGATTTAGATTTTATGTCTAAGTCACTTAAATTTTAATTATTTAATTCTGTAGTAGTAGACGATTCTTTTGCACGTTTTATTTGTAATTTTAAGTCAGCAACAACAGATGGATATTTAAAATATAGATTATTTGACTCAAAAGGGTCTGACTTAATATTATACAACTGTCCATCTGGTTCTCCAGGCTTGGGTTGAATTTGGGTAGGATTTGTAAACCCACCAGAGCCAACCATGTCAATATACTTCCAGTTGCCTTTTCGAATAGCGAAAAACTTTTGTCCTGTACAGTGGATCATAGAGTTCCTTGTTGGCTTAGAAAAGTTTCCATTCAATACCAGATTAAAGCTGAAACTATCATCGCCACCCTTTATTTTTTGACCAGTTAGGTCTGAAAAAGTAGCAAACAAATCTGTTAAACTTACCAAATGTGTATAATTTTTTGGTTTAGAAATTCTTGCAGGCCATTTAATAATCAGTGGAACATGATGGCCACCATCCCAAATGTCTCCTTTCTGGCCTCTCCTTCCATAATTTGAATGATGATTTTGAAGTATTATCTCCTCTTCGGGCCAATATCCACCATTGTCTGATGTGAAAATTATCATTGTATTGTTAGCAATTCCAAGTTTATTAACTTCTTCATTAATTACTTTTACTACATTATCAATGGTTAGAATAAAATCCCCATAGGTATCAATAGAGGATTTTCCTTTAAATTGATCATCTGGTACCCAAGGAGTGTGTGGGCCTGTAAGCGGTAAATAAAGAAAAAAAGGATTTTCTTTTAATGCTTTTTGTCTTAGGAAATCAACTGCTTCGTCCATTATATTGCCTAGACATTTTTCAATTTTAAAAGACTTGGCCATTTCTCCATCTCGCCACCAAACCCCTTTTTTCCAATAAATATCCCCTTCAGCTGTGTGCTTTTTGTCCCAAGAATGTTGTGTTGTTTCTAAACTTTTTGGGTAAACGTCTGAAGTTAAAATCATTTGTTTATCCACAGCCAATCCATTCTTTAAAAATAAATAGGGCGGAATGTCTAGGGAAGCTGGATGTATAAAAGAATAGTCAAAACCATAATAATTAGGACCAAATTTAATAGGTTTGGAATAGTCCACGTTAGAATATTTAGAAAGCTGATCTAAACTAGGCTTTTCGTTTTGGTTTCTTGTAGCCCATTCAAAGCCCAAGTGCCATTTGCCAATACAAGCTGTAGTGTATCCTGCATTTTTTAATAGATGGGCAATTGTATTTTGTTTCAGTCCTAAGACCGATGCATCATACCCTCCTACATTGCCACCCTTAAGTCTATTTCTAAAAGCATAACTTCCTGTCAATAGACCGTATCTAGAAGGGGTACAAACAGAAGCACTTGAATGTGCTTCTGTAAATACGATGCCACTTTCAGCCATCTCATTTATGGCAGGAGTATGAGTTTTAGCTTCTAAATTCAAAGCAGACACATCACCGTAACCCATATCATCAGCAAAAATTACAATAATATTAGGGTTTTTATTCTGTTTTTCATTTAGGGAAGACGATAAAAGCCCTGTTATAAAAGCTAAAATTATTAGTACAAATAATTTCCGACCGATGTTCCACATAACAGAATTTCTTTAAATACGCAACCTTAAAATTTCAATATTTTTTTATCAAGACAGAGATTCCAAAGTTTTACTCGTCTTTATATTCAAAGTAGCCACAGCCGCAATTAGCAACAACACACCCGCAAAGACAATAGCATATCGAGGATCATTTGACAAAAAGTGCTCTAAAACATAACCAAAAGTTAATGTTTGAATGATCATGGGTATTACGATCATCATATTGATTATCCCCATATAGACACCATATCTTTCTTTAGGGATGTCATTCACCACCAATAAATAAGGTATACCCATCATACTCGCCCAACCGATACCAAATCCGGTAATTGCAACAAACAATAAGTATTTATTAGCGATGAAAGGGAATGCAATAAATCCAATCCCTGCCAAAAGTAAGCACACAAAGTGGACATATTTGCCTCCATATTTCTTAGCAAAATACACCAATAAAAATGCAGTCAAAAAAGTCACAATATTGTACCAACCATTGACCAAACCGGTCCAGCTTACTGCCTCCTCATACTTAGTTTTATCAGTCGATGGGGTAGCATTCCACACAGAAAGTGCCACACTTTTTGAGCTGTTTTGCCAGTAACAAAATAACGCGTACCATTGAAAAATATACACCAGCGCTAATTGCCACATCACTTTAGGCATCGTTTTGATTGAATCAATAATTTCGACAAGTGGTGCAACCAATGAATAAACGGAACCGAGTAAGGGATGATGTTGATGTTTTTCTAAAATGCCTGCTAATACAAAAATCCAAATAAAGAAGAGTGGTAGAATAAGGAAATTGGCCACCGTCATTCCTGCCAAAGTATATAGTATAAAATATATCAAACCTGGAACTATAGAAACAGCCAAGATATAGCCAATAAATTGTAAGATCTTATTGGGTTTATTTTCATTATATTTATTGATGCTTTCTATTTCTTCATCAGAAGGGGGCACCTCTTTAGTAGTATGCATACTCCACCATACAGATCCAATCGAACATACGGCACCCAAAAAGAAGGAAGCATATACCCAATTAGGAAGTTTACCAGAATACCCAATGAAAAGTAAAGGAAAAATGAAAAGTGAAACATTGGCTAAAGTCTGCCCAAGTCCGGTAAAAAAGCTTTGGGCTTGAAAACCCATAGGCTGTTGATCCTTATTTAAGGTATCTGCGATGAATGCTCGGTATGGTTCCATTGCTGTATTATTTCCAACATCGAGTATCCATAGTAATCCTGCCGCCATCCAAAGTGTACTGCTAAATGGATATGCTAAAAGACACAAACTACAGATAATGGCACCAATCATAAAGTAAGGCTTCCTCCGGCCCCATTGTAGTGACCAAGTTTTGTCACTCATCGCACCAATGATCGGTTGGATCAACAATCCTGTCACAGGACCAGCTATATTTAAAATAGGGATTTCATGAGCAGATGCACCCAGCATATCATAGATAGGATTTACTGCACTCTGTTGTAATCCAAAACTATATTGTATTCCAAAAAAACCAACATTCATATTGATGATGTTGGAAAAAGTCATAATTGGTTTTGGTCTCCCATCGTTGGAAGGAGTACTAATATTTGATGTGCCTGCCATAGAAAATTGATTTGAAGTTCAAATCTAATTTAAATATGTGTGAATCCCAAGACTTGTCTTATTAAAATTGGGAAATTGAGCAATCCAAACTTTTAAAAATCAAATTACTTCAGCTTAGCTTTAAAGAATTCAACCGTTCTATTCCATGATAATTCCGCAGCATCTTTATCAAATCTTGGTGTAGAATCATTGTGGAAGCCGTGATTCACCTTTGGATACATATGCATGACGTAGTCCTTATTATTAGCTTTTAAAGCGGTCTCATAATTTGCCCATCCTTCATTCACTCTTGTATCTAACTCAGCATAATGGATAAGTAATGGAGCTTTGATTTTACTTACATCTTCTACAGTCGGTTGACCACCATAATAAGGTACAGATGCGGCTAAATCTGGAATCCTTACAGCCATCATATTTGAAATCCAACCTCCGAAACAAAAGCCTACTACACCCACTTTACCATTACACTTTTCATGTTTTTGTACATATTCATACGCAGCAATAAAATCCTCTAACATCTCGATTCTATCTCTTTTGGCTTGCATGGTTCGACCTTCATCATCTGTGCCAGGATACCCACCCAGTGGTGTCAATGCATCAGGGGCAATAGAGACAAATCCTGCCAGTGCAGCCCTTCGTCCTACATCTTCAATATAGGGATTTAACCCACGATTCTCATGTACAACCACAACTCCTCCAAGCTTACCTTTGAACTCTGCAGGCATGCTTAAGAGCGCCTTCATTTCACCACCACCTTTTGGAGAAGGATAAGTAATGTATTTTGATACAATTCTAGGATCATTAGGATCAATTTGAACGGTTGTTTTGTAATCAGGGTTTAAAAAACTCATCAAAGACATGACGGTCATACCACCAACGGCATACGCAGAAAGCCTATTCATGAAGTCTCTTCTATCAATATGTCCGTGTACAAAATAATCGTACAAGTCAAAAACTTCCTGTTGGATCTCCTCTTTTTTTATTTCGCTCATGATATCTACAGTTTAAATTTGTTTATGAAAAATTATTTGTAAATGTATAATTTTATAAGTTACAGATTATCATATACTAAATGAATTTTAATAAAAATATGTTTAATTTATTTGATTTATTTCTTGGCAAAGTCTAAAAAAAGGTTTAACTTGGAGTCATTCTTTGAAATGTCAAAGTATTATTATTAACATTTAAATTGTAAAAGTATGAATATTAAGATTCAAGCAGTTCATTTTGATGCAGATGTGAAATTAAGAGAATTAATCATTGAAAAATTACAAAAGTTACAAAAGTTTTATGATCGGATTTTAAATGTCGATGTATTTTTAAAACTAGAAAATACGGGTCAAGTAAAAGATAAAATTGTAGAATTAAAAGCCAATATACCTGGAGACACAATCGTAGTAACATCAACAGAAAAAACCTTTGAAGCCTCCCTAGACAAAGCCAGCGAAGTGATCGTAAGGCAATTAAAACGAAGGAAGGAGAAGTTAAGAGCATAATAATTTGGTTACATAAATAGAAGGGGCTTAAATTTAAGCCCCTTTTTTTTATGTGTGCCATGCATGTCTAAAACCTAAGAGGTGAAAGTCCTCAATGAGCCAGCCAACGGGAATCATTAGCTTAATGCAAGGGTGTCTCGAGTAATTGAGAATCTGAAAGAA